>NZ_JBFAYV010000006.1:0-872634 GCF_040681495.1 Nocardia sp. NPDC051756 | reverse complement strand
CCGGCGGGGCGGGTGTTGGGGCGGCCCGCCGGGCCCCCCCCCCCCCCCCCATCCCGCAACCCCCCCCCCCTCTGGGGGGGGGGGGGGGGGCCGCCCCCCCCCCCCCCCCCCCCACCCGCCTCGATCAGCTCAGCGACAAGCAACCCTGCAGGGTCTGGAAGTCGCCGGCGAAGCCGATGCCGCCACCGCAGGTGGGTCCGGTCACGCCGGTGACCGTCACGGTGGCGCCCGGACCGGCGATGCCGATCGACAGGCCGGGCCGGACTCCGGTCGTGGTCACGGTCGCACCGGGACCGAGGGCGATCGCCGCCGGTCCGGACAGCGCGGTCGAGCTGGCGGCGGCGGTGCCGCCGTTCTGCGCGATGGCCAGCGACAGGCTGGTCGGGCCCGCGTTCGCGGCGGCGGTGCCGCCGAGACCGTAGGCCGCGGCGGCCGCGCCCTCGGCACTGGTGGCCGAGCATTGCGCGCCCGCCGCCGAGACCGAGGTGGCGGCGGCGCCGGGAGCCGGGCACGCGGTGTCGGCGGCCGCGGCCTCGGGCGCGGTCAGGCACAGCGCGAACACGAGCGGGACGGCCCCGATCAGGGCGGCTCCGGTGCGGCGGGTGAGAGCGGAAGGATGCATGGCGTTCTCCTACGTGGTGATCGCCGCGGCCACGACATCGACGGTGCGCGCGACATCGATCACCGGTTTTCGGATAGCGGGTGTGGACTGCCGCACGGGTCTGGGTGCGGTATAGCCCTCACCTTAGCGAAAACGATGCAAAAACGATGCGTTTTATGATTCCCGTTGCCCGAGCGGCCGACGGTGGCCGAAGCGTTAATCTGGCCCCGAGGCCGCCGTCGATCTCGTCGGGCGACTCGCGTTCGGAAGGAGACCGCCGGTGACCGCCGCCCAGGAGCAGCAGGCCTATCCGGTTCGGGTGGTGGCCGAGCAACTCGGGATGCCGGTAGCGACCCTGCGCAGCTGGAATCAGCGCTATGGCATCGGTCCGCAAGGCCATCGGGCCGGGCGGCACCGACTGTATTCGCCCGCGGACATCGAGGCGGCCGCGCGCATGCTCGAATTGGTGCGCTCCGGCGCCAGCCCGGCGAGCGCGGCCCGCGCCGTGCTGCCGGTGCGCGGGATCGCGCGCCCGGCCGACGATCTCGGTGCACTGCTGGACGCGGCGTCGCACCTGGATTCGACGCGGCTCACCGGCATTCTCGAAGCACAGCTGGCCGAGCACGGGGTGGTGGACACGTGGGAAGAGCTGTGCCGCCCCGCGTTCGCCGACATCACCGCCCGCCAAGCCCACGGCCAGGGCTGCATCGATGTCGAGCACCTGCTGTCCTGGGCGATCGTCAACACGGTGCACCGGGTCGCGCCGGCCCCCGTTCAGGCCGGCCACGGCGCGGTCATTCTCGCCTGCGCCCCCGGCGAATTCCATTCTCTGCCTCTCGAAGTCCTGCGCGGCGCGCTCGCCGAGCAAGGCATCCACGCCGACATGCTCGGCGCGGCACTGCCTGCCACGGCGTTGGCCCAAGCCCTGGCCCGGCGCCACCGGCGCAGCACTGCGGTGGTGTGGTCGCACAGCCCCGAAACCGCGGACCCCCAGTTGCTTACGACGGCGGGCGCCGTCCTGGTGTACCCGGCCGGGCCCGGTTGGGACGACGCCGCGCTGCCCCCGGACGTCCGTGTGCTGCGCAGTCTGCGCGCTGCGCTCACCGAATTGCGGGGCAGCCCAACCGGTTTGGCACAGTGACAGCCCGGCGGTGCGGCGCGGTCGGCCTGATCGCATGCGGAGGGACCTTTCCTGGAGCGGTCAGCCGGCGGTGACCGCGACCGGGTCCCGGGGGAGGGGCGGCGCCTCGTCCGCGGTGTGGCTCGGCCACCAGATCCGCGGCCCGGCAAGGCTGAACAGGGCCGGGATTACTACGGTGCGGACGACGAAGGTATCGAGCAGAATGCCGAGCCCGACCACGATGCCGATCTGGGTCAGGGTGATCAGCGGCAGCACCCCGAGCACCGCGAACACCGCGGCGAGCACGACGCCGGCGCTGGTGATCACGGCGCCGGTGGCGGCGACCGCGCGAACGATGCCCTGGGTGGTCCCGTGCGCGGGTGTTTCCTCGGCGGCCCGGCTGACCAGGAAGATCGTGTAGTCGACGCCGAGCGCGACCAGGAACAGCAACGCGAACAACGGCACGTTGGTGTCGAGCGCGGGAAAACCGAAGAGGTGCGCGCTGATCCAGCCGCCGAGACCCAGCGCGGCCAGCGCGCTGAGCACCGTCACCGCGACCAGCAGCACGGCCGCGGGGATCGCGCGCAGCAGCGCGAGCAGCACGACGAAGACGACCAGCAGGATCAGCGGCAGCACCAGCGTGCGATCGTGCCGCGCGGCGTCGCGGATATCCAGGGCCTCGGCGTCGCTGCCCCCGACCAGCGCGTCCGCACCCGGCACCGCGGCCAGGCTCGACCTGATCTGCTCGATGGTCGTGAACGCCTGCGCCGATTCCGGTCCGCCGTCGAGGACTACCGACCATCGACGCAGTCCGTTCGCGGCGTCGCCGGTCGCGTTCGCGCGGGTCACGCCCGGCGTCGAGGTCAATCGGCGCTCGACCTCGGCCGTGGCTTCCCGGCGCGCCACCACCACGGTCGGAGCGGCCGCGCCCGCCGGGAAATGCGTTGCCAGCGTGTCGAATCCGGCGACCGACTCGGCGGTGACCCGGAACTGCTCGGTTCGGGACAGCCCTACCCGCAGCCCGAACAACGTGGTCGCGCACACACCGAGGGCCGCGAGGGCGGCGACGGCGACCAGCGCCGGTCGGCGCACCACCCGGGTCGCGATCGCGTGCCACACCCCGGTGTCGGCCGCGTCCCGGCCGTCGCACCGCGGAACGAAGGGCCAGAACACATTTCGTCCGCACAGGGCGAGCGCCGCGGGCAGGCCGAGCAGCACGAAGACCATCGCGACCAGCAGGCCCGCCGCGGCCAGCGCGCCGAGGCTGCGCGTGCTGGGCAGCGTGGCGGCGAGCAGGACGAGCAGCGCGGTGACGACGGTGAGGTTGCTTGCGAGAATTGCGGGCCCGGCGCGCCGGACGGCTCGGCGCAGCGCGCGCCGGTGATCACCGTCCGCATGCAATTCGTCGCGATATCTCGACACCAGCAGCAGCGCGTAGTTGGTGCCCGCGCCGAACACGAGCACGCTGGTGATGCCGGCGGTCGAGCCGTCGAAGGTCAGCCCGGTCATCCGGGCCAGCACGGTGCCCGCGCCGGCGGCGACCCGGTCGGCCGAGCCGACGACGAGGAGCGGGATCAACCACAGCACCGGGGACCGGTAGGTGACGATCAGCAACACCGCGACCACCGCGGCCGTCACCGCGAGCAACGTGACGTCCGCGCCGGAGAACGAGTCGGAGATGTCCGCGCCGAAGGCCGGGCCGCCGGTGACTTGAAACGAAAGGCCATCGGGCGCCGTCGATTTCGCGGCGGCGCGCAGTTCGTCGATCCGCTCGGTCAGCGCGAAGCCGTTGAGCCCGGCATCGACGGTGACCGTGCCGATCGCGGCTTTCCGATCCGGCGCGAGGACCGGGTCGGGAATCGGGGTGGTGGCGGGCTCGGCGTCGAGCATTCGCCGCAGTGCCGCCCGGGTGGCGCCGAGTTGATCGTCGGTCAGCTCGGCGCCGTCGCCGCGGCTGGCCACCAGGATCGCCGCGGCGGTGTCCGCGCCGGGGAACGCGTCGAGGGCATGCTCGGCCCGGGCCGATTCGGCTGTGCCGGGCAGTGACCGCGGCGCCTGACCGGCCGAGTCGTTCTGGCCGGCCACGCCCATCAAGCCCGCGGAGAGGGCCACGAGGGCGAGGAGTAGCAGCCACGACGTGCGGGCCGTGACCGCCGAGGCGTAGCGGTCCCAGAGGTTCACCACGCGACTCTCTCAGATAATTAACCTTTAAGCAACTGAGAGAAAAATTCTGGCTAAGCTACCCGAACCTGTGGAAAGGGAGCGTCGATGACCGAAGGCCGAGCCGATCGGCAACGCCGGGAACGCGCGGAGCTCGAGACCGTGATCGCGCGGGACATCCGCGCGCTGACGGCGGCCTCGGAGCAGATCGGTCATGTGTTCGCCCGGGCGAACGCGCTGCGGCCCAACGACTTCCGCGCCTTGATGCTGGTCGCGGTGGCGGACATCGAAGGAGCGCCGCTCACCTCAGGGCAACTGGGCGAACTGCTCGGTGTCTCCTCCGCCGCGGTGACCTACCTGGTCGAGCGGATGATCGCCTCCGGGCATCTACGGCGGGAGGCCGACGAGTCCGACCGGCGCAAGGTGCTGCTGCGCTACGACGCACACGGCATGGCGGTCGCCCGCGGCTTCTTCACCCCGCTCGGCGAGCGCACCCGGGCGGCGATGGCGCGCTTCGACGACCGTGCACTCGATACCGCGCACCAGGTCATGGTCGCGCTCATCGGTGCGCTGCGCGAGCACTACGATGATCCGCCCGACGAGCCGTCGTAATCTCGAACACTCTCCGGCTCAGCGGGTTTCAGCGGGGATGGCGCATGCGATCGATCCGTTCCAGCAACGCCTCCAGGGCATCGTCGAACTCGGCGAGACTGTGGTCTTGGGACAGCAACGGTTGCAGCCGAAACAGATTCGGGAACTCCGCGAGTTCGCCGGCCGGTGCGCCAGGCCCGGCCGGGGTGAGCGAGTTGTGCGCCGCGACCTCGAGCAGCAGCTGGCCCAGCAGGAACGTGGTGTAGGACCGATACGCGGAGACCACGGCGTCGTCGTCGAAGCCGTAGGACAGCAGGGTGTCCAGGAACGTCTCCATCCACCGAAGGTTGCCCAGCGGGGGCCGAACCCACGGCGCCCGGGTCGGCGCGGTCGCCGCCGGGAGCGATCGCGGATCGGTGAGCGCGATCCGGCGGACGCCATGCGCGAGCCGCACCAGGAAATCTTGCCAGTTGCCCGACGATGACGCGTCGAGGAGGCAACTGGTGATCGCGTCATCGGTCTCGGTGTCACGTCCGTCGACGGAACCCTGGCCGTACATTCGACACAATGTAGCTGGGCGCGTTTACCTTGTAAACTAGCCAGGTCAGGGTCGCATTTGCGACCCGGACCGGCGAATCGGCATGGGGAGTGCCGACCGAGCGGCGTCGCGTCCTCGGTGTCGCGCGAGTGGGGAGCGTCCGGGGTGAAATAGGCTGACCGTTGGTCTTGCTTCAACGCGTGTAGTGAGGGGAAGTCCCGGTGGACGATCATCACGACGGTCGCGTCGAGGATTCGGCGACGTCGCCGGACTCTCGCGACTCGGAGTCGAGCGAGCGCGACGACTCGCGGACACCGTTGAACCGCCGGCTGATCCTCGAAATGGCCATAAAACTCGTCGATCAGCAAGGACTGGTCAAGCTCACCATGCGTCGGCTCGGTGCGGCGTGCGGCGTCGAAGCCATGGCCCTGTATCGATACGTACACAGCCGGGAAGACCTGCTCGGCGGCATGATCGACCTGCTGATCGAAGACCTGCACACCGACCAGCTCGCGGCGCGCCGCAAAGAAGACGGCTGGCAGGACTTTCTGCTGCGACTCGCGCACGGGGTGCGCCGGATCGCGCTCGATCACCCGGAGTTGTTTCCGTTGGCGGCGACCCGTCCGCCGGAAGCGCCGTGGGTGCGCCCGCCGTTGCGGAGTCTGCGGTGGATGGAGACCTTTCTGAGCACCCTGCTGGCTTACGGGTTCGACGATGACGCCGCCGTTTCCGCGTATCGGTCCTACACCACGTTTCTGCTGGGCCAGCTGCTGCTGGAGGTCGCCGCGCGCGGCCCGGAGAGTACGGCGGAAGCGGAAAGTTCCGGGGCCGGCGGCCTCGCGGACTTCCCGAATCTAGCCCGGTTACAGGCGAAACTATCGCAGGACCATAGCGCCGCGGAGTTCGAGGAAGCACTGGAAGCGCTGCTGGACCGCATCGAACTCATGCACACCACCGGCTGAGTGGCGTCGCCGTTTCGCGCGCCGCGGTTGACCGGCCGCGGCGAGGATACAATGTAAACTCGGGTCCGTGACCGATTGTGATCCCATGCCGACAGCCGAGCAAGCGCACCGTCCGGCCGGGACTCGGTGCTCGATCGAGGCCGGTGTGCACGACGGTGCGAACGTTCTGCGGGTCGGCGGCGAGATCGATGTGCTGACCGCTCCGGCGTTGGACGCGGCGATCACCGACGTGATGGCCGCCGACGACGCGGCCCTCGGCGTCGTCGTAGACCTGTCGGCGGTCTCCTTCCTGGCTTCGGCCGGTCTGGCTGTGATGGCGGCTGCCGCTCAATCCGCTTCGCGCGGAAACCGTTTGGTCGTCGTGGCGAACAATTCGGCCACCCTGCGCCCGATGCAGGTAACCGGCCTGACCGGCCTGCTGAGCGTGTGCGCCACCGTCACGCAGGCGTGCGTTGCCCTGCGCGGGGGGCGCGCGGCCGTTGACGAGGTCACCGGCTCCGTCGAAGCGAGCGGTTAGAACGAAACGCGGGTCAGCGCGAACACGGTGATCTCGCCGCGGCCGAGCTTCCGATGTCCGCGCGGATACGCCTGATCAAATACTCCAGTTATCTTGTGCGCCAACCGTAATGGTGTGAGCCTCCGGCGCGCCTCGGCTCGGCGCGGCAGGTGCAGGGCAGCAACGTGTTTGCGCGTGATGAGCCGAGGTCGTGCTGCGCGAGATGCGAACTGGCAAGGGGTGCAGGGGAAGCGGGCATGAGGCGTTCATCGGCTCGTGCATCTAGGTGCTGGGCGTCGCGACGCCGCCACCGTGGCGTGTGAGCCGGTGGCGGAGCAGGTGTTCCGCCTGTTCCGGCAAACCGACGAGCCGGAGGGAGCGCATCAACTGGATATACCGGCCGCGTACCTGTGTCGGTCTACGGGGCAATATGCCGAGGCCATCAGCGGTCCGTCGCGCCGATGGTCGCAGGAGACACCTGGACCGCCCCGCGGCGGCCGCCGCGATGTACGCAGCGGCCGCGGCGCGCAGTGCCGCGGCATACGGTCTCGCCGACGACCTGACCCTGACCCTGCGGACAAGGCAGATCCTGGCCGGCTGGAATGCCGGAACCTGATGCTCAGCGCACTATTTCGGCGACGCCGAGCATGTTGCCTTCGCTGTCGCGGAACCAGGCGGCTCGTTCCCCGCGCCCTTTGCTCGGGTAATTGCCCTCGATGTCCATGATCCCGTTCACCGCACCGTCGTACTCTTCGAACACCACTCCGCGAGCACGTAATTCGGCGACCGTCGCCTCGATATCGTCGACATAGAAGCCGAGTTGCGTGAACGATCCATCCGACGCGCCGGCCGAGGTGAACAGGCAGAAGACCCCCGTCGCCCCCTCATATCGCAGTCCGCCGTCACGCTCCTCCGCCGGTTCGAGGCCGAGCTTCTCGGCGTACCAGCGGCGGGCACGCCCGAGATCCTGAGTAGGGATACGAGCTTCGATCCGCGCGTTGTCCAGCATCTTCGCATGTTAACCAGGTTCGCGGTATCAGTGTGCTTTCACGCTGGGACTGTGGGCGTCGCGCCGGTACGTGTAGTGAATGAGTCCCTGTTGAAACTTGCCCACGTTGTCGTAAAGAGCGCGAGCCGGGGCGTCTTCCAAGGTATTCCAGTAGAGGCCGGGGAAGCCGCTTTCCTCGGCGTCCCGTGCCACCCACTGGATCACGGCCGTCGCCACACCGCGCCGCCGGACTTCCGCGTCTACGTACAAGTCCGCCAAATAGCATTTTCGTGAGTACCAGATACTGGCGTGGAAGAGGTAGTGCGCGATAGCGACCATCTTGCCGTCGAGGCGGGCGGCGATTCCGCGTATCTGTTCGTCGTCGAGCAGTCGTCGCCAGGCACGTTCGTAGTCGGTGTCGCTTCGTTCGACCGCGAAGTAGTGGTCTTTGCCCCGTGCCAGCACTTCCCAACCGGCGCGGTCGGATTCGGTCAGCAGGTCGATTTCTACCACGCTGACCATCCTGCCCCACAGCTGAGCCGGTGGTGGATCGGAAGCCATGCGGCACTGGCTGATTCGGGCCTCATCGGTACAGCCGTTCAGGTTCTGCGGGTGATGACCATGATGTATTCGCAGGGGGCGTTGGTTCGGTTGGCGAAGCCGTGGTCGGCGTCGGCTTGGATGAAGAGGGAGTCGCCGGTGTCGAGGGTTTCGATGATGCCGCCGATGGCGACGGTGAGGGTGCCTTCGAGGACTACGAGTTGTTTTTCGGTGCCGGGCGGGTAGGCGGGGAGGAGTCCGGTGGAGATCTGGGCGGGGAGGTGGTGGACGATCATTTCGGCGCCGCCTGCGCCGGGGGCCGCGGACACTATGTGCCGTTCGAAGCCGGTTTCCGGGTCGCGGAAAATGGGGCGTTCGTGTTTGCGCATGGCTACGGCGACGCCGGGGGTGGCGGCGGTCGGCCCGCCGATCAGGTCGGAGAGCGATGCGTCGAGCGCGTGCGCGATCTTGGATGCGACGCCGATCGTCGGGCTCTTCTCGCCGCGTTCGACTTTGGAGAGCATCGCCCGGCTGACCGACGACTGGATGGACAGCTGCTCCAGGGTCAGGCCCGCCTCCTCGCGCCGGCGGCGCACGTTGCCGCCGAACGCGCCGGCCAGGTCGTCACCGTGCGATGGTTCGGCCGCGTTTCCGTCTTGCTCGACCACCTTGCTCCTCGATCGCCGGGACCTTCGCTGTGCATAGTGTGTCTTCTTCTAAAGAAGATACACTCTCCTATCGGAGAGGCGCGATCTGCGCCGACACGATGGAGGTTCCATGCAATTGATCTCGAGTGGCCGGCACCATGCCACGTTCGAATTCGGCGATCTGCGGGTGATCTCGCTGCGCGACGGGTACATCGACATGCCGCCGACCCGGCTCCGCGACGAGGACGGGTGCGCGTTCGGTGAGCTGCCGCCGGCCGTGCCGCTGGCCGGCGACAACTTGCGGCTGGCGGTCAACGCCTTCTACGTCACCGACGGCGCGCGGTCGGTGCTCATCGATACCGGCGCGTCCGACGTCTGGCACGACCCGACGATGGGATTGATCTACGACGCACTCGATGAAGCGGGCGTCGACCGCGCGGAGATCACCGATGTGGCCATCACCCACCGGCACGAAGACCACGTGAGCGGCCTGGTCATGCCGGACGGGGCGGAGGCTTTCCCCGAACTCGAGCGGGTGTGGATCGGCGCGGGCGACCTCTCGGTGTTCACGGGCCGGCTCGAGCCGCTCCGCGAGCGGGTCGTTCCCGTGTCGGAGCAGGTCGCGATCAACGACTGGGCCACCGCGATCCCGACCCCGGGCCACACGCCCGGTCACACCGTGTACGGCATCCGCAGCAGTACAGGCCACCTGCTCGCTTGGGGCGACACCGTGCACGTGCCCACGCTCCAATTCGATCGGCCGAACGTGACCTGGGAGTTCGACGGCGACCAGTCCCAGGCCCGCGCCGCGCGAGGGGTCCTCCTCGAACAATTGACCAAGCCTGATCACTTCGTGGCCGGCGCCCACCTCGACTCACCCGGCATCGCCCGGGTGACCGCTTCCGGCGATGGGTACGCGTTGGAATACCTCGCCCCAACGATCGGCTGATCGCGGCTCCACCCGAGAACGCGCAGGTAATCACGACAGGAGGTGTCGTGATTACTTGACAGGCTGGCTCGGCGACCATCGGACGGCCCGATCGGTCACGCCACCAAGGAGCGTCGAGTGAGTTCTGGAGTCAATCCGTGCATCGTGTTCAACGGCAACGCGCGCAGCGCGATGGAGTTCTATCAGGAGGTCTTCGGCGGCGAGCTGGCGGTCGCGACGGTCGCGGACTTCGGCGCACCGGATTCGCCCAACGCGGATCAGGTCATGCACGCGCAGCTCGACACGCAGGCCGGCTACACGCTGATGGGCTGGGACTTCCCGGACGACCGGCCGGACCAGCCGCCCTATCGGCCGGGTAACAACGTGGCGGTCTTCGTCGGCGGCGAGGACGACGAACTCCGCGGCTACTTCGCGAAGCTCGCGGTCGGCGGCACCGTGACGCTGCCCCTCGAAGCGCAGGTGTGGGGCGACGAGGCGGGCTCGCTCGTGGACCGGTTCGGGATCAGTTGGATGTTCAACATCACTTCCCAGCGGCATTGATCGTGCGCCGACTGTAATGCCCTGAGCGGCAGGGAATTCCCCGGACCGGCGACCGTGGTCCAGGGGGTTTGTCGTCCGCGCCGGGGGCGACGCGCCGGTGATCGACTACCCTGGGCGCTGCACTGGAGATTGTCGGATGTGAGGAAGATTTATGGGAAGCGTTGTCCTCGACGTTGTCGCGTTGCTCGCCAATCGTGCGGCGATGTTCTGGAATTGGATGGCCACCGGGTCCTCCGGGTTCCCGCCGCTGTAATGTCGCGATGAACAGTTAGCCGGCGAACGCCCTGGTCTCATGGCCAGGGCGTTCGTGTTTTCGCGGTCAGGTTCGTGATTGCCGTCGGGTTAGGGGTTTTCGCTGTCCATCGGGGTATGTCCCCCGTATGTTGAGCACCGTGAAAACCGCTGGCACGACGCGCCGCACGCCTGGATGGTTCGTTCTCTGGATGGGGCTGGTGACCGCCCTGATCGTGCTGTGCTGCCTAGTCCTGTTCTGGCAGTTGGCCGCTGAAGGCACCTTCCCGATCCAGGTCATTCTCTGGGTGGCGATCGGGATACTCGGCGTAGTCGCGCTGCTCTTCGGACTACTCGGCCTGTTCCGCTACCACTCCTTCTTCTACAGCCTCATCGGACTCGTCGTCATCGGCGTCTTCTGCGCCCTCGTCTGGCAGAACATCCCCGAGACCACCGGCTGGAAACTGTCCCGCAACATCATGCAAAACCAGGCCGCCGACTGCGTCAACCCCGGCCACCGCACCCGCCTCGGCATCTACACCATCACCTACGTCACCCGCCGCGACGGCGGCTGCCTGTTCTATACCGAAGGCGGAGAGTCGAATTCGTCCCGCGGCTTCGCCTACTTCCCCGACGCCGCCCCGCCCTACATCGGCACCCCGACCTCCGGAATCGGATACTCGACGTTCCACGGCAATTGGTACCGATTCACCGAAGAGTCCTGAGCAACAGCGCCACTCAACCGACAGGTCGGCCGTCACCCCCGAGGTAACGGCCGACCTGTCCTATGCGACCAGCATGCCGCCGTCGACGACGATGATTTCGCCGGTTATCCAGGAGCTGGTGGGTTCGGCCAGGCGGGTTATCCAGGGGGTTACGTCGGAGACCTGGCCTATGCGGCCGGTGGGGGCTTTGGCGGCGTAGCCGGTGCGCCATTCGTTTATGGTTTGGGGGGAGATGCCGCCGGTGGCGAGGATGGGGGTTTGGACGTTGCCGGGGGCTACGCCGTTTACGCGGATTCCCTTGGGGCCCAGTTCTACTGCGGCGCTGCGGATGAAGCTGTCGATGGCGGCTTTGCTGGCGCCGTAGACGGATTGTTGGGGGTTGGCCAGGCGGGCGGAGATGCTGGAGACGACGACGATGTTGCCGCCGGGGGAGCGGAGATGGGGAAGTAGCTTGGCGGTCAACAGGATCGGGCCGAAGACGTTGACTTCGAATTGGTGGCGGACGTCGGCGGGGTCGAGGTCGTCGAGGGGGGTGGTGCCGAAGACGCCGGCATTGTGGACGAGGACGTCGAGAGTGCCGCCGCGCGCTTGGACGGCCGCGGCGATGGCGTCGGTGCCTGCCTCGGTGGCGACGTCGGCGACCAGCGGGATCACCGCCGGGTGCAAGGCGGCGACCTCATCGAGTGGCTCGGGGCGGCGGCCGGTGATGGTTACGCTGGCCGCGCCCTGTTCGGCGAACGCCAGCGCCGCCGCCCGGCCGATTCCGGTGCCCCCGCCGGTGACGACGATGTGCTGCTCCGCGAACGTCTTTTCGGACAATGCCCTGCCTCCCTGTTTGTCGGCCGGCGATCCGTGCCGACCTCGCGTTGTCGGCAACACGAGGTAAATGCCGCGCATTCCGGGCGGCGGACAACCCCTGGTCGCGGGGCTTTCGTTGACGATCGTGGTCAACGGACGCGAGCGGTGGCAACCTCGCTGATCGCGACAGGCAGCGTGGGCCGGCGAATCGCCTGGTCGGGAGCGGGTCGGAATTCCGCTGGTCGATGACGTGTTGCCAGGACGTGTGACGAAAGCTGGAATGAACGTACTTGTCGTGTACGCGCACCCGAAGCCCGACTCACTCACCGGGGCGCTGAAAGACGTTGCGGTGCAACAGTTACGGGCGGACGGCCACGAGGTCCGGATCAGTGATCTGTATGCGATGGGGTGGAAGGAGCAGGCAGATGCCGACGACTTCGGCGCGGTCGAGGAGGCCAATTTCATGTTGGCCTCCGGCGAGGCCTATCGGGCCGGGACGCTGAGTCCGGATATCCGCGCCGAACAGGAGAAACTCCTGTGGGCCGACACTGTGCTGCTGCACTTTCCGCTGTGGTGGTTCAGCATGCCCGCGATCCTGAAGGGTTGGGTGGATCGGGTTCTCACCTGCGGTTTCGCCTACGGCGCGGGTGGCACGGCTATCCCGCGGTACGGCGCGGGCGTATTGGCGGGGCGGCGGGCCATGCTGGTGGTGTCGATCGGCGGCAAGGAACCCTCGTATTCCGATCGCGGAATCAACGGACCGGTCGAGGACCTGCTGTTCCCGATCCAGCACGGGATTCTGTACTACCCGGGCATGGACGTGCTGCCACCGTTCTTGGTACACGGGACGATTCGCGTCGACTCGGACCGCTTCGACGACATCGCCGACGATCTGCGGGCGCGCATCTCGGACCTGGAGAAACTCGAACCGATCCGGTATCGACCGCAGGGCGGTGGTGACTACGACCGACGCCTGCGTCTGGAGGACGGCCGAGAATCACCGGGAGCCAACGGTTTCGGGCTGCACGTCGCTCAAGGCAGCGGTGCCGCGCCACGCTGGGCGAGTAGAACGCCCATGAATCCCGCCTCTTGCCCCTGAGCGTGAATCATCGAACGCGCGGTCTCCTTGACTGGCCCGGACGGCAAGAGTCGATCGGCCTCCTGCGCCATCGCGACCCCACCTTGATGGTGCCGAAACATGAGCTGTAAGAACAGAATCTCGGCATCACGACCGCGGGCGGCGGCGAGGGCATCCAGCTCCGCCATCGTCGCCATCCCCGGCATCAAGGTGTCGGTCGCCTTCTTCTGATCCGGTTGCGCGACCGAATGCTCATGTGGCACAGCCTCACCGGTGTGCATCCACGCCATCGGATGCGTGGGCACCGGTGAGGCGTTGGCCAGGCGCAGCCACCCGAGCATCGTGCCGATCTCGAGCCGCTGCGTGTCCTCGAGCTGCTGCGCCAGCAGCAACACCCCGGAGTCGACGTTGCGGTCGAGCCGCTGCACCATGATCAGCGCCTGCTGATGATGGGCGGTCATATCCTGCACGAACCCGATCTCCACCGCGTTGAGAATCGGTGCAGCCGTGTGGCTTTCCGGCAGGACGAGCGGGCGCAGCGCCGCGCCCAGCACCAGCAGAACGAAACCGAGCGAGACGAGCGCGCCGCCGCGGAACCACCGTGGCATCGCTAGGACCCGACGATCGACTCTTGATCCGCCGGCGGCGAATACACGTCGTTGTCGAGCTGCAACACCATGAATCCGTTGTCCGAGCAGGTGACATACAGCTGCGAGCCACGCCATTCCGGCGGCGACAAGCACCAGTCGGTGGAGACGTCGCCGAAGGCCAGCCGGCCGGTGCGCGGGGTGAGCGCGTCCAACGGATTGAACTGCCCTTCGAGTACCGAGCGAATCGCCAGCGGCGCGCTCATCAACGGCACACCGATGATTGACGCGAGCGCGTGCGGCGAATTCCACAGGCTCAGATTCTGACCGGTCCGGGCGGGCGGGTTGTAGTAGGCGATCTCAAGGATGTTGCGCGGGTCGCGCACATCGAAAACCCGTATGCCGGAAGAGATCCAGCCACACGCCAGCGCCGTCGGGTTGTCCCTGCGGTCGGCGGTGCAGTAGTGCGATTCGTAGGCGAACGCCGAACCGCCCATGGACGAACCGATATTGCTGTCGATGTTCTGCGGCAGGTTGATCTCCAGCTTGATCTTCGCCGCGACCTTCGGGTTGGTGTCATCGGCGATATCGATGAGTTTGACTCCGCCGGAACCACCTTCGTCGACGGTGTAGAGGTAGGGCTTGCCGTCGTAGGTGACCGGGATGCTGTGCTGGGTGGCCCAGCCGTCGGTCCAGAAGACGCGGCCGATGTGCAGCACCTGCGGATTCGGGTCGCGGCGCTGCACCGCGCTGATGTCGAGCACGGTGAATCCGCCGAGGGCGGACAGGTACATGCGGTTGCCATCCGCGCTCACGCCGAACCCGTGCGCCTCGATGCCGGTCAGCCCCTGCCAGACGACGTGCGGGTTGGTCGGATCGGTGAGATCGACGGCGCTGACGAAGCCGGGCGCGATCCCCGAGGCCCAGTAAGTGTTGCCGTCGGGGGAGAAACCGCCCTCGTGCGTCGTAATCGGCAGCGGCATCAGCATATTCGTGCCGGGGCCGGGATTGAGCAGGCGTGGATGCGCGCAGTCGGAGATGTCGTAGACCGACAGGTAGCCGACGCCGGTGCCGACCGGAACGCCGGTGCCGACCAGCAGCTTGCGCGCGGTGTTGACCTTCAGGCTCTCCCAGGTGCCCGCGAGCATGGCGGGTTCGGTGAGGGTGGCGGTCGGGCGCGGGTTCGCCGGGTCCGACACATCCAGCACCTGGACGCCGCGGCCCTCGCTGATCACGTCGCCGGGGAAGAAGGAGCCCATGTAAGAGCAGTGCTCGAAGCTGGTCGAGGTGATGCCCGCGCCGCGGCCGGCGAACCCGCCGACGAACGACATGTTGCAGCGGTAACCCTGGGTGCTGCGGCCACTGTCTCGGTCGGCGGCGGTGACGTCGCCCTGCATGCCGTTCTCCGGCATCGAGCCGGGTCCGCAGTCGGCCCGCGGGACCGAGGTGCGGCCGACGTCGAGGAATTCCTGCACGGCGTTCTGGAGGTCGGACTGTAGATCGGCCGATGCGCTGCTCGGCAGCATCAGCACGGCGGCGAGACCCACCGTGACCAGGGCCAGTGGTTTGAAACGGCGCAAGCTCGTCAGTGAGCGCATCGTCGGGTCCCAACCTTCATCATTAGTTGACCTGTCATCCCTTTGCTGACTGGGACAGCTTAGGGAACTGACTGCATGGTAGTAACAGCCGTTAACTTATGTGAAGGGTTTTGCCGAAATCCGACGAAGTCGGCAGTTCAGTGGCAGTGCACGTGGAAGATCTACGGTCGACCAGGCGAGGTCAGCCGGTGGGCAGTTGCGGCACGTCGTAGGCCAGCAGCTCATCGCAGGCGTCGAGCAGAATCCGGCGTAACTCCGCCGAACGCGCGGCCAGCGCGGACTGGGAGCGGACGTATTCCGCGCGCCCGGAAGGCGTTTCGATCCGCACCGGTTCGTACCCGTACTCAGACAGATCGTACGGACTGGCGCGCATGTCGAGTTCGCGTGCGGCGCAGGCCAGTTCGAAGCAGTCCAGGATGAGCGCCGAGGGGATCAGCGGAACCAGCTTGAAGCTCCACTTGTAGAGGTCCATGTTGGCGTGCAGGCAGCCGGGCTGTTCCCGGGCGACCTGATCGGCGCGGGTCAGCGGCTCGGCGTTGCGGCCGACCGCGTCGGGGGTGAAGAAGCGGAACGCGTCGAAATGGGTGCAGCGCAGCGACATCGACTCGACCACCGCGTCGGTGCCGGCCCGGCCCAGACGCAGCGGAACCTGTTGATGCCGAACGTCATCGGTGCGATACACCATCGCCCATTCGTGCAGCCCGAAGCAGGACAGCTGCGCGGGCCGGGACGCGGTGGCGCGCAACAGGTTCGCCACGAACTCGACGGTGTCGCGGCGGCGTGCGAGGTAGGCCGGGTCCGCCGTGTAATGCGCTTGGGCTGCCACCGGATCGGTGATCCGGTGGTACCCGCGGGCCCCGTCGTATTCGCGCGCGCCGGCCATCCCGATGCCGAACCCGGGATGCCAGCGCCGCAACTGGGCAGGCTTGTGCCCGTAGTAGGTGAACAGGAAATCGATCACCGGATGCGACGAGCCCGCCGCTCGCCGTTCGACATACGGCCCGACCAGGTGATCCACTCGCACGAGATGCTCGGCCGCCCGTGCCCGCCACTGCTCTTCGCTCAATACCGCGACCGTCGACTGCGTACTCATTCGATCAAGCCGACGTTCATTCGATGATCCGGTGCGTCCCGTCGCGGACGGTGCCGACGAACTCTTCCACGAGATCCTCCAACGCCACAATCCCCGTGGTGTTGCCGCGGGTATCCACGACTCGCCCCAGGTGGCTGTTGGTACGCCGCAGCCGCGCGAGCGCCTCGTACAGCGGCGTGTGCATGCTGACCGTCGGCAACGGGCGAATGTCGGTGCGCGGGATAGGCGTTCCCGGCCCGGCGCTCTCGTCGGCGACCTTGTCGAGCACATCCTTGACGTGCATGTACCCGACCAGCGACCCGTCGCTCGCCTGCACCGGATAACGCGAGAAACCGGTTTCGGCAACGGCGGTTTCGATATCGCCGAGCGTGGTTCCGTTGCCGCGCAACGGAACTGTCCGCGTGGTCTCCAGCGTCACCATCACATCGGCCACCACGCGGTCGCTGGTGCCCAATGCCTGGGTCAGCCTGCGGTGCTCCTCTTCGTCGAGCAGCCCTTCCGAGCGCGACTCGCCGATCATCTCCGCGAGTTCCACCGAGGAGACGGTCGCCTGCAACTCGTCCTTCGGCTCGATCCGCAGCAACCGCAGGGTGAGGTTCGCCGCGAGGTTGTAGATCGCGATGAGCGGGCGGGCCAGGCGCAACCACATGAGGTGCACCGGAACCAGCAGCAGCGCACTGCGTTCCGGGCCGGCCAGGGCGATGTTCTTCGGGATCATCTCGCCGAACAGGATGTGCAAGATCACCACGATGGCCAGGGCGATCGCGAAAGCGATGGGGTGCAACAGCTGTTCGGGCATGCCGAGCAGATCGAACGGCCCCTCCAGCAGGTGCGCCACCGCGGGTTCGGCGACCCGGCCGAGCAGGATCGAGCAGATGGTGATGCCGAGCTGCGCGGCGGCCAGCATCATCGACAGGTTCTCGCCCGCGCGAATCACCAGGTCGGCGTTGCGCTTTCCCTGTGCGGCGAGCGCTTCGAGGCGGTCGCGGCGGGCCGAGATCAGCGCGAATTCGGCGGCGACGAAGAACGCGTTGCTGAGCAGCAACACCACGGTGAGCAGCACGCCGAAGAGGTCACCCATGGCTGTGCTCCTGCTCCGGTTCGGCTTGCAGCTGGCGGAACGCGAGGTCGTCCGGGGCGACCGGAATCAGGCGAACCCGGTCGATGCGGCGTCCGTCCATGCGTTCCACCCGGGCGATCCAGCCGCCGGTGGTCGGTTGTTCGTTCGAAGACCATTGCTGCGAGCGCGGATTCGGCAGCACGACCTCGTCGCCGGCCACCGGGATGCGGCCGAGCCGGGTGAGCACGAGTCCGCCGAGCGTCTCGTATTCGCCCTCGGGGGCGTCGTATCCGGTGGCGCGGGAGACCTCGTCGATGCGCAGCAGGCCGGAGCAGTCCCAGCCGTCGGAGACCCGGCGCACGTCGAGTTCTTCCTCGTCGTGCTCGTCGCGGACGTCGCCGAGGATCTCCTCGATGATGTCCTCCATGGTGACGATGCCCGCGGTGCCGCCGTATTCGTCGACGACCAGCGCGACCTGCATGCCGTCGGCACGGATCCGTTCCAGCACCTCGTCGCCGTCCAGGCTGGCCGGCACGATCGGGACCGGGTGGGCCAGCATCTGCAACGGAATCGTGCGGCGCACGTTCGCGGGGTGGGTGAACGCCTGTTTGATGTGCACGACGCCGAGGGTGTTGTCCAGGTCGCCGTCGATCACCGGGAACCGGGAGTAGCCGGTGCGGCGGGCCGCGTCGATGAGGTCGGCGATGGTGTCGAGCTTGTCCAGCGCCTCGATCTTCACCCGCGGGGTCATCAGTTCCTCGGCGCTGCGCTCACCGAATTGCAGCGAGCGGTCGATCACCAGGGCGGTGCGCTGGTCGAGCGCGCCGCGCAGGGCGGACGTGCGGACCAGCGACCCGAGTTCCTGCGGGGACCGCGCGGAACGCAGCTCCTCGGCCGGTTCGACGCCGAGCCGGCGAACGACCCAGTTGGCGGTGTTGTTGAGGAAGTGGATCAACCACTTGAAGATGACCGAGAACGCGACCATCGGGGGTGCCGTGGTGCGCGCGGTGGCCAGCGGCTTGGCGATGGCGATGTTCTTCGGCACCAATTCGCCGTAGATCATCGACAGCGAGGTGGCCAGGACCAGGGCGAGCGCGAGCGAGATGCCGTGCGCCGCGCCCTCGCTCAGTCCGATGCCGCTGAACAGCGGGTCCAGCAGCCGGGCCAGCACGGGCTCGGCGATGTAACCGGTGATCAGCGTGGTGATGGTGATGCCGAGCTGGGCGCCGGACAGCTGGAACGACAGCGTCCGATGAGCCTGCCGCACCATCCTGGCGCGAACGTCACCGTCGCGCGCGTGCGCTTCGACGGTGCTGCGTTCCAGCGCGGTGAGCGAGAATTCGGCGGCGACGAAGAGGGCAGTGCCTGCCGTGAGAGCGATGAATCCCAGCAGGCTGAGGACCGTGAGCGTGACGGACATCGTCAGCACCCGCCGAACGGTATGGGGAACTGGCCGGTGGGATGTGGGGCTGGGGGAAGGAGGACGCCGGGTTTGTCACCCGGCTCGGTAGAGGAGCCCTCCTGTGCTGCGCCCTCGGACGCGGGTGACAACTGGATCCTTTCGCAAGCCGAAGATGTTGGGCCGGAAGACCGGCAACCACTATGTTACCGGCCCATGCGCCGGGTGGCGTTGGCCGGTGGTCGTGCCGTCGCGGGCGTGTCGGAACCCGATCACGCCGGTCTCGGCGGCCGACGTACCGACGCGAGCGGCGGCCGCTCGATCAATAGACCGGGCGGCCGCGAACTCACAAGTGCGGCAACTGGTTACAGCTCACCAACCGCTGGGCAGCGGGCGGCCCTCGGCGAAACCGGCCGCCGACTGCACGCCGAGCACGGCCTTGTCGTGCAACTCGGCCAGGCTGCGCGCGCCCGCGTAGGTGCACGCGCTGCGCACGCCGGAGCAGATGTGGTCGATGAGGTCTTCCACGCCGGGGCGCTCGGGGTCCAGGCGCATGCGCGAGCTGGAGATGCCCTCCTCGAACAGGGCCTTGCGGGCCCGGTCGAAGGCGCTGTCGGTGGCGGTGCGGGCGGCGACGGCGCGCTTGGAGGCCATGCCGAAGCTTTCCTTGTAGGCGTTGCCGTCGCGGTCGGTGCGCAGGTCACCGGGGGATTCGTAGGTGCCGGCGAACCAGGAGCCGATCATCACGTTGGACGCGCCCGCGGCCAGCGCGAGGGCCACGTCGCGGGGGTGCCGCACGCCGCCGTCGGCCCAGATGTGCACGCCGAGCTCCTTGGCCGCGGCGGCGCACTCGGCGACCGCGGAGAACTGCGGGCGGCCGACGCCGGTCATCATCCGGGTGGTGCACATGGCGCCGGGTCCGACGCCGACCTTGATGATGTCGGCGCCCGCGGCGGCCAGGTCGCGAGTGCCCTGCGCGGACACCACGTTGCCCGCGACCAGCGGCACGCCGAGGCCGAGATCGCGGACGGCGCTGAGGGATTCGAGCATCTTGGCCTGGTGGCCGTGCGCGGTGTCCATGACCAGGACGTCGGCGCCGGCGTCGACGAGAGCCTTGGCCTTGGCGACCACGTCACCGTTGATGCCGACCGCGGCGGCGACGCGCAACTGGTTGCGGGCGTCGACGGCGGGCTGGTAGATCCCGGCGCGGACCGAGCCGGTGCGGGTCATCACGCCGGCCAGGGTGCCGTCCTCGGCGGTGAGCACCGCGAGCTGGGCGCGCTTGGTCTCCAGCAATTCGAAGATGTCGCGCGGGGAGGTGCTGGCCGGGGCCTGCACGAAATCGGTGATCGCGACGTCACGCAGCCGGGCGAACCGGTCGACGTCGGTGCACGAGGCCTCGGTGACCACGCCGATCGGACGGCCGGTCTCGTCCACCACGACGACCGCGCCGTGGGCGCGTTTGTGCATCAGGGCGACGGCCTCGGACACCGAATGCTCCGGGCCGAGGATGACCGGGGTGTCGGCGGTGAGCGAGCGGCTCTTGACGAACGCGATGGTGTCGGCGGCCGCGCTGATCGGCAGATCCTGCGGGAGGACCACGATGCCGCCGCGCCGGGCGACCGTCTCGGCCATCCGGCGACCCGCGACCGCGGTCATGTTGGCCACGACGATGGGAATGGTGGTGCCGGACCCGTCGACGGTGGAGAGGTCGACGTCGAACCGCGAGGCGACTTCCGTCCGATTCGGGACGAGGAAGAGGTCGTCGTAGGTCAGGTCATACGGCGGCTGATGGCCAGGGAGAAACTGCACTTAACCGATGATAACCAAGTCCGGGCGGTAGCGCGCAATTCTCCAGCACTCGGCGGAGACGAAGTTCACAGTGGGTGGGGCCTGCGTTGGCTGCGATGACGGGCCGGTTGGGCGGACCACTGCCGCCCCCGATGTCCGGCGTGCCCGCAGCGAACCCGGTCGCGTGGCACGCATGAATTCGCCTGTGGCGCGCAGACCCGCCGGCAATAGTGTCCGCGCCAGGCAAATAATCGCGGCGGGAGCGAACCGGTGCGCGAGCGGGTGGCTGGGGCAGTTCCCTCGCCGGCGATTCGGCGTGTCGGCGACGAAGCGACTCGCATGCATACGATTCGCCTGAGCGGCCGGCCGGCAATGTCTTGCGCGCCAAGGTAAGTGACCGCGCGGCCCGCGTCCGTTGGCGCTCGTGTCCGCTTGGCGCGGTCTGCATTGTCGGGCGGGGAGGGCGCGGCGGTTGGGTCAGGTGGCGGCTTGGGCGCGGGAGAGGCGGATTGTGGTGGCGCACATGACGATCACTGCCAGGGCGGTGATAACGAGGCCGAAGGTGTTGGTGCGGAAGCGTTCGTCGAGAACGGTGACGCCGATGAAGGCGGCGGCGAGGGGTTCGGCGATGGTGACGGCCGGTAGTGAAGCCGAGAGCGGTCCGGCTTGGAACGCACGCTGTTGCAGGTAGACACCAGTGATACCGGCGGCGACGAGGGCCCAGGTCTGCCAGCTGCCGAGTACTTCGCCGAGGCCGTGTTCGAACAACGAGGTGACGTAGGAGGTCAGCGCGGCGGCCAAGCCGTAGAGGGAACCGCTTGCGGCGCCGAGGAGTAGGGCACGCCGGCCGGGGTCGGCGCTGCTGCCGCCGACGATCGTGGCCGCGGCGATGAGGGCGACCAGGATGATCAGCGGAAGCAGCCAATCATCCAGGGGCGCATTGGTATTACCCTCGGAGGGATTGCCGACGACGAGGAAACAGACCAGCGCTGCGACGAGTGCCAGCGCGGTTGCCCAGGTGCGGGCGGTGATCCGGCGGCCGTTGAGTCTGGCCGCGAGCGGTAGGGCGAAGACCAACGCACTCACCAGGATTGGCTGCACCAGCAGTACCGCGCCCAACGCGAGCGCGGCGACCTGCATCGCGTATCCGCCGATATCGCCGACGATTCCGGCCCACCAGCGTGGGTTGCGCAGCAGTGCGCGAACGAGCGAGTCATCCTCGGGGACGGCCGCTGCCGCGCGCTGCTGCGCGACCGCCGCCACCGCGAAGAACAGCGCCGCCACCAGTGCGCAGACGATCGCGCCCACGGGATGGTTGGACACGACCGTCAGTTTGCCCCACGATTGCGGGTCCCCGGCGCGTGCTCCGGGCGCACGGCGCGTCGCCGTGCATTCCCGGGCGTGTCGCCGCTGGTCGCGCCGCCCGAGCGGCCGGATCCGCGTGCGGCACCCGATGGCCCGACCTTCGTCACACCCGTACCGCGTGTTCCGCCCCCGGTGCCGCTGTTCGCCGCACCTGCCCCGCGTGTCCCGGCTCCGGTGCTGCCGCTTCCCGAACCTGCCCCGCGTGCGCCGCCGGACCCCGCGCCGGAACCGCGCCCGCTCGTGGCGGACTTCGACGAGCCCGTGTCCCGCGAGGAGCCTTTGATGGACCCGTCTTTCCGGCGTTCACTCGCCGAGGCCTCCGCCCGCACGGGCGCACCGCCACCGCGAGTCTCCGTCGACCGCCGCCCCGAACCACCACGCCGCCGACCGGTCCCCGCCTTCGAAGTGCCTTCCGCCACAGGCTGCTTCGGCGGCGCGGGCGCGGCCACCGGAATCCCCGACGGCTGCCGCGCGCCGGTGATCTCGATCAACCGCCGATCCCCGGGCTGCACCTCGACGCCGACGATCTCGACGCCCGCCTTGCGGGTCATCGCCTCGACCTCGCGCCGCTCCTCGTCCATCACCAGCGTGACGACCACCCCGTCCTCACCGGCCCGCGCGGTCCGCCCGGCCCGATGCAGATACGCCTTGGACTCCGCCGGCGGATCGACGTGCACCACAAGGGAAATGTTGTCGACGTGAATGCCGCGTGCCGCGACATCGGTGGTCACCAGCACCGGAATCGAACCGTCGGCGAACGCCGCCAACGTGCGCGTCCGGTTGTTCTGCGCCTTGCCGCCGTGCAGCGCGCCGGTCGCGATGCCGGCCCCGCGCAACTGCTTCGCCAGCCGATCGGCCCCGTGTTTGGTGCGCACGAACATGATGGTCAGCCCGTCTCGCGCGGCGATCTCGGCGGCGACGGCCCGCTTGGCCAGCTTGTCGCGCACGAAGAGCAGGTGGTGGGTCATCGTGGTGACCGACGCGGACGCGGGCGCGGTGGAATGGGTGACGGGGGAGCGCAGGTAGCGCTTGACCAGCTTGTCCACCTCGCCGTCCAGCGTGGCCGAGAACAGCAGGCGCTGACCGTCTTTCGGCGTCTGATCGAGCAGCTTGGTGACCTGCGGCAGGAAGCCCATGTCGGCCATGTGATCGGCCTCGTCCAGCGCGGTGATCTGCACGTCGCCGAGCCCGGCGGAACCCTGGGCGATCAGGTCGGCGAGTCGTCCCGGCGTGGCGATCAGCAGGTCGACACCGCGCGCGAGCCGCTCGGCCTGTCGCCGGATCGGCGCGCCGCCGACCACGGACGCGACCCGCAGGCCGACCGCGAGCGCGGGCGCGTCCAGTGCGCGTTCGATCTGCGCGGCCAGCTCGCGGGTCGGCACCAGCACCAGACCACGCGGGCGGCCCGGCTTGGTCGACCCGGTGGCCAGCCGGGTGAGCATGGGCAGCCCGAAGGCCAGCGTCTTGCCGGAACCCGTCGGTCCGCGGCCGAGCACATCCTTGCCCGCCAGCACATCCGGAATGGTCGCGGCCTGGATCGGGAACGGTGCCTCGATGCCGTCGTTGCGCAGTGCTTGCACGAGCACGGCGGGCAGGCCCAGGTCCATGAAGGTCACGGGCGCAGCGGCGACAGGCGTCGAGGGGGTCACGGGTGGTGTGTGCCTTTCGTAAGACGACGCGCTCGGGCTGGTGAGCGCGCTGTTCGGTGGTTCGGCGACCGGCTCGGTGCGCCGCGCGCCGCGACGGAATCAGGGTGCGGCGCGAAAAGGCGAGGAGGCCGGCCGGGTAGCAGGCCAAGTGTTCAGGATACGTCCTACGACTGTCTAGCTGCGGAAGAGTCGGCCCAGCTCGACGAGCCAGGGCACCGCGACGGCCATGGTCGGCACGACGAGAATGGCGGCCGAACCGAGGTAGGCGGCGCTGGCGACCCGGACGTCGCCGATCCGCCCGGTCAGGCGCTGGATGCGAATCAGGGTGGTCGGCCCGCCCGCGGCGAGCGCACCCTGCGGCGCGGTGGATTTCGAGCAGGCGACGAGGGCGCGGGCCAGCGGCTTCGGGCCGGTCACCTTGACCGCGGAGTCGTCGGCGAGCAATTCGATGAGCAGTTTCACCGAACCGAGCGCGGCCTTGCTCCGGACGAATCGTGGAAACGCTTCGTGCACAGCGGTAAACGCTTCCAGCACAAGGTCGTGCCGGGCTCGCAGGTGCGAGCGTTCGTGGCTGACGATCGCGGTGATCTCGGCGTCGTCGAGGTTGGTCAGCGTGCCCTCGCTGATCACCACGCGCTGGCGCAGGCCGGGTAGGCAGTAGGCGATCGGCTCGGTCGCGGCGAGCACCCGGATGTCCGAGGCGCGCCGGCGCGGACCGCTCTGATCGAGCAGGTCGACCAGCATCCGATGCCGCGCCCGGCGCCGCCGCGTGTGCACGCCGACCCGCACGATGGCGTAGCAGAGCCGCGCACCGACCAGCAGCGTCAACGCGAACACGAAGACGTAGGCCAACCACAGCGGCAACCCGAGCGCGTCGATCTCGCGCGTGGGCTGGGTGGTCGGCCGACCGTCGGGACCCGGCACCAGCAGCTCGGCGGCGATGGCCAACCCGGACCCGAACGCGCTGAGCACGGCGGCCAGCGCGATGGCCTGCCAGAGCACGAGCGCGGCGCGGGGCGTCCGGTAAGTCCAGGTCGCCCGGCTGAGCAGGGCCGGGGCAGGCCCCGCGAGAAGCAATGCGAGTCCGGCGAATACCGGCGCGGTTGCGTTCATCGACTCAGCTCACTGCGTTGGGGGCAAGGTCGCGAGGAGTCTACTGCGGGGGCGGCGTGTCCTCGGTTGCTTCGAGCTTAGCGAGTGCCTCCCGCAAGGCGTCAGCCTCATCCTTGCCGACCTGTTCCACGAAGTGCACCAGCGCGGCGGCGCGGCTGCCCGCGGCGTCGGCCTGTTGCAGTGCGTCCACCATGAGGCTGGCGACCAATTCATCCCGGGTGTGCACCGGCGCGTAGCGATGAGCGCGGTCGTCGCGCTGCTGGACCACGAGATTCTTCTTCGCGAGTCGTTGCAGCACCGTCATCACCGTGGTGTACGCGAGCTCGCGGCGTGCGGCCAATGCCTCGTGCACCTGCCGGACTGTCTGCGGTTCATCGGTCGACCACAACTGGTCCATGACCGCTTTCTCGAGTTCACCAAGTCCTGCCATCCCACAATTTTACGGACTCAACGACGCGCATGCGTACTACAGGGTGTCGTAACTATGGAATAGCTGGTGTGTCATTTGTCATAGCGGCGCGGATTCGGGCATGACGGGCCCGCCTGCCTTGCCCATGACGTGCCGTGTTCCGATCGGCACCACCATCGGCCTGCCGGAGACCGGATCCTCCAGAACCGAGGCGTCGAGGTCGAAAACCTCGCGCAGCAACTCGACGGTGATGATGTCGGCGGGACGGCCCTGCGCGACGATCCGTCCGTCGCGCATGACGATCAGTTCGTCGCTGTAGCGGATGGCCAGATTGAGGTCGTGCAGCACCATCACCACGGTGCGTCCGAGTTCGGCGTGCAGCCGGTCGACCAGGTCGAGCACGTCGACGGCATGCGCGAGGTCGAGATAGGTGGTCGGCTCGTCGAGCAGCAGGATGTCGGTGCCCTGGGCCAGGGCCATGGAGATCCAGGCGCGCTGGCGTTGACCGCCGGAGAGTTCGTCGAGCGCGCGGTCGGCCAGGTCGGCGATGCCGGTCTGGGCGAGCGCGGACATCACCTCATCCTCGTCGGCGGCCGACCACTGGCGGAACCAGGACTGATGCGGATGCCGCCCGCGCGCCACCAGATCGGCGACGGTGAGTCCCTCCGGCGCGACCGGCGCCTGCGGCAGCATGCCGATCACCTGGGCCACGTCCTTGGTCTTCATGGTCGAAATGGCCTTGCCATCCAACAACACTCGGCCCTGCTGCGGACGCAGCAGCCGGCCGAGCGAACGCAGCAGGGTGGACTTGCCGCAGCCGTTCGGGCCGATCACCGTGGTGATCACGCCGGGCGCGATGTCGAGGGTGAGTCCGTCGATGATCACCCGGTCGCCATAGGCGAGCGTGACGTCGTCGGCGGCGAGCCGGCCGGGCTCCGGCGCCGCGTTGGTCGCGGTGTCCGTGGTCGTCACAGCGTCGCCTTCCGATTCATTCGCACGAGCAGATAGAGCAGGAACGGTCCGCCGAACGCCGCGGTCACGATGCCCACCGGCAGGTCCACCGGGAAGATCGTGCGCGACGCGATATCCGCGCCGACCACCAGGATGGCGCCGACGAGGGCCGAACCGATGAGGGGTTCACCGGGGGTGCGCAGCAGCCGCCGGGCGATCTGCGGCGCGGCCAGCGCGACGAAGCTCACCGGGCCGACCGCCGCGGTCGCCACCGAGGCGCCGATCACCGCCGAGCCGATCAGGATCGCCTGCTGGGTCTGGATTTTCACGCCGAGCGAGCGGGTGGTGTCGGCGCCCAGCCGCAGCGCGGCCAGGGTGCGGGCCGAGCCGAGTGCCACGACCACGACCACGGCCAGCGCGAATGCCGCGGGGAGCAAACCGGATCGATCGGCGTTGTTCAGTGATCCGCTGAGCCACAACTGCGCTCGTTGCGCGTCCTGCAAGGTTGCACGGGTGAGCAGCCAGCTGATGCCGGCGATCAGCACCGCGTTCAGGCCGACCCCGATCAGGACCAGGCGCAGTCCGGTGACGCCGCGATCGCCGGTCGGGCTGCGTCCCCAAGCCAGCAGATAGATCGCCGCGGCGGTGAGGAGCCCGCCCGCGAGCGCCGCCAATGGCGCGCCGAAGGTCGCCAGCATTCCGGTTCCGCCGCCGCCGACGACCACCACGACCGCGCCGAGGCTGGCGCCGGAGGTGATGCCGAGCATGTCCGGCGCGGCCAACGGGTTGTGCAGGATGGACTGGGTGATCGCGCCCGCAAGTCCGAGCGCCGCGCCGACGACCACCGCGGTGAGCGCGCGCGGCAGCCGGGAGTCGAGCACGATGAATCGCTGGGATCTGGTTCCGCCGCCGGTCAATACGTCGATCACCCGGCCCAGCGGGATGTGCGATTCGCCGGTGGCGATGTCCAGACAGAACAGCAGCAGCAACAATGCGGCCAGTGCAACGACGATGAACACCATCACCGGACGCAGCACCACCGACACCGGACCGACCCGCAGCGCCGGTCGCACACCCTCGGTCTTCAGCAACGCGGTCACAGGCTCACCAACTTCCGTCGCCGCACGAACGCGATGAAGAACGGCGCGCCGATCACCGCCAGCATCACCCCGACCTGCAATTCGCCGGGCCTGGCCACGACCCGTCCGAGGATATCGGCGAGCATCAGCAAGATCGCGCCGATCAACCCGGAATAGGGGACCAGCCAGCGATAGTCCGGTCCGGTGATGAACCGCGCGACGTGCGGCACTACCAATCCGAGGAACGCGATCGGCCCGACCGCCGCGGTCGCCGCGCCGGACAGCAGCACGATCGACGCCAGCCCGAGCGCGCGACTGCGCCCGATATTGACCCCGAGCCCGCGCGCGACATCATCCCCGAGGCTCAGCAGATTCAAACCGGGCGAGGCGATCACCGCGAGCAGCACGCCGAGCGTCAGGAATGGCAGTACCTGCCAGAACACCGTCACATCGCGGCCGGCGACCGTGCCGACCACCCAGAATCGGTAGGTGTCCAGCGCCGCGGGATCCAGCAGCACAATGGCATTCGTCATCGCCTGCAAAAATGCGGAGACTGCCGCGCCGGCCAGCACCAGGCTCAGCGGACTCGCCTTGCCGCCGCCGACGGCCGACGCGCTGAACACCACGATGCCCGCGATCAGCGCCCCGGCGAAGGCGAACCAGATGTACTGCTCCGGCGTGGTGAACGCGAACAGATACATGCTCAGCGCCGCGAGGAAGGCCGCGCCCGCGTTCAAGCCGAGCAGTCCGGCGTCGGCGAGCGGGTTGCGCGTGTAGCCCTGGATCAGCGCGCCGGCGATGCCGAGCGCGAGCCCGGTGACCAGCGCCAGCGCCGTGCGCGGCAGCCGGAGTCCACGTACGATCTCCTCGGCGGTGGAACCGGCCGGGCAGTTGAACGGCCCGCCCTGGCAGGCGAGCGCGTTGTGCACGGCGTCGTAGACGGTGCCCGGCGACAGCGACCTGGTCCCGATCGCCACACTCGCGACGACGGTGAGCAGCAGCAGGACGGCCAGCAGGAAAAGGCCGGACAGACGTCGCCGCCGTAGGTTGCCGAGCATGGTCACGGTGACGAACTACTCCTGAGATTCGTTGTAGCAGAGAACCGGTTGGTCTGGTAAGCCTAACCTATCTTGCGGTACGCACCGCTACGGCCAATCCTCGAGGAGGTTCGATGCCCGAGCTCATGACCACCCGTCCGCCGCGCCATAACCAGCTGGCGTTCGACCGCACATGTGACAGGTTGCGTGCGCTGCAACCTGAGCATCCGCGGGTGTATGCGGTGGCGGCGATGGTCGAGCAGGGCAAGCGCCGATGGTGGCGGCTGGCCGACGGGGTACGCGAGGGTCGGATCGAACGGATGTATCGCCGGCATGCCGCGGAGATGATCCGGGCCGATGTCGCGGCGGAGGTGGTGGCGACCGCGTTGATCCACGCCGTGGTCGGTCGGGTGATCGCGCTGCTGGTGGCCGAGGGGCGCGCCTGGGACCCGGGCCTGGAGAACCTCTGGATCCACACCGACAACGACGGCGGCATCGACTGGGCGGGCTTGGGCGACACCACGATTCGCGTGCTCGACGGCGATCCGCTGGCCGAGGAGTCCGGCGCGGTGAGCCTGCCGTGTGAGGGCGCGATGTACGTCTGGCTCGCGCATCGCTGCGAGCCCTCGCTGGCGCTGATCCAGTCGAGCATGGCCCGCTACTCGGGGCTGAGCGCGCGCCGGTTCTGGTTGCTCGTCGGCGAGTCCATCGCGGGCGCTTCGACTTACGTGCCAGACCTGGCCGGCACCGACGCGGTGGTCGGCACCCGCCGTGGTCAAGGCCTGTTGGCGGCACTGGAACAGCGCGGATTGCCGGTTCGTCGCGCGACGGCCTTGCTTAGTTAGGTAAGCCTGACCTATACTCATAACCGGCGTTAGGATTGGTCGAGAGTCCCGAGGGCTGCGGTGACCCCCGATCCATGCCGCGGTGGGCCCCGCTTCTAGCAGTGGGGCCCACCGCTTTGTCTTCCGGGCGGGATCAACTGAGCCAGCGGTAATCGGCCCCGAGTCGCTGTGCAAAAGTGGACCACATGACAGATCAGCAGACCCCGCCCGCCGACTGGCTGGCGACGATCACGCCCGAGCAGATGACCAAGGTCAGCGAAGGCACGTTCAGCGACCTGATCGGCCTGCGCTACACCGAGATCAGCCCGGACCGGGTGCGCGGCGAATGGACCGTCAAGCCGCACCTGTACCAGCCCGCGGGCCTGCAGAACGGTGGCGTCTGCTGCACCGTCGTCGAAACGCTCGCCAGCGTCGCGGGCGGGGTCTGGTACGGCGACCGGGGCTCGGTCGTCGGGGTGAACAACAACACCGACTTCCTGCGCGCGGTCCGCGACGGCAACCTGTACGGCGAGGCGACCCCGATCCATCGCGGCGGCATGCAGCAGCTGTGGCAGGTGGTGATCACCGACGAGCAGGAACGGGTGATCGCGCGCGGTCAGGTCCGGTTGCAGAACCTGCCCGTCCGGCGCTGACCAGGCGCGCTCGTCCCGCGTTCCCGGAACGGTCGTGCCAGAATGACCGTCACCCATTCACCCGACCCGGCGAGGAGCCCGGATGCGATTGTCGCCGCATGAGCAGGAACGCCTGCTGCTGAGCTACGCGGCCGAGCTGGCCCGGCGCAGGCAGGCGCGCGGGCTCAAGCTCAACCATCCGGAAGCGGTGGCGCTGATCAGCGATCACGTGCTCGAGGGCGCGCGCGACGGCCGCTCGGTCGCCGAGCTGATGTCTTCGGGGCGAACGGTTCTCACCCGCGCCGACGTGATGGAAGGGGTGCCGGAGATGATCCACGACGTACAGGTCGAGGCCACGTTTCCGGACGGCACCAAGCTGGTCACCGTCCACCATCCGATCGGCTAGGAGACCTGGATGAGCGAGCAGCGCGAAGTGGCCGAGGCGGTGCCCGAGGCCGAAACTCCGGTGGGCGACGACCCCCGTCCACGCATGATTCCCGGTGAATACCTCTGTGCCGAGGGCACTATCGAGCTGAACGCCGGTGCCGAGCGAATCGAACTCGACGTGGTCAACACCGGCGACCGCCCCGTGCAGGTCGGCAGCCACGTGCACTTCCCGCAGTCCAACGCCGCGCTGCGCTTCGACCGCGCCGCCGCGCACGGTCACCGGCTCGATATCCCCGCGGGCACCGCGGTGCGCTTCGAACCCGGCCTGGGCCAACGCGTTTCGCTGGTCCCCCTCGGCGGCACCCGCGAGGTCCACGGCATCAGCCTGCCGCCCCCCGGCCACCTGGACGAGACGCAGTGACCATGCAGAGCAGGAGGCCCTGAGTGAGTGAGTTGAGCCGGGCGCGATACGCGGAGCTGTTCGGGCCGACGACAGGCGACCGGATTCGGTTGGCGGACACCGACCTCTTCGTCGAGATCACCGAAGACCGCAGTGGCGGACCGGGACTCGCGGGCGACGAAGCCGTCTTCGGCGGCGGCAAGGTGCTGCGGGAGTCCATGGGGCAGGCCCGCGCGACCCGCGCGGACGGCGCGCCGGACACGGTGATCACCGGCGCGGTCATCATCGACCACTGGGGAATCATCAAGGCCGACATCGGCATTCGCGACGGCCGCATCTGCGCGATCGGCAAGGCGGGAAACCCCGACACGATGAACGGGGTGCACCCCGACCTGGTGGTCGGCCCGTCCACCGAGATCATCGCGGGCAACGGGCGCATCCTCACCGCCGGCGCGATCGACTGTCACGTGCACTTCATCTGCCCGCAGCTGATGGATGAGGCGCTCGGCGGCGGCATCACCACCCTGATCGGCGGCGGCACCGGCCCGGCCGAGGGCAGCAAGGCGACCACCGTCACGCCGGGCTCCTGGCACCTGGCGCGGATGCTGGAGGCCACCGACGGGTGGCCGATGAACATCGTGCTGCTCGGTAAGGGCAACACGGTCAGCGCCGAGGCGATGTGGGAGCAATTGCGCGGCGGCGCAGCGGGATTCAAGCTGCACGAGGACTGGGGCTCCACCCCGGCCGCGATCGACGCGTGCCTCACCGTCGCCGACGCCGCGGGCGTTCAGGTGGCGCTGCACTCGGACACGTTGAACGAGGCCGGTTTCGTCGAGGACACCCTCGGCGCGATCGCGGGCCGCGGCATCCACGCCTATCACACCGAGGGCGCGGGCGGCGGTCACGCACCCGACATCATCACGGTCGCGGCACATCTCAACGTGCTGCCCAGCTCGACCAACCCGACCCGCCCGCACACCGTCAACACCCTCGACGAGCACCTCGACATGCTCATGGTGTGCCATCACCTCAGCGCGTCCATCCCGGAGGACCTCGCGTTCGCCGAGAGCCGGATCCGCCCGTCCACCATCGCGGCCGAGGACCTGCTGCACGACCTCGGCGCGATCTCGATGATCGGCAGCGACTCGCAGGCGATGGGCCGCATCGGCGAGGTGGTCATGCGCACCTGGCAGACCGCGCACGTGATGAAGCGCCGCCGCGGCGCGCTGCCCGGCGACGGCGCCGCCGACAACGCCCGGGTCCAGCGCTACATCGCGAAATACACCATCTGCCCGGCCGTCGCGCACGGCCTTGACCACGAGATCGGTTCGGTCGAGGTCGGCAAGCTGGCCGACCTGGTGCTGTGGGAGCCCGCGTTCTTCGGCGTCCGCCCGCACGCGGTGCTCAAGGGCGGGGCCATCGCCTGGGCCGCGATGGGCGACGCCAACGCGTCCATCCCGACCCCGCAGCCGGTGCTGCCGCGGCCGATGTTCGGCGCCGCCCCACTCGTCGCGGCAGCCACCTCCCTGCACTTCGTCTCCGAACAGGCCATCGACGACGGACTGGCCGATCGGCTGCGGATCAACCGAAAACTGGCCCCGGTCAAGAACGTTCGCGATCGCAAGAAGACCGACATGCCGCACAACGACGCCATGCCGCGCATCGAAGTCGACCCGGACACCTTCACCGTCCGCATCGACGGCGAGGTCTGGACCGAGCAGCCCGCCACCGAACTCCCCATGGCCCAGCGCTATTTCCTGTTCTAGGGCGAGAGGTCGACCATCATCGTGGCCAGTGCCAGCGAGGCCGCGCACGGGTCGAGTGCCGTTGTGCGCGAACGGTTCTGGACGCGCCAGGTGATCGCGCCGTTGGCGGCGGCGGTGACCGCGCAGTCGCCGGGGTCGTGCGGGTTGCGGATGTAGAACGCGGTCGCGGTGACCGTGCCGAGGACGTGCTTGGTGATCACCATGTGCTCGGTCTGGAAACCGTCGGCGCGGGCGCGGTCCCACAGCTGTTGCAGCGAGTCCTGCGCGGAGTAGGTGAAGCTGACGGTGGCGTCGCCGTCACCGACCTGCGCCTCCCAGTAGCAGACCTGGGGCGTGTGGTGGGTGGTGAGGTTACCGGCCCGGACCGCGTCGCTGATCTGCTGGTTGGTCAGCGGCGCGCAGTCGGCATACGGGTTCGCGGACGCCGCGGGGGCGGCGTCCGGCGTGCTCGCGCTGCTACATCCCGTCACCAATCCGGCCAGGGCAATAACGGCAAGTCCGGCATTACGGACAGAGAACGGGTGCATCACCGCTCCCTTTCTGGATCATTAACGGGTCAGACCAGGTCACGGTACCCAGTGACCTGCTGAGATGCGACTCGAGCAGGGGCGATCTTGCTCTCAGTCCAGCCCCTCGGGCAGCTGGCCGCCGTGCAGCCGGTGATGCCGGAATGCCAGGCGCACGATGTCGGCGATGCCCGGGTCGGCGATCGTGTAGACATTGCGCCTGCCCTCTTTGCGCATGTGGACCAGACCGGCCAGTTTGAGTTTGGCCAGATGCTGACTGACCGCGGGCACGGTCTGACCGATGTCGGTGGCGAGCGTGCCGACGTCGCGTTCGCCCTGACCGAGCAGCCAGAGGATCTGTAGCCGGGCGGTCGCCGCGAGCATGCCGAAAACCGCTGCCGCGTCATGCAGTTGAGCCGCCGGGATGGGGCCCGGTTCGCTGTCGTCGGTCACGTCCGCCCTCCAACCTGACCGTAGCGTGGCATGCAGTCGAATACTTGCGCAACTGATTGACGAACCCACGGCGGCGGGTTTCTAATAATGGGTGCGCAATTCTGCGTAGCGGAGCAACCAACGAAGCGGGGTGAGCGGCTGATGCCGGTTGACAGTATCGACGTCTCTAGCCGGACCGCCTTAGCGAAACGGGTTGTGCCGGTTCGTCGTTGATCTGCCCGCGCGATCCGTGGCCGAGCTGAGCGGCCGGCCGATCGCCTGACGCGGCACCGATTCTCAACATTCTTCGATCCCGTCCGGACGCGGCTGCCTGCTGTGCGCGTCCGGACGCCCGGCCCGCGCGGTATGCGGGCGCTGTGACCATCAGACGTACGAGCATTGGAGTTCCGCCATGGCGATCATGTTCAAGAGGGTCGAAACACCGCACCGCGCACCGAATCTGGAGCGCCAGTCGATCTGGTTCACGGTCGGGCTCTATCTGCTGATCAGCGCCGGACTGCTGACCATGCACTACGCCCACCCGCAGGCGCCCGTCGGCTCCTCGTCGGTCTCGCCCGCCCACTCCTCCTACGGCCGGTAGCGATGCGTGCCATCGCCGGCTCCGTGCCCGCCGACCGGTTCGATACCGAAGTCCTGCAACAACATTGGATCCCCCTGGCCGCCGCCGACGCGGACACCGCCGCGGTGCTGCGCGAGCGGCTCGGCGTCGACTTCGCCGCCGCGCGCAACCGGGTCTGGGAAACCGACAACTTCCTCTACCTCCCGGTCGTCGCCAACTACAAGCGCGGCGACGCCATCGAACGCGAAACCATCGTGTTCGCACTGGGTTCGGAGTTCCTGGTGACCCTGCAACCGGACGAGCACTTCATCCCGTTCGACAAGGCGATCGCGAAGATGCGCCGCAACCCGACTCTCACCGGTTCCGCGCACGGCGTGATGTACGCGCTGCTGTGGGCGCTGAACGAGGCCTCCGAGCGGGTCATCTACTACGCCAGCGACGCGCTGGAGGCGATGAACGACGACATCGAGATGGCCACCAACGGTTACGACGCGCGCGGCCGCGAGATCGGCGTCGCCGACATGCGCGGCACCATGTCCCGGATGAACGCGGCCGAGGAGATCGTCTCGCGCACCCAGGAGACCCAACTCCAATTGGCCCGTGCCGCACGGCATCTGATGGCCGACATCACCGTGCACAGCGCCGACCTGGAGAGCCTGCTGGCCATCCTCATCGCCGACGTCGACGGCGTGAAGCAGCACGCGGGCTTCGAGCACGACAAGGTCCGCTACCTCCAGCAATCGGTGATGACCTGGCTCGACGTCAAACAGAACCAGATCGTCAAGGTGTTCACCATCATCACCGCGGTGTTCCTGCCGCCCACCCTGATCGCCACCTTCTACGGCATGAACTTCACCTGGATGCCCGAACTGGAATGGCAGCACGGTTTCCTCGCCACCACGCTCATGACCCTGGTGGCCGCGGTCATCCCGCTGGCCTACATCAAACGAAAGGGCTGGCTGCGCTGACCGCGGGTGTGGCCCCGAACCGCGTGGCCGAGGTCGGGATTCAATATCATGACAAGCATGACGGCCGCCGGTAGCAGCTCGCCCGCTTCACCCGCGGAGCCGCGCCCGGATGCTCGGACCGAGCGCTGGCGGGCGCATCGGGAGCAGGTGCGCGGGGAATTCGTGGATGCCGCGTTCCGCGCGTTGGCCGAACACGGTCCCGACGTGAGCATGGACGATATCGCGCGGGCGGCGGGCTGCGCCAAGCCCAAGCTGTATCGGCACTTCGCGGACAAGACCGACCTGTACCTGGCGATCCTCGAACGGGTGCAGAGCATGCTGTGGGAGCGGGTGCTGGCGAAGATCAGCCTGACCACCGATTCGGTGGCCGAGCTGATCCGCACCGCCATCGCGGAGTATGTCGCCGTGGTGGAGGAGCAGCCCGACGTGTTCCGCTTCCTGGTGCACAGCCGACTGGCCCAGCAGGCCGAGCAGCCGGAACGGGCCATCGAGGTGGCGCAGCGCTCGGCGCTGCTGGCGGCGCAGATGATCGAGGAGCGGCTCGAAGGGCAGAACGTCGACACCGGCAGCCTGGAACTGACCGCCTACGCCATCTTCGGCGCGGTCGGCTCGGCCACCGACTGGTGGCTCGGCGCCAACCGGACCAAGGCCGAGCCGATGTCGACCGAGCGGTTCGCCCAGCATGTGAGCATCATCGCCAGGAACATGCTCGACGGCGTCGCCGAGCTCAACAACCTGCCCCTCGACGTGGAGAAGCCGGCGCACCTCGCGTTCGAACCGGAGTAGTCACTGGTCGAACGCGATGTGCACCCTGGGGGACTCCGGGAGGGTTTGGCAGGCGAGGGTCAGGCCGAGGGCGATCTCGTCGTCGATGAGGGCTTCGTTCTGCCGCATCCGGGTGCGTCCGTCTTTCACCGAGCAGACGCAGGTGCCGCAGGCGGACTCGCGGCAGACGTAGGGAGCGTCGATTCCGTTGTCCAGCAGCACATCCAGCAGGGGAGTCTGTTTGGGCCAGTCCAGGACATGGGTTTCACCGTCGATGTCCACCTCGACCACCGCGGAGTCGCCCAACGGTGGTGCGGGCGCGGCGCGGACGGGTTCGTCGAACGGATTCTGTTGCAGCGAGCGATATTCCTCGGTGTGGACGCGGGAGACGCGCAGCGCGGTGGCCGCGGCTCCGGCCACCGTCATGAAACCGGCAGGCCCGCAAAGAAACCAGTCCCGATCGGAATACGGACGCACCAGGTCCATGAGCGAATCCGCAGTCGGTAACCCACGTTCCGATTCGAGCCAGTGCAGCACCTGTAGCCGATCGGGATAACTGCTCGCCAACTCGTCGAGCGTGTCCGCGAAGATCACCGACTGCCGATCTCGATTGGCATACAGCACAACGACATTCCCGCTCCCGCCGATCATCGTGGATTTGATGATCGACAGGATCGGGGTGATGCCGCTGCCTGCCGCGCACAGCAGGACCTCCGTATCCAGATCGCGCGGCCCGAACGCGCCGGACGGCTCCAGCACGGTGATGAGGTCACCGACCGCGACGGTGTCGCAGATCAGGTTCGAGGCGTACCCGCCCGCGGTTCGCTTGACCGTCACCGCGATCCGGTCGTCGCAATGCGGACTGCTGCACAGCGAATAGCACCGGGCCACCGAACCCGTACGCGCGCTGGGTATCCGAAGGGTGAGGAACTGACCGGGCCGGTACCGGAACCGTTCGGTCAGTCCATCGGGCACCTCGAAGACCAGCGTGCGAGCATCGGCCGTCTCCTCGATCACCGCGCCGACCTTCAGCACATGGACGCGCACACCGTTGTCCGCGCTCATCGTCCTACCCCTCATACCTCGATCGGTGTGGAAACCGGCTGCGTCTTGACCTGATTCGCCGACGCCGGATCGATCAACCGGAGCACCCGCCGCCCGAGCCGTTCGATCCGCTCGACATCCAGCGGCTGGGTGATTCGCCGATTCACCCCCGGCGCGATGCGCAGCATGAAGTACCCCAGCCACGCCTCGGCCCGCACCGGCACCACCGCGAGGTCGTACCGCACCGCCCGTTCCGCGGCCCGCGCAACCAGATCCGGGCTCAACGGCGAGAACGGGAGTTGCGCGGCGATGTCCTGCACCCGGCGCGCCAGCTCCTTGCCCCGCGCGACCAACTCCTGATCGACGCCGACCGTCACGGCATGCTCGCCGATATTGGTGTTGATCACCCCGGGGCAGATCGCGCTGACCCCGATTCCCTTGGGCCCGAACTCGAGTCGCAGGCACTCGGTGAGCATCTTCACCCCGGCCTTGGACACCGAATACGCCGACATCACCGGCGTGGGCGTAAACGCCGCCGCCGACGCGATATTCACGATGTGCCCGCGCTTGCGGTTGTCGATCATCTGCTGCCCGAACGCCCGGCAGCCGTGCACCACGCCGAGCAGATTCACGCTCAGCTGCCGATCCCAGTCGGCCGGCGTCAGATCCACGAACGCGCCGCTGACCAGCATGCCGGCATTGTTGACCAGCACATCCGGCACGCCGTGATCGGCCAGTACGTCCCGGGCGAACGCCTCCCACGCACCCGGATCGGTCACATCGAGCCGCGCCGCCGAGGCCCGCCGGCCGCGCGCGTGGATCATCGCCACGGTGGCCGACGCGGAATCCAGGTCCAGATCGGAGACCACCACGTGTGCACCGGCTTTGGCGAACCGGATCGCGATGGCCCGGCCGATGCCGCTGCCCGCACCGGTCACCACCACCAGTTCGGGGCGGATGTTGGTGAGTTTCATACCGATTCCTCGAGGATCGCGCCGGTCCGCGGAGCGGGTACGGGCTGGCGGTAGTGGTAGTCGTCGAGATCGAAATGCCGGTTCTGCCAGTACATCTCGCCGTGCGTGGACGGGCGGAACGGCGAATCGCCGTGACTGTTGATGTAGTAGGTGTTCGACCCGGCGCACGCGGAGGTGAACAGGAAGTTCTTCTCTTGGCGGCGAAGGCATTTGGCGAAGTACTCGTCGTGCGCGTGCCTGCTGATCTCGCACTCGGTCGCGCCGCGCCGCTTGGTCTCGGCGATGGCCCGGCTCAGATGCGCGGCCGTGGCCTCGATCATCCAGATGTAGGAACCCAGCACGAAGCCGTAAGGCCCGGTGATGGTGAACATATTCGGGAAACCGGGCACCGAGACGCCGTGGTAGGCCTGGAACCGATTGCGGTCCCAGAACTCGGCGAGATCGAGTCCGTCGCGTCCGGTCACCGGGAACGGCGGTATCGAATCCTTCTCCCACAGTTTGAATCCCGTGGCACAGATCAGCACGTCGACCGGATGCTCCACGCCGTCCTCGGTGATGATGCCGCGCTCACCGATGAAGCCGATCGGGTCGGTGACCAGACTGACATCCGGGCGATTGAACGTCGAGAGGTACTCGTTCGACATCGACGGCCGCTTGCAACCGAGCCCGTACGCCGGGATCAGCTTTTCGCGGATGACCGGATCGTGCACCTGTTTACGCATCCATCGCCGCGCCGGGATCTCGGCCAGCCGACGACCGGCGTCGGACAGCCAGGTCGGGCCTGCCACCATGCCGCCCATCCCGATCTCGGTCGCGATGGTGCCAACCATGCGAATACCCGAGCGCACCCACGGTCGTTCGAGTACCGCGCGCCCGAGCGGCCCCACCGCCGCATCGGTTTTCGGGAACACCCAGATCGGCGTTCGCTGGAACACGCTCAGATGCTCGACCTCGTCGACGATGGCGGGCACCAGTTGCAACGCGGTCGCGCCGGTCCCGATCACCGCGACCCGCTTACCGGTCAGCGCGACATCGTCGTCCCACAGCGCGGTGTGGATCAGGGTTCCGCCGAAGTCTTGCAGGCCCGGGATGTCGGGCATCTTCGGCCGTTCCAGCCCGCCGATCGCCATCACCACGTAGCGCGCGGTCATCGTGCGCCCGCCGTCGGTGCCGAGCAGCCACAGGCTGTCCTCGGCATCGAACACCGCCGAGACGATCGTGGTGTTCAACCGCAGCTTCGGCCGCAGGCCGTACTTGTCAACCATGCCCTCGGCGTAGTCGCGCAACTCGGTGCCTGGCGCGAAGATACGCGACCAGTCGCCGCGCTGCTCGTAGGAGAAGCTGTAGATGAACGACGGGATGTCCACGGCCACACCGGGATAGGTGTTGGCGTGCCAGGTCCCGCCGACCCGATCCCACTTGTCCACTATGACGAAATCGTGGATACCTCTGCGTTGCAGGGCGATCGCGGCACCGATGCCGCCGAAGCCGGCTCCGACCACGATCACTTCATGGTCGGGCTGCGCCGCGCTCATCGGACGCGATCCACGAGCGCGCCTTCGGCGCCGAACAATTCGGTCTGCCACTGCCGCAGCAAGGCCCCGGTCTCCACATCGTCCGGGTGGAAGCCCGGTTTCAGATACACCTGGATCTCGCTGAGCAGCCCGCGCACGATGGGTCCGCGGATCAGCCGATAAGACTGCCGCGTCACCGTGATCGGTTGCCAGGCCGGGGGATCGGCGAGGATCGAGGCGAGCACCCCGAGCCCGACGACCGGAATAGTGAACGCGTAGAGCACCGACATGATCGCGATCCGCAGCCACTCCGGGCCGCCGACCGAGCGATAGACGTCGAAGGCGACCGACTTGTGTTCCAGCTCTTCGAACGCATGCCAGTTGAGCAGGTTGCGCACCTCGGGATCGCCTGCCAATTCCTGGATTTCGGGACTGGAGAGCACCCGAGCCGCCAATACCGCGGTGTAGTGCTCGGCGGCGGCCGTGATGGCCAGGTGTGCGGCCGGCGGGGCCAGCCGCTCGGCGCGCTGCACGAGTTCACCGCGCCGGCTGACGAATCGGGGGAGGGGATAGCCGAGCGCGAACAGCTGCTCGTTCAATTTGCCGTGCTGCTGGCCGTGCACCGCCTCCTGGCCGATGAACGCGGCGACCCGCTTCTTCAACACCGGATCGGTGATCTGGTCGGCGAATCGGCGCACCGACCGGATAAACGATTCCTCGCCGGGCGGGAAGGCGGCCGAGAGCAGCGCGACCAGGTGGCTGAGCACGATGTCGTCGCCCGCGTAGTACTTGGTCATCGGTTCCGGCTCGCCGAAGCGGAATTTCATCCGCCGCACCTTCGGGTAGCCGCCCTCGCCGTTTTTCTGCACGCTGGTAGTCATGTGAATCTCCGTTGATTCCGGGGTTTTTCGGTTGGGGATGGGCTACTTCAGGTGATCGACGAGGCTGCCCTCGGTGCCGAAGAGCTCTTTCTGCCAGCGCTCCAGCAACTCTCGTGAGTCGATGTCGTCGGGATGGAACCCCGGCCGCAGATACAGCACCAGCTCGCGGCCGATGCCGCGGAACACCGGGCCGCGGAACAGCGTGAACGCCTCCTTGACCAGGCTCAGCGGGTAGCGCCGGGCGTCCGGGTCGCGGCTGATCGATGCGGTGAGCGTGACCGCGGTGAGCGGGAGGGTGAGCGCAACCAAGGTCGCCATCGTCAGGATGCGCATCGTCTCCGTCCCGCCCACCGCGCGATACACGTCGAAGGCCACCGACTTGTGCTCGAGTTCCTCGAAGGCGTGCCAGTTCAACAGGTTTCGGACTTCATCGTCACCGGCCAGGGCCTGGATCTCCGGGCTCGACAGCACGCGTTCGGCCAGCACCGCCGTGTAGTGCTCGGCCGCCGCGGTGGCGGCCAGATGCAGGCGGGCGGGCAGGCGCTGTTCGAGGCGCTTCTGCCGTTCGACCACGTCCGGCGCGTCCAGCCATTCGATGGCGTAGCCCATCTCGACCAGCTTCTCGTTGAGCCGCCGGTGTTCCTGGCCGTGCATCGCCTCCTGGCCGATGAAGCCGGCGACCCGCTTCTTCAGTACCGGGTCGGTGATCTGGTCGGCGAATCGGCGCACCGACCGGATGAACGACTCCTCGCCGGGCGGGAATCCCGCGGACAATCCGGCGATGAAGTGGCTGAACACCATATCGCCGCCGGCGTAATACTTCGACATGGGTACCGGCTCGCCGAAGCGGAATCTGATTCGCCTCGCCCTCGGGTAGCCGTTGCCCGTGCGTTCCTTGCTGCGCACACTTTGCTCGGTCATCTCGCACCTCATTGAGCTCGGTACCGTCAGTATGCGGTACTACTAGTACGATACCGTCTCAGACGGATAGAGCAAGAGGTGTTTGCGATACCGCAGGTAGGCGGAATTCTGTTGCGACTGTTCGTCAGCGGTGTCTGGTGACGCTGCGGGCGAGATCGGTGAGGCGATGCGCGCGGGCGTTCTCGGCCGGCGTGAACGGCTCGTCGGGCCGGGTGAAGATCAGCGGCCGATCCGCCTGCCACGGCACGACCAGGGTGGTTCCGTCGAACGTGAGATCGCGGTGCGCGTAGGTGCCGGGGGTGAGGTAGCGGGCGCCGAGCAGTTCGGCGATGGCGAGGGGGAGTTCGTCGGGATCGGCGGCGACGCGGGCCGCGATGCCGAGCGCCTTGGTCTGGCCGTCGATGAGCGCGAAGGCGGAGGCGGGCCAGATGCGGACCGACGATCCGCCGCCGTGCACGATCGCCGAGGACAGCGCGTCCGGGGTGACGCCGGCCGGCGCGGCGACGACCAGTTCGTCGAGAACGCCCGATTCGAGTTGGTGCACATGGACATTGAGGATGTTCGCGCCGCGGCGGGCGAGGTGCCGGGTGAGTGCCTCGAGCTGTCCGGGGCGGTCGTCGACGCGCACGCGGATGCGCCACAGGGTGGGTGCGCGGTCGACGTCGTCGCGGGTGCGGAGTTCGGGGGCGTGCAGCCACGCGCCGAGCACGCGGGTGGCGGAGGGTTCGACGACCCAGATGATGAGCACGGTCGTGCTGATAGTCAGCAGCGCGACCGTCAGCAAATAGGGCGGGTGGTAATGCACGACCAGTGCGTGCAATATGAGTTCGACCGGGAACACCGCGGCCAATTTGGCCAGCGTCAAGCGTGCCCGGTGTGGATGCGGCAACCGGCCGCAGACGTCACACGCCAGCACCTGGACACGATGTCGGGCTCGGATCGGACGCATGCGCTCAGCGTCGGCGGTGATCATTTCCGATCCGGTGCCGAATGTGTAACGCCGCAGTGAAATCGGTACGGAAAGCCGTTGAGCGGCAGGGGTTTACGTCGTGATGCTGGACACAGGACGAGCGCTGCGTGGCCCCGGGCACAGTTACGGATACGTACACTTACGCCATGGCTGCCCGCATTACCGAATTGGTTCTCGACGTCGCCGACCCCGAACGGCTCGCCGCATTCTGGTGTGACGTTCTCGGTTATGTCGAACTCGACCGGGAAAGCGACGGAAGCATCGAGATCGGGCCGGCCGAAGGATTCGGTGGACCGCAGCCCACGCTCATCCTCAGCCCGAGCGATGAACCGCGGAACGGGAAGCTTCGGCTGCACATCGACATCAATCCCACCGACCGTGATCAGGATGCCGAGTTGGAGCGGTTGCTGGCCCTCGGTGCGAAACCGGTCGATGTCGGACAGGGCGACGACGTGAGCTGGCATGCCCTCGCCGACCCGGAAGGCAATGAATTCTGCCTGCTGCGCCGCCGGCTCCCGCAACTCTGACCCGGCCCTGGTTCGGTTTCGACACGCCTGGTTTCCTGCTGTTTCCGGTCGGCGAGCCCAGGCCGTGACAGAATGTTTGCTCAAATGTTGCGGAGTCGCGTTCCTCGGGTTAGATTCAACCAAAACCGATAGTCGTAAGTGCCCTGCCTGTTGAGTAATACCGGGAGCGTCCGATGCGGAACCGACTTGTAGCTGCAACATTGCCTGTGATGGGACGTGCGTGAAATGACCATAATGATCACGCCGGACGACAACTTGCTGGCCACGAACGAGTTCCTCCGGGACGGCGTCCGTATGAGCGTCGCCATCGGCCGTCCCCAGCCATACCCCACCGGCTCCGGCTGGCGCTGCCGGGTCCGCGTCGAATGCGGCAACACCCGCCTCGAGCAATCCCAGGTAGTGGCGCCCACCGCGCAGGAAGTCCTGCGCCTGGCCCTCGAACTCGTCACCACCCGCCTCGGCATGACCGAGTCCGAGTTCTTCGAGGGCGCCACCATGAGCCCCGCCGCCTGACCCCGAATCACGCTGGTTCCCAACCCGTTCCGGCCCGACTTGGCGTACGTAGCACCCTCTTGACGCATGTAGCAGCGTGCGTCAAGAGGGTGCTACGTACGTCAAGTCGGCTGCGGCCGTTGAGGTGACGGCGGGCGGTCTGTTTGGTTGCGGCTCTGGGGAACACGGTGCGCTGTGGGCGGAGTGGGGGCATGCTGGAGGGGTTGGTGTAGACGTGTAGTCAGGGGTGGTGGTCGACGTGGACGATGACGCCGCGATGGATGCCTATTCACGCACGGTGATCCGGGTGGCCGCGTCGGTTACGCCGCATGTGGCCAGCGTGCGCACGCCGCCGAGCACGTGCCCGACGATGTTGTTCACCGATGACGGATTCATGCTGACCAACGCGCACGTCATCGGGTCGGCCACGAACGGCGAGGTGGTGTTCGCGGACGGGGTGGAAGCCAAATTCGATGTCGTCGGGATAGATCCGCTGTCGGATCTCGCGGTGTTGCGCTCGCGTAATGGCGCGCCTGGGGCGGTCACGCTGGGGGATGCGGACGAACTCGTCGTCGGCCAGCTGGTGGTTGCCGTGGGCAGCCCGCTCGGACTCGCCGGTTCGGTCACCGCCGGTGTGGTGAGCGCGCTGGGTCGCGCGGTGCCCGTCGCCTCGCGCCGCGCAGGCCGCGTGATCGAAGACGTTATTCAAACCGACGCCGCCCTCAATCCCGGCAATTCCGGTGGCGCACTGTCGGATTCGGCCGGCCGCGTGGTCGGCATCAACACCGCCGTCGCGGGAATCGGTCTCGGCCTTGCCATTCCGATCAACGCCACCACTCGCCGCATCATCGGCACCCTGCACACCGACGGCCGCGTCCGTCGCGCCTACCTGGGCCTGGTCGGCATGCCCGCACCGCTCCCCGCCACTGTCGCCGCCCGCACCGGCCAAGCCGCCGGCGTCCGCATCATGGAGGTCGTCCGCGGCGGCCCCGCCGAGCTGGCCGGCCTCCGCCGCGGCGACCTCGTGCTCAGCGTCGCCCGCGCGGAAGTCCGTGACGCCCAAGGCATTCAACGCCAGCTCTTCGCCGACGCCATCGGCATCAAACTCCCCGTCACCGTCCTGCGCAACGGCGCCATGGTCGACGTGATCGCCGTCCCCATCGAGCTGACCGTCGACTGAACACCCCGCCGCACACTTCCTGACGTGCCGCATATCGATTCGCATGCGATTGCGTGTGCGGGAAATCGAAGGGTGTGCGGCTGGGATCGCCTGTGGCCGGGTTGTCACCGGCGGGCGGGTGGTTACTTGGGGACGGTTACGGGTTCCTCGGTGAGCGGGACGGCGTCGGTGTTCCAGCGTGCGTCGACCACCAGGCCGATCACGCCGACGGCGATCAGCACCGCGGAGAAGACGATCAGCGCTGGGTGGGTGGTGCCGGTGAGGGCGTCGCCGAGGATGACGGTGCCGATGGTGCCGGGGAGCACGCCGATCAGCGTGGCGATCATGTACGGCCAGAAGCGGATCGAGGACAGTCCGCAGCAGTAGTTGATCACCGAGAACGGGACGGCCGCGATCAGGCGCAGCGAGCCGACGGCCAGCCAGCCGCGCCGCTGGAGGCGATCGTCGACGGCGCGCACGGCCGGGTGGGTGAGACGGGAGGCGACCTGTTCGCGGTCCAGCGCGCGCACCAGCAGGACGGCGAGCGCCGCACTGACTGTGGTCGCCCCCACCGCGAGAGCGATGCCGAGAACCGGACCGAACAGCAATCCGGCGCTTACCGTGAACACTGTGCGCGGGATCGGCGCGACCGTCACCAGCGCGTGCACCACGAAGAACAACAGCGGAAAGACCGGGCCGACCGAGGTCGCCCAGTCCTGGATCTGGCGCGGGCTCGGTAGCGGGACCAGCATCGCGGCGACGAACAACACGACGAGGCCGGCGAGCAACGCCAGCACGCGCGGGTCACGGATCAGCCTGGTCACCGGGGCCAGGTTACCGGGTGGTACTGGTACTAGGGGACAACACGTTGCAGTGCGCCCGCTAGCATCAGAAGAAACGGGACGAATGCTCGTTAACCAAAGTAGTCGCTGAACTGGGCGAATGCGACGGTTGCGGCAAATATGACGGGTGCGCCTGCAGTCGAGTGGAAGAGGAACAGCAAGCTATGCCGATTGCTTCAGAGCCCGGACCGGGAGCGGCGCCCACGGGCGCGGATCCGGTTCCGCAGTTCGCCGCGTGGCGCAAGGGTGTGGCCGGGGTGCTGGCGAAGGTCCGGCGGGTCGAGATCGCCGAACTGCCCGCGGAACCAGAGCACCTGCTCGATGAGACGACGTACGACGGGCTGACCATCGCCCCGCTGTACACGCGCCGGGACGAACTGCCCGAGCAGCCGCTGCCGGGCGCGTATCCGTTCGTGCGCGGCAGCGACGCCACCCGCGACGTGCATCGCGGCTGGCACGTGAGCGCGCACTTCGACGGTCACGACGCGGCCGCGGTGAACCGGGAGATCATGGCCGGCCTGGGCAACGGCATCAGTGCCGTGTGGCTCGGGGTCGGCGAAAACGGCGTGCCTGCGGCGGAATTGCCCGCCGCGCTGTCCGGGCTGCTGTTCGACCTGGCCCCGGTGACTCTGGACGCGGGAACCGCGACCGCCGATGCCGCCGCACAGCTCTACACCGCCCTCGACGGCTATGAGGCCGCCTCCCGCAAGGACATTCACGTCTGGCTGGGTGCGGCGCCGCTCACCAGCCGATTCGCGGGAGTCGCCGATATCGAGCTGGCGGACACGGTCACCCTGGCCGCCAACGCGGTAACGCGGGCCGAGACGGTGCGCGCGATCACCGTGGACGGCACCGTATTCCACAACGCGGGCGCCTCCGACGCCCAGGAACTCGGCGCCGCCGTCGCCGCGGGCCTGGCCTACCTGCGCGCCCTCAGCGAGGGGATCGACATCGCGGATGCGTTGGAGCAGTTGACCTTCCGCTTCGCCGCCACCGACGACCAGTTCGCCACGGTGGCCAAATTCCGGGCCGCCCGCCAACTCTGGGCCCGCGTCGCGCACGTCTGCGGCGCACCGAATTTCGGCGGCGCACCGCAGCACGCGGTGACCTCCGCGGCCATGATGACCCAGCGCGACCCGTGGGTGAACCTCCTGCGCACCACCCTCGCGGCGTTCGGCGCCGGCGTCGGCGGGGCGGACGCGGTGACCGTGCTGACCTTCGATTCGGCGTTGCCTCCCGGCGAACTCGGCGTCTCGAAGTCGTTCGCGGACCGGATGGCTCGCAACACCCAGCTGCTGCTGCTCGAGGAATCCCGCCTGGGTTTCGTGCAGGACCCGGGCGCTGGTTCCTGGTTCGTCGAGGACCTGACCGGCGCGCTCGCCGCGAACGCGTGGGAGTTCATGCAGGAAATCGAGGCCGCGGGAGGCTATCTCGCCGCGCTGGATTCCGGCCTGCTCGCCGAGCGTATCGCGGAGACCAAGGCGGCCCGCGATGCCGATGTCGCACACCGGAAGACGTCGGTCACCGGGGTGAACGAGTTCCCGAACCTGGCCGAGCGTCCGCTGTCCGAGGCGGCGCGCGCAGACAATCGGGTGGCGCGCTACGGCGCCACGTTCGAGGCGCTGCGCAACCGGTCCGATGCCTATCTGGCCGAGCACGGCGTCCGGCCGAAGGCGCTGCTGGTGCCGCTCGGTTCGGTGGCCGAGCACAACGTTCGAGTGACCTTCATCGCAAACCTGTTGGCCTCCGGTGGAATCGAGTCCGTCAATCCCGGACCATTGGCCGTGGACGCCATCGCCGCGGCGGCCACCGAAGCGGGTGCGCCGATCGCGGTGCTGTGTGGTTCGGACAAGCGCTACGGCGTGGAAGCCGGTGCGGCGGTGGAGCAGTTGCGCGCCGCCGGAGTGCAGACGGTGTTGCTGGCCGGCGCCGCGAAGGCGGTGGCCGAGCTGGCCGAGGCGCAGCGTCCGGACGGATTCCTGGCGGCGAAGATCGATGCGGTCGCCGCGTTGTCCGGCCTGTTGGAGAAGGTGGGAGCCTGATGACTACTCGTGAAATCAAGCACGTGATCGGCAATTTCGCCGAGGTGCCGCTGACCGAGCACGCGCCCGAGCCCGCCGACGTGGACTCCGCGCAGGTCGACGCCTACATCGGCGCGGCAGCGAAGGCGAATCACTACGCGCCCGAGCAGCTGGTGTGGTCGACGCCCGAAGGTATCGACGTGCCACCGGTATTCACCAAGGCCGATCGGGATGCCGTTGTGGCGGAGGGTTATCCGCTCGACAGCGTGCCCGGCGTCGCGCCGTTCGTCCGCGGGCCCTACCCGACCATGTACGTCAACCAGCCGTGGACCGTCCGGCAGTACGCGGGCTTCTCCACTGCCGCGGACTCGAATGCCTTCTACCGCCGCAACCTTCAGGCCGGGCAGAAGGGCCTTTCGGTCGCCTTCGACCTGGCCACGCACCGCGGTTACGACTCCGATCACCCGCGCGTGCAGGGCGACGTCGGCATGGCCGGCGTGGCCATCGACTCAATTCTCGACATGCGCCAGCTCTTCGATCACATCCCGCTCGACCAGGTCAGCGTGTCGATGACGATGAACGGCGCGGTGCTGCCGATCCTCGCGCTGTATGTCGTTGCGGCAGAAGAGCAGGGCGTCGGACCGGAGCTGCTGGCCGGAACCATTCAGAACGACATTCTGAAGGAGTTCATGGTCCGCAACACCTACATCTACCCGCCGAAGCCCTCGATGCGGATCATCTCCGACATCTTCGCCTTCACCAGCGCGAAGATGCCGAAGTTCAACTCGATCTCCATCTCCGGCTACCACATTCAGGAAGCCGGCGCGACCGCCGACCTGGAGCTGGCCTACACCCTCGCCGACGGCGTCGAGTACATCCGGGCCGGCATCGACGCGGGCATGGAGGTGGACAAGTTCGCGCCGCGGCTGTCGTTCTTCTGGGCCATCGGCATGAACTTCTTCATGGAGGTGGCCAAGCTGCGCGCCGGGCGGCTGCTGTGGAGCGAGCTGGTCGCGAAGTTCGAGCCGAAGAGCTCGAAATCGCTGTCGCTGCGCACTCATTCGCAGACCTCCGGGTGGTCGCTGACCGCGCAGGACGCCTACAACAACGTCGCGCGCACCTGCATCGAGGCGATGGCCGCGACCCAGGGGCACACCCAGTCGCTGCACACCAACGCGCTGGACGAGGCGCTCGCCCTGCCGACGGACTTCTCCGCCCGCATCGCGCGCAACACCCAGCTGCTCATCCAGCAGGAATCCAAGACCACCCGGCCCGTAGATCCTTGGGGCGGTTCGTATTACGTCGAGTGGCTGACCCATCAGCTGGCCAACCGCGCCCGTGCGCACATCGCCGAGGTGGAGGCGCATGGCGGGATGGCGCAGGCGATCGGCGAGGGCATTCCGAAGCTGCGCATCGAGGAGGCCGCCGCGCGCACGCAGGCGCGCATCGACACCGGGCAGCAGCCGGTGATCGGCATCAACAAGTACCAGGCCGAGGAGGACCAGCAGGTCGAGGTCCTCAAGGTGGAGAACTCGCGGGTGCGCGCGGAGCAGATCGAGAAGCTGCGCCAGCTGCGCGCCGACCGGGATTCGGCCGAGGTCGAACGAGCGCTGGCCGAATTGACCCGTGCGGCAAGCTCTTCCGCAGGCGGCATGGAGAACAACCTGCTGGCCCTCGCGATCAACGCCGCGCGCGCCAAGGCGACGGTCGGCGAGATCTCCGACGCGCTGGAGAAGGTGTACGGCCGGCATCAGGCCGAGATCCGTACCCTGTCCGGTGTGTACCGCGACGAGGCAGGGAAGGTCAGCAACATCACCAAGGCGAGCGATCTCGTCGAGGAGTTCGCCGAGGCGGAAGGTCGTCGCCCGCGTATCCTCGTCGCGAAAATGGGGCAGGACGGTCATGACCGCGGCCAGAAGGTGATCGCCACCGCCTTTGCCGATCTCGGCTTCGACGTGGACGTGGGCCCGCTGTTCCAGACCCCCGAAGAGGTGGCGCAGCAGGCGGCGGACAACGACGTGCACGTCGTCGGCGTGTCCTCGCTGGCGGCCGGTCACCTCACGCTGGTGCCCGCCTTGCGGCAGGCGCTGGCCGATGCGGGGCGACCCGACATCATGGTCATCGTCGGCGGCGTCATCCCGCCCGGTGATTTCGACGCGCTGTACGAGGCGGGTGCGGCGGCGATCTTCCCGCCGGGGACCGTCATCGCGGATGCGGCGATCGATCTGCTGAAGAAGCTGGCCACCGAACTCGGTCATCCCGAGTTGGGTTCCGAAAGCGGCCGCGGTGCCGAGGATTCCGCCGAGGGCGAATGAGCGAGCACAACTCGGTGGCTCCCTCGGCCGACGGCGACCTTCGCTCGGATTCGTCCGGTGAAGGTCGCCCCGGTGCGTCCGCTGACAACGGCCGTCGGTCGGCGGGGCGGGGACGGGCGATCGATGTCGAGGCGATGGCGGACGCCGTGCGCGCGGGGGAGCGGGCCGCGCTGGCGCGGGCGATCACCCTGGTCGAATCGACCCGTGCGGATCACCGGGATCTCGCGCAGCAGTTGCTGCTGAGGCTGACGCCGGACAAGCACAGCTCCGCGAACGCCGTGGTGTCGAATCGCGTTGGCATCACCGGTGTTCCGGGTGTCGGCAAGTCGACGTTCATCGATGCGCTCGGCATGGATCTGATCGGCAAGGGGCATCGAGTCGCGGTGCTCGCGGTCGATCCGTCGTCCACCCGCACCGGCGGTTCCATCCTCGGCGACAAGACCCGGATGGCGCGACTTTCGGTGGAGCGCAACGCCTATATCCGTCCGTCGCCCACCGCGGGCACGCTCGGCGGCGTGGCCAAGGCGACCCGCGAGACCATCGTGCTGCTCGAGGCCGCCGGTTACGACGTGATCCTGGTGGAGACCGTCGGCGTCGGCCAGTCCGAGGTCACCGTCGCGAACATGGTCGACGTGTTCTGCTTCCTCACCCTGGCCCGCACCGGAGATCAGTTGCAGGGCATCAAGAAAGGCGTGCTCGAACTCGCCGACCTGGTCGCGGTCAACAAGGCCGACGGCAAGCACGAGCTGGAGGCCAAGTCCGCCGCCCGCGAACTCGCCGGCGCGTTGCGGCTGATCCACCCGCACGACGCCCTCTGGCGCCCCCCGGTGCTCACCATGAGCGGCCTGGAAGGCATCGGCCTGGACAAGTTCTGGTCGACCGTCCTCGAACACCGCCGAGTCCTCACCGACGCAGGCGAATTCGACGAGAAACGCCGCCGTCAGCAGATCAACTGGACCTGGACCATGGTGCACGACCAACTCCTGCGCCGCCTGGCCGACAACCCCCACGTGAAAGCCATTCGCGCCCAAGTGGAAAGCCAGGTCCGCGACGGCACCCTCACCGCCGCCCTGGCCGCCGAAGAACTCCTGCGCGCCTTCGACACCCACTGATCCGCGGTGCTCACCCGAACGGGTTGAGCACCGCGGCCCCGGTCTCCTCGAAATGCTTCACGTTCCGCGTGACCACGGCCAGGCCGTGCACCAACGCGGTCGCCGCGATGAGCCCGTCGGCCATATCGATCGGTTGCACGCTGATCCGCGCCCACACCCGCACGACCTCGGTGGTGACCGGCAAAATCCGGTCGCCATGCCGAGTTTCGAGGTCCGCGATCGCCTGCTCGAACTTCGCCGCCCGCGCGACACCGCCGCGATGCCGCAGCAGTGCGACGCCTCGGCGTAGCTCACCGACGGTAATCACGCTGAGCCATTGCTCGGCGTTGCGGGTCTGGCCGAACCAGTCGACGACCGCGGGCGCCGGCTTCGGCCGCATCACTTCGGACAGGACGTTGGTGTCGAGGAGGTAACTCACTCTGCCGGGTCCTCGAACACATCGACCTCGCGCGGCATGCTGTGCTGCCGCTCGCTCTCGACCTCGTCGATCACGTCGGCCACCTCGTCGCCCAGCTCCGCGAAGGTCACCAAGAGCCGGTCGACAAAGCTGATGTCCGGTGGCATCAGCCTGCGGTACTCGTTGATATCGATGACCACGGCCACCGCATCCCCGTGCCGGGTGATGGTCTGCGGCCCGTCCGACTCGGCCGCGCGCAACACCTCCGAGAACCGCTGCTTGGCCTCCTGAACCTGCCACTGCACCGTCGCTGTCTCCATCTCTAGCTGCATCCGCCCCATTTGGACAGTCTAGACAGACTCCAACCCCGTGTCGACCATCCGCGCGCAATCGGACTCGGCGGGACACATCGCCCGTTCCGGCGGGACCGTGCGGAGCGCTGCTCGGTCGCCAGTCGGCCGGGGCGGCGGTCTGTCCGTCGGCTCGTGCGGCCGGTCTACCTGCAGAGACATCGCGCTCGATCGATATTTGCTGACCGTCTGCTAGTTGTCGAGCCGTATTGACGAGTAGTAGATTGGAAGGTTCCTCAGCTGGCGATGATGCGGCGACGGGGACTCGCCAGCCGATGTGTGCGGGGGGATCCTTCCCTCGGCAACGGCGAAGGAGGTGCTGGTGATGTCCGATGACGAGATCGATCGGCCGTTCGAACCTGACGGGGGTCGGCCGAAGGGGGCTTCCGGGCCGGAACCGCCTGTTCCGCAGTGGAATTCGTTTACGCCGACGCCGGTGCTGGTGACCGTGGGCGATATCGGGTGCACGGGGACCCGGGTCATGACGCCGTCGGGGGAGCATCCGCTGGCGGGTACCACGTGGATCGTGACCAATCAGACCAGTGTGGATCGGCGGATTCCGTCGTACGCGATCGTGCTGGCCGTGCTCCTGATGGTGTTCTGCCTGCTCGGCTTGGTGTTCCTGGCGGTCAAAGAGGAGAAAATCCAAGGTTTCGTGCAGGTCAGCGTCCAAGGTCCCGGCTTCTACTACGCGACCCAGGTCAGGATCACCGACCGCGCGCAGGTCTTCGATACCGAGCAGCGCGTCAACTACATCCGCGGACTGGTCGCCGCGCTGCCTGTCGCCTGAATCAGGTTGCGTCGCCGAGTGATTCGAGCAGCACCCGCAACGTGTCGGCGAGCGCGGCGCGCTGCTTCGGGGTGAGCGGAGCGAGCAGCCGCTCCTCGGTGGCGACGTGGTCGGGGAGCGCGTCATCGATGAGCTTGTGACCCTCGTCGGTCAGTGAAACGCGGACGCCACGGCCATCGGATTCGCTGGGCGACCGGCGCACCAGACCGCGTTCCTCGAGGCGATCCAGCCGCTGAGTGATGGCCCCCGACGTGACCATCGACGCGTGCATCAGCTCGGTCGGGGTCAGGCTGTGCGGCGGCTCGCTGCGTCGCAGCGTGGCCAGGACGTCGAAGGATGCGGCGTCGAGGCCGTGCGCGGCGAAGGTTTTGCGTAGCTCGGCACCGGTGAACTGCGTCAGTCTGGACAGCCGCCCGAACACGGCCATGGGCGAGACGTCCAGATCGGGACGCTGAGCCTGCCATTGCGCGAGAACGCGGTCGACATGATCGGTCACCACCGCACTCTAGCGAATACCTCAACGGTGAGGTATCTCATGCGGGAATTCCTCATCGCTAAGCTAAGTTACTTAGAGCTAAGCAACCAAATGAGGAGGGCGAATCATGCGCATCACGGTGTTCGGCGCGACCGGGGACGTCGGCAGCAGGGTGGTGGCCGAGGCATTGGCCCGCGGTCACGAGGTCGTCGCGGTGATCCGCGACCCGGCCCGCGCAGCCGCCGTGCCCGCCGCGGCCGAGGTGCGGATCGGCGACGCGGCCGACCTCGATGATGTCGTAACGCTCAGTGCCGGACAGGATCTCGTGATCACCGCGACCCGGCCGCCGTTCGGTCAGGAACACGAACTGCCGGCGCTCACCTCGGTACTATTGAAAGCCTTGGCGCACAACGGAGTCCGCCTGCTGGTCGTCGGCGGCGCGGCGACGCTGCTGGTACCGGACGCCGCTGGTGCGACGTTGCACGAAACCCCGGATTTCCCGGCACAATTGCGTCCGATCGCCCAGGCCTGCGCGGATCAGCTCGCCCTGTGCCGAGCCGAAACCGTCACGGACTGGACGTATGTGAGCCCACCGGCCGAGCTCATCCCAGGGGAGCGCACCGGCACCTACCGCCGCGGTCTCGATGAGCTGCTCACCCGCCCCGACGGCACCTCGACCATCTCGATGGAGGACTTCGCGGTCGCGCTCCTCGACGAGGCCGAACAGCCGGTGCATCGCCGCACCAGATTCACCGTGGTGGCAGCCTGAATCCTCGTTCCCCAGTTGCCGGTCTCCACTCGGAATAGCGGTCGCAGAGGTGGTCCCCCTTGGTCTGATGAATGCGTTGAATGTCAAGCAGTCCGGGGCGGTTGGTTACGACCTGACGGTCAACGAAGTGAATCTGCCGGACGAGACGTATTCCGGTCAGTACGTGAACTTCGGGGCACTGCCGGACCAGATCAAACTCAACCGTGCCTATACCGACTCATATACTCCGACGCAACGTCGGGTAGTGCTCGTCCATGAGTTGGGACACGCACTCTGGCTTGACCATTCGTGCGATTCACAGATCATGGGGCCGTCGGACTCGAGCCGCAAGGTCAGTACGTTGCAGGATCTCGACAAGGCCGTGTATCGCTACAAATGGGGATGGTGACGATGACCGTGAAGCGGAGTCAGCGATCGGCGGGGTGGGTGGCGCGGGCGGTGCTGTCGGTCTCGGCGGCAGGGACCGTGCTGGTTGCGGGCGGGGGATGCGCGACCGAGGAGGGGCCGCCCATCGTGCCTGGTACGGCGCCGCCGTCCACGTCGTATCTCAATTCCAGCAGCGTGATCGACCGCGACAATCCGGCGGCGGTGGCCGGCGCGGCGACCGACATCTTTTTCGCTCAGGTCGTCGAGTCGATGGGCTCGACCGAACGCCGCGGGCAGCTCGAGTCGCAGTTCGGGATGGAGGTGACCGAGCGATTGAAGGGTGCGGCGACGGGTCGGGTCACGGTCAATCAGCGAGGTGGCCTGAAAGATCGGACGGTGGTGGTCGAAAACGGTGACGAACTGCTCGTAATGGGCCAGTCGTATCTGATCGCGGCGCGTTACAGCGAAGACCAGGACTGGTACACGTTGATTCCGGTGGCCGGCGACATCCCCGTCACCGGGGGCAGTTCGCCGCGCAGCACCGTGCACCGACGGCCGGAGGAGCGTGCGGAGGTGCGTAACCGGATGAACGATGCGATCACGCGCCAAATCCCGTTCACCCCATCCGGATCCACCGGCAAACCCGACCCGCCCGGAACTCGGCCACCGGCGACCGCTACGCCGCCGAAGACTCCGAGCTCGACTACCGGCCCGAACATTCCGCCGACGACCTCCGCCGGTAAAACGAGCAGTTCGCCACCGCCGACCTCGTGAATGCCCATGCCGGGCGCGGCGCTATGCGATGCCGAACAGGTCGGCCGCGTTCTGATAGCAGACCTTGCGCAACCATTCATCGCCGAGGTCGAGCCGCTCCAGCGCCTCGACGGCGTGCCCGTAGGTGTACGGGATGTTCGGGAAGTCGCTGCCGAACAGGATCCGGTCGCCGAGCGAATGCAGCCGGCCGCGTTCACCGGCCGGGAACGGGTCCACTTCCTCGAAGAAGTCGGTGAACGTCATGGTGGTGTCGAACCGGATGTCCGGGTATTTCTCGGCCAGATCGAAGAATTCGGTGTACTCGGGCGCACCCATGTGCGCGACGATCAACGGCAACCGTGGAAAGCGCCGCAGCAGAGCGGCAATGGGTCCGGGCCCGGTGAATTCGCCTGGCACCGGCCCGGACCCGCAGTGGGTCACCACCGGAATCCGCGCGTCCTGAATCAATCCCCACACCGGGTCGAGCAACGGATCGCCGGGATCGAACCCACCGACCTGGACGTGCACCTTGAACAGTTGCGCGCCACGTCGAATCGCCTCTGCGACATAGCTTTCAGCAGCGGGCTCGGGGTAGAACGTCGCGGTATGCAGGCAATCCGGGGTCCGCTCGGCGAACTCGGCGGTCCAGGCGTTGAGCCAGGCGCCCATCTCCGGCTTGTGCGGATAGACCAGCGAGCTGAATGCGCGAACACCGAAGTCGCGCAACGTCTTCAACCGAACCTGCTCGTCATCCCGATAGGCGATGGGCCAGGTGCGGGCGGTGAGCGGACCGGCCGAATCGAAGTACGCCCACACCTTCCGCATCACCGGCTCCGGCATGAAATGCGTATGCACGTCGATGATTCCGGGCAACCCGAGCCGATCGCGGAATGCGGCGAGGTAGGCGTTGTCGTCCTTGCCGCTGGGCACGGCGGTTCCGGTCTCACACATCCTGCGGGTACACCGTCCGTGCGAAGTCGCCGACCCGGGTGATCAGCCGATCGAAGAACAACTCCTGATCGGTGCCGATCACGATGTCCGCGTTGGGTTCCCGGCCCCACATGCCCGCCCAGTCGGCCACCGTGGTCGCCCGCGTCAACGTTCCGGCCAGCTCCACATCGACGGTCGCCGGACGAGTGACGGCAAGCGCCGGGTCCAGCGCAACCGCGGCCGCGAACGGATCGTGCATGTGCGCGAGATACCCGAGGTCATACAGCCGATGGAAGTCGAAGTAGAACCGCACCGCGTCGGTCGCGTACCGGACGATCGGATTACTCGCCGCCGACCGCGCCTCCGGCGGATCGGCCTCCGAAACCGTCTCCACCGGAACGCTGCCCGCGCGCTCGGCCAGCTGCGCCAAGTGCTTCGGCCGCATCTCGATGGTCTCGGTGATATCGAGCGCGCAGACGATCGGCCGGCGATCCTGCGGTGCGGCGGAAAACGCGTCGAACACCTCCTTCGCGGCCTCCGGATCGACGTGCACGTTCCATTCGTTGGTGGGCGTGGTGTTTCCAGGGTGATTGAACGCGCCACCCATGATCACCAGCCGGCGCAACAGCGTCGGCAGCGCAGGCTCCAACCGCAGGGCCAACGCCAGATTGGTCAGCGGCCCCGTGCACAGCCCGACGATCTCACCGGGATGCGCCCGCACCAGCTCGACCCACATCTGCGCGGCCGAACGCGCCGACAGCGGGCGCGCGGACGGCGGCAGCTCGGCATAACCGACCCCCTGCGGCCCGTGCGTGTCCTCGGTGGTGCGCAGCGGGATCGCCAGCGGCTCGGCGGCCCCGAGGGCTACCTCGATCTCCGGCGCCCGGCACACGTCCAGCCACGCGAGATTGTTCGCCGCCACCTGCGGGGCAGGCACGTTCCCTGCGGTCGACGCGATCCCGACGATCTCGGCCTCCGGTGATGCGAGGAGGTAGAGCAGCGCGAGGGAATCGTCGACCCCGGTATCGACATCCATGATGATCTTCTGCCGCACCCGACGAGACTATCCGCCGGTCTCCTGGCGCAGCGGGCCGAGGTGTGCGCGGGCGGTCAGTGCGTCTTCAACGGCCAGGCCGGGCGATCACCGCCGAACGTGGGAGCCGGCCAGCTGTAGGCCGGGTACTCGGCGATGGCGGGTGTGGCGGTGATGACCTCGCCGTACGACATCACCTCGGTGGGATCGGGCAGCGCGGCGGGTGGGTGGCGCGGGGTGCGACCCGGTGCGGCGAGCAGCCAGGAGGCGGTGCGCGCCAAGGAAACTCGCACGTCCCGCCCGACACCGTCGGACGCCCGCGCGGCCAGCGCATCGATCACGCCGGCGGCGAGCAGGTACCCCGAGGCATGGTCGAGTGCCTGCGCGGGCAATGCGCTCGGCACCGACGGCGCGCCCTCGGCGATCGAAATCCCGGACGCCGCTTGCACAATGCTGTCGAAACCACGCCGCTCCGCCCACGGCCCGGCCTCACCCCAGGCGCTCACCCGGCCGTGCACCATCCCCGGCCGCATGGCGGCGGTGAGTCCCGCGCGCTCCAGCGAACCCGGCCGATACCCGGTCACCAGCACATCGGCCGAAGCCAGCAGATCCCGAACCAGCGGTAGTTGCGCCCATAGGTCGACCAGCGTCGACCGCTTACCCTGCCCGGTATCCGCGTACTGCCAAGAGATTTCGGGCAACTGCGGCGGATCCACCCGCAGCACATCCGCGCCCAGCAACGCCAAAGTCCGGGTTGCCACCGGCCCCGCGATCACCCGGGTCAGGTCGAGCACCCGCAGCCCACGCAACGGCTGGAACGGCGCGGCGCCCACGGGCAATCCGGGCTCCCCGCGATCGGCCCGCCGGTCGATCGCGACCAACGGCCCCATCGTCGCGGCCCACCCTTCGGCGCTGCCCAGCCACTCCTGCTCGGTCCGCACCCGCACCGCGATCGCCCCGTGCGCGGCGGCGTGATCCTCGATGTCGGCCGCGCGGCTCATCGCCATCTGCGCCACCGCGAGATCGAACGGCGCGTCGAGCGGCAACCCGAGCGCGGTGAGCAGCCGATCGCGATGGTGGGCATAGTTGGCGTGCGTGCGCACCCACCCGTCGAAGGTGGGGAAGAATCCGGACAGGTCGCCGAACATCGTCGCGGGGCGACCGCTGATGCTGAGTAACCGTTCACTACAGAACGCGGCCGTGATGCGCGCGGGATCGATGCGGTGCGCCACGGGATCGAGCCCGCGGACGCCGCGGATCCGGTTCGCGGCGGCGATCAGCGCGGCGACCGACCCGGCGGCCAGCGACCAGACCGGCAGTGTCGCAGCCAGATTGCTGCCAGGATCGGGTGAGGGCGTAATGGCAGAGGGGGTGACACCGATTCCGGCTTCGTAGTCGTGGACCAGCCGTGTGTGCGCGTTCACGCGAAAGAGCGTAATAGTTCCGTCTGAGAAGGAGTTATACATGGGCAGATCCATCGAGTCCGGTGACTGGCTGCGGAGCCTGCGCCCGGACGCGACTCCCCGACACCACCTGCTGTGTTTCCCGCCGGGCGGCGGTCCGGCGACCGCCTATCGAGATTTGGCGAAACAGTTCGGTCCGGGCGTCGAGGTGGCCGCGGTGCAGTATCCGGGGCGGCAGGATCGGCTCGGCGAAGCGCCGATCACCGAACTCGAAACGCTCGCCGAGCGGATTGCTGAAGAGGTGCTGAAGCTCGGAATCATCGACGGATTAGCGCTTTTCGGTCATAGCATGGGTGCAACAGTCGCGTTCGAGACCGCGCGCCGGCTGGAGAACAAGGGGCAGGCGTTGACGACATTGTTCGTCTCCGGCCGTCCCGCACCGACTTTCGTGGAGACCCAGCGCATCCACGTCGGCACCGACGCCGACCTGATCGCCGAGTTGCAGCGGTTGGCCGCGGACCCCGCGCCGATCCAAATGCTGCTCGACGAACCAAGTCTCGCGGAATTGGTGCTGCCCGCCGTGCGCGGCGACTACCAGGCCGTGGAGACCTATCGCTACACCCCGGGCGCCCCGCTGGCCGCCGACCTCGTCGCGCTGGTCAGCACCGAGGACCCGACGATGACCCCGGACCAGGCCGACGAGTGGCGCGAGTTCACCACCGGAACCTTCGACCGCGCAACGTTCCCCGGCGGTCACTTCTATCTGGACGAGCGGCCCGCCGAGGTGGCGAAGGTGGTCGCGGAACAGCTCGCGCGCGACCGCTCACGTGCCTGAAAACAGCTGTCGGCCAATCTATTTCGGTGTGTAGCTAGTGGGATGCCTGAAGGCGGGTGGTCGATCCGGCCGCCCGTCGCCGCAGCCATCCGTAGCCCACCCAGGACACCACCACGCACACCGCGACGAGCACCCGCACCAACCCGAGCGCGTTCTCCGGATAGATCACCCCGGTGATGTAGTGGTCGATGAACCCACTCGACGGCAGCCCGGCCTCCCCGGCCCGATGCCGCGCCCAATTCTCCAAATGGGTCAGCGGACATTCCTGCCCGAACAAGATCGTGCTGAATCCCCAGCCGAACGCGATCAGGTGCAGCCAGATGCTGCGCGGCCGGCGCCACGCGATAAAGCCCCCGACGACCACGTATGCCACGAACGCGAAATGCGCGACGGCGGTGGCGTCGGCCAACAGCCGATACAGCATCCCACCAGCGTAACCGTCAGCCGAGGTATTCGGATTCGAGCACGAGATCGGCGACCAGGGATTGGTATTCGAGGTGGGTCTTGTGTTCGGTGGTGCGCCAGCTCGAACCCTCGTGCTCGCGCATGTAGCGCCGATAACCGGGCGCTCCCGGGATCCGGACGTTGTCGGCCACCACGACGGTTCCCGGATGCAGCCAACTCGCGGCCAGAATCGACTTCAGATCGGGGAGGTACGCGGTCTTGAGATGATCGATGAACACGAAATCAACTGCACCGGGTCCGAAGTCGTGCTCGATGGCGAGGTGCCGCATGGTCGCGCCGCCGTCGCCGATCATGCCGACCACCACGGTGATCCGATCGGCGAAGCCTGCGTGTTCGATGACGGCACGGGCGATTTCGGCATTGGCGGCGCTCGCCTCCACCGACACGAGTCGCGCGCCGTCCGGCATCGCGCGGCCCGTGCGCACGGCGCTGTATCCGCAGTAAGCCCCCAGTTCGAGCAGTAGCGTCGGCTCGGCCCGCTGGATGGCGTTGTCCAGGATCAGGCCCTTTTCGTCGCCGACATTCATCAGCAGACTGCGGTTCCTGGCGAAGTCGTCGATCGCGGCGAGCACACTGTCCGGATCGCCCGCCGCGGCGGTGGCCAGGACATGCTCGAGCAGCGCCTGTTCGCGCCCGTCACCCACCTGCCCGGTGCGCAGCACGCGGCCGATCCCGAGCCCCATCCGGATGGTCGACCAGCGCAGGAACGGCAGCCGATCGTGCACCAGCGCACCGAGCCCACTCTGATTCGTCATGCCGCCCCTCGTAGATCGGTGTGCGGCCGATTCTGCCCGGGGCGCCGCCGGATTACCAGGGCGAGGGCCGTAGTCCTTGAGGAAGCAGCCGTGCAGGTCGACGCCGTGCAAAGCGGGAGATTTCCGAAGATCAGCTATATGTGACGGCTATTTTGATGGGATGACCGGCCCGCCGCGAGATTCCTTGCGGTGTAGCCTGATAACTCGCTTTCCTGCGTGAACACCAGTCATTTCAAATGAAATCTTCAGGCCGGTTGGTGCGTCAGAGGAGCCAAGAGCAAAACTTAGTCCAGGGGGACACCTGAGGAGCCAGATGTCTGATACCGCGTCATCGGCGCATACGCCGAGCGATTTGACCGTCATGCCTGAGCATGTCAGGGCAGCCGGTCAGTACATACAAACCACTGCACAGAACCTCATCAGCAGCGTTCGCTCCACATCCGCCGAGGTCGCCGGTCTCGAATCGAGCTGGCACGGCCGCGCCGCTACCGCGTACGGGTCCGCATGGGACACCGTTCACCGCGGAGCGCTCGATGTATTCGAGGCACTCGCCGACATGGGCGATCTGTTGGGCGTGGTCGTAGACCGCACCGTCGCTCAGGACAACACCACCGCGAACACGGTCAGCTCTCTCGACCTTCCCTGAGCACTCGCACACTCTCGCTATTCCGATCCAATCCCACTGGGGGACAACGCCTATGACTGATCAATACCGAGTAGACCTGGATCATCTCGACGCGGTCACGGCCAAGGTCGCGGCACTCAATTCGTTCGTGGCCGACGCCCTGGTCGAGCTGGATCAGCGCATCGCCGCCATGCAATCGACCTGGGACGGGGCCGCCGCCGACGCGCACGCGACCGCGCACGCGGAGTGGACCGCCGCCGCCGCCAAGATGGCCGACGGGCTGGAGAGAATGCGCGCTGCTGCTGCGTCGGCGCGCGCCTCCTACAACGCGAGCACCACCGCGAACCTGTCCATGCTCGGGCGGTCGGGCCAGTGACCGGCACCGTTCTCGACGTCGACACCAGCGTCTACTACGACGCAGCGACCAAAATTGCGGCCGCTGCGTCGGCCTGGTGGTCCGATATCGACGCGCGGTGGCCGGAGCTGGCAAAGGCTACGCACATGGCGGGCAGCTACGACGACGCCGTAGCCTGGGCCACCTCCTACGACAAACGCGCCACCGAGATCCTGAAAATGGTGGAAGGCGTTGCCACCGCCGCGCATTCGTACGCAGTGGTGCTCAACGAGATGGGTTTCCAGCGAGCCATGGGGGAGTACAACGCGACGATCGATGCAGTCTCGGCTCCGGTCAAACCCGCGGCCCCGCTCAATTCGGTGCTGGTGTGCCGGGTGCCGCTGCCCAGCGCGGGCGGCCCCGGTCAGGGCCTGGTCGACGGAGGGCTCGGCCTGGTCGCAAAGATCGGCCTCACCGTGCCGGACGGCAACGCCACGCTCATCTCCAATGCTGCGCTGACCTGGGACGGTGCGAAGGATTCGGCCGGCGCGGCGGGCTTCCCGGCCGTGCTCGAGGCGGCCGCGGTCGCGTTTCAGGACATTATTGCCCCAGAAGCGGCTTTCATCGATGAGGACCTGCGCGCGCTGAAAACGTCGGCGGAATCGACGCTGGCGGCGATGGGTGACCTGGCGCAGTCGTGCCGCGATCACCGTGTCGCGCTCGATGAGCTGCGCGACCTACTCAAACAACAGCTCGAGATGGTGCGCGACGCGCTGATCCAGGAATTGGCGATCACTGCCACTATGTCGGTCGCCTCGAGTTTCATCACCTTCGGAGCCGGAGCCGCAATCGGACTGGCCGCGACCGCCGCCATCTGCGCCCGCTACGCCAAGCCCATGCGCCTGATCATCGAAACCTGGCGCAACAACCGCAAAATCGCGGCCGGAGTGAAATTCGACCGAGACCTATCCCGCGCTCTCCAAGAGGTGAAACGACTCGAAGAACTCGCCCCCGGCGGAATTCTCAAAGCACGGCCGCCGATCTCCCCGACCGCTACGACGCTGACGCAGGCCGAGCGCGACATTCTCACCCAAGGCATCAACGATCCCCGCACCGGGGCTTCACTTTCGCGACTACTGCGCAAGGGCGATGACCTCACTCCCGCGCAGGCCAAACAGGTCGAAGACTTGACCAAGGCACTGGAGAAGCTGCCCAAACATGAGGGGCCGGTGGTGCGTCATACGAATATGCGCCCGGAATCCCTGGACGAATTCATACCCAACCAGCCCTATAGCGACAAAGGATTTATGTCCGCGAGTGACAAGCTGGAAGGCTCGAACGAACTGCTGGTCAACAGCTCAAAAGTGGAAATGCGGATCGTGAGCAAAAGCGGCCGCGAATTCAGCCAATATGGAACCCCCGATGAAATCGTGTTCCCACCGGGCACCAATTTCATGGTACACGAAAAAACGCCGCTCAAAGACGGGCGTATCCTTATCACCATGTCGGAAATGTAGGGAGGGCATCATGCCGAAAGAAGTAGGCGGGAAGATCTTTTACACCCGCGAAGAAGCAGAAGCGGCTGGAATGAAATTGCCGACCCCGGAAGAATTCGCGCGCAACCAAGCAATTCTCGATCAGTTCGACGCCGACATCCGCGCAGCGAAACCGGCCCCGCAAGGGACCGCCCCGGCAGGATTCGGCGGCCGGTTCTCCGATGATCTGGAGGGAACCGAATGGGAGGGCTGGACTGTCAAGGGCGGCCAGTGGTTCGACCAGAACGGAAACCCCGTCGACGAGGGAGAGCAGGGGAGATGACCAGCACGGACGAACCGATCGGGGCCGCGGGCACCGCACCTGCACGACTGCTTCGTATCGACACCTGATCACCGAATACGGGAAGGTGCTAGTGTGCGGCCGATTCTGCCCGGGGCGCCGCCGGATTACCAGGGCGAGGGCCGGTAGTCCTTGAGGAAGCAGCCGTGCAGGTCCACGCCGTTCTCGCCCTGCACGATCGGGTCGTAGACGCGGGCCGCGCCGTCCACCAGGTCGAGCGGCGCGTGGAAGCCCTCCTCGGCGAGCCGGACCTTCGTGTAGTGCGGGCGCTCGTCGGTGATCCAGCCGGTGTCCACCGCGGTCATCAAAATGCCGTCGGCTTCGAGCATTTCGCCCGCGCTGGTGCGGGTCAGCATGTTCAGCGCGGCCTTGGCCATGTTGGTGTGCGGGTGACCCGGTCCCTTGTAGGCGCGGGCGAACTGGCCTTCCATCGCCGAGACGTTGACGATGTACTTGCGCCGGGCCGCTGCCGCCGCCATGGCCGGGCGCAGCCGCGAGACCAGGATGAACGGCGCGACCGAATTGCACAGCTGCACTTCGAGCAGTTCGGTCGGATCGACCTCGGCGACGGTCTGCACCCAGCTGTTGGTGTGCGCCAGATCCGGCACCAGGCCGCCGGCGTCGATCGCGATGCCGCGCGAAATGCGTTCGGGCGTGGCCGATCCCGCGACCAGCGCGAGTTCGGCGATGTCGGCCGCGGACAGGGTCGGGGTGAGCGAGGCGGTGAGCGCGGTGGGGTGCGCCTGCATCGTCTTGCCGAAGGTCACCACGTCGGGCAGCGCGCCGGCGGGCAGCGGACCGGACTCGGCGTCGACCAGCGCGCTGTACGAGCCGGGGGAGCGGCGCACGGTCTGCGCGGCGTTGTTGATCAGGATGTCGAGCGGGCCCTGCGCCGCGACGTCGTCGGCGAGCGCGACCACCTGCGCCGGATCGCGCAGGTCGATGCCGACCACGCGCAGCCGGTGCAGCCAGTCGCCGCTGTCGTCCATGGCAGCGAAGCGGCGGATGGCGTCGTTCGGGAAGCGGGTGGTGATCGTGGTGTGCGCGCCGTCGCGCAGCAGCCGCAGCGCGATGTACATGCCGATCTTGGCCCGCCCGCCGGTGAGCAGGGCGCGGCGACCGGTCAGATCGGTACGAGCGTCCCGCTTGCTGTGGCTGCTCGCGGCGCATTCCGGGCACAGCTGGTGGTAGAACGCGTCGACCTGCGTGTACGGCTGCTTGCAGATGTAGCAGGGCCGCGCCCGGATCAGCGTGCCCGCGGTCGCCCCGCGGGCGTTCGAGGCGAGCGGGATGCCCGCGGTCTCGTCGTCGATCCGCTGCGGCGAACCGGTGGCGGTCGCGGCGATGACCTCGCGGTCCGCCTCGGCCACGGCCGTCCTGGCTTCGATCCGGCGGCGCTGCTTGAGCTTCTTGAACATGTGGCCGACCGCGCGCTGCACCGCCACCGAGTCGGGATGCTCCTTTTCCAGCTGCCCGGCCTGGTCCAGTACCCGCAGACAGGTCGCGAGCTCGTCCGGATCAATCATGCTTTCGGCCATCGGTGGTACAGGCATCCTTCGGTGAGCTGGGAAATCGACCCGACCATTGTCGCAAACTCCGCGACCTGGTTGCCGCCCGGTTACCTCTCGGTGGCCTACGCGCGCAGCAGCGCCATGGTGGTGGCGGCCGTGTGCTTCAGCAATTCGACGACTTCGGGCACCGTGATGTCGGTGGTGGTGCGCACCGAGGGCGGGTGCAGCCAGCTGATCTCGAAGGTGGTCCAGCCGTCCCGAATGGCCAGTGTGACGCCGGTGTTCTGGGCGTGCTCGGTCTCCTTGCGCACGAGGTAGGCCTCGTCGCCGATTCCGTCCAGCTTGCTGACCCGGTCGTCCTCGGCGAGTTCGGCCTGCGTCCAGGTCTCGAACCGGGCGGTGAACTCGGGCGCGGGATCGGCGCGCTTGTGCACCGCCGCGTTCACCATGAGCGTGGTGTCGTCGGCGCGCTCGCTCGGTCCGGGCGGGGCCAGGCGGATCGTGCAGTTCATCGTGTCGAGGGCGGGGTGCAGGCGGGTTTGGTGCAGGGGGTAGCGCAGCGTCGCCGAACTGGACGGGGCCAGTACGAATCCGGCGTGCAGGTAGGGCGCGGTATCGGTGATCGCACAGAGGTTGTCGACGTAGTGATAGCCGCGCAGGTCGGGTTCCGGCGCCGCGGGGTGGCTGTCGGAAACGCCGAGCACCGCGACGACCGCCAGCGTCGAGACGCCGGCCAGCGCGCCGAGCTTCCAGCGCCGGCCCCGGTTGCCGCCCGGCTGTTTCCAGCGGCCGAGCGGTTGCGGCGGCACCGGCCCGTCCGGGTACGGGCGCATCGCGCCGATCGGCGTCAACGGTTCGTGTAGCCATCCGGCGTTGCTGAGGCTAGGAGGCCTCTGACCAGCCGGTCCCATCATGGGGCGAAAGTATCACCTCGGCGCGGGTGTCGCCCGGCGTTCGAGTCAGGCCGGATCCGCGCGCAGTCCGTCGGCCGCGGTGCCGCGGCCGCAGGTGTCCGCGCGTTCGGCCAGCCGGGTGCGCAGGGCGTCGGGGATTTCCGCGCGCACCTCGATCAGTCCCTGCCACACCACATCTGGGGTGTCCGGGGTCAGCGCGGCGAGGAACTCGTCGAGATCGTCCATCCCGTCGATGAGGTCGAGCACCCGCGCCCGGCCTTCGGGATCCTGCGCGAGCGCGATATCGACCAGGGTGTCGATGTTTTCGCTGCGCGCGGCGACCAGCACCGCGGCGAGCAGTTGGTCCTTGCTCAGCTCGCCGATGCACGACGCGAGGATCGGCGTCGCGGAGTCGGGCAGCGCGTCCACCAAAGGCAGTGCCTGCGACCAGAGTTCGTGCTCGGCGGTGGTGCCGATCACCGCGCGCAGCACGTCGGGGTTCTGCATGATCGGCAGACCGGCCATGCGGCGGCGATCGGTGTCGGTCATGGCGAACGCGATCGGCAGCATGGAATTCCACAGGCCCGCCGTATCCGCCTGGGCGACAAGCTCGCCCAGCTCCGCGTCGGACTTGTCCGCCAGCCGCGCGGCCAGAATGGACAGCTGGGCCGGCTGCAGATGCACGACCAGCGGCAGCAGATCGAGCCAGAAGCCCTTGTTCAACGCGGCGTTCATGATCGAGGCGAGCACCGATTCCTCCTGTACCGCAGGCCTTTCGGCGAATGCGCGCAAGCTGTCCGCGTTCATCGCGCTGGTCACCGGCAGCAGCGAGTCCCAGGCGTCGAGCGTCCGGACCGCCTCGATCAGGCCGTCGAGCACCTCGCCGCCGAGCCCGGCCGCGATATCGCCCAGGGCGGCGCGGTTTTCGTGGCCGACGCTGTCGAGCAGGTCGATGCCCTCGGCCCAGAGGTCTGCTTCGTGTGCGGTGCGGATGACCCCGGCGAGCCGGTCGGTGACCAGTGCCATCAGCCGGTCCAGCGCGGATTTGTCCTCCATGAGGAAGCCGACGCGCAACAGGTCCGCGTCGCCGAGCACCGGCACGGCGGCCCGCATCGACTCCTCCGGGACCACGCCGACGAACCGGCTCATCGTCACATGGTCGTTCTGGCGCAACAGTTCTCGCGCCACCTCGACGACCAGTTTCGCGGGCACCGCGGCGATGATGTCGGCGGTGCGCCGCGGATCGAGCTGGATCGCGGTCTCGGCGAGGAACCGGGCGGGCAGCGCCTTGGCGATGTCCACCGCGCGCGACGGCTCGACCGAACCCGCGACGGCCGCGCACAGCACCGGGCCGAACGCGCGCTCGGCCGCCTTGGCGCTGATCGCGGTCGGCACCAGCTTCGTCGCCGCGGCAACGCGTTTCATCCGCGCGGCATCGCGGTCGAACAGTAGATCGGTGGCGCGTTCGCGGAAGCTCCGAATCGCCTCCGGGGAAAGGCCGTTGAGGAAGTCGAGCGCGGCCGGGTCGGAAATGTCTAGCAGGCGGGCGAGTTTGGTGGTCTCTGCCCGCGCCATCAATTGCGCACTCACAGCCCTAACGCTCGTTTCACCGTCGGGCGCATCAGCCGGGGGATGAGCTGGAGCGAGGATTCGACCGCCGCGCCGAGGCGTTCGCCGCGCGCGGTCACCGCGTTGCGCAGCAGGCGGTCGAGTTCGGCGAGATCGGAGTCGCTGAGCCGGTCGAATTCGTCGGGCAGGGGTGCGCCAAGGGTGCGGATCAGCGGCTGGGCTGCGTCCGGCATGGGATCTCCGTATCGGTTATGGGGGAGTGCAATGAGGTCAGCTGCTGCGCGGGGTGATCGCGGCGTGGTCGGCGCGCATGTCGTCGACGAAGTTGGCGATCGCCTCGGCGACCAGCAGTGGCTCGGTAACCGGCAGCCAGTGATCGGCCGGGACGGCACAGCGCCACAGCCGGTCCACCCAGCGCGTCGAGGTGTCGTAGATGGAGACGGGCACGAACGGGTCGGTGGTGTCGACGAGCAGCTGCACCGGCACCGCGGTGCGGCGAACCCGCGGCCTGCGCAGATGATGCAGCAGGTTGGCCTGCGCGATCCGGCCGCCGGCGAGTAGATCCGTGCGCCAGGTGCGCGCGATCCGCGCGGGCAAGGGCGAGAGACCGCCGAGCCGTTCCACCACCAGCGTGCGCACCCGCGGCGGATAGAGCCTGCGCGCCACCGGAATCGGGCGCAGCGTCCAGCGCACCCCGCTCCACCACCAGCCGAGATCGCCCGCGCGCAGCTTGGCGTGCGGCGCGACGGCCCGCAGCCACAGGCCGAGATGATCGAGGTTCGGGCCGGAAATCGCGGTGAACGAGGCGATCCGGGTGTTCGCCCGCGGGTCGCACACCGCCTCCCACAGCTGCACCGCGCCCCAGCCGTGCCCGCAGGTGTGCACCGGGCGCTTCGGACTGGCGGCGTCGATCACCGCGAAGAAGTCGGCGGCCAGCCGGTCGAGCCGGAAGTCCGCGAGCAGCGCGGGGGTGGCCGAACGGCCGTGGCCGCGCACGTCGTAGGTGATCACCCGGAAACCGTCGGACAGCAGCGCGGCGACCGTGGCCCACACGCGATGGGTGTCGGTGAGGCCGTGCACCAGGACCAAGGGTGCGGCGGCGGGGTCGCCCCATTCGTAGACGGCGAGTTCGGTGCCGTCGGCGGTCACCGTCCACTGCCGATCCGGGCGGGGCGTATCGGTGTCGAGCTGGTTGGTCATCTTGTTGCCTCGTTCGGGTGCGGGCTGCCGGACGGTGATGCAGTGGTCGGCCGGGCACTCGTGTGGAGTGCTGGAACGCTCGACCCGTACCGCTAGTACGTTTTCCGATACTGACAGTACGAAGAAATCCGCGAATGCGGGAGGGCTAGCCGCAGACTATGGCGTACCTCACGCCAATATCCGTACCACCGGTACGTGTATGCTGCGGTCGTGCCTCGTCCCAGCGTCCGTTCGACGACCTTCCGTGCGGAGATCGTCGACGCCGCGATCCGGGTGATCGACCGGGACGGGCCGCGGCCGAGCATGGACGACATCGCCCGCGAGGCCGGCATCACCAAGCCCCGCCTGTACCGGCAGTTCGCCGACAAGGCCGATCTCTACACCGAGATCGGCAACCGGATGGCCAAGGCCGCCGCGGCCGCCGCGGGCAACGATCTGACGCTCATGCTGCAACCGCCGCGGATCGCGCTGCGCCGGGTGCTCACCGGATACGCCGACAGTATTCTGCAGCATCCCAACGTTTTTCGCTTCCTGGGCCAGGCGCAGGTGACCCAGCAGTCCGACGGAACGGTGTTGCAGTTCGACCTCGGCCGGGCCGCATCGGACCGCTTCGCCCGGCAGGCCCGCGACATCGCCGAGTCGATTCCGATCGATACCGCGGGCATCGACTACCTGTCCCGCGCGGTGGTCGGCGTCGTCGTGTCGATCACCGACCTGTGGCTGGCGGACACCGTGGTGCCGCATCCGGAGCGCACCGCCGAGTTCATCGATCAGGCCACCGACTTCGTCTGGGGGCTGATCGACGGATTCCTGCGCAGGCAGGGCATCTCGGCCGATCCGGAGACGCCGATCTTCACCTCGCTCGCCGCCGTCAATCAGGCGCAACAACCCGCAAGCTGACCTCTGCCAGCGCTTATCGCTGTCGGTGATTCGTTGCGTGCCGGTCTTGTTGACACTCTGCCAATAGTGCGACAATCTGTTGGCGAGGACCGGCACGGGCGCCGGGAGAGTTGCGAGCAAAGGATTCGATGATGGCACGCGCCGCATGGAGTGACGACGAGGTCGAGGCGGTCCGCGACCTGGCGAAGGCGTTCTTCGAGAAGGAGGTCGTCCCGCACGAGGAGAAGTTCGTCGCGCAGGGCCACCCCGATCGCGCGCTGTACAACCGGGCGGGCGAGCTGGGCCTGCTGTGCACCGCGATCCCGACCGAATTCGGCGGGGGCGGCGGTACTTTCGCGCACGAAGCGGCGATCATCGAGGAGCAGTCCCGGGCCGGCGACGGCTCGATGGGCATGCCGGTGCACAGCTCGATCATCGCGCCGTACCTGAAGGAATTCGGTTCCGCGGAACTCAAGCAGCGCGTGCTGCCCAAGGCGGCCAGCGGCGAGATGGTGCTCTCCATCGGCATGACCGAGCCCGGCACCGGCTCCGATCTACAGAACATCAAGACCCGCGCGATCCGCGAGGGCGACGAGTACGTCATCACCGGCTCGAAGATCTTCATCACCAACGGCTGGCTCTGCGACGGCATCATCATCGCCGCCAAGACCGACCCGACCAAGGGCGCGTCCGGCGTCTCGCTGATCTTCGCCGACGTCTCCGACGACACCCCCGGCTTCAAGCGCGGCCGCATCCTGAACAAGATCGGCGGCAAGGCCCAGGACACCGCCGAGCTGTTCTTCGACGGACTGCGGGTACCCGCCTCAAACCTGCTCGGCGAGGCCGAGGGCCAGGGTTTCTACCAGATGATGCAGATGCTGGCCCAGGAACGACTGGTCACCGGCATCATCGCGGTCGCGATGATGGAGCAGGCCGTGCAGCTGACCATCGACTACACCAAGGGCCGCGAGGCGTTCGGCAAGCCGCTGTTCGCCATGCAGAACACCAAATTCGAGCTGGCCGAGTGCGCGACCATCGCGAAGATCAGCCGCACGTTCCTCGATGACTGCATCGTCAAGCACCTGCGCGGCGAGCTGGACATTCCCACAGCGGCGATGTCGAAATACTGGCTCACCGACCAACTGGGTATCGTGGTTGACCGCTGCCTGCAACTGTTCGGCGGCTACGGCTACATGACGGAGTATCCGATTTCGCAGCTCTACACCGGCGCCCGCGTCCTGCGCATCCTCGCGGGTAGCAACGAGGTGATGAAGGATCTCATTGCCCGGTCTCTCTGATACGACGAGCGAGCCCACCGCTCGCCGGACAGCCGACGATGCCGCGTTGCCGCGGCGCCGCCGGCTCGAACCCGACGAGCGGCGGGCGCAGATCCTGGCGTGCGCGATCGACATGTTCGGTGAGCGCCCGTACGCGGCTGTCTCCACCGCGGAGCTGGCGCAGCGTGCCGGGGTGGCCCGCGGGCTGATCAACCACTACTTCGGCAACAAGCGCGACCTCTACCTCGCGGTGGTGCGCCGGATGGTCACGTTGCCGAAGCTCGACGACATGATCGTGCCGACCGGCACCGAGCGTGAGCGCGTGGACGCAAGCGTGCACTGGCTGCTGGACACCATCGCCGAGCACGGCAGCACCTGGGTGAAGGTGACCAGCCACGAGGGCGTCGGCGACGATCCCGAGGTGCAGCAGATCCTCGATCAGGCCGACGACGCGGCGGCCGAACGACTGCTGCTGATGGTCGGCCTCGCCGATTCTGCACGCAGTGCGGCATTGCGCGCGATGGTCCGCGCCTACGGTGGTTTGGTGAAAGTGGCGGGGCGCGAATGGATCACCCGCGGCACGCTGACCCGCCCGCAGGTGCACGAGTTGCTCGCCGACATGCTGATGACGCTGGTCACCGAGTCGCTGCCGAAGGTGGACCGCCACACCTGAGCGCGGCGGTCCGTGCGCACTAGGTGAGCGCCTCCGGCGCGGTGTCGCCCGGTTCCATGCTGTAGCGCACCGGCCGCCGGTGGCCCGGTGCGTGACCGAGCCTGCCGTACTTCAACTCGATCACCTCCTCGCGCCGATGCTCGACCACCAGCGCGCCGATGCCGAGAATCCACAGCGCGGCGGTGATGATCGCGCCGGTCTGGGTCCAATCGTCGAAGCCGTATCCGGCGGCGGTGAGCGTGCAGGCCAGCGCGACGATGCCGAGCGCGCACAGAATGAGGCCGGGAACGTTGTAATTGTCGCCGAGTAGATCGCCGGCCTGAGCGTGCCAAGGCCGATTTTCCCGGCCTTCGGAGGTGGTGCTACCGAACATGGATCCTCCTAGGGAGTCAGCACAAGATCAGTGACACTTTCCGATCAGCATGAACCTATGGCGGGGAAAACGGCTAGTAATTGGACGTTTCAGATGATGTCGCGCCGTCAGGCCCCTATTGTTGGTCGGGATATCGGGGCGGGTCCGGGCAGTCCGAGGTTCCTGCACGGTGGTTGGTGTGGAGAGGGACCTGGCATGGCACGGGCGGAACGCCGTGAAAGTGAACGTTGGCCTGCGGCAGAGCCGGACGATCGGTGGCCCGCGGCGGGCGAAGAAGAACAGTGGGTCGAGCAGGAACCCGAGGAACGCTGGCCGGAACCGGCGCCGAGCCGACGCCGGACCGGTCGATTGCGGGTGGAGATTCCGCCGATCGTGAATCCGTACGCGATCGTCGCGTTGGTGGCGGCCTTGGTCGGATTGTTTCCGGTCGCCATCGTTTTCGGCTTCATCGCGTTCTCCCATCCGCGCGGCCGGGTGATGGCGATGTTCGCGTTGCTGATCGGCGTCGCGGAGGTGACGGCGCTGGCCGGGTTGGTGGTGGTGTCCGGAAACATGTTGCCCGACTCGCTGACTCGCGCGGACAAGCCCGCGGCGAGTCTCACGGCGCAGTCGACCGTGGATCAGGTGCCGCAGCCGACCGTCCCGGCCGCGCCGAGCGCGGTGGTGACCACGACGGCGAGTCCGTCCACGACGAGCCAGAGCAACCTGAAAAAGGGTGCGTCGTGCACCGAGGGGCAGGTCGGTCAGGTCGGCAACGCCGCGGACGGTAGCACGCTGATCTGCTTACTCAGTTCCGGCAACTACCAGTGGGCCGGTCCGTACACGGTGTCCACGGTGGTGCAGCAGGCCGGCTCGAAATGTGATGGGAGCGCGGCGAAAACCGCCCGTACCTCCGACGGCCGCGCGCTGGTCTGCGAGAGCGCGGGCCGCAGCGGCACCTGGGTGTTATGGACCGAGTAGCCCGCTACTCCTCTTTCTTGGCTCGACTCGGCTGAACGCGCGGCGGCTCGTTCGGCATCTTCGGATACTGCGGCGGCCACGGCGCGTCCATCAGGCCCGAGGCCATATCGCGTTCCGACATCTCCAGCAGCGGGGCGATCGACTGCGGTGCGCGATCGGCCCACGGATCGCCCAGCTCGGCCAGCCGGGCGGGGACGGTGGCGATGGTCAGTTCGTCCGGCACCACGGTGTCCAACTCCGACCAGGCGATCGGCGTGGACACCTGCGCGCCGACCTTCGGCCTGACGCACCACGCGCCGAAAACCGTTTTGTGCGGGGCGTTTTGGTTGAAGTCGACGAACACGCGGTTGCCGCGCTCTTCCTTCCACCACTGCGCGGTGATCTCCTCGGGATGGCGGCGTTCCAGCTCCCTGGCCAGCGCGACGGACGCGGCACGCACCTGGTAGCCGTCCCAATTCGGTTCCAGCGCAACGTAAATGTGCAGACCGCGCGAACCCGAGGTCTTGATCCTGGACTCGATGCCCAACTCGACGAACAACTCTCGGGTGAGCACGGCGGCGTGCTTGAGGTCGTCGAAGGTGATGCCGGGGGAGGGATCGAGGTCGATGCGCAGCTCGTCGGCGATCTTCAGGTTGTCCGCCCGATTCGGCCACACGTGAAAACCCAAGCAGCCCTGGTTGACTGCCCACAGGATGTGCGCGAGATCGTGCGCGACGAGCGCGTCCGCCGTGGTGCCGTTCGGCGTGGACACCTCGACGGTGTGCAACCAGTCCGGCGCGGATTTCGGCACCCGCTTCTGAAACCAGGACTTTCCGGAGGCGCCGTCGGGATAACGTTCCAACAGCAGCGGCCTGCCGCCGACCACATTCAGGAACGGTTCGGCGACCGCCTGGTAGTAGTGCACCAGATCGAGTTTCGTGTCGCCGCGCTTGGTGAAATACACCTTGTCGGGATTGCTGATGGCGACGGTGCGCCCATCCACCTCGATATCGACCGACGGACTCACTTCGCCTCACTGAAGATCGCGCTCAATTCCGCGGGCGGCGCCTCGTCGAGCTGAGCATAAGTACACGATTCCGGCGTGCGGTCGGTGCGGAAGCGGACCAGCCTGCCGCCGTGGCGCAGCCGCCCGGACTGCACGTGTTCGTAGCGAACCTCCGCGACCAGTTCGGTGCGCAGCGCTTCCCACGACAGGTCTTTGCCGCCGGTCCAGCGGCTGACGCCGCCCGGCATCTTGCCGTCGGCCCTGGCCTGCGCGGCGGCGTCGGCCCATTCGCGCCACGGGTGGTTTTCCAGCGCGTTCTCGCGCAGCGGGGCCAGTTCGTCGACCAGTTCCTTGCGCCGGGCCGCGGTGAAGCTGCTGGCCACGCCCACATGGTGCAGGCTGCCCTCGTCGTCGAACAGGCCGAGCAGCAGCGAGCCGACGCCCTCGCCGTCCTTGTGCCAGCGGAATCCGGCGACCACGCAGTCGGCGGTGCGCTCGTGTTTGACCTTGAGCATGACCCGTTTGTCTTGCAGATAGGCCAGGTCGTCGGCCTTGACCATGACCCCGTCGAAGCCGGCGCCCTCGAATCGGGTGAACCAGTCCTCGGCGACCGCGGGATCCCGGGTGATCGGAGTGAGATGCACCCGCGCGAGCTCGGTGTCCAGGATGGTTTCCAGCAGCCGCCTGCGCTCGGCGAACGGTTCCTCGGTCAGGTCCTTGTCGCCGAGGGCGAGCAGATCGAAGGCGACGAAGCTGGCCGGCGTCTCCACGGCCAGCTTGTTCACCCGGGAGGCGGCCGGATGCAGCCGGTTCTGCAAGGTGTCGAAGTCCAGGCCCTCGTCGGTGACGATGACGATCTCGCCGTCCACCACGCACCGATCCGGCAGCGCCTGCTTCAGCAACTCCGCGACCTCGGGAAAATACCTGGTCAACGGGCGGTCATTGCGCGAACCGAGTTCCACCTCGTCCCCGTCGCGGAAGACGATGCAGCGGAATCCGTCCCACTTCGGCTCGTAACTCAGCCCGGCCTCGTGTGGCACCCCGGACGTGGTCTTGGCCAGCATCGGTTTGACGGGCGGCATCACCGGTAGGTCCACGCGATCCTCCTCGGATTCGGTTCTCACCGGTACCGACGGCCTGACCGCGCAGAACTCATCGGTACTTGCCGATGATCGTAAGCGCCGCATCCGACAAGATCGCGGATGCGGCGCAACGAGGCTGGTTCAGGCGTCCAGCCAGCCGTGTTGTTCGGCGAACACGGTGAGCCGGTCGCGGATGGTGAGGATCTCGCCCGCGGTCAGCGCCGGGCTCGCGTCGAGGAGTAGCTCGGTGATCAGGCGTTTGTGTTCGGCGGCGGTCAGCTGTCCGGAGTTCGACCGATGCTTGGACTTGTGCGGGGCCGGCGGCGGACTGGGCTGGCCACCGACCACACTCAGATTCACCGCCTTCGGCCCGCGATCACCCTCCGTCATGTCGAATTCGAACACCCTGCCCTGGCGCAACTCGTCTTCATCCAGGCCGATGTCGTTGACGTGCACGAATACGTCCGGCCCGCCGTCCTCCGGTCGAATGAACCCGAATCCCCGAGAGCTGTCGAACGACACCAATTTCCCGATGGACACCAACACCTGCTCCTCGCCGCGCCGTCGCTACCCGGTCACCTTAGCCCGCGTTATCGTTGTCGTTGGACGAAAGCGCCTTTTGCAATGAATTGAAAACGGTGAGTCCCTGACCGACCATTCCGTTGACGAGTTCGCTCACTCCGTCCGGCCCGTTGAGCACGGTCAGATTCGCGCCGGCCAGCCCGTTCGAGGCCTGCTTGACGATTTCCGGAAGTTGTTCGATCAACAACTGGTCCAACGCGATCCGGTTGTTCGACGCGGCCGCGGCGGCCTGAATCCTGGTCCGGTCGGCCTCGGCCTCGGCCAGGATGCGCACCCGTTCCGCTTCTGCCTGAGCAGGTTTCACCACTTCGGTCTGCAACTGCTGCTCGCGCAGCTCCGCCGTCTTGCGGGCCTGCTCGGCCTGCGCGGTGAGCACCTCCTGCAATGCCATCGCCTCGGCGAGCGGACCCGCCTGTGCCGCTTCGGCATTCGCCTTGTCGATGTCGCGCTGATACTGTGCGCGCAGGATCGCGGTCTCCCGCTGATACTCCGCCTGCCTGCGCAGCGACTCCTGCTCGGCCTGCGCGGACAGCTGAGCCGCTTGCGATTGCGCGATCTGCGCGTCGCGCTGCACGGTCGCGTTGTGCGGCGCGGCGAGCGCCTGAATGTAGCCGAGATTGCCGTCGTCGATGGACTGGATCTGGAAGGAGTCCACCCAGAGCCCGATATTGCCCATCTCCACCTTCGAGGCGACCAGCACCTCGTCGGCCAGCTTCTGGCGCTCCCGGATGATCTCCTCGACCGTCATCGAGCCGACGATCGAGCGCAGATGACCGGAGAAGATCCGGCCGGTGAGCACCGACATCTCCCGTTCCTGCTCGGACAGGAAGCGTTGCGCGGCATTCACGATCGAGGTGGTGTCGTTGGCGACCTTGAACGCGATCACCGCGCGGACCTCGAGCTGAATCGCCTGCTTGGTGACGCAGCGCTCCTTGATCTCGGCCTCGAACATGGCCAGCGACAGGTAGCTGACCTTGCGGAACAGCGGGATCACCCAGCTGCCGCGCCCGATCACCACCTTGAACGGCGCGTTGTCCTTGCTCTTGGCGCCGCTGATCAGCATCGCCTCGTCCGGGTCGGGTACGTGATAACCCAGCACGGTTGTCTCCCTTACTGTTTCAGATGGTGTCGGCCGGAGTCGGCGTCAGCGGGATCCAGGGCACCACATCGAGGATGCGCCCCGGATTGACGGCGATGACCAATACTGTTGTCCCTGCCGGAATCGCTTCGACGGCACGTGCGATGTACAGCTCCGTCCCCCCTCGAATTGCCACCAGGACCTCCCCGAGCATCCCCGCTCCTCGGATCGGCGATGTGAGCGTACCTGTCAAACCGACCACTGGGTCGCTCATGGCGCCGATCTCCCTTCGCTCGTGTCCAGGCCCGCCACACTACGTCTCGCACAGCACCATTCGATATCGAAATGGCGTCGGCGAAGGTGACGCAATCGTTGGGAAGCCGGAACGGCCAGGTTGCGGGTGTGTGATCTGCTGGGATAGCACGCGGGTATGTTGCTTGCATGGGAGGACGACTCGCTTTGGTTGTCGGGTCCGAGTGTGTGGCGCTGGGGGAACTGGGGTTCACCGGCGAGCTCGCGACGGGGTTGTACGGGAGTCTGACCGAGGCCGGGGGTTGGCGATCCGCGACCGAGGAGGACGGTCCGGTCCTGAATCCGACTGCGGCGCAGCTGGTCACGGCGGTGGACGCGGCGTTCGAGGCGGCCGGGCAGCGGCAGGCGACGTTGCTGCTCGCGTTCATCGGGCACGGGGTCGCGACCAGCGCCGAGGACTTCTATCTGCTCGGGCACGACTCGCCCGCAGTGCCGAACTCGCACAACGCGTTTCATCTCACCCAGGAGATCAGGGAGCGGCTGAACCAGTCGGCTGTCGATGGTTTGGTGGTGCTGGTGGACGCGTGTGAGACCGGGCAGGGGGTGATCGGCGCGGCGCGGCGCTGGACGGATCTGCTCGCGCAGTCGGCGGGGCGGATGGAGATGCTGGTCGCGGCGGGGGAGGGGCCGGCGTTTTCCGGGTGTTTCACTCGGACCTTGCTGTCGACGTTCGATGGTGGGTTGCCGTTGCGCGGGGAGAACCTGCTGCCCGCGGATCTGGTCGATCCGATCGCCGGGGAATGTATTCATCAACAGCCGCAATATCTTTCGTTCACCTCGGGTGCGGTGTCGGTGGCGCACGGTGCGGACCCGGGGCTGTGGCTGGTGCCGAATACGGCGCGGCATCGCGATGCCGTAAGTGGGCGCTCCGCAGCGGGATTCGTCGATCAGCTGACTCGTGGACTGCTCGTGACGCCTGATGTGCGTGAGCATCTGGACACGATCGTGGATGCGGGGAGCAATCGGCTGCGGGTGGTGATCGGGCCTGCGGGCGCGGGGAAGTCGACCTTGCTGGCGATGCTGATTCGGCCGAGTCTGGTGGAGGGGTTGGCCGTGACTCCTGAATACATCACGGCCGCAGTGTTTCTGACCGCTGCCAGTTCGATCGAGGCGGTGGCGGCCGAACTCGCGGCGCAGCTGAGCGCGCGGTTGCCCGGTTTCGCCGAGGCGGCGCAGACGGTGCACGCGCACCGGGCCCGAGACGAGTTCGACATCTTCGATCTGTCGGTGCGGCATCCGTTGGCGCGGTTGTCCACGTCGGGTCGCCGGGTGACGCTCGTGCTGGACGGATTGAACCAGCCGCAGGAAGGCACCCGGCGGTTGCTCGTCTCCGCGATTGCCGATCTGACCAGGCGTGATGATCTACGGCACGTGCGGGTCATCATCGGGATCCGGGACGGTACGGGGGTCGAGGACGCGCCCGCGCTGGCACACATGTACCGGATCGAGGTGGGTGAACCGGCCGCCGACGACATCGCCACCGCGGTCGGTTCCGCGCGGGGTAGTGGTGCGCCCGTCGACCCGGCGGATTGGGTGAACTGGATTCAGTCGTTGCTGAGTCAAACACCAACGGACGTAGAGGGATCCCACGTCGTTTCGGGTGGTTGGCTGCTGGCCAAGATGCTGCTCGAGGTGGCGTCGAGCATCACCGACGGCGCGGTCGCCGAGGGGATCGGACTCGACCGGATCGTCGCGCTGCGGGTCGACGCGGCGTCGCGCGGAATGTATGCCGAAACAGACTGTGCGACAGGTACTTTCCTCAGCATCATGGTCGCCGCCGGGGTGGGGCCGGTGCTGCCGATCGAGTTGCTCGATGCCGCGTTGACGGCTCGCGGTTTCGATCTGCACATCGCCCGAATCCGGGATATGACCGTGGCTTTGGGTGCGCTGGTCACGCGCAGCCGGCCCGGCACGCCACGCGAGTCGCTCGGCGTCACGCACGGCGCCCTGCTGCCCGGTCTGCGCGCCGAATGCCGGAAGCTCGGTGTGGAACTCGAAGACGCGCACCGGGCGATCGTGACCGCGATCAAGCAGAGTCCGAGTGATCGTGCAGCTGATTACGCACGCGGATCGGCTGTGCGTCACTGCCTCGCCTATCGGGATTCGGCCAGCGCTCTGCACTTCCTGGAGTTGTTGCAGACCGCGAGATCCGCCGACAATCGCGATCTTTGGGCCGCTTGGTTGCCCGCCTTCGTCGAGACCCTCGGCCCTGATCATCCCGATACGTTGACTACGCGCAGCCGCGAGGCCTACCACCGTGCCGAAAGCGGTGACTTGGTCGGCGCGATAACCGCTTTCGAACTGCTGCTCGCCGACCGCCTTCGAGTTCTCGGTCCTGACCACCCGAAAACCCTTGGCACGCGTACGAACCTGGCCACCTGTCGAGCCCGCTGCGGCGACTACATCGGAGCCCGAGCCGACTACAAGCGCCTGTTCGCCGACCAACGCCGCATCCTGGGACCGGACGCTCCCGACACCCTTCGTACCCGAAACGATTTGGCTTCCAACCGCGCCGACCTCGGCGACTTGCCCGGCGCCATTGCCGATTTCGAACAGCTACGCCTCGATCGCGCCCGGGTCCTCGGCGCCGACGACCCCCAGACCCTGCGCACCCGCAACAGCCTCGCCTACTGGCACGGCGAGAACGGCGACGTCACCAGCGCCAGAACCGAATTCGAACAACTACTCGCCGACAACCTGCGCATCTTCGGCCCCGACCACCCCGCCACCCTCGCCGCCCGCAACAGCCTCGCCGCCTTCCGTGCCCGCAGCGGTGACCTGTCCGGCGCGGCAACCGAATTCACCCACCTCCTCGCCGACCGCCTCCGCGTGCTCGGCCCCGACCACCCCGACACCCTCACCACCCGAAGCACTCTCGCCGACTACCACGCCGACACCGGCAACCTCCCCGACGCCATCGCCGAACTCGAACACCTCCTCGCCGACCGCCTCCGCGTCCTGGGCCCCGACCACCCCGACACCTTCGCCACCCGCAACGACCTGGCCTCCCGCCAAGCCCAAAACGGCGACCTCCCCCGAGCCATAGCCGAACTGGAAGTCCTCCTGGTAGCCGAACTCCGCGCCCTGGGCCCCACCCACTCCGCCACCATCCGTACCCAAACCACCCTCGCCCACTGGCGAGCCCAATTCGTCAAGTAGGCGGATCGGCAGACGCCCTTCGGGCCTGATCGAGAACCCGGGCACGGGTATGTTGCTGGCATGGGAGGACGGCTGGCGCTGGTAGTGGGGTCGGAGTGTGCGGCCCTGGGGGAGTTGGGGTTCGCGGGCTCGCTGGCCACCGAGTTGCATGGGCGGTTGCGAGATGTGGGGGAGTGGAGGGCTGCTACCGCCACGGCGGGGGCGGTGCTGAATCCGACTGCGGCGCAGCTGGTCAGCGTTATCGACGAGGCGTTCGCGACGGCTTCGGCGCAGCAGGCGACGCTCTTGATCGCGTTCGTGGGGCACGGGGCGGCGATCGGCGACGGGGACTTCTTTTTGCTGGCGCATGATTCGCCGGCGGTGCCCAACTCGCAGAACGCTTTTCACTTGGCGCAGGGGATTCGGGAGCGGATCGGGACGGCGGCGCTCGATGGGTTGATTGTGCTGATCGACGCCTGTGAGACGGGTCAGGGGGTGCAGGGGGCGGCCCGGCGGTGGGCGGATCTGCTCGCTCAGTCGTATGGGCGGATGGAGATGCTCGTTGCCGCGGACGAGGACGCGGCGTTCGGGGGGTGTTTTACGCGGACACTGCTCGAGACGTTCGCGAGTGGGCTGCCGTTGCGCGGGGAGAATCTGCTGCCCGGGGATCTGATCGCACCGATAGCGCACACGTGCCGGTACCAATTCCCGCAGCATCTGTCGTTCACGGCAGGCGTGCTCTCGGTCGCGCCCGGCAGCGATCCCGGACTCTGGTTGGTCCCGAACAACGCCCGCCGTCGCGACGCGCTGACCGGGCGTCCGGCAGCGGGTCTGGTGGATCAGCTCACGCGGAAGCTGCTGCTCACCGACACCATCCGGGAACGCCTGACCGAGATCGTCGAGTCGGGCGGGCACCGGCTTCGCGCTGTCGTCGGCCCGGCGGGTTCGGGGAAATCGACGTTGATGGCGTTGCTGATTCGCCCGAGCTTGTCCGACGGGGTGCCGATCTCGCCCGAATATGTCACGGCGGCAATCTTTCTCACGGCGCACAGTTCCGTCGAGGCGGTCGCCGCCGAGCTGGCGGCGCAGCTGAACGACCGGCTGCCCGGCTTCGGCGAGGCGCGGTCCGCGGCCCGGGATTTCGCCGATGCCGCGTCGGCGGAATCGGCTGCCTTCGATGTCGAGGTCTGTCGTCCCCTGGCGAACGTGCGCAGACCGGGAACCCGGGTCACTATCCTGATCGACGGTCTCGATCAGCCCGAGGAGGGCAGCAGGCGGCAACTGATCGCCGCGGTCGGTGTCCTGACCTGCCGCCACGACCTCGGCCACGTGCGGGTCATCGCCGGGATCCGCGAGGGAACCGGCGTTGAGCTCGATCCCGTACTCGGGCACATGCACCGCATCGCGCTCGCCGCGCCGACCGGTGCCGAGTTCGCGGCCATCGTCCAGGCCAGCCGGGTGCGGCCGCCGTTCGGTTCCGCGTCCTGGGACGGCGACGCGGTGACATTGGGGCCGAACAATCGACCGGACCTCGGCACCGACGCGGGCGGCTGGCTGCTGGCCCGGCTGCTCGTCGAGAGCGAGGCGGCCCTCGCCGGCTCGGCCGAGCTGGTCGAAACGGAGCTCAACGCCCTTGTCGCTCGCCGTGTCCAGCACGCGCTGGCGACGCCTATCGCCGAGGTCGCGAGCGCGATCGGCCCGCTGCTCGCCGTGCTCGTCGCGGCCGGGGCCGGGCCGGTGCTGCCCATCGAGCTGCTCGACAGCGCGCTGTCGTCGTTTCAGCAGAACCTGAGTCCACCGCGAATTCGCGACATCGCGGTAAGCCTGGGCGCGCTGATCACCCGCAGCCGACCCGGCACCGCGCAGGAATCACTGGGCGTCGCCCACGTGGCGCTGCTCGCGCCACTGACCGCAGAGCTCGACCGGTCCGGCGTGCGCATGGCGGACGCACACCGCGCGATCATCGCTGCCACGACCAACAGCACCAGCGCCGAGGCCGCCGAATACGCGCGCGGATCCCTCGCCCACCATTATCTCGGATGCGGCGACACCGAGCGCGCACTCGCCCATACCCGAGGTCGCTCGACAACCGCCTCCCCACCTCCGACCCACCCTTCCCCACCCGACACCACCTCGCGGTATGTCGAGCTGAGACAAGCGATTCGGCGCGCGCTGAGGCGGGATTGACGGTCGTAACTGGCAAACCCACCACGTTCCCCGTAGGAGACGGGACGAAATGGCCTACCAGCCCGCGAGATTGGCGATGACGGCGTACGCCATGAACCCGACGAACACGGCGAATATGGACGCGACGATGTAGAACCAGAGCATCCCCGGCGATTTCTGTGGCCGTGGGTCGAGTGCGCCGGGCAGCATCGCGACGATCGGCGACCGGTAGTAGGTGCGGGTGTTGTGGTCGTGCGGCACGGGGAGAAAAGCATCGGTGAAGCCGAAGTCGTCGCTCAACCGCTGAAGCCCGATGAACTTGGCCCAGCGCAACCCTGCGGTGCACACACGCACGCGGTAGATGCCCGGCGCGAGCGGGATGAACGTGTCACCCCATCCGGCATCGGGCACCTCTTGTCCATTGACGAAGATCCGCGGTGCAGCGAACGCCAGCAGATCCACCGGCAGATACATCCGAAAATGGGACGCGGTAACCGTAATTCCAGTCGGCCCAGGCTCCGGCATATACCTGGGCATAGGTGACCGCGGATCGCGCCCACCCCACGGTATACAGAAGTCCGCAGGCAACTCGACTCTGCCGTACGGCGGCAGATCAACCGTCTGAAACGGGTTGGCCAGCAACACATCCGACGGAATCAACCCCGCCCGACCCGACGAATCAGCCCACGGACCCGCCTGTGGCGGGTACCCCTGAGGAGAATACGGCTGCGGCGAATACTGACGACCATCAGGCCCCTGCGCCCCAGGCCGCCCCCCGAAAGGATTACTCACCCGTCTATCCCCCTCGTACGTAACAGTTTTCGCCAGTGGCAGTCGAGCACTCTACCTAAGGCGGCGCGTGCCGATTCGCGGCTGGTCATCCTTCGCTAGACCCAGATTTGTCCATCACTCATCCGACGCACCAACCTGCGGATCGGTTCCATCGGGTTCTGGTTTCGTGAGCCTTCCTCTGGAGAAGTCGATCAGTCGGCTAGGCGGGTGAAGTCAGGTCGTGGGTGAGGCGGGTTGCGCCGACGATCATGTAGCTGCCGGTGAATGTGGTTGCGGCGAGGGCGGTTGAGCGGGGGATGTCGGCTCGGAGTAGGTGGGCGGTGCCGTGGATGGTGTCGATGATGTCGACCATCAGGCCGAGGCGTTGCCAGCGGGGGCGTTCGGGGATCGGGGCGGTTAGGTAGCCGAGGCCTAGGGCGATTGCTCGGGAGCCGAAGATGCGGGTCATGTAGGTGAGTTCGGGGGTGGGTTGGGCGCCGCATGCGGTGATCAGGGTGCGCGGTGCGGCGATTGCTGCGGCGCCCAAGGCGATTCGGCCGATCGCCAGGCCGCGCAGTGCGCCGGCGAGTAGGGGACGGGGTGGTGGTGCGATGGTTGTAGTCATGGGTACGAGAGTCCCCGGAAGGCGGCGCGGGGTCGATTACCTCCGAGGTAATCAATGTCGTGCCTAGGTCTTCGACGAGGTGACGTCGGCACCGCCTGATCTCTTTGAGCTGCGGGGGTACTAGGCCGTCCACTTCCCTCGAACACCGTCGAAGACCCGGGCCGCCGGATCCGCGGTGATCTTGTCGGAATCGGTGTCGTAGTCGTACAACTCGGCGTAGCGGCCCCAGTCGATGGCGATATCCAGTTGGCGCCGAGCGTCTTCCGGGCCGAACCCGCGGCGCAGGAGGTCGAGGAAGAAGCCGGCGCGCAGGCTGCCGTCGGAGCTGCCGGTGAGGCCTTTGCAGATGGTGCGGACCAGGGGTGCGCGGTGGCGGGCTTGTTCGGCGAAGATGCGCTTGCTCTCCTGGATGTCGGCGGTGGTGAAGCGGATGCCGATCTCGGTGAGCAGGACGTCGCCGTCCTCGACGGTGATGAAGCCGAGCATTTCGGCGGCGTCGACGAGGGGGAGCAGGTCGTCGATCTCGAAGTTGAGTTCGTCGGCGATGTCGGGGAGGTCGGCGCGGCCGTCGGTGGCGTAGACGAGTTCGACGAGACCGGCCAGGCCGCCGACGGAGGCGTCGGGCAGCGGCTGAGCGGTGGGCGTCGCCTTGTCCGGTTCGGTGACTACGGGTTCGTCGTCGCGTCCGGTGAGCAGGCCGTAGATCTGATCGACCATGGCCTCGAACCACGGTGCGCGCCGGTCGCGCGGACGTGGTTGCGAGACATGGATTTCGGCGATGATGCGACCCGGATTCGAACCGAGCACGAGCACCCGGTCGGCCAACTGCACGGCCTCCTCGATGTTGTGCGTGACCACGCAGATCGCCTTGGTGGGGAAACCATCGGTGGCCCAAAGGTTTACGAGTTCGGTGCGCAGGTTCTCCGCGGTGAGCACGTCGAGCGCGGAGAACGGTTCGTCCATCAGCAACAGGTCCGGCTCCAGCACCAGGGCGCGCGCGAAACCGACCCGCTGGCGCATGCCGCCGGAAAGCTCCTTGGGATAGGCGGATTCGAATCCGTCCAGGCCGATCATGTCGATGGCGGCCAGCGCGCGCTGCTTCCGCTCGGCGGGCGGCACATTGCGCGCGGCGAGTCCGAGCTCGACATTGTCCTGCACGGTCAGCCACGGCATCAGCGCGAATGACTGGAATACCAGCGCGGCACCGGGATTGCTGCCGTTGAGCGGGGTGCCGCGATAGGTCACCTCGCCGTCGGACGGCGCGATGAGCCCGGCGATGATGCGCAGCAGGGTGGACTTGCCGGAGCCGGAACGGCCGAGCAGCGCGACGATCTCGCCGCTACGCAGCTGTAGGTCGATGCCGTCGAGCACCCGCAACTCGTCGCCGGCCGCGCCGGTGAATCGCTTGCCGACTCCCGAGATATCCAGCAGCACATCGCGGTTGGCCTCGGTGATGGTCACGGTCATGATCGGTCTCCCGTCGAACGAGTGGAGAAGGAGCGGGCGTTCACAGCGAGTACCGCCGTTCGGCCAGTGCGTAGAGCCGCCGCCAGAACAGCCGGTTGATGCCGACCACATAGATGCTCATGACCAGCACGCCGATCAGGATCCGTGGTGAGTCACCGACTTTGGTCGCCTCGTGGATATAAGAGCCGAGCCCCGCCGCCACCAGCGTGGTCGACCCGTAGTCGACCACCTCGGAGACGATGGACGCGTTCCACGCCCCACCGGCGGCGGTGATCCCGCCGGTCACATAGCTGGGGAAGATGGCGGGCAGGATCAGGCTGCGCCACCACAGTTTTCGCGGCAGTTGCAGGTTGGCGGCGGCCTCGCGCAGATCGGTGGGCACCGCGCTTGCCCCGGCGATGACGTTGAACAGGATGTACCACTGCGCGCCGAGCGCCATCAGGATGGTGCCCGCCCAGTTCAAACTGGCTCCGCTCCACACCAAGACGGCGGTGATGAACGGGAACAGGAAGTTCGCCGGGAAGCTGGCCAGCACCTGCACCACCGGCTGCGCGAGCCGGGACACCTTGGGGTTCAACCCGATCCACACGCCGATCGGCACCCACACGAGGGTGGCGAACACCAGCAGCACCACGACCCGCAACAGGGTCAGGAATCCGAGCCCGAACGCGTGCCCGACCTCACCGAAGCCAGCCGTGGATTCGATGTAACCGACCACCCGATACGCGCCGTAGGCGACCGCCGCCGCGACGACCGCGGCGAACACCAGATCACCCGCACGACGCCGAACCGGCGAGGCATGCAGCGGGTACTCCGCCAGCCCGAACACGGACATCAGCCGATCCAGCGGCGACACCAGCGGACCGAACACCTTGCCCAGCAACAGCGGAATGTGCGAGCGCCGCAACAGATTCAGCATCACACTGCGCGGCGCGTCGGCCGCCCCGGTGTCCTCCACCCGGAACCGCTCCGTCCACGCGGTGAGCGGGCGCCAGAACAGAAAGTTCACCCCGACGACCATCACGATCATCACGCCGATCGCGATGAACACCTTGCCGAGATCGCCGTCCCCGGTGGCCGTCGCGACGTAGGATCCGATGCCCGGCAACGCGTATTCGTGATTGTTCACGCTGATCGCCTCGGACGCGACCAGGAAGAACCACCCGCCGCCGAAGCTCATCATCCCGTTCCAGACCAGCGGGATCATGCCGCTCGGCGCATCCACGCGCCAAAACCGTTGCCAGCGTGACAGTCTCAGGTTGCGCGCCGCCTCGTCCAGCTCGCGCGGCTGCGCGGCCAGGCTGTGGTAGAACGCGAACGCCATGTTCCACGCCTGCGAGGTGAAAATCGCGAAGATGGAAGCACTTTCGAGCCCCAGCTGCGAACCGGGGAACAGCGCGATGAACCCGGCGACGGTGATCGACAGGAACCCGAGGATCGGCACCGACTGCAAGATGTCGAGCAGCGGCAGCAGCACGGTGCGGGCCCGCCGCAGCCGCGCCGCCGCGGTCGCGTAGACGAAGGTGAACAGGATCGACAAGCCGAGCGCCGCGAACATCCGCAGCAGCGACCGGGCCGCGTAGTAGGGCAGCTGCCCGGGATCGGTTGACACCGTGGCCGGCGCGCTGGCCTGGTCGAACGGCACGTTCGCGCTCGCCGAGACGCGCACGACCAGCCAGATCAGCACCGCCGCGCCGACGAACACCACCACATCGGCGAACCGATTACGCGGCCGATCCAGCGCACTGCCGACCGGGTAGGAACGAAGCAGTGTCATGCCTGCGGGCCTTTCACATCCGAGGTGGCGATGTGCCAACCGACGCTGGTCACCGACGGCTCCAGGCTGAGCCTGCTCACCGCCGACTCCATCTGGCGATCGTCGCGCTGGTCGCCGAACAGTTCGGCGCGCACCTCGACCCGGCCCGGCGTGCCGGTGTTCGCGCTGGAGATCGAGATCAGCTGAAAGTCGGTGCGGGTCAACGCTTGTACGAGCAGGGCGCGCACGTGCGCCTCGTTGTCGTCGTTGGTCACGGCGGCGAACGCGTAGGACGCGGGCTGCTCGTGACCGGCTTCGGGCTGTTTGTCCACGGCCCGCCCGGCGGCGCGCAGCGCGACATTGACGCCGACCACCGCGACCGTGCCCGCCGCCGCGGTGCTGTACATCCCGGCCCCGGCCAGCGCGCCGACCGCCGCCGCGCACCACAGGGTGGCCGCGGTGTTGAGGCCGCGCACGTTCAGTCCGTCGCGGATGATCACGCCCGCGCCGAGGAAGCCGATGCCGGAGACGATCTGCGCCGCGACCCGGGTCGGGTCGGCGTCACCGCCGGAGAAACCGTGGGCCGACAGCAGCACGAACAGTGTGGCGCCGGCGGCGACCAGCGCGTTGGTGCGCAGGCCCGCCATCCGGGCCCGGTATTGCCGCTCGAAGCCGATGGCCGCGCCGAAGCCGACCCCGGCGAGCAGCCGCAGGATCATTTCCACTGTTGTCATGACCGCACTCCCTGAACAATCGTCAGCGCACCGTCGAGAACAGCAGGTTACGGGGCTTTTCCCGAAATGAAATCGGCTGTTGAGGTGTCACCGGGTGAATACTTGGCAAACTGGGGATACGGATAATTACCGCCGGGCATCCGGCTCACCTCCTTCGTCCATCAGCGCACGGCAAATACCGCACGGTACGTACTTGATCGTTGCAGAGCGCAGCAGTGGAATCCGACAAAAACGCCGGTGAGCACTTCTCCTCGTAAGACCTTTGGCACTTCACGGCGTAAACCCGGGGGGCCGGGAGCCAATCGGGATCACCCCTTAATCCGGGGAGATCTGTCCTGACCCGGGGCGTCTCTCGACGTTCGGGGTCGCTGGCCTGTTTCCGTGAAGGAGCCTCAGCGAACGATTGGCACCTTGCGCTGGTCAGTAAACACCCGAACGGAAGCATTGGCAACCCGGATGTGATCGCGATCGCATCCCGCGCCGAATTCCGTTGTGCGCGAGCCTTGCTCGCGGCGGGTCAGGATTTGTACAGCGAGCGATACGCGGTGATGACCGCGACGCAGTGGTCGGTGATCTCGTCGCGGGTGGCGCGCAGCGAGCCGTTGAGCCAGGCGGAGAACATGCCCGCGTTGCCGCTGGCCATGGTGACCGCGGCCAGCCTGCGTTTGACCGGATCGTCGATGTGGGAGAACAGGTGGTCCTGCATGAGCCGGGTGAACACCGGCATCACCGAGATGGTGGTCTGGCCGAGGCCGGTGCTGGAGTACGGCTCGACCAGGAACAGCCGGGATTTGCGCGGGTCGTCGAGCACCTTGTCCACCAGGATCCGGGCCAGTTCACGGTCGCGGGTCGGCTCGTCGGTCGCGGCGAACGCGGTCATCGGTTGCAGGAACTCCTCGGCCACCTGCCGGTAGAGCACATCCAGCAGCTCGTCGCGGCTGGTGAAGCTCTCGTAGAAGTAGCGGTCGGTGAGGTTGGCCCGGCGGCAGACCGCGCGCATGGTCACCCCGCTGGCGCCCGCCTCGCCGATCAGATCCAGCGCGGCCTCGAGTAGCGCGGTGCGGCGCGCCTCCCGGCGTTCGGTGAGGGTCGTGCCGCCCCAGATCCGTGGGCCCGCGTCGTCGTCTGATTCCTGGCCTGATTGCACCGCACCAGACTAGTGCCTGGTCGGCCGCGAGCCGGCCGACCCGCACCGGATGGCCGGACCTGTCTGAGCGGCAACGGCTTCGGGGACAGTCGATCTAGGCCGGCTTCCCGAACGTCGCGAGTAGCGCGACGGTGTGCTCGAAGGCGCGATCCGCCCGCGCGCGATCGCCCGTCGTGACCAGATCGAGTTGCAGTCCGCGGACCTGCGCCAACAGCAGCGTCGCCAGCTCCGGCGCCTGACTCGGCGGGCATCCGTAGCGGATCAGGTGGTCCGCGGTGGAACTCAGCCAGTCATCGATGATCGACGGTGCGAGCCGACCCGAACCGTCCGGGTCGCGCGCGGCGCGGGCGACTACCTCGAACAGCAGCACGAACTGCCGTTGCTCCCGCGGCTCGCACAGATACCGCCATACGGCGGTGGCGTATTCCGATATCGAGGTGGCACAGCGGGTTTCGGCGCTGCCGTCGAGTTGTGCGAGGAAGTCGGTGTGGATTCTGTCCACCACTTGCCGCAACAACTCTTCCTTCGAGGAGAAGTGCCGCAGCAGGGTCGCGTGGGTGACGCCGATGCCCTGCGCGATGGTCCGCAGGGACACGTCACTGATCCCGTGCTCGAGCGTGTATTCGGTCGCCGCCGCCAACAGCTCGGGTTGCCGGTGCTGGTGACGCAGGGTCCGTCCGTCCACGCGTGCTGAGTTCACCACCGGATTCTAACGCTCTCACCAGGCTAATTTATCCGAACCAAGTGGTTGTGATAACCAGGTGGTACTGATATTTTTGCGGAATCGCATGAGCACGGAGGCCCCTGAATGACCGAACCCATCGCCGCCCCGACCGACCCCGCCACCTTCCTGGCGGACATGGGCTTGTTCCGCGGCGCTGCCCAGCACGAGAACTTCTGCCGGATGGCGCGCACACTGCCGTCGAGCGAGCTGGCCCCGTCGGCGCGGCCGTATCAGTGGCCGATCGGCGAGCCACTGGAACTGCCGGACCACCACGAATTCGGTGGTCGGCCGAGATCGTCGGAAGACTTCTTTCGCGAAACCGATACCGCGGCACTGCTGGTCCTGCATGCGGGAAGGATTCGACACGAACGGTACGCACTGACCGGTGGGCAAGCGGTGCAGTGGATTTCGATGTCGGTGGCCAAGAGCTTCATCTCGGCGCTGGTCGGTATCGCCGTCGCCGAAGGTCACATACGCGGCATCGAGGAGCCGATCAGCGCCTATGTCCCGGTCGAGCGCGGGTCGGCCTATGACGGGGTCTCGATCAAGCATGTGCTGCAGATGTCGTCCGGGGCGCGGTGGAACGAGGATTACAGCGATCCGGCCTCGGACGTGGCTCGGCTGAACGCGGCGAGCGCCGGTTACGGCACCTACGACGAGTTGGTCGCGACGATGACCCGAGCGGCCGAGCCGGGCCGGGTGTGCCGGTACAGCTCGGCGGACACGCAGGCGCTCGGGTCACTACTGGTGCATGCGACCGGGCGCTCGATCACCGAGTACATGCGGGAAAAGCTTTGTGAGCCATTGGGTTCGACGTCTCCGGGGTACTGGCTGCTGGACGGCGCCGGCCGGGAGGCCGCGTTCGGCGGGCTCAACCTCACCGCGCGCGATTTCGCCAAGCTCGGGGAGCTCTATCGCAACGACGGTCGCTGGCAGGGCGAGCAGATCGTCCCGCAGGCGTGGGTTCGGGATTCGGTGCGCGCGGACGCCGCGCATCTGGCGCCAGGCCGTCCGATCGTCGGCACGCATCCCATCGACTTCGGGTACGGCTACCAGTGGTGGCTGCCGGCAAGTACCCGGGGCGAGTTCTGTGCCATCGGCGTATACAACCAGTTCGTGTATGTCGACCCGACCGCCGAAGTGGTGATCGTCAAGCTGTCCGCCAATCGCGCCTACGGGACCATCGCCGACGAGAGCGTGAATCGGGAGATCGAGACGATGGCGTTTTTCCGCGCTATCGTCGCCGCCGTGCACCGCTGACCCACCGTAAGCCGCACGGATCGGTGACCCGTGCGGCGCGCGGTGGGAACTCGCTCAGGGCAGGACCAGGCAAACCGGTCCGAGGCTGACCCCGTTGCCGACGGTCGCCGTGGTCGAGACGAATGCGCCGCCGTTCTGCACGGCGTAAACGGTGTGGTTGCCGGGGACTATGGGCGTCCACTTCGCGGTGACCGTGCCGGAGGACGGGACGGTGATCCAGCCGCCGGGATCGAAAACGCCGGTGGCGTCGAAGAAGCCGACCACATCACCGGGGGCGGCGGTGGCCGTCGCGATGTAGGAGCAGGACGTGCCGAACGCGGTGGAGCTGCCGAAGCTGAGGCCTGGCGCCACTCCGACGGCGGTGACCGCGGCCGGCGCGGCGGGTGCGGTGAGCACCAGCGCCCCGGTGAGGGCACCGAAGGAGGTCAGTGCGGCAGCGACGGATTTCTTCGACCGGTACATGATGAATCATCTCTCTCGGGCGTGGACAGCGCTGGGTTGCGCGCGTGCTGAGTAGTCTCCGCGCGACGTGAAAGTGACACGCGCGGAATTGGCGGATGGCCCGCGCGCGTCACCCGCCACTTTCCAGCGGCAGCCCGGCATCCCGCCAGGCAACGATGCCGCCGTCCAGGCTGCTCGCGTCGTAACCGGCCTGCTTGGCCCGGGTGGCGAAGCGCAGCGACAGCTCGCCCACCGGGCAGACGAACACCAGCGGTCGCGAGCGCGGGAACGGGACACCGTGCGCGAACATGTCGTCGAGCTGGTCGTCGCGGATATTGAGCGCGCCGGGCACGTGCCCGATCCGGTAGGCCATCGAGCCGCGGGTGTCCACGATGGTCGGCTTGCCGGTTCGGTCCAGCTCGGCCAGCTCGGCGGGCGAAAGGGTCGGCGTCCCAGCCTGTTCCGTGGCGGTGGGCGGCGGCCGGTGCGCGGCGCGATCGAACAGTTCCGGCCTGCGCTTCTTGATGTAGGACAGGTACGGTTCGAGCCGGTCGCAGACGATGAACACGGCGACGATCGGCCCGTCGGTCCGCGCCGGGATATTCGCCGCCGCAAGGGTTTCCAATGCCGCGGCATAACTGGCACCGCTGGTCGGTCCGGCCAGAATGCCGTAACCGGTTGCGAGACGCAGTGTCGCGTCCACCGCGTTGCCTGCCTCGACGGTCACGATGTCGTCGTAGAAGTCGGGTTGGAACAGGCCGACATCCCACATCTCGCTTTCCGAGCGGATCCCGGGAATGAAGTCGGCGCGGTCGGAAACCACGGCGACGGTGCGCAATTCGGGATTGTGCTTGCGCAGGTAGGTGGCGGTGCCCCTGGTCGAGCCCGTGGTGCCGAGACCGCCGATCAGGTAGTCCACCCGGTTGATGCCGTCGGCGGCCAGGTCCTCGTGGATCTCCCGGCCGGTGCCGTGGTGGTGCGCCTCGATGTTCTTCTCGTTGGTGTACTGCGACGGGTGATAGTAGGTGTCCGGCTGCTGCGCCATGGTCGCCTCGATCACCGAGTACACGTCGTTCGGCGTGGTCGGATCGGGGCATTCGGACAGGCCGGGTAGCTCGACGATCTCGGTGCCCAGCAGCTGCAACAGCTCACGCACCTCGGCGACCTTGATCCGGTTGGTCACCGCGCGCAAGCCGACACCGTGCATCGCGCCGAGAATCCGCAACGCCTTCGCGGTATTGCCGCTCGACGCCTCGATGAACGTCTGCCCGCCGGCCACCATGGCGTCGAGCTCGTCGCGGATCATGCCCCACGCCACCCGGTCCTTGACCGAGCCGAACGGGTTGCAGGACTCCAGCTTCGCGTACAACTCGACATCGGCCAGACCGTGCACCGCCGGGTCGAGCCGCAGCAGGGGAGTGTTGCCGATCAGTTCGGTGATGTGGTCGTAGCGCATCAGGACGCCTCGGTGGGTATGCGCGGCGAACGTCGCGCTGCGGGGTGGTGCTCGATCGGCGGGTCCGGTGCGTAGTCGGCGTCCGGGCACACCTGGAAGTCGTTGCCGCGCTGCGTGACCGCGAGCTTGATCGGCGGCGGCCGCATGGAGGCCGTCGCCGCGGACAGATCCATGTGGTAGGCGCCGGTATTCGGGAACACCACCAGATCGCCGGGGCTCGGCCGATTCGACAGCCACACTTTGTGATTGGTGATCAGATCACGCTCCAGGCAGAGCTGACCGGCGAAATACACACCGACCGGGCCGGTTTCGGTGGCTGCCTGCCGCGGCAGGATGATCGGATCGACCATCACCTCCTGATCGGCCGGTGTCACCGAGTCCCGGCTCAGATCGAGGTTGACCAGCACGGTGCCGTCGGCGATCTCCTTGACGAATTCGACCATGGCCACCGTCACCCCCGCGTGATCCACCAGCGCCTTACCCGGTTCCAGCCACAGGTCGAGCAGATTGTCCGAGATCACCTCGGCGATCGTGCGTCCGCCGTGCCGGTCCAGCGGCGCGGTGAACAGGTCCTCGAGCATCCTGGTCGGCGGAATCGTGTTGGCGTATTTATGAAATACCGGAATGCCGTGCACCGCGCCGCCGGCCACGTGATAGCCGAAGGTGTTGCTGCCCCAGCTCATCCGCTCGCCGCGGCCGAGCAGCGATTCACGCAGCGCGTGCACGTAGTCGTCGAACCGATCGGCGTCGGCGGTGAAGACCTGTCGATAGCCGCCGCCGATATTCAGCACCGACGGCGTCAGCCCGTAGCCGTACGCCCGCTCGACCAGCGCCAGGCACGCGTCGATCGCGCGGACCCGTTCACCCGTGTCACCGGAGTCCAGATGAAACGCGAACCCGAGGAACGTGATTCGGTCGCGATGCGCCGCCAGCAACTCGAAGGCACGAACGACGTGACCGAGCGGTACCCCGAATCGGCTCACCTGTGCCTCATCGAAGCCCGAAATACGCAGTAGCACCGGCACTTCGGTGCGATCGCCGGCCAACTCCGGTATCCGCGCCAACTCCCACAGATTGTCCGCATTGATCGTGATGCCGCGTTCGATCAGATCCCGCAGGAACGCATCACCTTTCGGCCCGGTCACCTCGATCCGCTCGGTCCCGAACCCGGCGGCAACCGCGCTGGCCACCTCCTGCGGCGAGGCGGCATCGACGGCGATCCCCGCCCGCGCGGCCGTCCGGACGAACGCACGGGACTGATTCGCCTTGTGCGCGTAGCAGACTCGGTACCGCGACAACAGCCGATCGAGCACCGACCGGAATTGCGCAAGGTTCTCCGCATATACCTGCGGAAACACCAGGTGCACCGGCGAACCGAACCGATGCAGCGCCTCCGCCACGGCGCCCGGGGTATCGAGGAAGGCGCGTACCAGCGGATCGATCTTCGCGGGTAGCGCCGGTGCCGGTGCCGTCATACCGCGGTTTCCGACGGCTGGGCGGCCGGCGCCCCTTCCGTGGCGATCTCCGGCCGTTCGGCGACCGGGTTGTAACCACCGTCCCGGATCGCCTCGAAGGCCCTGGCCCGGTTGCGCGGGCTGCGGAACTCGGCGACCACCCGCTTGCTGATCAGATCGATCTCGAGCACCCGGATGTCCATCGACTCCAGCACCCCGCCGATCGTCCGGACACAGTGCTTGCAGGTCATATCCGGGACATAGAACACCTGATCCTCGGCGGTGGCCGCCCGATCGGCGGTCTCGCCGTCCAGCTCGGCACTCACCTCGACGAGGTCGCAGCGCCCGGCGACCTGGGCGAACACTGCGACGAACTGATCGACCACGATCGGCAGGATGCTGTAGTGACCGCCGCCGAGATGATGCGGCATCGCGGCCAGGCAGGCCGGCCTGGTTCCGGCCGGCAGCAGCGCGTACTGGCGGGAGATGAGGTCGAGGTCGTCGTGATATTTGGCGAGGGCCTCCGGAATACTGAGCCCCTCGACATGCGTCGCCCGCCGCATCACCGTGTGCGCGTCGGCGATCGTGGAGTCTTTCATCGCGCGCAGCATCGCCACGGTCTCGGCGGAGTAGCGCACCGTGCCGTCGGGCTGGGCGATCAGCGTCACCGGAATCATCCCGCGCCGGTAGGTCGAGGCCTGCAACTCCCAATACCAGCGGGTGGCGACCGCGGAGAAGAGGCCGGATTCGTGCATGCCCAAGGCGAATTCGGCCGCGCCGCGGTACGGCGTCTGCCGGGCCAGCAGCGCATGCTGGGCCAGCGCCCGCCCGGCGGCCTCGATCCCGACCCGGAAGATGTCCAGCGGCTCGTGATCGGTGGTGGTGCCGTCCAGCATCGCGTGCTCGCGCGGACCCAGCGCGGAAATGCGTTCGGCGAACGCGGTATTCGCGCTCAGCGCGTGCCACAGCGCCAGCACGGTCTCGCGCATGGCGATCGGGATCAGCGGGCCGAGGCCGTCGGCGCGATAGTGGCCGGTGTTGGGGATGCCGTCGCTGTCGGTCCAGGTTATCCGGTGGGTGGCGCTGGTGACCTGGTAGGGCCGGCACGGCCGCATGAACCGCTCGAGGTACAGCCGCTGCGAGTAGGTGAGGTGACTGTTCGGCTCGGTATGCAGTGCGGTGCAGGTGAATTCGAACCTGCGCCGGTCGGGGACGGGCACCGGCGCCGCGAACAGACCCGGCTGCGCCAGCCCGGCGAGCACCCGGGACGCGGCCCGCCGGTCGTAGCGCGGGGTGTCCATGGTCATCTGACCTCCTCGGCAATCGTCGTGACGCACTGGGTGAATCGGTCGATCTCGTCGGCGGTGTTGTAGATGTGCGTGCTGACCCGCACCGAATCGTCGGCGTCGGCGAGCCGCTCGTCGACCGCGCTGTCCTTGATCGCGACGGTGCAGTGCAGGCCGGTGCGGACCAGGAAACCTAACTCGCTCAACACGAATCCGAGGTCGGTCGCGGAGATGCCGTCGAGGGTGAACGAGGTGATGCCGTAGCCGACCGCGCTCGGCGCGTGCGCGGGCCCGGGCAGGAAGTCGAGGCCGCGGATGGGGCGCAGGCCGTCGATGAGGCGCAGGGTCAGCTCGCGATTGTGTTCCTCGATGGCGCCGATATCGAAGGACTCCAGCACTTCCAGCGCGCTGCCGAGCGCGAGAATGCCCGGAATGTTGTGCGTGCCGCCCTCCAGGAGCGCGGGCATCGCCGCCGGAATCAGTCCAGCCTCGCTCACCAGCACCCCCGAGTTGCCGCCGGGCAGGAATGGCATCAGACTAGCGTGGACTCGCCTGTGGCAGTACAGGATTCCGGTTCCCGGCGCGCCGAACATCTTGTGCGCGGCGAAGATCGCGAAATCCGCGCCGAGTTCGGTGACGTCCACCGGCACGTGCCCGCCGCTCTGGCTACAGTCGAAGCACAGCAGAATCGCGGGATCGAGCAGGCCGCGCAGCGGCGCGAGGGTGGTCAGGCCGCCGTAGACGTGGTGCAGATGGCTGGTGGTGATCAACCGGGTGCGCGGGGTGACCTTGGCGAGGATGTCGGCGGTGTCCGCCTCGCCGTCGTCGGTCACTCGGTAGGGGACCAGCTCGATCCGGCGCCCGAACCGGGCCAGTAGGCCGCGTAGGTGATACCAGGGATGCACATTGGATGCGTGATCGGCTGGGCTGTACAGGATTTCGTCGCCATCCTCCAACGCGGCCAGACCCCAGGACAACGTGACGGCATTGAGCGCCGCGGTGGCACCCCCGGTGAAGACCACCTCGTCCGGATACTGCGCGCCGATGAACCCCGCGGTGCGATCGCGGATCCGGCTCAGCCGGGTGGTCAGGCTGGTCGCCCAGGGATAGGTGCCGCGTCCGGCGTTGGCGGTTCGTGAGCTGTGATAACGATGAATGGTCTCGATGACCGGCAGCGGCTTCTGCGTGGTCGCGGCGCTGTCGAGGTAGATCTCGGTGGATTCGGCCAGTGCGGGGAAGAGCTTCCGAATGTCTGCCGGGGCCTGCGTGCGCGCGAAATGCGGCCTCGAGGCATGGGATCGCAACGTGACGCTCCCTCCGCAAAACCCGTTCACAAGGTGCGTTGGACGCCACCCACGATACGCACTTTTACCGGCCACTTCGAAGGTTATCGAGGGCAACGGCTTTCACCCACTAGGGTGGAGGCCATGGCATTGACCTTGAAAGAGCGTCAAGAGTTCCTCGCGCAGCCGCACGTCGCGGCGTTGTCCGTGGCCGGCGGCGCCGGCCGGGGCCCGCTATCGGTGCCGATCTGGTACCAGTACGAACCCGGATCCGAGCCGTGGTTGATGACCGGGGCCGACTCCCGCAAACTCCAGCTGATCAAGGAGTCCGGGCGTTTCACCCTGATGGTGCAGCGCAGCGAACCGACCACTCGATATGTCTCAGTCGAGGGCTCGGTGTCGAAGATCGTTCCGCTGACCGATGAACTGCACGTGGAAATGGTCGAGCGCTACCTGAGCGGCGACGCCGTCGACAATTACCTGAAGCAGGCGGCCGGCTTCGGCGATCAGGTCGTGGTGTACCAGCGACCCGAGCACTGGCTCTCGGCCGACCTCGGCAGCGCCTAGCGGCCATCGCGGGCCGCCGGGCTCAGTACTTGCCCTGTAGGTACTCGACCAGGTGCTGACGCTCGGTGGCCAGCTCGGAGATCGCGCTCTTCACCACATCGCCGATGCTGACGATGCCGATCAACCGGCCCTGATCTACGACGGGCAGGTGCCGAATCCGATGCTCGGTCATAGTGTTTCGTAGTCCGTCGACCCGGTCGTCGGGCGCGCAGGTGCGCACGTCGGTGGTCATGATCTCCGAAACCGGGGTGTCGAGCAGCTCCGCTCCGCGCGCGTGCAGGTTGCGCACCACGTCGCGTTCGGAGATTATCCCGACTATCCCTTCCCCGTCACGTGACACGACAACCGCGCCGATATTGTGTTCGGCCAGTGTGGCCAACAAGCTTCGAATTGTCGTGTCGGGTGCGATCGTGGCGACGTCGCTACCTTTTCTGCGCAATATCTCGGCTATTCGCATACTTTCACCATCCAGTGTCCGCGGCAGTTTCAGGATCCCAAGGTTGTGTCCTGGTGACCAGCACGAATCCGTTACAGGTCACGCGACGGTCACAACCGGCGGGTGACGCTGTTGTCCAGATCGCGCGCGAGCAGGGCGATGGCGGCCTGCGAAATCCCCGCCGAGGTGGCGAGGTCGATGGTGGTGAGCTGGGCGATGCGGCGCAGCCGGTAGTCGACCGTATTCGGGTGAACGTACAGCTGACGCGCGGTGAGCTGGCGGTTCATGTCGTTGCCGAGGTAGGCGCGCATGGTCTCGAACAGTTCGGCGTGCGCCTCGAGCGGATCGAGGATGGTGGCGATCCGCCGGGTGGCCGGGCCGCCGCGGGTCAGTTGATACTCCACGGCCAAATCGGCCATTTCATAGAGGCCAGGGGGCTTGCCACCGACGCGCACCAGATTGAGCAATTCGTGTGCCTGGTCGGCGGATTCGGGCACCTCGTCGGTGTCGCTGGCGACCACCGTTGCGGTGAGCGGGACCTCCGCGGCCTCGGCCAGTTGCGCCAAGGTCTCGGCGGTCATGGCGGCTTCCCCGTGGTCGCCGACCGGGATGAGCATGGTGCCGCCCTTGGTACTGAGCAGCGCCAGCGCGCGGGAGGCGAACACGGTGGCGAGCGCGGATTGCAGCCGGCGTAGCTTGCGCCGGGCCGCGACGTTCGCGTCGACCCGGGCATCGCGTTCGTCCGGATGTTCCGAAAGGGACAGGGCGACTACCTGATACGCGTCGGCGATCGGGATGCCGGCCTGCCGGGCGAGCGCGGAACTGCCGCGGCCGCTCAGCAGCGCCGAGGCGAGGGTTTGGGCGGCGGTCTGGTGTTCCTTGGCGACGAGATGCTGCTCGTCGACGTAGGCATCGGCCACGGCCGCGGTGACGGCCTCCAGGAGTTCGAGCATGAGATCGGTGGCGACCAGCAGTTGGTCCACGTCCCCGGCCCTGGCGGGCGCGGTGACCAGGCCGAACGCGATGCGCACGCCTTCGTGGTAACCGCGCAGAATTGTGCTGAGCGGCACGCCTTCTCGGGCCCACTGGGCGGCGGCCTCGCGGACCTCGCCGAATTGTTCCTCGCCGGGAACGGTGCGCCGGTCGAACATTTCGGCGACCAAACCCAGGCAGCTGCGGGTGAGTTTGGTGACGTCCCCGCGCAATTGTTCGCCGGGCAGGGTGCGGCACGGTGCCATGCAGGTGGCGAAATAACCCACCATCCGGGAGGCCACCCGGTCGGTGTTCTGCAACGGCACCGAAGCCGGCTGGCCACCGATTTCGAGTGCCGTGTCGGACGAATCAGCGGGAAGATGCAGCGCGGAGAAGGTCATTCGGGTCGCTCCATTGCCACGTCGGGCGTAATAGAACTGTGCCCGAATCGTTCGGCTCACTATACGAAAGGGTTCTGCGCCGGGGGAGTTATCGGCGAGATCCATTGGGAGCCTACGGCATTATCGGGTGACCCATTCGTGACATCGCACTGTGCCGGGACGGCGCCGTACATCCGCGTTATGCTGCATGGAATGTTCGGTGGATGCGAACATCGATGCGTGCCAAAGGATTCGAGCGACTACTCGTCGTCGAGACCGGCGGAGAGGTAGGCGGCGGCGGCCAGCCACTGCCTGCACTGGGGGCCATGGACCTCGTGGGCGGACAAGATGTCGCGCGCCTGCCGATAGGTGAGGCCGGGTGGTTCGACACCGCAGTCGGATACCGGAACCGGAGCGGGACATTGCCGCAAAGTCTCGACGCCGGTGCCGATGACGGCAACCCGGCGGGGAGTCCGGAATGGCTGGCTCATTCGACCGCCCCTCGCGTGTGGCGTGTGGGGAGTTGCTGTGTAGGCGCCGCCGGCTCGAATCTCCCTGCGTACCTCCCCGATATGGGACTGAGTCTAGGCCGCTGTCGCTTACAGATGCAAGTACATTTGCACTCACGGCGCGGATGAACCGGGGTCGAAATCGAGCGAAACAGCGGTCGTCACCGACCGCCGTCGGACTCCACGCACGGGCTACGGCTTACGAGCTACTCCGCAGTAGGCAGAGATCGGCCTGGTCAGAGCCTTCTCGTCGGATTCGCTGCGCCACTGCGTAAGTGAAACGAACCCTGGCGCAACGAGTTCCAGCTCGTCGAAGACGCCGCGGATCTCGTCCTTGGGGCGCGGGACATACGGCGCGCCGCCGGTGCCGGAGTAGTTCTCGCAGAGCTTCACATACTCCGGGCTGTCGTCGGTGCCGTCCCACAGGGCGAGGTAGCTGCCGGATGGCACGGCGGCCATGATCGTTCGCACGACACGCAGCAGGTCCGCATAGGACGCGGCGTGTCCGAGCACCCCCATGAACATCACGCCGATCGGCCGGTCGAAGTTCAAAACGTTCTGCGCGTCGGCGACGATGAGGTCGGGATCGTTGTAGTCGGCCTCTATATAGGTGGTCACGCCTTCGCGAGAGGTGTTGGTCAACAGGGCCCTTGACTGAACGAGCACCATCGGGTCGTGGTCGACGTAGACGATCTTCGACTCCGGCGCGATCGCCTGGGCGACCTCGTGGGTGTTCTGCATGGTCGGCAGGCCGGTGCCGATGTCGAGGAACTGGCGCAGGCCGGCCTCGCCGGTGAGGTAACGGACGGCCCGGATCAGGAACTGCCGCGACTGCCCGGCCATGGTGACGATCTCGGGGTCGATCTCGATGCCGGCGTCACCCGCGATCCGGTCGATCTCGTAGTAATCGTTACCTCCCATCCAGTAGTTCCAGATGCGCGCCGAGTGTGGGATGTCGGTCCGGATCACTGGCCTGTTGTCCTCTTCTGGCATGCGTGAGGCTCCTCTGGAACGCCGATGCGGGCCTGCTTCGGCGGTGCGCATCGGGGGTTGTCGCGAATGACTGATTCATCCGATCTGCTTTGGGACAGTACAAGATTCAACGCTCCAGGATGCTCCTGATCGCCAGCTGACCAGTCGGTTCGTTGGCTGAAACGTCGGCGGCTCAGATCTCCGACCGAGTGGTCCGAATTAGTAGGCGCGCAGTGGCGAACTTCGTGCTATCGTCCAAACTGTTGGTGCAAATGCAAGAACGTTTGAGCGTGCATCTGCACGAACTGATTGGCCAAACTGGCACAACCGAGGAGTGGGGAACATGTCGGAAACATCCACCAACAAGGTCACTGGCTCATGGCGCAAGAGCACGTACAGCAATCCGAGTGGGAACTGCGTCGAGGTCGCCGAGGCGACCAACGGCCAGGTCGCCATGCGGAACTCCCGCGATCCCGAAGGCGGGACGCTCTTCTACACCCGGCCGGAAATCGATGCGTTCGTGCGCGGCGCGAAGGCCGGGGAGTTCGACTATCTGACGAGTTGAGCGGTAACATTAGCGATCGGTGCGGTGTGTTTCGCGACAGGTGGTTGTGACACACTGTGGGCAACCCCCGAGTATCGGAGACGAACTCAATGATCGCTGAACCGGACGACGATGGTCAGGTGCATCCCGTTGTCGCAGAACGTGGTCCGACAGTGCTGCGTATCGCACTGGGCGGCCAGTTACGCAGGCTGCGCGAGGCAAAAGGAATCACCCGCGAGGCGGCGGGCGACGCCATTCGTGGTTCGCACGCCAAGATCAGTCGTCTCGAGTTGGGCCGCACCGGTTTCAAGGAACGCGATATCCGGGACTTGCTGTCGCTATACGGAGTCAACGACGCCGAAGAGCGGGAGCGGTTCCTCGATCTGGCCAGGCAGGCAAACGAACCCGGGTGGTGGCATCGCTACAGCGATCTGCTGCCACAGTGGTTCGGCACCTACCTAGGTCTCGAACAGGCAGCGAGCAAGATCCGCACCTACGAGGCGCATCTTGTTCCCGGACTGCTGCAAACACCCGAATATGCCAGGGCGGTAGTGGCTCTGGGGTATGAGGATGCCGACACCGATCGGCGGGTCCAGGTACGACAGCGCAGGCAAGAAATCCTGCATCGATCGGATCCGCCGGTTGTGTGGGCCGTGATCGATGAGGCCGCGCTGCATCGGCCGGTCGGCGGGCCCCGGGTGCACCGCGAGCAGATGGAGCACCTGATCAAGCTCGGCGAAATGCCGAACGTCACCGTTCAGGTGTTGCCGTACTCGGCGGGTGAACATGCCGCCGCGGGCAGCTCGTTCAGCATCCTCCGGTTCGCCGAGTCCGAACTGCCGGACATCGTGTACCTCGAACATCTCACCAGTGCACTGTATTTGGATCGGCGGCAAGACCTCGCGCTGTACCTGTCGGTGATGGATCGACTGAGCGTGCAGGCCGAGCGGCCGGAGAAGTCGATAGAGATCCTCGGGAAGTACGCCGAGGGCTACGGTTACTGATCGCCCGCGAGGTGATCATGTGGGAATCCGGCACTACGCATACACCAGAACATCACGTGTCACGAAGTCGGCCGTGGTGCTCTGGAGCGAGTGCTGTTCGGCGCCGGGCGGCTCGATGGAGTCCGGTCTCTGTGCGTGAATCTGCGCGGCAATCCTGCCCGCCGGGTATGTCACGTGACGGCAAGTGGGCTGGACGATTCTATGCGGGGTCGGCTATCGGGAATGCGTCCCCGCCTCCGCTGCCGGCACTGCTCGTCGAGTGGATCAGCGCGTGTGGCGCAGGGCAATTCGGCGGGGGAGACCGACGTGATGCCGCACCATTGACACGGAGCGATCTACGGCCGACGGCGTGGGTCAATTCGGCGCGGACGCAGTGGAATTCAGTGGCGGTGCAAGGCGACTCGGCACGCGCACAAGAGGATTCGGCACCGGTGCAGTCCGGCTCGACGCACGCACGGTGCAATTCTCCAGCAGCGCGGGGTGATTCGACCCGCGCGCGACGCAACTCGACGCCGACGCGGCCTGATTCGCTGCGGGCGCAGTGCAATTCAACCCGGGGACATCACCAGGTAGCACGTGCGCCGACGGGCAGCTCGATCCGGTTCGGTGCCTCAGTGCCTTGTGCCGCAAACCCTGCGCCAGAGGGTAGATCATCGCCAGTGGAGCTAGTTGGTTCAGCGCTTGCGGCACAAGGCAATTCGGCCTTCATCGGACATCGGGATGCCCGGAAGTCTCACTGCCTGATGAAGCTGGAGGCTATCCGCCAGAACGTCGACGGCTGCATGGTATGGAAGTCCCAGTCGTCGACCACATCGTGCGCCGTGGTAACGATCCGATCGATATCGAAATCGTGCCGGGTGGCCGCACCCTTGGACTCGACGGCATCGATGACGAACGCGACGGCGGTTTCCCGCGAGTACGCGGTGTTCCTTTGGCCGCTACGGGCCGACGGTGTGCTCATTTTTGTACCGTTCGCTGGTTTGTCGACCAGTGTGGCGGCGGCTATTCCGAGCCGTGCGCCGGAAAGTGGTTGGTTCATTCGAACGCCCCTGACGTTTGGCGGCGGCGGACCCACGGCGACTTCGGCCTTCGGCTCGACCATCCGGCCTCCCCTGGTTGTCCCCTGTAAAGCGTTGCGCGACTGAGTTTAGGTCGCTGTGCCTTTCAGATGCAAGTACATCTGCACGATCGATTTGCAAGCGCACGTGCGGGATTCGGCGTCTGTATGTTTGCTGACACCGTGTACCAATAAGGCGCTCAGTTCACAAAAAGAACGTCTGTGCTGTAGTGAATCTGGGTACCCGGTTCGACATATCGGTCGGCGGCCGCCCGCATCGCCAGGAAATGGTCGGTGAACCGATGCGCCTCGGCCGCCTCATCATCGGTATATAGCTGGTAGAGGAAGAATCGATGCGGGTCGAGGCGATCGGCGCAGACATCGAAACGCAGGCAACCCGGTTCGTCCCGCAGTGAGGACACGGCGCTGCGCGAGATGGCGTCGAGGAAGTCGGCGCGCGATCCCTCCCGGATCTTCATGGATACGATGCGGCTGAACAAGGTTGCTCACTCCTAACGAGAAGGTGAACGTCAATCGGCAAGGGGGGCGGCATCATCCGAAGTTGCCCGGTCGGCAAGTGTCGCGACGGCCCGGTCGATCGACGTGTCGCCGGCGATGAGTTCGAGTGTCGTGCCCGCGGTGTGGGTCGCGGGCAGTAGTTCGGCGAGCACGGCGGCGACATCGGCCCTGGCGATATCGCCACGTCCGACCGGCGGCACGGCCAGCGTGACCAGGCCGGTGCCCGCGGAATCGACCAAACGGCCGGGGCGCAGGATCGTCCACGCCAGGGCGCGCTTGCGCAGATCGTCTTCGGCCTGCGTCTTGGCATCGATATAGGCGGCCCAGATGTCGTCGCTCCCGGGTGCGGGAGGTTGACCGGCGCCCATCGTGGAGATCTGCACGAAACGCCGTACGCTCGCCCGTTCGGCGGTGTCGGCCAACCGGACGGAGCCGTCCCGGTCGACAGTGTACTTCCGTTCGGCACTACTGCCCGGTCCCGCCCCCGCCGCGAAAACCACTGCGTCCGAACCGGCTACGGCGGCGAGCAGGTCGTCCGCGCCGGCCTGTTCCAGGTCGAGCACCGCGGGCTCGGCGCCGACCGCGGTGATATCGGCGGCGTGGTCCGGGTTGCGGATGAGCGACACCACCTGGTCGCCGCGCCGGGTGAGCGCCTCGGCGAGCAGCAGAGCGATCTTGCCGTGTCCGCCTGCGATGACAATGCGCATGGGGGTCGGTCCTTTCGATCGGGGGTGGGCCGGGATTCAGCGTTCGGGGCCACCCGGGTTGCAGCGCGCGTCGACGGTGGCCTGGTAGCCGACCGCGGGGCGCCAGGGTTCCAGATTCCAACTCGGCTTGTCCGGTTCTACCAGCCGGGCCCACACCCAGTGGCAGATGAACTGATCACGCATGCCGGGCGTGTTCGCGTCGGGTGCTTGTCCGAGTACCTCTTGCCAGGCGCGGTCGTCGGTGCCGGGGGAGGTGGTGCGGCGGCCGGCGGTGGTGGGATAGACGAGTAGCCGGGTGCCGTCGACGGCCTCGGTCCAGTCGGTGTGATCGATGAGCGGCAGTCCCGCATAGGGATCGACGGTGGGGGTGGTGGCCGGTTTCGGGGTGGTTGGCGGCGGCGCCGCGGAAACCGTTGTCGTGACCGGGGATACGGCGGCGGAATCATTGGACGCGCAGCCCGCCGCCATCGGCAGCAGTGCCGCGCACAGCAGTACGAGCAGGAACGGCCGGTTCTGATGCCGCACTCCGGCTCCTTTCACGTCGTGCACGGGCCGTGGCTGACCCGGCCCTGCCCTTCGAGCCTAGCGACCGGCCGGTACCTTCGACAGTTCCCTAGCCCGGCAGCGCGCCTGGACAACTCCCGGCGACGTGCGGGCAAACGGTGCGCAGCCCCCGCATAGGCCACTGATTGTGGTGGCTTGCCACGCGGTGTCGCGGTGGGGATAGTCGTTCGATGATGTGTACACGGATCATGGCGGGGGCGGCTGGGGTCGTGATCTCGGTGGGAGTCGCGTTGGCGCCGCAGGCGATGGCGAGCGCGGGCGAGGCGCCGGGGACGGTGACCGATCAGGTGGAACTGACCGGGCGATTCCGGGTCGACGGCGCGGAGACCGCGGAGCGGCTGACCTATTGGTCGCGCGGTCCGCGCGGGCCGATGCAGAGCACCGGCGTCGTCTACGTGCCGCCGGGGCCGCCGCCGCCGGGCGGTTGGCCGATCGTCGCCTACGCGCACGGCACCACCGGCATCGCCGATCAATGCGCGTTCACCTTGGAACCCCGCGTCTACTACCTGGATTCGCTGTACCCGGAGCTGTTGCGCGCCGGGTACGCGGTGGTGATCTCGGACTATGTCGGGCTCGGCACGCCGGGCACGCATCCTTATCTCGACGGACCCTCGCAGGCCCGAAGCGTGATCGATGGCGTCCGTGCGGCACGGGCGGTGGCACCGGCGCTGGGCACCAAGTGGGCGGTGCTCGGCCAGTCGCAAGGCGCGCAAGCGGCCCTGTTCACCGCGTCCCTCGGTCCCGCCGACGCGCCGGAACTCCAGTTGCGCGGCGCGGCCGCCACCGGTCCGCCGTCGAACCTCGAGCTGCTGATTCCGCTTGCCGGACCGTGGATTCCGCGTCTGCCACTGGAGAAAACTCCCGCCTACGTCGCCATGCTGCTGGCCGGACTGCGGGCCAGCGCACCGGAACTCGACGTGGACAGCTACCTGACCCCGACCGGTCAGGAGGCGCTGCGGGTAGTGGAGACGGAGTGCATCACCGAGGCCAATGCCCGCCTGGCCGACGTGCCGATCGGCGAGATGCTGGCCAAGCCGCTGGATGATCCGGCGCTGTGGGCGGCGGCCCGGGCGATGATGCGCATCCCGACCGACGGCTACACGATTCCGTTGTTCGTCGGTCAGGGGCTGACGGATATGGAAGTGCCGCCGCCGTTGACGGCGAAACTGCTGGCCGAGCTGACCCTGTCGGGCACCGATCTCGAAACCCACCTCTATCCGGGCGATCACCTCGGTGCGGCGCGGGCGGCGCTGCCGGATGCCGTGGCCTTCCTGCATCGAGTCCTGGGGCCCGCCTAGGCGATTACCCTCGCCGGAAGTGCGGCCGGTGCCAACCGGCATGGCCTGCCGATGTGCAGGATGTGCCGAAACCGGCGAGTTCCGGCGCGGGTGCGCCGAAATCCGGTCAGTGCCAGAGTGATCGGCAGGGGAGCCGGCGCAAGCCCGGCCGCAGCATGCCGTCCACCGTGACGGTGAGTCCGGCGTGCACCGCGGCGGAGGTGAACTCCCAGGCCTCCGTGCTGCTGGCCGCGTACTCGAGCACCATCGCGTCGTCGGGGGTCGGGCCGTCGAAGTAGACGGTCACCCGCCGCGTCGGAATCTCGTCGAGGTCTTCGCGGTAAGCCAGTTTGCGCGCAGTGCCGTCCATGCCACCGTCTCCTTCCGGACCGGGCGGGGCAATCGCGCCGGTACTGCTGAAAGGTAGAGCCGCAGCATGGACGAGAACATGTTCCGTCTCGTTGGCTGGACATGTCACAGGACGGCGTCGCGGCGGTCGGGCTGTGTCACGAGCGAATGCGCATAACCATCACAGACTGGTCGCTCCACACTTGTGAGATCTCAACACGATCGCCGCGCTACCTGCCGCTCGATGGCGAAATTGCCGAGGATGAGTCACAACGTTGGACCATTCGAGAGGCACCGATCGATGAGTCAGGCCCTACGTTCGATGGGCAGGGGAGCGACCCGCAGACGAGTGACCCGCGCGTTCGGCGCGATGGCGGCCGGACTGGCGCTCGTCGCGACGATGGCCGGACCGGGCCACAGCGCACCCCTCTATCCCGCACCGGACCCCGACCCCTTCTACGCGACACCGGCGAACATCGCGGACAAGCAGCCCGGCGATGTGCTCGCGACCCGGATGATGCCGCCGCTGCCGATCTTCCCGGACACCACGGTCACCGTCGTCCGCTTCCGCTCCACCAGCTCGGAGAACAAGCCGATCGCGGCGACCACCACGGTGCTCACGCCGCGGTCGCACGCCAAAGACGGCCCGCTGCTGTCGTTTCAGCACATCATCAACGGGCTCGGGGCGGAATGCTCGGTCTCCAAGGTCCTCTACACCGCCGACCCGAACCTGGTGGTGCGTGAGGCGCCGGGCTGGAACGTGCTGCTGCAACGCGGCTGGACGGTCGCGCTGCCCGATCACCTCGGACCGAATTTCGCCTACGGCGCCGCGAAACTGGGCGGCCAGATCACCCTCGACGGCATCCGCGCGGTGCAGCGGGTGGCCGAGCTGGAGGTGCAGCAGAGTCCGGTGGCGATGGTCGGCTACTCCGGCGGCGGCATGGCCACCGCGTGGGCGGCGGCGCTCGCACCGAAGTACGCGCCCGAACTGAACATCGCCGGCGCGGCCATGGGCGGCGTGCCGATGAACCTGGTGAAGATGCTGGAGTCACTCGGCCTCAGCTCGCACCCGGTGTTCGGGCTCGCGCTGGCGGCCGGCCTCGGCCTGGAACGTGAGTATCCCGACCGCTTTCCACTCAGCGAGCAGCTCAACGATCGCGGACTCGCGGCACGCGCGAAGATGGCGAACAGCTGCACCAACGACATCCTCTCCGCGGGCGCCGGGCACGGCGCGCTCGATTTCGCGAAGACGACCTCGATGATCACCGACGACACCGCGCGCGGCGTGGTGGAGGAGAACAGCCTCGAGCTGTATGACGGCGTGCCGAAAACGCCGGTCTTCGAATGGCATTCGCCGATCGACGGACTGATCCCGGTGGATGCCGTGGTGAACACCGACAAGCGCTGGTGTGCAGCCGGTGCAAAGGTGCAGACCGAGCAGATTCCGGTACCTGATCACCTGACCGCGGCGGTGCTCGGCATTCCAGATGCGTTGAACTGGCTCGACGCTCGCTTCAGGGGTGAACCGGCACCGAGCAACTGCTGAATGCGCGACCGCAACCCGGGCCGAACTGATTCGCAACCAGCGACATTCGGCCCGGTTGTTGCGGTTCGGCCACGTGTCACACACAACTCGGTCGTTTCAGCGCGGTGTTGCGTGCACGGCGGGTTAGCCTGACTGTCTGGTACAACCAGGGGGCAATTTCGGGGGCGGAAGCCGCATCTCCCTGGCCGCCAGGTGAACCCGACGTCCGCACCCGAAGGCGTGTGCCATGAGATGCTTGCCTGCCATTGCCGTGGCACTGCTGATCGTCTGCCCGACAGTGACCGGGCAGGCGGCCGCCGAGCCGTTGCCCGCGCCACCGGGTTTGCCCGCGTTGCCGCAATTGCCCCCGCTGCCACAGTTTCCCGGCCTGTTCCCGCCGCCGCCGGACGGCGGCTCGCTGTTGCCCGGCGTGCAGAATCTGATCGATCAGGTGATTCCGCCGCCGCCGATCGCGCCGGCGCAGGAAGCGGGACCGCCGGTGTGGGAGGCAACGAGTCTGTCGCCGCCGTTGGTCGCGCTGCGCGATGCGTCGTTGCCGGGCAACGTCGGTGACGCGATGTTCGATGCCTGGCCGTTCGATCTCGCGGGATACGCCGAGGGTCAGGTCATCGAGTCACGTGACGTCACCGCGACCACCGCGCCGCTCATGCTGCTGCCGATCCAGCGCGCGCAACTGCTGAAGTACCGCACCACCGACGCGCACGGCGCACCCTCCTTTGCCACCGCCACCCTGGTGGTTCCGGCCGCGGCCTGGCCGGGTCCGGGTCCACGTCCGGTCGTGGTCAACAACCTGCCCATCGATGCGCTGGGCCGTAGCTGCACTCCGGGATACACGCTGTCGCACGGCCTCAACCCCGACACCAGCGCCACCGATTTCATCCCGCCGACCACCTATGTCGCCGCGTTGCGCGGATACGCGGTGCTCATCCCGGACCACGAGGGCCCGTGGATGGCCTACGCCGAGCCGGTCGTGGCGGGTCACGCGGTGCTCGATTCGATCCGCGCGGTGCGCGGCCTGCTGCCGGATGAGTTCGGTGCCAGCAAATTCGGCATGGCCGGATATTCCGGTGGTGCGATCGCCACCCACGGCGCGGTGAAGCTGATCGATGGTTACGCGCCGGAATTGGCGGACGTGATCGTCGGCGCCGCGCTGGGCGGCGTGCCCGCGGACTACGAGATCCTGTCCCGCAGTATGAACGGCAACCTCGCCTCGGCGGTGTTCATGGCGGCGGTGTTCGGCATCGGCAGGGAGCGCCCCGAGATCCTGGCCAGGATGAACAATCTGGCGCAGTGGGTGGTCACCTCGCCGGCGAAGGACTTCTGCGGCAGCACCTACGGGTTGATCGGCGTGCTCATGCTGCCGATCGATATCGCCGCGAACATTCCGAACCCGCTGCATTCCGCGGTCGCCGACGATATTTATCGAGTCACCAAAATGGCGGACCTGAAATCCGGAACGCCGCTGTATATCTACAACGGTGAGCAGGAATTCTGGATTCCGGCCGAAGGGGCCCGCAATCTCTATCTCGAGCAATGCCGGCTCGGCGTGCCTTCGGTCTATCGCAGTGTGCTGGGGGAGCATGTCATCGCGGCCGCTCTTGGATATCCAGAAGCAATGCTCTGGCTGGATCAACGCCTACAGGGTGCGCCCGCACCGAATGAATGCTGACGATTTGCCATTGTCCGGTGCGTCGTCAAGGCGGCTGAGTAATCGGTGTTAGCGTTTCCCGCGTTTGCGGCGATCTAACACGGACGAACCCCTGCACCCCGATGTCGGCTGGGCCGAGTCCGGGCCGGCTGCCCCAGCGATGCGACCCTGTCGTGTTTCGGTATTGTGGGCCGGTCCGGGCGAGCTCGACGCCAGGATTCGCGAAAGAGGCACATGAACGACATCACGACCACCGCGTCCGAACAGGCACTGGCCCTGGTGGGACGGCATTACCGGATGACCGAGCACTACGAGGTAGGGCGCGAGAAGATCCGCGAGTTCGCCCGCGCCGTGCACGACAAGCATCCGGCGCACTGGCACGAGGACGCGGCCGCCGAGCTGGGGTACGACGCCCTGGTCGCGCCGCTGACCTTCACCTCGATCGTGTTGATGCTGATGCAGCGCAACATGTTCGAGTCGGTGCTGACCGCCTATGACATCGGCCAGGTGTTGCAGACCGAACAGTCGATCCAGGTGCACCGGCCGGTGCTGGCCGGGGATCAGCTGCACTGCGTCTCCTACATCGAGTCGTTCCGGCAGTTCGGCGACAAAGACTTCATGGTGACCAAGAACGTGCTCACCAACCAGCACAAGGAACTGTTGCAGACCGCGACCTCCACCGCCGTCGCGCAGACCGGCGTGGAAATCGCCACCGAGCTGGTGACCGCGGTCGATGGCGTGATCATGACCGGGCAGTCCGGCGCCGACCGCAGCGATGCCGCGGCGCAGCGGGCGGCGCTCGGCGCGGAGGCGGGCGTGGTCGAGTGCTTCGACGAGCCCGCGCAGGCCGACCCGCTGGACCGGCAGCGCACCCCGCGCACGGTCCCCAGTTTCGACGATCTGTCCGTCGGCATGGAACTTCCGGTGCGCTCGATGCCGCTCTCGCGCGGTGATCTGGTGAATTACGCTGGCGTGTCCGGTGATTCGAACCCGATCCACTTCAGCGATGTGGTCGCCCGCAGCGCCGGTCTGCCCGACGTCGTCTCGCACGGGCTACTCACCATGGGCCTCGGCGCGGGCTACCTGACCTCGTGGCTGGGCGATCCGGCCGCCGTCACCGACTACGGCGTGCGATTCGCCGGGTTCGCGCCGGTCGCGGCCACCAAGGCGAGCGAGATCGAGTTCCGCGGCAAGGTGAAATCGCTCGATCCCGAGCGGCGCACGGGCACCATATCGCTCACCGCGAGCTGTGACGGACGGAAGTTGTTCGGGCGCGCGACGGCGGATATCGCGCTGCGCTGAGCCGGACACGCCGCGCCGAGAAGTTGCGCCGATCTCGGTCCGCGCGCCCTCCGTGGAGGGTGCCGTGGTCCGGGATTTCGCGTTCTGGGCGGCCGGTGGACTGGCGGTCCGACACCGGCACAGGGTCTTTCGTCAGTAGAAACAAATAACCCCGGCATGGCAGACTCGGGGAATGCGTCCTTCGGAGGTGCGAAAACCGGCTGATTCCCCGCTGCTCGGCGCGGTGACGCCGGCGGGCGGGCCGACCGTGCTCCGGATGATGCTCGGCAGCAGACTGCGCAAACTCCGTGAAGGCTGCGGGATGACCCGCGAGGACGCGGGCGAGGCCATTCGCGGCTCGCACTCCAAGATCAGCAGGCTGGAACTCGGCCGCACCGGCTTCCGGGTGCGCGACCTGGTCGATCTGCTCGACCTCTATCAGGTCACCGATCCGACCGAACGCGAGGAATACCTGGAACTGGCCCGGCAGGGCAACGCCTCGGGCTGGTGGCATCGCGACAACGACTGGCTGCCCAAGTGGTACGACACCTATCTCGGCCTGGAGCAGGCGGCGACGCTGGTCCGCGCCTACGAGCCGAGGGCAGTGCCGGAGCTGCTGCAAACCCCGGAGTACGCGCGCGCTTTGCTGTCGCTGGCCCATTCGGGCGAGTCGCAGGCCGCCATCGAGCGGCGCGTCGCGCTGCGGGTGCGTCGGCAGGAGATCCTCGACCGCCCGAATCCGCCGCAGCTGTGGGTGGTCGTCGAGGAGGCGGCGCTGTCCCGGCCGATCGGCGGCACCACCGTGTGGAACGACCAGATCGACCACCTGTTGCGGGTCGTCGCCAAGAACAACGTGACCGTCCAGGTGCTGGCCGATCATGTCGGCGGGCCCGCGCTGGCCGACGGCGCGTTCACCATCCTGCGCTTCGCCGAGGCCGACCTGCCCGACATCGTCTACCTCCAGCAGCTGACCAGCGCGCTGTACCTGGACAAGCAGGGCGACCTGGACGCGTATCGCGCTGTGGCGAACCAACTTTCGGTGCACGCCGCGCCGCCGGAGTACACCATCTCGCTGTTGCAGGCGCTGCGCCGCCGTCAGCCGCGAATCCTCGATCAGCCGTCGAGCATCCGCCGGGTCTGACCCACGGCCCGCCTTCATGATTCGGCCGGGCCGAATTGGGCATCTGATAACCAAGCGAAACTCGTAGCGCGCTCAGCGGGAACCAGCCCGCCCCGTTGAGCGACCCCGACCCGAGCCGACCCTGGGCCCGAAGTATTGTCCCAATGGGACAATAAGGTGGTAAGCTGAGGATATGAGCGACGATGGTGTCGATCTCGATGGCCGACGGCTGCGGACCAGGCGCAGCCGGGAAGCGTTGTCGCGCGCGGCCTTCGATCTGCTCACCGAGCGGGGTCTCGGCGCGGTCGCCGTCGAGGACATCGCGGTGCGGGCCGGCGTCACCCGGCGCACCTTCAGTCGCCACTTCACCTCCATCGCCGAAGCCGTCCTCGGCGATGTCGACCAAGACGTGCACCTGTTCAACGAGGCGCTCTGCCGCCGTCCCCTGCACGAATCGCCGCTGCTCGCCTACCGCAACGCCGTGCACGACTGGTTCGCCGTCGAATACGGCGGCGAACGCGCCGCGCTGCTGGCCCGGCGGTGGACGCTGTTCCAGCGCTTCGAGGACGAACCGGATTTGTTCGCCGGATATCAGCGCATTCGCATCGAAGGTCAGCGAGAATCGGTGCGGATCATCGCCGCCCGGCTCGACGTCGACCCGGAGCGGGACGTGCGCCCGGCCACCGCGGTGGCCGCCGGTGCCGGCCTGCTCATCTCGGCGTTGCAGACCTGGGCCGCCGGCGACGATCCGAGCGCCCTGCCCGATCTCATCGAGGACTATTTCGCCACACTCGTCGCGCTCACCACCGAATTCCGGACCGAGGAGTCACTGTCATGACCACAGGGTCGGTGAATATGTACCGCAGGACGTGCCGCCGCGTCGGGCTGGATCGAAACCCGATGCGCCGCAGAGAAGATCGCGTGCAGACCCTGGTCGCCGCGACGCTGGCGCTGGTGTTCCTGATCGTCGTTCCGCTGCTGGTGCTGACCGTGGGCGTCAGCGTGTATCACACGGAAACCGCTGTGGTGCAGGCGAAGACGGCGCAGCTGCACCAGGTCGACGCGACGGTGACCGAGACCGGCAAGGCGCCGCTCTACGCGCCGATCATGCCGGCCAAGGTGCAGTGGAAGGACGCCGACGGCGTCGTGCACACCGAGGACTACCAATCGACCACCCTCGTGCAGCCGGGGCAGACCGTGACCATCTGGCTGAACGGCGCGGACAAGATCGTCGAGCCGCCCTCGGGAACGCAGGCACTCAGCAAGGCCGTATTGCTCACCGGCGGCGCGCTGCTCGGCGCGACGATCGTGGTGGCGGGCTGCTACTTCGCCCTGCGGCGCAGCCTGGACCGCAGGCGCCTGCGGATGTGGGAAATGGAGTGGGCCACAGCGGATCTGCGCTGGGGCAGCCACAGCTGATCATCAGTGCGGCGTGCGGCCTCGGACATTCGTCCTCGCAAGCGCTCCGTGCCCGCCGGACGAGGGTAGGGTACAGGCGCGGCGGGCACGTCGCGTGCCCGAGTCGCGGCGAACGACGGCCGGGCACGTCCTCGAAATTAGATCATCGCGCCCGAAGTCGTTCGGCGCGAACGTGATCACCGGAAATGCCACGAACCGCTACCCGGTTGCGTTGTGACCCAACACAACCGGGTACGCGCGTTCAGACCGGCAACAGGCTGTGCTTGCGCGGATTCGGCTTGGCCGTGTCCTTCTCGCGCAGCAACCGCAGTGCCTTACGAATCTCCAGCCGCGTCTGCGACGGCTCGATCACCGCGTCGATGTAGCCACGCTCGGCGGCGATCCACGGGGTGGCCATGGTGGCGTTGTAGAAGTCGATCATCTGCTGGCGCACCGCGGCGCGCTGGTCGACCGGTGCCGCCTCGAGCTGCCTGCGCCCGACGATGCCGACCATGCTCTCCGCGCCCATCACCGCGATCCGGGCGGTCGGCCAGGCCAGGCTGATGTCGGCGCCGAGCTGCTTGCAGCCCATCACCGCGTAGCCGCCGCCGTAGGCCTTGCGGGTCACCACGGTCACGATCGGCACGGTCGCCTCGATCACCGCGCGGAAGAAGCGTCCACCGCGCTTGATCACGCCGTTGCGTTCCTCTTCGATGCCGGGCAGCACGCCCGGGGTGTCGACCACGAAGATGATCGGCAGCCCGTACGCGTCGCAGAGCCGGATGAAGTGCGTCGCCTTGTCCGAGGCCTGCGCGTCGAGCGCGCCGCCGAGCGCCTGCGGCTGGTTGGCGACCACGCCGACGCTGCGGCCGTCGACCCGGGCGAAGCCGGTGATCAGGTTCTGCGCGGTGCCCGCGCCCAGCTCGTGGAAGTCGCCGTCGTCGAAGATCCGGATCAGGATCTGGTGCATGTCGTAGCCGACCTTGTCCGAATCCGGGATGATCGAATTCAGTTCGAGGTCATGGCTGGTCACCTCCGGCTCCAGCCCGGGATTCACCACCGGGGGCTGCTCCAGGCAGCTGGACGGCAGGTAGCTCAGGTAGTTGCGCACCCAGTCGAACGCGGCCTGCTCGTCGGGCGCGACGTGGTGCACCGTGCCGTTGCGGGTCAGCGCCGCCGCGCCGCCGAGTTCTTCCGCGCTCACGTCGGCGCCGGTCACCTCCTTGGTGACCTCCGGCCCGGTGACGAACATGTAGGACTTGTCCGTGGCGACCAGGACGTCCATGTTGACCGGCCCGTACACCGAACCGGCCGCGCACTTGCCGAGCATGACGGCGACCTGCGGCACATACCCGGACATGTCGCCTTGCCGTCGGCACATCAGCGCGTACCAGGCCAGCGAGGTCACCGCGTCCTGGATGCGGGCGCCACCGGAGTCGTTGATCGCGACCACCGGGCAGGCGTTCTCATACGCGAACTCCATGGCGGCCGCGACCTTGCGGCCGAACATCTCGCCGACCGATCCGCCGTGCACGGTCTGGTCGTGCGCGATCACCACGACCGGCCGGTTGTCGATGCGGCCGCGGCCGGTGACCACGCCGTCGCCGTACATGGCGCCCGGCTGCGCCGACTGGCGCATCAGCGCGCCGATCTCGACGAAGCTGCCCGGATCGAGCAGCGCGCGCACCCGCTGCCGAGCACTCGGTATGCCCTTGGCTTTGCGCTTCGCGATGCCGGTTTCGCCGGCGGGTTCCTCAGCGAGCTCCAGGATCCCCCGCAGCTCTTCCAGCTTCTCTCGCGTACCGGTCATGTGGTGTGTCAATGCCCTTCGAAACTATGCAGCGTCGCCGTACGGGGGCGCAGCGCTCGATGGTATCCGTGGTGAGAGCTACTGCACAGTTGTTCGTCACATCTCATGGGACAGCTCACAGGTTTGGCCGTGGCGTCGGTGGTCCATGCGATACCCCGGGCTGCCTGCGAAGGAGCGCGGTCTTTGTGCAACTTACCAGTCGGCGGGCGGCGCGCCGATGACCGCTCCCGAGGATCGCCGAGATGTCTGTCCGGCGGCCGGAACATGGCGTTAAGGTGACCTCGACGCAGCGCCGGAATGCGCGGTCGGCGCTGCGTCACACATTATTTCGGGGGTCCGGGGATCGTGGCGAAGTGAAAATCGCCGTGCGCAGAGTACGCTGTCCTTACCGGAATTCTTCGGGTCCAGCACGGTTGACATGGCGAAAATCGCTCCGGTACTTGTGATTTCGCCCAATGAGTGACGTGATGGCTGATGACTTACCTGATTTCGGGTGCGTATCCCGATTCGATCACGATCCGTCGCTAGCCTTCGATAGTCATGACGGCTATGCGGGTTGGTTCGAGTTCCGAGAGTCTGGCGTCGAAACTGCTGGACTACCTGGCGCCCCGGGCGGGCGGTGAGCTATCCGGCGAGGTCACCGCGACCACGCGGGATTGTATGGCGGCGGCGGTCGAGTCGCTCGCGCCGCGGGCGACGGCGCGGATAGTCGAGCCGACCGAAATCGCCGGTGCGGCAATGCGCTGGGCGCGCGAGGGAGTCGCGCTGGAAACCGTGCTCGCGGCCTATCACGACGAACTCCGCTCGGGCCTGGAATTCGTTGCGGCACATACCGAAGACGACGACGGCGTGGCCGGCGCGCAGCTCATTCTGCGGGTGCTGGAAATGGTGACGGTCACCGCCTCGACCGCCTACGTCGACGAACATCGTTTGGTAGCAAGGGAACATCAAACCGCGGCGCAGACGATGGTGTCCGCACTGCTCGGCGGACACGCGGTAGGGGAGCTGGTCAACCAGACCGGGATCGCCGTCGCCCCCGCGTACCAGGTGGTGGCGCTGAGCATTCCGGCCCACCCCGACGAACGAAGACCCGGCGCGGGCACCGCGGCGGCCCGGCGCAAGCTGCGCAGAGTGCAGGCCGCACTGGCCGATCCGCTCGGCTCGCGCGCGTTGTCGCTGCTGTCCGCGGCGGGCGGGACGGTGCTGGTACCGGCCGATATTCGCCCCGCCCGGATCGCCGCCCCATCGATGACCGCCGACGTCCTGACCGTGCTGACCGAGGCCGCCGAGGTGCCGCTGACCGCCGTGGTGGCCACCGGCCCCACCGCGCGGATCCCGGAACTCGCCGCCCGCACCCACGACCTGCTCGACCGCATCCGCGCCGCGGGCCGGGCGCCCGGCCTGTACCGGGTGGCCGATCCGCACGAGGCGACCGATTGTGATCCGGCCCAGCAAGTCCGGATACCCGTCGTCACCTCGACCAATGATCACGAAATCGGGCGTTCTGCTTGATCTTTCCGGCTTAGTGTCGAATTTCGCCGCGCTGCCCGCGCCGAGCAAAAGGAGCACGTGTGACGACCGCGTTGACCGATACCGATATTCTCCGGGAACTGGAACCCGTCGCCGAACGATTGCTCAACGAGCATCTGCGCAAAGCCAAAGCGTGGAACCCGCACGACTATGTGCCCTGGGACGACGGCCGCAATTTCGCCGCCATGGGCGGAATAGATTGGGAGCCCGGTCAATCGAAGCTCACCGAGGTCGCCCGGACCGCGATGGTGACCAACCTGCTCACCGAGGACAATCTGCCGTCCTATCACCGCGAGATCTCGGAATCGTTCTCCCTGGACGGCGTCTGGGGTACCTGGGTGGGGCGCTGGACCGCCGAGGAGAACCGGCACGCCATCGTCATGCGCGATTATCTGGTGGTCACCCGCGCCGTCGATCCGGTGCTGCTGGAACAGGCCAGGATGGCGCATATGACCACCGGAATCGCGAAACCGGTGAAGGGACCGCAGTTTCTGCGTTCGGTCGCCTATGTGACATTGCAGGAATTGGCCACCAGAATCAGTCACCGGAACACCGGAACCGCATGCGACGAACCCATCGCCGAGCGTATGCTCCAACGGATCGCCGCCGACGAAAACCTGCACATGATCTTTTATCGCAACATCAGCGCCGCCGCTCTCGACCTGATGCCGAACGAGACGCTTCGTGCCATCACCGACATCGTCACGCGCTTCCAGATGCCCGGCCTCACCCAGCCGAACTTCCGCCGCAACGCGGTGGTGCTGGCCAAGCACGGCATCTACGACCTACGCCAGCACCTGGACGTCGTGGTGCGGCCGGTCCTGCGGGCGTGGAATGTGTTCGAGCGCACCGACCTGTCCGGGGACGGCGAACGCGCGCGCGACCAGCTCAGCGCCTACCTCGACGAATTGGCCGAGAAGGCAACCCGATTCGAGGAACAACGGGATCGGGTGGCGGCCCGGCAGGCAGAACGAGCCGCCGCGACGCGATGAGATACCGAGGGACGATCAGCACGGCGGCGATGGCAGTCATCGCCGCGGCGGTCGCGGTGCCCGCGGTCGCGGACGCCCCCGGCGTGCCGAGTGCGCCGCCGCCCGCGGTCGATCCGGCGATGACCCGGACCGGGCTGATCTCGGTCGACACCGTGGGCCCACGCCGCGAACACCTGAGGATCGCGTCGGCGGCCATGCGCCGGATCATCGAGGTCGACGTGCTGCGCGGCACCGGTGCCGGACCGCGCCCGACGCTGTACCTGCTCGACGGCGTCGACGGCGAAACCACCTCGGGCTGGCTGAGCAAGGGCGGAGCCGCGGAATTCTTCGCGGACAAGCCGGTCGACGTGGTGCTGACCAGCGGCGGCACCGGCAGCATGTACAGCGACTGGGATCGTCACGATGCCGCCCTCGGCCTCAACCGCTGGGAAACCTTTCTCACCGAAGAACTTCCGCCGATCGTGGAATCGCTGCTGAAGTCCAGTGGCCGCCGCGCCATCGCCGGCGTCTCGATGGGCGCGCAGGCGGCAATGATGCTGGCCCAACGACATCCGGGCCGCTACCGGGCGGTGGCGGGCATGAGCGGCTGCTATTCCACCGCCGACCCGCTCGGCCACGCGGTCACCACGATCACCGTCGCCTCGCGTGGCGGCAACGTCGAGAACCTGTGGGGCCCACCGACCTCCCCGGAGTGGGCCGAGCACGACAGCCTGCTCGGCGCGGAGGAACTGCGCGGCACCGCGATCTACCTCTCCGCCGCGACCGGCGTGCCGACCGGCGCCGACCTGGTCGCCATCGCGCAATCGCCGACCATCGTCGACGCACTGCGCCTGGCCGGCGGCGGCGCGGCGCTGGAGGCCGGCGCGCGCTCGTGCACCGAGCGGTTCGCCGGACGACTGAACGAGCTGAACATCCCTGCCACCGTCGAATACGACGCCGCGGGCATGCACTCCTGGCCCGACTTCGAGGCAGAGCTGCCCCGAGCCTGGGAAGTGCTGTCGAAAGCGCTGGAGCTGCCGTCGCCGAAGTGACCGTCGACGCAGCGCGGAATCACCGGCCGCCCGTCGCGTTGACACAGATATGACCTCGGCACTTCCCTCCGTCCGGTTCTCCATCCTGGACCGCTCCCGCGTCCGGCGCGAGCAGAGCCATCCCGCGGCCCTGCGCGACACCGTCGAGTTCGCGCGCCTGGCCGAGGAGTGGGGCTATCACCGGTTCTGGGTGTCCGAGCACCACAGCGTGCCCGGCGTGGCCGGTTCCGCGCCGACCGTGCTCGCCGCGGCCGCCGCGGCGGCGACCGAACGCATCCGGATCGGCACCGGCGGGGTGATGCTGCCGAACCATCAGCCGCTGATCGTCGCCGAACAGTTCGGCGTGCTGGAATCGCTGTATCCAGGGCGGATCGACATGGGCCTCGGCCGCTCGGTCGGGTTCACCGACGGCGTGCGGCGCGCGCTCGGGCACGACAAGCGCGACGCCGAGGACTTCGACGCCCAGCTGAGCGAGCTGCTCGACTACTTCGACCACGGCCGCAACGGCGTGCACGGCTGGCCCGCCGAGGGCCTGCGGATTCCGGCGTTCCTGCTGGCCACCGGTTCGGGTGCGGAGCGGGCCGCGCGATTCGGGCTGCCGCTGGTCATCGCCGCGGTGGGCGGGCTGGACCGGATGGTCGAGGCGATCGAGCGCTACCGGGCCGAATTCCAGGCCACCGCGTGGGGCGCGGAGCCCTACGTCATGGTGTCGGGCTCGGTCGTCATCGCCGATACCACCGAGGAAGCGCACCGGCTGTTGCTGCCGGAGGCGTGGTCGAACGCGTATTCCCGCACCCGCGGCGAATTCCCGACGCTGATCCCGCCCGCCGAGATCGAGACGCTGACCATGACCGATCGGGAGCGCCGGATCTTCGAGGAAGCGCTGCTGGGGCAGGTGCACGGCACCGAGGACGAGGTCGCCGATCAGCTGGAGCGCCTGGTTACCAAGACCGGCGCCGACGAAATCCTGGTGCACACAAGCACTTACGATCGCGCCGCCCGGTTGGAGTCACATCGGCGGCTGGCCCGGCTGGTGGGCTTGCTCAAGGCCGAGGGTGCCGCGCTCTGATCAATCGCCAAGGGGGAAGCGGACTTCCGCCGCGGCGTAACCGAAGAGCCTGCGCCCGTCAGATCGGGCATCGATCGCGATGGTGGCGCGACGACGGCGCATATCGAGTGAGGTCACCCGGCCGGTGAACTCGATCGTGCTCGTCGCGAACTGCGGAATCCGCAGATAGTGCGTGTAATGCGCGAACTGCGCGCGAAACCTGGTGACCGCGGCCGGATCACCCAGCCAGGAACTCAGAAACGCCGCTGCCATACCGAGTTTGAGCATGCCGGGCGCGACCGCCGACGGGAGCCCGCTCGCCGTCGTGTCATCGCAACCGACCGGATCGGTGTCGCCGACCACGGCCGCGTAGTTCGCCAGATCGCCGTGCGAGAGCCGAACGATCCGCGGCGGCAGCTCGGTGCCGACCGTGAGCGCATCGAAATCGACAGTGCTGCAAGGTAGTCGGCTTCCACACGGCGGCACGACCAGGTCCGCGCTCGACTGCCCGGGCCCGGCGGGGGAGTAGTCCCGCACAACGAGGCCGCGCACGGTCTCCGCCAACCGCGGATCCGCGAGCCCGGTCCGGGCCAGCAGGGCGGTCGAGCCGGTCTGCACCGGCTCGCCGTGCTGATCGACCAGCACGCTCTTGATCGACAGCACGTCGTAGTCAGCGAAATGCCGGACGGATTCGAAATAGATGTCGCAGGTCAGCCGGTCGCCCGCGACCAACGGTCGGCCGAGATCGAGAACTTGGTCGGCGTGCAGAATCCGGGAAGATCGATAGCCGGTGAGCACCGTATCCAGTATTTCCCGCTGCACCCGGCTCAGGATGATCGAAGAGAAGGTGGCAGGCGCGAGCAGTCCGGGAAAGCCGAGATCGGCCGCGGCGTCCGCGCTCCAATGCGCCGGATGATAATCCTGGACGGCGCGGGCGAATTCGCGAATCTTTTTCCGGCTCACGTCATACGGCGTGGTCGAACGATAACGGCGATCGACCAAGGCCTGAACCTGTTCGGCGGCATTCATAGAAATATCGCGCATGATTTGCTCCTTTTACGAACCGGGACCGAATTGCCACGTGAGGCGCGGCACCTGATCGGGCGTGACCGCGCCGACGACCTGGACGCCCGCGGCGGTGAATGTGCCGACGGCCCGGTCGATATGGTCGGCCGAGGTGACCACCACGGCGTCGCGCGCGCCGATCGCGTGCATGATCCGCGCGGACCGTTCGGCGTTCTGCACGGTCGAGTCCGCGTCCGGTTCCAGATGGATTCGTTCGGCTGGAATACCGTGCTGGACCAGCCAATCCGCCATCGCTCGGGCCTCGGTGACGCCGTTGTGCGGGTTGCCGCCGGTGACGATGATCGGCGACGCGGGCGCGAGCAGGGCCTGCACGAATCCGGCGTGCAGGCGGTCGACCAGTTCTGGGCGCATGGTGCCGTCGGGCAGCAGGCCGTAGCCGAGCACCACGATCGCGGTGGCCGGACCGTGCAGTGCGGGCAGGGGTTCCGGCGTCGGCGGAACCAGGCTGCGCAGGACATCCGGCAGGGCGACGTCGGCCGAGCCGGTGCTGTCGGCGACGGCGGCGGGCAGGTGCGCCAAGGCGGCCGCGACGGCGACGGCGCCGAACAGGGTGCGGGCGGCGCGCCGTACCGTGCCCGCGGTGCCGCGGTAGTTCGATAAGACAGCAGCGAACATGGCGATCTCCCGGGGTTTGCCACCGGCGTCGCGCCGCTGGCTGGAAAAGATTCACCCATGGTCGGCCGCCACGGCTATTCGCTCCATAATTCCGTCACTTATCTGGACACCTCACCGTCGTGCACGGCCGGCGCTTAGAGAAAGACACGTGCCCTTGTGGACTGCGGTAAGTGCCCGTCGATTGCACTGTGACTATTCCTCACCGAGCTGTATTCCGGGGCTGGACTGTGCCGTTTAACTAACCGCGACAGCGGCTTTGGTGAGCTGTCCAGGAACCGCGTCGTCTGGTGGGTTGCCCGCCGGTTCGGTTTTAGCGTTGGCGCAGTTTCGGTGCCGTCGACCGGCATACCTCGGCGCCGCTACTCGAATTCTGTGCTCGACGTAGGAAGGCATGCAATGAAACGAAGTACCTTCGGCCGTTCATCGCTGACGGCGGCGGTGATCACGGGTGTCTCGGTGCTGGTCATGGGGATCGCCGGTGTCGGTGCGAGTGCCGAGCCCGCGGTGCAATCCTCGGAACAAGAACTCGCCGACTACATCGCGGCGGGCCGCCCGGCGGCGCCGGTCGCGGAATCCGGCAGTTCGTCCGGCTCCGCGTGCAATTCCGGCAGCGGCGCCGGCTCGGGCAACGGCTCCGGCAACTGCTTCGGCGGCTCCGGCAGCAGCTCCGGGCTGAACGGCGGATACGCCAGCGACACAGTCGGTTACGGCCCGGCGGCATCGTCCTGGCTGGCCGCGTTCGGTTATGGCCTGCTGAACCCCGATGTCGCGCCGCCGGGCGCCAACGATTGGAACTGCAAGCCGACCGCCGAGCATCCGCGGCCCGTGGTGATGCTGCACGGCACGTGGATGAACGCGTACAATGGTTTCGCGTTCATGGGCCAGCCGATCAAGGACGCGGGCTTCTGCACGTTCACCTTCAACTACGGCCGGTCCAACCTGATCCAGGGCGGCGGCCTCGGCTCGGTGCTGCCCGGGGTCATGGGCACCGGCTACATCCAGGACTCCGCCAAGCAACTGGAGACGTTCGTCGATCGAGTGCTGGCCGCCACCGGGACCTCGGAGGTCGATATCGTCGCGCACTCCCAGGGCGGCGCGATGGCCAACTGGTACACCAAGTTCAACGGCGGCGCGGCCAAGGTGAAGAACCTGGTCACCCTCGGCGCGACGCATCACGGCACGTCGCTGGACGGGATCGGCGCGCTCGGCCGGGCGATCAACAACTTCGGCATCGACATCCTCGGCTTCATCGAGATCTTCGTCGGCCACGCGGGCATCCAGCAGACCATCGGCTCGGATTTCGTCAACCAGCTCAACGCCAACGGCGACACCGTCTCGGGCGTCGACTACACGGTCATCGGCACCCGCTACGACGAGGTCACCAATCCGTACGACCTGACCTTCCTGAAGGCGGGCCCCGGCGCGACGGTGCAGAACATCACCCTCCAGGACGGGTGCGAACAAGACGTTTCGGACCATCTGACGATGATGTACTCGCCCCGCGCCCTGTCCATCGCACTGCGCGCCCTCGATCCGGTGGGGCATCCCAACCTGGAGTGCACCTTCAACCCGTGGCTGATCGGCGGCGGAGGCGGGCTGTAGCACCCGAATAGACGTGCATCGCGCCGGAACAGGCGAAACCCTAACCCTCACTGCCTGTTCCGGCGGATGCGCCACCGTCACGGGTTCCGCGGGCGCAGAACGGGTCCTCAACCCCGCCCTCAGTTCCGTACCCCATGTCCGTGGCGAACGTGCCCATCGGGCGGCGACCGCACGCGCCGCCCGATGGGCACTGTGCTGTTCGGACCAGGGCGTTTTCACCGAATCTGGAAGAGGTTTACCGAATCTGGACGAGATTTACGTGCCATTGGCGACGTGGTTATATCCGTTCCATGATTCGGTGTTTGCCTGTGTCAATGAAACGACGGACCTCCAGCCGATCATCGATCGTGGCCGTCCTGCTGGGCGTCACGGCGCTCCTGCTCGGCGTCGCCGGCCCGGTCGCGCACGCCGCCCCGGACGAGTCGATCGAACAGCGCATCGCCGACCGCATCGACGCGCGCGGGCGGGGCACGGCCATCACCGACTACGGCTTCAGCGCCGGCCTGTCCGGCGGATTCGCCAGCGATACAGTGGGTTCCGGCCCGGTGCAACCGTCTTGGCTGTCCGCCTTCGGTTACGGCCTGTTCAACCCGGACGCCGCGCCACCGGGCGCCAACGACTGGACCTGCAAGCCGACCGCGGAACATCGCCGCCCCGTGGTGCTGCTGCACGGCACCTGGATGAACGCCTACAACAGTTTCGCGTTCATGAGCCAGCCGATCAAGGATGCGGGCTTCTGCACCTTCGCCTTCAACTACGGCCGCGCCAACCCGGCGCAAGGCGGCGGGCTCCCGCCGCTACTGCCCGGCGTGATGGGCACCGGCAATATCGAGGACTCGGCGAAACAGCTGGCTACCTTCGTCGACCGCGTGCTGGCGGCCACCGGCGCGCCCGCCGTCGACCTCATCGGCTACTCGCAGGGCGGCGCAATGGCCAACTGGTACACCAAGTTCGAGGGCGGCGCGGACAAGGTGCACAACCTGATCACCTTCGGCGCAACGCATCATGGCTCCACCATCGACGGCATCGCCGCATTGGGCCGCGCCATCAACACCCTCGGCATCGACGCCGTCGGCGCCAGCTCGATCGTGGTCGGGCACGCGGTCGCCGAGCAGACCATCGGCTCGGACTTCGTCAATCGGCTCAATGCCGACGGCGACACCATCTCCGGCATCGACTACACGATCGTCGGCACCCGCTATGACGAGATCATGACCCCTTACAACCTGACCTTCCTGCGGCCGAGCCGAGGCGCGTCGGTGCAGAACATCACCCTTCAGGACGGCTGCGAACTCGACCTCTCCGATCACCAGACGCTGATGTACTCACCGCGCGCCCTCTCCATCGCACTGCGCGCCCTCGACCCGGCCGGCCACCCGGACCTCGCCTGCACCTTCAATCCGTGGCTGATCGGCGGTGCCGGACACCTGTAACCCCACCTCGGCGGCGTGCACGTAGCCGGCCGACAGGCTGGTGGTGATGCCGGTCGCGATGAGCGCCGCCGAGGTCTTGGTCGACAGATACTCCGCCCAGGTCCGCTCCTGTGCCAGGGTGATCTCGGAGTGCGTTGTCGCGCAATGGAACTGCGCGCAGGCCACGTCGTCGTCCAGGGTGAAGACGACATCCACGGCAACGGTCCGGTGCAGCGCGGCGGTGATCGCCGCGACCGGTCTGCGCGCGACGACGTGCTTGGCGCGCACGGTCGCCAGCGGCAGGTCACGCACCCGCGGCGTGCTGATGCCGACGACGTTGCCGTGTCGCCAGCGGCGCGCCGAAGGGCCCCCCGACTGGCCGGCGGCCTCGTGCACCGCCAGGATGAGCGCCGCTAGATCCCCGGCTGAAACAGTCACCTCATACGTTTGTCGTCGGTTCACGATCCGTCCCCACACCTTCCGCATGCGGTCTTCAATGCCCGAGAAGATCGTGGGCGTAACGGATCTGCACAACGGCGCGGTGTTCGCCGGCATACCTGGTCTGTTTCGTCCGCGAACCCTGACGATGTCACGATTCGGCATCGTTGTCTGTCGGTCAATCGTCCGACACCACTGCCGGTGGCAGGGGTTCACGCTCGATTCGCATCGGTCGTTCGAATGATTTCGGCGTGGCTATCGCGGTGTTAGCGTCGAATCGAGAGAAAGACAGTGGCGCAGTGCGACTACAACTCGTCCAGCTCGATCAGGCCGTCCTGCAGGGCCCGCGCCACCAGCGCCGCCTTGGTGTTCGCCGCCCGGTCGACCGCCGCGTACTTGCCGCGAATGCGGGTGATGTGCGTGTTGACCGTGCCGATCGAGAGGTAGAGCTGTTTTCCCACTTGGGTTTTCGAGTCGCACTTGACCCAGGCGACCAGGACTTCGAGTTCCCGCGCCGACAGGTGCGGGTCGCGCCACACTCTCGTCTGGTACGGGTGTGATCGGGGATCCGGAACGATGGAAGTCATCAGTTTTCCCGCTTCATGCAGTGTCCGTCGGCGCCGGTACCGCACCTCCCCGAAGGTTGCAGACCAATAACCGATGTGCCCACTGAATATATGATCCGTTTTCGTTCCTGGGAATTCCCCAGCTCTCAGCCCTTAGGTCTGGGGTCTTGCTTCGCTTCGCGAACAAATTGCCGGTCGTCCAGGTCGGACCGGACCGCCCCGGTGGCCTCGACCTCGATCCGCAGTTCACCGTTGTCGCGCAACAGAATCGAGGCCAAAGTGCTGCGGCCCGGCGGCAGTATTCGGGCGGTGACGGTGCCGCCGTCGGCGTAGTCGAGCGCGTCGCGCAAGACGGTGCGCACCTGTTGCCGAAGCTCCGGGTCGACCTCGTCGAGGCCGCCGCCGTCGTCGAGCACGACGGTGACTCCGCGTTGTCGCGCGCAACGGGCCGCGGCGCCGACCGAGTCATCGATCATCACACCGCCCAGGATGTCATCGCGCAACTCGGCCTCGACCAGCCGGCACTCCGCCTGCTCGTGCGCAGTGAGTTGACGGCCGGACGCGATGATCTCCAGTAGCGGCCGCGCGGCGCTGTCCAACCGGGCGACCCGCTCGTCGCGCTCCTGCTGGGCGGCTTGCGCGGCGGCCTCGGCGGCGGCGCGGTCGGTGTCCTGCTGGCGCAATGCGAGAATCGAATGCGCCATCGGGCGAACGACTCTGGCGAAGAAGGTCGCCATGAGCAGCGGGGTCAGGTTGATGAAGGAGAACCCGACGCCGGTGAGCCAGCCCTGACCGGTGTGCATGGTCCACGACGCGCAGATGACGATCTGCCCGAGCACGCCCGCCCACGCCCAGATCGGCGCGCCGCGCACGCACAGGAAATTCAGGAACGCCGACGCCGCACCGAGGAACCAGATCTGCGTCGAGTTGGCCATCGGCACCGGCAGCTGCCAGATGGCCAGCCCGGCGGCGAGCGGGGCCGCCACGGCGGCGGGCACGGCGAACCGGGCGGGCAGCGGATCGCCCGGCGCGAGTAGCACGACGGTGCCCGCGGCCAGGATGAGCACCACCGCGACCGCGGTGAACCGGATGTCCCGGATGCCGTCGTCGGCGGCGAACGCCTCCGAGGTGATCGCGACGGCGAACAGGCAGCACAGCAGCCAGGCCGCCGGGGTCCGCATGCCGAGGATGTCGCGCACGTCGTCGCGCACGGTCCGGGTCGCCATCATGATGCCACCCACCCGGTGCTGATCCGGCAGCCGCGACCCGGCGCCGCATCGATGGCCGACCAGCCGCCGGGCAACTCGGCGAGCCGGTCGATGATGCTGGCGCGCAACCCGATTCGGTCCGGCGGGACCGCGGCGGGATCGAAGCCGACCCCGTCGTCGACCACATCGACCTGCACCGATTCGGCATCGGCGGTCACCAGCACCGCGCAGGCCGCCTCGCGCGTCGGCGAACCGGCGTGCCGCTGCCAGTTGCGCAGCGCCTCGCCGACCGCGGCGGCCAGCGCGGTCGCCACATCGCTGGGCACCGTGAGTGCGACGCCGGCGACCTGGTCGGTGTGCAACTCGACCGAGTCGTCGACCTCGGCCGCGGTCGCGCGGATGCTCGCGACCACCTGATCGAGGGCGAGGTTGTCCTGCGCGGGTTGTCCGGCGCGCAGCCGTTCGAGGTCGCGCAACGTGACATCGGCGTGGTGGGTCAGCACGGCGGAATTAGGTGCGCGCGAGGCCTCGAGCAGCGTCGCGATCACCCAGTCGTGCGCCAGGGCGTCGAAGCGTTTGCGCTCGAAGCGGCGCGCCTCGCCGGCGGCGCTCGCGGTGGCCTTCGCGCGGACCATGTTCGAGGTCTGATCCAAAATGCGCCCGACCTGGACGAGGACCACGCACGCCGCGCAGGGGAGGGCCGAATAGGCCACGGCGAACAGGAAATCCGGCACGATCGGGTTGTGTGCGTCCGGCCCGCGGGCATACGCCGCATCGATCTGATCGATCGCCGCGGCCAGGACGAGATAGCCGAACGGGATGCGCCGCCAGAACAGTGCGAGCGCGACCGCGGGCAGGCCGGGAATCCAAGTGATCCACAAGGATTGCTCGGGCGGCACCACGGCGTCGACCCGCACGACCAGCCAGCTGATCGCGGCGAACAGATAGCCGAACGCGAAAACCAGTACCGCGCAACGCATCAGATCGAAGCGCCAGCCCAGCGCCGCGACCGCGATGAACACGGCGGGCAGGTAGATCACGACGATCGCGAACGGTGTCCACCAGGAGGCGGCCAGTGTCGACTGGGTCAGCGCGGTCGGCACGGTGAGGGCGGCATAGAACAGCCCACCCGACCCGACGAAAAGGCCTGCGCCACGGACCAGGCGGGCTTCGGCGCTGCGCCGGGGCACCGCCGTTTCGATCATCGGGGCCGTGGGTCGCCGCCGATGAAGCCGTCCCGCTTGGCCTCGCGGTAGAGGTCGACGCGGGACCGGACCGGCCGCCCGGCCTCGGCGTAGCGCCGCCGGATCCGGCTCAGGTAGTCGTTGACCGTGTGCTCGGACAGGCCGAGCTTGTGCGCCACCGAGGCCGCGGTCTCGCCGTTCGCGTAGTGCTCCAACACGTCTCGCTGCCGCGGCGGCAGGTCGATGTTGGTCAGCGCCGGGTCGCTGTCGATGGCCGAGGCCCAGGCCATCGTCGCGACCTGCCTGCCGGACGCGGCGGCGCGGATCATCGCGGTGGTGCGTTCGGCCGGGTCGCTCTTCAACGCGACGCCGAGCACGCCGGCCCGGGCGGCCGAACGGATCAGGTCGCGCCAGTCGCCGGTGGTGTAGACGAGGACTGGGATGTCGAGGTTGTGCAGCATCTCGACGTTGGCGCGCGGGCTGGAGCCGTCGGGTAGGCGCAAATCCAGGATGGCCAGGTCGAGATCCGTTGCCTGCGCGAGCAGTTCGGGCACTGTCGGTGCGATCGCGACCACGGTGAGGTCCGGCTGGTCGGACAGGATCGCGGCCAAACCGACCGCGACCGCCTGGTGGTCTTCGACGATGCCGATCCGGCGCACCGTGCCCGGCGTCGCGTACGGGCCGGGCAGGTCGGTGACGGCCACCCCCGCCATAGTGAGCAGTCGACGGATCACCATGAATGGAATTAAATCACTCGGTCCCGAAGGTGCCAAGTCGGGCGGTTCACTTATTCGCTTTGCGCACTACTCCGGCCCGGAACGAATGATGATCGAATGGCGATGCGGAACCCGAATTCGTACAGCGTAAGCTAATATCGACCGGTCGGTTCCATGATCTGGTGTCCGAATCCGCTTGTGCCAGTGGTGATCAGGGAGCGCTGCCGGTGCCGCAACGTCACCGTTCGTACTGTTCGAAACTTCACGACGCCCAATTACGCATTGTCCCGCGAAATATGGTATCCACTGACCTGATCATTATTTCCCAGAATTTCTTCGATTTACCTATTTTGACTTCGCCTACGCGGGAATGGTTGTTGCCGAAATCCTCGATCATGGAGTGATGTCGAGTGTTCGGCGGACAGACAGCAGGCATCGGCGCCACGAGGCTCACTAGGTGAGGACGCGGGGCCGCTCCGCCGCCCCGCGGCAAGACTCAGGAGAGATGAACGTGCACTCCAGTCGGCACCCGGACCGAGCAACGATGCTGTTGTCGCACCTGCGTTTTCCGGTCGGGAACATCGGTTACGGAATTCGGGCCGGCATTTGGCTGCCGGGTTGCCGGGTCTTCTGTCGCGCCTGCCTCGCCGGAAACACCTGGGTGTTCGACGAATCCACCCGATGCGGCGTCGAGGCGATACTCGACTGGCTGCGGGAGTTGCCCGCCGAGCAGCTCGACGGCGTGACGATCTCCGGCAGCGAACCGACCGGCCATCCCGTGGCGCTGCGCGCCCTGCTCGACGGAATCAACTGCTGGCGTGCGGACTCGACCCGTCCCACCGACATCCTGCTCTACTCGGGCCGCTCCACTGCCGCGCTGGCCGAGCAGCTCCCGTGGCTGGCTACGTCGGTGGATGCGCTGGTCACTGAGCATCCTCTTGCGTCCGAGGCGAGCTGCCCCACGCTGCGCGGCGTGGCGAACCGCGAGGTGGTCGTCGGTTCGCCACTCGGTACGCGACGCTATGCCACAGTCGAATTCGAGAGCGACCTCATGTCGTCCGATAGCTACGCGCGACCAGGGCTGATCGCAGGTACCACAGCCCCGACGGTTGCGATGGGTCGAAGCCGGTGAGCTGACCGATGCGCTTGAGCCGGTAGTCCACGGTGTTGGTGTGCACGTGCAGGACCCGGGCGGTGCGCTGGCGGTTGAGGTTGTTGGCGATGTGCCGCTGCAAGGTCTCCAGGAGTTCCGGGTGCTCGTCGAGCGGGTCGAGCAGCTGACCGAGGTACTCGCGGCCGGGGCCCGGGCGGGTGAGCTGGTATTCGAGCGCGAGTTCGTCGAAGCGGTACAGGCCGGGCACCGCCTCCAGCCGCTGCACCATGTCGAGCAGCTCGTGGGCCTGGTCGGCGGCGTTGGGGATCTGTTCGGGGGTGCCATCGATCATGGTCGCGGTGATGCCGACCTGTGCGGCGTGCGACAGCTGGATCACCAGGGCGTCGTAGCCCGCGTTGTCGAAGGTGGCCGCGGGAATGAGGATGGTGCCGCCGTCGACGCTCAGCAGCGACAACGCGCTGTCGCCGCAGCGGGTGGCGAGTTCGGCCTGCACCCGTCTGAGCTTGCGGCGCGCGACGACCTGACTGTCCAGCATCGGATTGTGTTCCTCCCGATGCGGCGGAATCGCCACGGCCAGCACGGCGTACGAGGTCGCGATGGCGATCCCGCATTCGCGCGCCATGGTGGAGGTGCTGTGCCCGCCGAGCAGCGCGGAGGTCAGCGTGTGCACCGCGGTGTGGTGCTCGCTGACCACCGCGCGCAGTTCCCGGATGTAGGCGACCGAGACCGCCGAGCTGATCATGTCCAGCATCTCCAGCACCATCTTGGCGCCGTCGACCAGGCTGTCGTAGTCCTTGATCGACGCATCCGAGATCACCAGGTCCAGGCCCATCTTGAAGCCCTCGTGGATGGAGTGGTGGATGGTGTCGATCGGCACGCCCTCGCGCGCCCAGCTGGAGGCGGCGTCCTGGAGGCGCTGCAACTTCTCCGGAATGTCCTGGCCGTCCAGCATACTGACCGCGAACTCGAGGCAGACCCTGGTGATGGTGGTGACGTCGCCGGAGATCGCGTCGGCGGGCAGCGTGCCGCAGGGGATGACGTTTTCGACGAAGTGCCCGACCATCTGCCGCGATAACGCGCGAACATCCTTGAGCGGGGACGACATCGGCCTGCCTGCCAGAGTCAGGCTCTGCCGTGCTGAGTTGTCGATCGACATTGACGACTTCCTTCCGCCCCCGGGAGATAGCTGTGCGGCGCATTCACACTAAACGGTCCATACCTGCTGCGGATCGATTACGCGGGTTCTATGACGGCCATCAGAGACTGGTCGGTTGGTGGTTGTGTTGCGTCACAGCGGTTGTCCGGTAAATCCGGTACCGCCGGTTCTGTCGGTTGCCGGGAGTGTGGCGGGCCCTTTCGGTAGGATCGCTGCGCCGGGCTTGTCCCAGGAACCAGGGGCTTGCCGGGCATGTGCCGGGCCGGAGAGGGTGAGCTGTACCCATCTGCCGCACGTGCACGCCAGGGAAGGCAGAGACGACGCGATAGGGGGCTAGGACACATGAGACCGGCTCTGAGATGTCTTGTCTGGGAACTGGACAACACATTGTGGGACGGCGCGGTGAGCGACCGGACCAGCGGCGCGCTCCGGCCCACCGCGCTGCGCACGTTACGCCTGCTCAGCGAGCGGGGCATCTGGCATGCCGTCGCCAGTCGCGGCGATCGCGAGTGGACGCTGGACAAGCTCTACCGGCACGGCGTCTACGAGATGTTCTCCGCCCTCGAAATCGGCTGGGGGCCGAAGTCTTCGGCGATCAGCCGGATCGGTCTCACGCTCGGGTTGACGCTGGACACCATCGGCTTCATCGATGACGAGCCGGTCGAACGCGCCGAGGTGTTGCGCGCGCTGCCCAAGGTTCGCTGCTACGCGGCGCGCAATGTGGACGTGCTGCCGGCCATGCCCGATTTTCGGCCGGTCCTGCCCACCGGGCCCAATCCGACGCCGCCGGTCGGGTTTGCCCGGGTGCCCGCGCTGTAGCGGTTGCGGTGCGGCCCAGTGCTATTGGGGGAGCACCGCCAGATCGAGTTCGAGCAGACGGGCGGGATCGGCGATCACCTCGTAGCCCGCGACCCGATCGTCGCGCACCGTAACCGCAAGGGCGAGCAGCAGTTCGCCGCGCGGTGCGACGACGATGCCGACCGCGCCGCCGACCATCGCCAGCGCCGCCACCCGCGAACGACGTTGCAGTAGAACCGTTTCCTTCGCCACCGCGGCAGCGCCACGCACCACCGCCGATAGACCCGCCGGCAGCGCGGCCGGGTCGGCGACCCGGATCACGTCGGGGGCCAGCACGGCGAGCAAGGCGGTGAGATCGCCGCCACGCGCCGCGGTCAGGAACGCTTCGACCACATGCCGTTGCTCGGCGAGTTCGGTTGCCGTCGCGGTTGTTTCACCCTGTACCCGCTGACGCGCGCGACTGGCCAGCTTCTTCGTGGTCGGCGTGGTCCGCCCGACGATCGGCGCGATCTGGTCGAACGGCAGCGCGAACAGATCGTGCAGCACGAACGCCACCCGCTCGTCGGGGCCGAGCGTATCCAGGACCACCAGCAGGGCCCGGCCGACCGAGTCGATCAGCACCGCCTCGTGTTCCGGGTCGCTGTCGTAGGCGGCGTCGCCCAAGTCGGCGACCAGGTCCAGGGGTTCCTCGCGGCGGGCGGTGCGCGAGCGCAGCATGTCCAGGCAGATCCGCGACACGACCGTGGTCAGCCAGCCGACCAGGTTGTCCAGCTCGTCGGTGTCCTGCCGCGCCAGCCGGAACCAGGCCTCCTGCACGGCGTCATCGGCCTCGCTGACCGACCCGAGCATCCGATACGCGACCGCCCGCAGATGGCTCCGATGCGTGTCGAAACGCTGCGCCAGCAGGTCCTGAGCGGGCATCGGTCACCTTTCCGTTCCGTCATCCGTCACACGGTCGACCAGCACACAGCGCCGATCTGCCATCACGATCGCAGACCGGTCGCAGCACGAAACAGGAGGGTGTCACCCATGTCCATCGCCTACGTCATCGTCACCATCGCCGCGGCGGCCGCCATGCTCATCGCGTCGGGCATCGACGTCTTCCGCGCGCAATGGGTGCGGAACAACATGCGCAGCTACGGCATCCCGGACTGGACGCTGTATCCGCTGGCGGTGATCAAGGCGGCCGGCGCACTCGGCCTGCTCGCCGGACTCGCCGTCCCGCCACTGGGCTTGGCCGCCGCTATCTGCCTCGTCCTCTATTTCCTCGGCGCGATCCTCACCATCGTCCGCGCCCGCGGTTACGGCGACCTGGCCTATCCCATGCCCTACCTGGCCTTGGCCGCCGCGTCGCTGGTCTTGTTCGTCGCGTCCTGAACTACCCGTTCTGGATGAACTTGGCCGCCTGCTCGCCGATGAACACGGCGGGCGCGTGCGTGTGGCCGCGGATGAGCATCGGCATCACCGAGGCATCGGCGACGCGAAGACCCTGCACGCCACGCACTTCCAGGTGTGGCGTGACGACGCTGGCCACGTCGGTGCCCATCCGGCAGGTACCGACCGGGTGATACAGGGTGTGCGAGTAGCCGTTCAGGGTGAGTTCGAGGGTGGCTTCCAATTCGGCCGGAGCCTGCGGCGGGTAGATGATCGGTCCCAGAACGGCTTTCATCGCCGGGGCGGCGGCGATGTCGGTGCAGGTGCGCAGGCCGGACATGAGTGCCGCGCGGTCGATGCCCGCGCTGTCGGATAGGTAGCGCGGGTCGATCAGCGGCTTGGCGGCCGGATCGGCCGAGGCCAGGGTGATCCGGCCGCGGCTGTGCGGGCGCAGCAGCACGGTGGCCAGGATGACGCCGTGCTCAGTGGGGTCGACCAGGCCCTCGTAGTAGAACGGCGCCGGGGCGAAGATCATTTCGAGGTCGGGCAGGTCCAGATCGGGCCGGCTGCGCACGAATCCGTACGCCTCACCGACATTCGAGGTGAGCATGCCGCGATGCCGGACCAGGTAGTCGATGAGCTGGCGCGGCTTCTCGGCGGCGAACAGCGAGTCCTCGGCCACGCCGTAGCCGACGCCGGTGACCAGATGGTCCTGGAGGTTCGCGCCCACCTCGGGCGCGTGCCGCAGCGCGCGAATGCCCTGGCGCGCCAACTCGTCCCGGTCGCCGATCCCCGAAAGCATCAGCAGCTGCGGGCTGTTGATCGCGCCGCCGCACAGCACCACCTCGCGCCGCGCGGTGACCGTGTGCGGGCCGCCGCCCTGGTGGTATTCGACGCCGACCGCCTGGGTGCCCTCGAACAGCACCCGGGTGGCCAGCGCCTCGCTGCGGATGGTCAGGTTCGGTCGGCGCAGCGCGGGCCGCAGGTAGCCGTCGGCGGTACTCCAGCGCTTGCCGCCGCGCTGGGTGACCATGGTTTCGCTGAAGCCTTCCGGCTCCGGCCGATTCGGCGGCTCGACGTCGAAACCCGCCTCCCGCACCGCGGCCAGGTACGCGGCGGTCAGCGAGCGAGGGCTGCGCTGGCGCGAGATGTGCAAAGGCCCGTTGGCGCCCTCGTCCGGATACTGTGCGTCCTCGACGCTTTCGATCCGCCGGAACTGCTCGACCGCGGCCGCGAAACCCCACTCGTCGCCGGCCAGCAATGCCCACTCGTCGTAGTCGGCGCGGAATCCGCGCACCCACATCATCGCGTTCATCGACGACGAGCCGCCGAACATCTTGCCCCGCGGCCAATAGATCTGCCGGTTCTTGAGTTCCGGCTGCGGCTCGGTCAGATAATCCCAATCCACTTCGGAGCGAAAGAGTTTCGCGAAGCCGGCCGGAATGTGGGCGAATTTGTTCTTGTCCGCCGGTCCTGCCTCCAGCAGCACGACCGAGGTATTCGGATCGGCACTGAGTCGATTGGCCAGCACCGCGCCCGCGGATCCGGCGCCGACGATCACGTAGTCCGCGATAAGCCCACCTGGTTGCACTATCCACTCCGATCTGCGCTGCCTACGGCAAAGATACGAGCAAGGGGTGCACCGGGGTTCGATTTCGGCGCATCGGGATAGAAGTCACCGACTGTGGCGCCAGAGGAACAGATAGAGTAGTGAGGTGCGTGAGGACAGTCACAAAACGATCGATCGGTCGTATTAATTGATAGTCTCAGCAGAGACCATGCGGTTCCCTTTGATCGAGAGGCTGTGATGGATATGTATGACGACGAGCGCGAACGCAAGATCGCGATGATCGGGCAGTTCTACGAGTTCATCTCGGCGACGCAGTACGAGAAGCTCTACGAGTTGTGCACCGACGACGTGCGGATGTCGATCCCGTACCAGCTGCCGGGTTTCCCGAATCAGGGCGAAGGCAAGGACAATCTGCGGCAATTGAACGGTGCAATGGACAATTACTCGTCCACCGCGCAATCGGTGGTCAAGGTCGAACCCATGCTGAACCCCGACAGTTTCCTGGTCGAGGTCAAGGGCGACATGGTCGTTCGGGAAACCGGCAGGCCGTATCGCAACGACTATGTCAATATCTTCCGCTTCCGCGACGGCAAGATCTGCGAATGGGTCAGTTACCACGACCCGGTGCGTCAGCTCGTCGCCTTCGGCTTCACCGAACTGCCGATCCCCGCCGAATCCTGATCGTCGGTCGCCGCATACGCCACCCGGAAACGAGACGGCGACGTGCCGTAGCGATCGACGAACGCCTGCCGCAGCGTCTCGGCCGAGCCGAACCCGCATCGGGTGGCGATCCCCGCGATCGGCAACCGGGTGCCGGCCAGCAGCTGGGCCGCGGCCTCGGTGCGTGCGCGGCGGACGAAACGACCCGGCGTATGGCCGAGCTCGGCGACGAACAATCGGGTGAGATGCCGTTCGCTGACCCCGATTTCGGCCGCCAGCACGCTCGCGGACAGATCCTGGTCGAGGCGGCTGTTGATGAAGGCCACCGCGCGCCGGACCAGGTCGTGATCGGCGGGCGGCGGCGCGACGAACATGCTCATCTGCGCCTGGTTGCCCGGTCGATGCAGATAGGTGACCTGCGCCCGGGCGATCTGCCGGGCGATCTCGGCGCCGTGATCGTCCTCGATGAACGCGAGCGCGAGATCGAAGGCGCTGGTCACGCCCGCGGCCGTGGTCACGTTCTGCTGGCGGATGTAGATCGGGCCCGCGTCGACGGTGACCGCCGGATAGCGCGCGGCCAGCCAGTCCGCGAAGATCCAGTGCGTGGTGATCCGCTTGCCGTCGAGTAGTCCTGCGGCGGCGAGGATTTCGGCGCCCGTGCAGACCGAGGCGACCCGGGTGCTGGCCGCGGCGAGGCGGCGGATATGGCCGACGGTGCGGGCACTGTCCGCGGCGATCCGGCTGCCGAATCCGCCGACGACGATCAGGGTGTCCAGCGGTCCGGTGAGCCGTTCGAGGCAGGCTTCGCCGCGCAACACCAGTCCCGACTGTGTGCTGATGTCGTGGCCGCCGGGCGTGGCCAGCCGCACCCGGTACTGCGGATCGGCGCCGAGCCGGTTCGCCACGTCCATGCAGCTGGAGACCGCGGAGATCTCGACCAGCTCGCTGTCGTGGTAACCGACGATGACGACTTCGTGCGCCTGCACCCGTCCAGGGTACGTCGATCGACCGGCTTCCCAAGATTTCGGACATCATCGGGCGGAACCGTTGTCCTGCGGTCTGTGCCGGGGGACGGTGACGTCATGGTCTTCGAATCGTCTACCGCGACCGCGGCTCCCGTATTGAACGCGCTGTCCGCCGTGTTGAAGCGGCGCTGGCCGACATTGCTCGGGCTCGCCACGGTGCTGGTCTTCGCCGTCGCGGCGCCGGACGCGTCCTGGATCGGCGTGCTGGTCCTGATCCTCGCCGCGCTCGCCTACCCGGCGTTCGGCCTGTATCGCAGGCACCTGCACGGCGGGAAGGTGTTGCTGGTGCAGGCTGCGGCGCTGGTCGGCTTCATCGGTCTCGCGACGGTGCTGCTCTTCGTGGACGGCACCGCCGGTCGCCTGGTGCTGGCCTCGGGCTTTCTCGCGCATGCGGTGTGGGATTTCGCGCATCATCGCGCGGACCTGATGGTGCCGCGCTGGTACGCGGAGTTCTGCGCGGTGGTCGACGTGCTGGTCGCGGCGGCGCTGGTGCTGGGTGTCGTTATTTCAGGATGAGCAGGGCGGACTTCTCGATGCGGTTGGCGATTTCGGAGTAGGACGCGTAGCCCATGCCGGCTCGGACCAGCGCGCCCGCGTAGAGCAATTCGAGTGACTCGACCACATCGGGATCCGCGTTCTCGCCGAGGGCCCGGATGATCCGCTTGCGGATCTCGGCGCCGATGCGGCCGCGCAGGTGCACCACATCGGGGTCGCGGCCGAGCAGGGCGCTGGTCACCGCGCCGGAGAGTTCTTGTTCGTCGGCGACGAGCAGCGCGATGTTGCGCAGTTCGGCGACCACCCGGACGGTCGGGTCCTGGTCGTCGCTGGCCGGGGACGGGGTGGAAACCAAACGGCGCCAGAAGATCTCGGCGACCAGGTGTTCCTTCGAGGAGAAGTAGGTGTAGGCGGTGGCCGCCCCGACGCCGGCCGCGGCGGCGACCATCCGGATGGTCATGCCCGCAAACCCTTCGCGGGCAAGCACTTCCACCGCCGACCTGGTGAGCTTGTCGACGGTGTCGGCCTGTTTCCCGGACAGCCTGCGGCGGGTCGCCTCGAGAATCACGGAATCGGGTTCGGACATGTGTCTGGATACTACTCCCGCTGGTAGTTCAGTTCTTCGCGGCGGCGATGCCGGCCCGGCGGCCGTAGAAGCTGCCGTCGCCCAGGGACGCTCCGCTCACGTACCCGCCGGCGCAGAGTCCGGAGGTGCAGCGTCCGGCGGCGAACAGGCCGGGGATCGGCTCGCCGGAGACGTGCAGCACCCGGGAGTCCAGGTTGGTGCGCAGTCCGCCGAGCGTGAAACCCGCGGTGAATCCGCGCATGTCGAACGCTGCGAGGGAACCTTGCAGGGGCCGAACCCATTCCGGCTTCTTGCCGAGCAACGGGTCCTTGCCGTCGGCGGCGTGCAGGTTGTAGCAGTCGACGGTGGCCTGCAATGCCAGCGTGGGCAGTCCCATGTCGGCTTCGAGTTCGGCCACCGTTTCGGCGGCCCAGGTCGGCGGCTGGCGGAAGAACGGGGTGGAGGTCTCGGTGGCGAGTCCGGCCTCGTAGGACGCCTCGTCGATGACCAGGAACGCCTGGTTCTCCTGCTGGATCAGCGTCGCCTGGCCGATCCGGCCGGGGTAGGTGTCCTCGGCGATGAACCGCTGGCCGCGCCCGTTGACCAGGATGCCGCGCGCCATCAGCTGAGGGTCGCCGAAGAAGGCCACCTCGGTCGCGTCCATGTGCGCCAGCTCGGCGCCGAGGGCCTGCGCGACCCGGATGCCGATGCCGTCGTGTTCCTCGATCGCGGCGGCCGGCCTGCCGATCAGGCGCGGTGCGTAGCCCTCGATCATCTGTTGGTGATAGGCGAAGCTGCCGGTGGCCAGGACCAGGCCGCGGTCGGCACGGATGGCCACCTCCTTGCCGTAGCGCTTGGCGATCACCCCGACGACCCGGTCGTCGTCGTCCACGATCAGTCGGCCGAGCCGCAGGTCGTATTCGACTCGGACGCCGAGCGATTCGGCGGTCTCGGCCAGCGGTTTCATCAGCATGTAGCCGCCGCTCTTGCGGCCGATCTTCTTGTCCGCCATCTGCGGAACATGGCCGCGCGGAGCGGGTTTCGCGATCGCGTTGAACGGTGCGGCGTTCTCGCCGCCGGAGTACATGAGTCCCTCGTCGTGCGGCGGCTCCCAGCCGGGCTCGCCCCAGAACGCCTCGCGGAACGGCACACCGTTGGCGACGAGCCAGTTGTAGTGCTCGACGCTGCCGTGGGCGTAGTCGCCGATCTTGGCCTTGTCCACGCCGGGGCCGAGCGCAGCCAGCAGGAACGTCTCCATGTTCTCCGGGGTGTCCTCGAAGCCGAGCGCCTGCTGGAGGGGCGTGCCGCCGCCGAGGTAGATGAATCCGCCCGCCATCGCGGCCGCGCCACCCCAGCCGCCGGTGCGTTCCAGGATCAGCACGTCGGCGCCCGCCCGGGCGGCCTCGATCGCCGCGCAGACCCCGGCGATGCCGTAACCGGCGACGACGACGTCGGCCTGCTGGTCCCACTCGGTGACGCTGCTCGCGCGCAGCGGGCGAAGGGTGCTGGCATCAGACATGTTTCGGGTCCTTCACTCGGTGCGTTCGGCTTGTTGCCGACGGGCGTGGGGCGCTTGCGAGGACGAATGTCCGAGGCCGCCCTTCTTTTGTTGCGCCACAATGGTGCCCACCAGGAGGTCGAGTTTGGTGCCGTTCGGCCAACCTACGTAGTGGCAGAGGAACACCGCTATCTCGTGCAGCTGTTCCTCGGTCAGTTCCTCGTTGCGCAGCGCGGCGCCGATCTGGATGCCCGCGGTGTCGATGGCGCCCTGCGCGGTGAGCGCGCCGAGCAGGATCAGCCTGCGGTCGCGGATGGACAGCGCGGGGCGCGACCAGATGTCGGCGAACAGGTGATCGGCGGTGACGGCGAAGTGGCTGCCGGGGTAGTCCTGGAACTCGGTGCCGTACACCTCGGCCATCTTGGCCAGGCCGCGCTCGCGGGCGGAATCGGCGGAACCGTTGTCGGTCATGGGGTTTGCCTTTCGGAGACGCCGACGCCGAGCCCGGGGCCGAGCCGGTCGAGGGCGAGTTCGGCGAGGGGAATCGGGATGTCGAGCCGGCCGGCGAGGTCGAGGGCGAGGCTCAGGTCCTTCTCGCCGAGGTCGCGCACGTGCTGGAAGATCGGTAGCCAGAAGTCGCCGTCCTCGATGGGGGCGGCGGTGTTGCGCAGCATGATGGCGCCGGGTCCGCCGGTGACCGCGTCGGAATGACGAACCACCTTGCCGAGCAGGGCGATATCGAGCCCGGCGGCCTCGGCCAGGCGCAGCGCCTCGGTGACGGCGGTGAAGGAGACGAAGTGGACCAGGTTGCGCGCCAGCTTCATTCGGGTTCCGGCACCGACCGGTCCGGCGTGCACGATCAGGTCGGCGAAGCAGCCGAACGGCGCTTGCACCCGCTCGAACGCGGCCTCGCTGCCGCCGACCATCACCGCGAGCGTGCCTTTCGCCGCGCCCGGCCGGCCGCCGCTCACCGGTGCGTCGACGAATTCGACACCGTGCGCGGCGCATTCGCCGGCCAGTTCCTCGGCGGTCTGATCGCTGATGGTCGAGTGCACGGCCACCACGGTTCCCGGTGCGGCACTGCGCAATATCCCCCCGGGGCCGGTGAGCACGTCGCGTACCTGTGCGTCGTTCACCACCGCGACCGAGATGATCGTGGCCCGGTCGGCGACCTCGGCCGGTGAGGAGGCGGAATCGGCCCCCGCCTCGGTGTACGGCTGCACCGCTTCGGCGCGCACATCGCAGACGGTGAGTCCGCCCGGCCAGTCGAGCAGCCGTTTGGCCATCGGCGCGCCCATCGCGCCGAGGCCGATGAAGCCGAGCTTGGCGTCGGTCATGCGCGAAACACCTGTCCGCCATCGACATTGAAGATCTGCCCGGTGACCCAGCTCGACTCGTCGGAGAGCAGATACAGGCATGCGCCGACCAGATCGGCCGGGGTGCCCATTCGCTTGAGCGGCAGCCGGTTCACCATGTCCTCGACAATGGCCGCGGGAGTCACCGTCTTGGTCGCGTCGGTGTCGATGGGACCCGGGGCGATGGCGTTGATCCGGATGTTCGAGCCGCCGAGTTCGAACGCCAGCTGCTGGGTCAGGCCGTTGATGCCGACCTTGGCCAGGCCGTAGAAGCTGGAGTAAGTCCATGCGGCGGTAGAGGATTGGTTGACGATCGAGCCGCCCGCCTTGCGCATGTGCGGCCAGACCGCGCGAGTCATGTTCAGCGCGCCGTCCATGTTCACGCTCATGAACTTCTTGTAGTACTCCCACGGCACGGTGAGCAGCAGGTTGAGTTTCATCTCGCCGTAGATGGCGGCGTTGTTGACCAGATGATCGATGGCGCCGAACTCGGCGACCGTCAATTCGGCCAGGGCGGCGGCGGATTCGGGCTCGGCGACGTCGACCTGACCGAACAGCGCGGTGCCGCCGTCGGCGGTGATCTTCTCCACGATCGCCCGGCCGCCCTCGGCATTCTTGTCGGCGACAACGACTTTCGCGCCCTCGGCGGCCAGCGCCGCGGCGTAGGCGGCGCCGATGCCCTGGGCGGCGCCGGTGACGATGACGGATCTTCCCGCGAAACGGGCCATGACAGGTGCTCCTCTTATCCAGCGGTCGCGATCAGCTTGGTTTCCAGGTATTCCTCGAACCCGGCGACGCCCATCTCCCGGCCGATGCCGGATTGCTTGTATCCGCCGAAGGGCGCGTCGGCGGAGTACCAGACGCCGCCGTTGACGCTCAGCGTCCCGGTGCGAACGCCGTTGGTGACGTGCCGGATTCGGTTTGGGTCGGTGCCCCAGACCGAGCCGGACAGGCCGTAGGGGGAGTCGTTGGCCAGCCGGATGGCGTCGTCGTCGCCGTCGTAGGGGATGACGACCAGGACCGGGCCGAAGATCTCCTCGCGGGCGACGGTCGCGGTGTTGGGGACGTCGGCGATCAACGTGGGCTCGAGGAAGAAGCCCCGCTCCTGGTTCTTCGGGCGGCCGCCGCCGACCACGATGCGGCCGCCTTCGGAGCGGGCGATGTCCAGGTAGCGCTCGACGCGGGTGCGTTGCCGCTCGGAGATGAGCGGCCCGCACACCGTGCGCGACTCGGCCGGATTTCCGGGCTTGATCCCGGCAATGGTCGCGGCCGCCGCCTGCACCGCCTCGTCGTAGGCGGCGCGGGGAACGAGTAGTCGCGTGGTGATCGCGCAGCCTTGACCGGCGTGCACGCACACCGAAAACGCCGCCACCGCACAGGCTCCCGCGATATTCGCGTCGTCGAGCACGATGAACGCCGATTTGCCGCCGAGTTCCAGGAACGCCTTCTTGAGTGTCGTTGCGGCGCCGCGCATTACCGCGCGCCCGGTCTGCGTCGAGCCCGTGAAGCTGATCAGGTCGACCAGCGGATGCTCGGTGAGTTGCGCGCCGAGCCCATGGTCGGCGGAGGTCACGATGTTCACCACGCCGGCCGGAATGTCGGTCTCCTCGGCGAGGATCGCGCCGACCGCCGCCGCGCACCACGGTGTGTCCGGAGCGGGCTTGAGCACCACCGTGTTTCCGGCGGCGAGCGCGGGACCGAGCTTGGCGAAGGTGATCTGATGCGGGAAGTTCCACGGGGTGATCGCGCCGACCACGCCGACGGGCTCGCGGCGCAGCACCCTGCGGGTCTTGATGCCCATCGGTTCCGCCAGGCCGAGATCGGTTTCCCAGCTGTAGGTTTCGGCCAGCGACGCGGAGTAGGCGAGGTCGGCGACCGGACCCTCCAGTTGCGGGCCGCGGGTGAACATGGCGGGCGCGCCCGCCTCGGCGATGGTCAGCTCGCGCAGCTCTTCGATGTGCGATTGCAGTGCGGTGCGCAGTTGTTCGAGGCAGTGCGCACGGAAGGCGTGGTCGCGGGACCAGTCGGTCTGGTCGAAGGCGGTGCGGGCGGCGGTGACCGCGGCATCCAGGTCCGCGGCGTTCGCGTTCGCGGCGTGGCCGAGGACCTCCTCGGTCGCCGGATTGATCGTGGCGAAGACGCCGTCCCCGCCCTCGACGAGCTTGCCGCCGATCAGCAGGCGCGCACCGTCAGCGGGCAGAAGGCTGGTCATGCGTATCTCCGATGCTGTCTGGACAGGTGTACGGAATATAGTCTCCGGCGTCGATTGTCGGCAAGAACAGGTTCTAACTCTGCCATTCTGGACCAAGCATCGAAGCGCCGTCGCAGAATCTGCGCGGTTCTCGGGCGCGTCCAGGGGTTCGTGCGCAATGGTGTTGGTAAACCACCGGAAACGTTGTCGGAGGTGTAGGCCGATGGTACCGTCCAGACACATGTCCAGCTATGTGTCTCTGTCCGGTTCGGTGCGCGATTCCGATCGAGAGAACTTGTTCTCGAATGGTGGGTGGGTGTCGTGACGGCCGCGTTGGAGCCTTTGACGTTCGACCCGTACGACTACCGGTTCCACGAGGACCCGTACCCGACCTATCGCCGGTTGCGCACCGAGGCTCCGCTCTACTACAACGCCGAACTGGATTTCTGGGCCCTGTCCAGGCATGCCGACGTGACCAACGGATTCCGCGACGCCGTCCGGCTGTCCAGTGCCAACGGCGTATCCCTCGATCCGGCCGCCTGGGGACCGCACGCGCACCGGGTGATGTCCTTCCTGGCCATGGACGATCCGCGGCACCTGCGCATGCGCCGGCTGGTCTACAAGGGCTTCACGCCGAAGCGGGTGGCCGAAATGCAGGGCCGGATCAAGGAATTGACCCTGTCCTACCTCGAACCGGCCATCGCGGAAGGATCGTTCGACTGGATCGACGAGGTCGCGGGCAAGCTGCCGATGGACGTGATCTCCGAGCTGATGGGCGTGCCCGCCAGCGACCGGGTCGAGATCCGCAGGCTCGCCGACCTGGTCGTGCACCGCGACGACGGCGTGCTGGACATTCCGCCGGCCGCGATCGAGGCCTCGATCAAACTGCTCACCTACTACACCGAGATGGTGGCCGAGCGTAAACGCACGCCGAGCGCGGATCTGACCTCGGCGCTGCTGGCGGCCGACGTCGACGGCGACACCCTGTCCGATGAGGAGATCATCGGGTTCCTGTTCCTGATGGTGGTCGCGGGCAACGAGACCACGACCAAGCTGCTCGGCAACGCGCTGTACTGGGGTGCGCGCAATCCGGGGGAGTACGCCAAGGTCGTGGCGGAACCCGCGCACGTGTCGGATTGGGTGGAGGAGACGCTGCGCTACGACACCTCCAGCCAGGTAATCGCGCGCTCGGCCACCACGGATCTGGACTATCACGGCGGCACCATCCCGGCCGGGGCGAAGGTGCTGCTGCTGATCGGCTCGGCCAACCGCGATCCCGCCGTGTTCGACGACGGCGACAGCTTCCGGATCGACCGCGCCGACAAGGCCGGGCTGGCGAGTTTCGGTGCGGGCGTGCACTACTGCCTCGGCGCGCACCTGGCCCGGCTGGAGGCCACGGTCGCGCTGCGCGAATTCGCCGCCCGGGTGCGGTCGTACGGCGTCGTGGATACCGGGGTCGTGCGCGTGCATTCGTCGAATGTGCGCGGCTTCGCGCAGCTGCCCATCGTCGTGGAGGCGAGATAATGCCCCGATTCGAACCCCATCCGGAGCGCCGCCCGGTGCTCGTCGCCGGCGCGTCGTCCGGCATCGGCGCGGGTACCGCCGTCGCGCTCGCCGAACTCGGGTATCCGGTCGCGCTCGGCGCGCGCCGGGTCGAGCAGTGTGCGGAACTGGCGGACAAGATCCGCGCCGACGGCGGCGAGGCGTTCGCGCACCGCCTCGACGTCACCGATGCCGCGTCGATCGACGAGTTCGTGACCGCGGCCGAGAAGGCGTTGGGCCCCTTGGAGATTCTGGTCTCCAGTGCCGGGGACATCGAGTTCTCGCCGGTGCACGAGATGGACCCGGAGCGGTTCCTGGCGCAGGTCGATGTGCATCTGATCGGTGCGCATCGGCTGGTGCACCGGGTGCTGCCCGGCATGCTCGAGCGGCAGCGCGGCGACGTCGTGCTGATCAGCTCGGACTGTGCTCCCGAACCGCGGCCGCGCACCGGCGCCTACAGCGCCGCCAAGGCCGGTCTGGAGGCGATGGCGCAGCAGATGCGAATGGAACTGGAAGGCACCGGGATTCGCGCCTCGCTGGTGCGCCCGGGGCCGACGCTCACCGGCATGGGCATGAATTCCACGCCGGAAGTGGTCGGTCCGCTGCTGGAAGCCTGGAAGGACTGGGGCTTCGCCCGGCATCCGAACATGTTGCGCCCGAGCGACCTTGCCGCGGCGGTGGTGGCCGTCGTGTCTACCCCGCGTGGCGCGCATCTCGTCCTCGTCGAGGTTCAGCCGGAAGCGAAGGTGAAACCGTGAGAGTCATTGCCGATCTGGACCTGTGCCAGGGCCACGCCGTCTGTCAGGACGAGGCGCCGGACGCGTTCCGCGTGCCCAAGCACGGCCAAGTCGAAATCCTGCTGGACGCAGCGGAACCCGCTGATCGCGCCGGCATCGAGCGTGCCATCAAATATTGCCCGACGCAGGCGTTGTCGCTTGCCCCGACGGAAGGTGGCCGGTGATGGTCGCGCGGGACGAACTCGACGAGATGGTCCGCCGCTGGCGGATCGAGAACCAGCGCTGCGAGGAGAAGGGCGACTGGAAGCCGTTGGCGCAGATGTACACCGAGGACGCCACCTACGGCTGGAACTACGGCCCGACCCAGGAATTCATGGCCGTCGGCCGCGACGAGATCCGCGAGCTCGCCCTCGGCCAGGAGATGCAGGGACTCGACGGCTGGACCTATCCGTATCAGGAGTTCGTCGTCGACGACCGCAGCGGCACCGTCATCGGCTTCTGGAAGCAGGTGTCGGAGGTGAAACGCCCGGACGGACGGCCGTTCTCGCCCGAGGGCATCGGCGGCAGCTGGTTCCGCTACGGCGGCGACTACCAATGGTCCTGGCAGCGGGACTTCTTCGACTTCGGCAACGTCTCGCACATGTTCCTGGAGATGATCACCGGCAAGGTGCTGCCTGCGGGGATGCAGAAGCGCATCGAACGCGCGGGCGGCGGACCGCTGCCCGGGTGGTATCCGGTAGGCCGAGGCCCGGCCTCGCTGTGGTGAATGCCGTGCCGGAGAGCAACTTCGAGCAGCTTTCCCGGGCACAGCTCGCCACACTGCTGCCCGAACTGCTGCTGTGCGGCCATCTGATCGACCGCTCCGGCATGGCCCACACCATCGCGGCGTTCGGCCGGGACGGGATGACCGCCGTCGCCATCGAGGAGTGGCAGCTGGCCAGTCCGATCTACACCCGGCGCATGCAGCGCGCGTTCGGGTTCACCGGTGACGATGTGGTCACCATCTTCAAGGGTTTGCAGCTGGATATCGGCGCCCCACCGCAATTCATGGACTTCCGGTTCCGGGTCGACGACCGCGATCACGGTGAGTTCTGGCTCGATCACTGCGGTGCGCTGCTGGACGTGGAGCCCATGGGGGACGACTTCGTGCTGGCGATGTGCCACGACATCGAGGATCCGACCTTCGACGCGACCGCGCTGGCCACCAATCCGCACGCGCAGGTCCGGCCGATCCATCGTCCGCCGCGTCGGCCCGCCGACCGAAAGCCGATGTGTGCGTGGACAGTTACCATCGACGCCGCGCACGTGCCGCCGCAGGTCCCGCCGAACACGACTCGGATTGCGGCATCGGCCGCCGCCCGGCTGGTGCTTGCCGACATCGATGCCGAAGACGAAGGCCGATCCGACTACGCGGGCCCGCTACTGAGTGACCTTCGCTTCGCGGACTTCTCGAAGTCGGCACTGGTGCGCATGGCGGATGAGGTGTGCCTGCAACACCATCTGCTGACCCTCGGGTTCTTGATCGCGCTGCGTTCCCGGCTCGATCCGACGGCGGCAATCGAGCTGTGCCGCAAGCAATTCGCGGGCATCGCCGGACTGACCGCCGAACGGCTGCGCAAGGCGCTGAACCTGGGCGACGACGCGGCCGCCTTGGCGACCGTGCTGCGTCTACATCCGGCATGGAATCCGCTGCCCTACACCGGCATCCGCGTCACCGAAGGCGACAACGTCCGACTGATCATTCCGCGCGACAGCGCCGCACAGTCCGACGGCGCTTGGCCCGCCCTGATCGACGCCGACCACCTCGCGCCCATCGATGCGATGGCCCGCGGGGTGAACCCCCGATTCGCCGCGCACACAGTCGATTCCACCGAGCAAGAGCTGACCATCGAGATCAAGCTCGGGGAGAAACCGTCCCGCGAGTCGACCGAGGTCGCCCTGACCCGATTCAGCACGGGCGCCGCCTTCGCCTTCGCCGACCGCGGCATCCCGCTGCCGCTGACGGTGGTGTGAGATCCGTATCGAGAGAGTGAATTGCCGTGGCACGTAACTTCGCCGACCTGTTCGAGCATTCCGTCGACGCGATGCCCGATCGGGTGGCGCTGCTGACCGGCGACCGCCGCCTGACCTTCGCCGAGGTGGACGCGCGCGCGAACCGGCTGGCCGCGCACCTGACGGCCGCGGGAATCCGCGCGGGCACCCACGTCGGTTTCCAGATGCACAACGGCATCGAGACGATGGAGACGCTGCTCGCCTGCTTCAAGGTCCGGGCCGTGCCGATCAATATCAACTATCGCTACGGCGTCGAGGAACTGCGTTACGTCTACGCCAACGCCGACCTGCGCGCGCTGGTCTACCACTCCGCCTACGCCGCCGCGGTGCACGCGGCCGCGGCGCAGGTCAGCTCGCTGCACCACCGGATCGTGGTGCCCGACGACACTGTCGATACCGATCCGCCGGTCGACGCCGTGCACTACGAGGACGCGCTCGCCGCCGGTTCCGCCGACCGCGACTTCCCCGAGCGCAGCGCCGACGACCTGTTCATGATGTACACCGGCGGCACCACGGGCCTGCCCAAGGGCGTGATGTGGCGTCAGGAAGACATGTGGCGGGTGCTCGGCGGCGGCATCGACTTCTACACCGGTGTCCCGGTGGCCGACGAGTACGAACAGTCCCGGGTCGGCGCGCAGGGGACGCAGAGCACGTGGTTCGTGCTGCCGCCGCTGATCCACGCGGCCGCCATGATGCCGACCTTCGCCGCCCTGTGGTCCGGCAACGCCGCGCTCTTCGAGCCACGATTCGACGCGAACCTGGTGTGGCAGGCGGTCGTCCGGCATCGCCCGCAGGTCATGGTCATCACCGGCGACGCCATGGCGCGGCCGCTGCTCGACGCCTACCGCGCCGCGCCCGTCGACGCGTCCGGGCTGCTGGCCATCGGCTCCGGCGCCGCGCTGCTGTCCCAACCGGTGAAGAACGAACTGCTGGAACTGTTTCCGGCGCTGGTCGTCACCGACTCCATCGGCTCGTCGGAAACCGGTTTCGGCGGAATGGGTTTCGTGCAGAAGGACGACGATCCCGGGCGCGGGCCGCGGGTGCAGATCGGCCGCGGATCGATCGTGGTCGACGACGACGGGCATCCGGTCCGGCCGGGCGAGGAGGGGTGGCTGGCGAAGGCCGGGTCGATCCCGCTGGGCTACTACAAGGACCCGGTCAAGACCGACAAGCTGTTCAAGACCGTCGACGGCGTGCGCATCGTGGTCACCGACGATCGCGCGCGGATCGAGGCGGACGGGTCGGTCACCCTGCTCGGCCGCGGCAACATGGTGATCAACACCGGCGGCGAGAAGGTGTTCGTCGAAGAGGTCGAGAGCGTGGTCAAGTCGCACGACGGCATCTATGACGCGGTGGTGGTCGGCGTGCCGCACGAGCGCTGGGGCTGGCAGGTCGCCGCCGTGGTCTCGGTGTCCGAACCGGTGGATTACGCCGAGCTGATCGCACACGTCCGCAAGCACCTGGCCGGCTACAAGGTGCCCAGGCGGATCTGGCTGGCCGAGGTCATCGTCCGCGCCCCCAGCGGCAAGCCGGACTACCGCTGGGCCAAGGACTACACCGTGCGGCACGCGCCGGACCATCAGGCGGACTGAGCCATGAGACTGCGCGAACGCCCACGCCGGGCAATAGGAACGTGTTCTAATTCGGGAACGAGTACCGGCCCGATACCTGCGGGGATTCCGCACGTCATGGAGAAGTCCCGATGACCACTGAGACCACCAAGAGCCCGACCGCGGCGCTACCCGCGCGGATCGACGGAGCGCTGATCGAGCGGTTGACCGACCTGGTCGTCGCCGACGGTACCGTCGCACCGTACTCGATGACCGAGGTCTACACCGGCGCTGTGGTCGGTGAACTCCCGCAGTCCAGCCCGGCCGACGTCGCCGCCGCGGCCGCGACCGCCCGTGCGGCACAATCGGAATGGGCCGCGCTGCCCGTGCGTCGCAGGCTCGAGGTCTTCGAGCGGATGCACGAACTGATCCTCACCGAGGTCGAGACCATCGCCGATCTCATCCAGGTCGGTTGCGGCAAGACCCGCCGGATGGCCGTCGAGGAGTCGTGCGACGTGCCGATGGTGATCAGCCACTACCTGAAAACCGCACGCCGCGTGCTGCGTTCGAAGCGGCGCGGCGGTGCGATGCCGATCATCACCAGCTCGACCGAGGAACACCGGCCCAAGGGCTTGGTCGCGGTGATCGCGCCGTGGAACTTCCCGTTCGCCATCGCGCTCTCCGATGCGATGCCCGCGCTGATGGCGGGCAACGGGGTAATTCTCAAGCCGGACAACAAGACCGCGCTGTGCGTCCTGTTCGGCGTCGAGCTGCTGCACCGGGCGGGACTGCCGCGCGGGCTGGTTCAGGTGGTGTGCGGTGAGGGGCCGGATATCGGTCCCAGCCTGATCGACGCCGTCGATTTCGTCATGTTCACCGGCTCGACCGCGACCGGACGAGTGGTCGGCGAGCAGGCCGGGCGCAATCTGATCAGTTGCAGCCTGGAACTCGGCGGCAAGAACCCGATGCTCGTGCTCGCGGACGCGAACCTGGACGAGGCGATCGCCGGGGCCGCGTTCGCGGTGTTCGCCAACTCAGGACAGGCGTGCATGCACATCGAGCGGATCTACGTGCACCGCAGCCGGTTCGACGAGTTCGTGCGCGGATTGGTCGCTGCCGCCGACGAATTGAACGGCAAGATCGGGGCGGCCTACGACTATGCCCCGGAATTCGGTTCGCTGGTCTCGGTGCAGCACCGGGATCGGGTCGCCGAGCACGTCGAGGATGCCCGCGCCAAGGGCGCGACGGTGCTGACCGGCGGCAAGGTTCGTCCCGACGTCGGTCCGGCGTTCTATGAGGCGACCGTGCTCACCGGCGTCACGCCGGAGATGACGCACGCGACGCTGGAGACCTTCGGTCCGGTGGTGAGCGTCTACCCGTTCGACGACGAGCAGGCGGCCATCCGGCTCGCCAACGACACCGACTACGGCCTGAACGCGAGCGTGTGGAGCCGGGACCTGGCCCGCGCCAACCGCATCGCCGCCCAACTCCAGGCGGGCAATATCAACATCAACGACGGGTTCGTGGCGACCTACGCGGCCAAGGGCACCCCGTCGGGCGGGGTGAAGCAGTCCGGCGTCGGCACGCGGCACGGCGACCAGGGCCTGCTCAAGTACACCGACACGGTGAACGTCGGCGTGCTCAAACGGCAAGTGCTGTCGGCACGTTCGGGGCAGCCGTACGAGAAGCAACTGAAGACGACGCTGATGTCGCTGCGGCTGATGCGCCGGACCAGGCTGCGCTGAGCATATTCGCTGCGCCGAGGGGCGCGGTTCGCAGTACCACCTGAGGAGGTAGCCGTGGCGACACCGTCGTTGCCGGCCGGATTCGACTTCACCGATCCGGCGCTGTGGGAGACGCGAAGGCCCATCGAGGAATTCGCCATGCTGCGCCGGACCGCCCCGGTCTGGTGGCAACCCCAGGAGGACGATCACTCCGGTGGATTCCGCGACGGCGGCTACTGGGTGGTGAGCAAACTCGATGACGTCAAGGAGATCTCACGCAACCCAGAGCTGTTCTCCTCTGAACGCAAAGGCTCGATCATCCGGCCGTCCGACACCACCACGCCGGAGCAGTCGGCCGCGGCGAGCGTGCTGCTGGTGAACATGGACCCGCCGAAGCACTCCAAGTTCCGCAAGATCATCACGAAGGGCTTCACCCCGCGCGCGGTCGAGGGATTGCGCGCCGCCCTGACCGAACGAGCGCATGCCATTGTGCACGAGGCGAAAAAAGCGGGCGGCGGCAATTTCGTCGAACAGGTCGCGTGCGAGTTGCCGTTGCAGGCGATCGCCGAGTTGATCGGTGTCCCGCAGCAAGACCGGCGCAAGCTGTTCGACTGGTCGAATCAGATGCTCAGCTACGACGACCCGGATTACGGCGATCCCGCGCTCGCCTCCGCCGAAATCCTCGGTTACGCCTGGAACATGGCCGAGCAGCGGCGCGGCGCCCCGGCGGGGGATATCGTGTCCGAACTCGTGCACGCCGACGTCGACGGCGAGTCGCTCGGTTCCGACGAATTCGGTTTCTTCGTGATCCTGCTTTCGGTGGCCGGCAACGAAACAACACGCAATGCCATCACGCACGGCATGAAGGCGTTCGTGGATCATCCGGAGCAATGGGAGCTGTACAAGGAGCGGCGATCGCGCACCGCGCCCGATGAAATCGTCCGCTGGGCCACGCCGGTGACCGCGTTCCAGCGCACCGCGACCGCCGATACCGAGATCGGTGGCACGCCGATCCGGCAGGGCGACCGGGTCGGGCTGTTCTACGGTTCGGCCAACTTCGACGAGGACGCGTTCGACGATCCGTTCACCTTCGACATCCTGCGCGATCCGAATCCGCATGTCGGCTTCGGCGGCACCGGCGCGCACTACTGTGTCGGCGCGAACCTGGCCCGGCTGGAAATCGACCTCATGTTCAACGCCATCGCCGACGCCATGCCCAAGATCACCGAGGTCGCCGATCCGGTACGGTTGCGTTCGGGGTGGATCAACGGAATCAAGAATTGGCAGGTCCGATACGAATGAATCTTCGAAACGTACCGCTACAGACACTGAGCGGTGAACCCGCGACGCTGTCCGAGCTGGTCGGCGACAACGTGGTGCTGCTGGTCAACGTGGCCTCCAAATGCGGGCTGACGCCGCAGTACACCGGGCTGGTCGAATTGCAGAAGTCCTACGGCCCGCGCGGTTTCAGCGTGGTCGGCGTGCCCAGCAACCAGTTCATGGGGCAGGAGCCGGGTACGGCCGAGGAGATCCAAGAGTTCTGCTCGACCACCTATGGCGTGGACTTCCCGCTGCTGGAGAAGACCGATGTCAACGGTGAAAATCAGCACCCGCTGTACGAAACTCTGGTCGAGACCGCCGACGCCGAGGGCGCGGCCGGCGACGTCCAGTGGAACTTCGAGAAGTTCCTGATCGATCGGGACGGGAAGGTGGCCGGGCGTTTCCGTCCCACCGTCACCCCCGATGCGGCTGCGCTTGTTGCAGCCATTGAATCTCTGCTCTGAGTGCACAATTCGAGGCCCGTCCGGACGGACGGGCCTCGAATCATGTCCGGGGGCTTGGTTATTCGAAAGCCAGCATGGGACAGTTGTCCGGATCTACGATGGACAGGTGTCTGGACGGTTATACGACACAGGTGATCGGGCAACGTGGTCACTGTGGTCAGCGGTACGACTGAAGCTGGCCGGCGCCGTCCTGGTCGTCGTTCTGGTCGCGATTGTTGTTGTGGCGCTGTCGATGTTCGCGGGGCGATATGGCGAGACGGCCACCGTGACGGTCGATGCGCCGCGCAGCGGGCTCGTGCTCGATCCCGAGGCGAAGGTGAAACTGCGCGGAGTGGAGATCGGGCGGGTGTCCGCGGTGCGACGGATGGGGGACCGAGTACAGCTGAGTTTGGCGGTCGATCCTGGGGCGTTGCGATTCATCCCGGCGAATGTGCGCGTGGATATCCGTTCCACCACGGTATTCGGCGCGAAGTACGTGAACTTCGTGATCCCGCGGCTGCCATCGGCCGAACCGCTGCGCGACGGCGGGACAGTGCGCGCGGAGGCGGTGACCGTCGAATTCAACACGTTGTTCGAACACCTCACGCAAATCCTGATGCAGATCGCGCCCGAGCGGCTCAATGCCACCCTGAGCGCGCTCGGCACCGCGCTGCAAGGGCGCGGTGAAGAATTCGGCGACCTGCTGGCGCGGGCGGATGCCTATCTGAAGGACATCAATCCGAGCCTGCCCGCTCTGCATCGCGACATGATCGAGACGGCCGGCGTGACCGACGTCTATGCCGACACTATTGATGACTTGTTGCGTACCACGGCCAATGTCACATCGACGGGTACAACCATCGCGGACCAGACGCCTGACCTGGATGCGCTGCTCTTGAATGTCATCGGCCTCGCCGACACGACCTATGCCGTGCTCACCGAGAACGAACAGCCCCTCGACGCCGCCCTTGCCCTGCTCCGCCCGACCACCGCACTGCTGAACACCTATGCGCCCGTACTGAATTGCGTCGTCCTCGGCCTCGCCCGAACGATGCCGGACGCCGAAGCCTTCGTCGGCGGCGTGCAACCGGGCGCCACCTTCAACGCGAGCTTCATGTACGGGGGCGAGCCCTACACCTATCCCGATGACCTGCCGAAGGTCAACGCCACCGGCGGACCGCACTGCGCGGGCGTCCTCGACCACGTACCCGGAACCCACTCGCCCTACGTCGTCACCGACACCGCCGAACACACGCCCTACGTGCCGTCGACCACGCTGACCGTCAACGGCCCCAAGGTATTCCAACTCCTGTTCGCCGGCCTGCCCGGTGTACCGGCCCCATAACCCGTTGCCAGGGTGCACGATCGACCCATGGGGCAAACAACATTGGAGACCGAACGACTGACGCTCGCGCCGCTACGCGAGGAACACACCGACGCCGTCGTGGCGGTGTTCGCGCACGAGAGCATGAGCACCTACATCGACATCGACTTCGGCGTGGAGGAAAACGCGCGAAAGATGGTGCAGCGACGACTCGCCTACGACGGCCCACCGGGGATGGGGCACTGGGCGATCCTGCTCGAGGACGCGGTCGTGGGCCTCGCCCACCTCCGCCCCTCCTGGGAACTGCCAGGAGACCTAGCCGAGATCGGCTGGTACCTCAGTCCCGACCACGGCGGCCGAGGCCTAGCCACCGAGGCCGCAGCGGCGATCCTCCGGCACGGCCTCGAAGACCTAGGCCTGAACTCGGTTTGGGCCCTGGTCCACGCCCACAACGAACCCAGCCTCAAACTCGCCGCCCGCCTGGGCTTCCTGCTCGTCGGCACCGGCTTCCACTACGGCGCCGAGCACCGCATCCACGTCGCGCTGCCGTGACCCACAGTTGTCGTCAGCCGCGGCGGGTGAGGGGGTCGCGGAGGCCGAGGTGGTGGCGGAGAGTGGTGCCGGTGTATTCGGTGCGGTAGACGCCTCGTTCTTGGAGTTCGGGGACCAGCCAGTCGACGATCTCGTCCAGGCCGGAGGGGACGAGGTAGGGGGAGATGTTGAAGCCGTCTACCGCGCCTTGGCGGACCCAGCGGGCGAGTTCGTCGGCCACCTGGGCGGGGGTGCCGGCGAAGCCGGAGCGTTCGGTGGTGGCAATGACCGTCTCACGGAGGGAAAGGTTTTCGGCCTCGGCGCGGGCGCGCCATTCGCGGGCGATGGCGTGCGGGTCCTGGCCGTGACGCGGGGAGCCGCGGGTTTCGGAGATGGGTCGGTGTTCGGGGTCTTCCTTCGGGAGCGGGCCGTCGGGGTCGAGGTGGGACAGGTCGCGGCCCCACACCTGACCGGCCAGGGACAGCGCGGTCTGGCCGGTGTACTGGCCGTTCTTGACCCAGCGGACCTTCTCCTCGACCTCGGATTCCTTCTCCGCCAACACGATCTGGGTGCCGGGCAGGATCTTGATGTCGTCCTCGGGCCGGCCTGCCGCGCGCAGGCGGGCGCGGATGTCGTCGGCGAAGGCGAGGGCGTCGTCGAAATGCGTTCCGTGCCTGGAGAAGATGACGTCCGCGTTGGCCGCGGCGAAATCGCGGCCGGTGGGCGAGTCGCCGGCCTGGAAGATGACGGGATGGCCCTGGGCGCTGCGGGGGAGCGTCGGGGTGATCGACACCTGGAAGTGGTCGGTGGACCGCTCGACCGGGCTGACCGCGTCCTCGCCGGCCCACGAGGGACTCTGCTGCGAGGTGGCGATCGCGCCGTCGCGCCAGGAATCCCAGATCGCGCGGGCGGTGGCGAGGAACTCCCCGGCCCGCTCGTAGCGCAGCGCATGATCCAAATAGCCACCGCGGCGGAAGTTTTCCCCGGTCCAGGCGTTGTCGGTGGTGACAGCGTTCCAACCGGCGCGGCCGCCGGAGATCAGGTCGAGACCGCTCAACCGGCGGGCCAGGTCGGCGGGCTCGTTGTAGGTGGTGTTCTGGGTGGCGACCAAGCCGATGTGCCGGGTGATGCCCGCCAGCGCGGCGAGCTGGGCGATCGCGTCCGGGCGGCCCGCGATATCCAATTCCAGGATCTTGCCGTCCTGTTCGCGCACCCGCAGCCCCTCGCCGAGGAAGAACGCGTCGAACAGCCCGCGCTCGGCGGTCTGCGCGACCCGGCGGAAGGTCTCGAAGTCGATCTGCGAGCCGCTGGCCGGGTCGGACCAGATGGTGGTGTGGTTGACGCCCTGGAAGAACACCCCGAAATGGACCTGGGCGTCCGGACGTGGATGAGCGGTCATGTCGTTGGCTCCTGTCAGTTCGACGCGGCGTAGCGATTGGCGGGGCGGCCCAGGCCGAGGTTGGCGCGCAGCGTGGAACCCGGCACCGGACGGTGCGCGATGCCGGTGCGCAGCAGCGCGGGCAGGACCTCGCGGGCGAGCACCGGAAGGTCCTCGTCGATGACCGCCGGGTGCAGGCGCACGCCGTCGAGGTGGGTGCTGAGGTGGGTCAGCAGGTCGACCAGCTCGGCCGCGGATCCGGAAAAGGCCAGCCGGGCAGGGGAATTCGAGGGTGCGGCGCCGAGGCGTTCGACGGCGGTCGCGCCGGGAGTGTCCAGGGTGACGTCGATTTCGGCGAACGCCATGGGTGCTGTCGACCGGGCGTGTTCGGCCGATTCGATGGCGGCGGCCACCGAGTCGGCCGCGACCAGCCGGACATCGACGTCGCCGCCCGCGCCGAACACCACCGGTTGGCCCTGCGGTGGGCGCGGCACGATCGCCGGTCCCTTCACCGAGTAGGTCTCGCCGCGAAAGTCGATGTAGTGCAGCTTGTTCCGGTCCAGGAACCGTCCGTTGGGGTAATCGCGGATCACTGCGTCGTCGTCCCACGAGTCCCACAGGCGGCGCGCCACCTCGATGGAATCGTCCTGCTCCCTGGCGAGGTCGTCGCCGGGGACCCGCACGCGTCCCCAGGCGGCCGCGGCCCGCGGGTCATCGATCGGTTCGGCGATCCATCCGGCCCGGCCGCGCGAGGCGTAGTCGAGCGTCGCGATCTGCGAGGAGGTGTGGAACGGTTCGGTGTAGCTGGTGGCGACCGTGGGAACCAGGCCGACGGTGCTGGTCGTCCCGGCCACGAACGACGCGCGGGTCACCGCGTCGATCCGCCCCGCGAGGTCTGCCGGCGGCAGGATGGAGTCGGCGAAGGTGACGAGGGTGAAGCCCGCGTTCTCCGCCGTGGCGACCCGGGTGCGCAGGGTGTCGCCGGTGAGCAGCCGATCCGGCGCGTGCGTGGCGCGCCGCCAGGCCTCGGGGTGGAAGCCTTCGCCGTCGAGTTCTATGCCGAGCGCGAAAACGCCCATTCGACACCTTCTTCCGTGCGATCGAGGATTGCGGTGATGACGCCGTTGTCGGCGAGGAGTGCCGGCCGGGCGTCGCCGGCCAGTCGTTCGGCGGCGGCCCGGCGAGATTCACGGACGCCGACGACGAGCAGTGGGGGATCGAGGTGCGCGATGACCAGATCGTCCTGCGGCGCGGCGGTCAGCGTGGCGTGCGTTGCGGAGCCGAGGATCTCGGCCACGACGACCTCGGCCGAGCCGGGCCGATCCAGGACGACAGGCAGAGCCGTTGCCGCGCCGAGTATTTCGAGCGCCTCGGCGACCGTCGCCGTCGACGGAACGAATTCGACCGTGCCGGAACGGCTCTGACCATCTCCGACGGTGTCCGCGGCTCCGACCTCGAAGCCGAGCCGGCCGACCCACTCCTCGTCGAAATACTTGCTCAGATAGGCCCGTCCGGAATCCGGCACGATCACCACCACCAGGGCCTCCGGCGGCAGATCGGCGGCCACCCGCAGCGCCGCCGCCACGGAGACCCCAGCCGACCCGCCGACGAGCAGCCCCTCCTCCCGCGCCAACCGCGCGATCACCGCGAAAGCCTCTGCGTCACCGACCCGTTCGACCCGCGACAGCACCTCGCGGTGATACGACCGCGGCCATTCGTCCTCGACGGTCTCCGGATGCCGGAAGTGACCGACCGCCTCCACGTAGTACGCGCGCCCGTTCCCGCCGCCGTACACCGAATGCTCCGGATCCGCCCCGATGACCTGCACGCGACCGCCGGAAGCCTCGCGCAGATAGCGTCCTGCGCCGCTCACGGTGCCGCCGGTCCCGATCCCCGCCACGAAATGCGTGACGCGCCCGTCGGTCTGCGCCCAGATCTCCGGCCCGGTGGTGCGGTAGTGCGCCTCGGGATTCGCCGGATTGTCGTACTGACCGGCCAGCCACCCGCCGGGGATCTCCGCGGCGAGCCTGGTGGCCAGATTGCGCACATGCTCGGGGTGATGCGTGGGACGGCCGCCGGGCGTCACCCGGACATCCACCCCCAGCGCCCGCAGAATCGAGATCTTCTCCCGACTTGTCTTGTCCGGCACCACAACCACGGTCCGATACCCGAGCGCCGCGCCGACCAGCGCCAGCCCGATCCCGGTGTTGCCCGATGTCCCCTCGACGATCGTGCCGCCGGGGCGCAGCTCCCCGCTCGCCTCGGCCGCCCGCACCATCGACAACGCGATCCGATCCTTCACGCTGCCACCGGGATTGGTGAACTCGAGCTTCGCATACACCGCCGCACCCCCGGCCGCTGGCACCCGGTTCAACCGAACCAGCGGCGTGTGCCCGATCGCGTCGACGACGGACTCGAAGACGTGCGGCGCACCAACGAGACCGGCTCGCCCCACTGGCATTTCGACACCTCTCTGTTCGACGGGCGAAGCAGCCCTGCTCGAGCATGCGGTCCGGCGCGGGGGAGCGCGACGGTTTGCGTCGGGGTGATTCGAAGCCGGTCCGTACAGCGCGAATCCCGGGCCTGCGGGAGGCCCGGGATTCGCGTGGTGCCGAACTACCGTGCGGCGCGAGCCGAGAGACCCGCCGCGACCAGCACCGTCACCCCCTCGGCGATCGCCGTGCCGCCCAGCGCGTGCGACGCGGACAGCGCCGTACTGCCGGCCAGGCCGAGGAACAGCGTGCCGAACGACGCGATGCCGACCACGATGCCGAGCTGCACATTCGTCACCAGGATTCCGCTGGCGTCCGCGGCCAGGCTCATCGGCACCTTGGCCAGCGTCCGCGTCATCAGCGGACTGAACGCGAACCCGTTGCCCATGCCGCAGAGCCCGAGTAGTACCAGTGCCAGCGGCCCGACCTCCGCGCCGTTGCGCAGCAACACGCCCACGGCCACCATGCTCGCCGCGGCCAGCACGAGCCCGAGCGGAATCATCTTGGCGTGGAAGCGATGTGGGACGCGCTCCCAATTCAGGCCGGCGGCGGCGAAGGTCAAACCCATCGGGATGAACAGCAGGCCGGCATGCAATGCGCTGTAGCCGAGCGTGCTCTGCAAGTGGATGGCCATCACGAACATCCACCCGCCGAAGGTCGCCATCACCACGAACAGGGTCGCCGCGGCGAGCAGCAGTCCCGGCGCGGCCAGCACCCGGTGCGAGAACAACGGCTCGCCGTCGCGCGCCGCGACCGCCCGCTCGATCCCGACGAACGCCGCGAACGCGATCACGCACGCGCCCAACGAGATCCACGACCACAGCGGCCAATCGAGCTCGCGGCCCAGCACCAAGGGCAGGACCAGGGCCAGCACCGCCACGGTGAGCACGGTCAGCCCGGCCAGGTCGAGCTTGCGATCGAATCGCTGGGTCACCGTCGGCAGCACCCGCGGCGCGACCACCAGCAGCACCAGGCCGATCGGCACGTTGACCAGGAACACCCCGCGCCAGCCGCTGTCCCACACGTCGGCGTTGACGATGAGCCCGCCGAGCACCTGCCCGGCGACCATGCCGCCGGAGATGATCGCGGAATACACACTGAGCGCCTTGGCCCGGGCATTGCCGGTGAAATTGCGCTGAATGAGCGTCATGATCTGCGGCACCATTGCCGCCGCGCCCACGCCCTGGGCGAATCGGAACACGATGAGCGAGGTTTCGTTCCAGGCCAGCCCGCAGACCAGCGAGGCGAGCGTGAACAGCGCCAATCCGGCGATGAACATCCGCCGCTGGCTGAATCGATCGCCGAGCCGGGCGCCGGTCACCAGCAGAACGGCATAGGCAATGACATATCCGGCCACGATCAGCTGCAAAGCCGCGCCGGAGGTGTGCAGGGAACTGCGAATCGAGGGAATCGCGACATTGACGATGGAGGCGTCGAGCACGGCCATGAACTGACCGGTGAGAATCACTGCGAGGATGGCCAGGGTGCGCCGCGCACCGTACGCGGCGGGTGGTGCTGCCGGGGGCGCGGTAACCGGCTGCGCGGCTGCCGAATCCGGCGACAAGATCTGCGTCATGTACTGATCCTGCGGGCTGCGCGACACCAGTAACAGGAGCCCAATAAAACTGGTACTGGCAACACCCGGATAGGCGTGCGGTTCGCGAGGAATGTCCGCTCCGCGGCATATTATTCCGGTGAGATGTGGCGGAGACCACCTAATTCGTCGCCGGAACGCTGTCTATCCCGAAATACTTAGACAGGCTAACCTGTTTGAAAGATGCAGGGCGTTTCCAACTTTCTCAGCGAGGGAGATTTGCCATGGCGGTTGGTTCACGCGACGAGCGACTACAGCGCCGAATCGCGCAATTGTTTGCCGACGACGAACAGGTGAAGGCCGCGCGGCCGATCGAGGCGGTGGCCGCGGCCATGCGGGAACCCGAGAAGCGGATCGCCGAGGTCGTTGCCACGGCGATGGAAGGTTATGCCGATCGGCCCGCCGTCGGGCAGCGCGCGTTCGAGTTGGTCACCGATGATGCGACCGGCGCGAAATCGGTGCGGTTGCTGCCCAGGTTCGAGACCATCACCTATGGCGAACTGTGGCGGCGAGTCGGCGCGGTGGCCACCGCCTGGCAGAGTGATTCCGAAAAGCCCTTGCGCGCAGGCGATTTCATTGCGCTGCTCGGCTTCACCAGCACCGACTATCTGACGCTGGACCTGGCCATCATGCATATGGGTGCGGTCACCGTGCCATTGCAGGCGAGCGCGGCGGTCTCCCAGCTGACCTCGATCCTCACCGAGACCGAGCCCCGGCTGCTCGCCTCGACGCCGGATCATCTTGCGGCGGCGGTCGACTGCCTGCTCGCGGGCACCTCGCCTGAGCGCCTGGTGGTGTTCGACTACCAGCCCGCAGACGATGCGCAGCGCGCGGCGGTCGAATCCGCCCGCCAGCGCCTGGCCGACGCGGGCAGCACGGTCATCGTCGAGACGCTGGCCGACGTACTGGAACGCGGCAGCGCACTGCCGCAGGCGCCGGTGTTCGTCCCCGGCCCCGACGACGACCCGCTCGCCCTGCTCATCTACACCTCGGGCAGCACCGGCACGCCGAAGGGGGCGATCTACACCGAGCGCCTGGCGCGGGCGGGGTGGCAGGGGCTGGCCACCGGCGTGGGCATCAATCTGAACTACATGCCGATGAGCCACATCGCCGGCCGGTTGTCCTTGATCGGCGTGCTGGCCCGCGGCGGCACCGCGTATTTCGCGGCCAAGAGCGACATGTCGACGCTGTTCGAGGACATCGCGCTGGTGCGGCCCACCGAGATCTTCTTCGTTCCGCGCGTGTGCGACATGATCTTTCAGCGCTACCGCAGCGAGATCGATCGGCGCTCCGGCGCCGGCGTCGATCCGGCTGCGCTTGAGCAAGAAGTGAAAACCGAACTGCGGCAAGACTATCTGGGCGGACGGCTGCTCGGTGCGATCGTCGGCAGCGCACCGTTGTCCGCGGAGATGCGGGCCTTCATGGAGTCCGTGCTCGACGTGCAGCTGCACGACGGGTACGGTTCGACCGAAGCCGGCGCGGGCATCCTGATGGACAACCGGATCCAGCGCCCGCTGGTCACCGAGTACAAGCTCGTCGATGTGCCCGAGCTCGGCTACTTCCGCACCGATCAACCGTATCCACGCGGTGAGTTCCTGGTGAAGGCGAAGACCCAGATCCCCGGGTACTACAAGCGACCCGACATCACCGCGGAGATCTTCGACGAGGAGGGCTTCTACCGGACCGGCGACATCGTGGCCGAGCTGGGGCCCGATGAGCTGGTGTACGTCGATCGCCGCAACAATGTGCTCAAGCTGTCCCAGGGCGAGTTCGTGACCGTCGCCAATCTCGAGGCGGTCTTCGCGACCAGCCCGCTGATCCGGCAGATCTACATCTACGGCAGCAGCGAACGCGCCTACCTGGTCGCGGTGATCGTGCCGACCGAGGCCGCGCTGCGCGACACCGACACCGACGCGCTGAAATCCGCACTGGCCGAATCGATTCAGCAGCTGGCCAAGGCCGCGGACCTCCAGTCCTACGAGATCCCGCGCGAATTCCTGATCGAGACCGAGCCGTTCACCGTGGAGAACGGGCTGCTCTCCGGCATCGCGAAGTTGTTGCGCCCCAAGCTGAAGGAGCGCTACGGGGAACGCCTCGAGCAGATCTACACCGATCACGCGGCCCGGCAGAGCGACGAAATGCTGGAGCTGCGCCGCGAAGCCGCGTCGCGCCCGGTGCTCGACACGGTGAGCCACGCGGCGCGCGCCATGCTCGGCATCGCCGCCACCGAGCTGCGACCCGACGCGCACTTCACCGATCTCGGCGGCGATTCGCTGTCGGCGCTGTCGTTTTCGAACCTGCTCAACGACACCTTCGGGGTCGAGGTGCCGGTCGGCGTCATCATCAGCTCCGCCAACAATCTCCGGGAGATCGCGAAATACATCGAGGCCGAACGGGATTCGGGCGCGAAGCGGCCCACGGTCACCTCGGTGCACGGCACCGGCCCGGAGATCCGCGCCGCCGACCTCACCCTGGACAAGTTCATCGATGCGCGAACCCTGGCCGCCGCCACCACGATTCCGGTTGCGCCGGCGCCGGCGCGGACGGTCCTGCTCACGGGCGCGAACGGTTACCTCGGCCGCTTCCTCTGCCTGGAATGGCTGGAGCGACTGGATAAGACCGGCGGCACGCTGATCTGCATCGTGCGCGGCAGCGACGCGGCCGCGGCCCGCAAACGTCTGGATGCGGCGTTCGACAGCGGCGATCCGAAACTCGTTGCGCACTACCAGGAACTGGCCGCCCGGAACCTCGAGGTGCTGGCCGGCGACATCGGTGACCCGGATCTCGGTCTGGACGAAGCGACCTGGCAGCGGCTCGCCGAGACGGTCGACCTGATCGTGCACCCGGCCGCGCTGGTCAATCACGTCCTGCCCTACAGTCAGCTGTTCGGGCCGAATGTGGTCGGCACCGCCGAGATCATCCGCCTGGCCATCACCGCGCAGCGTAAGCCGGTCACGTACCTGTCGACTGTCGGTGTGGCCGATCAGGTCGATCCGGCAGTGTTCGAGGAGGACACCGACATTCGCGAGATGAGCGCGGTCCGCGTCGTGCGCGAGGGGTATGCCAACGGCTACGGCAACAGCAAGTGGGCCGGCGAGGTCCTGCTGCGCGAGGCGCACGACCTGTGCGGGCTACCGGTTGCCGTGTTCCGTTCGGACATGATCCTGGCCGACCGTCGCTACGCCGGCCAACTCAACGTGCCCGACGTTTTCACCCGCCTCATCCTGAGCATCGCCGCCACAGGCATCGCGCCGTACTCGTTCTACACAACCGACGCCGACGGCAAGCGTCAGCGTGCCCACTACGACGGGCTCCCCGCGGATTTCACCGCCGAGGCGATCACCACCCTCGGCCTCCAGGCCACCGAGGGCTTCCAAACCTACGATGCCTGGAACCCGCACGACGACGGCATCTCCCTGGACGAATTCGTCGACTGGATGATCGATTCCGGCCGCCATATCCAGCGGATCACGGACTATGCCGAGTGGTTCGCGCGTTTCGAAACGGCCATTCGCGCACTACCGGAGAAGCAACGTCAGGCGTCGGTCCTGCCCTTGCTCGACGCCTACCGTCACCAGCGCGCGCCGATCCGCGGTTCGCTCCTGCCCGCCAAGAAGTTCCAGGCGGCGGTGCAGGCCGCGGGAATCGGTGCGGACAAGGACATCCCGCACCTGACCGAAGCACTGATCGACAAGTACGTCACCGATCTGGAACTGCTCCACCTGCTCTGAGCGGTTACGCCGCTGCGTGGACCTCGTCGGCGACTTCGAGGCCCGCGCGGCGGCGGAACAGGACGATGGTCGCGCCGATGAGAACGATGGCGTAGACGATGACGAAGCTGTTGATCAGCAGTTGCGCGCCCGGCCACCACGGTGGGAACAGGAACAGGCCGACGACTACATAGTTCGGGTCGTACTCCCAGGTCCATGCGCCGATCGAGGCGAAAAGCGCTGCGGCGACCAGCCACCAGGCCCAGTGTGATTGCGCTCGGTGCACGAGGTAGACGAACAGGGGCACGAACCAGACCCAGTGGTGGTCCCAGGAGAACGGGGATACCGCGCAGGCGGTGAGGCCGGCCAGGGTGACCGCGAGCAGGTGCTCGCCGTGCCGGACGAGACCGACGGTGATCGCGAGGCTGACCAGGGTGACTGTGCCTGCGATGAGCAGCCAGAGCCAGACCGGCGCGGGGTGATGGGTCAGGTGGGCGATGGCGCCGCGGATGGATTGGTTCGACGGGTGCATGTCGTCGGCGATGCGATTGGACTGGAAGAAGGTTGAGGTCCAGTACTGCCGGGAGTCGGCGGGCAGCACGATCCACGCCAGAACGATCGATGCGACGAACGCGGCCACCGCGGTAGCGGCCGAGCGCCATTGGCGCAGCGCGAGGAACTGGACGACGAAATAGGCGGGGACGAGTTTGATGCCCGCGGCGATGCCGACGCCGATGCCGCGCAGCCTGCTGCGGTCGGTGCGGGAGAAGTCCCACAGGACGAGCAGCATCAGCATCAGGTTGATCTGCCCGTAGAACAGCGTGGTGCGGACCGGTTCGATGAACGCGAGGGTGATCGCCAGCAGGGCACTGACGGCGACGAGTTGGCCGTTGATCCGGTAGCCGAGGATGCGCCAGCTCAGCAGGACGCAGCCGACGAGCACCAGCAGATTCAAGATCAGCCAGGTGTCGGCGACCCACAGCCACGGGATGGCGACGATGGGGATGAAGGCGATGGTCGAGAAGGGCGTGTAGGTGTACAGGAGCCCAGCAATGGTCGGCTCGGTGTAGAGCGGCAGTCCGTGCAGGATGCGCCAGGCGCCGTCCCGATATACATGCACGTCCAGCCCGCCGTCCAGGATGCCTGCCCGGTCCAGCCACGGGTCGACCGTGGTGAACAGCAGGATCACCGCCAGAGCGGCACTCGCGGCCAGTATGAAAAGTGTTGGGCCCGTGCGTGGAAACTCCAGCATCCGGGACTTGGGCACAAGTGATCAACTTACCGAATAACTCGAGCAGGAGCACGCCCCGAACTATCGGGTGCCGGGGCGATGCTCGAATTGTTACCTCTACCAGGGGATTTGTCGGGTGTGCGACATGCCACGCCGACCTAGACGCGGGCGGGTCCGGGGAAGAACCGGTTGGTGCGCGCCTGATAGTCGCGGTAGTCCGGGCGCTTCTGCACGCTGTAGTACTCGGCGGGGACGGCGCCGGTGTAGAAGACCAGGCACCAGTACATGGTGGCCGAGCACCCGATCAGTCCGATGACGAGCCAGATCGCGGTGTACAGGTTCGTCCGGCCGAGATGGTCGACGAGTTCGGGTAGGCACATGATCGCCACGGCGTTCCACTGCATCCACTGGAAGAAGTAGTTCGGGTGCCGGCTGTACTTCCACAGCCCGACATCGCAGCTGCGCTTGACGCCCGCCCGCTTCGAGGCCGCGCCGAATCGTAGCTTCTGCATGTCCGCGGTGGATTCCAGAATCCAGGAACCCGCCCAGACGACGAGTCCGACGATGGTGAGTGCGCCGAAGGTCGGATTGTCGGTGGAGACGGCGAGCGCGGCGGGCACCGCGAGCACCGTGCAGTTCGCCCAGCCCTGCACGAGGACCTCGGCGACCAGGTCGACGCGTTCGCTGCCGAGCGACGTGCGCCGCCAGCGCAAGCGCTGGAACCGATACCGGGGTAGCTCCTTGTCGAATTCGCCGGTGCGCAAGAGGGCGACCGCGGCCAGGCCCATCCGGGCGCCAACGACCAGATAGAAGCAGGCGATCGCGGCGACGAACAGCGAGAAGTCGCCGAATGCCAGGACTTCCACGCCCAGCACGACCAGACCCCACGGCCACGCGATGTCGACGTAAGTCATCCGACGGGTGCGCCACGCCGGAATGCACGCGACGGCAACGAACAAGACCAGCTGCACCACCGCGTTGACGATCGCGAAGGTGCGGATGTTCTCGTCGATCAGCATCGCGAGGAACAGGGGGATGCAGACCAAGGAGGAAATGAACCGCTTGATCGGTTGTTGGGTCGGACTGTCGGCCACGGAGCCTCCTGGATCGGGTGCCCCAGAGATTATTCCAAGTCGATCGACTTAACAAGTCGATCGACATGTTTTGCTATGCTGGGCCGGTGAGCAGCGCGAAGCGGACGCAGGCCGAACGGCGAACCGGAACTGTCGCCGCCTTGCTCGACGCGACCGTCGCCAGCCTGATCGAGGTCGGTTACGCCGGCACCTCCACGCGCACCGTCGCCGAGCGGGCCGGCGTGAGCCAAGGCGCCCAGCAGTACTACTTTCCGTCGAAGGCCGCGCTGGTCGACGCGGCGATGGCCCGGCTAGGGGAGCAGCTGTTCGGTGAGTTCGTCACGTCCCCCGCGCCGGGGTCCAGCGAACGCGAGATCGCCGCGGTGATGCTGGATCGGCTGTGGCGATTGCATTGCCTGCCCATTGCCCCCGCGGTGCTCGAGCTGTTCAACGTCGCCCGCACCGACAGCGAAATCGCGCGCAGCGCAGTCGAACTGACCACGGTCGGCATGGACAGCTTTCGCAGACAGGCGCGGGCGGCTCTGCCCACCTACGCCGAGTCCGCGGGCTTCGAGAGCCTGCTGGACATGGCCGTGGCCACTGTCCGCGGCGTCGCGCTGGTGGCCGCGATTCCCGGCGCGGCGCCGGAGTGGTCGGACTGGACCGCGATTCGCGAGCATCTGCTGAGCAGCCTCGACGCACTCCTGCGCTAAAACGGGTACTAGCAGCACCTGGATACCGCTACCGATTTACGGCACGATCAGTGGATGACCGATGTGCTCGATGTGCGGGCGGTGCGCAAAGCGCGCCGCGCGGAACTGGGAACCTTCCTCAAGTCGCGACGAGCCAAGATCTCCCCGGACGACGTCGGGCTGCCACCCGGACCACGCCGCCGCACACCGGGATTGCGCCGCGAAGAGGTCGCACAGCTGTCCGGCATCGGCGTCACCTGGTACACCTGGCTCGAACAGGGCCGCCAGATCAACGTCAGCGTCCAGGTGCTCGACGCGGTCGCCCGGACCCTGGCCCTCGACGACGCCGAGCGCGGGCATCTCTACCGCCTCGCCGAGGTCCCGACCGTGCCGAGCCCGCACGCGAACAGCGCACTGCCGGAAGAGATGCAGACCATCCTCGACCACCTGGCGCCGCTGCCCGCCGCGGTGCTCAGCGCGCGGTACGACGTGCTGGCCTTCAACGAGCCGTACGCCGCACTCTGCCCGGGATTCCTGATGGGGGAGCGCAACGTAGCCCGCCGCGTATTCCTCACCCCGCAGTGCTGCAACACCTACAAGCACTGCTGGGACGACCTGCGCCGCATGGTCGCCTACCTGCGCGGCGCCTACGCGAAGAACCTCGACGACCCGACCTGGCAGGAGTTCATCGAGGAGATGTGCACCGCCAGCACCGATTTCGCCACCCTGTGGGCCCGCAACGACGTCGCGATCCCGGCCAACCGGATCAAACAGATCCGCAATCTCGCCGTCGGCCAACTGGAAATGGTCATCACCAGCATGTCGATCCCCGCGGTGGCCGGCGCCTGGGTCCAGATCTACACCCCCACCGACGAAACCCATTGGGCCCAACTGCGTTTGCTACTCGCGATGTCCCCGGAGGAACAGCACGAACCCTGGGCCGAACACCGCCGTCGGTACCACTCGGTGCCTACTGCGGTGTGACCTTGGGCAGCGGGAAACGGGCGCGCACCGAGTCGATGTAGATCTGGCGCGAGGTCGGTCCGCCGAAGCGAAGTCGGTCGTAGTCGGTGAACGCGGGCTCCAGGGCGTCGAGTTCGTCGATCAACGCGTGCAGGCGCTCGTACCACTCGGGTGAACCGACATCGGGTTGGTTGGTCGCGGCATCGATCGCGCTGGTCAGGAACTCTTTGCGCTGAATGTTGGTGGGCCGCACCGAATGCAGGCACACGTACTGTCCGCTGAGGTAGGCGTTCCACTCCTGCTGACCGAGGTCCGGATCGGGCCAGCGGGCGGTGAACCAGGCCTCGAGCCGGTCCACGCCGCCCGCGGCCTCGGCGAGGGCGAACAGGTCGCGCGGCACCATCTCGGCGCCGTCGGAGCGCAGGTAACCCGGAATCGGCAAGTGCCGCGCCAACATCAGCCTGCGGGTTTCGTCGGCGTCGCGACCCTGCGCCGCGCACAGCTCATCGAGCACGACGAACTGTGCGCTGACGTAGGCATCGTCGGCGGCCGTCATCGGATGGTCGCCGTTGACCTCACGAAACCGTTCAGCGAGTTGCCGCCTCAGGTCGTCCTCCGGCATGCGCCACCCTCCGTCAGCCGCCCGGGCACCTCCCGCAGCGTGCCCGCATGCTACCGACCGGAACCTATTGCGGTGCTTGGAAGCCGCCGATCCGCTGCTCCAGCAGTTCGGCCAGCCGCAGCGGGGTGCGGTCCTCGAACATCGGACCGATCAGCTGCACGCCCACCGGCAAGCCCGCGGGGGACAGGCCGGTCGGGATGACCGTGGCGGGCAGGCCGGGCATGGTGGCCAGACCGGCCCAGGCGAACTGGTCGAGGAACGGGTATTCGACGCCGTCGATGTCGATCTTCCGTTCGGTGATGCTCTGCTCGTGGTCGTGCGGGAACGCGGGCGTCGAGGTGATCGGGCAGACCACGGCATCGAACTCGGCGAAGAATTGCCGCCAGCCGTGGCGGTGCTGCTCGCGCCGGTTGTTCGCCTGGACCCAGTCGCGATGGCTGAACACCATGCCGCGCAACCACGTCGTGGCCAGACTCTGATCGTCCGCGCTCAGCCCGGCGGCGTGGGCACGCAGCTGCTCGTACCTGTCCGCAGGAAAATTCGCGGAGAGGTTCGAACCCAGCAGTTGCACATAAAGAGTCGCAGCCTCGGTGAGATCGGGCAGCAGCGGGCTGTGCCGTTCGACCTTCGCGCCCGCCTCGGTCAGCGCGTCGGCCACCCGGTTCACGCCTGCCCGCACCGCGGACGAGGTCGGAATGAGCGGGTGATCCTCGAGGACCAGGACGCGGAAGTCGCCGAGTTGTTCGTGGCGCGTGGGCGGCAGCGTCAAGTTGTAGGCGACGCCGTGGGTAAGCGGGTCGGGCCCGGCCATCACGTCCAGCAGAACGGAGAGGTCACGGGCGGTACGAGCCATCGGACCGACGACGGCGAGGTCGTGTTCGGTCGGCAGGGCAGGTGCCGGCGGCGGGACCATACCGCGATTCGCCACCAGTCCGAGCGTCGGTTTGTGCGCGTAGACGCCGCAGAAATGTGCGGGCGTGCGCAGTGAACCGGCGATGTCGGAGGCGATGGACAGCGCGCCGAATCCGGAGGCCAGGGCCGCGGCCGAACCGCCGGACGAGCCGCCCGGCGTGCGGCTGTGGTCCCACGGATTGTTGGTGGTGCCGTAGATCTCGTTGAAGCTCTGCCACTCTTGCAGCATGAACGGCACGTTGGTCTTGCCGAGGATCACCGCGCCCGCGGCTTTGATCCGCGCGACCTGTACCGCGTCCTCGGCGGGCACATAGTCCTCGAACTGCGGCATGCCCCAGGTCGTGGGCAGCCCGGCCATGTTGTAGGACTCCTTGACCGTCACCGGAATGCCCAGCAGCGGGCCGTCTTCGCCGCGGGCGCGGGCCTCGTCCGCGGCGCGGGCGGCGGCGCGCGCGTTGTCGAAGTCCCGCACGCAGACCGCGTTGATCACCTTGTCGTCTCGCTCGATCCGAGCGATCGCCTCCTCGGTCAGCTCGACCGAGGTCACCGCACCAGCGCGCAAGGCGGCCGAAAGCTCTTCGGCCGCACGAAAACTCCACTCCATGAAATCGACCATACCGGCGGGTTCCGAGTGCTCGGCCGCACCGAAATGCGGCCGACGCACCGTTGCGGAAAACGCCCGGCGCGGACCGCGATCAGCCCGCGGCCGGGGTCTCTCTGATCTGCACGATCGGAAGCACCAGCGCGGCAGGCGCGTTCGCGGGTACCACGGGCTTCGCCGGTGCGACCGGAGCGATCTGCTGATAGGCGGTACCGAGCGCGGGCCGGGTATCCACCTCGCCCTTGTTCGGCCAGTACGCCGCGGCGCGCTCGGCCTGAGCGGTGATGGTGAGCGACGGATTCACGCCGAGGTTGGCCGAAACGGCGGCACCATCGACAACGCTGAGCGTCGGATAGCCGTAAACGCGGTGGTAACCATCGATCACGCCGTGTTCCGCGTCCGCGCCGATCACCGCGCCGCCGAGGAAGTGGGCGGTGAGTGGAATGTTGAAGATCTCGCCCCAACTGCCGCCGGCGATGCCGCCGATCTTGGCGGCCACCCGGCGGGTGACGTCGTTGCCCACCGGAATCCAGGTCGGATTCGGTTCGCCGTGACCCTGTTTGCTGGTCAGCTTGCGACCGAAGAGCCCGCGCTTGGTGTAGGTGGTGATCGAGTTGTCCAGGTGCTGCATGACCAGCGAGATGATGGTCCGCTCGCTCCAGTCCTTGGTGCTCAGGAAGCTCAGCAGGTCCATCGGGCGGCGCAGCAGGATGCCGAGGAAGCGCAGCCAGCGCGGAATGCGCCCGCCGCCGTCCACCATCAGCGTCTGCAACAGGCCCATCGCGTTGGAACCCTTGCCGTACCGGACCGGCTCGATATGCGTGTCCGGCGTCGGGTGGATCGACGAGGTGATCGCGACACCCTTGGTGAAATCGACACCGGGCGTGACCTTCTTGGTCGCCGCGCCGACGATCGACTCGGAGTTGGTGCGGGTCAGCTGGCCGAGGCGATCGGAGAGCTCCGGCAGCGCGCCCTTGTCCCGCATGGCGAACAGCAGCTGCTGGGTGCCCCGGGTGCCTGCGGCGAGCACCACGTTCGCGGCGCTGAAGGTCTTGGGCTGCTTGCGCACCCACGCGCCGGTGCGCGCGGTGGACACGTCCCAGGTGCCGTCCGGGTGCGGGCGCAGGTCGGTCACGGTGGTCATCGGAATGACTTCCGCGCCGGCCTTTTCCGCGAGGTAGAGATAGTTCTTCACGAGCGTGTTCTTGGCGCCGAACTTGCAGCCGACCATGCAGTCACCGCATTCGACGCAGCCGGTCCGTTCGGGGCCGACGCCACCGAAGTACGGGTCCGCCACGGTCTTTCCTGGTTCGCCGAAGAACACGCCGACCGGGGTCTGCACGAAGGTGTCGCCCACCCCGAGGTCGTCGGCGACCTGCTTGAACACCTCGTCGGCCGGGGTCATGTGCGGGTTGCGCACCACGCCGAGCATCTTCTGCGCGCGTTCGTAATACGGCTCGAGCTCGGTGCGCCAGTCGGTGATGTCGCGCCACTGCGCGTCCCGGAAGAACGGCTCCGGCGGCACGTACAGCGTGTTGGCGTAGTTCAGCGATCCGCCGCCGACCCCCGCGCCGCCGAGGATGAGGACGTCGCGCAGCAGGTGGATGCGCTGGATGCCGTAGCAGCCGAGTTTCGGTGCCCAGAGGAACTTCTTCAGTTCCCAGCTGTTCTTGGGCAGCTCGTCGTCGGCGAACCGCTGGCCCGCCTCGAGCACGCCGACCTTGTAGCCCTTTTCGACCAGCCGGAGTGCGGTGACGCTGCCCCCGAAGCCAGAACCGACGATGAGGACGTCGAAATCCGTTGCTCGCTGGTCCATAGGAAGCTCCTCGATCGGGTCGCCAGTGACTCGGCTAACACTACTACCGAGTAGGTTGTGCGCCGAACCAGGGCGGGTGCCGCGGCTTTGGGCAGGCGACACCCGCTTTCCGCACGCTCAGGACTGCGATTTCCACCAGGCGGCGGTGGTGGCGACGGCCTCGTCGAGCGGAGTGGGGCGCAGACCCAGCTTGTGCTCGCTGTCGGTGGAGTCGAGCACGAACGGCCGCTCGAGCTGGTAGCCGAGTTCGCTCAGCTCGCGCAGCAGCGGGTTGGCTACGCCGATCAGCTTCATCAGCCAGACCGGCATGGCCGTGATCGTCGGTTTCGGCGCGCCTGCCGCGTCCGCGATGGCGGTGATGAGCTGACGCTGAGTGATGGCGGGTGCGGTGGGCGCGTGCAGGACGGTGTCGTGCAGGGACTTGTCGGCGGCCGCGCGGATCATGGCCGCGGCGAGGTCGGGGATGTAGGTGAAGGAGTGGGGGAGGTCGATGTTGCCGAGGGCGGTGACTCGCTTGCCCGCGAGGATCGGCGTGAACATCTGATCGCCGGCGATCGAGGCGTGCACGTGCGGGCCGAGGAAGTCGGCGGCGGCGACGCTGACCGTCGGGGTGGCGTGTGCGTCGCGGGCGCGCAGCAACTCCTCGCGCACCGCCCCCTTGCCGGAACTGCCTGTGCGGGTGGATGTTTCGCGGATCGGCCCGTCGGTCGGCAGGTAGGAGTACAGGCTCTCCGGGAAGACGACGACCGCGCCGGCCTTTCCGGCCTCGTTCAGCACGACCTGCTCGGCCGCGGGCATCTCGGCGCGCCAGACCTTCGCGGAGTGCTGCGAGCCGTGGATGCAGTGGTAGACCGCCGTCGCGCCGTCGAACTGGCCGGACAGCTGCTCCGGATTCGAGGCGTCGACCCGGCGGAGTTCGATGAGCGGGTGCTTCGGTCCGCTGCCGGAGCGGGTGAGCACGCGCACCTGGTTGCCCGCGGCGGCCAGCTGCTCGGCGATGGTCGTTCCGACGGGTCCGGCGCCGGTGACGATGTGCAGGTCAGACATGTGGTGAATCCCTTTCGAGGGTGGAGCTTTTCGTTTTAGAGAGCAGCGCTCTCTGATGTGAATGAGCATGCGGCAGCGACTTCTGATTTGTCAAGAGCAGTGCTCACTGTTGTTGACAACGCTCTCTGGATATTGCACCGTGAACACATGCCGACGACCCCGCGCGCCCGAGCAAGGGCCCAGACCATGAACGACATAGTCCGCATCGGCCGCGAGCATCTGGCCACCGACGGCGCCGCGGCGCTCTCGCTCCGCGCGGTCGCCCGCGACCTCGGCGTCGTCTCCTCGGCCGTCTACCGCTACGTCAGCAGCCGCGACGAACTACTCACCCTGCTCGTCGTCGATGGCTACAACGACCTCGGCGACGCCGTCGACGCCGCGCTGGCCGAGGCGCCCGACGACCCGATCGAGCAGCTGCGCGTCCTCGCCCGCACCGTCCGCCGCTGGGCACACGCCGAACCCGCCCGCTACGGACTGCTTTTCGGCACCCCGGTCCCCGGCTACGACGCCCCCGCCGACCAAACCATGGCCCCCGGCACCCGGGTCATCATTACCCTGCAATCCCTCTTCGACCGCGCCTACCGCGCGAACCGGCTCCAGCCCCCGGCCGCCGAAGTCCACGTAACCTCGCCCCTCGCAACAAGTTTCGCCCAGATCCGCGCCGAACTCGACGTAGACATCCCCGACTGGCTCATCGTCCGCGGAGTTACCTTCTGGGCCAGCCTCTTCGGCGCCGTGAGCGCCGACCTCTTCGACATGTACGGCACCGAAACCTTCGCCGACCGCGCCGAACTCTTCGAACTCCAACTCGACGGCCTACTCGACATGCTCGGCTACCGCCCGAACCCCTGACCGCGGGTAGCGCCTCCGGTGGTCAGTCGTCGCTGCTGAGGCGATTGCCCAGGAAGTGCAGAAGGGTGGGGTCGGCGGAGGTGAATCGGTCGACTTCTTGGCCGCCGGTGCATTCGTAGAGGCCGATGGTTACTTGGTCCGGCCGACGGGCGAGGACGCGCCAGATGGCTCCGGAGTGCTGCCAGCGTTGGAGAACCCCGGTGGGGTCTGCGGGTTCGGTCATCGGGGGACGGTGACCGGGTCCAGGCAGCTGGCTGCGGCGTCGACGAAGGAGCAGGGTTGGGGTGCTCGGGTGGGGCGGTAGTCGGGCGGAACGCCGCCGGCCTGCGTGAGGGCCGTGTAGGCGGGGACCGCGTCGGTTGGTCGCCGAGTGAGGGTGGGGTCGGTGAGCACGTCGACGGTGTAGAGGCCGAAACGTGGGGTGTAGGAACCCCACTCGTAGTTGTCGGTGAGGCTCCAGTAGTTGTAGCCGATGACGTTCATGCCGTCGGATTTGGCGCGTTGCAGCCAGTAGATGGTGTCGCGGAGGTTGTCGGCGCGGGTGTAGCCGTCGGCTCGGGGTGCGCCGTTCTCGGTCGGCATGCCGTTTTCGACTATGTAGAGCGGCTTTCCGGGGTACTGGCGGGTGTAGTGCTGGAGGGCGTAGTAGATGCCTTCGGGCTGTAGCGGCTGGGTCCACAGGCGTTCGAAGTCGGGTGGGCCGGCCAGCAGGGATTCGGGGGAGAGGCCGTAGTAGTAATCGATGCCGATGTAGTCGAGCCGGCCGCCGATCTTGTCGAGCAGCGGTTTGTTGATCAGGTCTTCGCCGGTGGGGATGTAGGCGACATTGCTGGTGACCTGCGCGCCGGGCTGCGCGGCATGGATGTAGTCGTAGATGCCGTTGTGCGCCTGCGCGATTCGGTCGTGCATCGCGGGGATGTCGGCGGGTGAGATGCCGCCCTTCTGTAACTCGTTGACGATGTAGAAGGTGGGCTCGTTGAAGGTGACCCACAGCGGGTCGGCCGCGGCGTAGCGGTCGACGAGGGCGCGGGCGTTAGCCAGCCAGTCCTCGACGATGCCCGCGTTGCGCCAGCCGCCGCGGTCGACCTCCCAGCCGGGGTAGACCCAGTGGTCGATGGTGAGCATCGGTTGCATGCCAGCCGCGGTGATCGCCGCGATGACGTTGTCGTAGAAGCGGAGTCCGCTCTCGTCCCACTCGCCGGGCCGCGGTTGCACGCGAGCCCACTCCAGGCCGATCCGGTAGACCTTGACGCCGAGTTGCGCGGCCAGGGCAATATCGGAGCGGTAGCGGGTGAAGAAGTCGATCGAATCGCCGTACGGGTCATGGGTTTTGCCTGCGGTGACGTAGCGCGACCAGTTGCTGTCGGGTGCATGGCCCTCGGACTGGTATCCGGATGCGGCGACACCCCAGCGGAAGTCGGCGCCGAGCGGGGCGACCTGTGCGGGTGGTTCCGGTCGGGCGGCGCCGGTTGCGGTGCTGCCGACCGTGAGCACTGCGGTGGCGGCCGCGAGGATGGCCAAGACGTGGCGACGGCGTGCTGATCGCATCGGACTCCTGTTCAACCGGGGGACCGGGCCATGGACCTGGGGGACAGCGTAACTGGTCGTATGTCCGTTTCAGGAGGATCTGCGGCGGTGGGTTGGTCGGGAAGCGAGGGGAGTGGTCAGGCAGCGAGGCCCTTCAGTGGGGAAGGGGAGTGGGATAGCTCGGCGGGCAGTTCGGTTGGGCTACTTCGGGTTCCGGAGAAGGGCGTGTCGTGTAGGTCAGCTAGAGCTAGTAGGTATGAATAGAGAAAATACATCTAGTTACGTAGATATGCGCATCTACGCATGCTGCTCGCCTGAGGTAATACCCACCACAAATCGCCAGCATTCAAACGCCCGACCCAGCCCTCTCATCAGCTCTGACAAGAGGGGCAGGTCCGGCGCAGCTACTCGGATGAGGCGAGCGCCTCGAGGATCTGCGCACCAGCCGTACGGGCAGCGGCCCGCATGACGAATCGGTCGAACCCCCAACGCTTCTGATGCCCCCGCAACTCGGTGACCAGCTCATCGACCGTGCCGATCAAGACGTACGGCGACCCGAGCAACTCGGCGACACCGGTCGTCGGAATGTCCTCGGCAAAGCGAGCACAGGCCGCCTCTGCGTCCTCGGTGATCTCCACGTGCTGCACCAGCGCCTCGAACGCCGGCCTACGCCCGGCTTGCTCCGCAGCGTTGCGCGCGAGCTCGACCTGCGCGTCGATCTGCTCGCGACCCCACCGAACCTCATGATTACGACCATCGGGCAGCGTCCGCCCGAGCCCGGAGAACCCGACGATCTCCGCGTTGGCAGCCGCATACCGAAGCACCCGATTCCCATTGCCGCCGACCAGAACCGGCACCGGCTCCTGTGCCGGCCGCGGTAGCGCCAGCGCCGCGTCCTGAAGCCGAACATGCTGACCCGCGAACGTCACCGTCTCACCGGCCAGCAAACGCCGCGTCGTGTCGGTGACCTCGATCATTCGCGAAACCCGGTCCGCCGCCGACGGATGTTCGCGCCCCTGCATCGTCCATTCCGCCGGATTGTGCCCGGCCCCGATCCCGAACAGCGCCCGCCCGCCGGACAGCACATCGAGCGTGCCGACCTCACCGGCGAGGATCAGCGGCTCCCACATCCCGGCATTGATCACGTTGGTGCCGAGCCGGATCGTCTCGGTGGCCGTCGCGGCCGCGGCGAGCGCGACGAACGGCGAGACGAACACCCCCGGATGGTCGGGCACCATCAGGGCGTCGAAGCCTTCCTTTTCGCACCCGCGGGCAAAGTCCGGCCAGGACCCGACCTCCATCACATTGGCGGTCATCGAGAATTTGATCGGAGCGTTCATGCTCGCCTCCCTTCGAGCTGCCCACGCTAATTCGGGTGCCCCGATGCCGGAACCGATTCCGCTACGGGCGAATTCAGCGGTGGCTCTGCTCCGCGGTGACGACGGGCAGTTGCACGGTGACCGGGTCGGTGATGGGCGTGGTTTCGACGAGGTCGGTCATGCCGCGGGTGCTGGGGTGTTCGTCGTCGAGGACGGGTTCGCCGAGGCCGACGCGTTGTTGGAGCCGTTTCATCCAGGCCGGCGCCCACCAGCAGTCGTCGCCGAGCAGTTTCATGATGGCCGGTACCAGGAGCATGCGCAGGATGGTGGCGTCGATGAACAGCGCGGCGATCATGCCGTAGGCGATGTACTGCATCATCACCAGGTCGGAGAAGGCGAAGGCGCCGGTGACGACGAGCAGGATCAGCGCGGCGGCGGTGATGATGCCGCCGGTGTGCGCGGTGCCGATGCGGACGGCCTCGGTGGTGGTCGCGCCCTTCGCGCGGGCTTCGACCATGCGCGAGAGCAGGAAGACCTCGTAGTCGGTGGAGAGCCCGTAGATGATGGCGATGATCAAGATGAGCACGTTGGCCTGGATCGGCTGCGGGGTGAAGTTGAGCAGGCCCGAGCCGTGGCCGTCCACGAAGATGAGGGTGAGGATGCCCAGCGTGGAGCCGAGGCCGAGCACGCTCATCAGGGCGGCCTTGATCGGCAGCACGAGGGAGCCGAAGGTGAGGAACATGAGAATCGTGGTGAGCAGCAGGACCACGACGACCATGAACGGTACGCGGCCGAGCATGCCGTCGATGGAGTCCTTCTTGAACGCGGGTTGACCGCCGACGAGCATGGTGACTTCGTCGGGTAGGTCCATCGAGCGCAGGTAGTCGATGGTCGCGTCGGCCGCGGCGGTATCGGTGGAGTCGGCCAGTTGTGCCTCGGTGCGGTAGACGCCGGGCCGGATGGTCGAGGCGGTCGGAGTGGCGAATTCGCCTGGTACGCCTGGTCTGAGGTCGGCGAGTCCCGGCGCGCGGTTGGCTAGTTTGACCGCGGCGCCGATGGCGTTGCGGTGGGCTTGGCGGTTCTCGTCGGTGTCTTCGGTGACGAATACCAGTTGCACCGGGTCGGACTTGCGTTTGGGGAAGGTGGAGTCGAATTCCTGCTGTGCGGTTCGGGTCGGGTTGTCCGGTGGCAGATAGGTTTCGCTGAATGTGCCGAAGGCGATGTTCTTGACCGGGATGATCAGCAGGAGCAGGCCGAGGATCAGCGGGATGGCGATCTTCTTCGGGTGCTGCATGACCCAGCGGGTGCTGCGGCCCCAGAGGCCGTTCTCGACTTCCTCGGCGGTTTTGGTTCGGCTGAACCGTTTGATGCCGAGCAGGTCGACGCGCGGTCCGAGGATGCTGAGGATGGCAGGCAGGATGGTGATCGCCGAGAGCGCGGCGAGCGAGACGGTGGCGATGGAACCGTAGGCGAGGGAGCGCAGGAATCCCTGCGGGAAGAACAGCATGCCGCCGAGGCTGATGACGATCATGGTGGCGGAGAACACGACGGTGCGGCCCGCGGTCATGACGGTGCGGCGCAGGGCGATTCGGGTTTCGTAGCCTTCGGCGACTTCTTCGCGGAAGCGGCTGACGATGAACAGGCCGTAGTCGATGGCGAGTCCGAGGCCGATCATCGTGACGACGCTGGAGACGAACGAGTTGACCTGGGTGAACTCGGTGATGAACCGGACGATGCCGTTGGCGCTGATGATGGTGAGCCCGCCGAGGATCAGCGGCAGGGCCGCGGCGACGAGGCCGCCGAAGACGAAGAAGAGCAGGATCGCGACGGCGGGTAGCGCGAGCAGTTCCATGCGGTGCAGGTCGTCGGCGAGGGTGTCGGTGAGCGCGCCTGCGATCGGTTGGAGTCCGGCGACCTGGACGTCGACCTCGGGGATGTAGAAGACGTCTTTGACGGCGCGGAAGTTGTTGACGATGTCGGTGTCGTTGTCGCCTTTGATGGCCACGGAGGCGAATGCGCGGTTCTCGTCGGGTTTTCCGAAGAAGTTGGGGTTGCCGGGTGCTGCCTCGGTCTGCCAGTAGGCGCCGTTGATCTTGTCGATCTGGGGGTATTTCTTCGGCAGGTTGTTCAGGCTGTCGACGATCTTGGCGCTGAACGCGGGATCGTCGAGTTTCACCCCGGGTGGCGCGGTGTAGACCAGGAGCACGTCGGCGCCGTGGTCGCGCAGGAACGCGTCGTCGGCGATTCGTGCGGCGTGCGCCGATTCGGAGGTCGGGTCGTCGAATCCGCTGGCGCCGAGGTGGTTTCCGAGGTCATAGCCGTATCCGCCGAGCGCGAGCATGCCGGCGCCGACGATGCCGATGACGAGGAAGCGGAACCGGTGGACGAGATCTCCCCAGCGCGCGAACATCAGGCGGCTCTTCGTAGGTGCGGGCAGGTCGGTCGGGTGGGGAGCGGCCTGTGGGCACCGATCATCAAGAGATTGCATCCTTCCGGTGGTCGCGCCCGAGGTGCGCGCTCTCCAAGCTACCGGTGTCGCGGAGCGGTCTTCCTGAGAGTTTTGCTAGGAAATGTCGGTGGGGCCAAGGATTTTGCCGAGTGTTCGGGTGAGTGTTCGCAGTTCGTCGGGGTCGAGTTTGGCGGCGAAGCGTTGGTGGATGCCGGCGAGGTAGCGGGGTGCGGCGTCGTGGAGTCGGGTGCGTCCGGCGTCGGTGATGGTGACGAAGGCGGAGCGGCCGTCGTCGGGGTTGGCTTCGCGGGTGACGAGTCCGGCGGTTTCGAGTTCGGTGACCAGGCGGCTGACTCGGGTGCGGCTGAGTACGACGCGTTCGCCGAGGTCGGTCATGCGCAGGGGAGGGACGCCGTCGAGTTCGAGCAGGACGTCGTACCAGGCGAGGGGGAGGCCGGTGGCGGCGCGCAGGTCGGCGTCGAGTTGGGGTACGAGTTGGGCGTGTACGCGCAGTAGGGCGGACCAGGCGTGGCTTGCCGCGCGGTGGTTGTCGGTCACGGGGCGATCTTACCTACTTGTGTGCGTCCGCACGCATATAGTAGCGTGCACACGCACATAGTTTGGTTTTGCCGGAAGGGAAATCTCATGTCTGACGTCATTGCTCGCGAGGAGCTGGCCGCCGCTATCGAGGCGGGTTCGGTGACGGTGCTCGACACGCTCGGGGCCGGGTATTTCGAGAAGGCGCATCTGCCGGGTGCGCGGGTGCTGGTCGAGTCCGAGGTGGAATCGACTGCCGGGCAACTGCTTCCGGATCGGGCGGCGGCGATCGTCACCTACTGCTCGAACGAGGCGTGCCGCAACAGTGAGAACGTCGCGGTCAAGCTGCGGGCGCTGGGGTACACGAATGTGCGCGCGTATCGAGCCGGGATCCAGGACTGGGCGGAGGCGGGTCTGCCGATCGAGGAAGGTGCCTGAATCGGTGGAGTAGGCGGACTGTGCGGCCGGTCCGGATCGGTCGCACAGTCGTCAGCGCTCGAATTCGCTTGTGCCGTTCGGCGGGCGGAGCGGAGCGGTTCCGTCGTTCGTGGAGCGTTGTCGGTCAACGACTTTGCGTTGTGCGATGTGACTTGCCCCTCGGTCGCGGCCTGCCGCTGCCGGTTCGTCACGGGGACGTGTCAGGATTCTGGCATGGTGTCGAATCCGCTGCCTCCGATTGCTCGCAGGTTGGCTCAACAGCGCTGGGTCATGCGCACGGCGCCCGTCGTCATTCCCGTCGAACGCGCGGTTCGGCGCTGGACCGACGGCCGGATGGGGGTGCTGGATCTGGTCGGGCTGCCCTCGATCGAGGTGACTGTCGCGGGGCGCAAGACCGGCATCGCGCGGACCACGTCGCTGCTGTATGTCCCGCGGGGGGAGGACTTCTTGGTCATGGGTTCGAACTGGGGTAGCCCGAAACATCCGGTGTGGTCGTCGAATCTGCGGGCCGCGAGTAGCGCGACGGTGCGGCACAAGGGGGAGCAGTTCACGGTTTCGGTCACCGAGCTGACCGGTGTGGAGCGCAAGCCCGCCTGGGACCTGGCCGTCGAATTCTGGCCCGGGTATGAGATGGAGTACGAGCTTTCCGGTGGGCGTCAGTTCCGGATTTTCGAGCTGCGTCGGGTCTGAGGTCGCGCCGAAAGGTGTTCTCGGCGTCTGTGAGTCGGGTCTGGCCGACCCGGACGAGTGGCAGCTGAGCTGACGTCGTCGACGTGGCAGACCGTTTGTCGGCAAGCCGGGTTACGGTGGGATGGTGACCACGCATCTGACGCATTGGGGCGCCTTCGAGGCAGACAGCGACGGTGAGCGGCTGACCGCGGTGCGGCCGTGGCGCGATGATCCGGAGCCGATGCGGCTGATCGAGAATGTGGCCTCCGCGCAGCACCATCCGACCCGGGTCGATCAACCCTATGTTCGGCTGGGGTGGTTGGAGCACGGGCCGGGTGCGCCCGGGCGTGGGGAAGATCCGTTCGTGCCGGTGTCGTGGGAGAAGGCCCTCGATCTGCTGGCCGGTGAGTTGGGGCGGGTGTATCGCGAGCACGGGGCCGAGGCGGTGTACGGCGGGTCCTACGGGTGGGCGAGTGCGGGGCGGTTTCATCACGCGCAGAGTCAGTTGCATCGATTCCTGAACTGCCTCGGCGGGTATGTGCGGCACGTCAACAGTTACAGCCTCGGGGTGTCGCAGGTCCTGATGCCGCATGTGCTCGGGCATCTCGGATTGCTGCTGGAACACGCCACGTCGAAGACGGTGCTGGCCGAGCACACCGAGTTGGTGGTGGCGTTCGGCGGGTTGTCGCCGAAGAACGCGGCGGTGGCGCCGGGCGGGGTGTCGCGGCACAACACGCGCGGGTGGATCGGGGCCGCGCGGGCGCGGGGCTGCCGGTTCGTGTCGGTCACGCCGTTGCGTGACGACACTCCCGCCGAGGCGGACGCGGAGTGGCTCGCGCCGCGGCCGGGCAGCGATACGGCGCTGATGCTGGCGTTGGCGCAGGTGCTCGACGTGGAAGGGTTGGCGGACAAGGCTTTTCTGGACAAATACACGGTCGGCTACGAGCGGTTCATCGGCTATGTGCGCGGTGCGGACGGGACGGTCAAGTCCCCGGAGTGGGCCGCGGCGCTGACCGGTCTGCCCGCCGAGCGCATCCGGGCGCTCGCGCGGGAGATGGCGGGGGCGCGGACCTTCGTGACGGTCAGTTGGTCGTTGCAGCGCGCGCAGTACGGTGAGCAGCCGCTGTGGTTGGGGTTGGTGCTCGCGGCGATGCTCGGCCAGGTCGGGTTGCCCGGCGGCGGGTTCGGGCACGGCTATGGGTCGGCGGCCAACGTCGGCGAGCCCGCGCGCGAGTTCTCCCCGCCGCGACTGCCGCAGGGACTCAACCGAGTCGACACGTTCATTCCGGTCGCGCGCATCGCCGACATGCTGCTCAATCCCGGACAGCCCTTCGACTACGACGGACAGCATCTGACCTACCCCGACATCCGGCTGGTCTACTGGGCCGGCGGGAATCCCTTTCACCACCACCAGGATCTGGCCCGGCTGCGCACCGCGTTCGCCCGCCCCGAGACGGTCGTCGTGCACGACCCGTTCTGGTCCTCGACCGCCCGGCACGCCGACTTCGTCATCCCCTCGACCATGTCGATCGAACGCGACGACTACGGCGCCGGCGAAAACGACCGCATCCTGTTCCCGATGAAGGCGATCACCCGCCCGCACGGCAACGCCCGCGACGACTACGCCACCTTCGCCGAACTGGCCGAACGCCTCGGCGCAGGCAAGGAATTCACCGAGGGCCGCACCGCCGAGGATTGGCTGCGCCACCTCTACGAAGAATGGCGGCTCCGCCACACCGGCCACGACCTGCCCGACTTCGACACCTTCTGGGCCAGCGAACACATCGAACTGCCGGTTCCGGACCCGCAGCAGATCCTGTGTGCCGACTTCCGCGCCGACCCCGAACGATTCCCGCTCAGCACACCGAGCGGCAAGATCGAGATCTTCTCCGAAACCATCGACAGCTTCGGCTACCCGGACTGCCCCGGCCACCCCGCCTGGCTCGAGCCCGAAGAATGGCTCGGTGCTCCCGCCGCCGCCGAATTCCCGCTGCAACTGGTCGCCAACCAGCCACGCACCAAACTGCACAGCCAACTCGACGTCGGCGAGTTCAGCCAAGCCGCCAAAATCGCTGCCCGCGAACCGGTCCGCCTGCACCCCGACGACGCCGCTGCCCGCAACCTGCACGACGGCGATCTCGTCCGCATCCGCAGCCCCCGCGGCACCTGCCTGGCCGGCCTGATCATCGACGACGCCGTCCGCCAGGGCGTAGCCCAACTCTCCACCGGCGCCTGGTACGACCCCGACCCCACCAACCCCACCTTCTGCCGCCACGGCAACCCCAACGTCCTGACCCCCGACCGCCCCTCCTCAACCCTGAGCCAGGGCTGCGCAGGCCAACTCTCACTGGTCGAAATAGAACGCTACGAAGGAACCGTCCCCAACCTGTCCGTGAACCAGCCGCCGGCTAAAGCTGCGGCGAACCACCTTTCGTGACGCTGCGGGCATGTTATGCGCGATCTGGCAGAGAGTGCGTACCTGCACCTGATGGCATTCGTTCGCTCAGTCGGTAACGGCACGGGATTAATTGCGGTGCAGGGGGACTCGGGGCGGCGATAGGCTCGCCGGCATGATTCTTCGTCACATCGCGATCGACTGCGCCGATCCGTACAAGCTCGCGTCGTTCTGGAGTTCCGTCACCGGCTGGCCGATGTCGGACGCGGATGAAGTGGACGACGACGAGACGTTGCTGGAAGCGCCGTCGCCCTTGCCCGGGTTTCTGTTCATTCGGGTGCCGGAGGGCAAGACGGTGAAGAACCGGATCCACTTCGATTGGATGCCGACCGAACGGACCCGCGACGAGGAAGTCGAGCGGGTGATCGGGATGGGCGCGACACTGTATGCGGATCACCGTACCGCCGACGGTCGTGGGTGGGTCACCCTCCTCGACCCCGAAGGGAACGAATTCTGTGTCGAGCGAAGCACATCCGAACGAGGGGTCGAAGGCTGAGCCCGCCCACCGGCACGACGGGGAATTCGGCGGCTGCCCGACCTGCGGCCACGACCTGGATCCGCGGGACCGCCACATCCGGTTCCAGCTACCGGACCCGGTACTCGACCTGCCCGATCGGGAGCTGACCGCCGGCACCTGGATGAGCGGACCCGCGCCCAACGATTCGGTGATGATGCAGGTCCCGGGAATGGGGGCGTTCATCCGGGTGCTGCTGCCCATCGACCTCACGGCGGGCTACACCCTGACCTACGGCGCCTGGCTGGCCATCGATCCACGCGAGCTGGTCCCGATCTTCGAGGTCTGGTACGCGCCCGAATACACCGGACTGGTGGTCAACGGGTGGCTGGCGAACGCGATCGAACCGTGGGGCCTGCTCGCATCACCCGTCGTCGCCACAGTCCGCGACGCCGACCAGACCCCGTACTGTGACCACTCCGGCGATCCACTGCTCGATCGCGTCCTGCACGAGCAGTGGCCGCACGAACTGTTCCTCGACGACCTCGGCAGAACCTGACCCGGATGCGCGACACTCCGTAATGACCTGTGCGACCGTGTGATCGGCGCCGACCTCTACGATGCCTCGGTGACCTACGACGACCTCGAGCATCTCGACACCTCCCGCCTGCCGGAGCGCCAGCAACGCATCCTCGCCACCATCCGCGACTGGGTGGTGCGGCAGGGCTACGCGCCGAACTCCCGGCAGATCGGGGACGCGGTGGGGTTGCGGTCTTCGTCGTCGGTGTCCAAGCATCTGAACAGCCTCGAGGAGAAGGGGTTCCTGCGGCGCAGCGAGACCATGTCGCGGCCGATCGATGTGCGGATGTTCCTGCAAGGGACCGCGCCGCGCGAAACCAACGAGGACTCGGTGGCGGTGCCGGTGGTCGGCGACATCGCAGCCGGCACCCCGATCCTGGCCGAGGAGCACACCGACGACATGGTGACGATGTCGCGTCAGCTGGTCGGGCGCGGCACGGTGTTCGGTCTGCGGGTGCGCGGGGATTCGATGATCGACGCGGCGATCTGCGACGGCGACATCGTGGTGGTGCGCCAGCAGAACGAGGCGCACTCGGGGGAGATCGTGGCCGCGATGATCGACGGCGAGGCGACGGTGAAGGTGTATCGGCAGCGCACCGGTCACGTGTATCTCGAGCCGCGCAACCCCGCCTACGAGGTCATCGACGGGGACAAGGCCGCGGTGCTGGGCAAGGTCGTCTCGGTGATGCGGCGCGTCTGATCGGCGGCGTCGTACGCTGAAATGATGTCGGAGATCTCGGAACCGGACTTGCAGCGCGCGGTCGATCTGCTGGCCGGTCGGCGGGTGGTGGTGCTGACCGGTGCCGGGGTGTCGACCGACAGCGGGATTCCGGACTATCGCGGGCCGTCCTCGCCGCCGCGTAATCCGATGACCTATCAGCAGTTCGTCGGGGACGCGGTGTTCCGGCAGCGGTATTGGGCGCGCAACCACATCGGGTGGCGGCGGATGGACGCGTCGCGGCCGAATCCGGGGCATCGGGCGCTGGCCCGGTTGGAGCGCATGGGTGTGGTCAGCGGGTTGATCACGCAGAATGTGGATCTGCTGCATACGAAGGCCGGGCATCGCCGGGTGATCGATCTGCACGGCACGTATGCGCGGGTGCGGTGTCTGGCCTGTGAGGCGTTGATTTCGCGGATGGCATTGGCGGAGTTGCTCGAAGCGGAGAATCCGGGGTTTGCCGAGGGGGCGACGACGAACGGGGTGGAGGTCGCGCCCGATGCCGATGCGGTTGTCGCGGACACCGACAGTTTCCGGATGGTCGATTGCGCCGAGTGTGGGGGAATGCTCAAGCCGGACATCGTGTATTTCGGGGAGAACGTGCCGAAGGATCGGGTCGCGGCGGCGTTCGAGCTGGTCGATGAGGCGGATGCGTTGCTGGTTGCGGGGTCGTCGTTGACGGTGATGTCGGGACTGCGGTTCGTGCGGCATGCGGCGAAACGGGGGCGGCCGGTGGTGATCGTCAATCGGGGAGATACCCGCGGGGACGAGTTGGCGTCGCTTACTGTCGATGCTGGATGTTCGGCGATGCTTGTCGCGCTTGCCGACAGTCTTGGGGATGCGCGCGTGCTCGCTGGATCAGCTTCGGCGTAGTCGGCTTTACTGCGGCGCAATAAGTGTCGTTGCCGGCGTAATGGAGTGGCGTTGCATTGGATGCGTGTCGGCATTTGATGCAGCCAGATAGTCAGCCGTTGCGTGGGACGACCTTTCGCCGTGAGCCAATGGCTTCTACGTCGCAGTTTGCGGAGAATTTCCCATCGAATGACTTATGCGACGCTCACGTTTGCGGTTGATGCAAACAAGCAGGCCATGCCGAACGGCAGCGATTTGGCGGCCGGAAACTCTTCCCACCTCAACTTATATCGCACAGGTGGGCTTGCGGCAAGGCCCCGTCAGTGCCGCATACTCGCAGACCCGAGCCCATCCCAGTCACCGGATAACTGCCGACCGCCGCGATTTTCACGCTGCGCACGGCCGGGCGGTACTGCGGATGACCGGGTCAGGCGCAGACGGTTGGAGTACGAACGCTTCGGCGTCACCACATCGCCGCCGGTGCTGCTGATCATGGGCGGCGGCGCGCAGATGATCAATTGGCCGGACGGATTCTGCACCGAACTGGTCGAACGCGGACTGCATGTCGTGCGCTTCGACAGCCGCGACACCGGCCACTCCACACACATGTCCGACGCGCCGGTCGTCGATATGCCCGCCGCAATGGCCGGCGACCTCACTACCGCGTCCTACAACCTGTCGGACATGGCGGCAGACACTGTCGGACTGCTCGACACACTGGGTATCGACAGCGCGCACCTGGTCGGCCTGTCGATGGGCGGAATGATCGCGCAAACCATGGCGATCCAGTATCCGGACCGGGTCCGATCCCTGACCTCCATCAGCTCCCGAACCGGTGCACGCGGTGTGGGCGACGCCGATTTCGCCGCCATCGGGCCGCTGGGTCCACAACCGCACGATCGGCAGAGTTATATCGACTGGCAGATCCGCGCTTCACGGGCAATCTGGTCGCCCGGATTCGAGTTCGACGAAGCCGCCGTCGCCGACACCGCCGCCCGCGTCTACGACCGCGGCCGCGACCACGAGGCGATGATGCGCCACTTCATCGCAGTCCTCGCCTCCGGCGACCGCACAGCGCAACTGAAGGCACTACACGTACCGACCTTGGTCCTGCACGGCGCGAACGATCGCATGTGCGACGTCAGCGGCGGCCACGCCACCGCAGAAGCCATCCCCGACGCGAAACTGATGATCTTCGACGGAATGGGCCACCACCTGCCACGCGAACTGTGGCCGACCTTCGCCGACCACATCGCCGAACTCGTGCGGACCGCAGAGGCCGCCGGTCACTGAGTTATCCGCGTACCGGCACTCGGCGCACCCCGATGCGGATACTGTCGAGCAGATCGCCTCGGAGATACCCGAGTCGGTTTGTGTGGTGTGCGGACGGCATTGCGGTCGGCGCACCGAAGAGAGGGACTCCCGTGCGCCGCAAGCTGTTTGCCGCCGTCATGCTCACCGTCCTCGCCGCCACCGGGCTCAGCGCCTGCGGCAGCACCGATCCGAACGTGTTGAAGATCGGCACCGAAGGCGTCTACGCCCCCTTCAGCTACCAGGGCCCCGACGGCAAGCTCACCGGCTACGACATCGAGGTGGTCCAGGCGGTCGCCGAAAAGCTCGGCAAGAAGGTCGAGTTCGTGCAGATCCCGTGGGACGCGATCTTCGCCGGACTCGAATCCAAACGCTTCGACCTCATCGCCAACCAAGTGACGGTCAACGACGAACGCAAGGTCAAGTACGCGCTGTCGCAGCCGTACACCTACTCCGAGGGCGTGATCGTCACCCGCACGGACAACAACGCCATCGCCACCCTCGCCGACCTCAACGGCAAGATCTGCGCGGAATCCGCGACCACCACCTGGGCCAAGGTCGCCACCAACGCCGGCGCGAAAATCGAAGCGGTCGAAGGCTTCGTGCAGGCCATCCAGCTGCTGAAGATCGGCCGCGTCGACGCCACCGTCAACGACAACCTCGCCGTCGCCGAGTACACCAAGAAAACCGGTGATACCAGCGTCCGGATCGCCGGCAAGACCGGCGCGGCCAGCCTGCAAGCGTTCGCGGCCCGCAAGGGTGATGCGCTGATGGCCGACGTCGACAAGGCATTGCTGACACTGAGCGCCGATGGCACGCTGGCAAAGATCTCCGAGAAGTACTTCGGCACCGACGTCAGCAAGTAGGCAACCTGATTGTCCGGAAGTGGACGAGCTGAAGACGTTCCAGCTCGTCCACCGAGCGCGGCCAGTCACTGGGCGGCTGGCTCGAACGCGGCAGCCCGCGAAGTCGTTCATAGAGCAGCGGATTCGAGCACGTCCACCTGCTCGGCCGTGGTGTCGATCGGCGCCCGCTTCGGCCGCAACGCGATCACCAACACCGCTGCCCCAGCGAGCGCGATGAACATCGTCCACACCGCACCGACATGCATCGCATGAATGAACGCATCATCAGCGGCTCGCACCAGATCCTGCCGACCGATCGCCGACGCCACATGCCTGGCCTGTTCCGCCGACACCCGCACCCGATCCTGCACCTCACCCGGCAGATCAGGCACCGAACCCTCGATCCCACGCCGGTACACGATCGACATGATCGTGCCGCCCACCGCGATCCCGAGCACACTGCCGGTCTGCCGCACGGTATTGGTGACCGCCGACCCCGCACCGGCCCGCGCCAACGGCAGCGTGCTCAGCAACGCCGCGGTCACACTGCCCATCACGATGCCGATCGACAGACCCTGCACCAGCAACACGATCTCGATCCAGACCAACGACGTATGCAGCCCGAAGACCGCCGAGCAGCCCATCGCCAAGGCCGCCACGGTCAACGCCGTCGCGGTCACCGGCCGCAGCGACCAGCGACGAACCAACCGAATACCCAGCGGCCCACCGACAATCGCACCCAGCGCGGCCGGCGAACTGGCGAATCCCGCTTCCAGCGGCGAGAAGCCCCGCGCACCTTGCAGATAGAAGGCGCTGTAGAAACCAGCCGCGGTCATCGCGAAAAGCAGCAGCCCGATCGCCACATTCCCGCCCCCGAACGTACGCTCCGCGAGCAGCCGAGGATCGAAACTGGGCTCCCGCAGCCGCAATTCGACAACCACGAACGCACCCAACAGAACAACCCCGACCACGATCGGCACCCACACATCCACCGGAGTCCAGGAAGCCACCTGCCCCGCCCGAATCAGCCCGTACGCCAACGCCGCCAGCCCGCTGATCGACAGCAACAACCCGGCCGGATCGAGTGGCCGCGGGGTAGGACTACGGAACCCTGGGATCAGCGTCACGATCCCGACCAGGCCGATCAGCACAGCCGGGACATTGATGAGAAAGACCGAACCCCACCAGAAATGATCGAGCAACACACCGGCGAGCAACGGCCCCGCCGCGATCCCGACACCCGCGGAGGCCGAAGAGATGCCGATCGCGGTCGCCCGCGCGGGCCCGGTGAACGTCCAGGTCAGGATCGCCATCGTGGCGGGCATGATCAGCGCGCTGCCCACACCCATCACCGCCCGGGCGGCGATCAGCTGGTCCGCGTCGCCGACATACGCGGCCCATATCGACGCGGCCGCGAACGTCGCCATGCCGGTGGCGAGCACGGTCCGGTGACCGAACCGATCACCGAGCGCGCCCGCGGTGAACATCAGCGCGGCGAAGACCAAGGTGTAAGAACCGGTTGCCCATTGCAACTGGGCCGGGGTGGCGCCGAGTCCGCGAACCGGGTCGGCGAGGGTCTGGAAGGCCAGGCCGAGGATGGTGTTGTCCATCCAGATCAGGAACGAGGACAACACGAGTACGGCGAGGATCAACCGCTGCCTGGACCTGGGCAACGTAGGAGACACGATCATGGAAACCTTCGCTAAGATTGGCAAGAACCTGACGATTAACTCTGCATAATCGTCAGGAACCTGTCAATACCGAGGAGGTCTTTTCGTTGGGTTCCTACCGGGACGAGGTCGGTTCGCTGACCTTCATGGTCCGCAAGGTCTGGCTGCACATGCGGTCGGCAATCGGCGAGGAGCTCAAGGCTTTCGGCCTGTCCACCTCGCAATACGCCACCCTGATGATGACCGCGGGCCATCCCGGAATGTCGGTCGCCGACATCGCCCGCGAGGTCGCCAGCTCCCGCCAGGCCGCCAACGAGATGCTCAACGGGCTCGAACACGAGGGCCTCATCGAACGCCACCCGCACCCCACCGACGGCCGCACCCATCAGATCGCCGTCACCGAGGCCGGCCGCACCCGGCTCGCCGAGGCGCGCGTCGCCGTAGCTCGCCGTGAAGCCGAATTGGAAGCGTCCTTCACACCCGCTCAGCGCGCCGCGATCCGCGACTGGCTCGAAGGCGTGTCCGACGCCTGCCACTGACCGAAGCGGCCCAACGCCTACCGGGGATTTCCCGCCTCGACGGGTGTGCCGGTCTCGGTGAGCCCGGTCAGCGCCTGCGGCAACGGTCCCTCGTGCAGCACGCCGAGGCGCTGAGTGGCGCGCGTGAGCGCGACATACAGTTCCGCCGCACCGCGAGGGCCGTCGGCCAGGATCCGCCCCGGTTCCACGACCAGGACGGAGTCGAACTCCAACCCCTTGGTCTCCGATGCCGTCACCGTGCCCGGCACGCCCGGCGGCCCGATCACCACGCTGGTTCCTTCGCGATCCTCTTCGTCCCGAACGAATTCTTCTATGGCAGAACCGAATCCGTCCGCCGAGACCTGTCTCGACCACGGCTGCACGCCACACGCCCGCACCGACTCCGGCGGCTTGACGTCGGGCGCGAACTCGGCGAGGACCGCCGCGGCGACGGTCATGATCTCGGCCGGGGTGCGGTAGTTCACGGTCAGCGCGCGGTAGACCCACCGGCCGGGCACGTACGGCGCCATCATCGCGTCCCACGACGTCGCACCGGCCACCGACCGGCGTTGCGCCAGATCGCCGACCACCGTGAACGATTTGCCCGGGCAGCGCCGCATCAGCACCCGCCAGTCCATCTCGGACAGTTCCTGGGCCTCGTCGACCACCACGTGCCGGTAGGTCCAATCCCGGTCCGCCGCGGCACGTTCGGCGAGGTCGCGGGTGTCGCGTTCGAGGAAGCGATCGGCCAGGTCCTCGGCGTAGAGCAGGTCCTGGGCGAACAGATGGTCCTCGTCGTCCATCATGTCCTCGCGGCCGACCATCACGTCCAGCACGCCCGCGGCGTATTCGGCCTCGGCTTTGCGTTCCCGTTCGGCGGTCTGATCGGCCGGCTTGTCGCGGCCCAGCAGGTCGATCAGTTCGTCGAGCAACGGGACGTCCGATACCGTCCAGGCGTCGGCGTTCGCGCGCGACAACGCCGCGTCCGCGCCCGCCGCGCGCAGCCGTTCCGGGGACGAATACAGCTGTGCCAGAAGCTGTTCCGGCGTCAGGATCGGCCACAGCTCGTCCAGGGCCGCGGTGAAGGCGGCGTGGTCGGCGAGTTCTTCGACCAGGTCTTCGCGCAGTTCCTCCCAGGCTTCGCGGTCGTCGCGGGTCAGCCAGTCCTTGCCGATCCGGGCGATCGCGCGTTCGGTGAGCACGTAGGTGATGATCTCGCGGAACACGTCGCGGGCCTCGTTGTGCGGGCGTCCGCTCCCGCGGGCCTCCTCCCGGGCCCACTCCGCGGTCGCGGCGTCGATGCGGACTGTGGTGTCGGTCAGTTCGATCGTCACCGGCTCCGCGGGCAGACGCTGACGATCGGCCACCGCGGCGGCGAGCACGTCGAGGATCTTCAGCGAACCCTTGAGCCGGGCCGCTTCCGGGGTGTCCTCGGCGGTGGTACGCAGTCCGGGCACCAGCTCGCCCGCGGTCGTGAACACCACGTTGGTCTCGCCCAGGGACGGCAGCACGTGCGCGATGTGGTTCAGGAACGCCGGGTTCGGTCCGACGACGAGCACACCTTGGCGTTCCATCCGCTCGCGCTGGGTGTAGAGCAGGTAGGCGACGCGGTGCAGGGCCACCACGGTCTTGCCGGTGCCGGGACCGCCCTCGATCACCAGCACGCCCGGATGGTCGAGGCGGATGATCTCGTCCTGCTCGGCCTGGATGGTCGCGACGATGTCGCGCATCCCCTCACCGCGCGGTGCGTTGACCGCCGCGAGCAGCGCCGCGTCGCCGCGTTCGCCGTCGTCGGGCCGGCCGAGCACCTCGTCGGTGAAATCGACTACCTGACGTCCGCGAGTGTGGAACTGGCGACGCCGGCGCATGTTCTCCGGTGTCGCCGCGGTGGCGACGTAGAACGCGCGCGCCGCCGGGGCCCGCCAGTCCAGCAGCAGCGGTTCGAACTCGTTCGCCTCGTCGTAGAGACCGATCCGGCCGATGTAGGAGCGCTCGCCCGACAGGGTGTCCAAGCGGCCGAAGCACAGGCCGTTGTCGGCCACGTCGAGTCGCTGCACCGCTTTGCTCAGCGCGCGGACCTGGTCCTCGCGCTCCATCGCGGACACGTCATGGCCGCGCAAGGCCTCGCTGTATCGGCCTTTCGCTTGCGCACGTTCGGCGTCGAGGCGGGTGTAGAGCCCGGCCACGTAGTCGCGCTCGGACTGTAGTTCCTCGTCGTACCCCTGAGTTGGCATGTGCCCCTTCCTTTTTGGTTGGCTCGACGTTGTCGTGTCGGTCATCCGAGCACCGGTCCTCGGCGAAACGATTGCCCCAACCGGTGAGACGCCGGCCCCACCTCGCCGTGCGACCCACACGTCGACGACAACACACCCAATTCGTGACTCCCATTCCCACCGGTTCTGGCCTCGGCCAGCGAGTATGCGCCTCGACCGGGGCCTTGCCGCAAGCCCCGGGGTGCGATATATATTGAGTACGGAAAGGAAATCGACTTCCTTTCCCTTCTTTTTGCCCGCACTCGACGGGCAACCTCCCCGCGAAGGCACCCGATCTTGCTGCGTCGTAGTGCGCGAACACCGGTTTCCCGCCTGTCTCGGCCTGCCGGACACCGCGATTCGACTTCACCGAAGCCTGTGAGGTGGATCATGCGGAGCCGCGTTTGACTATGCCGTGACGGCGAACGATGTCCTGGGTTCCGACACCATCAACCAGGAGGATCGACATGGCGTTGCCGGAATTCGTCTCGGTAGAGGATTTTTTCGCTGCACCCTTGAACGCGTCGCCGGAAATCTCGCCCGACGGCACCAAGGTCGCCTACCTCGCGCCGCGCAAGGACCGGCTGAACGTGTGGGTCCAAGACCTCGACTCCGGCGAGGCGCGCTGCGTGACCGCGGACGAGAACCGCAACGTCTACCACTTCCGCTGGACCGACGATCCGCGCTGGCTGCTCTACACCCAGGACAACGACGGCGACGAGCAATGGCACCTCTACCGCGTCGACCTCGACGACCCGGACGCGCCGGCGCTCGATCTGACGCCGTTCCCCACCGCGACGGTCATCCAGTTCGAACTGCCACCCGCACGGCCGGGTAAGGCGCTGCTGCACCTGAACAATCGGCAGATCGAACTGTTCGACCTCTGCGAACTCGACATCGCCACCGGCGACCTCACGGTGCTCGCCGATAATCCCGGGCACATCGCCGCGTGGATGTGCAGTCCCGACGGCGATGTGTTCGCCCGCGGACTGACCGCCACCGGTGATATCGAGTTCTCGCGATGGGATGGCGGGACCTTGCATCCCGTCGCGTTGTTCGACGGCGCCGACTATCCGATGGGTGTTTGGCCGGTCCAACCCACCCCGGACGGGACCGGAGCGTGGGTCGGTTCCAACCGTGGCACCGATCGAACCCGGCTGGTCCGGCTCGATCTGAGTACCGGCGTCGAAACCGAGGTCGACAGCCACCCGACGTTCGATCTGGACCCGCGCGGTGCGGTCGCTCCGGTGCTTCCGCCGCCGCTGATCCTCGACCGGCGAACCGGGGCGTTGATCGGCGCCCGCTACCTCGGCGAACGGCAGGTGATCCACGCACTCGATCCGCAGTTCGCCGCCGTGCTGGAAAACCTCGGGAAGCTCTCCGACGGAGATGTGGCCGCGTTGTCCTCCGATGACACCGGGCAACGCTGGGTCGTCACTTTCACCCACGATCGTGACCCCGATGTCGCGTACCTCTACGACCACTCCACGGGCGAGAGCCGCCAACTGTTCCGGCCCTACCCGCATCTGAACCCCGCCTCGATGGCACCGATGACCCCCGTAACGATCCCTGCCCGCGACGGACTGCCCCTGCTCGCCTACCTGACCCTTCCCGTCGGCATCGATCCCCTCGGCCTGCCGATGGTGCTGATGGTGCACGGCGGCCCGTGGCATCGCGACAACTGGGGCTTCGACCCCGCCATCCAGCTACTCGCCAATCGCGGATACGCCGTATTGCAGGTCAACTTCCGCGGCTCGACCGGCTACGGCAAAGCCCACACCAAAGCCGCGATCGGCGAATTCGCCGGCAAGATGCACGACGACCTCATCGACGCCGTCGGCTGGGCCGTCGACCACGGTTACGCCGATCCGCACCGCGTCGCGATCTCCGGCGGCTCCTACGGCGGTTATGCCGCCCTCGTCGGCGTCACCTTCACCCCTGACGTGTTCGCGGCCGCTATCGACTACGTCGGCATCTCCAACCTCGCCAACTTCCTGCGCACCATCCCGTCGTTCTCCAAACCTCACACCGCCAACAACTGGCACCTCTTCGTCGGCGACCCCGACGACCCACAACAGGAAGCCGACATGCTCGCCCGCTCACCGATCAGCCGCGTCGACCAGATCCGCACCCCACTGCTGGTCGTGCAAGGCGCCAACGACGTCCGAGTGGTCCGCGCCGAATCCGACAATCTCGTCGAAGCACTCCGCGGGCGCGGGGTCGAGGTCGAATACCTGATCAAGGACGACGAGGGGCACGGGTTCGTGAACCCGGAAAACCAGATCGAGCTGTTCCACACCATCGAACGGTTCCTCGCGCGGCACCTGGGCGGGCGAGAATCCTGAAGTCTTTGCGGCGGAGCCGAATTCGCTATTCGGCCGAGGGCACTTTCGCTTCGTGCGGCGACTTGTCGGGGCGCAGGCCGCGCCAACTCGGGTGGCGTAATCCGTCGGCGCTGGCCTCGCGGAATTCGATATCGGCGACGAGGATCGGTTCGACCCAGCGGGCGATTGTCGTGACAGCTCGCGGGGCAGGGATGTCGAAAGGGCTTTCGGGGCTAGCGATTTCGTCTAGGCGGGCCTGGAGGGTGTTGCGGTCGCGCATGGTCCAGCCGGTGCCGACATTGCCGATATGCACCAGGTGGCCTGCCTCGTCGTAAGCGCCCATCACGATGGAACCGAAACTGCCTGTGTAGCGGCCGTTGCCGGGGAGCCAGCCCGCGACCACGATCTCGGTGGTTCGGCGCAGCGGAGTTTTGATCCAGGCGGGGGAGCGACGGCCGGGTTGATAGGTGGAGTCGAGGCGTTTCGAGACGATGCCCTCCAGGCCGTGATCGCGGGCGACGTCGAGCATGGTGGTGGCGTCGACATTCGCGTAATACGGCGGCGTGCGGGCGAGCGGAAGATCGATTGTCAGTTCGTCTAGTCGGGCGCGTCGTTCGGTGTACGGAAGGCCCAGGAGCGATTCCCCGCTGTCATCGAGCAAATCGAAGACCAGATACTGCACCGATACTTCCCGGATCAGTTCTGCGCTGGGTTTGACGACGTGCATCCGACGCTGGAGTCTACGAAACGAGGGAACGCCGGTACCTGGTTCCGGAGCCACGATCTCCCCGTCGATCAGCACATCCCTGCCACCGAGTACATCAGCGAAGACAGTGGTCAACTCAGGGAAGGACCCGCTCAAATCGCGATTGCTCCGGCTGAAGAACCGGCATTCCCCGTCCCGCACCCGCCCGATGGCACGGATACCGTCCCACTTCATCTCGACCGCCCACAGACCGGTGTCTACCGGCGGCCGCCCGGAGACGGCCAGCATCGGCGCCGGCACTGAATGCACAAGATCAGCATATCTGTAGCTATCTGTTTGTCCGGGAAATGGAAGGGGTGAGAGCCGGGCGTGGCAGAACTGCACTGCGGCGGTCGTCGACGCATCTCGCTCTTCCGGCCGAATTGCATCGCACAAAACGTGTGCGAAGATCCGCCAGGTTCCAAAATGACCAGTCATTTTCTCGCACAGTCACTTTCGTCAAATGTGAGGCGGAATTGCTTCGCAATTGATTGCGGATATCCGTCCGAAAGTGTCAGTGCCGCAATGTAATCTCCCTCACCATGCCCCCTAAATACATCCATGAGGGTCTAGTCGAACTGTTCCGCTGTCGGCCCGACATGGCAGCGAGTTTTCTACGGGAGGTGTTCGGGCTACTCATGCCCGACTACACGCAAACCCGCACCGAGGCATGCGATTTCACCGACATGGGCCCGAAGGAGTTTCGGGGCGATGTCGCCTTCTCGATGGCCGATGAGGACGGAAACAACCTCGCCGGGATCGTGGTCGAGGTGCAGCTGGCCCGAGACGAGACGCGCAAGTGGAGCTGGCCGGTGTACCTGGCCACCCTCCGGGCGCGGCTGAGATGCCCGACATATCTGCTCGTGGTGACGCCGAAGTCCGATGTAGCGGAATGGGCAAGGCGGCCGATCGAACTCGGGCACCCCGCAATGGTCCTGTGCCCACTGGTCCTCGGCCCGGAGCTGATGCCCGCCGTAACCGACAACGCCGAAGCGATGGCATGGCCCGAACGCGCCGTGCTGTCGGCCATCGCCCACGCCGACGGTCCACAAGCTGACGAAGTCCTATCCGCCCTGATCGCAGCCTTGGAGAAGACCGACGATGAGCGTTCGAAAATGTACTATGACATCGTGCTCGCGACTCTGTCCGAGTCCGCGAAACATCACCTGGAGGAGCTGATGACGACGGGATACGAGTACCAAAGCGACTTCGCTCGGAAGTACGTGGCGGAAGGACGGGCCGAAGGGTGGGCCGAGGGACGGACGACCGAGGCTGCGCACTCGGTCATAACGGTACTCGACGCTCGAGGCATCCCCGTCAGCGACGACATTCGTGAACGCATCACCAGTTGCAGTGATATCGACCAGCTCGATACCTGGATCCGCCGCGCGGTGCTGGTGGAGACGGCGGACGAACTGTTCACCTGACGCCGGTTGACGCAACGGTCGCTGGTAACGCGGCGGCCGTTGCGTGCGTGCGGTATTCGTCGGGGTTGGTCGGTAGTCTCGGCGGATGAGTACGGTGCCGCCGCGTTCTGGCGTCGAGAGGCGTATCCGGCGGGCTGGTCCGTCGGGGGTCAAGCAGGCGGTTTTCCTGGCGTGTGGGGTTGTCGCGGGCGCTTTGCTGTCCGCGTCGGCGCCGCGGGTGGGGAGTCAACCGTTGTGGTTGTTCGCGTTGATTCCGTCGTTGTGGGTTGCGATGATCGGGCTGATCGTGGTGTCGGCGTGGCGGACGAAGACAGTTGTCGCGGGGGTCGCGCGGACGTGGGTCGGGCCGGTGGAGTACTTGGCCGCGGGCTCTGGAGTTGCGGGTGTGGTGCCGTACTTGTCCGGCGATACCGGGATAGCGCGGCTGATCGGCAGTGGATTGCTGGTGTTCGCAGTGTTTCTGGTTGGACTCGCGGCGGTCGGCTATCTGCACCGGTGGCGGCAGCGGGGTGCGGCCGGAGCATTGCGTGCCCGGTCGGTACGCACCCTCGGTGTGGTGACTTCCACTGGGCTGCAAGAGTTTCCGGCGACACCCAATCCGAAGATGGCGCGGCTGACCGTGGAATTCACCGATGACGCCGGCACTCGCCGATGGCTGACACCGAGCGCTTTCCAGGTACCCGGCAATCCGATCGACATCGATGACGAAGTCGTCGTGTGGTTCGATCCCGAAGACCCCGGCGACATCGCGCGGATCGTGGTCGAGTTCGACAACGGGGTCAGCCGAATCACCAAGGCCCGGTGAACCGGCGGAGGGGGTCCGGCGGCGAAAAGGGGTGGCCCGGAAAACGTTCGCGTTGCTACCCTTTCCGAGACCGTGACATCAGCCGAGGAGGTGAGACCCGTGAACACTGTTTCGACATGGGCCCTCTCGCTCGCCGTCATGGTTGGGCGAACGAAGTAGCTGTCGCCGGGAGCGCCCACACCACTGGGCAATTCCGAAAAGGCGACAACCATGAATTCACAACATTTCTCCGCAACCACGAGCGAACCCACGGTAGAGATCACCCGGGTCGACCCGACGCGATGGCGGGCGGTCGACACGGCCTCGGCCTTCGTGGACGAGACCGCCACCGCCGCACGCACACTGTTCGACAGTCTCGGCGGCGCACGCCGAACAGGCGGCAACCTCGAGCTGGTGCTGCGATGACCACTGCCGGGAAACACAGCAAGGGAATCGAAGTCGAGGGCACCGTCGTGGAGTGCCTGCGCAACGCCACCTTCACCGTGGAGCTGCCGAACGGGCACACCGTGCTCGCGCATATCAGCGGCAAGATCCGGAAGAACTACATCAAGATCTTGCCGCAGGATCGGGTGCTCGTCGAAATCAGCCCCTACGACCTGACCCGCGGGCGAATCTTGTTCCGGTACAGGACATAAAAGACCGCGGCGGATGGGTCGACTACCCAGGAGCCGTCCCATCCGCCGACCGGTGAAGCTATTGCGGGCGTGCTCTATTCGGGTCCGTGCGTTGCCGGCGACCTACTCCGGCATCTCGAACCCGCCGATCTTTTCCTCGAGCAGTTCCGCCAGCCGCAGCGGAGTACGGTCCTCGAACATCGGACCGATCAGCTGCACGCCCACCGGCAGACCTTCGGGCGACCGGCCCGCGGGGATGGCGGTGGCGGGCAGGCCGGGCATGGTCGCCACACCGGCCCAGACGAGCTGGTCGAAGTACGGATACTCGACGCTGTCGATGTCGATGTGCCGGTCTTGCAGCTCTCCGTCGTGGTTGTGTGGAAAGGCGGGTGTGGGCGTGATGGGGCAGACCACGGCATCGAACTCGGCGAAGAGCCGGCGCCAGCCGTGGCGGTGGAGTTCGCGACGGTTGTTCGCCTCGACCCAGTCGCGGTGACTGAGCCCGATGGCGCGCAGCCTGGTCGCGTCCAGGCTCTGGTCGTCCGCGCTCAGGGCGGCGGCCCGGATGCGCTCCTGTTCGTACACCTCGATGGGCAGGCTTGCCGCGGCGGTCGACAATATCAGCAGCATGTACAGCTTCGCGGCCTCGGTGAGGTCGGGCAGCAGCGGGCTGTGCCGTTCGACGCGCACACCTTCGTCGACGAGCGCCTCGGCGACCCGGTTCACGCCCGCCCGCACCGCGGCCGAGGTGGGAATGAGCGGATGATCCTCGATGATCAGCACACGAAAGTCCGACAGCCGTTCGTGTCGCGTGGGCGGGAGGGTGACGTTGTACGCGACGCCGTGAGTCAGCGGGTCAGGCCCGGCCATCACGTCGAGCAACAGCGTGAGATCACGCGCGGTACGGGCCATCGGACCGACGACGGCCAAGTCGAGGTCGGTCGGCAAGGCGGGCGCGGGCGGCGCGACCATGCCGCGGGTCGCCGCCAGCCCGAGCGTCGGCTTGTGCGCATAGATGCCGCAGAAATGCGCGGGCGTGCGCAACGAACCGGCGAGATCGGAACCGATCGACAGCGCGCCGAACCCGGACGCCAGCGCCGCCGCCGAACCGCCGGAGGACCCACCCGAGGTACGGTCGTGATCCCACGGATTGTTGGTGGTGCCGTAGATCGCGTTGAAGCTCTGGATATCTCGCAACGTCGACGGCACATTGGTCTTGCCGAGAATCACCGCGCCAGCCGCCTTCAACCGCGACACCTGCACCGCGTCCTCGCCCGGCACGTAGTTGGCGTGCTCCGGTATGCCCCAGGTCGTGGGCGTACCGGCCATGTCGTAGGACTCCTTGACCGTCACCGGAATCCCGAGCAGCGGCAGGTCCTCGCCGCGGGCGCGCGCCTCGTCCGCGGCTTGTGCGGCGGCTCGCGCGTTGTCGAAGTCCCGCACACACATCGCGTTGATCGCCTTGTCCTCGCGCTCGATCCGAGCGATCGCCTCCTCGGTCAGTTCCATCGAGGTCACTTCACCCGTACGCAATGCGGCCAAAAGCGATTCGGCCGAAAGAAGACTCCATTTCATGAATTCGAAGCTATAGAGCGGCCGCATAAGACATAAAATGCCGCCTTATACAACAAGGAAGCCGAACGGGCCTGCCTCGATCGGCAAGGTTGCCCAGTCATCGGAATATCACGCCAGGTCACGGCATCGAAAGTGAGCCGGTCGGGTCGATGCCAGCCATGAAACGCTGATTCGCACAATGGGATAGATGTCTCACCCCCGCGGCATTAGATGCCCATCAAAAGGCAGCGGTATTGCATTCAAAGGTATTCATCCCAAACGCCCGTCAGAGCCCGAGCTTGGTGACAGCGTTGTCTTCCAACGGATTCGCGGTGCGAATGTATCCGTGCACAGTGCGCGGATTGGACCACCGACCTTGACGCATGATCTCGCGATCACTCGCCCCACCGAGCGCGGCTTGGGTCGCGAACCCCGCCCGCAGAGAGTGACCGGAGAACAGATCCGGGTCGAGTCCGGCGCGAGCCGCATAGCGTTTGACGAGTTCGGCGACCGCGCGACCGGACATCGGAGTGCCGCCGACCGTACCGTGACGATTTATGGTGGGGCACAAGGGTAGGTCCGGTTGCTCGGCGAGAGCCGTTCCGGTGAACCCGTGACACCGGTGGATGTCCGGGTCGGTGACATCCTCGGTCAACCACGCGCGCAGACCCGAAGTGCCTGCGGCAGTGTGTATTTCGAGCAGCCGAACCCAATCGGCGAAGGCGCAGACAGGGCACGTGCGTGGACGTTGACCGCGCGGCAACGCGACCCGCTGTTCGGCGACACCGGTCGGGTCGGTCTTCGTCGACGGCAACCGCACCAGCAGCACCGGCTCACCTGTCGCATGATCGAGCTGAACATCCACATCGGCGATCCGCAGCCCGGCAAGTTCGCTACGCCGCAGCGCCCCGGCGAACCCGATCAACAACACGAGCGCATCGCGACGCCGAGCGGGTTCGGTCGGCCAACCGGGTTCGGGCAGCCCCGCCAGCAACTGGTCGAGAGTGTGAAGCAACACCGGCCGTTTACGTTTCGGCTGCGTACGCCGAGTGCGCCGGATACCGCGCAACGTAAGCCGGACAACATCGGATCGAGTTGGCGAAGGCAGCCCATTCGCCGCGTGCACCGCGGCGATCGCCGCCGACTTCCGCTCGAGCGTCGCCGCACTGAACGCCCACTCCCCGGTATCCCTGCGCGCATCAGCGGCCGCTGCCAGATAAACGGCAACATCGAGCGGATCAGCCGGCATCGCCTGCCGACTCTCCGCCACACACCACGCCGACCACGCAATCCAATCGGTCCGGTACGCACGCAACGTATTCGCCGACTGCGAAGCCTCGAGATACCGGCGCAACGACCCCGCCTGATCATCATCGAACCGCTCCCGCACCAACCGCAGCGCCGCCGCATCCACCAGCACGCTACGCACCCCACGCCGCAACTCGGTCCGCACCGACTCCGGCATCGCGACCACAGCGGCGCGCTCGTCCATCGATCCACTCCCAATCCCTAGACCACCCCCATTCTCAATCTGCCCCAGCCCAATTCGCCGCATAGGCAGTTCCCCCGCGCGTCGGCGCGTCGGTCGCTCACAGCACCCGTAGGTGCTGAAACCGCAATATCGAATCTCCGGAATTGCTGCCGACGTCGAATAGCCGGTCGGAGGATTCGCCGGACGACTGTCTACCGAGCGCGCACCGCGGCACTGCAATAGATCCGCGTGATCGGCTCACCATCCAGGACCCGGGCGACGCCCATAGCTTCGCCCTGGCCGCGCGCGGTGAGTGCCGCCGCCGGGGCAGCTCCGGCCACCGGACATTGAATTCCGTCGAAGGTACGCGACCGATTCCCAGCTCGATCGGAGGATGGGATGAACGACTGGATCAGGGCAGCGCGCAGGCGACTTCGGATAGGGACTCGGGGTCAGGGGGTGGGGGTTCGGGTGGGGCGGAAGCGTAGTGGGGGTTCGGTGTATTCCTCGAGGGTGTGGGCGGTCCAGCCGATGGTGCGGGCGAGGGCGAAGATTGCCTCGCCGGCGTCGGGGCGCATGTGGTAGGCGTGCATGAGGACGGCTAGGGCGAGGTCGATGTTGGGGATGGCGGTGTGGGGGGCGCCTAGGTGGGTGGTGAGGGTGTCGATGGCGGTGAGGGCGGATTGGGCGGCGGGGATGGTGCGGAGTTCGGTGAGGAGGAGCTCGGCTCGGGGGTCGGTGGTTTGGTAGACGAGGTGGCCGAAGCCGGGGAGGCCGCCGCCGAGGCGTAGGCGGTCGGAGGCGGCGGCGAGCGGGTCGGGGATGGCTTCGGCGAGGAAACGGTAGGCGACTGTGCTTGCGGCGCCGTGATATTGGCTGTCGAGGGCGCCGAGGCCGGCGGAGATGATGCCGTAGGGGTGGACTCGGGCGCTGGCGGCTACTCGGGCGGCGACGGTGGAGATGGCGAGGCCGTGGTCGGCGAGCAGGGTCAGGGTCGAGTCGAGTAGGTCGGTGGGGATGGGGTGTTCGGACAGGCTGGGGCCCAGTCGGTGGGCGAGGGTTCCGGAATCGTGGGTTGTGCCGAGGGAGTCGACCTCGACGGCGAGCAGGATTCGGGCGGTTCGCCGGACACCCTGCGGGGACAGGTCGAAGCGGAGTTGATCGCTGGCGCCGGCGACGGTTACCGCGACGCGCATGCGGTCGGTCAGCCGCACACTGTCAGGGAGTGCTGCGACCGCGGCGCGGCAGGTGGCCAGGATCTCGGTGGGAGCGGTGAATTCTTCTGGCGGCGGGGCCAGTTCGCCGGTCCACAGCAGGTTGGCCACCGATTCGACGGGGTGTGCCGTCACCAGATCCGCGACGTTCCGGCCGCGGTAATACAGCTGGTCGTCCTCGATGCGCGAGACCGTGCTGACGATGTCTTCCACCGTTGCCCGGCGATCACCGCCGTGCCGTCGACCGTGCGCCAGCCGCGCGACCTCGTCCTCCCGGAACAGGCTGCCGCGCCGCCCCGACGCCGGGATCTTGGTGAGCAATCCGCGACTGACGTAGGCGTAGACGGTCTCGGGTTTGATCTCGAGTCGGCTCGCCACCTCGGCGGTGGTCAGGTGGCGTGCGTCACCTTTGTCGGTCATGACCTGCCTTTCCCGTCTTATATTGACTTGATCAATATTGACTGTAGTTGAGAGTGATCGCACAGTTCAGTCAAGGAGGTCTGAACGATGACTGTCAACGGTGTCGAACTCGACGAGCTGATCGACGTACCCGCTGGACTGCGCAATGTGGTGGCAGCCGAGACCCGGCTGAGTGATGTGCGCGGGCAGGAGGGGTTTTATCACTACCGCCAGTACTCGGCGATCGAGTTGGCGACGGCGTGCACGTTCGAAGAGGTGTGGTTTCTGCTGTTCGAAGGGCATCTGCCCGACCGGGCCGAGTTGAGCGCGTTCACGGCCGAGGTGGCGCGAGCTCGAATGCTGCCGTCGGAGCTGCCTCCGGTGTTGCCGGCGATGGCGAGCGGGGATCCGTTCCGGCCGATGGTCGGATTGCGGACCGCGCTGTCGATGCTGGCCGGAGTGCGGGACCTGCGGCCGGTGTGGGATGAGGATCCCGCGGCGCGCAAGGCCGACGCGCTGCTGATCTGTGCGGTGACGCCGACGATTCTGGCCGCGTTGCATCGGCTCGATCGTGGTCTGGAGCCGGTGGTTCCGCGGGCGGACCTGTCGACGGCCGCGAACTGGCTGTACATGCTGACCGGGGAATCGCCGCGGCCGCAGGCGGTCCGGGCGATCGAGCAGTACTTGATCTCGACGATCGATCACGGGTTCAACGCGTCCACCTTCACCGCGCGGGTGGTGGCTTCGACCGGTGCCGATGTTGCCTCGGCGGTAATCGCGGCGATCGGCGCGTTCACGGGTCCGCTGCACGGTGGTGCGCCGGATCGTGCGTTGGACGGGTTGGACGAGATCGGCAGTATCGACCGTATCGACGGCTGGGTGCGGGACAAAATCACCCACGGCGACCGAATCATGGGTTTCGGTCACGCCGTGTATCGCACGGCGGACCCGCGCTCGGTTCTGTTGCGCGACATCGGTATTCAACTCGGTGGTGATCTAGTGGAGTTCGCGACGACCGTGGAACGACGAGTCACCGAACTGCTCGCCGAACTCAAGCCCGGGCGGGATCTGTATGCCAATGTCGAGTTCTATGCCGGAGTCGTGATGGAACTCTGCGGGATTTCACGATCGATGTTCACGCCGACCTTCGCCACCAGTCGAGTCGTCGGGTGGACGGCCAACGTGCTCGAGCAAGCCGAGACCTCGAAGGTGATCCGGCCGGCCGCGCGGTACGTCGGTCCGCGCGCACCGGAACCGGTGCCGTCGCGCATCTAAAGCAGATCGAGAGTGTCGAACTGGTGGGTCGACCAGATCTGGCGTGAGCGTTCCTCGGGGTAAGGCTGGGTGGTCGGCTCGGCGGTGTAGACGCGGGTGGATCGGGTGTCCGGATCGTAGGACGGCCAGCCGGGGTTGCCTGTGGTTGCGAAATTCAGCCAGTCAGTACGCATGTAGCGGCCGACGCGGATGGCTTCTTCGGCGGCGTTCGGGTCAGCCGATGGATGGTTTCGGACGTCATCGAGGCTGAGCGTGCCGAACACGAGCAGCATGTCGAGGCTGTGCGAGGCCCCCTGATCGGGGTTGTAGCTCCAGCACAGTTCGTAGGTCCGAGGTCGGCCGCCACCGGCGTGGTGGGCGTTGGCGAGATGCAGGCTCGGCATCCGAAACAGCCAGTCGCAGTTGACGAGTTCGTACAGCTCACCCGGACTGGCCTCAGGGTAGAGAGCCCGGTAACCGCCGTTGCCGTTCGGGGCCGGCGCGAAACGATCAAGTGCCACGGTCAGCTGTTCATCGCTCACCTCGGTGCCGAACAGGGGATTGAACAGTCGGTATTCGTCACGAGTGTGCCCGACGAGCAGATCGACCTCCCGACCGGCACCGGCCGTAAGTGCGCGCCACGGCGCGTAAGGGAGTACATCATCGACGATCGGCGAGAACGGTGTCGGGGTCAGCGCGACCGGTCCCCACGATTCGACGTGCTCGGGCATCTGCTCGAGCACCGCACCCGTTGCTTCGATCAGTGCGCGTGCAGGGATACCGGCCAACTCGCCGGTCGTCGCCCGCACACCGAGTTCCGCGGCGATCGTCGCCGAGATCGCGGCCGCGAGCCCTTCGGAAAAGTAGGTACCGGGAACACTCTGCGCAATCGCACGACGAAACAGACCCGCCGCCAACGGCATTGCGAGTAACGCCGCGATGCAACCCCCGCCCGCGGATTGACCGAACACAGTGACGTTGCCCGCATCGCCACCGAACGCGGCAACATTCTCCTGCACCCACCGCAACGCGGCGACCTGGTCGAGGATGCCCCGATTGTTCGGCGCGCCAGAGATGTACGCGAAGCCCTCGACCCCGACGCGGTAGTTCATGCTGACCACGACCGCACCGGAACCGGCAAGCAGCGCACCATCTTGGTGTGGATTACTCGCAGTGCCCTCCAGATATCTGCCGCCATGAATCCACACCATCACCGGCAGACCAGCACCGAGGTCAGGTGTCCAGACGTTGAGGGTCAAGCAATTACCGGCATCGCCGGACCACGGGCTACCGGCCTGCGAAACAGCCGGACCGAACTCCAGCGCATCACGCACGCCCGCCCACGCCCGCACCGCATCGGGCGCCGCAAACCGTCGCGCACCGACCGGTGACTCGGCGTAGGGGATACCGCGGAAGACCGCGACGGCACCCTCCCATCTACCTCGCACAACTCCGGCAGCCGTACGGATCTCAGGTTCGGTCTTCATTCGGCGACTCTGCTTTCCGTCGGTTGGGCAGCGATCAGGAATCGAGAAAGTCGGCGAGCAACGGCACCAGCATCGCCGGCCGGTCGAGGGGGATGATGTGCCCACAGTCCTCGATCAAATGCCCGGTCAGGGTGTCGGCGATGGGCCGGAGCTGGCTTTCGAGTGCGGTGCCGACCGGGTGGGATCCGATGGCCATCGTCGGCACGGTGAGCCGGGCGGTATCGACAGCCTGCCGGATCTGCCCGGCGCTGGTGGGCATCGCCCGATAGTAGGAGAACGCACACCGCAAGGAATCAGCGCCCGTGTAGGCGGCGACGAAAGCATCGCGGGCTTCCGCGGGTACGCCGCGACCCCGGGTGCCGGTCGCCAGAAACCAGTCGAGGTAATCGGATTCGTTTCCGGCAAGGACCTTTTCGGCCAGACCCGGCACCGAGTGAAAGCCGAACCACCAGGGCGGCCCGCCGGCCAGAAAAGCTTCGGCACCGGGCAGCGTGCCCAATAGCGATTCCATGAGCACCAGCCGGTCGACTCGCTCGGGCCGCCGCATCGCCAAGAGGAACGCCGGAGGAGCACCGGCATCGATCGCGACGACGGAGGCGCTGGTCTCACCCAAGGCGTCGAGCAGTCCTGCGGCGTCGGTGGCGAGCGTGTCCGCGTCATATCCGTCCGCGGCTCGCGTGCTGGCGCCCAGGCCACGCAGGTCCGGCGCGATTACCCGATGACGTTGCGCGAGCGGGCCCATCACCTCGCGCCACAGCTGCCAGGTGTGCGGAAAGCCGTGCAGCAGCAGGACCGCCGGTCCGGTGCCGGCGATCGCCACGTTCGCCTCGATGCCGTTGGTTGCCACCTTCCGCACACTGAGATCTGGCAGTTCGTGCGACATTCGATCCTCCGCAGTTAGGTTACCGATGGTTACTAGCTGACCGTAGGTAACCTGGGGTAACCTGCCAAGACGGCACTTTCGAGACAGGTGGTGAGCTCCAGGTGACTACCTCACCCAGCACAGGCCAGCGCGGGGATCTGTTCGCGCTGGGCTGCCCGACCCGCCAGCTACTCGATCGGCTGGGTACCAAATGGGTGTCCATGGTGGTGAAACTGCTCGCCGAGGCCGCGCCCGACGAGGTGCGCTTCGCCGAACTGCAGCGCAGGATGCCCGGCGTCTCGCAGAAGATGCTGTCGGTCACCCTGCGAAGCCTGACCAACGACGGCCTGGTCGCCCGCCGCGTCGAACCCACCGTTCCGCCGCGCGTGCACTATCGCCTCACCGATCTCGGACTGTCCCTGGAGAATCCGCTCGCGGCACTGCGCGCGTGGGCGGAGGACCACATGGCCGAGATCGACGCCGCAAACTCTGCGGACCACGCCTGATCGCAGTCGCGGACTGAGCAGGTCGCGAATATCAGCTGAGTGCTTGAGTTTCGGTCGCTAGCCTCTCCTGGCTAGCCGCCCATGACGCCAATAGGGCTAGCCCGTCTGCGGTCGCTGTGCCGGCGGGCGCGGTGTAGACGATCAGGAGCAGGCCGGGTTCGGCAGGCAGTTCCATCGACTCGACGTCCAGGTCGAGCTGGCCCACTATCGGATGGTGCAGACGCTTGCGTCCGGACCGGTGGAGCCGAACGTCCTGCGATGCCCACCGCTGCCGAAATAGTTCGCTGCGTGTCGACAATTCACCGACCAGGGCGATCAGCTCCTCGTCGTGCGGATTGCGGCCGGCTTCCATGCGTAGTTTCGCGGCCACATCGCAGGTGATTCGGTCATAGTCGGCGAAGAACGTTTGTGCCGCTTCGGGATCCAGATACACGAACCGCGCGGTGTTCGCCGGCCGTCGCGAGTCGGCCAGCACCGGTGAATACAGCGCGCGGGCGAGGTGATTCATGGCCAGCACGTCGAAACGGCTGTTGCAGATCCACGCCGGCGCATCGGTGATGGCGTCGAGCACCTGCCGAAGCGCCGGACGCACCGTCACCGCGGGTCGCCGGCGGCGTGCACCGCTGGGCGCCCTGGACTGCCGCGCGAGATGGAACAGGTGATCGCGCTCGGCCTCGTCGAGTTGCAAGGCAGCGGCGACCGCGTCGAGCACCCCGTCGGAGGCGCCGGTCAGGCTGCCGCGCTCCATCCGCACGTAGTAGTCGACTGATACTCCTGCAAGTAGAGCTACCTCTTCGCGACGCAGCCCTTTGACCCGGCGGTTGCCGCCGTAAGCGGGTAGTCCGGCCCGCTCGGGCGCGATTCGAGCGCGACGCGAGCTCAGGAATTCCTTGATCTCGGTGCGCAGATCGATCGTGGTCACCCCTTCACCGTAGGCCCTGCCCGCAGGCGGAGGGAGGCTCTGCTGGTACCCCCAACCAATCAACACTCGTCGACGTGCTGAAGCAGATTGCCGACGAAAGGGGATCCACACCAGCTCAGGTCGCTCTCGCCTGGGTGCTGGCGCAGAAGCCGTGGTTCGTGCCGATCCCCGGCACAACCAAACTGCATCGCTTGGACGAGAACCTGGGAGCACTCGAGGTCGAGTGGACGTCCGGGGGTCTGCAACGCATCGAGAAGGCCGCGAATCATATCGAGGGTGCGCGTGTCCCCGAGTGGTTGAAGTCTCTGTTCGGCCGCTGAGCCCCGCTACCTTCTGCGCCCCCTCGATGTGGATCAAGTGACGCAGTTCTGCTGAGAGTTCTCAAACTGGTACGGGCGTACAGGGGTGCACAGTTTTCGAGGGGTTACGTAGCGGTTTCGTTTCGTTTGGCACAACCAAACGTAAACGTAATAGATCCAACCGTTTTGGGGGAGTCTGCGAAAGTCAGTTCGAGTCTGACCGCCGATAATGTTCACTTATCGGCGGTCAGAAACCGAGGTCAGCAAATGAGTCCGTTTGCGACACGGAACTTTTCGTTTCGTCTCAATACGTCACTAATGACGAAATCAACGCTACGATTTTCCGGTGTCCAACGTCTGCAACTACCCGGGCTGCTCCCGACCGATCACGCGCGGCGGGGGACCCGGCCGCCCCTCCGAATACTGTGATCACCCGGACCACACGAGATGGCGCGCGTGGCGGGAACGTCAACGGCAACAACAGGAGTCGGAGGTACCCCTCGCTTCTGTCACTGTGACGCCGCAAGGCCCGGTTACCGTGGCACGTCTCCGGGCAGATGAGCTGCTCACCCAATTCCGTGGACTCGCAGACCAACTGGGCAACACCCTCAACGCCGCCGTCGCTGAACTGTCCACCCTGGGCGACCCGTCTGTCGCCGAAGCGCAGGTCCAGGCAGTGCAGGCCGATGCCGCACGCCGGATCGCCGAAGCCGAAATGGCCACTGTCGCCGCCGAACAGGCCCGCCGCGAAGCCGAGGAGGCCCGCGCCCTCGCCGAAGAAGCCGCCGACGACGCGGCCGGCGCGGCCGAACGCGCGGAAGCCGCCGTCGCCGACGCACACAGCACCCGTGATGACGCACTACGCGAAATGGAACGCGCGACCCGGCAAGCCGCCGACGACGTGTTCGCCGCCCGCAGCGAAGCCGAGGCCGATGTCCGCACCGCCCGCCGCGAAGCCGCCGAGGAAATCGAACGAATCCGCGCCGAAGCCGCCGAACAGGTGGACCGCGCCGAACGCCGCGTCGCCACCGAAATCGCGCACGCCCAACGCGAATCCGCCGCCCAGGTCGCGGCCGCCCACTCCGAACGCGACCTCGCCGTCCAACGCGCCGCCGACGCCGAACGCGCCACCGAACGCGCCGAGCAAGCCGCCATGGAACGAATCGAAGCCGCGAACGAAGCTCGCGAGGAATGGCGCAGGGTCCGCGCCGAACTCGACACCACCCGCACCGAACTCGCCGACATCCGCCGCACCGCCGCCACCGAAATCGCCGCCGCCCGAGCCGAATCCGCAGCCACCATCGACAAGGCCCGCACCGAAGCCGCCCACCGCATCGAGGCCCTCGACCAAGCCCGCACCCAAACCCTCGCCCGAGCCGAACGCGCCGAAGCCCAACTCGACGAACTACTCGCCGACGCCCGTCGCAAACCAACCCCTGCCACGGAGGTAAGCAGTCGCACAGGAGCGTGAGCCGGGAATGGGCTCAAGGCGCGAGGCCTAAGGCAGACGAGGCGGACCGGCCACGAGGGCAAGCCCACACAACCTGGCCGGCCGGTTACTCCGCCAAGTAATCACGGGCGCGACGCCACAAGGGTTTCTTGGGCGGCGGTGCTATTCGAGCCGGCAGCGTCAGGACAATCCGTCCGCCGCTGTATCTCGACATCGCCGCCGCCACTCGCAGCCAAGTCGAACGCTCCGATTCATCGAAGTCGGCCAGCTTATGTCCACCGATCCGGGCCGACCACAAGTCAATCGACGCATCCGCCGGTGCACCCCACACATACAGTGCCAGCTGGGTGTCTTCGGCGGTCGAGGTGAACGCCACTCCGGTGACCGCGGACCATCGACAGTCGATCTTGCTCAACCGGCCGGGCAGGGCGGTCATGTTGCCGAACCGCAAGGTGGTGCCCCCACCGGTATACACCTGGAAAATAAAGCCCATCGGGTCGAACGAGAAATCTCCACCGGCCACTGCGATGGTGTGCGCGCTACTTCCGGTTGGGGTACCCATGCTCGCTCCAAGCGTCGCTGTCGGGGGATACGCTCCGTCACGAAAACACCACCCTAAGAATATCTCGGCAGAGCGCAGGGATATCGAAGAACGCTGAGCCACTCGGCAATTACATCCGAAATCCGGGTGGTGGCAACGGAATCGGTACGGCCGGCGCATCCGGGTCCCATAAACTCGGGGCACAGCGCCGCCTCGGCGCGGAAGCAGGAGGACTCGGAGCATGGCCGTCATCCACGAGACGACGATGGTGCCCACCAAGGTGGAGTTGTTGGCTTCGTGGTTGCCGACCAGGTCGTGGTATCGCGGCGGCGCCGGCCCGGTGCTGGATCGGGTCGGGGGATTTCGGCTGGATGATCCGGACGGTGAAGTCGGGATCGAGTTCGTGGCGGTGACCGATAGTTCCGGCGACGAGCCGGTCACCTATCAGGTGCCGTTCGCCTATCGCGGGGCGCCGCTCGCCGGAGCCGAGGACGCGCTCATCGGCACGTCGATGCATGGTGTGCTCGGGCACCGGTGGCTCTATGACGGGACGCGCGATCCGGTGGTGGTGGCGCAGATCCTGGCGTTGCTCGACGGCACGGCGCAACCCCAGGCGCAGCACGACAGCGGAAAGGCAGACGAGTCGGTCGCGGTGGTGACCCCGGAGATCGCGGTTCCCGCACTGGGTTCGGAGCCGGTGTCGGCGGAGGACGGATCGGCGCGCACCGACATCATGGTGGGAGCGCGGGTGCCGGGCAGTACGGCGATCGTCCGGATCAATCGGATTCTGCAACCCGGTGACGCGCGGTCCGAACGGGCCGGCGCGGGTCACGTCACCGCGCCGTGGCGACTGCCCGACGGTTCCTCGGTGCGCGGGGTGTTCCTGAGTTTCGCCGGGCACGCCGAGGATTAGCGGACGGTCGAAACCTGAACGGCCGCAAGAACGTTCAATCTAGTTGACGAGACACGCGCCGGGTCACCTGGGACCATATCCTTATCGGAGTGAACGGTTAGTGCCGCAGTGGGGGGACGGCTGCTCCGACGACGAAAGGATCTGATTCCTATGTCGAAACGGACTAGACGGTACGCACGGATCGCCCTCTGCGCCGCGGTGATCGGGGCCGCGGGATGCGCGAATACCCCGGCCTCGGACGAGGCTTCGCCGAGCGTCGGTAGCAAGCAGGTTTCCCCCTGTGCGCCAGGCCGGCTCGTGCTCAGCGCGACCGAGGTCTCGCCCGGCGCAACCCATCGCGGCGTGCAGATCACCATCGGCCTGATCAACGGCACTCCAGCCTGCGAGCTCTCGGGCTACCCCGAGGTCGAGGCCGACGAGGGCGGGCCGGCCATCCGTGCCGATCACACGCTCCGCGGCTACCTCGGCGGACTCCCACCCGATCGCGACGCACCACCACCGGTCACCGTGACCGACAGCAACGTCCCCGCCGCCGGTGCCGCCGCGGCCATCGTCGAGGGAATGGCGGTCGACGACGCCGGCAATCCTTGCCCCACCTACACCCGCCTGCTCGTCACCCCGCCCAACGCCCCCGCACCTCGACCCGTCGCCGCCACGATCACCGCGTGCACGTTGGAAGTTCATCCGCTACTCGGCGCAGACATGCACTCGTAAGCGGCGTCGGCGCGGAAGGCTGAGCCGTCCGCCTCGGACGCCAGCGAGATTCCCGCCCGCTACACCACCTTCCGTGCGCTGATCCTCCAGCTCGACACCGCCTGATCACCGCACGCCGATCGCCGCACCGAGTGAAAGCAAACACGCGGCTAACCGAACGATCCCGCCATATCATGTAGCTATGCCCGAAAGCGAGCTAGAAGGGCTTACGGAACCACTGTCCGGGAATGCCCGGCAAGCGATAGTGGTGGCCGGTGCCTGCTCGATGATCGTGGGTGTGGTCGTAGCGGTGTGGCCACACAAGTCGATGCCGACCGCGGAACGGTTGTTCGGTCTATATCTGCTGCTCAACGGCGGTTTGCAGATGGTCATCGCGTTCGGTGCGAAGTTCGCGCCCGCCTTGCGAGTGCTCGTCTTCGCCAGTGGTCTGGTGTCGATGTTGCTGGCCGTGCTGTGTTTCGCCGGCGGGAATTCGGCGCTGCTGCTGTCGTTCTGGATCGGGTTGGCCTGGTCGGTGCGCGGGATCTGCCATGCCACGGTCGCGGTCTGGGCGAACAATCTGGCCGGCGCCGGCCGGCAGGAGGTGTTCGGCCTGGCGACGATGGTGCTCGGCATCCTGGTCGGTGTGCTGCCGTTCGACTCGGTGGACGTGCTCGGGCTGGTGGTCGGCCTGTTCCTCATCCTGATCGGGACGATGGAGGTGCTGAGCGTCGCCGCGGTGCGGCACGGCGTGGTGGACCTGCCGGGAGTGTCGCGCATGCGCGCGGTTCGCTGACGCGGGCGATGCCGATATGCGGCCGTCGCGTAACTCATTACCGCAGTGCCCGGTCCGCGCACGCGGTTGACTTGGACGATGGCATCGCAGCAATCCGCGCCCCGCTCGCAGCCGGAACTGATCGTGGTCACCCACGGCCCGGACACCTCGCTCACGCCGAGCGCACTCAGCGATAGCCGCGGCACCGAGGCCCGGTTGACCGCGCTGCTGCCGGAAGGCGGCCGGCTCGCGCGCATCTTCGGTCCGCCGAATCGGCTGTACGCGCGCGTCGCGGGAACTCCGCACGAACCGGTCGCCGCCGAGTATCTGAAGTTCTTCTCCGTCCGCGGCGTCACCGACGGACTCGCGGACCTCGCCGCCCTGCTCCGCGAAGACGACGCCGTCGACGGCGCCTACCTCAAACCGCCCGCCGAACCACCGATCGCCCCGGTCGGCATCATCGACACCGCCGCCGCCGACGCACCGCCGGCCACCCCGAATTTCGAAGCGCGCCAAGGCTACCTGGACGCCGCACCGCAGGGGATCGACGCGCGCTGGGCCTGGACCGTGCCAGGTGGACGCGGACAAGGCGTGCGGGTGATCGATATCGAAGGCGCGTGGCGGTTCACCCACGAGGATCTGCTCGCCAATCAGGGCGGCGTGATCGGCGGCGACCCCTCACCGGATCAGGGCTGGCGCGATCACGGCACCGCGGTCGCCGGCGAGATCAGCGGTGACGTGAACACCTTCGGCATCACCGGCATCGCACCCGACGCCCTGATCCGAGCCGTCTCGATCTTCGGACCTGGATCGGCCGCCGCGATCCGCACGGCCGCCGATGCGTTGAGTGCAGGCGATGTCATCCTGCTCGAACTGCACCGTCCTGGACCACGATTCAATTACGCGGGCCGCCCGGACCAGGCGGGGTATACCGCGATCGAGTGGTGGCCGGACGATCTCGCCGCGATTCGGTACGCGGTCGGGCGCGGCGTCATCGTGGTGGAGGCCGGCGGAAATGGCGCGGAAGATCTCGACGCCGCCCTCTACGACACTCGCCCAGTGGACTTTCCCGCCGCGTGGCGCAACCCGTTCCGCGGTGGCGCGGCCGATTCCGGCGCGATCATCGTCGGCGCGGGCGCACCACCCTCGGGGTTCCACGGTCACGACCACGGACCCGGCCGGTCTCGACTGGCGTTCTCCAACTTCGGTTCCCGTGTGGACGCCCAAGCGTGGGGGCGCGAGGTCACCACGACCGGTTACGGCGATCTGCAAGGCGGGTCCGACGAAGACCTCTGGTACACCGACGTGTTCAGCGGAACGTCCAGCGCCTCACCGATCGTCACCGGGGCCGTCGCCGGCTATCAGGGGATCAGCACGGCCGCCGGTCAACGCAGAACACCCGCCGAGGTGCGTGCTCGCCTGCGCGCCACCGGATCACCGCAGACGAGCGCACCCGGCCGACCGGCAAGTCAGCGCATCGGCAACCTTCCCGATCTGAAGGCGATGGCCGCACCACACTGAGGTCCCTCGGGCTCGGATTGTGTTCTGGCACAGCATGCGTGCCGGCACAGAATGCTGCCGCACCGTCGAGCCCTGAAATCACCGCGCGGAGACGATCTATCGCGCTCCACGTCCGTCCGGGACCCACAGGCCCGCTCGGGACCTGCTTGCTTCAGCTCCGCTTCAGATCTCGCCGTGCAGCATTCGCAACAGGCGGTCGAGGACGCGTCCGCTGCTGACGCGAAGCCCGTCGTGCTCGTACTCGTTTGTCGCCCACAGCTGTAGGCCCCGGATGGTCTCAGCGGTCTGCAACGAGTAATTGGCGTCGACGTACATGTCGTCGAGATAGACGGCGGCGGCCACGGGGACCTCGTTCGCGGCCAAGCGCTGCGGATCATAGAGGTCGGGCCAATCCTCGCGAGCGAACAGCACCTCGGCGGGCGCGCGCAAAGGTGTGAGACAGGGTTGGTCGAAGTGGCACCGGTAGGTCATCTCGCCGGTGAACAACACGGGGTCGTCCCCGGCCAACGCCCTGCGCGCGTCGAATTGAGGGAACTCGCCCCGCACCCGCTCGGCCGCCCAGTTCGTCGCGCCGGTGCCGCGCTGGGCGTAGGTGAGTTCGTGCATGAGCGGATTCAGCGGGAGTTGGGCGTAGCTGAGGAAAGCCGTGGCGCGGGCGAGGAAGCTGTCGGACAGTTCCGCTCCGGCCCAAGGGTCTTCGAGAAGGTAGTGCAGGACGTCCGCGCCGTCGCCCGTGCCGAGCATCAGCCCGAGCGACTGGAAGACCTCGACGGTGAGCAAGGATCCGTCCGGCATCGGTGCCGGACGTTCGATCAGGTGCGCGGCGATCCGGCGGACCGCGGCGGCGTCCTGCGGGTATCGGCGATAGTAGGCGGTGTTTTTGCGGTGCACGCGCGGATAGGTGGCGCGGTAGACCTCGTTGGCGGTGACGCGCAAACCGGGAAGACCGCCGGTGATGATCGCCTCGCGCAGGCCCTCGGGCGCGAACGAGAGGTAGGTGACGGCGCACATGCCGCCGAAACTCTGACCGAGCAGCGACCACGGTTCGTCGGTCAGTTCGCGCCTGATCAGTTCGGCGTCGCGGACGATGGCGTCGGCGCGGAAATGGGTGAGGTAGTCGGCCTGCGCGGCGGGTTCCCCACGGGCGGGGAGTGTTTGACGGGTGATCGGCGTGGAGCGACCCGTGCCGCGCTGGTCGAGGAGTAGGACGCGGTAGTCGTCGAGTGCGCGGTCGAGCCAGGAGTCCCGGCCGACCGGGCGCGGCGGCAGCATGCCGGGCCCGCCTTGCAAGAACAGCAGCCAGGGAAGTCGCTCGCGTCCGGTGGCGACGACCTCGCGCGCGTAGACCTCGATGTGCTCGCCTTCCGGGCGATCATGGTCGAGGGGAACGGAGAAGAGATGATCGGTCAGCGTGATACCGGGCATGAAAAGCTCCTTTGCGGCAATCGAGTGATCTTGATACAGGCGCAGCTTCGGCGCAGGGTGAACACCGTCGCGGCGTCAAGTGGGCCTCGGCTTTACGAGGATGCTGATGGCGTTGGCCGCGATGATCGCCGCGATGCTCAACCAGGCGGCCACGTCGAGCTGCTGTCCCAGGACGAGCACACCGACAACTGCGGCGATCACCGGGTTGACGCTCATGAACAATCCGAACGCCTCGGCGGGAACACGGCGCAGCGTGAACAGGTCCGCGAGGAACGGCACAGCGGAGGACAGGATCCCGGCCGCGACAGCGGCGCCGAGCGCCCCGGCGGATGGCGGGTGCTGCACCGCGACGACGGCTCCGATCGGCAGAAAGACCAAGGCGGACAGCGCCGCCGCGGCGGCCGTGCCCTGCGCGCCGGGGATGCGTTGCCCGACGGAACGATTCAGCAGGATGTAAGCGGCCCAACCAGCAGCGGCGAGCAGACCGAGCCCCAAGCCGAGGTAATCGGCGGTAGGGCGCGGTCGCATCAGCGCGACGACTCCCGCCACGGCGAGTACGGCGCAGCCCAGGTCCACGCGTCGGCGCGAGCCGGCCAGCGCGATCGTGAGGGGGCCGAGGAATTCCAGGGTCACCGCCAGGCCGAGCCCGATCCGGTCGATCGCGGTGTAGAGCGACAGGTTCGTCACACCGAAGTCGGCCGCGAGCAGCAACACCAGCACCCACTGCCCCCGAGTGAAGGACCGAAAGCGGGGCCGACCGAGGATGAGCAGCACCGCCGCCGCGACGTACTGGCGAACCGCGATGACGCCGGCCGGGCCGAGCACCGGAAACGCCAGCGACCCGATCGCGGCGCCGAGCTGGGTCGAAACGCCGCTGGCGAGCATCGTGCAGACCCCGGTGATGGACACGGCGTCACGCTTCGTGGGCAGGACGGCGCGGTCTGATGGGCGAGTGGGGACTGCTTGCATGCGTCGATCCTGTGCCGCACCGGACCGTGCGCAAAATGCATGGCGCGCAAGAACTATACGATTCGGTTATGGATATCGAGCTGCGTCAGTTGCGCTGCCTCATCGCGATCGTGGACGAGGGCACGTTCACCGACGCCGCGATCGCGCTGGGTGTGTCCCAGGCCGCGGTCTCCCGCACACTCGCGGCACTCGAGCAGCGCCTGGGCGTACGGCTGCTACGACGTACGTCCCGCGAATCCTCGCCGACCGCGATCGGACTACGCGTCGTGGCGCACGCCCGGCGCGTGCTGAACGAGGTCGACAACCTGATACAGGACGCGACATCGGGCCACGTCGAACTGCGAATCGGCCACGCATGGTCGGCACTCGGCCGACTCACACCCGCCTTTCAACACCGATGGCAGCAATCGCACCCGGAAACACAACTGCACCTGCTTCGGATCAACTCCCCGAGCGCCGGCCTGGCCGAGGGGACCGCGGATCTCGCGGTCCTGCGCAGGCCGCTGCCGGACCGCCGCTTCGAGGACGCCATCGTGGGTCTGGAAACACGGTGGTGCGCGATGGCCGCCGCCGACCCCTTGGCGGCAAGCGGCTCGGTGCGTCTGGCCGATCTCAGCAGCCGCGTCCTGCTCGTCGACCGGCGCACCGGAACGACCACCGCGGATCTGTGGCCGGCGAACGCGCGTCCCACGGAACAGGAGAGCCGCGACATCGACGACTGGCTCACGGTCATCGCCACCGGTCGCTGCGTGGGGGTCACCGCGCAGTCCGTCGTCGACCAATATCCGCGGCCCGGCATCGTCTACCTGCCGGTACGCGACGCCGAACCGATCGTCGTACGACTGGTCTGGTGGCGCTACGACCCCCACCCGGCCACCCGCACCGTGATCGAGCTGCTCACCGAGCTTTACCGCACATGACCGCTGCGGGACCGGACGAGTTCACAGGTCGGTGATCTCGAGCGTGGTCTTCGACAGCGGACAACCCACGCACGTCAGGATGAAACCGTCGGCTTTCTGTTGCGGCGTCAGGCAATTCGGTTCGCTCTGCGTGACGTCACCGCCGCGGAGTTTCACCATGCAATCGCCGCAGTTGCCGACCGTGCAGGAGTAGGGCATCGGGAGGCCGGCGGCGAGTCCTGCGTCGAGCAAGGTCTGGCCGGGCTCGACAACGACTGTGCCGACCAGGTTTCCGTCTTGTTCGACGGTCATCTCCTGTGGCGCGGTTACTTCGGCAGTGTCCGTCCCGCTGAGGTAAAGCTCGTGGTGCACCAATTCTTCGGGGACCCCGAGTCCGGTCACCGCGCTGCGGACGGCGTCCATCAGCGGTTCGGGTCCGCAGACGTAGTAGTGGGTGTCCTCGGCCGGCGACAGATCGGTGACCCAGCGACCGATGCCATCCGCGTCGAGCCGCCCGTCGCGCCGAGTCAAGACGTGGGTGACAGTCAGTCGTTCGGGATTGTCTTTCGCCAGCCGGGCCAGCTGCTCGGCGAAGATGATCTCCTCCTCGCAGCGGCTGCTGTAGAGCAACGCGATCCGGGCCCGGCTCGCCGAATCCGCCAGCTGCGTACGGATGATGCTCATCATCGGCGTCACACCACTGCCTGCGGCGACCAGCACGATCTGGTCCGGCGGTTGCGGCTCGAGGTGGAAGGAACCCGCCGGGCCACGCACCGCCAGTTGATCGCCGGCGCGCAGACCTCGGTGCACATGCGTGGAAAACCGCCCGCCCGCAACGTGTTTGACCGTGACCTCCAAACGAGTGGCCCCGGGTGCCGACGAAGCCGAGTACGCCCGCCGCTCCGGACGACCGTCGATATCGGTGACGAGAGTGAAGAACTGGCCCGCGCGGAAGTCGAACGAACCCGGACGGTCGACGTCCTCCAGCACGAGGGTGACCGTGGTCGGCGTCTCCGCACGCATCTCGACGATCCGCACCTCCCGCACGAGATTGCTCGTCTCACGGTCGCCAGGAAGCCGGCGGCCGGTCTCGATGTCCTCGTAGCCCTCCTTCGTCAACCCTGACCGGTAAGCCCAGTTCATCACCAGCCGGACCAACCGAGTCGACCCCGGAATCGCCCCGATGGCGTTGAGCAAGAACCCGGACAGACCACCCTTCGTGGTCGCGGCATTGGCGGCAAGATGCTTCCCGGCCAATCCCATCAGGTCGGGCACCGCACTGCGATCGACCAGCGCGCCCGACGTCCACAGCCTCGACCGCACCACCGCGTCATTGCCGACCACCTCGGCAGCCTCGACATCGATGAGCAGCGCCGCGTGCGGCGCCATCCCGCGCAACGTCAACGTATCGAGCAGCGCCGGATCGTCGGTGATCGAGCCGCGCCCACGCACATGCAGCACACCGCTCCGGCCCGGGACCAGCGCCGCGAACGAGAGCTGATCGTCGAGCAACATATTGTGCAGCGTGTCGGCCCGCTTGTTACCCCGCCGATCCGGGATGACGAGCGTGTGGCCATCCACGATCCGCGCCACCGCCTGCCGATCCCCACGTGGGCTCGTGTCACTCCCGCCGGACGAATCCCACGAGGACAACGCGAGAAACGGTGCCGCAGCCAGGAATTCCGCGACCCCGGGACCGAACAACGGACCGACCCCCTCGATGGCGACCGCGGGCACGGCCGGGACCGGCGGCTGCCACAGTCGCGCCCGCAGCACCGCCTGCGCGCAATGCACGAACGCCTCCTCGATCTCGACGATCGTCTGCGCGCCCTTCCGCCCGGCCACCGAACCGTTGACCCGCAGCACCTCCCCGACACCGGGCAGCAGGAAGCAGAACGACACCGGGCCCTGCGGCGCACCGGACCCGGTCAGCGAGAACGAAATCCGCTTCGCCGACTGCACCCGCACGAACCCCGGCGTGCCGCCGATGAACGTCGTCCGGCTGATCCCGTCGCCGTCCCGGTAGCCGAACGCCGCGATCGGGCAATGCGCGAGCACCGTCCGGCAGCCCTCGTCGAGCGCATCGAGTTGCTTGAGCATGATCACCGACGCCGGGCGTCCGATAAGCGTCTCGATCTCGTCCACCGTCGTCAGCCGGTGCCGGGTCGTCGAGTTGCCGGTCCCGTTGCTCATCGCGGAAGTGGACATGTTCTCCCAGGTCATGCCACTATTGTGAACAATTGCTCACCTTTTTGGCTACTCGCTTTTCGCGTCACTCAGGAGGTACCGAATGCCGTCGGCCGGCCGCCAGCTCGACCCACGTCGCAAGCCCCGGCAGGTGCGCGCGGAGCTCACCCGCGAACGCATCCTGACCGCTGCTGCTCACGTTTTCGCCGAGCACGGCTACGCCGCGGGTACCACCAACCGGATCGCCGAACGCGCCCGCATCTCCATCGGCTCGCTGTACCAGTACTTTCCGAACAAGGACGCGATCCTCGCCGAACTGCTGATCCAGCACGTCGATCGCGGCCGGTGGACCGAGGCCGACCAACTCGATCTATCCGCGGGAAGCCTGCCCGCGACAGTGCGGGCGCTGGTCCGCGACGCCATCGACAACCACGGGGACGACCCCCGGCTGCTGCGCATCATGATCGAGGAGGCGCCGCTGTCGCAGGAGCTGCTCGACACCGTCGATCGGCATGGCAAGCTGCGCGTCGGTCAGCTGCGCGAACTGCTCGCCCGGCACCCGGACGTGCGCGTGCGCGACCTCGACACCGCGGCGGAACTGATCCTGTTCACCGTCGAGATGAACACGCACAAACTCATGGCCGACCCGCGCGGCATCGCGATCGACGCGGTGGAGAACGAGCTGGTGGACATGGTGACCCGGTACCTGCGCGGCTGAATCCAGCGGCGCTACCCGCCGAGTCGGCAGGGTGTTCGCGCTGCCAACCACGGGTGTCGAGTAGCTGGTCACGGGGTATTCGAGTAGCCCGGCACTCGTGGCACAGCTGCCGAATGTTGGCACTGTGAGGGTGGCAAGGAAGGAGCTCACAATGAGTGCAATTCATATTCGCGCCCCCGGACACCATCATCAGCCCGGACTGGCAGGCGGTGCAGGTCTGCACAACATGGTCGTTTTCGGCACCGGCGTCGACTGCTACGTCTCGTATCGGCCGGCGTTCCAGGCGCCCTACAACTTCCAGATCCTGCTCGCCGTCGAACTGGACGAGCGCGGCAGCCGGGCCCTCGGCGCGGATCGGCGGATCGGTTACACCGACATCCATACCTTCGATCCCGAGGATTTCCCGGTCGCGGAGCTGGATCCGAATCGTGCGCGCCCGCGCCGAGCGTTCCACGGCACCCTGATCCGTGGCCGGCGCGAACGCGGCGGCATCGCGATCGCCACCGGCGTGCGCGCCACGGTGCGCGAGGTCGTCCACTTCGCCGAACTCGAACCGGACCGCGAACGCGCCCGCGGCCTGCTCACCCACATCTGCTTCGGACGGCCCGACCGGATGTATCTGGCGCACCACATCACTCGCCAACCCAGCTTCGATCAGATCGTCTCGGCCCGGCTCATCCCCGGAACCGTGACCGACCTGCTCGGCGAGCCGCTGGCCGACGAGGTCGCCGCGGCGGGTTTCACGCAGGCGCAACCGATTATCCTCGGGCAGCGCGAATTCACCGGTTCCCGGTTGCGTGCGGGGGAGTTGGCGGTCGCCGCATTCCCGGCCACTGCCGGTGGCGCACAAGGGTTTCTGGCCGAGATCGCGGTCGAACGGCAGATCTATCTGGAGGTCGCTGACCTCGCGTGAGCGATGTCAATACGCCGTAGGTCGCGGTCGCGGCCGCCAGAGGTCGGGGCGCGGGTCAGCCCGTCGACCGACGCGCAGGCCCGGCCTCGGCGGCTAATTTCGACACATGTCCGAATCGGTTGTCCCCGTCACGACGTCGGGTCGACGGATCGCCGAGGTCGATATTCTGCGCGGGTTCGCGCTGTTCGGCATCCTCGTCACCAATGTCATGGTCGCGACCATGCTGTGGTCGTTCGGCGGAACCGCCGACGACCCGCAGCTGCGCTTCGACGGACCGATCGACCACTTCGTCAGCGCGGTGGTCAACGGGCTGTTCGAGGGCCGGTTCTATCTGCTGTTCGCGTTCCTGTTCGGTTACTCGTTCACCTTGCAGATCGCGGCGGCGCAGCGCGCGGGCGCCTCGGCCAACGCGCGGTTGCTGCGGCGCTGCCTGGCCTTGCTGGCGATCGGGCTCGCCCACGTTTTCCTGCTGTGGATCGGCGAGATCCTCACCCTCTACGCCGTCCTGTGCCTGATCCTGATCCCGCTGAAGAAGCTGAAGCCGCGCACCGCCGTGATCACCGGGGTGATCCTGTACGTGCTGTGGTGCGGCTGGGCGTTCCTGCCGAGTGACACCCCCGACGACGGAATGAAGGCGCTGGCCGGCCTTTTCGACCTGCAACGGATCCACGACGGATACAACGGCAGCTTCGGCGACACGTTCGCCGATCAGATGTGGCTGGCACCCATCTTCATCGCGCTGATCTGGTTCACCCAGGGCGTGACCAGCTTCGCCATGTTCCTGCTCGGCATGGCGGCAGGCAAGCGCGAGCTGCTCACCGATCGAGAGACGTTGCGGCGCTGGGCGCCTCGGGTACTCGCCGGCGGTCTGACGATCGGCCTGCCGGTCTCGGCGGTGACCTTCGCCGCAACGATGCAATGGTTCACCCCGCCCACCATCTGGGCCGGCGTGCAACAGCTCGTCAATCCGCTGATGACCTTCGCCTACATGGCCGGCATCATCTGCCTCACCCAATCGCCGCGGACCGCTCCCTTCATCAGCCGGCTCGCTCCGGCCGGGCGGATGGCGGCATCGAACTACATCGGCCAATCCATCGTCCTCATGGTGATCTACACCGGCTACGGATTCGCCCTGGCCGACAAGATCCCACCGGCCGGCGTCATCGCCATCGCCCTACTCACCTACGCCGCTCAACTCGCCCTGAGCACGTGGTGGTTGCGCAACCACCGATACGGACCGGTCGAGTGGGCCCTGCGCTCCGCGACGTACTTGTCGATCCCGGAGTGGAAGCGTCACCCGGAACGGGTTCCAGCGCAAGTAGATTGAGCGTCAGGTCAGCGAGTCGCCGTCGACAGTTTGCCGAAGGTCGATTCGAGGATCTTCGCGTTCTCGTCGACAACACTGCTGCTGATCTCGCCGCTCAACCCGGTAATGGTGACTCGCGCGCCGGCAGTTGCCTCGGACGGTCGGCCGATCATGCGCTGCTGCACGAAATGCGCGATGTTGCCGGAGCGAGTACCGCCGACCACCGATTCGCTGACGCCGGTGATTCGGTATCCGACGTACGCCATTCCTTTTTGCGGCTCGAGCCCGGCCGGTGTCGAGATTTCGAAGGAAATACGCTGGCTATCGGATTCGGCGACTATCGATTTACATCTGCCCACGAGATCACTCAGGACAGCCAAATCCGGGTCCGGCTCTGGTATCTCCACCAAATACGCCACTGCGACATCGTTGTTCGCCAGACCGGTCGCCGCATGTCGACCGGTGACGGTAGTAGCGACCAGTGGACGGCACGCTTCGTTGTCGAGCGTCATCGCGGAAAGACTGTCGTCGCCCTGCGTGCCGGTGGTCGTCGGCGGGGACGTGACCCGATACCCGGCCGGAAACTCCGCAGGTTGCGGAAGGAACTGAACCAGATCGGCGGGCGTCGCCTGAGCGCTCGATCCCTGGCTGCCACAGCCGGTGACAACTGCGAGCGTCACCGACAGGATCATCACCGTGCCCCCGCCGCGAATGCACCCTTGCCGCGTCATATCGCCTCCATGGGATCAGGAATCGAGGGAGTCCATTCGATGGAACGCATCAGATCGCTCAGGTCATCGTAGGAGATGTCCTTCCATTGACTGGCCGGTCCCGGAATCGGATATCCCTGACCGCCGGGCAGGGGCATGTTCAAAACCTGCTGCTGAATCTGGTACTGCGGTGTCCACAGCACAATAATCTTCCCGTTGTAGTTCACGAGGTATGACGGAGTAAGGCTGACGAGTCGCACCCGGTACGAGATGCCGGTCTGCACGTTTCCACTCGGCACCGACCACTGCGGTTTCCATGGCGACCAGTCCGAGGTGTAGTAGTCCGCGTCGACCGCCGTCTTGGGTTGCGGAGGTAACGCGATCCGCTCGAAGTTCGGCGCGTCGGGATCCGGGAATGGTTCGTCGGTCTGCTGGGAGTACAAGCGGACTATCGAAGGAGACGTCAGGATCGGCACGTCATCCTTGGCGAAGACGACGCCGGGCAGGTCGGAAGAACGCCCGAACCGGCGCCTCCGCAGGGCCGGGGCGAGAAATGCCGCCGCACCGGCCAGAAGCAGCAATGGTATTCGACGGTTCGACTCGGTGTTGTCAGTCGAGACCGCGGACGGAGGTGGTGCCGTCGAGCTTTCCGGAGAGGTAGGCGCCGTCGACGGTGCCACGGGAGCGGTCGCCTCTGCCGAAGGAATCTCAGGGATTGAATTCGGCGGAGGTGGCGCCGGAACCTGCGCAGGTTCAGACGGTGGTAGGTCGGGGATCTGCGGCGGAGCCGCGATGCCTGGCGGCGTGGGGTTTTCGGCACCGGGTACCGGCACGATCGGGGTCCCGTTGCCCGGCGCGACGGGCGGTGGGATGAGCGCGCCGGCGCCGCTACTGCTGGGCGGTTGGCCGGGCATCGCCGGAGCCGGCAGGGGTGGTGGCGTGGCCGGCGGTCCCGGGGGTGGTGTCTGCGGGAGCGTCGGGGTGTCGATGCAAGGCCATCCGGGGTGCATCTGCTGCCACTCCGCGCACGGGACCGCCGATGCGGAAGGTGTTGCGAAGGAAGCGAATCCGATACCGATACCTACGACTGCGGTCGCGAAGGTGGTCGCTGCCAGCTTGATGATCGGCCGCGGCCGGTTCACCGGCCCGACTGTCGATCGCCTCGTCACCGCAGGAATCCCCTCCACTAACAGTAAACTTCCAGCAAACTTCTACATCGCCAGACTGGCACGGGGTCCGCTGTCGCAACAGGTGAATGAGACGCCCATCACGGGACGGCGCGAATGGCGCGGCAGTCACAGCCTTCGGGAGGTTGTGTCAAAGATGTTCTCGCACCGCGCGATCCACGACTGCTCGATCGGCCGCGACGGTCAACCGCCAATGGTCGCGTATCCAGATCGTTACGTTGGCCGAGAGGTGGTTGGTTCCGCAGGTTCCAATGATCCGCCCGCGTGCGCGCGGATCATTGCAGCCTGCGGCCGTGTGCACCCACGAAGGGTCAGGGTTGTGGGGGCCGTTGTCGGACAGTGTAATTGGTGATCGGATGGTTTGAAGCGTGATCATCCACTGAGGCTTTGGCCGGTCCGTTGCGGTGGATCGATGTCACATTTTGTTAGTAGTTAGTAACTGGTAACTTAGCGCTCATGGCGGAGCGGATGAGCGGGGTCGAGCGGCGGAGTCAGGTGCTGGCTATTGCGGCGAAGGAGTTCGCGGAGCACGGGTTGCACGGGGCGTCTACGGAGGCGATCGCGCGGGAGGCGGGGATTACGCAGGCGTACATCTTTCGGATGTTCGGGACGAAGAAGGCGTTGTTCCTGGAGTTGGTTCAGGCGGCGTTCGAGCGGGTCAGCGACGGGATGCGGGCGGCGGGCGAGGGGAATACGGGGCTGGACGCGTTGTCGATGATGGGCGCGCAGTACTTCGATCTGCTGGCCGATCGGACCGGATTGTTGTTGCAGCTCCAGGGTTTTGCCGCGTGTGGGGATCCGGAGGTGCGGGATGCGGTGCGGGCGTGTTTCGCTCAGCTGTGGGGCGCGACCGAGGAGGGCACCGGGCTCGAGCCGGTGACGGTCAAGACGTTCCTCGCGTTCGGGATGCTGTTGAACGCGGGCGCCGCGATGGGTATCGAGCAGGTCGACGGGGCGTGGGCGGAGGGAGTTCGCACCCGGATTCAGCCGGGTCTGTTCGCGCACATCACCACCGAGACGAACCGATGAACACCCGCAGCGATGTCGCCGTTCAGCAGGACGGACGGCTGGGCATCGCACTGGTCGGTACGGCGTTGGCGGGAGCGGTGGTCGGCAGCGTCGGCGCGCCGCTGATCACGCCGGTCGCCACAGGAATGCATGTGTCGCTGAATGCGGCGCAGTGGACGTTGACCATCACGCTGTTCAGCGGAGCGATCGCGGGCCCGGTGCTCGGCCGGCTCGGTAGCGGGCCGTATCGGCGGGTCACGATCCTGGCCACGCTTGCTCTGGTCACGGCGGGCGGGCTGTTGACGGTGTTGCCGCTTCCGTTCGCGGCGTTGCTGATCGGGCGTGGATTTCAAGGGCTCGCGGTCGCGGTCGGGGCGTTGTTGATGAGCGTTGCCCGCACACACCTGCCGCCGGAGCGGTCGGCGTCGACGATCGCGGCGATATCGGTCGCGTCGACGGTAGGCATCGGGGTCGGCTACCCGGCGATCAGCTTGCTCGACCAACTCGCAGGCCTGCGCGCGGCGTACGGACTCGGACTCCTGCTGTCGGTGGCCGCGCTGGTCATCGCCTGGCGAACACTTCCCGTCGAAGCACCCGGCCGGCTGCCCCGAATCGATGTCACCGGCGCGCTGCTCCTCGCAGTCGGCACCCTCGGGATCCTGCTCGTCGTCGCCGAGCCGTCGATGTGGGCGAACGCGTGGCTGGCCGGTGGCATCCTCGCCGGTGCCATCGCGATCCTGGCCATGTGGGCATTCGTCGAATTGCGCAGCACTGCACCATTGGTGAACCTGCGACTCCTCGGTCACGCACCCGTTCTCCGCGCGAACCTGGCGATACTGGTGGCCGGGGGCGGTTTGTATCTGCTGTTCAGCCTGTTCACCCGCTATGTGCAGACCCCGGCCGGCGCCCACTACGGATTCGCCCTTCCCGGTGTCGCCGCGGGTGCGGCGCTGATCCCGTTCTCACTACTCGGATTCGTTGCGGGGAAAGCGGTGCCGCGACTCATCGCGCGCATCGCCGAACGTCGGACGTACGCACTCGCGGTCGTCATCGCCGTCACCAGCGCAGTGCTGTTCACCGTCGCCAGCGGGTCACTACTCGCTGTCCTCGCCGCAATCGCCCTGCTCGGCTTCGCCGTAGGCGGCGTCTTCGCGGTGATGCCCAAACTCGTCCTCGTCGGTGTGCCACACGAAGAGACGGCCAGCGTGCTCTCGATCAACCAAATCGCCCGCAGCATCGGCATGAGCATCGGCAGCGCGGTCGCAGGGTTCCTGCTCGCCGCCAACACCCCGACCGGCGCAGTCTTCCCCGCCCAGAACGGATACGTCACCGCAGCACTATGGGCACTACCCCCGCTCGCCGTCAGCGCCCTCATCATCGCCACGAACAGACCAACTCGAGCATCCTGACCGAGTCGATGCGCAGGACGAAGCGGCCGGCAAGCGCGGCCCGCCGGAGCAACAAGAACTACCGACGATGTCCGGTCATCACGACAGTGCCGGGATGACTTCGGTGATGCTCGCGGCACATTTTGCCGACCGGGGGCGCCACAGGTCCAGGAGAGACAGGCCGCACGTCCGAGCGTCCCGTGGCAGATAGTGCACCCGCACCTTCAGCAGTTGGTCGGCGAACTCAGCCAGCTCCCCGGCGAAGCCAACATGGCCACTGAGGAACTCCGTCAACACGGGCGCCGACTCGCGACACCTAGCGCACTCGCGCCGCGAGCAGGATCTCCAGTAGGAGGACGCGAACTCGGTAAGGACTTTGATGGAACCGCGATAGCAGCCGGGGAATGCAGCCGCCGGGGCGGCGACACGCGACAGTTGGGGCGCTCGTGCCGTGAGCTACAGGTCCAGCACTCAGACAGCGGAGCGGATAAGCGGTTCGGCGAAACCGGCATGCCCACTATCGGATTCGGCCGGCTCGGGCGTTGGCCGAGCCGGCTACGGCACTCGCGCCGCGAGCAGGAGGTCCAATAGTTGGGCGGCGAATTCGGTCGGCGCTTCGGTGAAACCGCTGTGGCCGCCGGGGAATTCGGTGAGGGGGAGATGTAGGCGGTCGGCGAGGGTGGCGGCGGGGCGGTGGGGGAGGTGGCCGCGAGTTTCTTTGCCCGCGGCGAGGATCAGGCGATCGGTGTGGGTGGCGAGGGTGCGTTCGTCGGGGAGGTAGGCGGTGATGGGGCGGAGTTCGTGGGCCATCATCAGGGCGGCGTTGGCGTGAAGGCGGTGGATCATTTCCGCGGCACGAGGCGGCAGGTCGGCCGGATTCGGCATGGGCTTCATGGTTCCGCCGATGCCTTCCATGAAACGTGCACCCGCGACGGCGACTCCCTCTGTGCGGAACAGGGTGTAGACCTCGTCGATGAACACCTTCTGTTCGGCGGCGTCAGGAAGTATTGCGAAGCAAGGTGGTTCGTGGGCGACGACCAAACGGAGACGCTCGGGGTGGTGGGCGAGGAGGTCGAGAGCGACGACGGCACCACCACTTCCACCGAAGACGTAAGCGTCTTCGCCTGCGGGAGTCAGGGTTTCAATCAATCGATAGGCGTCGTCCCGTTGCACCGCGACCTGCTGATCAACCGGCTCAACGGAATCGAGGGTGCTGCGCGAGTAGCCGCGCGGGTCGAGCGTGACAACGGTGAACTGCGCGGCCAGGGTATCGGCGATCGGATCGAACACGGCCGCATCACCACCACTACCCGGCAGCAGTAGCAACACAGGTCCGTCGCCGCGCACCTCGTAGTAGAGCGACGCGCCGGGAACCTTCAGGGTCTCAGATCTCATTGCTGTTCCTTGTCCTTGACCGGCCACTGCTCGAGCGTGACGTGCAGGACGTCGATGATGCGCGCCCACGAGGCGGTGGTGTCGCGCGAATGTCCGAAGCCACCGGTCGCCTCGAGCGCGGCGTATCCGTGAAAGGTGCTGCGCAGCAACCGAACCGCGTCGGTGAGGTCGGGTTCGGTCAGACCGTAGGCGCGCAGCATGCTGTAGGTGAGTTCGATGCCGCGCAGCGCACTCGGATCGACGTCGATGATCCCGGGTGCCGCCGGCGTTTGAGTCGCGGCGTAGCGCCCCGGGTACTGCAACGCATACTCACGCCAGGCATTCGCGAACGCGGCGAGCGCGTCACGGCCGGCTCGCCCCGCGACGGCACTCGCGATCAGGTCGGTCTTCTCGATCGCGGCGAGCATGGTGACTCGCGCGCGGAGTTCCTGAAGGTTCTTGACGTGCGAGTAGAGACTGGCGTCCTTGACCCCGAACTTCTTGGCCAACGCCGACATCGTCACGTTGTCGAAGCCGATCTCATCGGCGAGATCGGCCGCGGCACGGGTGATCCGCTCGGCGGTCAGCCCGGCTCGTGCCATCATGTGCGCCTCCATAACCTAGTGTCCCTAGTTTATAAACTAGGGACACTAGGTTTGGCAACTCAGTCGGCCGCGCCGAACCACCTCGCCAGCGTCCCGTCCAGCTCCTGCTGATCCTCGCCGACCCACGCCACATACCCGTCCGGCCGCAACAGCACCGCGGGCACCTCCAGTTCCTCGCTCACGTCGACCACGCAATCGACCCGATCCGTCCAGCCCGCCACCGAAAGCCGGCCCGTCTGATCGAGCAACAACCCTCGACCGTCCCGCATCAGCTCATACAGCCGCCCCCGCTTCAACCCCACATCCCGCAGCCGCCGCCCGAGCAGCGCATGCCCGTCACCGAAGTCGTACCGAACCCCGACCGCGATGATCATCTCGGTCAGAAACCGGCTCACCTCCTCGAAGTCCATCAGCCGCGCCACCAGCCGCCGCACCGCCTGCGCGCCCGGCTCGAGCGACAGCAACTCCATCTGCGCCCGCGTGTTGTCGAGCACGTCGGCCGCCACCGGATGCCGTTCGTTCTGATAGCTGTCCAGCAACCCTGCCGGCGCCCAGCCGTTGATCTCGGCAGCCAGTTTCCAGCCGAGGTTGAACGCGTCCTGAATACCGAGATTGAGCCCCTGCCCACCCATCGGCGGATGGACATGCGCCGCATCGCCGGCCAGCAGCACTCGGTCGACCCGATAACGCTCGGCCTGCCGCGTGGCATCACCGAAACGCGACAACCACCGCGGTGAATGCGCACCGAAATCGGTGCCCGCGGCCGCCACCAACTGCTGTTTCATCTCCTCGAAGGTCGGCGGCGTCCGACGGTCCTCGGCGACCTCCGCGGCCGGCGCGACGACCCGAAACACCCCGTTCCCCAACGGCATTGCACCGAACCGCAGCTGAGTCTTGCGGACTTCGGCGTTCACCTCGTTGATCGTCGCCAACGACGCGGTCAACTCCATCTCGCCCAGCAACGTGTCGACCCGGCTCGGCTCGCCGGGAAACTCGACACCGAGCAACTTACGCACCGTGCTGCGCCCACCATCGCAACCGACGAGATAGCGCGACCGCAACCGCGTGCCATCGGCCACCTCGACACTCACCCCGTCCGCGTCCTGACTCAGCCCGACCACCTCACACCCACGCCGGATCTCGGCACCGAGTTCGACGGCATGCTCGGTCAGCAGGCGCTCGGTGATCGGTTGCGCGATGCTGAGGACATACGGATGCGCGGTATCCAGCGGCCCGGTCGGCTTACGGATACCGGCGAAGAAACCATTCAGCGGATGCTGGGTACCGAGCTCGAGGAACCGCTCCAGCAGACCGCGCTGATCCATGATCTCGATGCTGCGCGCATGCAGACCCAGCGCACGGACCACCTCGGTCGGCGCCGCCTCCTTCTCCAGCACGAGCACCTCCACCCCGCGCAGCCGCAATTCCGCGGCCAGCATCACGCCGGTCGGTCCACCACCGGCAATGATCACGTCAAGCATGCAATCTCCCATCATTTCCGCAGGTTGTGGCGTCGGCCGATCATTGTGCGGCACCACCCGGGTCTTGCCGCAAGCCCCCATGTGCGATATATGTTGAAGTGGGACAAGGAGTGCATGCGCTTCTTGTCTTCGCTGTTTCCGGCGGGCCGATGAGTTTCGAACGCGCACACCGTCGACAGTCATGAGCACCCAGCTCTGTTGCAGAGGAGAACTCATGACCCAGACCTCGTCCGTCACCACCCACACACTCGACGTCCCGGGCGCCCACCTGTACTACGAGCTGCGCGGCAGCGGACCGCTGATCGCCATGGTCGGCGCGCCGATGCCCGCCGCGTCCTTCGCCCCGGCCGCTGAACTGCTCGCCACCGACCACACGGTGCTCACCATGGACCCGCGCGGACACCAGAACAGCGTCCTCGACGACCCCGAACAGGACTCCACCCCGGAACTCCGCGCCGACGACCTGGCCCGAATCCTGACCCACCTCGACGCGGGCCCGGCAGTGGTCTTGGGTTCCAGCGGCGGCGCGGTCACCACGCTGGCGCTGGTCCAGGCGCACCCGGAACTGCTCAGCACCGCCATCGCCCACGAGCCCCCGCTCAACCTCGTGCTCGACAACCACGCCGAATTGCGCGCCGGGACAGACGATCTCGTCGCCACCTACGCCAGCGGTGACGTGCTCGGCGCCTGGCGCAAGTTTTTCGCAAGCGCCAACATCGAGATGCCGGAGCCGATGCTCGAGCAGATGTTCGGCGGCGACCGCGCGCCGGCCGATGTTGCGAGCGAGCGCTTCTGGTACCTGCACGAGATCGAGGGAACCAGTTGGTGGGCACCGGATCTCGCGGCGTTGGCCGCGACCCCGGTCCGGGTGGTGGCCGGTATCGGCGAGGCTTCGGCGAACGAGTTCTGCGATCAGACGACGCGGGCGCTGGCCGCGAAGATCGGCATCGAGCCGACCCTGTTCCCGGGCGGGCACGTCGGATTCGTCGAGGACCCAGCCGCTTTCGTGAACCGGTTGCGTGAAGTGCTGGGTTGAGCGTCATCGAGTGTCGGTGACGCCCTGGACGGCGGCGCTGCCCTCACCGCCGTCCAGGACGCGGACCGGGCGACCTGATGAGGGCAAGGCCGCCCGGCGTCACCGCCCACGTCGTCCGGCACGCGGGCACTGACGTTCTTTTAGGTGAGACCCCGGATGAATTCGGCCAGGTACTGCCCGCTGTAATCCGGCTTGCCGTTGTTCTGCACCGCGGCCGCGCCGATCGTATCGATGTGGGTATAGCCCGGCAGGGTCTCTACCTGTGCGGTCGGCGGGGTCGGCACCCAGGTGCCCACGCCGTACTGCACGACGCTGTCACCGGCGAAGGCGACGAAGTTCGGCTTCGTGCGACTCATGTTGTGGTACCGCAGATTCACCATGTCACCGCTGCGCGCGCCGGTGAGGCCCGCGCCGAGATCGATGATCATGCGCAGCGGAAAGTAGGTCTCCCAGTAGGCCGTTGGCGCGCCGGTGCCCAATTGCCTTGCCACCTCGTGGATGTCGGCGGTCTCCCGGTTCGGTGCGGTCCACGGGACGCCGACCACGTCGTTGTAGTTGCGCCAGGTGTAGAGCGCGGTCCGGTCGGTCGGCGCGACGCGAGTCTGCGGGCCCGCGCTGATCCGCAGGTAGTTGCCCAGCACCGGAATCTGGGTCGCCCCGCCGCCGTTCGGGAACGTCTTCTCCTGCACCGGACCGCCGGACAGCGCGCCGACGCCCTGCTGCAGCAGCGCGAAATTGCCGGAGTTGTTGTCGATGAACGTGCCGAGCAACGCCGCGTTGGTGAACCGGTAGTCGCGGATGGTGCCTTCCCCGTCGGCGCCGCCGGTCGCCACCGCGGCCCAGCTCTGGCCGAACATGGTGGTGAGCGTCGCCTCGACCTCGGGATCGTGCAGGTGCGCGAGCAGTTGGCTCTCCTCGTCCGGCGCGAGATGCGCCGCGAGCCCGGCCAACCGATAGAGCACCATCGCCTTCGTGCCGATCACCGGAACCGGGCCGAGGGTGCGCATCGGCAGCACGCCGCTGTCGAAACCGGCCTTCAGCACGTTGTTCGTCGGGCTCATGATGGCGTCGGTGATGTCGTGGAAGAACGGGGTGTTCTGGATCGCGGCCGGATCCGAGGAGACCATCGTGTCCTGGGCGGCGAACGCGGCGCACTGGTTGTAGCCGGCGTCGGCCTGGGTGGCCGGGTTGCCGTCGAAGTCCCAGTCCGAGAAGAGGCCGGTGACCATTCCGCCCATCGAAATGCCGGTGCACACGTACTTGTGTTGCCGCTCGGCCTGATCCGGCATCTCGTGCAGCATGATCTCGTACTGGTCCCGGATCACCCGCTCGACGCCGATCGAATCCAGGATCGGCAGGTCCTGCGAGGCCTTGAAACCGGGGAAGGTGCGACCGCCGATCGGCTTGCCGTTGAAGTAGTAGTCGACCGCGTCCAGATAATTCCCGGTCTGCAAGGCGTAGTCGAAGCCCGCTGTCTCATCCAAGCAGGACCCGCGCCGCGCCAGCGACCAGAACTCGATGTTGCGCCCGAGCGACTTCGCCGACCGCACCGTGTTGCCCGCCACGCCCTCGGAATTGACTGCGCCACCGGCCAATCCCTGCTGCTGCACGACCACCGCGTCGGCCTCGCGCGAATTCTCCGGCCCGCCGACCGGCCGATACCGCAGATACCCGGTGCGATCGCAAGCCTCCGGATGCGCGGGCGCACTCGCCGGCAACGGCAACCGGAAACTGACGTACGACACCGCGATTCCATCGCGCGTCGCAATCGGCTGCTCCTGCCGATCCGTCGCCACCGAAGCGGGCGGCACATCGGCGGCCGCCGATCCCGGCGGTAACAAACCGGCGGCCACCACCGACATCACCACCGTTGCCGCCCAACCATTTCGGCGCTCCCCGCGCCCCCACCCCTGTTGTACCGACCGTCCGAGACGCCGCGCCGCAATTCTCACGCTGAGTGACGTTGCCATGCAATGCGACCCACGTCACTGGGAGATTTGTCAGGAGATCCGGGCGGCGTTCATGCAGTTCGCCAAGATCGCCGCGGGTTGACGCCGACGAAAGTCCCCCCGGCCCAGACGGTCCCAGCGGCATTGCTGCTCGATAGCGAAGTGGTCACCCTGGTATGCAGCTCGGGGCACCGTCCCCTCGACAGCACACGGCTGTCGACCGAAGTGGCTCCCGTTTCAATCGATCCGCGGAATTGTTCAGCCCCAGCTCGCCGTAGACTCCGATGACCACCCGCGCATCGCAACTGACTCAGCGGTGCACGAGACATCACCCGAGCCGAGCCAGCCCTCCGGCGATGCCTGCCGCCGGCGAACCCGGTACGCCACGCCTCGATAGGGACCTGGTCGCGGAAAAGTGCGAGTGGGCCCAACACCATGCCCCGCTCGACGAACAGGCGGCCGCCGAGTGGGACATGAGGGCGGCGAAACACGAGTAGACGTGTACTCATGTCCCGTTCGAGGAAGATGGTTACCGAGTGGGACGTGGCAGCGGCGCGCAACCTCGGCCAACTCCATCCGGGTAACGCCGGCGAGTGACCCGACGTCTGGCGGTTCGGCGCGTCGGGGCGGATGAGGAGTCTGGTGAATCGGGCCCTCGGATACAGTCGGCGCATGTTCCGCGTATGCGTGTTCGCGCTGGTCACTGCGGTGACGACGACATGGGTTCCGGGTGAGGCGGTTGCTGAGGAGCCGGGTGGGCGGGACGTGATTGCGCAGATGTTCGGGTGGAATTGGCGGTCTATCGGGCGGGAGTGTCAGACGACGCTGGGGCCGCTGGGGTATAGCGCGGTGCAGACTTCGCCGCCGGAGGAGCATTCGGTGTGGCCGGAGAAGGGGTTTCCTTGGTGGCAGGGGTACTCCGCGGTGTCCTACAAGTTGGAGAGTCGCTTCGGTACGCGGGATGAGTTGGCGGCGATGGTGCGTAGCTGCCATGAGTCGGGTGTGCAGGTGTACATCGATGCGGTGATCAACAATATGTCGGCGTTGGAGGGGTGTGGGGTCGGTAGTGGGCTCACACCGTATTGCCACGAGTTGTATCCGGCGGTGCCGTACACCGAGCGCGACTTTCATCATTGCGGCACGCCGGGGAACACCGTCGCGAACCTCGCGGACCGCTACCAGGTCTTCAACTGCCAGTCGTTCAACGGGGCAGACCTCGCGACCGGCGACGACTCCGTCCGCGACCGCATCGCCGGCTACCTCAACGACCTGCTCTCCCTCGGCGTCGACGGCTTCCGTGTCGACTCGGCCAAATACATTGCGCCAGAAGACCTTGCCGCGATCGAACAGCGCCTGACCCGACCGGCCTACGTCTACCAAGAGGTCATCTACGGCTGGCAAGAAGCCGTGCAACCCGAGGAGTACCTCGCCACGGGAGCCGTCATGGACCTCCGCTACGCAGGCACCCTGAGCGCCATCTTCCGCCAAGGCCGCCTAGCCGGCCTCCGAACCTTCAGCTCGGCACTGCCGTCGGACAAATCCGTAGTCTTCGTCGCCAACCACGACACCGAACACCAAGGCACCACCCTCACCTACGCCGACCGCGACCGCTACACGCTAGCCAACGCGTTCATGCTCGCCTGGCCCTACGGCCGCCCAAAAGTGCTGAGCGGCTACGCATTCAGCTCCTACGACGAAGCGCCCCCGTCCGACCCGCTCGGACGCGCCACCGACGCCCACTGCGGCGACGGCCACTGGCAATGCGAACACGCCTGGCCCGGCATCGGCCCCATGGTCGCCTTCCACCAACAGGTCCAAGGCCAGCCGGTAGTCGACTGGTCCGACAACGGCGGCAACCGCATCGCCTTCGGCCGAGGCGCCGAGGGCTACCTCATCCTCAACGGCGAAGACTTCCCAGCCACCGACACCACCTACCAAACCTCCCTCCCCGCAGGCCGCTACTGCGACGTTATGCACGGCACCGTCCAGTCCGACACCTGCACCGGCCCGACCTACCAGATCGACAACGCCGGTTTGCTCCACACCGACGTCGCCCCCCAATCCGGGCTCGCACTCCACACCGGTGCCGTCATCCCCGACTAACGGTCCGACCACGCGCACGGATAGTCGCGAATCACACCGGGGGCCCCTTCTCTGAGTAGCGGCCAAACATTCTGTGTACCAACAGCTCTGACGCTCATTCAGGTTCTCGACTCCGAATGAGCCGCAAGTCGCGCCGGTTGGACATCTGCGCGTGCCACCACAGGGATGCCAGCCAGCGATATGTCAGTCGGCGCACGAGTGACCGCATCTTGGTTGAGCAGCGGCACACCACGACGAACCTCTCGAGGACGCGGCCACCAGACGCCACTCGTCAATCTGCCTCCACCTGATCATGCTGCCGCCGACCGGCCGCGGAATTATCCTCGCCCACCTAGACACCACAGAGGACTCACCCGCGTCGTGGCACCATCATGTCCCGTTCGGCGCACCGCACTTGATCGACCGGGACATGACGGGACATGATGGTGCGCCCCACCCATGATTCGTCTCACTCAGGTCCCGCTCGGCGCATCACACCTCATCGAATGGGGCATGACGGCGGCACACCTGTGTTTCGCCTCGGCCAGGTCCCGTTCGGCGACAGGCGAAACTGACCGGCGGCAGAAGGTGTCGCCGCCGGCGGCCGACGAGTTGAGACTCACCCGCGTCCTGGCACCGTCGCGTCGCGTTCGGCGCATCGCACCTGATTGAACGGGACATTGCGGCGGGGTCACCTGCGATTTTCCTCGGCCAAGCCCGTCCGGCGACAGGCGAAACCAGACCGGCGGCAGGCGAAGTTGCTGACGGCTGACGGTTGGGACTCATCCGCGTCCTGGCGCAACTACGTCCCACTTGGCGCGTCACACTTGATCGAACGGGATATGGCGGCGGGGTCACCTGCGATTTTCCTCGATCAAGCCCCGCTCGTGAGCAGGCGAAAGTGACCGGCGGGAGTTGTCGCCGAGGAACGCTGACGGGTGCGGGCCAACCCTTAGTGCTGACAACAGACTTGGTTGTCGACATCGAGCTGAGGCGCGAGTCGGTCGACGGGGGATCGGCCGGGTGCACAGCCGCAGGGCGAGGGTCGGACCCGCATCTGGGTGCTACTACCGCGAATGGAGGCCGGTGCCGCGTGCGGGACGAGTCGTGGTCGTCGATGCGCCGAGGTACGTGGCCGCAGGTTGCCGATATCGGGGGGACGGTGGGTGGACCGGGATGGCAAGCTGAGGGCATGGTGATCACAGGATGAGTCGGGGTGTGTTGGTTACGGGGGCTTCGCGGGGGATCGGGCGGGCAATTGCGGTGGCGTTCGCGGAGATCGGTGATCGGGTGGCGGTTCACTACTCGTCGGGTCGCGAGGATGGTGAAGAGACCTTGCGCGGGTTGCCGGGTGCGGGGCATGTGCTTGTCAATGGTGATATCGGTTCCCCGAACGCTGTTGCCGGAATCGTCGATGCGGCCATCGAGGGGCTCGGTGCGATCGATGTCCTGGTGAACAACGCTGCGGTCAACATCGCCCATCCGGTGACCGGAACAGAGTATGCCGATTGGCAGCGGGCCTGGCAGAAGACCTTGGACGTCAACGTGTTCGGCACTGCCAACATGTCCTACTGCGTGGCCCGGCACATGATCGACAACGGCATCGCCGGGCGAATCGTGAATATCGGCTCGCGCGGCGCGTTCCGCGGCGAACCCGAGTACACGGCCTACGGCGCCAGCAAGGCCGCGGTGCACGCGCTGGGCCAGTCGCTGGCGGTCGAGTTGGCACCGCACGGGATCGCCGTCGCCTCGGTCGCACCCGGCTTCGTCGCCACCGAACGAGTCGCCCACCGCGTCACCGACGACGTTCGCGCCCAGAGCCCCTTCGGCCGCGTCGCGGCTCCCGAGGAAATCGCCTCGGCCGTCCGCTATCTCGCCTCACCCGAGGCAACCTGGACCTCCGGCGCCGTCCTCAACGTCAACGGAGCCTCCTACCTCCACTAGAACCCGCCGCGTTGCAAGATCCGCACCCAGTCTCGGGATTCGCACTGTCCCTAGGGCCCTATTCCGAGTGCGGATCCCGAGACAGGGTGCAGATCTTCGCCGCACATGGCGAGGGACGTCCGCGGGGTACCTGTTGGCTGTTCGGGTGCGGGGTGTGCGCGAAACGAATCTGCCGCACACCCCGAAAGGTGTGCGGCAGAGGTGAAGCGGTGGAGAACCAACTTCACCGAACGAACGTCGCCGCCCGATCCGCCAGATCCAGCAGCAGCTGCGGGAAGATGCCGAGGATGAGAGTCGCACCGGCGCCGAAGGCGACGACGGTGGTGGTCAGGAAGGGCGAGACCACGATGGGGGCGTCGGCGGGTGGGTCGGTGAAGAACATCAGGACGATGACCCGGATGTAGAAGAACGCCGCGATGGCGCTGCAGATGACGCCGACGATGACCAGGAAGGTGGCATCACCGGAGGCCGCTGCCTCGAAAACCGCGAACTTGCTGACGAATCCGCTGGTCAGGGGGAGACCGGCGAAGGAAAGCAGGAACAGCGCGAAAACGCTGGCGAGCCAAGGGGAGCGACGGCCGAGGCCGGCCCACTGGGACAACGCGCCGGCTTCCTCTCCGGAGGCATCGCGAACCAGGCTGACGACGGCGAACGCACCGACAGTCCCCAACCCGTAGGCGACCAGATAGAACAGGATCGCCGAAACACCCTTGTCGTTGGCCGCAACCAAACCGGTCAAGATGAAACCGGCATGCGCGACAGACGAATACGCGAGCATCCGCTTCACGTCGGTCTGCGTGATCGCCATCACCGCGCCCACCGCCATGGTGGCGATAGCGATCGCGGCGAGCACCGGCCGCCAGTCGTCCTTCAACCCGGGCACCGCAACTTGCAGCACCCGCAACAGCGCACCGACTGCCGCGATCTTGGTCGCCGCCGCCATGAACGCCGTAACCGGCGTCGGCGCACCCTGATACACGTCGGGCACCCACGACTGGAACGGCACCGTGCCGATCTTGAACAGCAACCCCACCGCCAGCAGCGCCACCCCGAGCAGCGCGAGCATCGCGTTATCCGGATGCAGCGCAATCGCATCGGCGATCCCGGTCAACCGAACCGTCCCGGCCTGCCCGTACAGCAGCGCCACACCGTAGAGGAAGAACGCCGAGGAAAACGCCCCGAGCAGGAAGTACTTCAACGCCGCTTCCTGCGACAGCAACCGCTTGCGCCGAGCCAGCCCGCACAGCAGATACAGCGGCAGCGACAACACCTCGAGCGCGACGAACATGGTGAGCAGATCATTCGACGCCGGGAACAGCAGCAACCCGCCGACCGCGATCAACGTCAACGGGAACACCTCGGTGGTCGCGATCCCCGCTTTCAGCGCGGTCCGCTCCATCGCACTGCCGGGCACCGAAGAGGCCTGCGGCGTAAACGCATCCACCCCACGCCCGAGCGTCGCCGCGGCCGCACTCCAGGTGCCCGGACCGCTGCGCGCCTGGACCCGAGGCTCAGCACCCCGCTCACCCATGAACAGCACACCGAGGATCGAGACCACCAGAATGGTGCCCTGCAAGAACAGCGTCACCCCGTCGACGGCGACCGCACCGCCCATCGCGGTGGCATTGGTCCCCGCAAGCAAGATCACCGCGACCAAAGCGGCGATCAGTCCGACCAGGCTCAGCAGCATCTGCGCGCCGAACCGGAACCGCCGTCCCATGAACGCCTCGACCAGCACGCTGACCACGCCGACACCGAGCACGATGAGCATCGGCGAGAGGTGCCCGTACTCGACGCTCGGCGCCGGAATGCTTGCGGCGAGGGTTGTTCCGTAGTCCAAGGAAGTCACTTAGGCCGTCCTCGAGAGGGAGATCACCGCGGCGAGCAGCCCCGCGACGATGAGAGCGATGGCGACGCGAACACTGGTGCGACTCATTTGTGGGCTCCTCCGGAATGTTCGGCTTTACCGGCCTCGGGCAACGCGGGTACAGACGGTGCCGGGTCGTGCTTGCCGATGGTCGTCAACGTCTGGCTCACCGCGGGATTGATGAAGTCCAGGATCGGTTTCGGGTAGACGCCGAGGAACAGCAGCGCCGCGATCAACGGCACCACCACCGCGAGCTCGCGCGGCACCAGGTCGTAGATGCGCTCGTTGCCCTCCTTGACCGGCCCGGTCATCATCCGCTGATACATCCACAGCACATACAGCGCCGCGAGCACCAGCGCACCGGTCGCGATCACCGCGGCGACCTGGTAGCGGGCGAAGGTGCCGACCAGCACCAGGAATTCGCTGATGAACGGTGCGAGCCCGGGCAGCGAGAGCGTAGCCAGGCCGGAGATGAAGAAGGTGCCGGCCAAGACCGGCGCGACCTTCTGCACGCCGCCGAAGTCGGCGATGAGCCGAGTCCCGCGCCGCGACACCAGGAATCCGGCGATCAAGAACAACGCGGCGGTGGAGATGCCGTGGTTGACCATGTACAGCGTGGCGCCGGTCTGTCCCTGGCTGGTCATCGCGAAGATGCCCAGGATGATGAACCCGAAGTGCGAGATCGAGGTGTAGGCGATCAGCCGCATCACGTCGGTCTGCCCGATGGCCAGCAGCGCACCGTAGATGATGCCGATCACGGCGAGCGTGATCACCAGCGGCGCATAGGTGCTCGACGCGTCCGGGAACAGCATCAGGCAGTAGCGCAGCATGCCGAACGTGCCGACCTTGTCGACCACCGCCATCATCAGCACCGCGCTCGACGGGGTCGCGGCCACCGCCGCGTCCGGCAACCACGTGTGCAACGGCCACAGCGGCGCCTTCACCGCGAACGCGAACATGAACCCGAGGAACAGCGCGTTGAGCACCGCGGGCGCCGCGGTGAGCTGCCCGGAGTTGGCCGCGGCGACCACCGCACGGAAATCGAAGGTGCCCGCCGAGTCCGCGCCGAGCCCGTCGCGCGCGGTGACCACGTACAACCCGATCACCGCGGCCAGCATGATCAGCCCGCCGAACAGGTTGTACAGCAGGAACTTCACCGCGGCCCGCGAGCGCTGCTGGCGCAGCTCCAGATTCGCCGACCGCGGCCCGAACCCGCCGATGAGGAAGTACATCGGGATCAGCATGGCTTCGAAGAACACGTAGAACAGCAGAATGTCGAGCGAGACGAAGGAGATCAGCACCATCGCCTCGACCAGCAGGGTCAGTGCGACGTAGGTGTGCGAGACCCGCCGCCCGCTGCCGACCTCGCGCTCGTCGTGCCAGCCGGCCAGGATCAGCAACGGCACCAGCACCGTGGTGAGCAGCACCAGCACCAGCGCGATCCCGTCGACGCCGACGGTGTATCCGGCGCCGAACGCCGGGATCCACTCGTGGTCCTCGACGAATTGATATTGCGCCCCACCGGGTTCGAAGCGCACCGCCAGCACGATCGCGAACACCAGCACCGCCACCGACACCGCCAGCGCCAGGCAGCGCGCGAGCACGCGTTGCGCCGCGGGCAGCACCAGCACGATGACCGCGCCGATCGCCGGCGCCAACCACAACGTGGTCAACCAGGGAAAGTCCGTCACCACAACCTCACTGCCAGCAGGGCGGCGGCGACGAGGGCCGCGCCGGTGAACATGGACAGGGCATAAGACCGCACGAATCCGGTCTGCACCCGCCGGATCCGGCCGGACAGACCACCGATCAGCGCGGCCGTCCCGTTGACGATTCCGTCGATGCCGCGGTTGTCGAGGAACACCAGGGCGCGGGTCAGGTGGCTGCCGGGCCGCATGAAGGCCGCCTCGTTGAGCGCGTCACCGTAGAGGTCCTTGCGCGCCGCGATGGTCAGCGCGGACACCGATTCCGGTGCGGTCTCCGGGATTTCACGCTGGGCGAACTGGTAGTAGGCGAAGCCGACGCCGATGGCGACGACCACCAGCGCGAGCGCCGTGACCACCCCCGCCGGGACCGTTTCTTCGCCGTGATGCGCGCCGACCACCGGTTCCAGCCAGTTCTGCAACGAGGACCCGAAGGCGAACAGCGCACCCGCCGCGACCGATCCGATGGCGAGCAGGATCATCGGCCCGGTCATCACCGCGGGGGATTCGTGCGGATGGGTATCCGGCTTCCAGCGCTTCTCGCCGAAGAAGGTCATCATCATGACCCGGGTCATGTAGAAGGCGGTGAGGCCGGCACCGATCAGCGTCACCGTGCCGAGCGTCAAACCGCTTGCGCCGCCCTGGTTGAACGCCACCTCGATGATCTTGTCCTTGGAGAAGAACCCGGCGAACGGCGGCACCCCGATGATCGCGAGGTAGCCGAGCCCGAAGGTGACGTAGGTGATCGGCAGCAGCTTGCGCAGTCCGCCGTAGCGGCGCATGTCGGTCTCGTCGTCCATCGCGTGCATCACCGAGCCGGCGCCGAGGAACAGCCCGGCCTTGAAGAACCCGTGGGTGAGCAGATGCATGATGGCGAAGGCGTAGCCGGCCGGGCCGAGGCCCGCGGCCAGCACCATGTAACCGATCTGGCTCATGGTCGACGCCGCGAGCGCCTTCTTGATGTCGTCCTTCGCGCAACCGACGATCGCACCGAAGAGCAGGGTCACCGCGCCGACGAGCACCACCCCGAGTCGCGCGTCCGGCGCCAGATCGAAGATCGGACCCGAGCGCGCGATCAGGTACACGCCCGCGGTGACCATGGTGGCCGCGTGGATGAGCGCGGAAACCGGTGTGGGGCCTTCCATCGCGTCCCCGAGCCAGGATTGCAGCGGCACCTGCGCGGACTTACCGCAGGCGGCCAGCAACAGCAGCAACCCGATCGCGGTGAGCGTTCCTTCCCCGGCCTGCGGGGCGCCCGCGAACACGTCGGTGAAGTTGATCGACCCGAAGGTGGAGAACATGACGAACATGGCGATCGCCAGTCCCATGTCCCCGACCCGGTTGACCACGAACGCCTTCTTGGCCGCGGTGGCCGCGGTCGGCTTGTGGTACCAGAACCCGATCAGCAGGTAGGACGCCAGGCCGACGCCTTCCCAGCCGAGGTAGAGCACCAGGTAGTTGTTCGCCAGCACCAGCAGCAGCATGGCCGCGAGGAACAGGTTGAGGTAGGCGAAGAAACGCCGACGTCCCGGGTCGTGGCTCATGTAGCCGATGGAGTAGATGTGGATCAGCGAGCCGACGCCGGTGATCAGCAGCGCGAAACACATGGACAGCTGGTCCAATTGGAGGCTGAAGTCGGCTTGCAGCCCGGCCACCGGCACCCAGCTGAACAGGTCGGTGTGGATGCCGCGCTCGGCGTTGTCGCGGCCGAGCATGTCGAAGAAGCCGAGGCCCGCGACCACGAAGGCGGCCAGCGCCATCACGGTGCCGAGCAGGTGGCCCCACTTGTCGCTGAAACGACCGGAGAGCAGCAGGATTATCGCGCCTGCGAGGGGCAGGGCGGGCAGCAGCCAGAGCGTCGCCGTATCCACGTCAGAACTTCAGCAGGTTGGCGTCGTCGACCGAGGTCGAGCGGCGGGCGCGGAAGATGGTCATGATGATGGCCAGGCCGACCACGACCTCGGCCGCGGCAACCACCATGGTGAAGAACGCGAACACCTGGCCGTCCAGGTTCGAGTGCAGCCGGGCGAAGGTGACGAACGCGAGGTTCACCGCGTTGAGCATCAGCTCGATGCACATGAACACCACGATGGCGTTGCGCCGCAGCAGCACCCCGGCCGCGCCTATGGTGAACAGCAGGGCGGACAGGAACAGGTAGTTCTGGGGATTCACCGCTTGCCTTCCTCGTCGCTCTGGCTCTGGTTCGCGGCCGTGCCGACCGGTGCCGGGTCCTGCGCCGCGACCGAGATGACGGCCGCTTCGGTGAGCGCCCGGGTGCGGCGGTGCCGCAGGATGGTGCTGACCGACAGTTCCTCGAAGGACCCGTCGGGCAGCCTGGCCGGAATGTCGACCGCGTTGTGCCTGGCGTAGACGCCGGGGGTGGGCAGCGGGGTGGCCCGGTGGCCTGCCTCGCGGAACCGGCGCACCGACATCTCGCGCTGGCCGATCTTCGGCCCGAACTGCTCGCGGTGCGCGAGCACCATCGCGCCGATGGTGGCGGTGATGAGCAGCGCGCCGGTCAGCTCGAACGCCCATACGTAGCGGACGAAGATCAGCTCGGCGAGCTCGCCGATCACGTCACGTCCGGCGAAACCCTTGGCGGGGAAGGAGATTCCGGATTCGCGGATGCCGCGGGCGATGCCGCTGATCAGTAGCAGGCCGAAGCCGAGCCCGACCGCCGCCGCGGCGAGCTGTTGCCCGCGCAGGTTTTCCTTCAGCGATTCGGCCGAATCGACACCGACCAGCATGAGCACGAACAGGAACAGCATCATCACCGCGCCGGTGTAGACGACGATCTGCACGACGCCGAGGAACAGCGCGTCCTGGGCCATGTAGAACACCGCGAGGATGATCATGGTGGCGGCCAGGCAGATCGCGGAATGCACTGCCTTGCGGGCGAATACCATGCCGAGCGCGCCGATCGTGGCCACCGGCGCGAGCACCCAGAAGTTCACCGCTTCGCCGGTGCCGGTCCGGGTGAGCGGCTCGGCGGCGAGGATAAGTTCGTTCACCGCACGCCTCCTTCCACGCCCGCTACGGCGGGTTCTTTCGGACTGTCCGGCGCGCCGTTTCCGTTGCCGCCGTCGGGTTCCCGGATGCTGCCGAGCACGTTGCCGAGGTAGTAGTCGCTGTCGTCGGTGCCGGGCTGCATGGCGTGCGGCGGGGCCTGCATGCCGGGCTGCAACGGGGCGAGCAGCCGGTCCTTCTCGTAGATGAGTCCGGCACGGTTGTCGTCGGTCATCTCGTAGTCGTTGGTCATGGTCAGCGCCCGGGTCGGGCACGCCTCGATGCACAGGCCGCAGCCGATGCAGCGCAGGTAGTTGATCTGATAGACCTGCCCGTACCGTTCACCCGGCGAGAAGCGTTCGGTCTCGGTGTTGTCCGCGCCCTCGACGTAGATCGCGTCGGCGGGGCAGGCCCAGGCGCACAGCTCGCAACCGATGCATTTCTCCAGACCGTCCGCGTACCGGTTGAGCTGATGACGCCCGTGGTAGCGCGGCGCGGTCGGCACCTTCTGTTCCGGATAGAACTCGGTGTTCGGCTTCTTGAACATGGTCGCCGCGGTGACCGCGAAACCGGCCAGCGGATCGAACAGGCCCGACTTGGCTACCGGGCGAGCGTGTTCGGGCAGCGGCGGCGTCGGGAAGCCCAGGAAGACCGCCCCGTCCGCACTCGGCGCCGCGGGTTCCGGCTCGGCCGGCGGTGCGGCGCCACCTCGGCGGCCCGCCCGCAGGAACACCCCGACCATCAGCGCGGAGATCACCAGACCGCCGATGACCAGCAGCGGGGTCTGCACGTGATACCCCTCGGCCTGCAACACCCGAGCCCCGCCGACCAGCATGACCCACAGCAGCGAGGTCGGGATCAGCAGCTTCCAGCCGAGATTCATGAACTGGTCGTAGCGCAGGCGCGGCAGCGTACCGCGCAGCCAGATGAACACGAACAGGAACGTGCACACCTTGGCGGTGAACCACAGCACCGGCCACCAGTTTTCGTTGGCGCCGGCCCACAGGCTCAACGGCCACGGCGCGTGCCAGCCGCCGAGGAACAGCGTGGTGGCGAGCGCGGAAACCGTGGCCATGTTGATGTATTCGGCCATCATGAACATGGCGAACTTGAGCGAGGAGTACTCGGTGTGGAAGCCGCCGACCAGCTCGCCCTCGGCCTCGGGGAGGTCGAACGGCGCCCGGTTGGTCTCGCCGACCATGGAGACGCAGTAGATGAGGAACGAGGGCAGCAGCAGGAAGACGTACCAGGTGTCGTGCTGGGCGGAGACGATGCCCGAGGTGGACATGGTGCCGCCGAGCAGGAACACGGTGGCGAAGCACAGCGCCATCGCGATCTCGTAGGAGATCACCTGCGCGGTCGAGCGCAGCCCGCCGAGCAGCGGGTACGTCGAGCCCGACGACCAGCCGGCCAGCACGATGCCGTACACGCCGATCGAGGTGATGGCCAGGATGTAGAGCACCGCCACCGGCATATCGGTCAGTTGCAGCGCGGTGTGATGGCCGAAGACGGAAACCTCGGGGCCGAACGGGATCACCGCGAACGCCATCACGGCCGGGATCAGCGAGATGATCGGCGCCATGATGAAGATCGGCTTGTCCACGATGGCCGGGACGATGTCTTCCTTGAGCGCCATCTTGACGCCGTCGGCGATGCTTTGCAGCATGCCGAACGGACCGATCCGGTTCGGACCGATCCGCATCTGCATGCGGGCCACGATCTTTCGTTCCGCGACCACCGCGATCATCGGGATGAGCAGCAGGAAGACGAAGATGGCGAGGGATTTCCCGATCACCAGCCACAGGGGGTCGTGGCCGAACAAACTGAGGTCACTCATGCCTGTGCTCCTTCATCCTCTCGTCGGCGCGTCGCAGTGCCACGATGCCGCCGGGGTAGGTGGCCAACTGTTCGGCGATCGAGCTGCCCGGTGAGTGCTGCGGCAGCCAGACCACGCGGTCGGGCAGGTCGGTGATCACCAGCGGCAGCGTGACGGTGCCGTAGTCACTGGCGACGGTCACCAGATCGTCGGTCGCCGCGCCGATTTCGGCGGCGGTCGCGGGCGAGAGTCGGGCGACCGGGGTGCGGGCGATGCCGGCCAGGTTGGGTTCGCCCTCTTGCAGGCGGCCGAGGTCGAGCAGCATCCGCCAGCTGGCCAGCACCGCGGTGCCGGGTCCGGGCTGGGTCAGCGGGTGCGGGCGGTGCGCGGGCGCGGCGACGGCCGCCCCGTCCCAGGCGCCGAGTTCGGCGAGTTCGGCGCGGGCCGCGTCGGTGTCCGGCAGGCCGAGGCGCACCTTCATCTCGTCCGCAATCGCTTGCAGCACACGCTGATCCGAGAGCGGGGCGGACTGGCGGCGCACCATGTCGTCACCCAGCGCGGCCGCGAACTGGCGCGCCCGGCCCTCCCAGTTGCGGAAGGTGCCGGACTTCTCCATGGCGGTGGCCACCGGGAAGACCACGTCCGCGCGCTCGGTGACCGCGCTCTGCCGCTGTTCCAGGCTGACCACGAACCGTGCGGCATCGATGGCGGCGAGTGCGCCCTTCGGGTCCGGCAGGTCGGTGACGTCGACGCCGCCGATCACCAGCGCACCGAGACCGGGCGCGGCATCCAGGATGGCCGCGGTGTCCCGACCGGCGGTGGCCGGCAGGTCCGGCACATTCCAGATCTCCCGGACCTGTTGGCGTGCAGAGGGATCCGCGACCGGACGACCACCGGGCAGCAGACCCGGCAACGCGCCGGCCTCGACCGCGCCCCGCTCACCGGCGCGCCGCGGCACCCAGGCGAGCGCGGCCCCGGTCTCGTCGGCCAGCCGCACCGCGGCGGACAGCGCGCCGGGAATCCCGGCCATCCGCTCGCCGACCATGATCACCGCGCCGGGTTCGCGCAGCAGTCGGCTGACATCGGAGATCTGCGTGGGATCGGCTCCCGGCGTGGCGGTGTCGCCGCTGCGGACCGCCTCGAGCAGGTGCGGTTCGGCGCCGGGCATCGCCTGCATCAGCTTGCCCGACATCCGATCCAGCCCGCGCGAGGAGTACGGCGCGAGGGAGTAGATCGGCAGGCGATGCTTGCGCGCGGCCTTGCGCAGCCGCAGGTAGACGATCGGCGACTCCTCCTCCGGCTCGAAGCCGACGAGCAGGACGATCGGCGCGGTCTCCAGGTTGTCGTAGCTGACCGCCATGCCCTGACCGGCGATGCGCGCGGCCAGGAAGTCGGCCTCCTCGGCCGAGTGCACCCGGGCGCGGAAGTCGACGTCGTTGGTGCCCAACGCGATTCGGGCGAACTTGGCGTAGGTGTAGGCGTCCTCCTCGGTGACTCGGCCACCGACGAGGACACCCGCGCTGCCGAACGCGGCAGCCAGCCCTTCCGCGGCCGCGGCCAGCGCCTCGGACCAGGAGGCGGGTGCGAGGTTGCCGTCCCAGCCGCGGACCAGCGGCGTGCTGAGCCGGTCGCGTTCGGTGGCGTAGGCGAACGCCCAACGCCCCTTGTCGCAGTTCCATTCCTCGTTGACCTGCGGATCGTCACCGGCCAACCGGCGCAGCACCTTGCCGCGCCGGTGATCGGTGCGCTGCGCGCAGCCGGAGGCGCAGTGCTCGCACACATTCGGGCTCGACACGAGGTCGAACGGGCGGGCGCGGAACCGGTAGCTGGTGCCGGTCAGCGCGCCGACCGGGCAGACCTGCACGGTGTTGCCGGAGAAGTAGGAGTCCAGCGGTTCGGCCTGCGCGGTGCCGACCTGTTGCAGCGCACCGCGTTCCAGCAGCTCGATGAACGGGTCACCGGCGACCTGCTGGGAGAACCGGGTGCAACGCGCGCACAGCACGCAGCGTTCCCGGTCCAGCAGCACCGCGGTGGACAGCGGAATCGGCTTGGGGTACGTGCGCTTTTCGCCCTCGAACCGGGTTTCGGGGCGTCCGGTGGACATCGCCTGGTTCTGCAACGGGCATTCCCCGCCCTTGTCGCACACCGGGCAGTCGAGCGGGTGGTTGATGAGCAGCAGCTCCATCACGCCCGCTTGCGCCTTGTCCGCCACCGGGGAGGTGAGCTGGGTGCGCACCACCATGCCGTCGGTGACGGTCATGGTGCAGGACGCGACCGGCTTGCGCTGGCCCTCGACCTCGACGATGCACTGGCGGCACGCGCCGACCGGGTCGAGCAGCGGGTGGTCGCAGAAGCGCGGGATCTGGATGCCGATCAGCTCGGCGGCCCGGATCACCAGCGTGCCCGCGGGCACGCTGACCGTGGTGTCGTCGATGGTGACGGTCACCAGGTCCGCGGGTACGACCCCGCTGGTATTGGCGTTCACGGTGGCGGTCATCGCACTCCTTCCGTGTCCTTGTCGCGCGAATGCGGTACTGCCCCAACGCCGTTCGCCCATGCGGTGGTCCGCGCCGGATCGAACGGGCAGCGGCCGCCGGTGATGTGTTCGACGTACTCGTCGCGGAAGTACTTCAGCGAGGAGATGATCGGGCTGGCCGCGCCGTCGCCGAGCGCGCAGAACGACTTGCCGTTGATCGTGTCGCTGATGTCGAGCAGCTTGTCCAGGTCGGACTCGGTGCCCCGGCCGGACTCGAGCCGGTGCAGCAGTTGCACGAGCCAGTAGGTGCCTTCGCGGCACGGGGTGCATTTGCCGCAGGACTCGTGCATGTAGAACTCGGTCCAGCGCAGCACCGCGCGCACCACACACGTGGTGTCGTCGAAGATCTGCAAGGCCTTGGTGCCCAACATGGATCCGGCGGTCGCGACGCCCTCGTAGTCCAGCGGCACGTCCAGGTGCTTGTCGGTGAACAGCGGGGTGGACGAACCACCGGGCGTCCAGAACTTCACCGTGTGCCCGGTGCGCACGCCGCCGGCGTAGCCGAGCAGTTCGCGCAGGGTGACCCCGAGCGGCGCCTCGTACTGGCCGGGCCGGTTCACGTGACCCGAGAGCGAGTACAGGGTGAAGCCGGGGGACTTCTCGCTGCCCATCGAGCGGAACCAGGCGGTGCCGTTGAGGATGATCGGCGGCACGCTGGCAATGGATTCCACGTTGTTCACCACGGTCGGGCAGGCGTAGAGACCCGCGACGGCCGGGAACGGCGGCCGCAGCCGCGGCTGACCGCGGCGCCCTTCCAGGGAATCGAGCAGCGCGGTTTCCTCACCGCAGATGTAGGCGCCCGCGCCGGCGTGCACGATGAGTTCGAGGTCGTAGCCGGAGCCGAGGATGTTGCGGCCCAGGAAACCGGCCGCGTAGGCCTGCGCGACCGCGGCTTGCAGCCGGCGCAGCACCGGCACCACTTCGCCGCGCACGTAGATGAACGCGTGCGCGGCGCGAATGGCGTAGGAGCCGATGATGATGCCCTCGATCAACGCGTGCGGGCTCGACAGCATCAACGGAATGTCTTTGCAGGTACCGGGTTCGGACTCGTCGGCGTTGACCACCATGTAGTGCGGCTTGCTCACGCCGTCGGGTCCGGCGCCCTGCGGGATGAAGCTCCACTTCATGCCGGTCGGGAAGCCCGCGCCGCCGCGGCCGCGCAGGCCGGCGTCCTTGACGGTCTGGATGACCTGGTCCGGCTCCATGGCCAGGGCCTTGCGCAGCGCCTGGTAGCCGTCGTGGCGGCGGTAGGTGTCCATCGTCCACGACTGCGGGTCGTCCCAGTAGGTGCTGAGTACGGGGGTCAGCGTCATTCGGCGGCCTCCGAATCCTGTTGCGCCCCGGGCGCGTTCATGTTCTGCTCGCGCGCGGCGTGCAGTCCGGCCAGGGTGGCCTCGCCGACTGCGTGGTCGAGCACGCCGGGGCGTTCGTCCGGGAAACCGGCCAGGATGCGCGCGGTCTGCTTGAACGTGCACAGCGGCGCGCCCCGGGTCGGGGTCACCTGCTGACCCGCGCGCAGCGAATCCACCAGGGCCTGCGCCGATTCCGGGGTCTGGTTGTCGAAGAATTCCCAGTTGACCATGATCACCGGCGCGAAATCACAGGCCGCGTTGCACTCGACGTGCTCGAGCGTGATCTTCCCGTCGGCGGTGGTGTCGCCGTGGCCGATGCCGAGGTGGCGTTCCAGCGTGGCGAGGATGGCGTCGCCGCCCATCACCGCGCACAACGTGTTGGTGCACACGCCGACGTGGTAGTCGCCGGTCGGGGTGCGCCGGTACATCGAATAGAACGTGGCCACCGCGGTGACCTCGGCGCCGGTCAAGCCCAGCTGGTCGGCACAGAAATCGATGCCGGTGCCGGTGACACAGCCCTCTTCGGCCTGCACCAGATGCAGCAGCGGCAGCAGTGCCGACCGCGGCTCCGGGTACCGGCCGATGATCTCCTTGGCATCCAACTCCAGGCGCTCACGAACGAACGGCTGGAACGGTTCCGGCCGGGTGCTGAGCTTCAACATGATCTCGGTCATCGGTCCACTCCGCCCATGACGGGGTCGATGCTGGCGACCGCGGCGATCACGTCGGCGACCATGCCGCCTTCGCAAGTAGCCGCCACCGCTTGCAGATTGGTGAACGAGGGGTCGCGGTAGTGCACCCGGTAGGGCCGGGTGCCGCCGTCGCTGACCATGTGCACGCCCAGCTCGCCGCGCGGCGACTCGACCGCGGTGTACACCTGACCGGCCGGCACCCGGATGCCCTCGGTGACCAGCTTGAAGTGGTGGATGAGGCCCTCCATGGACGTGCCCATGATCTTGCCGATGTGCTTGGGGGAGTTGCCGAGTCCGTCCGGACCGATCTGCAGGTCGGCGGGCCAGGCGATCTTCTTGTCGTCGACCATCACCGGGCCGGGGCGCAGCTTGTCCAGGCACTGCTCGACGATCTTGAGCGATTCCTTCATCTCGTCCACCCGGATCACGTAACGGCCGTAGCAGTCACAGCCCGTGGTGGTGGGGATGTCGAATTCGTAGTTCTCGTAACCGCAGTACGGCTGGGCCTTGCGCAGGTCGTGCGGCAGGCCGGTGGCGCGCAGCACCGGGCCGGTGATCCCGAGGGCCATGCAGCCCTGCAGGTTCAGGTAGCCGATGTCCTGGGTGCGGGCCTTCCAGATCGGGTTCGAGGTGAGCAGCTGCTCCATGTCCTTGAGCCGCTTGGGCATCAGGGCCAGCAGCTCACGGACTTTCGCGACGCCGTCGTCGGGCAGGTCTTGGGCCAGGCCGCCCGGCCGGATGTATGCGTGGTTCATCCGCAGGCCGGTGATGGTCTCGAACACGTCCAGGATCAGTTCGCGCTCGCGGAAACCGAACAGCATCGGGGTGAGCGCGCCGAGCTCCATGCCGCCGGTGGCCAGCGCCACCAGGTGCGAGGAGATCCGGTTCAGCTCCATGAGCATGACCCGGATGATGCTGACCCGCTCCGGGATCGCCTCGGTGATATCGAGCAGCTTCTCCACGCCGAGGCAGTACGCCGTCTCGTTGAAGAACGGCGACAGGTAGTCCATCCGGGTGACGAAGGTGACGCCCTGGGTCCAGTTGCGGAACTCCAGGTTCTTCTCGATGCCGGTGTGCAGGTAGCCGATTCCGCAGCGGGCCTCGGTGACCGTCTCGCCCTCGATCTCCAGGATCAGCCGCAGCACGCCGTGCGTGGACGGATGCTGGGGACCCATGTTGACGACGATGCGTTCCTCGCCCGCGCCGCGCAGCGAGTCGGAGACCTCTTCCCAGTCCTGGCCTGCGACGGTGACAACAGTGGGTTCCGGCCCAGCGTCGCCTTCGACGTCGGGCCGGGTATCGGTGTCGTTCAGCCCACCCGTCGCCCGACCGCCACCCCTCACGGAATCGCTTCGCGATGTAGTCATTAGTTGTAAGCCCTCCGCTCGTCGGGCGGCGGTATCCGCGCGCCCTTGTACTCGACCGGGATCCCGCCGAGCGGGTAGTCCTTGCGCTGGGGGTGGCCGCGCCAGTCGTCGGGCATCAGGATTCGAGTGAGCGAGGGGTGCCCGTCGAAGATGATGCCGAAGAAGTCGTAGGTCTCCCGCTCGTGCCAGTCGGTGGTCGGGTACACCTCGTACAGCGACGGAATGTGCGGGTCGGCGTCGGGCGTGGACACCTCGACGCGCAGCCTGCGGTTGTGCGTGATGGACATGAGCGGATACACCGCGTGCAGTTCGCGGCCCGCGTCCTCGGGATAGTGCACGCCGCTCACGCCCAGACTCAGCTCGAAACGCAGTGCGGGATGGTCACGCAACACCTGCGCGAGCGCCACCAGGTGCTCGCGGTGCACGTGCAGGGTGAGCTCGCCGCGGAACACGACGATCTTCTCCAGCACGGTCTCGAGCCGGCTGCCCGCCTCGGCGAGCGCGGTGCGCAGCGCGTCGACGATCTCGTCGAAGTAGCCGCCGTAGGGTGCCGGCGTGCTGCCGGGCAGGCTGACCGGGCGAACGAGGCCGCCGTAGCCGGAGGTGTCGCCGGAGCCGGTGACGCCGAACATGCCGTGCCGCACGCCGATCACCTCGGCGCCTGCGGCATGCTGCTCGTCCTCACCGGGCAGGGTGCCTTCCGGTCCCGCCGTGGCGGCCGCGTCGAGGTCGTCGTTCGCGGTGGCCGTGCTGTTGTCGGAGGAATCGAACGTCATCGCAGCAGACCCTCCATCCGGATGGTCGGGGTCGAGGCCAGTGCCGCCGCCTCGGCGGCTCGGATGGCCTCTTCACGATTGACGCCGAGTGGCATCTCCTGAATCTTGGCGTGCAGCGCCAGAATCGCGTTCAACAGCATCTCCGGCCGCGGCGGGCAGCCGGGCAGGTAGATGTCGACCGGTACGACGTGGTCGACGCCCTGCACGATGGCGTAGTTGTTGAACATGCCGCCCGAGGACGCGCACACGCCCATGGCGAGCACCCATTTCGGTTCGGTCATCTGGTCGTAGACCTGCCGCAGCACGGGGGCCATCTTCTGGCTGACCCGGCCCGCGACGATCATCAGATCGGCCTGCCGCGGCGAGGCGCGGAACGCCTCCATGCCGAACCGAGCGATGTCGAAACGTCCACCGCCCGTTGCCATCATCTCGATGGCGCAGCAGGCGAGGCCGAAGGTGGCGGGCCACAACGAGCCCTTCCGCATGAACCCGGCAAAGTCCTCGACAGTGCTCAGCAGGAAACCGCTGGGCAGTTTTTCCTCTAACCCCATATCCGACTAACCTTCACTTCCACTCGTCGCCCGAACACGTTGCGCGGCAATCAGTCCCAACTGAGCCCACCGCGTCGCCATTCATAGGCGTAGGCCACGGAGACGTTGAAGATGAACAGCGCCATCGCGGCGAGACCGAAGAGACCGAGCGCATCGAAGTGGACTGCCCACGGGTAGAGGAACACGATCTCGATGTCGAAGATGATGAACAGCATCGCGGTGAGGTAGTACTTCACCGGAAAGCGTTGGCCGGTCACGTTTCCCGGGCCGCCGGCGATGGCGTGCGGTGTCGGTTCGATACCGCATTCGTACGCCTCGAGCTTGGCTCGGTTGTCGCGCTTCGGCCCGACCAGGGCCGCCATGATGATGGAGAACACCGCGAACGCCGCGGCGATCGCGCCTAAAACCAGAGTGGGCATCTCGATATTCACGACTGCGCTCTCCCTTTGATCTGCGCAAGCCCCTCCTTGCGAGCTGGAGCCTGCGGGTGGGTGTCCGTTGCCGGACAGCAGCTTCCGAGGCGGGCTGACGTCGTTGTCCGCCTCGGCCAGACACGCCCCATGGCCTGCTCGACGCGAGTAGGGCTGGTACCCGCGCTGGTGTGAGCTAGGGCACAGCCTACAACTGATCGCTCTGAGTGCTACACGTTTGGCTGCTGCGTTTGATCGAATTCGCGACGCCGATTCATGACTGAAACGGGGGTAATCCGAGGTCTTGTCACGTCACGTTGGTTGACCGGTCAGTCTGTGCAGCGAAAACACCGGCCATGCTGTGCTTTTCGGTACGTCATCGTGGCGTTCGCCAGGCTTGGGTCGGGACTTCGAACGGCTAACTCACGGCTTCCGCCCGGATCGGGCCCGGTGCGGCGCGGTGGGTTTGTCCGGATTAGCGGCAGTGCATCAAGTGCAGGTCAGACGCGATTGATTAATGTGCACTCGGCATAACCGAGTGGGCGGAACCGGACTTTTCAGGCTGCCGAACGGTTGCGCAGCAGCCCGACCACGGCCTCGGTGAGCCGGATCGGATCGATCGGATGCGACACCGCCGCCTCCGCGCGCGACCAGTTGGCCAGCCAGGCGTCGTCGGGGCGGCCGGTGAGCACGAGCACCGGTGGGCAATGCTCGATTTCGTCCTTGAGTTGCTTGGCGATGCCGAGCCCGCCGGTCGGCGCCGACTCCCCGTCGAGGATGACCAGGTCGATGCCGCCCGCGTCCATCTGCTCGATCACCACGGGGCCGGTGGCCACTTCGAGGTAGTCGAGTTCGGGTAGTTCGGGGTGCGGGTGTTTGCCCAGGGCCAGGATCACCTGGCGCCGGGTATCGGCGTCGTTGCTGTACACGAGGACCCGCAGAGGGGTGGAACGAATCGAGTCGGCCACCAGCGCATGCTACTTCCGCGAGGGGCCGGTCCGTGGCAGGTTGGGCCAGATCGATCTCCGCGCGTCGCGCACCGCGCGTCACCGGGAGTGCTTGGCGCCGAAGGAAGATCGCAAGTTATCCGTAAGAACGGGCCGGTAGAGTCCCCGAAATGCGGGGCGATCTAACCCAGGCGCTCGTCGATACCGACGTGTGGACCGATGAAATGCTGAACAGCACCGGGATTCCGGTGATCGATGTGCCGTTCGTGACGATCGGCAGCGGGATCGGGTCGTTCGTCACCTATGACACGTTGCGGATCTTCGGGGTGCCCGCGCAGTCGATGGCGGTGCTCGGGCCGCAGGAACACCCGTGGTCGTCCTATGAGTATCTGACCCGGGTCTCGCAGATTCCGCGCGGCGAGCGGTTGCGCAGCGACTCGGCGTCCGAGCCGGACAACATGTGGGGCTTTCCGTCCTACGCGGTGCGCGAGGCGTTCGCGGACAAGTCGATCAGGCCGCTGTGGAACGTGTTCGTGGAGCCGATCTTCGCCAACTACTACACGCCGCGGGCCGGGCAGGCGTTCGTCGGGATGGAACGCGAGTTCAAGCGCATCGACTACGCGAGTTCGTTGCATCGCGGGCAGGTTCGCATGGTGCGCAAGCGTCACGGCGGCGGGTACTTCACGATCCTGACGCCGGCCGCGGGGTCGACACCGACCAAGCGAGTGGCGTTTCGCAGTACGTATGTGCATGTGGCCGTGGGGTATCCGGGGCTGAAGTTGCTGCCCGATCTTCAGGAGTATCGGGAGACGCATCGAGATCCGACGCGGGTGGTCAACGCCTACGAGCCGCACGAGCACGTCTATCAGGCGTTGCAGCGGCGGCCGGGGACGGTGCTGATTCGCGGTAGCGGGATCGTGGCGAGCCGGGTGTTGCAGCGGCTCATCGATGATCGGGACCGGTTGCAGTTGAACACGCAGATCCTGCACCTGTTCCGCACCTACATCGCCAAGGCGCACGGCAAGAATGTGTTCAATCGGCGCAAGGGGGCTGACGGCTGGGCGTATCAAGGCTTCAACTACCCGAAGTCGGTGTGGGGCGGGCAGCTCAAGCAGAAGATGCGTTCGCTGCAAGGCGCGCAGCGGGCCGAGGCGTACAAGGAGATCTCCGGCACCAACACCCCGATCCGGTACTCCTGGCAGGAGCAGCTGCGGCGCGGGCGCAAGCAGGGCTGGTATCAGGTGATGGCCGGGACCATGCGCGCGCCGCGGCCCGCCGAGGGGCGACAGGGCGTGGTGGCCACCATCATTCCGGACATCAGTGCCGAATTGCCGACTCCGCCGCCGAGTCAACCGTTCGACACGACGGTGGATTACATCATCGACTGCACCGGACTCGAAGCCGATATCCGTGAGCATCGGCTGCTCGCGGATCTGCTGGATCACGCAGGCGCCGGGCGTAATCCGGTCGGCCGGCTCGACGTCGACACCACCTTCGAACTGATCGGCACCCGAAGTGGCACCGGACGCATCTATGCATCCGGTAGCGCGACGCTCGGCGGGCCGTTCGTCGGCGTCGACACCTTCCTCGGGTTGCAGATCGCCGCGCAGGAGATCGCGGACGATCTTGCCGCGCTGGGGTTCTGCCGCCGGATGGGCCCGCTGCGCTCGACGAGCCAGTGGTGGTCCTGGATGACGAACAAGAAGATCTGAGCTGATGCTGCCAACATTGAACGGGCGAATCCAGACCCGGGTCCTCGCGCTGGGCGTGATCGGGTTCTTCGTCGCGCTGATCATCACCCCCGTGCTGCCCACCGGATCGCTGAGTCTCGGGCAGGCCTATCGGGTGACCCTGTCCATCCTGCTCGCCACAGTTCTGGTCGGGGTGCTGTGGGAGTTGCTTTACCATTTCTTACAACAGTTCCGCTGGGAAAAGGACTGGCCGACCTTGTTCGGCTTCCTGACCATGGTCAACGAGGGGGCGCTCATGTGGGTGCTCGTCCGGTACACGACCGTCGTGTTGCCCGAGTCGTTGCGTCCGTCGCTGACCGCGTTCCTGATCCAGTTCGTCGTCACCTGGATCACGTTCTGGCTCATCGTCAACGGTCCCATGCGGGTTGTGTTCCATAGGTGGCGTTTCCAAGGTGGCAGGTTCGTGTGAGTAGGCAGATCGAGGTTCTTCCCGGTGCGCACCTGGTGGCGAGCGCCGGCGGTGTGGTGGTAGTCGTCGCGCATCGCGGCGGAGGTGTGGTGACCGCGGATTCGGTGGCGGCGCGGGCGATGACGGCGTTGCTGGGGATCGTGCGGCAGGCCACGTCCCAGGAGCCGCGGCGGAGCGGGCGGACGGTGGCGCGGTTGGCGACCAACTGGTTGATGGGGTTGGCGAACGGGGATGCGGACGAGGTCGAGTTCGGGGTGATCACGCCGGGGGACGGTGGGATCGCGGTGTTCTTGCACGGTGGGGTTACGGCTGTGCTGAACGGGGTGGAGCGGTCGGAGGTGCTGCGGGGGCGCGAGGCCGGGTTCACGGTTGATCGGGTGGTGACGCCGGTGCCGGGGGTCGGGGCGGGGTTGTTCGTGGACGAGGCGGGGGAATGGGGTGAGATGTTGCCTGCGCGTGGGGTTTTCGCGCTGGGTGAGGGGACTGCGCCGGGGGCGGGGGCGGTGGTGTGGTTCGGGGGTGTCGAGGATGCTCGTGAGGTTGCGCCGGGACGCGGGTATGGGGCTGTTGCCGAGCCTTTGCGTGGGTTCGGAGGGCAGGATGTCGCCGGGCCGCCCCAAGGGTTCGAGGGGCGAAGGGCGTTCGAGGGGCAGCGTGGGGCTTTTTCGGCGTTCGAAGGGCAGGATGTCGCCGGCCCCTCGCGTGGGTTCGAGAGGCAGGACGTCGCCGGGCCGCCCCAAGGGTTCGAGGGGCAGCGTGGGGCTGGGACTTCTTCGGCGTTCGAAGCGCAGCATGCTTCGGAACCGCAGCAGGCATACGGAACCCCACGCCCATCGGAATCCCAGCAGGCATTCGAGTCGCCGGATAACGCGGTGCCGCAAAGGCCATTCGCAGAGCCGCGGTCGTCGGAGTCGGCGTTCGAGGGGCAACATGCGTCCGAATCGCACCAGCCGTACGGGTCGCCGCGTCCCGCGGAACCGCATCGGGCGTACGAAGCACAGCAGGCATCGGATCGTCAGATAGCGTTCGAGTCGCCGGATAGCGCTGAACAGCAACGGCCGTTCGGGTCGCGGCCTTCCTCGGAACCGCACCGTGCGTACGAAGAACAGCAGGCATCGGATCCCCCGACAGCGTTCGAGTCGCCGGATAGCGTTGAGCAGCAACGGCTGTTCGGATCGCAGCCTGCCTCGGAGTCGCTTCGGGCATACGAATTGCCATCTGCGTCGGAACCGCATCAGGGATATGACGCGCAGCGTGCGCCGGAACCTCATCAGCCGCATGAGGCGCGGCGTGCGCTGGAATCGCAGCAGGGGTACGAGTCGCCGTATGCGTCAGGGCCGCAACGGGCGTACGAGCCGCAAGATGTCGCCGAGCCACAGTGGGGCCCGGACCTGTGGACGCGCGACGACTCGGTGGATCAGGCGACCGAGAACTACAGCACCTCCCCGCTGTCACGGGACCCCGAAGCACCCGAGCTATCCGGGCCGACCGTCGGTGAACCGCTGCGCTATCCGAGCGTGTCGACCCACCTCGCCGGCGGGCCCGCGAACTCGCCGCGGTTTCCGGACCCGGCGACGCCCCCGACCGACGAGCCGCCGAACGAAGATTCCGGACCGATGAGCGGCACACCGCCGCACTCACACGATTCCGCGAAGACGCCACCTTCGACTGTTCCGCCGCACAGTCACGATCCGGCTGCGCGCGCGAATGCCGAATGGCCGCATGATGATTCGTCTCCCATCGGCGGGATCCCGCAGCGCTCATATGGATCCGGAGCCGAGTCCCCGAGCGAGGATTTCGGACCGATGAGCGGCACACCGCCGCACTCCCATGATCCCGCGACGGCACCGCCCTCGACTGTTCCGCCGCACAGTCACGATCCAGCTGGGCGCGCGAATGCCGAATGGCCGCATGATGATTCGGCACCCATCGGCGGGATCCCGCAGCGCTCATTTGGAGCAGGAGCCGAGTCGCCGGGCGCAGAATCGGCATTCGGCGGTGCGACGCCGCATGCGGCCAACGCCGAGTGGCCGGAACAACCTTCGGGACCGATGCGAGTCACGCCACCGCGCTCGGCGGGATCACCGGACTCCCACGATCCCGCGAGTGCCGATTGGCCGACGGAGGATTCGTCGCCACTACAGCGCTCCCATCGTGCGGGCGCCGAATGGTCGAACGAGGACTCGTCGGCCGTCGGTGGGACACCGCAGGGTGCCCATGGTGCTGGCGCCGATTGGCAGAGCGGGGAGTCGCCGGTCGAGGAGGGTGCACCGCACTCATCCGGTGCGAATGCCGGGTGGCTCGAGGAACCTTCTGGGCCGATGCGGGTGACGCCGCCGCAGGTGGCCATGCCGCAGTCGCATAGTCCGGCGATGCCCGCGAATGCTGATTGGCCGACTGAGGATTCGTCGCCGATCGGTGGGCAGCAGCCGCAATCCTATGGCGCGAAGGCGGGATGGCAGAGCGCGGAGTCGCCGTCCGCGGGTTCGCCGCAGGGCGCGTTCTCGCCGAACTTGCGCAAGCCGGCGGGGGAGTCGGAACGCGTTGCGCACAGCGGCGAGCAGCCGGGCGTTGCGCATCATGATCCGGACGAGGCTCCCGTCCGCAACGTCGATCTCGAAGAGACCATGGTGCCCGACGAGACGATGGTGTCGCGCATCCTCGATCACATCGGGGTGCCCGAGTCACCCGGCGTGGTGGTCAAGGGATTCAAGTGTGCGCGTGATCATCTCAACGATCCGCGTGTGTCCTTCTGTGCGGTCTGCGGCATCCGGATGGACCAGCTCACCTGCGTGCTGACCGACGGCGTGCGCCCGCCCCTGGGTCTGTTGCTGCTCGATGACGGAACCTCCTTCGTCCTCGACAACGACTGCGTCCTCGGCCGCGAACCCGAACACGCGGACGCCGTCGCCCGCGGCGCCCGCCCCGTCCGCTTGGAAGACGCCTCCGGCGGAATGTCGCGCGCCCACGCCGAGATCCGCCTCACCGACTGGGACGTCACCGTCGTCGACGGCGGCTCCACCAACGGCACCCACGTCCGCCAACCCGCCCACCAGGACTGGACCCGCGCCATCCCCGGCCACCCGGTCAAATTGACTCCCGGCGCCCAAGTCCAACTAGGCGGCCGCGTAGTCACCTTCGACTCCCAACACGGCCAGCTATAGCCAAGCCCCAACGGGACACGGCGGTGCCCCCGCACGACCAACCGCCACCATGTCCCGTTGACCACCAACGCGCCCACTATCACCGACAGCCGCACCCGCTCTCGGGATCCGCACCCAAAATAGGGCCCCAGAGTCAGTGCGGATCCCGAGACAGGCTGCGACTCTCGACGCTGGACGTCGTCGTGCGAGTAGCCCACCGCGTATCCCGCTGATCATGATCAGGAACGCAATGACCAACAGCCGCACCCACTCTAGGGATCCGCACCCAAAGTAGGGCCCCGGAGTCAGTGCGGATCCCGAGACAGGGTGCGACTTTCGACGCTGGGGCGCCGTCGTACGAGTGACCCACTGCGTACCCCGCTGATCATGATCAGGAACGCAATGACCAACAGCCGCACTCCCTCTCGGAATCCGCACCCTAAGTAGGGCCCCCGAACCAGCGCGGATCCCAAGACAAGGTGCGGCTCTCAACGCTGGGGCGTCGTCGTGCGAGTAACCCTCGGTGTATACCGCTGATCGTGATCAGGCTTGCAATGACCAACGGCCGCACCCAATCTCGGGATCCGCACCCAGAGTAGGGCCCCAGAGTTAGTGCGGATCCCGAGTCGGGGGTGCGGCTCTCGAGTCAGGGTGCGGATCCCGAGTCGGGGTGCGGATCCCGAGTCAGGGTGCGGCTCTCGACGCTGGGGCGTCGTCGTGCGAGTAATCCACCGCGTATCCGCTGGTCGTGATCAGGCTCGCAGTGGCCAACGGCCGCACTCTCTCTCGGAATCTGCACTGGATCTGGGGCCCTACTTTGGGTGCGGATCCCGAGAGAGGGTGCGTGGACCTGGACACCCTGGTGTTTCCGGCGGGGCTGAGGCTCGTGGGTGGTGGGCCGGTCATCGCGTGGGTGCAGGGGATCGTTGGAATCGGCGGCGAGTGTGCACTTTGGCATCGCCGGACAGTGTGCTGCTGGCGAGACAGGGCCCAGCTCAGGTGTTGCTTCGTCTTGGAATCGGCGGCGAGTGTGCTGCTGGCGAGATCGGGGACAGTTCGGGTGTTGTTTCGTCTTGGCATCGCCGGGTCGTGCGCTGCCGGGGAGACCGAGCCCAAGTCGGGTGTTGTGTCGTCGCGAACAGGGTTACCAGGATCAGGGGAACTGGTGCAGGCATCGCCTGAGAGGCCGCCTGCACCAGTCCCCTGATCATGAAATTGTCCGAATCCGTGGCGGCCGCACACGCTTTCGGAGTCGGCACTCTTGATTGGCATCCGTAGCGAATACTGGGCTCGGGAATCGGTGGAGATATTCAGCGCGCATTCGAATGCCAGCGATGATTCTCGGTGAATTCTCGGTACGGCGGCTCCCCAGTTGTCGCCATTGGAGTTGATCATTCTGCGTGTGTTTCTACTTGGGTTATGACTTCCAGAAATGGCTCGCGTGGGGTCGGCCGCCGCTCGGCACTGCTCCGATTCGCAATGGTTTTATTGGCGGCGATCGGCACGGCGGTGGTCGCGGTCGCGCCGGGGGTTTCCGCGGCTCCGGCGGACGTCACCTGTCCCACCAAGCCGAAGCCCAGCGGTAAAGTGCTGCAAGGGTATTGGGAGAACTGGGACGGCGCGTCCAACGGGGTGCATCCGGGGATGGGGTGGATCCCGATCACCGATGCGCGCATCGCCGCGCATGGTCATAACGTGATCAACGCGGCGTTCCCGGTCATCGAGTCGAACGGGACCGCACGCTGGGAAGACGGCATGGACTCGACGGTGAAGGTGGCGACGCCGGAGCAGATGTGCCAGGCCAAGGCGGCCGGCGCGACCATCCTGATGTCCATCGGCGGCGCCGCGGCCGGCATCGACCTCAATTCCAGCGCCGTCGCCGACCGGTTCATCGCGACCATCGTGCCGATCCTCAAGCGCTACAACTTCGACGGCATCGACATCGACCTGGAAACCGGCCTCACCGGTAGCGGCAACATCAAGACCTTGTCCGCCTCCCAGGCCAACCTGGTGCGCATCATCGACGGCGTCCTCGCCCAGATGCCCGCCGGCTTCGGCCTGACCATGGCCCCCGAAACCGCCTACGTCACCGGCGGCAGCGTCACCTACGGCTCGATCTGGGGCGCCTATCTGCCGATCATCAAGAAGTACGCCGACAACGGCCGCCTCTGGTGGTTGAACATGCAGTACTACAACGGCAGCATGTACGGCTGCGCCGGCGACTCCTACCAGGCCGGAACCGTCCAAGGCTTCATCGCCCAGACCGACTGCCTGGCAAAGGGACTCACCATCCAAGGAACAACCATCACCGTCCCATACGACAAGCAGGCCCCCGGCCTCCCCGCCCAGCCCGGCGCGGGCGGCGGCTACATGGCTCCGAACCTGGTCGCCCAGGCCTGGAACCACTACGGCACCGGCTCCGCCAACTCGCTCAAGGGCCTGATGACCTGGTCCATCAACTGGGACGGTTCACGCAACTGGACCTTCGGCAACAACGTGAAATCCCTCCAGGGACGTTAACCCGTCACCACCACCGGGACTACTACAATATGTAGTGTGACAGCGAATGTCAGTCCGGTGCGCATGGGTTTGGGGCGCCGCGGTGCATGGGCGGCGCTCCTCGCCGGTGTCGGTGCGCTGGGGGTGGTGGAATTTTCCGTCCTGCACCTGCTCGCCAATGGACTACTACCGTCGACCGTCGCCCTCATCATCGACTTGGTCGTCGGAATCCCCACCGCCGCACTGATACTCGCGGTCGCTTCCCCGCTGTGGAGCGCTCACCGCCTCGACCGCACCCATCTCCGCCTCCGCTTCGGCTGGCTGGCGACCATCGACATCCCCCTGACCCTCATCGACACGGCCGCCGTCTACCGCCCACCCGTCCAGCACCCCGCTCAGACCGGACTGGACTTCGACGAGAAATCAGCCAGGTGGACCGCCATTCGCTCCCCGTCCGCCGCGCTGGTCCGCATCGATCTCACCGAACCGATCCCCGCTCGCACCCAAGGTTGGCGCCGGGTATCCGCGCGATCGGTTGTGATCAGCGTCGACAACGCCGCGGATTTCCTTTCCGCTGTCGATTCAGCGCGCGGCGACTAGCGCGAAACCGTCTGTCCGCCAATGCGATTAGGGCGACGTCCGAGGCTTCGGATGTCAAACCTCGCGTTTCCAGCGCGGATCGGCGAATGCGATGGGTGGCGTGGCCAGGTGCCGCCATCGCAGTACCAGACTATTTCTGCTGGAAGCGGACGACGCCGGACCAGGGGCGGCGCATGGGTTTACGGAGGTCGGGCGCGGGGAGGTAGGCGAGCGGGCCGAGGAACCAGGGCGCACGATGGAGGCTGCGTGCGGCTTGCAGGAGCTCCTCGATTTCGGCGGGGTGCCAGTTGAGGGATTCGAAGTAGGCGAGGCCGCCGGGGGGTTGGAATTTGAGCGGGGCGTTGTCGAGCAGGGAGTCGGAGCGCATCTTCAGGGGGCTCAGCAGGATGTCCGACATCCACCACGCGACTTCGGGTCGGGCGAGGGCGCTCAGGAGCGCGGTGACGGTTTCCAGCTCCAGGTAGAGCAGAAGTCCTTCGGTAAGGACGAGGGCGTTGGTGGCGCGGGTGGTGACGGGGCCGATGGCGCCGAGGGCTTCGTCGAGGAACTTCTCGCGGGCTTCGTGGTCGGCGAGGTCTACCGCGCGGCGGATCAGGGTGCAGGTCGGGGTTTCGCCGGCGAGGATGGTTTCTTTTTCCTCGAGCAGTTCGGGGAGGTCGGCTTCGACCCAGACGAGGTCGGCGGGAAGGTCGAGTCGATAGGGGCGGGTGTCGAATCCGGCCGCCAGGTTGAGGATGCGGTCGCAGCCCTCGGCGATGGACCTGGTGATGAGGTCGTCGATGAGCGCGGTTCGAGCGAGTACCGGCCAGCCGTTGCGGATGATCCGCGGGGCGGCGTCGGCGATGGCATACCCCTGAGCGCCGGCGAGGCGGTCGGCCAGGGGGTCGCGGAACAGCGCGTCGGGGCGGGCGGTTTCGCGTGCGCGGTAGGCGGCGACCCATCGTGCGGTGTCGGATACGTTCGAAATGGGTGGTTGCCCGCCAGTCATGCGGCTCAGTTTCGCACAGCACCGACCGGTTGGGACTGTGGTCCACGTCACGCCCGGATCGCTCAAATGTCTTGCACGGGAGCCGTTTCCGCTGGTATCAGGCGGGATGGAACGCGTTGGGGCCGACCTCGCCGGGGTCCAGCAGATGGGCGAGGAACAGGCGCGTGGTGGGGGTGGGCGTGCGGGTGGTGATGGCGTGCCAGTGGCGGTCGAGCGGTGTGCCGGTGACCGGGAGTATTTGCAGGGCACCGGATTCGAGGTCGCCGGAGACGGCGTCGCTGTGGATCAGGGTGACGCCCAATCCTTCTCGGGCGGCGGCGAGGACCGCGCCGTGGCTGCCGAGGGTGAGCGTGGGCGGGGCGATGTCGAGCTGGTCGAGCAGGGCCAGGGTGGCGTCGCGGGTGCCGGAGCCACGGCCGCGCAGGAGCCAGGTGGTGTGCAGCGGGTCGGGGCAATGGGCGGCGGCGCCGACGACGATGAGCTGGCTGGGCCTGCGGGCGCGGATGACCAGGCCGGTGTTGCGAGGAGGGCGCCCGGCGATGACGAGATCTGTTTCGTGGTGCTGCAATTCGACGAACAGAACGTCGCGCGGGTGCACGGAGAGGCTGAGTTCGATGTCGGGATAGCGGTTGCGGAACGAGGCGAGCGGGCGCAGCAGGACGAATTCACCCGCGGTGGCGACCACGCCGATGCGTAGTCGCCCGGTTTCGGCCTGCTGGACGGCGGCGTGCGCCTCGTTCATCAGGCCGAGGATGCTGCGGCAGTATTCGGCGTAGATGCGCCCGGCCTCGGTGAGGGCGATGCCGCGCCCGGATTTGGCGACGAGCTTGGCGCCGAGCTGTTTTTCGATGTGCGCGACGGCGGCGGAGACGGCGGCCTCGGTGATGTGCAGCTGGGTGGCGGCGCGGCGGATGCTGCTGAGGCGGGCGACCACCAGGAATGTTTCCATCCTGGCCGCACTGACCGATCCCATCCGGTGACGGTAGCAAATCCTCGACGGTGACTCTGGTGCCAACGGAATTGACGGCTCCACGGTTGCGGCGAATGGGTGGTGGTCTGTGGAAACATCGATGGTGTCGAGGTCAACCCGACAGCGGCGCGTGATCCCCCTTCCGCGCCGCGCACGAACACCCCGGGCCGGTGCGCGACCCGGGGTGTTCGTTGCGTTTCCGGAAGTTTTCCGTTGCCCGCGAATTTCTTACCCTATTCGGGTCGCACGAAACCTGACTGTTTCATTGAGCTTTCGCAGGAACAATCAAATTGTTTGTTGTCCGCGCTGCCGTCATCCTGGAATTCGTCAGGCGCACAACCGGTAACGGGGCGTCCCGCGGTACGACTGCCAGGAGGAACGATGGCCGAACAATCCGAGCGGGACCGGTGGGATCCGGGTGTTCAATCGTATGCGTCGATGGGATATTACGCGCCGGACTATCAGCCGTCGGACACCGACGTGCTCGCCGTATTCCGGGTGACCCCGCAGCCCGGGGTGGACCCGATCGAGGCCTCCGCCGCCGTCGCGGGCGAATCGTCAACGGCCACTTGGACAGTGGTGTGGACCGACCGGCTGACCGCGCACTCGAAGTATCAGGCCAAGTGCTACCGCGTCGACGAGGTACCGGGGCGGCCGGGGGAGTACTTCGCGTATGTCGCTTACGATCTCGACCTGTTCGAGGAGGGCTCGATCACCAACCTGACCTCGTCGGTGATCGGCAATGTGTTCGGTTTCAAGCCGCTGCTGGCGCTGCGCCTGGAGGACATGCGGATTCCGGTGGCGTATGTGAAGACCTTCCAGGGTCCGCCGCACGGCACGGTGATGGAACGCGAATACCTGAACAAATACGGTCGCCCGCTGCTCGGCGCGACGGTGAAGCCGAAACTCGGTCTGTCGGCCCGCAATTACGGCCGGGTGATCTATGAGGCCTGCAAGGGCGGATTGGATTTCACCAAGGACGACGAGAACATCAACTCCCAGCCGTTCATGCGCTGGCGCGACCGGTACCTGTTCGCGATGGAGGGCGTGAACCGGGCGATGGCCGAGACCGGCGAGATCAAGGGCCATTATCTGAATGTCACCGCGGCTTCGATGGAGGACATGTACGAGCGGGCCGAGTTCGCCAAGGAGCTGGGCAGCGTCGTGATCATGATCGACCTGACCGTCGGTTACACGGCGATGCAGTCGATGTCGCACTGGGCGCGGCGCAACGGACTGCTGCTGCATCTGCACCGGGCCGGGCACTCCACCTTCACCCGCCAGAAGACCCACGGGGTGAGCTTCCGGGTGCTGGCCAAGTGGTGCAGGCTGATCGGGGTCGATCATCTGCATGCGGGCACGGTGGTCGGCAAGCTGGAGGGCGATCCGGCGACCACGCGCGGCTTCTATGACACGTTGCGGGAGAACCACATTCCGGCGAACCCGGGCAACGGGATCTTCTTCGACCAGGACTGGGCGAGCCTGCCCGGGGTGATGCCGGTGGCCTCCGGCGGCATCCACGCGGGGCAGATGCACCAGCTGCTGGATCTTTTCGGCGATGACGTGATCTTGCAGTTCGGCGGCGGCACCATCGGGCACCCACTGGGCATCGCGGCCGGCGCGGAGGCGAACCGGGTGGCCCTGGAGGCGGTGGTCAAGGCGCGCAACGAAGGTCGCGATCTGCTCAAAGAAGGTCCGGATGTGCTGCGTAAGGCGGCCGAGATCTGCCGTCCGCTCGAGGTCGCGCTGGCGACCTGGGGGGATGTCACCTTCGACTACACCTCCACCGACGCGCCGGACGCGGTGCCGACGGCCACTCGCTGAAATCCCTTGGAGGACAGACTATGTACCTGCGTCACGGAACCTTCTCGTATCTGCCCGAATTCACCGACGCGGAGATCGCCGCTCAGGTGCGTTACGCGCTGCTGAACAGCTGGCCGGTGTCGATCGAATACACCGACGACCCGCATCCGCGCAACGCCTACTGGGAGATGTGGGGCCTGCCGCTGTTCGATCTGGACGAGCCCGACGGTGTGCTCGCCGAGATCAATGCCTGCCGTTCGACTTTCCCGCGGCACTACGTGCGGGTGCTGGCCTATGACGCTCGCTTCGGCAGGCAGACCACGGCGCTGAGCTTCCTGGTGCAGCGCCCGGCCGACGAACCGGGCTTCGTGCTGACCCGTTCCGAGGGCCCGGACCGGCAGCAGAAGTACGGCCTGCACTCCTACGCCACCGACAGCCGCCAGGGACAGCGGTATGGCGGCTGAGGCCAACGGATTCCGGCTACACCGCCCCGGCACCGGCGACAGCAGGCCGCTGCGGGCCGAACCCGCCGATTCGGTGGCCGAGCCGGAGATCCTGGATGACGATGCGGTGCTGGATCTTTCGACCGACATCGCGGGCAACGACGTGGCGGATACGTTGCGCCGGCTCGACGCCGAACTGGTCGGGCTGGCCAACGTCAAACGCCGGGTGCGCGAGATCGCGGCGTTGCTGCTGATCGACCGTGCCCGGCAGCGTTTCGGCCTGAGTTCGTCGCGGCCGACCATGCACATGAGCTTCACCGGCGGGCCGGGCACGGGGAAGACGACCGTCGCGTTGCGCATGGCCGAGATGCTGCATTCGCTGGGCTATATCCGGAAACCCAAGGTGCACACTGTTACCCGCGACGACCTGGTGGGTCAGTTCATCGGTCACACCGCGCCGAAGACCAAGGAGGCGCTGGCCAAGGCGGCCGGCGGGGTGCTGTTCATCGACGAGGCCTACTACCTGTTCCGCCCGGAGAACGAGCGCGACTACGGGCAGGAGGTCATCGAGATCCTGTTGCAGGAGATGGAAAGTGAACGCGCCAGCCTGGTGGTGATCTTCGCCGGCTATCCGGATCGGATGGAACGGTTCTTCTCCGCCAATCCCGGCCTGTCCTCGCGGGTGGCCCACCATCTGGAGTTCGCCGACTACACCCACGCCGAGCTGCTCGGCATCGCCGAACTGATGGTGGCGCGGGAAAACTTCCACTTCGACGCGCCCGCCCATGCGGCGTTCTCCGAGTATCTGGAATTGCGGATGACCCGGCCGCGCTTCTCCAACGCCCGCAGCGTCCGTAATGCGCTGGACCGCTGCCGGTTACGGCAGGCCAAACGCCTCGTCGAGCTGCACAAGCCGCTGACCAAGACCGATCTGATCACGCTGACCGACCGGGATGTCTACGGCAGCAGCGTCTTCACCGACAGCACCGAACCGCAGGACGGGCCGAGCGCGCGGACCCCAGCGTGACGAGATCGAGGCGCCCATGCCAGAGGGACTGAAGACGCTCACCCGATACACGATCGAGCAGGAGCACCGCCATCCCGGCTCGTCCGGGGAGTTCTCCGCCCTGGTGAATGTCGTTGCCACCGCGACGAAGATCATCGCCAATCAGGTGACCCGGGGTGCCATCGTGGGGTCGTTGGGCTCGGCCGAGCCGGATAATCTGCCGCCGACGGTGCATCGCAAGCTCGACGCCATCGCCAACGACGTCATGGTGTCGGAAACCCAGTGGACGGGGCATCTGGCCGCGCTGCTGTCGGAGCAGATGCCGGCCATTCATCCGGTGCCCGACGCACATCGGCGCGGCAAGTACCTGCTGGCCTTCGACCCGCTCGACGGCTCCTCGAATATCGACGTAAATCTGCCTGTCGGAACGATTTTCAGCGTGTTGCGAGCCCCGGAGCGGGAGAACGGCTCGCCCACGGCCGACGACTTCCTGCAACCCGGCGTGCGTCAGGTGTGCGCCGGGTTCACCCTGTACGGCCCGGCGACCATGCTGGTCATCACCACCGGCAGCGGCGTCGACGGCTTCACCCTCGACCGCGAGATCGGCGCGTTCGTGCTGACCCACCCGCGGATGCGCATCCCCGAGGACACCTCCGGGTTCGCCATCAACGCCGCCAACGAGCGGTTCTGGGAGCGGCCGGTGCGCCGCTACGTGCACGAGTGCCTGGACGGCGTGGAGGGGCCGCGCGGGCGCGATTTCAACATGCGCTGGGTGGCGTCGCTGGTCGCGGACACCTTCCACATTCTGACCAGGGGCGGGGTCTATCTGTATCCGCACGACAACCGGCCGCCGGTGCGTCCGGGGCGGGTGTCGTTGCTCTACGGGGCCAATCCGATCGCGTTCATCGTCGAACAGGCCGGCGGGTGGGCGACCACGGGTGGTGAGCGGGTCCTGGAGGTGCCGCCGGAGCATGTGCACCATCAGGTGCCGTTGATCTTCGGGTCGCGCAACGAGGTCGAGCGGATCGAGCGCTATCACAGCGAACCCGACGACGGGCATGTCTTCGACAGCTCGCTGTTCGGGTCGCGGTCGCTGTTTCGACCGGCGCCGCACTGAAATCTGTTGTCCGGCAATCGAGGAGGTGTCATGTCGGTCAAACATCCCGTGGTCGCGATCACCGGATCATCCGGTGCGGGAACGACCAGCGTCACCCGGACGTTCCAGGAGATCTTCCGTCGCGAAGGCATCAATGCCGTTGTGGTGGAGGGTGATTCGTTTCACCGCTACGACCGCAACGAGATGAAGCTGGCGATGGCCGAGGCCGAACAGCATCGCAATCTGACCTTCTCCCATTTCGGGGAGGAGGCGAATCTGCTCAAAGAGCTGGAGACGCTGTTCCGCGACTACGGCGAGACCGGGGTCGGTTCAGTGCGCAAATATCTGCACGACGAGCTCGAGGCCAAGCCGCACGGGCAGCCCGCGGGGACGTTCACGCCGTGGGCCGATCTGTCGCCGGGCAGCGATCTGCTGTTCTACGAGGGATTGCACGGCGCCGCGATCACCGACAGCGTGAATGTCGCGCAGTACGCGGATCTGCTGGTCGGGGTGGTGCCGATCGTGAATCTGGAGTGGATTCAGAAGGTGATCCGGGACAAGACCGAACGCGGGTATTCCAGCGAGGCGGTGATCGACACGATCCTGCGCCGGATGCCCGACTACGTGAAATACATCTGCCCGCAGTTCTCCCACACCTACGTCAACTTTCAGCGCGTGCCGACGGTGGACACCTCGAATCCGTTCATCGCGCGCAGCATACCCACCGCCGACGAGAGCTTCGTCGTCATCCGCTTCGCCGACCCGAAGGTGATCGACTTCCCCTACCTGCTGTCGATGCTGCACGACTCGTTCATGTCCCGCCCGAACTGCATCGTGGTGCCCGGCGGGAAGATGGAACTGGCCATGCAGCTGATCTTCACGCCGCTGATCCTGCGGCTCATGGACAAGCGCCCGAAACGATCTCGCTGATCGCCGGTTCCTGGGTTACCCTCGAACCGACCCTATTCAACGAGTTGCATATGCGAGGTGCCGTCATGACCACGTTCCGCGAGGCCGTCGAAGCCCGAGACACCGATGCGGTCGAGGCGCTGCTCGCCGACAACGTCGTGTTCACCAGCCCGGTCGCGTTCAAGCCCTACCCGGGCAAGGCGCTCACCGCCGCCATCCTGCGCGGCGTGCTGCGGGTGTTCGAGGACTTCCACTACCTGCGCGAGATCGCCAATCCGGACGGGCGCGATCATGCGCTGATCTTCGAGGCGAAGGTGGACGGGAAGACGGTCAACGGGTGCGACTTCCTGCACTACGACGACGACGGGAAGATCGATAGTTTCACCGTGATGATCCGGCCGCTCTCGGCCGCACAGGCGTTGGCCGAGGCGATGGCTGCGCAGTTCCCGCGGATTCAGGAAGAGGCGTTGGCCGCTGTGCAGGCGCAGTCTGCTTCGTAGCTCAGACTGGGGTTGCTTCGAAGCGTCATGGCCCAGCGAGGTCCTCGCGATGCGGCCGGCATGAGCGTTATCAGTCCGGTAGCAACGGGACGGAAAGACCCTCGCCGCGGCCGAGTAGTGCGGCGCGGGTGACGGCGGCGGAGCCGAAGCGGTGGCGCAGGTCGTCCAGGGTCGCGTCGAGGGTGTTGGTCGCGCGAGCCTCGAAAGGGAGCGACAGCTGGAACGGATCGGCATCGGCCAAGTTGGTGAGTGCCAAGCCGATCAGGGTGAGGCCGCGTTCCTCGATCATCGGCATGGCGGTCGCCAGCAAGGACCTTGCGGCGGACAACAGAGTTTCGGTGTGATCGGTCGCCTCGGGCAAGGTGTGCGAGCGGGTGGCTCGGGTGAAGTCGTCGAAACGCATGCGCAGCACCAGGGTTCGGCAGATGCGGTCGGCGGCGCGCAACCGGCGGCCCAGTCGGTCGGTGAGTCCGTGCAGATACGCCTCGATCTCGTCGGGCGGATGCGACTGCCGGCCGAGGGCTCGCTGGGCACCGATGGAGCGTCGGCGCACGCCGGTCTCGACGCGGCGTGGGTCTCGAGCCCAGGACAGCGCGTAGAGGTGACGAGCCGCGCCGGCGCCGAGGATCGCGCGCAGCGGGCTCTCGCCGAGGTCGGCGAGCTGGCCGACGCGGGTGATGCCGTGTTCATGCAACGTACGAGCGGTGACTTCGCCTACGCCCCACAGTCTTTCGATGGGCAACGGGTGCAGGAAGTCGAGTTCGGCATCGGGCGGCACAACGCGCAACCCGTCCGGCTTGGCGACGGCGCTGGCGACCTTGGCCAGGAACTTGGTGCGCGCGATACCCACCGAGATCGGCAGCCCGACCTGCTCGCGCACCTGGCTGCGTAATCGTTCGGCGATGCCGATCGGTTCCCCCGCGATCCGCCGCAACCCGCCCACATCGAGAAACGCCTCATCGATCGAAATGCCCTCGACTACCGGCGTCGTGTCATGGAAGACCTCGAACACCGCCTTGCTCGCCTCCGCGTACGCCGACATGCGCGGCGGCACGACGATCGCGTGCGGACACAGCCGCCGCGCCTGCCCGCCGTTCATCGGCGTGCGCACCCCGTACGCCTTGGCCTCATAGCTGGCCGCCAGCACCACACCGCCGCCGACGATCACCGGCTTGCCGCGCAGCCGCGGATTGTCGCGCTGCTCGACCGAGGCATAGAACGAATCGAGATCCGCGTGCAGGATCGACGCTTCGGCGCGCGCGACGATCCGCGGGCGGGAGGCGGGCGCGTCGGACACGAACATATGTTCGCATGGACCACCGACAGCATCGAGGAAAATCTTCGAATCTACGGCTTGGCTACGTAGCAATTCGGACGAACCGGTACGCTGGCCCGACAGCAGGGCACGTTTTGGATGAGGGAGTCGGTACTGTGCGCGGATTTGGAGACCTGGAGGCGGTGATCATGGACCGCATCTGGGATCGGGACGCAGAAGACACCACGGTGCGCGAAATATTCGACGAACTGTCCGCCCAGCGCGACATCGCCTACACCACCGTCATGTCCACGATGGACAACTTGCACCGCAAGGGCTGGCTGGCACGCGAGCGTTCGGGCAAGGCGTACAAGTACTGGCCGACGCTGACCCGCGAGGAGCACAGTGCCCGGCTGATGCTCGAGGCGCTCGGCGCGGGCGGGCGCTCCGATCTGGTGCTGAGCCATTTCGTCGACCGGATCAGCGCCGAGGAATCGGCCGGCCTGCGGGCCGCGCTACGCAGGCTCACCGCCCGCAAGACCCCGGACGGACCGCCGGGCGCCGAAGGCGCCGCCCCGTGACCCTGGCCATCGCACTGATGTTGTACGGCGCCACGGTGGCCACCCTCGGCCCGCCGGTGCTGACCCGGCTGACCAGGCGCGGCAACGCGCCTCGGCTGGGCATCATCGCCTGGGTCGTCGCGATCGCCGGCACGCTCGGCGCGTGGGCGGCGGCCGCGACCATGCTCACCGTCGAATTCGCCACCTACTGGGGACATCCGCACGACGCGTTGCGCGCCTGCTTCACCATCCTGTGGAGCCCGATGCACGACGACGGCCGCGGCGCGACGAAGGCGGTCACCTTCGCGATCGGCGCGTTGGTCGCGACCTGCACGATGGCGGTGGTGGCGCGCGCGGTGTCGGTGGTGCGGGAGATGCGCAGGCGCACGCACCTACACGCGAAGGCGTTGCGGTTGGTCGGGCGGCGGGTGCCCGGAGTGGGTGCGCTGGTGCTGGATTCGCCGGAGCGGCAAGCCTATTGCGTGCCGGGGCGGCCGGACACGATCGTCGTCACCAGTGCCGCGCTGGAGGCGCTGGCGCCGGATCAGCTGGACGCGGTGCTGGCGCACGAGCGGGCGCATCTGTCCGGCAGGCACGCGCCGTTGACCGCGGTGCTGCGGGCGATCGCCACGACGTTGCCGGGGTTGCGGGTGGTCACCACGGGGACCGCCGAGATCACCCGGTTGCTCGAGATGTGTGCCGATGACAAGGCCGCCGACAAGCACGGTTCGGAACCGCTGCTCGGTGGGCTGCTGGCGATCCTCGGGGTGACCGAGGTGCTGCCCGAAGGGGCGCTGGCCGCCGCGGGGACCGCGGTGCTGGCCCGGGCCGAACGCCTGGTGGATCCGGTGAGCCCGATCCGGCTCGCGACGACCCGCACCGCGCTGCTCGGCGTGATCGCGGCAACGGTAACCGGATTGGCCTCGGCCGCGGCTACGGTAGCGTTCTGCAGTGCCGTTCTGGGCTGATCGAAGGAGTACCCATGCGCCTCACCTGGGATCAGGTTTTCGCGTGGCGGTTGGGGCGGCAGTACGTCGCGCCGCGGGCGGACAGCGTCGCCGAGATCGTCGGGCGATTGTGCGGGGTGCAGGCGCAGGTCACCTCGGCGGCGGAACTGGCGGTGGCACTGCGCAGTTCGGCCCCACGGGCCGGTGCGCTGGTCGATGAACTGAACAACGGCACCCTGATCAAGACGTGGGCGATGCGCGGCACGCTGCACGCGCTCCAACCGGATCTCGCCGCCGCCTGCCTTTCGTTGCTCGCGTCCGCGCGCACCTGGGAAAAGCCTTCGTGGCAGCGTACTTTCGGTGCGTCACCGGACGAGGTCACCGCCTTGACCGAGGAGGTGCGCCGCATCCTCGACGGAGCCGTACTCACCCGCGAGGAACTGGTCGACACCCTCCTCGCCGACCCCACCTACCACCGTCTGGGCGAGCAGCTGCGTTCCGGTTGGGGCGCGTTGCTCAAACCTCTTGCCTGGCAGGGGGCGATCTGCCACGGCCCCGCCCAGGGCACCAAGATCACCTTCGCCAGCCCGGCCCAGTTGATCAAGGGCTGGCCCGGCATCCCGGAACCCGACGTCGCCGGCCCGCAAGCGATCACCGCCTACCTCAACGCCTACGGCCCCGCGACCCCCGAAGCGTTCGACGCCTGGCTCAGCCGCGGCAGCCTCCGCAAAACCGTTCTGCGCCGCTGGTTCTCCGAACTGGGGGACACCCTCACCCAGGTCGAGGTCGAAGGCCGCCCCGGCTACCTGCTGAGCGAACACCTCGACGACCTCGCCGCCACCGAACCCACCACGTCGGTGCACCTGCTCGGCGGCTTCGACCAATACGTCCTCGGCCCGGGCACCAACGACACGGCCTTGCTGCCCGGCGACCACCGCGCCAAGGTCAGCCGCACCGCAGGCTGGATCTCCCCGATCGTCGTCGCCGGCGGTCGTATCGTCGGCACCTGGGAACTCGCCGCCGACACCGTGGCCCTCTCGATGTTCGACGGCGCTGCCCTCCCGAAAAAGGGTCTCGACGCGGCAGTAGCCCACCTCGCCACCGCCCTCGGCCACAACTCCCTACCCGTACAAGCCACCCCTCAATAGCCGCACACCTTCTGATTTCCCGCACAAGAAATCGCATGCCATTCGCTGTGCGGGAAATCAGAAGGTGTGCGGCTTACGGAGAACGTGCGGTGCGTCTGCGTCTCTGCCTCTCGCCGGAAAAGAGGCAGAGGCACAACAGGATTCTTGTCCACGGTGAGGCGGGGAGTTCGAGTTGACGAATCTGGGTATGAGCAGGGATATCGGTCAGGCTATCGGGACTCGCGAGCTGGGTAGCGAACGAGGGCCGGTGTCGGTTGAGGTCGGAATGCCGCTTCAGATGCATGACGACGTGCCTGCCGCGTGGATGTGTGGCGTGCAGATCACCGGAATGAGGCCAGAACCGCTCATTATCTGGGCACCGGGTGTGGACTCCATGGACGCGCTGATCAGCGCCCTGCGAATGGCAGGCGATCGGCTGAGTCTTTCGGGCCTTCACCTGACCTGGAACGGTGTCGCCAACACGTTGATGCCGGTTACTCAGACTGACGGCACTATCCTCGTCCCGCAAATAACCGAGCAGCAGATCGCTGATGCTTTCGGTGCGGATGTCGCCGCTGGAATGACCGCGCAACGGACTGCTCTCGATGAGAAGCTGGAAGACCATTTGAGGGCTGAACGGGACGCTGCTGACGACGAGTAGCTGAACTGGCAAGCCTGGTCCCGACGAGCGCGAGGCGGTCCCGGATTGAACCCGGGGCCGCCTCGTCTCCTGCGTATGGGGAGTTTTCACGTGAAGAACCGGAACAACTCCTCGATGCTGGCATGGTCGACTGGGTGGTGTCAGCTCGGCACCGGGCTCGTGGGTGCTGGTTGGGGCGCGGTCGGATCTGGTTGGGGGGCAGTCGGTGACGGCATTTTGGCGGCCAGGCCGATGAGGCCGGCGAGGATGGCGACGGCGGCGGTGACGTACCAGCCTCGGTGGAAGGCTTCGAGGGTGGCGTCGGGGCCGGTGGGGGTGCCGAGGACGGCTACGAACAGGGCGACGCCCACGGCCAGGCCGATTTGGCGGGCCATGCTCAGTACTGCCGAGCCGGTGGCGAAGCGTTGGGGTGGGAGGGCGCTGGTTCCGGCGGCGAAGGCGGTGGGGAGGCTGAGGCCGACGCCGAGTCCGCTGACGAGCATGCCGCCGAGGAGACCGCCGGGGTAGTCGGGGTGCAGGGTGATCGATTGGGTCCACCAGAGCATGCCTGCGGCGAAGGTGATTCCGCCGGCGGCGATGACCGGGCCCGCGCCGATGCGGGCGATGAGTTTGCCGGCCAGGATGGCGACGATCGGTACGACGAGCGGGCCGGGGGCGATGGCGAGGCCGGTGCGCAGAGCCGACCAGCCCCAGGCGTTCTGCGCCCACAGCACCGAGGAAAGCAGCATGGCGCCGAAGGCCATGTGGAAGAAGATCGAATTTCCGGCCATCAGCGCGAAATTGGGGGCGCGCAGCAGGGCCGGGTCGACGACGGGACTGTGGTGGCGGGCCGAGGAGATGGTGAAGGCGATCGCGAGCAGCACGGCGGCGGCGAACGCGAGCAGGACCCCGGCTGAGGACCATCCCCAGTCCTCGCCCTTGACCAACGCGAGAACGAACGTCGCGATGGTGCCGACGAGCAGGAGCGCGCCGAACAGGTCGGGCAGCCGGCCGCCGTCACCGGGCGGGTCGGGCAGCAGTCGCAGGCCGAGGACGACGGCGATGATGCCCAGCGGAACGTTCACCAGAAACACCCAGCGCCAACCGAATTCGACCAGAATGCCGCCCAGCACCGGGCCGAGCGCGGCCCCGAGCCCGCCGAAGGCCACCCACAACCGCACCGCGACCGGCCGCCGCTCGGGCGGCGTGGCGGCGAGCACCAGACCCAGCGAGGTGGGGATCAGCATCGCCGCGCCCACGGCCTGCAACACCCGGAATCCGACCAGCGACCCGACATCCCACGCCGTCGCGCACAGCGCGGACCCGAGGACGAACACGGTGAGCCCGACCAGGAAGGTGGTGCGGTTGCTGCCGCGATCACCGAGGCGCCCGGCGGGCACCAGCAGCGCGGCGAACACGATGGCGTACGCGTTGAGTACCCAGGACAATCCGGCGATGTCGGCGCCGCCGAAATCGGCGGCCATGTCGGGCAATGCGACATTGACGATGAACAGGTCCAGGCTCGACAGCAATACGCCGATCGAGACGATGGCGAACACGATCCGCGAATCGGCCCGCGGTGCAGAACGAACAGTCACGACAATTTCTCCGATTCAGCCGAGCACGCGGCGGGTTTGCCTGGCGGAGGCCAGAATTCGGCCGTCGCGGTCCCAGATATCGATATCGTCGACCGCCCAGCCGCCGCCGGTGGAGGCATTGGCGGCGCGTACCAGCACCGGTTGCGGCGCGGGGTCGAGCAGATCGGTGTGCAGGTGCATCGACAGTGCGACGGTGGGGACCGCGACCGGCGTGCTGAGCGTGGGAAAGAAGGCCGGCGGCAAGGCATCGACCAGGATCGCCAGCGTCGCCGCGTCGGTGGGCATGCCGGGGACCATCGAGATCCAGGCACACATCATGGATTCCGCCGCATTGGTCAACGGCAACGGTCCCGCCGCGGGCCGGATCTCGAAATGCGCTCCCACCGGGGTGATTTCGGGTGGCAGCGCGAAGCTCGGGCAGTCCTCCGGAGCAGGCACCTCCGGCGTGGGCGTCCCGGCGTGCTCGGCGACGCCGGTCGCGATGGTGCGGCCGAAGGTCACCGACGCCGAGGCCATCAGCCCCGCACCCTGATACGCCTGCACGTCGATCACCACGGTGCTGCGTCCCACCGTGTGTGTCGTGGCCCGAAAGGTGAACGCCCCCTCGCTCGGTCGCCCGAGGAACCGCTGATCCACCGCACGCACCGGCAACTCGCTTCCGCCTGCCCGCCGTGCCACCTCGACGAGCAGCGCGGCGACGACCCCGCCGTGCGGTCCGGTCCAGCCGCGCCACGACCGATCCACGTACGCCTGCCAGATCCGGTAGTCGGTCTCGGCGATCGCGAACACATCGCTGACCGACCGCCCAGTGAGTTGCATCATGCAACGAACCATAGGCGAGTGAGTTCTATGAAGCAACCGACTATGCTGTGGCCATGCGCAGGACGAGCTTCGAAGACATGAACTGCTCGCTGGCCCAATGCCTCGAGGTGGTCGGCGAGTGGTGGACGCTGCTGATCGTGCGCGACGCGCTGCTCGGCGTGACGCGCTTCGACGACTTCCGCGAACGCCTCGGCATCGCCCGCAACGTGCTCACCCAGCGCCTCGAGCACCTCGTCGAGCACGACATCCTGACCCGGGAGCCCTACCAGGACAACCCCGTTCGCCACGACTACCGCCTCACCCCGAAGGGCCGCTCGCTGTGGCTGGTCGTCACCGCCATGCGCCAGTGGGGCGACGACTGGGCCGCCCCGGACGGCCCGCCCCTGGAGGTCGTACACAAGAGCTGCGAGCACACCGCCGTGATCGAGCCGGTCTGCTCACACTGCGGCGAGCACGTCGCCGTCGCCGACCTCCGCGCGGTCCTGGGCCCCGGCGCGCACACTCCGGCGCTGCTCCCGATCCCCGTCCACTGAGCGACAACTCGCCGCAGCACTGCTCCCGCCCGAGCCACGCACAGCAGACTCGCTGATGTCGGGTTGCCCGCCCGTCATGGCGAATGGTTAGGGTGCGTGGGTGGACGGGCAGCTGATCGACACGGTGGCGTGGGTGCGGATCGAGGGCGGGCGCATCCTGTGCGCGCGACCGCGCGGTAAGGACGTCTTCTACATCCCCGGCGGCAAACGCGAGGGCGCGGAGACCGACCTGCAAACCCTGCTGCGCGAGATCGAAGAGGAACTCACCGTCGCGCTGCTGCCCGAGACCGTCGCGCACGTCGGCACCTACGAAGCCACGCACGGCCCGGCGCAGGTCGTGCGGATGAGCTGCTACACCGCCGACTATCACGGCACCCTGGCCGCGAGCAGTGAGATCGAGGAGATGGCCTGGTTCAGTTACGCCGATCGGGCCCTGGTGCCGCCGGTGGATCAGCTGCTGTTCGACGATCTGGTGGATGCGGGCCGATTGCGTTGAGCCGCAGGCGCAACGCGCTACGGTCGGCTCTATGAGTTTGGTCCTGGCGTGGCTGCGTGCGGCGGCCTATGCGCTGTGGGCGGTGCCGCTGGCGGCCGGCCCGATCCCGCCGCGGCTACGGGTGCCGCGGCGATTGCTCGGCGAATGGGTCAATCCGCGTAAGTATTCGGCAGCGCGTGCGTTCTGGCACTCGATGCTCAGCGGCGCGCTCGGCGTGGTGACCTGGTTTCTGGCGTTCCTGGCCGTGCTCGGCGCGGTGCGGGGGCTGTTCTATCCGCTGCTCACCTCGGGCGGCTACGGGAACGCCTGGGGCGGGCCGACATTGGCCGGCGCCTGGGCGGTGCACGCGCTGATCGGGGTGGCGTTGTTGCCGGTGTGGCTGCTGCTGTGCGCCGGAATCGGCGCGTTGCAGGTGCGGCTCACCCGCGCGATTCTCGGCCGCGCAGGGCCACGCTGGCCGGTCGCGCTGACCGTGCTGCTGTGTGCGGCGGGCGTGTTGTTGTTCGTGTCCTGGGTGCAGCAGGTGTGAGGCTCAGCAGAGCGGGAACTTCGACCCCACGAACTGCCCCTTGATCAGGCACACGACGAAGTAGACGAATTCGCGTGCGTAGGTGGCCGATCCGGACTCCTGCGCGACCGCGCCCACCGGCATGGCCTCGGGTGCGGCGACGGCGGGCGCGGCCGGCAACACGAGGGCGCCGGAAACCACCACGGCGGCAAGGGTTCGTTCGATACGCATAAAACCTGACTCTCTTCGAACGGTGTGTGCCCGACAGCCCCGAACCGTTCGGGGCTGTCGGGGAACTCAGGTGGTGACGATCGGCCGCTGCACGCGCTCGATGAGGTGCTCCACCAACGTCATCAGCACCGTCTTGCACGAACCGCGGTCGCGCGCGTCACACAACAGCACGGGGGTGTTGGGATCGAGGTCGAGCGCGTCGCGCACCTCGTCGATCGTGTAGACCGGCGCACCGTCGAAACAGTTGACCCCGACGATGAACGGCAACCGCCGCCGCTCGAAGAAGTCAACGGCGGCAAAGGAATTGCCGAGTCGGCGGGTGTCGGCCAGCACGACCGCGCCGAGCGCGCCGCGGGCCAGTTCGTCCCAGAGGAACCAGAAGCGGTCCTGTCCCGGTGTGCCGAACAGATACAGCACCAGGTCCCGGTCGATGGTGAGCCTGCCGAAGTCCAGTGCGACCGTGGTCGTGGTCTTCTGTTCGACGCCGGACAGGTCGTCGACGCCGGTGCTGACCTCGGTGATCAGCTCCTCGGTGCGCAGGGGCGCGACCTCGCTGATCGCCGAGACCATGGTCGTTTTGCCGACACCGAACCCGCCGGCGACGAGGATCTTGACCGAGGCGGCCAGGTGCGGCGTGCCGCTGGGGTCAAAGTTTTCGGATTCCATCCAGTACCGCTCGCAATATGTTGAGGTCTTCGGGCCCGGCTTCCGTCGGGACGGGAGCCCGGAATATGAGGTGCCCGTCGCCGATTAGATCGCCGACGAGGATCTTCGTCACCGCGAGCGGTAAACGCAACTGTGCCGATACTTCGGCCACCGTTTGCGAAACACGGCACAGCCGAAGGATATCGGCGTATTCGGGTTCCATCCGGCGAGAGGCGCCCGCCGAGTCGTCGGTGACCACGGACGTGAGCATGTCCAGTTCGGGACCGGCTCCGGTGGTGCGCCCGCGCGTCACCGCGTACGGGCGGACCAGCGGGCCTGCCGCTTCGTCGAACCAGGGCTCACGCGGGTGGGTCATGACAGATTCGATTCACCCTGTCCGACGAGGTCGTGCCGTGGCGTGGTGGACAGGTAGTTGCCGACGCGCTGGACGGTGAGGTTCATCTCGTAGGCCACCATGCCCAGGTTCGCGGACTCGATCGCTTGCAGTGCGAGACAGGCGTTGTCGCCGGCGGAGGTGACGAACAGCACGGCCCGGTCGAGTTCGATGACGGCCTGGCGCACGCCGCCGCCGTCGAATCGGTTGCCCGCGCTGCGCGCGAGACCGTAGAGCGCCGAGGACATCGCGCCGAAGTGTTCGGCGTCTTCCCGAGTCATCGCGCTGGAGCGCCCCAGTAACAGTCCGTCGGTGGACAGCACCACCGCGTGGCGTACCCCGGCCAGCCGGTCGACGAGATCGTCGAGCAGCCAATTGAGATCACCTGTGGGAGAAGAGGACACCCCTAACCTTCCTGTTCGTCCGGGATGGCGGCGGAGCGTCGGCCCTGCCTGGTCCCGTTCTCGATCGCGGACATCAGATCACGAGCTTGTTCGGCCGAGCGGGCCGGCGCCGCGGGGGCGGGTTGCGCGGGTGTGGGCTCGGCCAGTTCCGGCGCCAGGTTGGTCTGCCTGCTGCGGCGGGGCAGGGCGGGCCGTCCGTCGCCGTCGGGCTGCGGCGCGGGTGGGATGTGTGGTCGTGGGCTGTAGGGCGCGGGGGATTCGAGGGCCAGGGTCGCGACCGAACCGGTGACCGGCTGGGCGGCTTCGGCGGGTTCGCTGGTCATCGGTGCGGCCAGGCGGCGCCGGCGGCCGGGGTCGGTCAGTTCCGAAGGTGATTGCGGCGCAATGGAATCGGCGACGATCAGCGCGGACGGGATGAGCACGATCGCCTTGATGCCGCCGTAGTCGGATTCCGAGAGCCGCACGGTCACGCCGTGGCGCACCGCGAGCTGGGCGACCACGAACAGGCCCAGGCGTGAATCGGCCGACAGTGCGGCGACACCGAAATCCGGTGGGGTGCGCAGCATGTCGTTGAGCCGGGTGAGTTCGCTGTCGGGCATGCCCATGCCCTGGTCGCTGATCTCGGTGACCACGCCCTTGCCGACCACGTTGCCGCTGACCTCGACCCGCGACTGCGGCGGGGAGAAGGCGGTGGCGTTGTCGACGAGTTCGGCGAGCAGGTGGATGAGGTCGGCGACGACGGTGCCGACGACGTGCACCTCCGGCAGCCGTGACACCCGAACCCGGGCGTAGTCGAGGGTTTCCCCGACCGAGCTGCGCACCAGATCCATCAGCGGCACCGGGTTGCGCCACTGCCGGCCGGGCTGGCCGCCGCCGAGGATGGTCAGATTCTCGGCGTTGCGGCGTTCGCGGGTGGCCAGGTGGTCGAGCCGGAACAGGGTGTCGAGCAGGGCCGGATCTTCTTGGCGGCGTTCGGCTTCGTCGAGGATCTCGAGCTGGCGGTGCACCACGATCTGGCTGCGGTGGGCGATGTTGAGGAACACCGCCTTGACGCCCTCGCGGGTGCGGGCCTCGGCGACCGCGGCGGCGATGGCGGCGGCGTGTGCGTGCTGGAACGCGCGGGCCACCTGGCCGATTTCGTCGTGGCCGAAGTCCAGGACCGGGGTTTCGGCCGCGGGGTCGATGGTTTCGCCGGCGTTGAGCCTGCGCATCGTGTCCGGTAGTCGCTCGTCGGCGAGGGCGAAGGTTTGCTTGCGCAGTCGCTTGAGCCTGCGGATGATCCGGTTGGCCAGCACGAGGGCGATCAGGAAGGCCGCGATGCTGACCACCAGCACGCCGCCGCCGGCGTAGAGGGAATTGGCGGCGGAGGTGTCGGCCTTCTCTTCGGCCAGTTCCTGGGAGCGCCGGTTCTGCGAGATCCACACGTCGATCATCGAGCGGTTCACCTCGGCGGCGGCGTTCTGCCAGTCGGTGGTCGACAGCGGCAGCGCGGGCAGTTTCGAACTGCCGGTGGCGGTGCTCGACGAACTACTCGACGAACCGTTCGATGAGTTCGATCCGCTCGACGTGCTGGTGGCGGCGTTGGCCTGCGCGGCGAAATAGCGTTGCGCGAGTGCGGTTTCCATCAGCGAGAGCTGCTGCCAGTTGGTGCTGCCGGTGAGCTGCTGGAGCCGGTCGTGCATGGGGCCGGTGGGGAATTCGGCGGACAGGTTGCCGATCTCGTTGTGGTAGAAGCCGACCTGACGCAGGAACTCCTCAATCGGGATCGGGGTGGGCCCGGTGGTGGTGGCGAGCATGACGCCGAGGGCGTTGCTGCGCGCCATCGATTCCGCGGCGTTGAGGAAGCGCATGCCGTCGGCTATGGCGACGCCGATCTCGGTGTCGGGTGCGGACTGCTCGGCGATCTCGGTGCCGACGGAGATGACGTCGAGGATGCGGTTGTAGAACATGTAGGCGTCCGACGGTTGCAGCTGGGCCGCGTCGGTGGCCATGCGGACCTGCGTCATCTGGCTGAGCAGGGTGTTGAAGCCCGCGACGTCGTCGCCGATCTTGGAGTCGTCGACCTCGCGCAGGCCGGTGGAGACCTCGATCAGTCCGCGCATGGCGCCGTCGAGGCGGATCCGCGCCGCGGCCAGGGCCGGGGGCACGGTGTCGTCACCGGCGAGCTGAGCCAGGGTCAGGCGGCGTTCCTGCTGAACCGCCTCCATCAACTCCCTGGTGTGCGGGATGGCGTTCTGATTCTGGACCGCCCATTCCTTGGCCTTGGTCCCCTCGGCTACCAGATACCCCGCTGCGCCCACGCCGACTACAAGCAGAGTCAAGCTCGGAATGAGCGCGATTGCCAGAATCCGCGTACGAACCCCGAGCCTCGCTCTGAACATCGGCACAACCTAAACCACAAAACGAACCGCACGGCCGTTGTGTCCCGGTGAGTGGGACTGGAATTGACTTTGCCGCCCTGACCGCGCTGAGGGGCACGCACAAGCGTCAAAACCCGCCGAGTAGGCGGCGATCACCGCCGACGTATGATTTCCGGATCGCCGAGACGGGCGACACCGGGGGAGGCACTGATTGCAAACATGCACGCGTTGCGGTGTGACCCTGTCTCTGGACACGTTGTCCCAGTGCACTATCTGTGGTTCACAGACGCTGGTTCCCGGCGGACCTCCGCGCACCGACAAAGGATTCACGCTGAGCTATGGGGTCTTCGGATGTGAAGACTGCGGCGCGATCTACAGCTTGGATCGCGGTGAGAGTGCCTGCCCCGGTTGTGGATCCGCGCACGATCTGCCCGATCGTCACGTCGAAGCCCGGGTTCGGCACTTCGGCGCCGACCTCGTTCGTCTCCAGGAACGGCTCGAATATGCCCACAACTGCGCGCATTCGGATCGAGGAGCGCGCGGGCCCGACGGCCGGTACGAGGTGTGGCTCAGAACGCTGATGCTGCCGAACTTTGTGCGGTGGGCAGATGCGCTCCCCGCCGAGATGGGCAGCGGGGATTTCAGCGACCCAGAGGCCGAGCACACCCGGCTGGCGTGGACGAACCTGCTGACCTTGGCGAACGAGGTGATCGATGTTTCCCTGTCGCTCAAGCGAAATCCCGGTCCGCCGCATCTGCTCGCCACCCACCGCACACTGATCCACGGTGTCCTCATGTTCGCATCGGCGATCATCGACTTCTTCACGACACTGACCGCGCCGACAATCAGCGTCGCGATCGAGCGGATGAAACGCGGCCAGGAACTTCTGGACTCGTCCGGTTCGACCGTCGCCGAAGCATGTAGCTTGCTGCAACCATTGCATCAGGAGCCGGAATTTCTGCTCAGCGGATCCGCGGCAGCGGCCGTCTTCGCCGAGCTGAGCGACCTGGCCGCCAAGGACCCGGTTCTGCTCCGGCCACTCCTGCCACTGGCCGCGACGTCCAGGAGCATGCACGATCCCAGACGGCGAGCCGAGCGTGTCGCGCTGACGCGGTCCGCACTCGACGCGGCGACTCAGGCCGCACCGGACTGGACGACCGCGCTCGATGAATTCGTGGCACAGAGCGCGACGGCCTGGCGCAAGGTCGTCGAGCAGCATGAGCGGCTGGTTCGCCTGATCGAAAGCTCGCGGCAACGGCGAGGATGGGTCGATGACGCCCTCGACATCAGCATGCGAGTTGCCGAGGGTCCCTATCAGCTCTACGGCCAGATCGTCGTGATTGCGAGCAAGATCTCGACTGGAGCGGAGTTTGCCTTCGACACCGAGGCCCGCGGCAGGCATCGCGGCTTTCCTACGGTGCTGAAAGGCCTCCGTGCCGAATTGCCGGGGCTGGCCGATGGGATCGATCCACTCCTGCGTAACGCCTCGGCACATTACGACTACATGGTCGACGGCGACCGTGTGCTGATAAACCACGTGTATGGGAAGAACGCGCCTCCCCAAGTCGATGAACTTCGATTCGATGACCTTCTTGCCCTGGTGGCCAACCTGTTCGAACAGGTGATCGCCATGGCAATCGGCATCTTGACCTGGGTGTGGCAATCCGCGGGTTCGGCGGATCGGGAGAAGTTCCGACAAGCATGGCTCACCGCTTGAGGATGCCGTCGGCTCGAACTGTTGCACGGTTGGCCGATATACCTGCGTTGTTGTCCTGCTCTCCGGCGTAGATTGTGTGTATCTCGCGGTTACACGAGATCGCATCGACACACACGTAGGAGGCAACGATGCCCGCGCCGCAAGCCGCCGTCTTCGATCGTCTGAGCGCGCTGGCCGCGATCGACGGTCCCGACGCTCGTTCGCGCAAGACGATTGCCGAGACGTTCACCGGCACGCCGCTGGGCAGCGTGCCCGTCGGCACGGCCGAGGATGTGGCGGTGGCGTTCGAGAAGGCCAGGGCCGCGCAGGCGCGGTGGGCCGCGCGGCCGGTCGCCGATCGCGCGGCGGTGCTCGAGCGGTATCGGGCGTTGATCGTGGAGCACCGCGAGTTCCTGATGGACGTGGTGCAGGCCGAGACCGGCAAGGCGCGCTGGGCGGCCCAGGAAGAGATCATGGGCCTGATCTTCGCGGCCCGCTACTTCGCCAGGAACGCCGCGAAACTGCTTGCCCCGCACAGTGTTCCGGGCGCTTTCCCGGTACTGAACCGCACCTCGGTGCGGACCCAGCCCAAGGGTGTCGTCGGGGTCGTCGCGCCGTGGAACTATCCGATGCTGCTCTCGATCGGTGACTCGATTCCGGCGTTGATCGCCGGCAACGCCGTGGTGGTCAAGCCGGACAGCCAGACGCCGTTCTCCTCGCTGGCCAACGCCGAACTGCTCTACCGTGCAGGGCTGCCGCGCGATCTGCTGGCCGTCGTGCCGGGCCCGGGTACCGTGGTCGGCACCGCCATCGTCGACCAGTGCGACTACCTGATGTTCACCGGATCCTCCGCGACCGGGCGCACCCTGGCCGAGCAGTGCGGGCGGCGGCTGATCGGATTCTCCGCCGAGCTCGGCGGCAAGAACCCGATGATCGTGGCCAAGGGCGCGAACCTGGACAAGGTCGCCAAGGCCGCGGTGCGCGCGTGCTTCTCCAATGCCGGCCAGCTGTGCATCTCGATCGAACGGCTCTATGTCGAACGTTCGGTCGCCGCGGAGTTCACCGAGAGGTTCGTCGCCGCGGTCGAGGCCGCGAAACTCGGTGCCACCTATGACTATTCCGCCGATATCGGGTCGCTGATCTCCGAGGCGCAGCTCGAGACGGTGACCAAGCATGTCGCCGACGCCACCTCCAAGGGCGCGAAGGTGCTGGCCGGCGGCAAGGCGCGCCCGGACCTGGGTCCGCTGTTCTTCGAGCCGACCGTGCTCGCGGACGTGACCGACGAGATGGAGTGCGGGCGCAACGAAACCTTCGGCCCGCTGGTCTCGATCTACCCGGTCGACTCCGTCGACGAGGCGATCCGGCTGGCCAACGACACCGAGTACGGGCTCAACGCCAGCGTGTGGGCGTCGAGCAAGTCCGAAGGTGAACGCATCGCCGCACAGTTGCACGCGGGCACGGTCTGCGTCGATGAGGGTTACGCGCCCGCGTGGGGCAGCACGGCCGCGCCGATGGGCGGCATGGGCATCTCCGGGGTCGGCCGCCGTCACGGTCCGGACGGGTTGCTCAAGTTCACCGAGCCGCAGACCGTCGTGGTCACCCGGTTCCTGAATCTGGATGCGCCGCCGATGGTTTCGCAGGACAAGTGGCAGCGGTTCCTGATGACGGTCGCGCGCAGCCTGCGGTTCCTGCCCGGTCGCTGAGCCAGCGTCCGCCAGGTGGTCGTGCGCCACCTGGCGGACGCCGCCGGCCGGTCGCCCCGACGGGCGCGCGTACCCTCCGACCCGCACATGGCCGCGGCGGGTGCGGAGCACGCCCGTGCCGTGCGATCGTTCGTTCCGATCGCGCGGTCTCGGGGCCACCGGTGGTCTAGGTCAGCCGATCGGCACCGGTGCACGGCGGCGGCATGGTGGCCACCTCCTCGTCGGTGAGCAGCCGCGAACGCAGCAGGAACCGCACATTCTCGGGCGCTTCCAGCGAGCAGCTGCTGCCGCGCCCGTTCACCACGTCGACGGTGACGTGGGTGTGCTTCCACAGCTCGTATTGCTCGGCGCTCATCCAGAATTCGGTGTGCCAGGGCAGATAGCCCAGCAGCACGTCCGCGCCGCCGATGCGGAACTCGCGCACCGGCAGGCACACCGGCGAACTGCCCTCGGCGCGGCCGCCGGACTGGTGGAACAGCACCGCGCCGTGGCATTCGATCAACTGCCGCAACACGGTTCGGGCTCGCTCGGTGATGGCGACCCGGTGGGTTCGATATTGCTGCATCAGAAGAACCCCAGCTTCGTCGGTGAATAACTGACCAGCAGGTTCTTGGTCTGCTGGTAGTGATTCAGCATCATCTTGTGGCTCTCCCGGCCGATGCCGGATTTCTTGTAGCCGCCGAACGCGGCGTGCGCGGGGAAGGCGTGATAGCAGTTGGTCCAGACCCGGCCGGCCTTGATCGCGCGCCCCATCCGGTAAGCGGTGCCGCCATCCCTGGTCCACACCCCGGCGCCGAGGCCGTAGAGGGTGTCGTTGGCGATGCGCACCGCTTCCTCGACGGTGTCGAACCGGGTCACCGCGACCACCGGTCCGAAGATCTCCTCCTGGAACACCCGCATGGTGTTGTTGCCCTCGAAGATGGTCGGCTGGATGTAGTAGCCGCCGGGTAGACCTTCGACCTTGCGTGCCTCGCCGCCGGTGCGGACGCGGGCGCCCTCCTGCCTGCCGATGTCCATGTAGGACAGGATCTTCTCGTATTGGTCGTTGCTGGCCTGGGCGCCGATCATGGTGGCGTCGTCGAGCGGGTCGCCGCCGGTGATCGCCTCGGTCCGGGCCACGCAACGGGACAGGAATTCGTCGTAGATCGAGGAGTGGATCAGCGCGCGCGACGGGCAGGCGTACACCTCGCCCTGGTTGAAGGCGAACATGCCGAAGCCCTCGATCGCCTTGTCCAGGAACGCGTCGTCCTCGGCCATGACGTCGGGCAGGAAGATGTTGGGGCTCTTACCGCCGAGCTCCAAGGAGATCGGGACGATGTTCTCGCTGGCGTACTGCATGATCAGCCGCCCGGTGGTGGTCTCGCCGGTGAACGCCAGCTGCGCCACCCGCGCACTGCACGCCAGGGGTTTCCCGGCTTCGACGCCGAATCCGTTGACCACGTTGAGCACTCCCGGCGGCAGCAGGTCCGCGATCAGCTCGACGACGAGCATGATCGAGGCCGGGGTCTGCTCGGCGGGCTTGAGCACGATGCAGTTGCCCGCGGCCAGCGCGGGCGCGATCTTCCACGCGGCCATCAGGATCGGGAAGTTCCACGGCAGGATCTGCCCGATCACGCCGAGCGGTTCGTGGAAGTGGTAGGCGACCGTGTCGCCGTCGATTTCGGCGACGCTGCCCTCTTGGGCGCGGATGGCGGCGGCGAAGTAGCGGAAGTGATCGACGGCCAGCGGGAGGTCCGCGGCCAGGGTTTCGCGGACCGGTTTGCCGTTGTCCCAGGTCTCGGCGATCGCGAGGGGTTCGAGGCTGCCTTCGATCCGGTCGGCGATCCGGTGCAGGACGGCGGCGCGCTGCGCGGGTGAGGTGGCGGCCCAGCGCGGGGCCGCGGCGTGGGCGGCCTCCAGGGCCAGGTCGATGTCGGCGGCGCTGGATCGGGCTATCGCGCAGAACGTTTCGCCGTCGACCGGCGAGGGGTTGTCGAAGTAGCGGCCTTCGATGGGTGCGGCCCAGTCGCCGTCGATGAAGTTGTCGTACCGGGTGGCGTAGCTGACTATGCCGGAGTCGGACCCCGGTCTGGCGTAGATCATGGCTTCGCTCCTCACAGATTTACTCTGAGAGGGCCACTATGGACGGTGAAGGTTGGCGCGAGGTTGGTGTGGAAGGTTCAACCTTCGCAACCGCGGGCCTCAGCTGCGCAGCGCGGTGTGCAACCGGGCGGCGACCACGGCGCGGCGCACGTCGTCGATCGGCAGCAGGCGCAGGGCGTGCTCGTGCACCTCGATATCGCCGGGCGAACGTTCCCCGAAGGCGACAGCGTGTTCGGCTCGATCGCTGGCCAGGACCGCATTGCGCACGCCGACATCGAGATACGAGCGCCACTGCACCACGCCCGGGGTGTCCGAGCCGGGCAGCAGCGGGCCGCGATAGAGCCACACCGCGGAGGTGGTGTCGCCGGCCGCGACGGCGGCCAGCAAGTCCACCGCATCGCAGGCGACCGGTCCGGTGAGCAGATAGCGGCGGTTGGTGATCTCCCCGCCGGTGGCCCGGCGCAGGTGGGAGACATCGGCTTTGAGAGTGCTGGTGGAGACGGCGCGGTCGCCGTAGACCGCGGCGTGCAGCTGTTCGGGGGTGAAGCCGTCGGGTTCCAGGGCCAGCAGGGCGAGGATCTCGAGCTGGCGGGGCGGCAGCGGGACCGGGCGGCCGTCGCGCAGAAGCCGTGCGGTGCCGAGACATTCGAGGCGCACGCCCGGAGTGGGCGCGGGTTCGGCGACGCGCAGCATGGTTTCCACGGCGGTCACCAGCGCGCGGACCGAGGTCATCACGGCGGGGTGGGAGCGGTCCCAGGAGCTGGACAGGTCGAGCACACCGACCTGTCGGCCGTCGGGGGCGTGGATCGGGGCGGAGTAGCAGACCCAGCCGTGCAGGGCGGCGACGAGGTGTTCGGCGGAGAACACCGAGCAGGGGCGGTCGTCGTGCAGGGCCAGCGACAATCCGTTGGTGCCCATGTGGGTTTCGTCCCAGCAGCCGCCGGGGGCGAAGTTCACGTCCTCGGCTTGCCTGCGCAGGGTGCGGTCGCCACAGGACCACATGATGGTGCCCGCGTCATCGGTGACCACGGCGAGGTAGCCGGCGTCCTCGGTGATGCTGCGCAGGTCCGAGGACAGGTCGGTGATCGGAGTGCGTAACGGCGATCGGGCCCAGGTGTCGCCGATGTCGTCGAGGCCGGGCGCGACGGTGACCGACGGGTCGACGGTGTGCAGCGAGCGTTGCCAGGATTGGGCGACGTCGGTGCGCAGCAACGTCGTTCGAGCCGGCGGAGTCGCGATCTTGGGGGCCGTAGCCCAGCGCTCCCATTCCTTTTCCAGTTCGGCCCGCTGCTGGGTCAGGGTGCGGAACTGTGCCACTTCGGGGAACCCCATCGTCGTGTGAAGTCACATTCGCTCTCTCATTCTGGCGTACGCACGACGACGGCGGGAGGGTTTGATGGCAAACCGAACGGTCCCCATGGGAGTGGGGCGGGGTGTCTCGGCGTGGCGTACAGCGTGTTCGCTGTGGGGTCGCGCGGTCTGTTTCGGACGCGGTTATTCGCGTCGTCCCGGCGGGACATGGCTGAGGCAATTCGCGAGGAGTGGCACCGTGATGTCCCGTTGAGGGCGCTGCGGGTTTTCCGGCCTCGTTTTACCTACGCGGCATCGGCCGGGTGCGCCGTTATGCTGCTGGTATGGCTAGCGTTTCCCGGCGGGCCAAGGTTGCCGACGTGCACAAGCTGGCTACCGGCATGCCGCATGTGACGCGGGTCGACGGACCCGCCGGCAACGCGGTGTATCAGGTCGGCGGTAAGTCGTTCGTATTCTTTCGCACCCCGCGCCCGGACGCCTTCGATGCCGAGACCGGTGAACGCTACAGCGACGTGATCGTCTTCTGGGTGCCGTCGGACTCGGATAAACAGGCACTGGTCCAAGACCCGGGCCTACCGTTCTTCACCACCACGCATTTCGACGGCCATCCGTCGGTGCTGGTGCGCGGCAGCCGGATCGGTGAGCTGAGTCTCGCCGAGCTGTCCGAGGTCGTCCAAGACGCCTGGCTGTCCCGCGCCTCCCGCAAACGAGCCGCCGACTGGTTGACCGCCCATCCGCCGAAGTGACCGATTGTGCAGTCGATGCAGCGAGGCATCGACTGCACCTCGACTCACTTGTTGATGAAAATGCCTGCTACGTCGGCGTTCTTGATGGGGGTCTCGGCGTTGCGCTGGCCGCCGCAGAGGATGTCGACCGAGACCATGGTGGCGTCGACGGTGGTTCCCGCGGGTTCGTGATCGTCGTTGGTCTGCTGCTTGACGAACTTGGTGATCGTCATGCGCTTGTCGTCCTGGTTCTGCTTGACGTACTCGCTGCACGGAGTGTCGCCGCCGCGGTTGAGTGCGCGCTGGACGTCGGTGCACCCGGCGAGCATCAGGGCGACCGCCGCGATCCCGAGGCCGGTCCGCCCGGTCCGTGACAACGTGGCGTTCATGTGCTCCTCCTGAATGCTTCGTCGCCCGGCGATCCGCGGCGATCGCCGTCCAGCCTAGAGCCTCGCACCGCTCAGGAACGGAACGTGCACAGCGGGATGTCGACTTCGGCGGGGGTGAGCGAGCCGTGGTGGCCGATCATGATCGATTGGATGGGTTCGGCGCCGCTGCGGATGATGCCGCGGCCGCCCTGTGCGGCGACGACGAGGTCGCCGATGCGTTCGGCGACGGGCGCGGTGACGGTGGGGCCGAACCAGCCGCGCTCGATCACCTCGGCGCGCGGGAGGACGGCGAAGTCGTCGCCGAGGATCTCGCGCCAGGCGGCGGCGACGTCGGCGGTGGCGCCGGGTTCGGTATAGACGTGGCGCACACGGGGTTCCCCGCCGAGCTGGCGGATGCCGTCGCGCAGTTCGGGGCGATGGTCGTAGTCGATGCGTTCGTCGAGTTCGACCATGCCGTGGTCGGCGGTGACGAGCAGCGCGGCGCCCGGCGGCAGGCGTTCGGCGATCTCGGCGGCGATGCGGTCGACGTGGGCCAGTTCCAACAACCACGCGTCCGAGGACGGGCCGCGGGCGTGTCCGGTGGTGTCGAGATCGGCGTGGTAGGCGTAGACCAGCGAGCGGGTGCCGGTGCGCAGGGCGATGCCGATGCCGTCGATGAGGTCGCCGACGGAGAAGTTGGGGCGGAATTCGCAGCCGCGCAGGGCGGCGCGGGTGAGCCCCGATCCGTTCTGATAGCCGGGCGCGACCTGGGTGACGGTGATGCCGTGGGCGGCGGCGCGCTCGAATACCGTTGGGGTGGGCTGGAATTGCTCGGGGACCAGATCGCGGAGCAGATCGACCTTCGGCCCCTCGCCGTGCAGACTCCAGCGCAGCGTGTTGACCAGACGCTCCTGGCCCGGCACGCGCACCAGGTAGCCGACGATGCCGTGTTCACCGGGCGGCACACCCACACCGAGCGAACTGAGACTCGTCGCGGTCGTGCTTGGGAACCCGGCGGTGAGCGTGGCCGAGGTCAGCCCCGACAAGAACGGCGCCGCACCGGAGTTGGCGGCCAGCGCGTGCGCGCCTAGCCCGTCGATGAGCAGCACGCACACCCGCTCGGCGCTGATGCCCAGGCCGAGCCGGTCCGTCTCGCCGGGCACCCCGAATCCGGCGAGCAGCGAAGGGAACACATCGGCCAGGGAACCCGTACCGTAACGGGGCGCGTCGAACACGAGGCTCAGAATGTCAAGTCCGGTGCGGCACAAGCAAGTCCGTTACGCCTGCCCGGTCTCGAAGCGGGCGACCTTGCCGTCGCGCACGGTGAACCGCCAGCTGGTGCGCATCGAACCCCAGCGCGAGTTGGTGTAGTCGGCGACCAGCGCGGTACCGCCGTCGTCGATGGACTCGACGTTCATGTGCCCGTTGCTGCCGAACACCTCCGAGTCGGTCCACTGCCCGACGTTGCGTTCCACGCCGTCGTCGGACATGGTTGCGTCGTCGGTGAGCGCGGCGAAGAGCCGGTCCTGGTCGTTGGCGTTGAGCGCGTCGACGAATTCCTGCACCACGGGATCTAGCTCAGTCATCTGGTTATTCCTCTCGGATCAGGTGGCGGAGCACGAGCGGTAGTTCAGCAAATCTCTGGCGTCCACTGTAGGACAGAACGCGGACCGACGCCGGGATGGCTGTGCTGTTGCCGCGCGCCGCCTGCTGGTAGACAGGGACGCGTGACCGCGCAGCGTGCATTCCGGTTCGGTGTCAACATGGTGACGCCGGACTCCCGGGGCAACTGGATCGAAAAATGCCGCAGGGCCGAGGAACTGGGTTTCGACGTGATCGGGGTGGCCGATCACCTGGGCTGCCCGGCGCCGTTCCCGTCGATGATCCTGGCCGCGGCGGTGACCGAGCGGGTCCGGTTGAACACGTTTGTGCTCAATGCCCCGTTCTACAATCCGGTGCTGCTGGCCCGCGACATCGCCGGCGCCGATCAACTCACCGACGGGCGAGTGGAGATCGGGCTGGGCGCGGGGTATGTGCAGGCCGAATTCGAGGCCGCGGGCATCCCCTTCGAAAGCGGCGGCAAGCGGGTCGACCATCTCGAGCGCACGGTGACCACGTTGCGCACCCTGTTTTCCGATCCGGAGTATCAGCCGCGGCCGGCACAACCGTCGGGACCGCCGCTGTTGATCGCGGGCTGGGGTAACCGGATCCTGCGACTGGCCGCCGAACACGCCGACATCATCGCGTTTCCCGGCGCGTCGGCCACGGAGAACGGTGGGCCGCTGCATCTGGCCGGAGTCGGTGAGATGAGCGAGAAGGTCGAGTATGTGCGCGGTCTGCTCGGTGCCCGCGCCGACACTGTCGAATTCAACATCCTGATCCAGCGTGTGGTGCCGCCGGAAGAACGCACCGCGGTGCTGGAGTTGTTCGGGCCCGCGCTGCCCGACGATGTCGCCGACCATCCCGAGGATTTGCCGACCCTGCTGATCGGTACGCCCGAGGAGATCGCCGAGCGGGTGCGCGCGCATCGTGACCGCTACGGCTTCAGCTACATCACCGTGCTCGAGCACTCCATGGAACAGTTCGCCCCGGTGATCGAACTGCTGCGCTGAGGATCGCTGCCCATCCGCCGCAGTGACTTACCGATGGGCCGTCCCGATCTGTCGGCCGGCCCGCGATGCGTCTCCGCCACGTCGCCGCACGCCTTCTGATTTCCCGCACCGGAAATCGCATGCAAATCTCGGTGCGGGAAATCAGAAGGCGTGCGGCAGCGGTCATGTGAGCGCTGACCTGGCGGCCGTCAGCGTTGAAGGTGAGCGGATCAGCCGGTGGATGTGTATCCCGCCGAATCGCCCGACAAACCTTGTGCGGCAGATCGATAACCATGCGGCAGCGATGTTGCCAGGCGGGTCCGGGCAGCGGGGCGGTTCCGCAAACCCACACCGTCGGAGCAACTCGCGCCAGGGTCGGCCGACGGCATAGGTATCAGGGCAACGGGTCGATGATTACGCGCGCGTCGAGTTGGCGCAGTTTCTTCGGGCGCGCGGTCAGGCATGGCCAGTCGCGGGTGATTGCTTCGTGGGTCGCTTGACTTGCCGGCAGTAGTGCTTCGGCGTTGGCGGTGCCGGTGAGGGCGGTGCCGAGGCGTTCGGCGGCGGCGCGGTCCAGGATCGGGACGATGGTGTGCGGTAGTTCGAGCAGCGCCTCGAGGATGTCGAGGCGGTCGGCGGGGATGTGGGCGCGGGCGACGCCGAGGACGGTGGCGGGTACGACGATCGTGTTGCCCGCGTTGACCGTTGCCCAGACCACGGCCTGGGCGTAGTTGGCTTGGTTGGCGAATCCGATGACGGCGGCGGTGTCGAATACGACACCGCCCAGCGCCGCGGTGATCACGCGGCGCCGGCGTGCGGTCCGCCTGCCTCTTCCTCGGATAACGGGGGTAAGCCCTGCGCGGCGCGCGCCCGGTTGATCAGATCCAGCGGCGGGCGCCCGCCGAGGACCTGTTCGAGCTTGGCCAGCGATTGGGTGCGGTTGATGCGCGCCTGCACGGCTTCGGCGACGAACGCCGACACCGACTCGATGCGACCGTTCCCGCGCCAGGCTTCCAGGGTCGCGAGCAGTTCTTCGGGCAGCGTGACGGTGACTTTCCGTGTTTTCTGCTCCCGCGACGGCATGGTTCGACTGTATCGCGAGCGGGTTTCGCGAGCGAGACCTGGACAGATTTGCGTCGGCGGGGGTCCGGCGTGGCGTGTGCAGGTCAGAGGCCGAAACAATGTGATCTGCATCACAATACCGTGGGTATTTTGTCGGTATCGGATGGCATGGTGTCCGTATGTCTTTCGCCGAATCCACCGTTCCCGCCGATGTCATCCGAGTCCTCGGTGCCAGCGAGCACAACCTGCGCAATGTGTCGCTGGAGATTCCCAAGAACAAGATCACGGTGTTCACCGGGGTGTCCGGTTCGGGCAAGTCCTCGATCGTGTTCGACACGATCGCGGTGGAGTCGCAGCGCCAGCTCTACGCGACGTTCCCGGCGTTCATCCTGAACTTCCTGCCGCGCTATGAGCGTCCGCATGCCGAGGCGATGGAGAATCTGACCGCGCCGGTGATCATCGATCAGCAGCCGGTCGGCGGCGGGCCGCGTTCGACGGTCGGCACGATGACCGACATCTTCTCCATGGTGCGGGCGATGTTCGCCCGATTCGGTTCGCCCTCGGCCGGTTTCGTCTACAACTACTCGTTCAATGTGCCGCAGGGGATGTGCCCGGACTGCGACGGCCTGGGCATCACCGTGCGCGCGGATCCGGATCGGCTGCTGGATCGGACCAAATCGCTCAACGAGGGCGCGATCCTGTTGCCCGGATACGGCGTGGGCGGCGGCGAATGGCAGATGTACGGCAGTTCGGGGCGCTTCGATCCGGACAAGAAGATCGCGGACTACTCCGCGGTGGAGTTGCAGGATCTGCTCTACGGGGCCGGCGGCAAGGTGGAGCTGGCCTTCGCGAAGGGGACGTGGAAGGCGAACTACGAGGGGATCGCCGCGAAGTTCACCCGCACGCGGCTGCAACGCGACACCTCCGCGTTGAGCGAGAAGACCCGCGAGCAGATACGCCAGTTCCTGACCGAGGGCATCTGCCCGACCTGTCACGGGGCCCGGTTGAACGCCGAGGCGCTGGCCACGAAGATCAACGACCGCAATATCGCCGACTGGGCCGGGTTGCAGATCACCGATCTGATGGTGGTACTCGACGAGATCACCGATCCGGCCGCGGCCGGGCTGGCCGCCGCGATCCGGACCTCGCTGCAGCGGGTGACCGATATCGGGCTGGGCTACCTGAGCTTGGACCGGCCGACCTCGACGTTGTCCGGCGGTGAGGGGCAGCGGTTGAAGATGATCAAGCATCTGTCGAGCACGCTGATCGGGATGACCTACATTTTCGACGAACCCAGCGTCGGGTTGCATCCGCGGGATGTGGGGCGGTTGAACGATCTGCTGAAGGCGTTGCGGGACAAGGGGAACACGGTGCTGGTGGTCGAGCACGATCCCGATGTCATCCAGATCGCCGATCACATCGTCGATGTCGGGCCGCGGGCCGGGCTGCACGGCGGGCAGGTGGTGTTCGAGGGCAGTTTCGCGCAGTTGCTGGCGGCCGATACGCCGACCGGGGCCGGGTTGCGGCGGCAGTTCGCGGTGAAGGACACCTTCCGGGCGGGCACGGGTGAGCTGCTGATCGAGCAGGCGAGCGTGCACAACCTCAAGGACGTGAGCGTAGCGATTCCGACCGGGGTGCTGACCTCGATCACCGGGGTGGCGGGCTCGGGCAAGAGCAGCCTGATCCGGGATGTGTTCGTGGTCGAGCATCCGGAGGCGATCTTCGTCGACCAGTCGGCCATCGGCGCGTCTTCGCGGTCCACGCCGGCGACGTATCTGGGGTTGATGGATCCCATCCGCAAACTGTTCGCCAAGGCGACCGGTGAGTCGACGGGGCTGTTCAGTTTCAACTCCGCCGGTGCGTGCAAGCAGTGCGAGGGCCGCGGGGTGATCATCACCGAGATCGCCTACATGGACCCGGTCACCACCCACTGCGATGCCTGCGACGGGCGCCGCTTCTCCGATGACGTGCTCGCACTCACCTTGCGCGGCAAGTCGATCGCCGACGTGCTGGAGATGACCGCGGAGGAAGCGCTGGCGTTCTTCCCGGAGAAGGCACTCAATGCCAAGTTGCGCACCATGAACGAGGTCGGCCTGGACTACCTGAGCCTCGGCCAGGCGATGAGCACGTTGTCCGGTGGTGAGCGTCAGCGGATCAAACTCGCCACCCAGCTGGGCAATACCGGTTCGGTCTATGTGCTCGACGAACCGACGACGGGTCTGCACATGTCCGATGTCGACACTCTGCTGGCGCTGTTGGACGGGCTGGTCGAACGTGGCAACACCGTGATCGTCATCGAACACAACCTCGACGTCGTCGCCCACTCCGACTGGGTCATCGACCTCGGCCCCGACGGCGGCAAAGCAGGCGGAGAAATCGTGTTCACCGGAACCCCCGCCGCACTCCTCGAAGACCCGGTCTCGTTGACCGGTGAGTACCTGCGCAAATACAAAGCGGCATAGCGGAGATCGCCACTGTCGGTCGCGGGCCTCTCCGGGGACGGCCCGTGACCGGCAGTGGGAGTGTCAGGCTCCGCGGCGATCCCCACCGATTCGGGTCCACCGATTCGGGTCCAGCGACGAGGACGCAGACGTCAGAGCGCACGGACACAGCGAGCAGGCAGCCGCACACCTTCTGATTTCCCGCATACAGACTCGCCGCGCTGACACGCGTGCGGATGTCAGAAGGTGTGCGGCTGCGGTGAACGGAGTCGCACACCGTTTCCTGCTCGTCGGCACCAACTCCGGACGTCGCCGCCGCACACCCGATACGTCTTTCTGCTGTCGGCTTCATCTCCTGCATCACCGCTTCGGTGGCAAGCGGCGTTCCGCTCGATCATCCCGAGCGGGACTTGCACGGCATCAGACATGGTGGCGTACCTCCACACTGAACCGTGAAGATCGAGGAGCAGCGTGCGGATCCCTTACGCGGCGGGTGTGATGTGCCGTGATTCTCGCCGGGCCGCAACGGGTCATCGGCGGCAGCGGCCACCGTCACGGCTCCCGCTACCGGCGCGTCCCGCGCAGCGGCGGGATCTGCTGGCGGGGCTGCGCTTCGGGTGTCTCCGGTGCTGATGGAGCAGGTGATATTGCCTCGCACGGCCACACTGCGCTGCCCCGTGGCAGCAACGGTCGAAGGTGCTTCTGGTGTATTGGATTGGCGCACAAACTGCCAGAGCGATGCCGCGAACCCAGCCGCTGTTAATGCGCCGACGGATTGGTGGCAGCTTGATGACGCGCACGGCAGTCACCAACTCGACGCCGGCGAGTTCAGCCAATCCGCCGAAATCGCCACCCCAAGCCGGCGATGGTTTCGGAGAAGATCTCGATCGTGCCGGTCGGTGGGCTCGATGTCCGGTGCCGAACCCGGTTATGCCGAATCCGGTTCATGCCGAACCCGGTTAAGGGACCAGCACGAGCTTGCCGGGTGTGTGGCCTGCGATGCCGGCCTTGTGGGCCTGTGCGGCTTCGTCGAGGGGGTAGATGCTGTCGATCAGGACGCGCAGTTCACCTGATGCCGCGCGGGCTGCCAGCTCGGACCGGATGGTGTTGCGGTATTCGGCGCCCGCGTCTTGGCCGGGTCCGTTGCCGATGACCTTGATGCCTGCGGCGGCGCGGCGGTCGGTGCCGGTGATCGAGGCGATGCGGCGGCGGTCGGTGACCAATTCCAGTGAGGTGTCGAGTGCTTCGTCGCTGCCGGCGCAGTCGATCGCGGCGGTGACGCCGTCGGGTGCGGCGGCGCGGACGCGGTCGAGCAGGCCGGGGCCGTAGTTCACGGGGAGGGCGTCGAGTTCGCGCAGCAGGTCGTGGTTGCGTTCGGCGGCGGTGGCGATGACGGTCGCGCCGGCGGCCGCGGCCAGCTGCACGGCCAGCAGTCCGACGCCGCCGGAGCCGCCGTGGATGAGCACGGTGTCGCCCTGGCCGACAGTGGTGGCGTGCAGGGCGTGCATCGCGGTTGCCCCGGCGAGGATCAACGAACCGGCCTCGGGCCAGCCCAGACCGGCCGGCTTGGGGATCAGCGAGGTGGCGGGCGCGGTGACGTAATCGGCGTAGGCGCCGGCGACCGGGTAGACGATCACCTCGTCGCCGATGCGGGCATCGGTCACGTCCGCGCCGATCGCGGTGACGACTCCGGCGCATTCCAGGCCGAGCCGTGGCATCGTCTCCGCGAGCCCGGCCGAGTCCTTGTGCTTGTCGGCCACGGTGTGGAAGGCGCCGCTGTAGAGCTTCCAGTCGATCGGGTTGACCCCGGCCGCGCGGACCTGCACGACGACACCGTCGGCGGCCGGCCGCGGCATCGGCGTCTCGATGATCGCGAGGACGTCCGGTGTTCCGTAGGCGGTCGGTCGCACGGTTCTGGGCATGGGTCGTTCGCTCCTGTTATCGGCTGGTCGGCTACTGCGCAGGCAGCGGGCCGGAGAGAAGGGCGGTGCGGCTCGATTCGGGCAACCTGCCGGGGGCCGAGTCGACTTTGGTTTCAGGCCAAGGGAACTGCGGTTCCGTCCGTCATGAACTCAGTCTCGAACGTGATCCGCTTGATGTCCAGTGCATGGTTTGCACATATGTATTGCGTTGAACGCAATACTGGAAAGAGCTCCGCACGCCGGCTGCGCGAATCGAAACCCCGGCCGCCGTCAACGCCATCACGTACGACCTTCTTCGTTGCAACGCCCGGGACGCGCCAATCACCCACTGCCCCAACGATTCCGGCTCGACCGGTGGCCGAGTGGGCGGTCGCCGGAACCTTCGCAGTGGATCACTGAATCTCGGACAAGCCCTCTGACTGCCGTCTGCCTCGGCGCACTCGGGTGAGCCAGTTGCGCATCGATCGGATCACCACGGCATGCGCCTCGCCCGTACGCAACCAGATGCCGCAGTGCGACTCCCGCCGTAGGTCCGACACCGTCGATCGCATTGAGCGGCCGCCCGATTCCCGCCCTGGTTTCCGGCGGTGATCAGGCCCGGAGTGGGTATCTCGCAGCCAGGGGTTGCCTCCTGAGTAACTAGGAGTACGCTCAGAAATGAGTCCACTCATTATTGGGAGGTGCTGGGAATGATGACCACGCCCGAGGCGGTGCAAGCCGGCCGCCGGCTGCGCAACATGCGGGACAAGCAGTCCCGGATTTTCGAGGCCGCGGCGGCGTTGTTCGCCGAGCGTGGGTTCGACAGCGTGACCACTCAGCAGATCTCCGATCGCGCGGATGTGGCGGCCGGGACGTTGTTCCGGTACGCGTCGTCCAAGGGCGAGCTGCTGCTGATGGTCTACAACGAGGAATTCCGTACCGCCCTGGAACAGGGTGAACAGGAATCCCGTTCGGAAAACGATCCGGCGCAGGCGGTGCTGGCCATGGTGGCCCCGATCGTCGACGCCGCGGCCACCCGCGTGGAGAACACGGTGGCTTATCAGCGTGAGTTGCTGTTCGGCGCACCGACCGAGCAGTACCGCGCCGAAGGTCTCGCCTTGGTCGCACGGCTGGAGTCGATGATCGCCGAACGGCTCACCGCGGCAGTCTCAGCCGGCGAAGCGGACCAGCAGGATCTGTTCGCCCGCGCATTGCTGACCGGCCGCAGCGTGTTCGCTGTGCTGCATCTCATCCTCGCTCAACCATCGACGGGCGCGCATCCCGGCCGCGACGCGACCGATGACCTGCGTGACCAGATCGCCCAGATCGTCGCGGGTTTCTTCGCCTCGATCCAGTGATGTGGACGCCGAGGGGCGAACCTCGCCTCCGGCAGGAAGGAAATCATCATGACCATCCGCAAGGTGACCGTCCTCGGCACCGGTGTGCTCGGTTCGCAGATCGCATTCCAGACCGCGTTCCACGGCTTCGAGGTCACCGCCTACGACATCAATGACGACGCGCTGAAGGCCGCGCACGATCGTTTCACCAAACTGGTCGCGATCTACCGCGACGAGGTCGAGGGCGCCGGTGACGGCAAGGCCGAGAAGGCCGCCGATTCCATCGTGACGACCGCCGATCTCGCCGAAGCGGTGAAGGACGCCGACCTCGTCATCGAGGCGGTCCCCGAGGTGCTGAAGATCAAGCAGGAGACCTACCGGAAGCTGGCCGAGCAGGCCCCGCAGCGCACCATCTTCGCGACCAACTCCTCGACCCTGCTGCCCAGTGATCTGAAGGACGCCACCGGCCGTCCCGACCGTTTCCTGGCCCTGCATTTCGCCAACGACGTGTGGCGCTACAACACCGCCGAGGTGATGGGCACCAAGGACACCGATCCGGAGGTCTTCCACGCGGTCGCCGAGTTCGCCGACGCGATCGGCATGGTCCCGATCGAATTGCACAAGGAGAAGGCCGGTTACGTGGTCAACTCGCTGCTCGTGCCGCTGCTGAACGCGGCGATGGGGCTGAGCGCGGGCGGTTACGCCGACCCGGAGTCGGTCGACAAGACCTGGCGCATCGCCACCGGCGCCCCGTTCGGCCCGTTCCAGATGATCGACGTGATCGGTCTCAAGACCCCCTACAACATCCTGGTCAACAGCGACGCCGACGGCAAGAAGCTGGCCGCGTGGCTCAAGGACAACTACATCGACCAGGGCAAGCTCGGCGTGTCCAGCGGTGAAGGTTTCTACAAGTACTCGTAATCACAAGTGCGGCAGGGCATTCCGAACCAGCACGAGGAGAGGAGTCACATGTACTACAGCAGCGGCAACTACGAGGCCTTCGCCCGACCACGCAAACCGGAGGGTGTGCAGAACAAGACGGCGTGGTTCGTCGGGGCGGGGCTGGCCTCGATGTCGGGTGCGGCATTCCTGATCCGCGACGGGCAGATGTCGGGTGATCAGATCACCGTGTTCGAGCGGTTGAAGCTGCCCGGCGGTGCGCTCGACGGCATCAAGGAGCCGAAGAAGGGCTTCGTGATCCGCGGCGGGCGCGAGATGGAGAACCATTTCGAATGCCTGTGGGATCTGTTCCGCTCGGTGCCCTCGATCGAGATCGACGGGGCCAGCGTGCTCGACGAGTTCTATTGGCTGAACAAGGACGATCCGAATTCCTCGTTGCAGCGCGCGACCGAGAAACGTGGTCAGGACGCGCACACCGACGGCTTGTTCACGCTGAGCAACAAGGCGCAGAAGGACATGGTCAAGGTGTTCCTGGCCGCGCCGGAGGAGATGGAGAACAAGCGGATCGACGAGGTCTTCGGTGAGGACTTCTTGCAGAGCAATTTCTGGATGTACTGGCGGACGATGTTCGCGTTCGAGGAATGGCACAGCGCGCTGGAGATGAAGTTGTATCTGCATCGCTTCATCCACCACATCGGCGGGCTGCCGGACTTCTCGGCACTGAAGTTCACCAAGTACAACCAGTACGAGTCGCTGGTGTTGCCGCTGTATCGGTGGCTGCTCGATCAGGGGGTGAGTTTCCGGTTCGATACCGAGATCACCGATATCGACTTCGACCTCACCGGTGACCGCAAGCAGGCCACCAGGATTCACTGGGTGTCCGAAGGCACCGAGGGCAGTGTGGATCTGAGTGAAAACGATCTGGTGTTCACCACGATCGGCTCGCTGACGGAGAACTCCGACGACGGCGATCACCACACCCCGGCGAAACTGCTCGACGGCCCGGCCCCGGCGTGGGACCTGTGGCGGCGGATCGCGGCCAAGGATCCGGCGTTCGGGCATCCGGATGTGTTCGGCGGGCATATCGAGGAAACGAAATGGGAGTCGGCGACCGTCACCACCCTCGATGAGAAGATCCCGGGTTATATCCAGAAGATCTGTAAGCGGGATCCGTTCTCCGGCAAGGTCGTCACCGGCGGCATCGTGACCGTGCGGGATTCGAGCTGGCTGATGAGCTGGACGGTGAATCGGCAGCCGCATTTCAAGCAGCAGCCGAAGGATCAGATCGTGGTCTGGATCTACTCGCTGTTCGTCGACGTGCCCGGCGATTACGTGAAGAAGCCGATGAGCGAATGCACCGGCGAGGAGATCACCAGGGAGTGGCTGTACCACATGGGCGTGCCGGAGGCGGAAATCGCTGAGCTGGCGGCGAATTCGGCGAAATGCGTGCCGGTGATGATGCCGTATGTGACGGCGTTCTTCATGCCGCGCAAGGCCGGCGATCGCCCGAATGTGGTGCCCGAGGGCGCGGTGAACTTCGCGTTCATCGGCCAGTTCGCCGAGTCGACCCGCGACTGCATCTTCACCACCGAGTATTCGGTGCGCACGGCGATGGAGGCGAGTTATCAGCTGCTCGGTATCGAGCGCGGGGTGCCGGAGGTGTACAACTCGACCTTCGATGTGCGCAAGCTGCTGGCCGCGACGAGCCGACTACGCGACGGCGACGAACTGCACATTCCGGGTCCGGAGATCGTGCGCAAGAAGTTGATGAAGAAACTGGAGTCGACCGAGATCGGCGTCATGCTCGAGGAGTACGGGCTGGTCGGAGACAAGAAGTAGGTTCCGTGCAGTGGGGCCCGGTCCGCATCGACCGGGCCTCTGCGCTGTCCCGGCCTCGCTCGGTGTACCGCCCATGCGAGGCAAGCCTTCCGGTCGGGTAGCGCCGCTCACGCCGAGGCGTTGACCGGGCGGCTCGGCCTAGGTCTGTGAGCTGGGATGATTCGGATTCACCCATCGAATGCAAGCGGTGCGGCTGAGTGCTTCAAGCGTGGTCGCTGAATTGCTGGGTGCCGGTGATGCGGAGCAGGTCCAGGGCCGAGGCGGCGGGGGTGTCGGGGGCGGCGGAGTAGACGACGACGGATTGGTCGGCGTCGGGAACGAGCAGGGTGTCGCATTCCAGGACGAGCAGGCCGAGTTCGGGGTGGGCGATGGTTTTGGTGGCGCTGCGCCATTGCGCGGACGGGCGTTCGTTCCAGAGTTGTTCGAAATCGGTGCTGCGGGAACGTAGTTCGGCGATCAGGCGGTCGAGTTCGGGATCATCCGGGTATCGAGCTTTGGCGCTGCGCAGCGTACCGACACCGAAGGCGGCGACCATCCGGAACTCTTCGGGGTTGAACCGCACCCGGCTCGCCTCCTCGCCGAGGAAGCACTGCCAGATGATGTTGCGCCGCGCCGGTGGCCAGGCGGAGAAGTCGCCGAGCAGCGCGGTCGCCATCGAATTCCAGGCCAGGATGTCGCCTTTCGCGGACATCACCAGGGTGGGCAGGTCAGACATGCGGTCGAGCAGGCGCAGCACGCTCGGGCGGACCACCTGGGCGATCCGGCCGGCTTGTGGTGGTGCGGATCCGGCGAGCCGGAACAGCAGGTCGCGGTCGTCGTCGTGCAAGCGCAGGGCGCGGGCCAGGGCGGCGAGGACGGCGGTCGAGGGATGCGGGCCGCGGCCTTGTTCGAGGCGCACGATGTAGTCGACGCTGACCCCGGCCAGCTGGGCGACCTCTTCGCGGCGCAGTCCGGGCACCTGCCGGCGCGGGCCTGCGGGGAGGCCGACGTCGCGCGGCTGGATGCGGGTGCGCGCCTGCCGCAGCAGCGCCGCGAGTTCCGAACGGTCCATCCCTCGATCATCCCGCAGTCGCGCGGGCCGGGGGTGGTACCACCGGTCCCAGGACATACCGGCCCTTCCCGGCGACGGCGGCCGGGGCGAGGCTGGGTGCATGAACGCAACGACAACGGCTCTGGTGACCGGAGCCAACAAGGGGCTCGGCCACGAAACGGTGCGCAGGCTCGGCGAGCTGGGCTGGCAGGTCTTCCTGGGCGCCCGCGACGCAGACCGCGGCAAGCAGGCGGCGGCCGAGTTCGGCGAGCAGGGGTTGAACGTCGAATTCGTCCACCTCGATGTCATCTCCGCCGATTCGATCACCGCGGCGGTCGACACGATTCGCGAACGCGCCGGACGGTTGGACGTGCTCGTCAACAACGCGGGCATCTCCGGCGGATTCGCTGATGCGCCGGATCAGATCCAGGCCGCGCACTTGCGCGAGGTCTACGAGACCAACGTCTTCGCCCCGGTCCAGCTGACCCACGCGTTCCTGCCGCTGCTGCGCGCCGCGGAGCAGCCGCGCATCGTGATGGTGTCGAGCGGAATGGGTTCGCTGACCATCACCTCGGACCCGAAGCGCCTCGAATCCACCATGGTGAACCTGCCCTACACCTCGTCCAAGACGGCCCTGAACATGATCACCTCGCAATACGCGCGAGCGCTGCCCGGCATCAAGGTCAACGCCGCCGACCCCGGTTACACCGCAACCGATTTCAACGCCCACGCCGGCTACCAAACCCGCACCGAAGGCACCGACGCCATCGTCCACCTCGCCACCCTCGGCCCCGACGGACCGACCGGTGGCTACTTCGATCGTGAAGGTCGTCTGCCGTGGTGAGGTAGTGACAGGGACCTGCCGGCGGCCCGTGCCGTGCAGGCAGTCGGATCCGCACCCTCTTTCGGGATCTGCACCCAAAATAGGGCCCCAGAGCGAGTGTGGATCCCGAAAGAGGGTGCGGCTGTAGGTGATTGCGAGTCGCCGGGACGTGATGGTGGCGTTACTCGCAGTTCGCCGCGGTCGTTCAGCGGGCGCCGCCGTTGACGTAGAGGGTTTGGCCGCTGACGTAGGACGCTTCGTCGCTGGCGAGGAAGGCGATGACGGCGGCGACCTCGTCGGGTTGGCCGACGCGGCCGAGGGGGGTGCGTTCGGCGACGGAGTGTTGCAGGTCTTCGGGGGACATGCCGACGCGTTCGGCGGTGGCGTCGGTCATCGCGGTGGCGATGTAGCCGGGGGCGACGGCGTTGACGTTGATGTTGTACTGGCCGAGTTCGATGGCGAGGGTGGCGGTCAGGCCCTGGATGCCGGCTTTGGCGGCGGCGTAGTTGGCTTGGCCGCGGTTGCCGAGGGCCGAGCGGCTCGACAGGGAGACGATCTTTCCGTAGCGCTGGGCGACCATGTACTTCTGCGCGGCCTGCGAGCAGTGGTAGACCCCGGTCAGGTTGACCGACAGCACGGCGTTCCAGTCGTCCTCGGAGAGTTTGAAGAACAGGTTGTCGCGGGTGATGCCGGCGTTGTTCACCAGGATCTGCGGGTCACCGAGTTCGGCGGCGATCTGTTCGAAGACCGACTGCACGGAGTCACGGTCGGTGACGTCGCAGACGTAGCCGCGGGCGGTGCCGCCGGCGCGGCTGATCTGTTCGAGGGTGGCGTCGGGGGTGTTGCGGTCGAGCACCGCGACCCGGGCTCCCTCGACGGCGAACTTGACTGCGGTGGCCGCGCCGATGCCCTGCGCCGCTCCGGTTACCACGGCAACCTTGTCGGTGAAACGGTCCATGGATTCGTTCTCCTCTCAGAGCGCGCAGCGGGCGCGGCCGGCTGGTGTGCAGGCTAGCGACGCGGAAACTCGCGGTGCAAGTTTCCGAGGTCGGTGCGGTGAAAGTGGTTCGACGAGGAGAAGATTCGCTCAGCCCGCGTCCGCGACCGGGCCGAGTTCGCCGGCGAGCCACCGCGGGAATTCGGTGAGGTCGGTGAGGATCACGTCGGCACCGGCGGCGCGGAGTTCGTCCGCATCGCACGGCCCGGTGGTGACGCCGACCGCGAGGACACCTGCGGCCTGCGCGCCACGCATGTCACCGACATGATCACCGACGTAGATACTCGCCCGCTCCTGTTTCAGCACAATGGCTTTGTCCGCCGACCACAGATCACCGGCGAGACGATCTATCCGCCAACCGAGTTCATCGATGTGCAACTGGGCGAGCGGACCGTGCTTGCCGGTGACGACGAGCACCCGCCCACCACGTTCCTCGATCGCGGCCAGCGCGGCCTTCGCGCCCGGCATCGCGGGAATGCTCGACACGATGCCCGGATACAGCTGGCGATACCGGGTGACCATCGCCGGCACCAACTCCTCGGGCGCCCCCGCCTCGGCCAGCATGGTGGCCAGCGGCGGCCCGAGCCGTTCGGCGAAATCGGCGCCGCGCACCGGCACCTCGAACTCCGCGGCCAAGATGTCGATGGCCCGGCTGACGCCCGGTCGCGAGTCGATCAGCGTCATATCCAGGTCGAAACCCACCGTCCACGTCACCACCCGACCCTATCGGCCGAGTCGGCACTCGACGTGACCGGTTCAGCCAGGCTGGGCGAGCGGATCGGAATGGGCGTCGAGCGCGTCGAGGACCGCGTCGCCGTTCGCCCTGGCCCACTCGGTGAGTGCGTGGATCGGATCGATCAGCGTCGCGCCCAGCGCGGTGAGCTCGTACTCGACCCGCGGCGGCACCTCGGCATAGGCGTGCCGGCGCACGAGCCCGTGCGATTCGAGCCGGCGCAGCGTCTGGGTGAGCACCTTGCGGGAGATGCCGCCGATCAGCTCGCCGTGGCGCACCGACCCCTTGCTGAGTCCGGCGAGCACGACCACCGTCCACTTGTCGGCGATCAGCTCGACCGCCAGCCGGGCCGGGCAGTCGGCGAGGAAGGAATCGCCGGGAACGAAACCGCTCATGCCGCCTAAGGTACCTACGGGTTCCTATCGGATACCTAGCGTGGGTGTGCATGCGAGTCATCACCCAGCAGAAAAACGGCGGTCCCGAAGTGCTCACCATCGTGGACATGCCTGAGCCCCAACCGCTTCCGACCGAGGTCCTGGTCCGGGTCGAGGCGATCGGGCTCAACCCGTTGGAGGCGCGGCTGCGGGCCGGCGAATTCCCGTTGCTCGGCCGGCCGCCATTCGTCCTCGGCTGGGACATCAGCGGCGTCGTCGAGGACGCGCCGCAGACCTGGCGGTTCCGGCCCGGCGACGAAGTGTTCGGAATGCCGCTGTTCCCGCGTCCGGCCAACGCGTACGCCGAGGTCGTGTCGGCGCCGGCGTTGCATCTGGCGCACAAGCCGGCCGCGCTCACGCATGTCGAAGCGGCCGCGTTGCCGATCGTCGGGCTGACGGCGTGGCAGGCGCTGGTCGACCTCGGCGGCGTGACCGCCGGTGATCGCGTGCTGATCCACGGCGGTGGCGGCGGAGTCGGCCATGTCGCGATCCAGATCGCGAAAGCGTTCGGCGCGCACGTGATCGCGACGGCCAGTGCGAGCAAGCGGGAGTTCGTCGCGGGGTTCGGCGCCGACGAGGTGATCGACTATACGGCGGTCGACTTCGCCGAGGTGGTGCGCGATATCGACGTCGTGCTCGACACGATCGGCGGCGACACCGTCGAGCGGTCGCTCGGGGTGCTCCGCCCAGGCGGACACCTGGTTACGGCGGTCGCCGAGGATGATCCGGCGCTCGCCGCCCGGTTCGCGGCGGCGGGGCTGCGCTTCAGTGGCGTCGCGGTCGACCCGGATCCGGCGGGCCTGCGTGGTTTGGTCGGGCTCGTCGAGCAGGGCAAGCTCCGGGTTCATGTGCAGGAGACGTTCCCGTTCGACCGCGTCGCCGATGCGCATCGGCTGCTCGACGGCGGTCACCTGTGGGGCAAGGTCGTGCTCACCGTCTGACTGCGTGCGAGTTGCCACCGGCGTTTCGTGCCGAGCTCTCCAGCGCATGAGCCGGCCACGGTGCCATCGCCCGGCTTGTTCGCGAGCATGCCACGGCGTCGTCTTCGTGCGGGCCGAGTGGCCGGTACTCATGCGCCTAGCGGGACCGCTCACGTGCCGGCCTCTGCGGCTCCCGCAATTGGCCGCGCCCGTCCGCGATTCAGGGCACGGGTGGGCGTAAGTGGTTGGCGGGCAGCGGGCTTCGGCGGGGCGAAGATCACGAAGGTGGCCTACGGTGGAGGCAAGGACCGTTGCGGCCGGAGGGGTATTCATGGGGCATGTCGAGCACAGTGCGACGTGTGCGGCACCGGCGGGCTTCGCGTTCGCCTATGTCGCGGACTATCGGAATGTGCCGAAGTGGATGTTCGGGATCCGGCACTTCACTCCGGTGGGGGAGCAGACCTTCGGGGTCGGTGCGGTCTTCGATACCGCCCTGCACCTCGGACCGACCACGCTGCATCTGCGTGCGGACACGACCGAATGGATCGATGGAGCGCGGGTGACGATGCGCGCCATCAAGGGTATCGAAGGCGCGATCCGCTGGGACTTCGAGGCGGTCGGCGACGTAGCGACCGAAGTCAGTGCTACCGCTGACTATCGAGTGCCCGGCGGGCTGGCTGGACGTGCTCTCGATCGGGTGATCCGAGCGTTCATCGGACCGGCTATCCGGCATACCGAAAAGCATCTGCGGGAGAAGATCGAAACCAGTTATCAGGAGTCGTTGGGTAAGGGCAGTTGAGAGTGGTCGCCTGACTTCCGCAGGCGGCCGCTGCGCGAGATCGTTCCCCTGTTGCGAGACCAGGCTGTTGCGAGACCAGGTGGGCGGCATCGACGCCGCGTGCGAGCGGGCGGGCCGGGACTCAGCCACCCTCGGCAAGCTGTTCGTCGCCGACACGGCTTGTCGAAGATGCGCCGGCCGCGACTCTCCCGCGGATATGTGCCCCGCGGATACGGCAGTGCGGCTACGAGCAGTGCCGTATCCGCGAGTCGCAGCGTGCTTCCGGCCGTCGCATCAGACAGGTATCGGAATGGATGCGCGCCCGCGCTGATTCACGTGGAACCGCTGGTGCAGACGGTGAATTATCCAGTGCGCCAACGTGGTTCGAGAAGGTTTCGGCAGTGGATGCATGTCTGCATCGACCGCAACACCGGGCTTGAATGTGGCTGCGACGGTGGGTTTCTCCGTCGGGTGCAGTCGATCGGATCGGCTGGCCGATAGGAACGGACGCCTGCGCAATGTTGCGTCACCTGCCGGCGACGGCGGCGATCGATCGTGAATGAGCGGGATTGCCGCTGCCGGTCGCGTATCCGCGTATCAGAGCGCCTGTTGGATGCGGGCGGGTTACGCACCCCGCCGACGGCTTCGAACAGTCGGCGGCTACAACAAGAGGGCCAGTGGCGGGCCTGTGTTTTGGGAATGTGCGAGCGTCTGTGCCTGGTGCAGACGGTGGACGACGGGGCCACCGCTCAGGGCGATGATGCGGCGCTGATGGCACCTGGTGATCGTCGTGAGGACAGCGGTGTTCGGTGACCGTAAAGTTCGGCGCATGGCGTTCCAACTCGAGCTGCGGCCGACTCCACCGTTGCAGTTGACGCCGGAATGCTTGGTGCACACCGGAATCGCGCGATTGTTCGTCACCGGCATGCTGGTCCAAGGCTCCGGCGCCCCACCCGAACAGTTCGGGTTCTTCATCCCCACCGCGACACCGTTGCCCGCGGCGAGCCCCGAGCCGCAACTGCTCGCCGAGGCCTCGCTGATGACCGGGATCGCCACCTCGATCTCCGGCAACTTCCCGTTCGGTGTCGAACATGTGCAAGCGATGTTCCTGCCCGACCCGCGCGGCGGCACCGACCGCTGGCTCTACCTCAGCGGCGCAGCGCATATCGGGCGCGAGATCCGCCTCGGCTACCGGGTGACCGTCGTGAAGGTACAGTGATTCGCCCGTCTCATGACGGTGCCAGGAAGAGGGACAAACGAAGTGCGAACCATGTACGTCATCGCGCACCCCGAGTCGACCCATCACGTCGACGGATTGGTGGGCGGTTGGTACGACTCGCCACTGACCCCCGCCGGTCTGCGCGCCGCGGCCGCGATCGCCGAATCCCTGCGCGCGGCGATCCCCGCCCACGCCGAGGTCGAGCTGTACTCCTCGGACCTGCAACGCGCCGCCCAGGCCGCCGATGTCATCGGCGAGCTGCTGCACGTGCCACCGGTCCTCGATTCCCGGCTGCGCGAGAAGTCCTATGGCGAGGCCGAGGGCCGAACCCAGGAATGGCTGCGCCAGCGCTTCATCACCCCGCCGGCCATCGGCGAACGAATGGGCCACCACGACGGCATCCCCGGCTCGGAAACCATGGGCGCCTTCGGCGAACGCATCTACACCGCAATGGCCGCCATCGAACAAACCCACTGCGAACACCAGATCGTCGTCACCCACGGCGGCGTCATCACCTTCGCAGTGGGCTCCTGGACCAGACTGCCGCTCGACGCCCTCGCCTACGCCCGCTTCAACGGCCCCTCCGGCAGCATCACCGAACTCCGCGAGGACGACTACTTCCACAACCGCCAAGTCGTCCGCCTCGGCGACACCCGCCACCTCGAGTCCACGCACGTTTCGCTGGGATGAAGCCGGCGATCACGCTCGCGACTCAGCTCAGATGACGCCGAGCGCCTCCACTGTCACGCCAGCTGCGGATTCGGCGTTGTCGGTGGACGCGCGGGCGACTGTCACCCAGGTGTTGTTGACTGCGGAGTTGCCGGAGAAGGTGTCGGTGAGTGACGGGTCGTGCAGGAGGTTGACGTTGGCGCCGGGCAGCGCGGCGGCCACGGTCCAGCCGACGCCGGGTTCGCGGTGGCCCCATCCGTGGGGGATGGCGACTGTGCCTGCGCGGATGTCGTCGCTGACTTCGAGGGGGACCACGATCGAGCCGGTGGGTGAGGTGACGGTGACGGGTTCGCCGTGGGTGAGTCCGCGGATGGCGGCGTCGTCGGGGTGCATGAGTGCGGTGCAGCGGTCGCGGCCCTTCACCATGGCGGGGACGTTGTGCAGCCAGGAGTTGTTGCTGCGCAAGTGGCGTCGGCCGATCAGTTTGAGGTCGTAGCCGTCGGTCGGTGTGGTGAGCGCGCTGCCTGCGCGGGCGTCGTCGAGCACAGTGCGGGCGGCGGTACGGAAGTCCTCGGGGGCCAGGTGGACCTTGTGGTCTCGCGTTCCGAGCAGTGCGCGCAACCTCGGCAGCAGCGGGCCCAGGTCGATACCACCGGCGGACGCACGTGCCTTCGCCACCGTGAGTCCCTTACGCCCACGCCGTAGCACCCCGTATGGACCAGTCGCCACGCCTGCCGTCGCCAACCGTACGGGGCTGAACTGCTCGAACAACCCGTTGAGCGCCCGTCCGGTGAGCCTGCGAACCGGCATCGGCACCATCTCGGTGATCAGCCGCGCCATGATCTGCCAATCCTCGAGCCCATCGGCGGGCGGATCGAACACGCGCGCGTCGTAACGCAGATTGTTGCGCACACTGAACACCGGGAACAGGATGTTGACGTCCTCGCGTTCCAGCGGCGAGATCGGCGGCAGGATGATGTCGGCATGCCGGGTCGTCTCGGTGATGTACATGTCCACGGCGATATAGAAATCCAGCGAATCCAATGCCGCGCCGAGGCGTCCGCGTTGGGGTGTGGACAGCACCGGGTTGCCGGCGTAGGTGATCATCGCGCGGATCTGCCCTTTGCCCTCGGTCAGGATCTCATCGGCCAATACCGCGACCGGCAACTCGGAGCGGAACGATTTGTAGACACCGGAGCGGTCCGTCCATGCGCCGTAACCCATCGGCAGATACTTCGCGAACCGCGCGGCATCGATCGGCGGCGTCGCGAACATCTGCCCACCGGCCCGGTCGAGGTTCCCGGTGACCGCGTTGATCGTGTTCACCAGCCAGTGCGTGAGCGTGCCCGTCACCTGCTGGCACACCCCGATCCGCGCGTACAGCACTGCCGACGACGCCGCGGCATGATCGCGAGCGAGCCCGCGAATGACGTCGGCGTCGACTCCGGCGTGCGGCGCCATCTGCTCCGGTGTCGCCTCGTCGACCAGCTCACGCAGTTCATCCCATCCGGTGCACTGCGCGCCAATCGCCTTGTCGTCACACAGGTTCTCGGCCACCAGGACGTGCAGCATCGCCAGCAACAGATAGACATCGCCGCCCGGGCTCACCGCCACATGCTGATCCGCCAGCCGCGCCGTCTCGGTCCGGCGCGGATCGATGACCACCACCTGCCCGCCGCGCCCCCGCACATCTTTGATCCGCTGCTTGGCATTGGGCATCGTGGTGATCGACCCGTTCGACACAGCGGGATTCGCGCCGAGAATCACCAGCCGATCGGTGCGATCGATATCGATGACCGGCATCAGCACATTCGACCCGAACATCCGCCACGCCACGAACTCCTGCGGAAACTGATCGATCGACGACGCCGAGAAGAAGTTCCTGGTCAACAACACCGCACGCAGCAGCGCCCCGTAGATCACCGAGGAACTGTGCGCCGCCGGATTCCCGAGATACATGCCGATCGCACTCGGACCGTACGCACTGCGCACCGCCCGCAACCGCTGCCCGATCTCGCGAAACGCCTCGTCCCACCCGATCGGCTCGAACCCGTCACCGACCCGCCGCATCGGCGTGCGCAACCGATCCGGATCATGATGCAACCCGCCCATCGCCGTCGCCTTCGGGCAGATATAGCCCTGCGACAGCACATCATCCGGATTGCCTTCGATCCGGGTGACCTGCGTGTCCTCGACGGTGACCAGGATTCCGCAATGCGCCTCACACAGCGTGCACTGCCGGGCGATGGTGGTAGCACTCATCGGTTTTCACCTTCTGCCGGTTCGCTTGCCACAGGCTACCAAGCAAACCGTAGGTACCACTATGTTCGCGGTGCGCGGGCTGGGCAGGCGCCCACCGCCATCGAGTCGAGTCATATGGTCGCTAGTTGATCTCCACCAACGACCATATGACTCGACTCGATGCGGCAGTTACTTACCCAGCGCCGCCAATACACTGCGCGCCTGGTGGTCGGCACCGAGTTGATTGGGGTGGAAGGGCACGGCGAGACCGAGCGGGTTGCTCGACCACGGGATCAAGCCCTCGACCCAGCGGGTGCCGGGTGGCTGGCAGCCGTCGTGCCCACTGCTGGTGGAGTACGTGTCGACCAGTTCCACACCCGTTGCCTGCGCGACCCGTGCCAGCATGGCGTTCAGCTCGATCAGTTTGCGGCCCAGCCAATCCGCGTCGGTGTCGGAGATCGGGACCGTCGGGAAGCAGCCGCGGCCGGTGCTGACCCCCTCGAAGTAGTCCAGCAGCAGAATCCGGGCATGCGGTGACCGGTCGCGAATTCCTTGGACCGAGGCGGTCACGTTCCGTTCCGCGACGGCGATATTCAGCGACATCTGGTCCACGCCGTCGACCACGAGGCCATCGACGCATGGCGAGGCCGACGCGTCGGCGGTCAGGCAGCGCTGCACGACCGCGGCCAATCCCGCGTCGTTGCCGCCGATCTCCAGCGTCACCAGATCCGTCGACGGGGTGAGACGATCGAACTGCGGGGGATTGACCCCCAGCGGGGTGGACTGCGGACCGGCCAGATTCTTCGTCATAGCCCCACCGCACGTCGCATCCCGGAACACCGGAACCTTCAGCGCGGCCGCAACCTGCTTGGCGTAACTACCCTGACTCTGCGCGCAACCCAACGGCACGAAGTCATCGGTCGCCTGAATCAGCGACGCGTCCGCGGCCCACGAATCACCCAGCGCCACATACTCACCGACCGCAGGCGCGGCCGACGCCACCGGCGAGGCACTCCACGGCAACACACTCAATGCCGCACACGCGATCACAGCTCGCGACGTCTTCACCATGCCTCCACCAGCCAGTCGAGCTGGACATACGACCAGCGCTGATGAAACCTAACATCCGCCCGCCACTCACGCGAGCAACCACGGTCACCGTGGCGCTATACGATGCTGCCCATGCCACACCGCCGCTCCCGCCTCGTGGCCATGTTCGGAGCGCTCCTCATCACCACGACCGGCTGCATCGGCGCCGTCGACCGCGCCGACTTCGAGAAGATCCTGCAAGCCCGCGGCGGCGGACTCGTCTCCGCCTTGCCGGCCACCGCCATCGACGCCCTCCGGCAACGCCTCGGCGTCTCCGACTTCCGGGCTAGCGTCATCATGCTCACCGCACCCGACACCGGCACTACCCGCTGGGGAATGCTCCAGCAACCCACGCAGGTCACCCGCCTCAGCAGCGAGCGCGCCGACCTCTTCACCCAGGACTCCGCGGTACACCTGCGCATCCAGGTACCCGGCCACCCGGAACAACAAGACGACTACACCTACGCGAACCGCACGCTGCACGGCCCCAAACCGGTCCACGTGTCGGTCGCCGACGATCCTGACACCGAGATGTTCGACGTCGCAGAGGTTTCCGGCCTACTCCGGCTCGAGGAAATCCTCGACACCGCGATCGCCCGGACCGCCGTCGCGGACGGACACGTCTCGGCGGTGATCGCCAACCGCATCGGCAACGAAGTACGCATCTCCGTCAGTGTCACCTCGCCGCGCACCATGATGGTCGCCGAATTCGACCGCGCCGGAACGTTTCTACGAATGGGCCAAGTATGAGCGAGGAGTATCGGTCCGACGGGATCGACGAGCACTCATCGGATCGAGCCGATGCCCCGCCCCGCCGGGCCCGGAAAATCTTGGTCATGCTGGGCGTGATCCTGTTCAGCACCGCGATGCTCGGCACCGTGCTGCCCGTCGCCATCTGGCCCGGTGAAGCGAAACTGACCGCGCCGTTGTTCTGCGAAGCGCCCTACACCGAGCCGATCGTCGTCTCCGATACCTTCAGCGACTCCGAAGGGCAAAGCACCAACTTCTCGATGTACTGCGTCGGTGACCGCGGGCAATACACCGAAGTGGGGTTCCTGCGGCCGTGGCTCGCACTATGGGCGCTACACAGCGCTGTCGTGATCGCCCTGGTGATCATGGTCGGACTGTGGGGACGGTGGCAGCACACGCATGCCGTCGAACCGGAGCGACTTGCGGAATCTACCGAACTCTAGGTATTTGCTGGGCCACGCATCTGTTGCCGCGGATAGCGCCTGACCGGGCGCGGATGGGTCTAACGTGAGGAGCATAATCATTGCTCTCTCTCAGGAGGCTCGTCCGATGACGAGGAAAGTAGCCGACTGCCGCAAGTTCCCCAGTGAAACGAATTGCACGCTCACCATCGCCGGCGAAGAGGACGAAGTCGTGCGAGCGGCCAGCGAGCACGCCGTCTCGGTGCACAAGCACGAGGACGGTCCCGAGCTGCGTGAGCAGGTCCGTCAATCGCTCGAAGATGAGAAGGTCGCGACCTGACACCGGGGTCCAACTGACGATATATCGTCACAGTGACGTTTTGCGGATGGGTTCCTACATGGAGGCCAGACGGCGGGGGAGTCGGTCGCGGCCTCGAACGCCCAAGATCAACGGGACAAGACGGATGCGCTACTCACCAAATCCCGCGGACACGTCCCGTTGATCTTCGAGCGGGTTCACTCACGCGGCGACGACCGCGGCGGGCTCGGCTGTCCGCCTATCCTGGAAGCCGGGCAGGTGACGATTCGCCAGCGGAATCATGAGCTGAATCAGCGGACCTATGCCGAACGCATAGACCAACGTCCCGATGCCTACGCTGCCACCGAGCACCCAACCGATCGCCAACACCGTCACCTCGATCGACGTCCGCACCACCCACACCGACACCCCGGTGCGGCGGACCAGACCAGTCATCAGTCCATCGCGCGGACCAGGACCCATGCCGGCGCCGATGTAGAGCACCGTGGCGATCGCATTGAGCACCACCGCCGCACCCATCGCAGCGACCCGCGGTGCGATCATGTCCCACGCGGGCAGCAACCACAGCCCGACATCCACCGAGACGGCGATGACCACCACGTTGCTCACCGTGCCCAGACCGGGCCGCTGCCGCAACGGAATCCACGCCAGCAGCACCGCGATCCCGGTCAACGCAGTCACTGTGCCGAAGCTGAGCGGCACATGCCGCGCCACACCCTGATGGAACACATCCCACGGATCCAACCCGAGCCCGGCCCGCACCATCACGGCCATCGAGAACCCGTACAACCACAACCCGACATACAGCGCAACCAGCCGACGTATCAACACCCGCCCAGCATGACCGACAACTGGCATCTGAAAACAGAGCCAGTCAACAACAGCTGGCCTCGCAACTGGCTCCACAGGTGGACCTGACCCTGAGATCCGCAACGCCGAAATCAGCCCATCAGCCATACCAATGACCGATGCGACACCGCCTGCGCCTGAAACACACTGGCAGACAAGCACCGGCCGGCAACGAGGTAAGGATCATCATGGGCATCTTCCGCAAAACCACCAAGCCCGATGAGCAACCCGCCGACTCGACCGACAAGAACACCGCCGACGCGGAGAAGAATCGCAAGCTCCGCCGCAGGCTCCTCGGTGGCTACTACGGAACCGGCGGAATCTAGCCAGAGCGGCTGCCACGCAACGTAATTCAAGGTCTACCGCCCTACCTTCAAAACGTCACAGTGACGTTTTGAAGGTAGGGCGGTAGACGCAGGGGAGAAGCCTCAAAACCCCAATCCAGAACCCGCCCAAGACTTTCCGTCGAAATCATGTTCCAACAGGAATATTTACATCAGCGATAAACTTGACCAAGGGGAGATCAACAGCGATCCGCGCCGGACAACACCGTCATCCCATAAGCCCACGAAGGCAGAGGCCTCAGAGCGGCCGAGGCAAGAGCGCGCGAACCCCGCAAACACCGCCGTAAACGACCGGCGCAGCCTCCATTATCCACGCCCGTTTCCACGCCGATAATCAACATTACGTCAACCTAGGGAGATCTAGGCATCCCCGGTGGGCCAACAACCTATCGTCCCCCGCGCCCCTCGCTCAGACCTATCGACACATCACACGCAGACCCGCCACAACGAACATGCCAGGGACAGCACCGATTACGACGAAAGGCCCCTCGCTCAACGGACTCCGTTCTCCATCAGATCATGTGCGGATTCCCAGAATGCTTCCGCGCGGGTTGACGCGTGGTCCTGCTCGGCGGAACCTCATCTCTGTAGGCGTCTCCCGGCCACCGGCGCTCGCCTGGTGCCTACCAGCAAAAGTCTGGGCGGGCCTCGGTGATGAGATGCCCCTGCTTAGGGCAAGGGCCCTGCTCCGGCTGTCGATCAGCACAGCAAGGGGAATCCACATGTCTGTTACTTCCGCTGCGATCCGGCCGTTCAGGGTCGAGGTCCCGGAGACCGAACTCGAGCAGTTGCGTGCACGGATCACGGCTACTCGCTGGCCGGACAAGGAGACGGTCACCGATCAGTCGCAGGGCACGACGCTCGCTACCGCGCAGGAGCTTGCCCAGTACTGGGCGACCGAGCACGACTGGCGTAAATGCGAGGCGAGGCTCAATGCCCTGCCGCAGTTCATCACCGAGATCGATGGTCTGGATATCCACTTCATCCATGTTCGGTCCAAGCACGAGAATGCGTTGCCGCTCATCGTCACCCACGGGTGGCCTGGGTCGATCCTCGAACAGTTGAAGATCGTCGCGCCGCTCACCGATCCCACGGCACATGGCGGAACCGCTTTGGACGCTTTTCATCTGGTGATCCCCTCGATCCCCGGTTACGGGTTCTCGGGTAAGCCGACGACGACCGGATGGGGTCCGGAGCGTATCGGCCGGGCCTGGGTGGAGCTGATGAAGCGTCTCGGGTACTCGCAGTTCGTGGCGCAGGGCGGTGATTGGGGTGCGATCATCACGGATCTGATGGCTTTGGATGCGCCCCCGGAGTTGATCGGTATCCACACGAATATGCCGGCCGCGGTTCCGCCTGAGCTCGATCAGTCGCTCCAGCTGGGTGGTCCGGTGCCGGACGGTCTCCCCGATGACGAACGACGGGCGTGCGAGCAGCTGAGCTTCTTCTACAAGCACATCGCCTACGCGCAGATCATGGCGTCACGTCCGCAGACACTCACCGGACTGGCGGATTCACCGATCGGGTTGGCGGCGTTCATGCTCGACCATGACGTGGCCAGCCTGGCACTGATCTCCCGGGTCTTCGCCGGCACCCAGGAGGGGCTGACCCGCGACGACATCCTCGACAACGTCACCCTCTATTGGCTGACGGACACGGCGGTCTCCTCGTCGCGTCTCTACGCGGAGAACAAGCTGCCGTTCCTGTCGGTCAAGGGCGTCTCGATTCCGGTTGCGGTGAGCGTCTTCCCGGATGAGCTGTACCAGGCCCCGCAGAGTTGGGCTCAGCAGGCCTATCCCAAACTGATCCACTACAACCGGCTCGACCAGGGTGGGCACTTCGCGGCCTGGGAGCAGCCGGAGCTGTTTGTAGCGGAGGTTCGCGCGGGCTTCCGGTCGCTTCGATAGAACGGGATGACCGAGTAGCCCGACTTCGAAGCTACTCGGTCACCGTGCACGGGATCGTCCGTGCGAGGACAACGCCGGGTCAGAACTGTCGATACATCACGTGCAGACCCACGCGACCCAACGTGGGATGCTCGAATGCGCCAGGGACAGTGCCGATTACCGAGAACCCCAGACGGCGATACAGCTCGACGGCCGTCCGATTACTCTCCGCTACCGCGTTGAACTGCATCCCGGCAAATCCGCGATCCTTCGCCCACTCCAGGGCGTAGGAACAGAGCTTCGTCCCCACGCCGCTTCCCCGTGCATCGACGGCAACCATGAAGCTCGCCGTCGCCACATGCGCCCCGGGCCCGGCCCGGTTGGGCCCCATCTTCGCGGTCCCGAGCACCCGCTCACCCTCCACGGCAACAACCGTGACCCCGGGCGGCCGCTCGACCCAAATCCCCCGCGCCTCCCCTTCGCCCATATCCGGGTCGTAGGTGAAGGTCTCCTGCTGCCGCACCACCTCATGGATGATCGCCCACATCTGTGGCCAGTCGGACTCGGTGGCCTGTCGAATCTCCATGGTGCGGACGATAGGCGGTGGTATCAGCCCTTGACCAGCGAGATTACGGTGGCTGCCTAATGCCAGTTGCTGATCTGGACATCGCGGGGATCCGGTGCGCCCGTTCCGGTTTCGACCAGCTGCTTCAGGCTGAGCAGATAGCTCGCCCACTTCGTACTACAGTGGGACATGAATTCGCCGGGTTCCTTCCATCCTTCGTGCTTGAACAGGATGATCGTGTAGTCGTCCTCGCGCTTCAGATCCCAGATGATCTGGGTGCCGATCCATTCCTCGGGCCCGTCGACCACCTCCCACAGCACCCGCTTCCCGGGTTGCAGGTCGATGACCTTCATGTCGAATCCGCCCGCGGTGAAGCGGAACTGGATGACTCCCCCGGTGTCCGCGTCACCTTTGGTGTCGCTGGCCCACCAGCCGGCCAGTTGGTCGACCGAGGTCAGCGCCGCGTACACGTCGTCGACGGACGGCGACTTGACCCCGACCCGGTGCAGAATATCCACCATTTTCGTGTTCCTCTTCTACTGCTGCTTGGTGCGTTGAATGGCTTCGGCGATCCGCTTGATGCGCTGGAGCCGGGCGTCCCAGGTCGAGCCGACCGCGTTGAGTTGGGCTACGGCACGGGCGAGTTGGGCGTCGTCGACGCGATAGCGGCGCTCCCGGCCCTCCGGTGACCCGTGTACCAGGCCGACCCGGTCCAGGACGCCGAGGTGCCGGGCGACGGCCTGTCTGGTGACGGGTAGTTGTTCGCTGAGGCTGGTCGCGGTGCCTTCGCCGTCGGCCAGCAGGAGGTCGAGCATTCGGCGGCGGGTCGGGTCGCCGATGGCGGACCACAGGTCGTCGTCGACGATGCCGTTCATCGGCTGGCGACCAGCCGCACGGCGTACTCGCCCAGGCGCGGCAGATAGGCGCCCCAGCCGGAGACGTGGTCGTTGTACTGTTGCTCCAGAACGGCGATCTCCCAGCCCATTTCGCGGAATCCGGTCTCGGTCATCCGGACCGTGGTGCCGGCCCCGGAGGGGGCGAGTTCGAAGGTGACGAACAACGAGTTGCCGACGGACGCGACTTCGTCGGCGGGATGGGTCCAGCGAAAGGAGAACAGCCGGTGTGGCTCGGCATCGACCACGGTGATCGGGACGACGTCGCGCTCGTCCCCCGTGCCGAAGGTGAGGGTGCCGCTCGCGCCGGTGACGGGTTCGAGGTCGGCGTCGTCGGGCCACCACTCCTTCAGGTGGTTGGGGCTGCTGATCACCTCGTAGACGACCTCAGGGGCGGCCTCGACGTACATCGTGCGTTCGATCTGACCGTGTTCCATGCTTACTCCTCTGACTCGCAACAACTTGTTGCGCACGACGCTAACCGACGAAACCCGAACACGCAACACTTTGTTGCACATCACTTCGGCGGTGCCTAGCGCAGATGTCCGACCGCGGAACTAGCGGTAGCAGGTAATTCGACGGCTACGGCCGTGATGATCGTTTATTCTCGGGAGGGGGCTCGGGAAGCCATTTTTGATCGGGTGGGCCACATGGAGATGGACCGGGTGGCGGCGACGCAGACTGCGTTGACGCGACTGGTTGTTGGATTCGACAGTGCTTGGGAGGACGCGGCCGAGCCACCGGACCTGGCCGCGCACCTGCCGGTCGAGGGCGGGCTGCGCCGCACGGCGCTGATCGAGTTGATCAAGGTAGACCTGCACCATCGCTGGCAGCAGACCCACCACGGCAAACGCCTCGCCGACTATCGCGCCCAGTTCCCCGAACTCGACGCCGCCCCACTGCCGCCGGACCTCATCTACGAGGAGATCACCGCCCGCACTCGCGGCGGCGACCCCGCACTCGACCTCACCGAATACGAGCAGGACTTCGCCGCGCAGATGGCCCAGCTGGCCACCCAGCTCGACACCGACATCCTGGCCGCCGAGAACTTCCGCACCACGCTGCTCTCGGACCCGACCGCGGTCAACGCGCTCGACACCATCGCACCCGGCGCGACCATCGACGACTTCGATCTGCTGATCGCGCTCGGGCAAGGGGCGTTCGCGCGAGTGTTCCTCGCGCGGCAGCGGTCGATGCAACGGCTTGTGGCGGTGAAGATCTCGCGTGACCGCGGGAGCGAGCCGCAGACGCTGGCACAGCTCGACCACGAGCACATCGTGCGGGTCTTCGATCAGCGCCAGATCGAGGAACAGCATCTCAAGCTGATGTACATGCAGTACGTGCCCGGCGGCACGCTGCTCGGGGTGCTGCGGCTGGTGCGCAGTACACCCGTGGCGCGACGGACCGGGCAGCTGCTGCTCGACGCGGTCGACGCCTCGGTCACCTCCGGCGGGGTGCTGACACCGCAACCCTCGGCCACCCGCGCCGATCTCGCGCGCTTGAGCTGGTCCGAAGCCGTGGCATGGCTCGGCAGCCGCCTCGCTACCGCACTGGACTACGCGAACCGCGCCGGCGTGCTGCACCGCGACATCAAACCGGCCAATGTGCTGCTCACCGCGGACGGGCAACCCAAGCTCGCCGACTTCAATATCAGCTTCAGCGCGCACATTCCGGGGGCGAGTCCGGTTGCCTACTTCGGTGGCTCGCTGGCATACATGTCCCCCGAGCAGCTCGAGGCCTGCCACCCCAACATGGCCACGACCGCCGCCGACCTCGACACCCGCAGTGATCTCTACGCGCTCGCGGTCGTCCTGTGGGAGTTACTCACCGGGCGGCTGCCCTTCAGCGACGAGCTCGGCATCGGCGAGTCCGATACCTCGCTCACCAGGATGATCGAACTGCGGCGCAAACCGATCGACGAGCGGGTGCAGTCGACCACGCCGGCGGACTGCCCGCAGATTCTGCGACACGCGCTGCTGACCTGCCTGTCCCCCGACCGCGACGACCGGTACGCGACCGGCGCCGATCTCGCGCAACACCTCGAACTCACCCTGGACAAGACTGCCCGCGACCTCGTCGACCCACCGAAACGCAGTCTGCGCGGACGGCTGCGGATGCGGCCGATGCCGGTGGTGACGCTGTCCAGCGCGCTCGGCCAGATGCTCGGCGGACTGTATCTCGCGGGGCACAACACCAAACTGCTCGACCTCGAACTCGGGCCCGATGGGCAGGCGCAGCTGACCAAGCTCGGGTTGATCGCGGCAGCCGTCGGATATCCCGTCGGCATCGCGATACTGCTGTATTGGTGCCGGCTGGTGTTCCTCGTTCCGCACGGGCTGCGGCAAGGAAAGCAATACAGCGACGAGACGCTGACCAAAGCGCGGGCAGACACCCTCGCATGCAGTGATCGCATTGCGGCGGTGGCGTTCACCGGGTGGCTGCTGGCATTGGTGGTGTTCCTGATCAAGCTGCACGACATCGCAGACCTGTCTGCCGGGTTGCTGTTCAATCTGATCTCCTCGCACCTGGTCGCGGCCGCATTGGCGGTGGTGTACACCTACTTCCCGGTGACGTTCTTCGTGCTTCGCTGGTACTACCCGGGATTGGTGGCCGCGGGGCGCAGCTCCCCCGCCGATTCGATACAGCTGCGTCGGCTGGCTCGGCGTAGTCGGATCTATCTCGGAATCGCGGCCTCGGTACCGCTGTTCGGAGTGGCCGCCGGTGTGGCCTTCCTGGATCCCGAGCAGCAGCAGACGGTGATCGCGTCGATTGTGGCGTTGTGTGTCTGCGGACTGTTCGCGTTCCTCGGGACGCTGCGGGTGTTCTATACGCTCGAATCCGATCTGCACGCACTCGATCGGATCGTCAATCCGCACGCTCGGCCGTGACAGGACAGTTTGTTGCAGCCGTTTCGGATTCAGGTTCCCGAGCAAGAGCTCGAGGACTTGCGCGCCCGGTTGCGGTCCACCAGGTGGGCCGAGCGGGAGACCGTCGAGGACTGGTCGCAGGGAGTGCCGTTGGCGTACGTGCGGGAGCTGTGCGCGTACTGGGCCGACGAATACGACTGGCGGGCGACCGAGGCACGGTTGAACGCCTATGCGAACGTGCGGACCGAGATCGATGGGCTCGGGATCCACTTCCTGCATGTGCGCTCGCCGGAACCGAATGCGCTGCCGCTGGTACTCACGCATGGGTGGCCGGGGTCGATTATCGAGTTCGGCAAGGTGATCGGGCCGCTTACCGATCCTGTCGCGCACGGCGGGGATCCCGCTGACGCGTTCCATCTCGTGTGCCCGTCCTTGCCTGGTTACGGGTTCAGCGACCGGCCGAGCGAGCCCGGTTGGGGTATTGATCGGATCGCCGCGGCGTGGGCCGTGCTGATGGAACGGCTCGGGTACGAGCGATACGGGGCGGCGGGCAGCGACTGGGGTACCAGTGTGTCCACTCGACTCGCTCAACTCGATGCGGAGCATGTTCTCGGCATACACCTCGTGCCACCGCTCGCGCCGCCCGATCCGGACACGTTCGACGACCTCACCGAGCGGGAACAGGCTGCGCTTCGCACGCTCGAAGAGGCGGGACGGTGGGAATCCGGATACTCCAGGATGCATGCCACTCGGCCGCAGACAGTTGGGTACGGGCTGGTGGACTCCCCTGCCGCCTTGTGTGCGTGGATTATCGAGAAGTTCTGGTCGTGGACCGACTGTGACGGGCATCCGGAGAATGCGCTCACTCGGGACGAGCTGCTCGACAATCTGATGCTCTACTGGCTGCCGGGTACCGGTGCGTCCGCTGCTCGGTTGTATTGGGAGAGCATCGAGCAGGTCGACGAGTGGATCTCCGGGGCGGTGCGCGACACCGTGGATGTGCCGACCGGGTGCTCGGTGTTTCCGAAGGAGTTGCAGCGGCCGTCCAGGCGGTGGGCGACTCGGCGGTTCACGGATATTCGGTATTGGAGTGAGCCGGCGCGGGGCGGGCACTTCGCGGCGTTCGAGCAGCCTGGGTTGTTTGTCGAGGATGTTCGGGCGTTCTTTCGGCTTGTGCGCTGAGTTCTTGAAGGGGTCCGTATCGGCGGCCGCGGTCCGTATCGCCGAGGCGATGGGCCTCGCCACTACCCCTTATTGGCGTTTGAGCGACGTCGACCGCCCGGTACGGCACCGCGGAGCCCTCCCCTCCTCTGTGCAGTTGTCTTTGTACCGTCAGGTTCCAGGGTCTATGGACAGCTAATGGCATTTATATGCATATATACGCACGTCTAGGTACCGCAATGTTTTCTTTCTTTAGTTGACCGATGCCGCGGAGTGACCCAATACTCGCACCCTTGGTCGATACACACTCACGGGCGGATCGCCTCTACTCCCCTGTCAGATATCAACGCACCCTACACAATCCAGTCAGGACGCTCCCCTACCCCAGCCGGACAGCGTCCATCCAACCTGAGCCACAACCGATCCCGATCGCCACGGATTACCTATCCCCCAATTCGTCCGCCGCACAAGATCACTGAACACGCATTCGCTGAATGATGCTGCGGTGAACTAACCTTCAACCGGTGCTTGGACATTCTCATGCGACCAGTGGCGCTTTGGCCTGGTCGGGGGCAGCAGCGGCGCTGCCCGTCGCGATCTTGACCTACCCGACAATCCAAGGTGTATCAGGACATCTCGGCCCCGTCGATCTGCTGCTCGGAACATTCCTGACGGCCGGTGCGGCGTTGTTGCCGGACGCCGACCACCCGGAGGGAACGATCGCGCATGTGCTCGGTCCGATCTCGTATTACCTCTGCAAGCTGATTTCGTGGATCTCCGGCGGGCATCGCCACGCCACCCATTCCTTCGCCTTCGTTGCCGCCGTCTCCTATGGCACGTGGGCGGGTGAGCATTGGATCGGACGCTGGTTCACCCTCGGACTCGTCTTCTTCCTGCTGGCGCTGGCTGTACGGGCACTGCACCTGTGCCCGCCAGGTGACGGCATAGAGGCGTGGGGCACCATCGTCGTCCTGGCCGTCGCCGGCACCTTCGCCATGGACCACTGGATCTCCGACAAACCCGTCTGGCTGCCGTTCTCCGTCGGCCTCGGCGCACTCGTGCACCTGGTCGGCGACTGCCTCACCGACCGCGGCTGCCGGCTGTTCTGGCCGTTCAAGCTCCGCACCCGGGTCCCGATCATCGACCGCACGGGGAACAAGCTCGAAACCTGGATCCTGTCACCGCTGTTCGTGCTCGGCACGCTCGCGGTGCTGTGGTACTCGATCACGCATCAGCCGTAAGCGGCCTCGTCACCGCTTCATGATCGACGGCCCATGGGAGCGAGCGGCCCACTCGGGAAACGCCGCAATCATGGGCCGTCGATCATGACGACCCAGGCTCTGTCAGACAGTCGTCGACCAGATGGATCCCTCCCCTGCTCTATGCGGTCTTTAGTCGTGACGACCGCATTTCGGGAGATTCACGGTAGAACGGCATCACATAGTTAGATGCGCATATCTACGTAAGACAATGTTCTATTGCACGAGATGGTCCCCGGTTGAGGGACTTCAAGCGCTGACTTTGCACGTCGGAGCCCGATCGAGGACTCCTTGCTCTGTCGCTCGGCCTCTACCCCGCCGGCTGGCCCGGCCACCGCACGCATCTCCCCTGCCCTGGCCGTTGAACCAGGAAGTCCACGACCCCGGCGCTACCCTGAGTCGTGCCCACAATGAACCCGCAACGCTGGACACCGCCGCCCGCTCCCCCGCGGGCGCGCCAAACCCACAGCACGCCACCACTTCCCACGCTCACCCGACTCGAACTGCCGGGTACGGGACCCGAGGATGTCGTGCTCGGCCCGGATGGACGGCTGGTCACCGGAATCGCCGATGGATCGGTCCTCAGCATCGATCCATCCAATGGCGACGTACGTCAGCTCGTGAATACCGGCGGGCGCCCGCTGGGCTTGCACGCCGATCCGGACGGCACCCTCTTGATCTGCGATTTCGAACGCGGACTGTTGCAGTTGAGTCCGGACGGGACGCTGGAGGTGCTCGTCGACGAGATCGACGGTAAGCGACTTCCGTTCGCCAGCAACGTCGTTCGCGATGCCGACGGCACCATCTATTTCTCGTCCTCGTCGAGCCGATATTCCTTGGCCGAGTACACGGGCGACATACTCGAGCATTCCGGCACCGGCCGGCTGTTCCGTCGCGATCCGTCCGGCAAGGTCGAAACCTTGCTCGAGGGACTGGATTTCGCGAATGGGGTGGTGCTTGCCCCGGACCGTTCGTGTGTGGTCGTCGCCGAGACCGGCGGTTATCGGGTTTCGCGCTATTGGCTGTCGGGGCCGAAGGCGGGCACGCGCGATTACCTCATCGAGAACCTTCCTGGCTTCCCGGACAATATGAGCCTCGGCAGCGACGGCCTGGTCTGGGTCACCTTGCCGACGCCTCGAAACCCGTTGCTGGACCGGCTACTTCCGTTACCGGGGATTCTGCGGCGCATTGTGTGGGCGCTGCCGGAGCGGGTGCGGCCGAAGCCGGCGAAGACGGTCTGGGTGCTGGGGGTGGATTTCGCCGGCAACGTGGTGCACGACTTGCAGGCCGAGGGAACGAACTTCGCGATGGTCACCGGCGTGGTGGAGCATGACGGTGTGTTGTATCTCGGCAGTCTCGTCGAGGCCGCGGTCGGAGTGACTCGGGTGCCTCTGGCCGGCTGAGGTCGGTATTCCGACTTCGACCGAAGCGTGCGGGCCGGACGCGAGTGATCACACCGAGGACGGGCTCGCAGGGTAGACGCCGCAGTTCTCCGTCGACAAGACGGTTTCAGTGCACGCTTGTACACTGAAACTATGACTGAGCAGACGCACCAGCGGCAGGCCGAGGTCCGGGCCCTCGCTCGGTTGGCGGGCGACGAGCTCGGTGGGGCGGTCGATGGGATCGCTTCCGTGCATCGGGCGATCGCCGGGCGGGTGTTCGCGGCGGTGCGGTTCGGGGTCGGTCCGGCTGCGGCGCCGGTCGAGGTGGTGCATGACGCGATTGCCGACGGCGTGTATCGGATCGTGAGTGGTACGGCCGTCGCGGCGGGTCGGTTGGCCGAGCGCACGGCGGATCTGCCCGGTGCTGAGGTGCCGTCGCGGACGGTGTTCGGGGCGGGCTTCCTCGGCGCGTTGCAGGGGTTGATCGGGGACAATCTCGAGGACGCGCGTCCCATCCTCGCCGGGCCGATGACGTTGCGGGCGGACGGGGATCCCGTGCCGCCCGAGCAGATCGGGAACTATGTCGCGCAACCGAGTCGGCGGGTGGTGGTCTTTCTCCACGGGTTGGTGGAGACCGAGCACGCGTGGCGGTTGGGTGGACGGACCACCTACGCCGAAGGGCTCGAGCAGGATCTCGGCTACAGCACCTTGCAGATTCGGTACAACAGCGGTCTGCATATCTCCGAGAACGCTCGTCAGCTGAGTGAGTTGCTGGAGCGGCTCGTCGAGCATTGGCCGGTCGAGGTCGAGCAGCTGTCGTTGGTCGGGCATTCGATGGGTGGGTTGATCGCTCGGGGTGCGTGTTTCGACGCGAGCGAGTCCGGGCGAGCGTGGGTGCGCAAGGTTCGACATCTCGTCTGTCTCGGTTCGCCGCATCTCGGCGCCCCCCTCGAACAACTGGTGCACTACGCGTCCGCGGCGCTGGTCCGAGTCCCCGAGACCCGCCCGTTCGGCCGCCTGCTGCGCCGCCGCAGCGCAGGAATCCGCGACCTACGCCAAGGCTCCCTGGTGGACGAGGACTGGCGCGGCTCCGACACAGACGCGTTGGCCCGCCGGGCAATCCGCGAGGTCCCCCTCCTCCCCGGCGCCGACCACTACTTCGTCACCGCTTGCATAACCCGCCACCCCCTCGGCCGAATCATCGGCGACGGCCTGGTCCTCACCCCCAGCGCCGCCGGCCGAAACCGAGCCCGCCGCATAGGTTTCGACGACTCCAACGGCCTGCACATCCCCGCTGCCAACCACTTCACCCTGCTCAACCACCACGCCGTCTACGAAGGCCTCCTGAAGTGGCTGAGCACCGACCCCGCCACCGCCGACGAAGCAGCCAAGTAACTCCCCCTCGGCCGCACCCCTTCTGACACCCGCACGCGTGTCAGCGCGGCAAGTCTGCGTGCGGGAAATCAGAAGGCGTGCGTCTGTCAACTGTCGACGCCCAACCAACTGAGCCGACCATCGGTTCCTGAACGAACTCGCAGCGAGGCAGCATTGGGCACCCAGGCCAGCACCCGTAGGTCGTCGAACGGGACATGACGAAGGACGCACCCGCGGTTCGCCGCAGCCGTGTCCCGTTGGGTAGCAGTCGACGCTTCATCCGAACCGTCCCGATCGACTCCGTGAGTGGCACACCATGGCCGTGTCTTCACGCACTTCATCGTCACCAGGTTCCAGTAGACGCGAGGCCGTCGGTCCGTGTCCCAGAGCGCGGGCAGGACTGAGGACTCCCCCGCGTGTCGTCACACCCATGTCCCGTTCGGTGGATGCCGTCCATCTATGGGCTCGCGGTCGACGTGAGAGGGGCGACCGACGCGGACGCCCTGGCCTCGTTGTCGAGGCCAGGCCGGTGGTGTTCCGTACAGCGGGCGAGCCCGCTGGGTTCAGAGGAGGTGTTCGGGGTCGGCGTCGGCTTCCAGTCGGACGTCGGCGGTGAAGAGGGTTTCCACGTCGGGGTCGTCGGTGTGGGCTGCGTAGAGGAGGAGGCAGCCGCGGATGCCGTCTAGGAGGTCTTCGAGGAGGTCGAGGGCGGGGCGGGAGGGGTCGAGGCGGCTGATGCGGAAGCCGGCGAGCATGGCTTCGCGGGTGTCGGCGTCGACCTCGAATTTGCGGGCCTGCTCTTCGATTTCGGCGACGCGGCCGACTACGGCCCACGGGGCGGGGACGCGGCCTTCGTGGACGGCCATGGCTTCGGCGATCAGGTCGACGACTACTTCGGTGGGGCTCTCCCCCGCGTCCAGGCGTTCCAGGACCAGGGTGGGTGTTTCGACCTGGAGGGCTTCGATGTCGTCGGCTTCCACGACCACGTCGGTGCAGGGCACGCCGGCCATTTCGCCCGCTACTTCGGCGGCGGCGAGCAGCCAGTGCGCGGCGGCGACGGAGGCCGAGGCGGGGTCGAGTTCGGTGAACAGTTCGATGGAGCCGAGCGGGTCGGCGCGTAAGAGGTCGTCGGCGGCTTGTACCTGGGCCGGTGAGACGTCGGGGCGCGACATTTCGACGGCTTGGCGGGCGCGTCCGGATAGGTCGCCGCGTTCGGCGGATTCGATGGCGGCTTGTTCGTTGCTGACCTCGGCGGCGATGGTGTCGCGCAGGGTGAGGTCGTCGATGTCGTAGAGGGTGCGGCCGACGCGGTGCGCGGATTCGACGACGCCGCTGTAGGAGACGACGAGTCCTTCTTCGGAGGGCAGGTTGGGGCTGCGGATCCCGGCCTCGACCTCTTTGAAGTTGCGGCGTTCTTCGGCGCGGCGCCAGGCCTCGCTGTTGGGGATGTCGGGGTCGCCGGCCGCGCTGGCCGGATGGGTGTAGGTGCGCCAGTGGAACCGCGACAGCGTGGTCAGGTTCGACGCCAGATTTGTTGCCTGATCATGGGTTACCGTCCGGGGCAGGGTGGCAACCGCTTGGGCGAGGTCACCACGTCCGGTCGCCCAGATGGCGACGATCACGTTGTGGTCGGCGTCGAATGCGTATCGGGTCACCCGGCAAGTCTGGTCTATCCGGGCGCGATCCGCGCGGTCAATCCGATCCATTGGCCGCACTACGCATGCCGAGCCGGGGAAAGGGCCGCTGGCGACTTGTCGGTGGGACAGGAGAAGATAGACGGCATGACCCTCGACCACGGTGACCCCGGCGACGCTCCCTCCATCCCGCAGCCGACCGCGCCGGTGGCGAATCCGGCCCGTCCGTCGGCCGCCGAGGAGGCGAGAACCGTTGCCGCCGCGACGAATACGGCGACGTTGGCGAGTTTGAGCGAGGACGGGACGCCGTGGGCGTCGCTGGTGACGTACGGGTTGCTGGACGGGCAGCCGGTGCTGTGTGTCTCCAGGATGGCCGAGCACGGTCGTAACCTGGCCGGCGATCAGCGGGCCAGTCTCGCGATCGTGGCGCCGGACGCGCCCGCGGATCCGCTGGCGGGGACGAGGATCACACTGGCCGGTGTGGTGGAGCGGCCGGTGGGCGCCGAGGCCGATGCGGCGCGCGAGGCGCATCTGGCGGCGGTGCCCGCGGCGAAGTTCTATGTCGACTACAGCGATTTCTCGGTGTGGGTGCTGCGGGTGCGCCGGGTTCGGTGGGTCGGCGGGTACGGGCGGATGGATTCGGCGACCGCGGAGCAGTACGCCGAGGTGGCGCCGGATCCGATCGTGCCGGTCGCGGCGAGTGCGATCGTGCATCTCAACGACGATCACGCGCCGGCGTTGCTGGCGATGGCGCAGGGGTTGGGCGGGTATCCGGACGCGACCGAGGCGAGCTGCGAGCGCGCGGACCGGTATGGGCTAGACCTACGGGTGGTGACGCCGCGCGGGGTGGCGCGGACCCGGGTGGGTTACGCGGAGCCGATCGGCGCGATCGATGAGTTACGTGCCGCGACAGTCGAATTGGCGCGGCGGGCGCGCGGGATGAATCAGACTTCGTAGAGTTCCAGCGGCAGGTCGTCGGGGTCGAAGAAGAACGCCATGCGTTTCCCGGTGACCTCGTCGGTGCGCAGTTCCTCGGTGCGGACCCCCTTGGCGGCCAGTTCGTCGAGGGTGGCGGCGACGTCGCGGACGGCGAACGCCAAGTGCCGCAGCCCTGCCGCCTCCGGCCAGCTCGCGCGGTTCGGGGGCTCGGGGAAGGAGAACAGTTCGATCCGGCTCCCGCCTGGGATGGCCAGATCGAGCTTGTACGAGCGGCGGGCCGACCGGTAATGCTCGGCGATCACGGCGAGGCCGAGGGTCTCGGTGTAGAACCGCTTGGACCGCACATAGTCGGTCGCGATGATGGCTACGTGATGAATGCCTAGGAGTTCCACTAAGCGACCGTATCGCAGCGGCAGGGTCACTCCGGACAACCGAGCTGTTGCGTGTGCGACAGATGGTGCGAACGCGGGCCCGGCGCGCCGAACCGGTGAGGGTCGCGCACCCGCACATCTCCTGATTTCCCGCATACCGAATCGCATGCGATTACGTGTGCGGGAAATCAGGACGTATGCGGCGGGACGTCCTGCCCGTACTCGATGGGGTCGAGGGCGGGGTCGCCGCGGTCCGCGCGAGGATCGCCGGGTGATATCGGGCAGGTCACCTCGGTCGTCAGCGACGGGTGTTGGGCTTGGTGTCGCGGGTGGGCACGGTGAGCATGGCGACGATCATGTCGGTGATTTCGGCGGCGTCGTCGGGGTGGGGTTTGCGGACGCCTGCTTCGAGGGTGCGTTCGTAGTCGGCGATGAGGGCGAACATGACTGTGGCCATGGTTTCGAGGCGTTGGCGGCGCCTGCGCTGGGTGAGTTGCGGGAGGGCGGCGGCTAGGCGGGTGGCGATGATGCGCACGGCGGCGCGGTCGGTGCCGGCGAGGCGGCGGGGGTCGGCGACCACGGGGTGGGCACGCACGACTTCCAGGAAGCGGCCGTAGTGGGTGACGTCGTCCTGGGTGATGAGTCCGAGGATCGGTGCGGCGAGCATCGTGACGAGGGTGTTGATCTCGTGTGCGGTGCCGTCGGCCTCGTGGGTGGCGAGTAGGTGCATGCGGCGTTCTTCGAGCCAGTTCATCCGGCGGTCGACGATGGCTTCGATCAGGCCGTGGCGGGAGTCGAAGTAGTAGTGCACCGCGGAGTTGTTGCGGTGACCGGCGGCCGCGGCGATCTCCCGCAGCGGGACCTCGACCCCGCGTTCGGCGATGAGGCGCTCCCCCGCGTCGAGCAGGGACGCGCGCGAATCGGCGATCAGCATAGGTGGACTGTACTAAACCCTGGCCTTGACTGGGTTAAGCACACGTGTTTAGTTGAAGAAGTGGGAAGCGAGCGGGTGCGAGCGAGGATCGGCGCGGAATGCTGCCGAAACCTTGCGGCACAAGGCGATCCCGCGACCGGCAATGCCGAATATCCGAGTGGGGCACGATCGCAGGCCGATGCTGCGGGGCGCACCTGGGCCGGCGTTGCACAGGCCCGCACGCTCACCGCTGATCCCCGTCCAAGTCGAATCGGCCACGCCAACGCTTCTCTGCGCATGCGGGCGGGTGGCGACGATCGCCGACGGCATCGCGTGGATACGTCGGCATCCCGGAGCCGTAGTAGCTCACGTGGCCTGTTCCGTGCGGGATCCGGTGTCGTGCCGCGGGCATCGGCAATCCGCGATCCGGCCGACTTTCCTGTCGTGTCGGCGTCTATCGGAGAAGCCCTCCGGAGCTACTTCCGCAGAAGGGCGTCTACCCGATGATCGCGCACGGGCCGATCTTCCAGCTGTGCTGGGTGGTGCGGGATATGGCGGCTGCGCAGCGGCAGTTCAGTGAGCGGTACGGGGTGGCGAAATGGTTCACGATTCCGGACGTGCGCTTCGGGCCGGAGTTGTGTGAATTGCATGGTGCGCCAGCTGATTACACGATCACGGTGGGTCTCGGATACGCGGGCGGGCAGCAATTGGAACTGATCGAACCGCGGGGTGGGGTCAGTTTGTACAGCGAGCATCTCGACCGGGTCGGGCCTGGGTTGCATCATGCGGCGTGGGTGCCGACGGACTTCGACAGTGCGCTCGACGAGGCGCAGGCGGCGGGGATCGAGGTGCTGGCGCGAGGGAAGTTCGACGGTGTCGGGATGGAGTTCGCGTATCTCGATGGTGGGCCGATCGGGTCGTGCTTCGAGCTGATGCGCCTGTCCGAGGACATGAAGGCGATGTTCGACGCGATGATTCCGGAGGGGTTCGCGAATCCATGGCAGTAGGAACCGAAGTTCCGTGGCTCGCGCCGCAGCCGACCCGGTGGGACGACACCGCGGACGTCGTGGTCGTCGGTTTCGGCATCGCCGGTGCTTGCGCGGCGATCGGCGCGGCCGAGGCAGGCGCGAACGTACTGATCCTGGAGCGCACCGGCGCAGCGGGCGGAGCATCGGCGTTGGCGGCGGGGCATTTCTATCTCGGTGGCGGCACCCCGGTGCAACAGGCCACCGGACACGAGGACAGCTCGGCCGCCATGCGCGACTACCTGACCGCCGTTTCACCTGACCCTGATCACCTGAAGGTCGACGCCTACTGCGTGGGCAGTGTCGCGCACTTCGCGTGGCTGGAGTCGCAAGGGCTGACCTTCGAGCGGTCGTTCTATCCCGGCAAGGCGGTGGTGCAGCCGGGAACCGAGGGGTTGATGTGGACCGGGAACGAGAAGGTCTCCCCTTATCTGGACCAAGCACGCCCAGCCCCGCGGGGACACAAGGTGAATGCGCCGGCGGAGCGCGGCGGTCACGAGGTGATGCGGGTACTCACCGAGCGGGTACGTGAGCTGGGCATCCGGGTCCGCTACGAGACCGAGGTCGATCAGCTTGTCGCCGACGGAGATCACATAGTCGGAGCGCGCTGGCCCGGCGGCGCGGCCTCGGGTGCGGTGGTGCTGGCCGCGGGTGGCTTCGTGATGAATCCCGGCATGCTCGCCGCCCACACCCGGCTCGCACAGCATTTCCTGCCGCTGGGCGTCCCGACCGACGACGGTCTCGGCATCCGGCTAGGCCAGTCCGCAGGCGCGGCGACCGCGCACATGGACGGCGCGTTCCTGACCGCCTCGTTCTATCCGCCCGACACCCTGCTGCACGGCATCATCGTCAACAAGGCAGGCCAACGATTCGTCGCCGAGGACTCCTACCACGGGCGGACCGCGGGAGCGGTTGTCGCGCAACCGGATTCGACCGCCTACCTGATCGTCGACAGTAAACACATGGCCTGGCCGGAGCTGCCGATGGTGAAGTTCATCGACGGCTGGGAGACGGTCGCGCTGATGGAGGCCGCACTCGATATCCCGGTCGGCGCGCTCCAGGAGACCCTCGCCAACTACAACGTCGCCGCGGCCGACGAGCACGACCCCGAGCTCGGCAAGCATCCGGACTGGATCACCCCGCTGACCCAAGGTCCTTGGGGCGCTTTCGATTTGACCCCGGGCACGGCAACCTACGTCGGCTTCACCCTCGGCGGACTCAGCACCACCGTCGACGGCGAGGTGCTCCGGACCGACGGATCGACCATCGAGGGGCTATACGCCGCCGGCGCCTGCGCGTCCAATATCGCGCAGGACACCGGCGGCTATTCGAGTGGAACCTGTCTCGGTGAGGGCTCGTTCTTCGGGCGCCGCGCCGGGGCGCACGCGGCGCTACGGCGCCAGGAAGGCGACTGATATGCGCTTCACCTATGCCGAGACCATGACCGACCCGTCGTACTACGTGCCCTTGGCACGTGCCGCCGAGGAAGCCGGGTACACGTCCATGGCGGTCGCCGACAGCATCGCCTATCCGCGCGACTCCGACGCCAAGTACCCGTACACCCCCGACGGGAACCGGGAGTTCCTCGAGGACAAGCCGTTCATCGAGGCGTTCGTCCTCAGCGCGGCGATGGCGGCGGCGACCACGACGCTGCGGTTCACGCCGTTCGTACTGAAATTGCCGATCCGTCCGCCTGTCCTGGTCGCCAAGCAGACCGCGTCGGTGGCGGCGTTGAGCGGCAATCGGTTCGGGCTCGGAGTCGGGATCAGTCCGTGGCCCGACGACTTCGAGATCATGGACGTGCCGTTCGAGAAGCGGGGCGCGCGAATGGACGAGTGCATCGACATCGTGCGCGGGCTGACCGCCGGTGGGTACTTCGAGTTCCACGGCGAGTTCTACGACATTCCGCCGATCAAGATAAGTCCGGTGTCGACCGAGCCGGTGCCGATCCTCATCGGCGGGCACAGCAAGCCCGCGTTGCGACGAGCGGCGCAGCGCGGGGACGGGTGGATGCACGCGGGCGGCGACGGGGCCGAACTCGACAAGCTACTGGTCGAATTGGATGCGATGCGCGCCGAATACGGAACCCGGAAGGACTTCGAAGTCCACGTGATCTCCCTCGACGGATTCACCGTCGACGGCATCAAACGACTCGAAGACAAAGGGGTCACCGACGTCATCGTCGGCTTCCGCCTCCCTTACACCCTCGAACAGGACACCGAACCTCTCGACACCAAAATCGCCAACCTGTCCCGGTTCGCCGAGAAAGTCATGTCGCGCGTCGAGAGCTGAGCGTCACCAACGGCACATCCCGGTGAGCACTACCCGAAACGCCCACCGTGCCCCGAAACGCCCACCGTGCGCCGTTGATCGTGAACCAGCCGCCGTACCCCTCGCCGAACGGGGCATGGCAGCGGAATACTCCAAGTAACCGCTCCACCGTGTCCCGCTCGCCGGTGGGTTTGCAGTCGAACGGGACGTAGTGGTGGCGACACGCTGGTGGGCGCTTCGTCATGTCCCGTTGGGCAAGCGGGCTAGTTCACCAGGTTGGGCGAGCGGGCTAGTTCGCTAGGGCGGCCTTGGCGGCGGTGAGGGTTTGGGCGCGGTAGGTGGGGCCGAAGAGGACTACGTGGATGAGTAGGTGGTGGAGTTGGTGGAGGGGGATGCGGGTGTGCCAGCCGTCGGCCAGGGGGTGGGTTTCGTTGTAGGTGGCGCGGATTCGGTCCAGGTGGGGGGCGCCGAAGAGGGTGAGCATGGCGAGGTCGGTTTCGCGGTGGCCGGCGTGGGCGGCGGGGTCGATGAGGAGGGCGCGGTCGGGGGTCCAGAGGATGTTGCCGGACCAGAGGTCGCCGTGGATGCGGGCGGGTGGTTCTGGTGGGCCGGCGAGGGTGTCGATGCGGTCGATTACTTGTTCCAGCAGGTGGATTCCGTCGCGGCCGAGGTGGGGTGCGGCTTGCGGCAGGTAGGGGGCGAGGCGGCGTTCGGCGTACCACTGCGCCCAGGGACCCGGCGTCAGCGTGTTGTCCAAGGGAAGTTCGGCGATCCAGCCGTCCCACGGTGCACCGAACTCGTCAGGTGAATTCGCGTGCAGCGCAGCCAGTTCCCGGCCGAAGCGCTCGGCTGCGGCGGGTGTCGCGCCGACATCGTCGAACCAAGGCAGCACGATCATCCGGTCATCCGCGCCCAGCACTTGGGGCAGCGGCGCTGCCGGATTGACAGCAGGCCTACCTATCGGATTGCGCGAGCCCCTAGCCTCCGGGTCGACAGCAAGCCCGCCTTGCGGATCGCGCGAGCCCCTGCGTTCATCAGGTGCACCCGTCGCGAGCCAACGCAGACCGGCAGCTTCTGCGGCGAAGACCGTGGTCGGCTCGGCGGATGCCTTGACGAAGACTCGGCGGCCGTCGGCCAGGGTGGCGCGGTGCAGTGTCCATGCGTGACTGGCCCCGAGGTCGGTGACGGCGTGGACGGGTGTGCCCAGGAGTGCGCCGAGGTGGTCGGCGACGGTCATGGGGTCGTGAGGCGCTTCATGGTGTCTTCGTCGGCGGGGAAGAACGATTCGATGGCGAGTTCGGCGACGGTGACGTTCATAGGGGTGCCGAAGACGGTGGTGACGCTGATGAAGGACAGTTCGTGGCCGTCGCGCAGCAGACGGAGCGGGACGACGGACTGATCTGGTTCGGGTAGCGCCGGGTCGATTTCGTCGCCGGGATAGGCGCGCAGTTCGTCGCGCAGTTCGATCAGGTCGGGTGAGCCGGTGACCTCGATCTGGCGGGACAGGCGGGCGAACACGTGGCCGCGCCATTCCGCGAGGTTCACGATCTGCCCTGCCATGCCGTCGGGGTGCAGGCTCAACCGCAGCGCGTTCACCGGCGGGGTCAGCAGGGCGGGATCGATGTCGGCGAGCAGCAGCGCGACACCGCTGTTCGCGTCGATCATGGTCCAGCTCTGGTCGATGGCGAGCGCGGGATACGGCTGGTGGCCGACGAGGATCTGCCGCATCGTCCGGCGGATCGCGTCCATCGCGGGAGTGTCGAGCGACGGTTCCGCGTAGGCAGGCGCATACCCCGCGGCGAGCAACAACCGATTACGTTCGCGCAGTGGGATTTCCAGATGCTCGCTCAAATGGAACAGCATTGTCCGGCTCGGCGTCGCACGCCCGGTCTCGATGAAACTCAGATGCCGGGCCGACGTCTCCGCCCGCCCCGCCAATTCCAGCTGACTGAGCCTGCGCTCGAGCCGCCAATGTCGCAGCAGATCACCCGCCGTTTGCGTACTCACTCCCCGATCCTACGAACAACGCAGCAGCACGACGATTACCTCACAGGTAATGGTCGGCCGCGCAGCATCGCCATCGTCGGCACCCAACAGCCCCCGACGCGCCAGGTGAGTAACGCCTCGGATCCCACCGACTCCAGCGTTGGATCCCACCGACTCGATAGGAACCCCGGCGGCGTCCACCGGGGATCGCGGCCTCGCTGCCGCTTTTCGGAGTGGCGGTCGGGGCGGCACGCCGATCCGGACGGCACCATCTTGACGCGAAGGCGCTCTACGTCACCGCGGAGGAGTCAGCGGGCTCGACCGGATGCTCGGCGGCGTGGTCGTGAGTGCGGCGGGTCGATTTGGTCAGCTGACGGTGATGACGCGGTTGTGCCAGCCGGTGGAGCCGTCGGGGAAGGGTGGGGTGCGGCGGTCGGTTTGGGTGGCGCCGGTGCGGTCGGTGGCGCGGACGCGGAGGGTGTGGGGGCCGGGGGTGGCGGTCCAGCGCCAGGTCCATTGGCGCCAGGTGTCGGTGGAGTATTCGTCGGCGAGGGTGGCTGGTTGCCAGGGTTGGTCGTCGACTTGGATTTCGACGGTGTCGATGCCGCGGTGCTGCGCCCAGGCGACACCGGCGACCGTGACCTCGCCGGCGGGAATGGTGGCGAAGGCGGCGGGGACGTCGATGCGGGAGGCGGTTTTGATGAGAGCCTGTGCGCCCCAACCACGTTCGGTCCAGTAGGCCTTGGCGCGGTCGAAGCGGGTGAGTTCGAGGTCGATCACCCATTTGGTGGCGGACACGTAGCCGTAGAGTCCGGGCACGATCAGTCGCGCGGGGTAGCCGTGGGCGATCGGTAGCGGTTCGCCGTTCATGCCGATCGCCAGCAGGGCGTCGCGGCCGTCGGTGACCGCGGAAACCGGTGTGCCCGCCGTGAATCCGTCGATGCTGCGGGACAGGAGCATGTCGGATTCGGGGCGCACACCTACCTCGGCGAGCAGGTCCGCCAGGGGGTAGCCCGTCCAGACCGCGGTACCCGCCAAGTCGCCGCCGACCTCGTTGGACACGCAGGTCATGGTGATCAACCGCTCGACCGGCACCCGGCGCCGCAACTGGTCGAAATCCAATTCGATTGGCCGATCGACCATTCCGTGAATCCGCAACCGCCAGTCGCCGCTCGTCAACGCGGGAAGTTGCAGTGCCGTGTCGACTCGATAGAAGCGATCGTTGGGCGTGACGAACTCGGACAGACCCGGAACCGCCGGCCGCACACCAGGTCCGGCGACCGGCGCGGGCACAGCCGCCCGCGGGACAACGAACCCGGCCCGATCGGCCACCACGTCATGCAACCGCGCGCCGATCCACTTCCCCGCAACGGCCGCACCCGCCGCCAAGGCACCAACTCCCACTGCCATCGCCAGAAACCCACGGCGCGAAGCACTTTCGCCAGGCGAGCGCGACGCACCTGTTCCCTCGTGGTCCAGACGCCGGGAGTCATCGAGCCCGCCCTGCACCACCGGAACACGACCCCCGGGGCTGGCCCCCTCCATCACATTGTGGGCCCCGACGAGCTTGCCATTCGCCGCCGCGCCCCCGTTCGCTACGGATCCGACGCCTGCTGCCGTGCCAGAGCCCGTCTCGAGCCCGCCGCTCGCTGTTCGTCCGACACCATCACCGTTCGCTACCTCGCGCGTTCGCGCCCCCTCGCTGCCGAGTGCAGCCGACGACGATCCGCTCGGTGTGCCGGAGCCTGGCGTTCCGGCCCCGGCGTCACGACTCGAGGGCGGTCCGGCACTCGGCGGCGAGCCTGCCGGTACTACGCCGGCCCCGGGGCTCGAGGACGGCTTTGCGGGGCCCTCCGGTCCCGACCCACCCGCCGAACCTGCATCCCCAGATGCCGCCGAATCAGCGGACTGCTGCTGTTCGCCCTCCGATCGCGACCCACCCGCCGAGCCCCCGTCGCCGGACGCCGCCGAACCATCCGACGCCGCCTCGACACCTTCAGCAGACGACAACTCGGCAGCATGCCGGCCTCCCCTGAGCCCAGGGTCGTCACCTGCGTCCGTTCCGGTCGGTGCGGCGGAGTGTCGTTCGGTACGCCACCACCTAGTACCGCCCGACTCCGAGTTACGCCGCACCGCATGATCGCGGCCAACCGGCGCAGAGTGCCGTCCACTACCTGGTTCCCGGTCGTCGGGTCGGGCTTCAGAATCGCCGTCCGACTTCGGCGCCTGCCGTCCAGCACTCGGCTCACGCTTGTCGCCCACCTCCGGACTACCCCGTCTACCGACACTCGAGACCGAGACCGTCGGCGTCGGTCCGCTAGCCTGCGGCACCCCGTTCGATGCCCGAGCGCTGTCGGAGGTCGATTCCACCGATGCCGCCGACTCGGCACTGAGCCGACGATCACCATCCGGGATCTGCCGGATGAGCACTCGCATCACCACAACCCCGGCGATCACGCCGACAATCGCCGGTACCGCGAACCATGGTGTGGCCGTTGGGCGTTGCAACGCGGCCTCGACAACGACACCGCCCAGCAGAACCAGCAGCACACTACCCAGCGGACGCCGCCGCTCGACAATGCCCAGGATCGCCGCGAAGACAATCATCACCGCGCCCATCGATGCGAACAACGCCAGCTTGTCGTTGCTCCCGAATCGACGAATCGCTGCATCCTTCAACGCATGTGGCGTATGGTCGACTACCGCGGCACCCATCGCATAGAACGGTGAGGCAGCCGGATCGATCACCGCGGCAACCAGATGACCGACGCCGAGCACCGTCAGCGCGGCCAAGACCCCCGTCAACGCAGCGGCGGCCAGGTTGATCACCCGTTTCGGGCGTGTTTGTGCCACAACATGTTTCATCGCAGATTCCCTATCGTTGGGATGGAAGCTGCGACGCGTGCGAGGCAGCTGGGGTCAGGTGAGGTTGACGCTCGCGATCACGCCACCCGTAGGCGTCGGAGAACCGGCAACCGGCTCGACCGTGATGGCCAACGTGTCCACCGCATCGAAGCGAGTCACCATCGCCGGACCGGAGGCAGGCAGCTCGGTCATCACCGCCGCAGAACGCGCGGTTCCACCGAGCGGAATCAACCAGACCTGATACGAGTGATCCGCTGGCGGAGCCGACACCGACTCGAAACTCACTGTGGCGGCAGCGATTCGAGCCGAAGTGCGCACGGTGAGCGTGCCGCCGCCCGCGACCGGAACCGACTTCACCATCACATCGGGCTGCTCGAGCACCAGCTGCGCGGTGAGCCCGGTCGGACCCGAATCGGTGGAGCGATACACGACCACCCCGACGCCGGCTCCGATCGCCACCACAACGGCAACCGCCGCGGCCAGCCACCGCATCCGCTCGAACCTGTTGCGGGACTTACCCGTTCCCCCGGTCGCCTCGTCGAGGGCCCGCAACAACGTCATCTCCAATGTGGCCGGCGGCGCGGTCGCATCCAGCACGGTGAGCGCGGCCAACGTCTCCCGCACACCGGAAACAATGGCGGCGAAGGCATTCGCGGTATCCTGATCGGCATCGCGCAACCGATGTTCGATGGTGCGGCGCTCGAGCTCGGCGACCGCGTCCATCGCGTACGGGTAGGCCAGGTCGAGCAGGTCCGTGCCGGGCCGCTCGGGGTCGGTCATCGGGTATCACTTCCTGTCAGGCAGTTCTCGAGCCGCTTCAATCCGTCCCGGATCCGGGTCTTGATGGTGGGCAACGGGACCTCGAGGTGGTCGGCGACCTCGCTGTAGGTGCGGCCGCTGTAATACGCCAGCGCGACCGCCTCCCGCTGGATCGCAGTCAACGTCTCGAGACAGTCGAGCACCGACTGCTCGTCGAGCAGCTGCCCGACCTCCTCGGCGACGACATCGTGATCACGGCCCAAATTGGCTTGGCCGTAAGCGATGTCGCGGCTGGCGGCGGACTGCTCGCGGCGCACCCGGTCCACCGCCCGCCGGTGGGTCAGCATCATCAGCCAACCCATCGGACTGGACAGCTTCCGGTCATACCCCGACGCCAGCGACCAGGCTTGCAGATACACCTCCTGGGTGATCTCCTCGGCCGCCGCGTGACCGCGCAGAATACGCAGCGCCAAGCCGAACACCCGGTGACTGGTCGCCCGATAGAACTCGGTGAAGGCATCTCGATCGCCGCCCGCGATCGAATCGAGTAGTTCGACCAGCCGCCGCGACCGCGCGGCCTCCTCCGGATCCAGGCCGGTCGAGCACGACGGCGTCACCGGCGGTCCGCCCTCGCCGCTGTTGCGGCGCAGGCGGATCGCGGCGAGCTTCGGCTCATTCGGCATGCTCACCTCCGCATCGATCGCTGACAGGGACGGATCTGGAATGGATCTGCGGCAGCAACACGGCGAGCACGACTCCTGAAGGGGAAGGACCATTCCGAACTACGGTGTGGCGAGGTTACGCGGCCGGCGGCATCAGCACGGTATCGATCATGTATACCGTCGCATTTGCCGTCTTCACGCCACCGCAGATCACCGAAGCATTACCCACTTTGATGTCATCTCCACTGCGGGTGACCGTCACGTTCGCGCCTTCGACGGTCTTGTGCGAGCCCGCGATCTTGTCCGGGGTGACCTGGCCCGGCACTACGTGATAGGTCAGGATCTTGGTGAGCGTGGCCGAGTCGGTCTTCAACGACTCCACCGTGGCCGGATCGATCTTCGCGAACGCCGCGTCGACCGGCGCGAACACGGTGAACTGACCACCGTTGAGCGTGTCGACCAAATTCACCTGCGGATTGAGCTGCCCCGACACCGCGGCGACCAACGTGGTCAGCAGCGGGTTGTGCGAGGCCGCCGTGGCGACCGGATCCATCGCCATGCCGCTGACCGAGCCGGCGCCGGTCGGCACCTGCTGAGCGTAGGCCTTGCAGCCGGAACCGACCAGATCACCCGACGCGGCGGCCGAGGTGGTCATCGCCGCGGACGCGGAGGGGGCCGCGGTCTTGTCGTCGGACTTGTTGTCGCTCGAACAAGCCGAGGCACCCACCAACGCGGTCAGCACCATCGCCGCCACGACCGAACGTCGCATACCAGTCATTGTTGTCTTTCGCTTCCGTCGATACGGCTCGAAGCCGTGCTGGGGATTGGACGGAACGGAATTCGCCTGGATCGCCGGGCCGGATGGGTCGAATTCGGGACGAGTTTTCCGGTGGTCCACAGCTAACGGACAGCGCGCGGATCGAGCACCATCGACCCGGACTGCACGAGGATGCCGCGGGCGCGCCTGCGGACCCGGCAGGTGTCGACCGAACAGTCCAGGTGGATCTGCATCGCTCGATGCGCGCGAGCCGCGGACATCGGACCGGGATCCACCCGGCAATCAGCGATATCGGTGTTCATGGCAAATGTCTGCATCTGTCTCCCTTTCGCCGGGGCGCTCGTGAGCGCACATCCAATAGCCGTACCGGTAGTTCGCGCTGCAACCAGCAACGGACTGGCTAGCTTTTGCGGAACGGGACACGGCCGGATGCGCGCTCGCTCATGTCCCGTTCGGCAGGCAAGATCGTGGGATGACTACTACGGCAGGTTTCGTGTTCGACAGCGATACGGCCAGCGAACGGGTCGGGGAGCACGAGTTCGCGCTCACTCTGTCGGACCGGTGGACCACCTTCATCAGCACAACGAATGGAGGGTATCTGCTGGCTACCTGTTTACAGGCGCTGCGCCACGAGTTCCCGCACCCCGATTTACTTTCCGCCTCCGCGCATTTCCTGCGACCGGGCAGTCCCGGGCCGGCGCGGATCACCACCGAGATGGTGCGGGTCGGGCGGCGCACCGCGACCGGGCAGGCGAGCATGCTGCGCGACGACAAGGAAATCCTGCGGGTACTGGCCACATTCACCGATCTGGGGGCGGCCGAAGGGCCCACGCTGGTCAACGGCAAACCGCCGGCGTTGCCCGCGCCGGAGGACTGTGTCGATCCGTTCGCCGAGTATCCGCGGCAGCGGCCCACGATCTCCGAGCGGACCGAGACGCGGATGGCGGAGGTGCCCGGGTTCTGGCGGGGCAGTCCCGGCGGTGCCACCTGTGTCGAGTTCTGGATGCGACTGGCGGATGGGCGGGAGGCAGATCCGATCGCGCTGGCGTTTCTGGTCGACGCGGTTGCGCCGGTGGTGTTCGATCTCGGGATTCCGGGGTCGTCGACCATCGAACTCACCGTGCATATCCGGAACCGGCCTGCTCCGGGGTGGTTGGCGTGTCGGGTGACGACCAATTATCTGATGGACGGGTTTCACGAGGAAGACTTCGAGATCTGGGACAGCGCAGGGACTTTGGTTGCGCAGTCGCGGCAGTTGGCGATCGTTTCGACGTAAAGGCGGTCAGGCGCACCGATCACGTCGGGGGTGCGATCTTGACAATCGAGACCGCGCCCGGTGCGGCGGTGACCGTGACGAACTGGCGGTAGGTGCGCACGGCGGCGTCGGGGCGGATCTCGGTGATCACCACGTCGAAGCGCCCGTCGGCCATCGGGGTGATGATCACGCAGTGCTGGGTGCCGGCCGGGACGGATTTGATGCCCGCGTTGATTACGTCGACCGGCGGCACGGTCGCGTCGGTCGTGGTGACCGCGCGGGCGTCGGCGCCCGACCTGGCGACGTAGTAGGCGTACTGAAAGGCCAGGATGACGTCCGGGCCCGAGCTGGTCGAGCCGGTTCCGTTGCCGCGCACCAACTGTTCGCTTCTGGTCGGCTGGCAGCCGGGGCCGCCGCCGAGGACCGGATCGGAGTAGGTGGCCGACTGTCGCGGAGTGCTCGCCGACGCCGTGTACACCATGACCACCGCCACCGCGGCCACCGATCCGACCACCGCGGCCGACCCCACCAGCCACGGCCGGTTCCGGCGTTGCGCATGCCAGGGTTGCGGGCGCGGCGGCGGAATCATCCCCGGCCACAACGGAACCGCCTTGCGCCGCCCGCGGTGCGCGGCGGAACTCCCCCCGGAAACGTTGGACGACGACATAGTTCCGCCGCACCCCCTTAACCGGTGCCTACTCAGCGCTGCGAGACACCCCTCAATGCCGTTGCGCAGTAACAACATTGCACACCTTGGGCGGGCATGCTGGTCGAATGAGAGACAGACCGGAGCGCCGGTTTCGGTGAGCTGCGTCGATTGCCGGCAGTTGGTGGGTGGCAAACGTCCGGCAGATGGGTTGCAGCTATCGCGCCAACGGCCGGCGTCCTCGGCGGTGATGGCCTTCCCTACCCGCTCACTCCCCGCCAGTGCGTCGATACGCTCCGAGTGGGACTCGGTGGTGGCAACGGTCGGGTAACTGCTCGGTGGCGTCCTGTTCGGTGCCCGACTTACGGGGCGAGGGAACTTCGTGATTCCAGGAGGTGGCGGATGCAGGTCGCAGTGTGTGGGCCGCGGGAGTGCAGTGAGTTCGAGAGTGAGCGGGCACGACTGGTCGGTCGGCTATTGGCGGAGGCCGGGGCGACTGTGTTGTGTGGTGGAGGCACCGGCGTGATGGCCGCGGTGGCCGAAGGAGCGTCCGACGCGGTCGCCCGCGCACTTGCGGGCGTCTGACGGAGAGAAAGACGCCCCGTCAGCGAGGAACGACAGGTCGCGCTCGCATCGAAGAGCAGGACGGATCGGCACGCGGCACGGACAGGAGTGCCGCCGTCTATCCGACCTTCAGGGACTCTGTTGTCGTGCGCGCCTTTTCGGGCTTCGCGCCAACTGCCGTTGAAGTGGCAGCCAACAGGGCGACCCCGATGTACAGAATCTGTTCGGGGATTCGTACCCACAGTGGGGTGGCCGGGGTGCCGTGGAACGGGATCGCGGACAAAGCCGCGTAGATGTTGGCTGGGATCAGCAGGACGAACAGGGCGCTGAGGCTGAGGCCGGACCAGCGGCGAGTTCGGGTGCGGAGGAGTCCGGCGGCGCCGGCCAGCTCGAGCAGTCCGGTCGCGTAGACCATCAGACCGGGGAACGGCACGAAGGGCGGGACCATCGCGACGAAGTCGGCGTGGGTGGGTATCGGGGTGTCGGTGAAGGCGGCGGGGATGAAATGGGTTGTGCCCGTGATGATCAGCATCAGCGCCAGGGCGTAGGCGGCGCAGGTCGGCCAGGGGGTGAAGCGGCGAGCGCCGAGGGTGCCGGCGAGGCGCAGGCCGAACAGGACGACGACGAGAAGGATGAGGGTCTCCATTACGCCTCCGCGGGTACGCGATCCGGGCGAGGTGCGCGCACGGATCGGATGAGCAGGTAGATGAGGACGCCGAGCGGTGCGAGCAGGATCGTGAACACCAGTAGTGGGCTGATCAGCAGTGGGTGGATCGCGCGGGTGCGGCTGTCCAAGTAGATCCATCGTCCGAGGAACAGATCGAATCCGATGAAATGCGCCCAGCCGGCGGCAGCGCCCGCGCTGGTACCGAGCAGGGCTTGCACGGCGGGCAGGTTCAGGCTCGTCACGGCGGACCAGACGGTCGCGAAATCCGGTAGGACCAGGATCGCGTAGATCAGCAGCGGCGGCACGCAGATCAGCGGCGAGGCGACGATCGTTTGGGTTATGCGCCAACGTGGGGCGAGGATCATCAGTGCCCAGAAGGGGGCGGCGACCAGGAACGTGAGGTCGAACAGTCGGCTTGTCATCGGGCGCCGCCGATCGCGACCGGTGCCGCGAATGTCAGGCGGGCACGCAGAACCAGCACCACGGAAACCGTTGCGGCAAGGGCGATTCCACCAAGTGCGAGCCCGGTCTGCGAATCGGGATGCACCACGGACTGTCCACGCAACGCCTGCCAGGTCAAGACCGCGAGCAGTGCGCCGTAGGTCGCGGTGACGACCAGGCTGATCGCGCGACGCTTCTGCACAGAGCCCAATACCGGGAATCGGCGCGCAGCTAACTCCAACGCGATCAACACAAGCGGAATCACCTGCAGCGCATGCATTCCCAAGAAGTGCGGGACGCGTAGATCGCCGCCTACGGTACTCCAGCCGAGGATCGGCAGACCCGGACCGCCATCTGCGAGCCCAACGGTGTGCGCACCGATAATCATACTGTCGCTTGCCATTTGAGCCGAAGTCGGCGACGTCATCAGCATCCCCAAGGCCGCGCCGATCACCGAGAGGACCGCGCCGGCCCGGATCGCGGACGTGCGGGCCCGGTCCGCTGTCGGATTGAGGAACAGCGCAGCGGCCACCAGCACCGTGGCCGTCCAGACGCCGATGATGCTGGCGCCCATCGTGTTCCACAGCGCGGCATTGAGCGGCGTGGTGAAGTTGAAGTGACTCGTCGTGCCTCGCGCGATCTGAACGACGATGATGACCAGCTCCACACCGAGCCCGACAGCGGCCACCGTCCCCGCCCACCAGGCGAAGCGACGCCAGCGGGTCAGCTGGGCGATCAACCAGGCCCAGGTCACGGCGTAGATCAGCGTGGAGAGCGCGAATTTCACCGACTTCGCCCAGATGGGCAGGCCGGTCAGCACACGGTCGTCGACGATCATCCCGCCGATCGACACGACAACCAGGATCGCCATCGCGATGGCGAGCAACAGCAGCGGGCGATGCCACTGCGTGACGGGTGGTCCGGCCAACGGCCGGTGGGTCGCGGTCATGGTTCAGCCTTCGCGAGTTGGTACAGCAACTATCGATAGTTGTACTATCGGTAGCGATTATGGATAGCTGTACTTCTCACTGTCAATAGCCGCGAAATCAGGAGACGCCCATGCGGATCGCCGAACTCAGTCGCACGAGTGGCGTCCCGCCTGCGACGATCAAGTACTACCTGCGCGAAGGGCTGCTGTCCCCCGGCATTCGGACCCACCACAATCAGGTCGATTACAGCGAGGACCACGTCAACCGGTTGCGGCTCATCCGGGCGCTCGTGGACATCGGCGGGGTGTCGATCAGTGCCGCGTCGGAGCTGCTGACCGTCCTCGACTCCGGCAACCTCAGCGCGCACGAGGCACTCGGCGAAGCCATGTACGCACTCGGCGGACGCCGATCCCCGGTCGGCGCGGAACAGCAGGATGCGGCCGAGGCCGACGTCGAGGCACTGCTCACCCGCCGAGGATGGTCCACCGGCGACGACAGCCCGGCCCGCCACACCCTCACCGACGTGTGCGCGGCCCTGCGGCAGCTCAACCACGCCGACGTGATCGCCGTCCTCGACGACTACGCCGCGGCCGCCGAAACCATCGCGGAGATCGATATCGGACTCGTGCGTGACGAACCTACCGTCGAGCGGATGACCGAAACCGCCATCGTCGGAACGATTCTCGGCGACACCCTGCTGTCGGCACTGCGCAGGTTGGCCCAGGAACAAGTCTCCGGACGGCTGCTGCCGGACGAGAACGGCGAAAGCTGACGCGCGTTGCTGAACCCGCGAGTGGATACCGGTACCTGATCGACTTGATCGAGTAGGTACCGGTATCGCTCAGGGAGCGAATGTTTCGCGCCAATCGCGCTGCCAGCTACTCCGCGGCGTTCGCGCGCGACAGGTTCCAGGTGTGCCAACTATCCGGGTCGAGGTGGTCGCGAACGCGGTTGCGGATTTCCGTGCGCGTGGGCTCGGGCAGACGGTCGGTGGCGGGGAGGACGTCGGCGGAGAGTTCCGCGAGGTAGCCGGTGTCGATGGACTTGCCGTGCTGCCAGCGGTTGATGTTCTGGTCGGCGATGAGACGTTCCGGGTTCAGGACGGCCAGGGCGAGCAGGGTGGCCATGGCCGTTCCGATCATCGCGCGCGGCAACCACATCCGGCGCAGGCTCAGGACCGCGGCGAGGATCAGCAGGAAGACCAGACCGAACCAGAGTTCGCAGACCTCGACCAGCAGTCGGAGCAAGGTGAAACCGTAAGCCTGCTGGTAGGTCCACATGCGGCCGAGGGCCGACGCGACGATGATCAGCGAGAGGACACTCACCGCGCAGAGCAGCACGCGCAGCCACAACCGGTCGGCCACTGTGTCTTTCGCCGCCCAGCGCAGGACGACCAGGATCACCGCGAGGGTCAGGACGGTCACCGCCGCCAGTTGCCAGAAACCACTGCGCGCATATTCGGCGTAGGTGAGGCCCGCGGTGCGCTGCACGTAGCCGTCGCCGCCGAACAGGGCCATGAACTGAGCACCGACGAACACGGTGAACAGGATCGTGAGCGCACCGACCGGCAGCGCCCACTCGACGCGGCGCAGCGACCGTCCCCGCCCCGCCTCCTCGGATTCGGTTGCGGGCGGCGGCGGGCCGGCCAGCAGGTACATCGCGCTGATCGCCGCCAATCCGACTACGACGAATACCGCGATCCACTGGAACGTCCGGTCTCCGTCGACCTGCGGCGTCACCGACTCCAGCAGTTTCGCGAAGGTGGCATCGGCGCCGCCGAGCAACGGCACGAACACGGCAAGCAGCGCGACGGTGACCAGCACCGACACCGCGATCCCCCACTCCCGCTGCCGCGTACCGGTCCGGATCCGCTGGATCCCCGCATGCGCCCACGGGACCGCCTCGAAAACCGCGAACGGCCAGGCGGTCACGTCATAGAGCACGCCGCGCGCCGAGCGTCGATCGACAATCGCCAGCGATCCGGCGACACACGCGCCGAATACGCACAGCATGCCCAGCCAACCCGCCGCGCGGAAAGTGCTGACCGCCAGCAGAGCCAGCAGCATTGTCGTCCACCAGATTCGGGCGTACTTCTCGCCGAATCCGGCGGGGATCATGGGCCATTGCGAGGCTTCGTCGTAATCTTCATCGGTCGGCTGATCTGCCGACGACAAGGTCTCATCGACCGCAGTCTCGGACGTCGCGTCTACTGCGCCCTCGGACCTCCCCGCGCCTACCGCAGCCGAAGTCGTCACGTCTACCGCGGCCGAAGTCGTTGCGTCTGGCGCACCCTCGGAAGTCGTCGCGTCTACCGGATCCTCCGACGTTACGGTGGCGTCGGATTTCAGCTTCGCGTCGGGTTTTGTCGTATCTATTGCGCTGGCGACACGGTCACTGGGCGGTACGGCCGATTCGGGAGCCGTCTTCGCGGCAGCATCGTTCGCTTCGGCCGTTTCCGCTGCCGTGGAATTCGCCTCTACCGCAACGGCTTTGCGCGCACCGTCAGCTCCGGCCCGCGGTGGTGCCTCGGATTCGCCGAACTCACTTGCCTGCGGACCCAGGTCGACCGAGTTCGCCTCATCGTCGATCTGCCCGGCCGAGCGAGGCGTCGGTTTATCCGATCCGGCAAGCCCACTGGTCTTCGAGTCCGCCTCCGCAAGCCGAGCCTCCCGCCCATCGGCGGTGGCGGCGGCATCGGCCAGGGCCTTCTGCGTCGTGCCGGACTTCAACACTGCCGCTTGTTGTTTCGACTCCCCCGCCGCTCGCGGGCTCGATGGGGTCGAGTCCGGGGCCTTCTCGAGTTCAACGGGCTGCGAATCCGCTACGGCCGAGCCGGGTTCGCCAGCGTCAGAGATTTCGTTCGCCTCGACCTCGGACGTCGAATCCTCCCCTCCGGGATTCGATGTCGCCGTGGATCGTTCCGTCTCCGGATCACTGGACCCGGCTGACCAACCGACTTCGGATTCGGCCGTGTCCCATTCGGATTCGGCCGGGTCCCACCCCGCACCCTGCGCCGACTGACGCGCATTGCGATCCACCAGGTACACCGCGCCGACCGCCACCGAACCAGCCAGCAGCCAGCCGATCCCCGGGCGGTCCAACGGGATCAGCGCCGCGCCGGTGACTCCGGCGAGGCAGGCGGCGGGCAGGACACCGCGCGGGCTGGCGACGCGACGCCACTTCGGCGGTGGGGCTGTGTAAATCGGCAGCGAGCGCATGTTCATCAGCTGAGCCGTACCGCCGGTCGGCGTCGCGTCGTCCGGCTCGGTGTCGGCCTGCGGTTTGTCCGCCAGCAACGTCGCTCCGGTACCGGGCGCCGGATGCCCCTCGGTGAGTTCGACAGGCCACGCCGGTTCGGACCCGTCAGGTCTCGACGGTGTTGGCGCATCGGGTGTTTCGGACATACATTCCCCTCCTGAGGGTGTGCGGGATCGCCCCGGGACGTATCGCTCCGGGACGGGCAGGTGTGACAGGTCAGTGGCCGGGCAGGACCACGCGGATGCGAGAGCCGGGGTCGGCGACGGCGATGGTGCCGCCGTGCAGGTCGACGATCCAGCGAGAGATGGCGAGGCCGAGACCGGTTCCGCCGCCTGCGGTTCGGCCGCCGCGGGTGAAACGGTCGAAGACGCGGGCGCGTTCGGCCGGCGGGATGCCGGGGCCGTCGTCGGACACTTCGATCACCAGTTTGCCGGACTGTCGGCGGGCGATGACGCGGACTTCGCCGCCGGCCGGGCCGTGCCGTGCGGCGTTGTCGAGCAGGTTGAGCAGCACTTGATGCAGACGTGCACGGTCTGCGAAAACCGTTACGGTGCTTGGCTGCACGTCGGTAGTGAACCGGACGCCGCGTCCGAGCGCCGCGGCGGCGACCTCTGCCTCGGCGACGACCTCCGCCAACAGCGGTGCGAGGTCGAGGCTTTCGCGGTCGAGAGGGAAGGCGCCGGCTTCGATGCTGGACAGGTCGAGCAGTTCGGAGACGAGCAGGCTCAGCCGCTCGGTTTGGGCGAGGGCGGTGCGCAATGTCTTCGGATCCGGTTCGGAGACACCGTCGACGAGGTTTTCCAGCACCGCGTTCAGTGCGGTGATCGGGGTGCGCAGTTCGTGCGAGACGTTCGCGATGAGGTCGCGACGCTGCTGGTCGGCGGCGGCGAGATCGGCGGCCATCTGGTTGAACGCTTCGGCCAGCTGCCCGACCTCGTCCCGGGACGTCGCGCGCACCCGGCGGGTGTAGTCGCCGTGTGCCATTCGTTTGGCTGCGGCGGTCATCTCGCGCAGTGGCCGGGTGATGCCGTGCGCGAGGAACTGCGACGTGACCAGTGCGAGTCCGACAGCGGCCAAGGTCGTCTTCGGCGGTAGCCACCCGATCTTGATCCGGAAGAACCCGAACGCGATTCCGCCGGCACAAAGCATGAGGATCGCCAGCTTCACCTTGATCGATCGCACCGAATCCAGGGGGCGCGGCAGGATCTCGGCGATCCAGTCCGAAAGCGCGCGGAGTCGTTCGATGAGCGTGCGGCGCCGGACGATACCCTCGGCGCTCGACCGTTCGGCACGCGCAGCAGGGGGGTCCTCACCCGATCTCGGTACCGGGGAGCGTTTCATCGCGCCTCCAACGCGTAGCCGACGCCGTGCACGGTGCGGATCAGGTCGGCGCCGAGTTTGCGGCGCAATGCCTTTACGTGACTGTCGACGGCTCGGGTGCCTGCGGCGTCGGCCCAGTCCCAGACCTCTTCGAGCAGGCGTTCGCGGGCCAGGACCACGCGCGGGCGGCGGGCCAGGCGGGTGAGTAGGTCGAATTCGAGTGGGGTGAGCTGGGCTTCGATGTCGGCGCGCCAGACGCGACGTTGGTCGACGTCGATGCGGAGGTCGCCGACGATGATGGTGTCGCCGTCGCGGTCGGCGGCGCGGTCCATGCGGCGGAGCAGGGCGTGCACGCGGGCGGCGAGGACGCGCAGGGAGAAGGGTTTCGTCAGGTAGTCGTCCGCGCCGACGCCGAGGCCGACGAGCTGATCGGTCTCGTCGGTGCGGGCGGTCAGCATCAGCACCGGGACCGAGCGTTCGGCTTGGATTCGCCGGCACACCTCGAGTCCGTCGAAACCGGGCAGCATCACATCGAGTACCACCAGATCGGGTGTCAGCGTCGACGCGGCGGCCACCGCGCTCGGCCCGTCATGCGCCAGGTCCACGGTGAACCCCTCGGCCCGCAGCCGCGCCGCCACCGACTCCGCGATCGTCACCTCGTCATCGACCACCAGAATCCGCCGCGCCAGCTGTCCCCCAGCCGCTCCGCTCTGTTCCATGCCCGGAACCCTAGCCATGCTCTGTGGAGAGGTACCGCACCAAATGTGGAGATTCCGTGTTGACGGGGGCCGATTCGCGGCTGTCCGCGGATCATGCCGACACCTGCGCGCGGGCGCAGAACTGTGTTGCGGAGTGCCCAGGCGCGCGTGAGCTGGAAAACGCGGCGTGTCCGGGCGGGTGTGCGGGTGTGGCTTGACTGTGCCGTGGCGGCATGGTGTGCACTGCGGGAGTGACCGACGTGATCATCCTGCACGGTGCCTGGCATCAACCCGCTCACTATGACGACCTCGTCGGACGGTTGCGCTCCGCGGATATGAGCGTGGAGGTGCCGGACCTCTACGAGTTGTCGCTCGATGACAGCACTGCCCTCGTCGAGGACATTGTTGCCGCGTCCGCCCGGCCGCCACTGGTGCTGGGGCACTCCTTCGGCGGGGTGACCGCTGGAACGGTCCGTGGTGCAGCGGGATTGATCTTCTTGACCAGTTGGATTCTCGATGCCGGTGAGTCACCCGCGCAGCTGCTCGAAGAAGTCGCGAAGGAAACAGGCGCCCCACCCGAGGGGCTCGTCGTCGTACCCGACAGCGACGGCCGGCTACAGCTCGATCCCGCCGACGCACGGAAAAACCTCTACGGCGACGTCGACGAATCCACCGCCACCCGCGCAATCGAACTCCTCCGCCCAGAACCCCCGTCGATCTTCGCCGCAACCCCCGCCCAGGTGAGCTGGCACGACATCCCCTCCGTCTACATCGCCGGCCGCGACGACCACACCATCCCCGCCCCACTGATCTCCCGCTTCGCCGCCCGCTGCTCGATGTCCGAAACCTGGGACACCGGCCACTCCCCATACCTGAGCCAACCGACCGCCGTCGCCGATCTCGTCCAAGGATGGTGGCGAACCAGCCAGGTCAACAAAGACTGATCCCCCGTCAACTAGGGCGGGTCGGCTGGGGCCGACCCACCCGGGGCGAGCGAATGAGGTTGGAGCGGAATGGCATCGAGTGCGCTGCTGCACTACCTGCCAGTTGATCCGATCCGGCCGGTGGTGAGCCCTGCCGTGAGGCAAAGCCGGCCGTTGGTGACCAGCGTGTTCCGCCCATCGGGGGTGTTCGAACATTCGGCATCGAGTGCTTACTCGCACCGAGTGCCGGCCGGGCTCGGCCTCCGCAGCCGTGCGGTCAGTTGATGGGCCGGGGTTCGTGGTCGATTCCTGCGTGTTCGGCACCGCGGCGGAAGCGTAGGAGGCGCAAGGCGTTTGCGACTACCAGGAGGGTGGAGCCTTCGTGGATGAAAACGGCTGGGCCGATGGGGAGGCCCAGGAGGGTGGCGGGGACGAGGGCGGCGACTATCAGGAGGGAGAAGGTCAGGTTTTGGCGGATTATGCGGGCGGTGCGGCGGCTGAGGGCTACGGCGAAGGGGAGGCGGCCGATGTCGTCGATCATGAGGGCGATGTCGGCGGTTTCCAGGGCGACGGCGGAACCGCCTGCGCCCATAGCGATGCCGACGGAGGCGTTGACCATGGCGGGGGCGTCGTTGACACCGTCGCCGACCATGGCGGTGCCGTTGCGGCCGCCGAGCTTGCCGATCATGGTGACCTTGTCCTCGGGCAGCAGGCCGCCGTGTGCGGCGTCGAGGCCCATGTCGGCGGCGACGGCGTCGGCGACGCGCTGGTTGTCGCCGGAGATGAGGACGATGTCGTCGATGCCGAGTTCGCGTAGCCTGGCGACGACCGGCGCCGCTTCGGCGCGCGGAATGTCCATCACGCCGACGACGCCGAGGTACACGCCGGCGTGCCGGACGATCATCGTGGTGCGGCCGCGCTCGTGCAGTTCGTCGACGATCCGGATGATCTCGCTGGGCACGCCTTCGGGATCGAGTTCGTAGAACATGGTGCGGTTGCCGACTTCGGTGGCGCGACCGTCGACCAGGGCGGTGACGCCGCGACCGGTCACCGAGTTCACGGAGGTGGCGGTGCGTTCGGTGCCTGCGGGCACGAGCAGCGCGAGGTCGCGGGTGATCGCGCCGGCGAGCGGATGGTCGCTGTAGGACTCGACCGCGAACAAGGTGGCGATCAGTTCGTCGCGCAGTTCGGGGCGGGCCTCGACGATGTCGGTGACCTTCGGCTGTCCCCAGGTGAGCGTGCCGGTCTTGTCGAAGGCCATGGACCGCACGCGGCCGAGGGTTTCCAGGGGTCCGCCGCCCTTGGCGAGAACGCCGGCCTGCGCGGCGCGGGCGATGCCGGCCAACACCGCGCTCGGAGTGGCGATCGCCAGCGCACACGGGCTGGCGGCGACGAGCACGACCATGGCGCGATAGAAGCTGTCGGCGAACGGTTCCGACGCGGCGAACACACCGAAGACCAGTACGCCGAGCACACCGGCGAGCACGACGGGCACGTAGAACAGCTGGAAGCGATCGATGAATCGCTGGGTGGGCGACTTCTGCGTGTCGGCCTCGCGGACCATCGTGATGACCCTGGCCAGCATGCTGTCGGCGGCCCGGCTGGTCACCAGCACGTCCATCGCGCCGGAGCCGTTCATCGTGCCCGCGAACACCCGATGCGATTCCGGCACGGGCGTACTACTCGCCAACGCGGCGGCAGAGTCGGCGATGGGCGCCTTCTCCACCGGGATGCTCTCACCGGTCACCGACGACTCGTCGACGCTGCTCACTCCGTCGACCACCACCCCGTCGGCGGCCAGGCGCGAATTCGGCAGCACGACAACCACGTCGCCGATGGCGAGCGCGTCCACCGCGACCTCGCGCACCACCCCGTCAGGCCCACGCACCAGCGCGGTGTCGGGAGCGAGTTCGGCGAGCGCCTCGATCGAGCGCTGCGCACGCCCCATCGCGTATTCCTCGAGCGCGTGCCCCAGGCTGAACAGGAACAGCAGCACCGACCCCTCGGCCCACTTGCCGACCATGGCCGCGCCCACCGCGGCGACCAGCATCAGGAAGTCGACCTCGAAGCGACCGCGGCGCACGGTGTTGATCGCGGTGCGGATGGTGAAGTAGCCGCCGAAGAAGTAGGTCGCCGCGAACAGGGCGAGCGCCACCCACTCCGGCGCGGACACCAGGTATTTCGCCGTCATGCCACCCGCGTAGGTGACGCCGGAGGCGATCGCGAAGATCAGCTCCGACCGCTCCCCCAGGAATGCGCCCCCGTGCGTGTGTTCGCCTCGTCCCTCTGTTCTCATACGCCTATCATATGCATAGATCGCTATGTATGCATAGGTCCTGTTTCGCCGACGCGGCACCGGGTAGGCAGCCAGCACCCGCCGCCGCCAGGGCGTGGTGACAGCAGAAGGACCAGCTCGGTGAACGATTCGACAGAGAATTCCGTGGACGACGGCACGGCCGAAGCGGGCCACAGCCACTGGGTCGGCCAACCGCACGCCGAGGACGAACCCGCGCTCATCACCGCGGCCGAGGCCGACGCCGCCGCGATCAGCACCGACAAGCACCCGCTGGGCACGCCGGGCAAGCGCTTCGATCGCTGGTCGCCGTTCATGATCGGCATGGCCGGCGCGGCGGGCGTCATCGTCACCGTCGCCTTCGCCCGCCTGCTGGTCGACGCGCGCGACGCGCTGGTGCTCGTGATCGCGGCACTGTTTCTGGCGATCGGCATGGAACCGGTCGTGTCCTGGATGACCCGGCACCGCGTCCGCCGCGGGGTCGCCGTGGCGATCGTCTTCGTCTGCGTGCTGATCGGCCTCGCCGCTTTTCTCGCGGCCGCGATCACTCCGCTGATCGATCAGGGCCGAGGGCTGATCGATCACGCACCCGATCAGTTGCGGCACCTAGAGCAGACCTACCCGATCGTGCGCAGCACCTCCGAACGACTGCACCTGGACGAGAAACTGCAACAGGGCATCGCCACCGACACCTCCTGGATGGGCGGCCTGCTCGGCGCGGGAAAGGTGGTGTTCGGCGCGGTCACCAGCGCGGTGATCGTCAGCGTGCTCACCGCCTACTTCTCCGCCAACTTCCCGACCTTGCGCGCCAGCGTGTATCGCTTCTTCCCATACGCACGCCGGCCACGCGCGATCCTGATCGGTGACGCCATCTTCGCCAAGGTCGGCGGCTATGTGCTCGGCAATCTGCTCATCTCACTGATCACCGCCGTGGTCACCTTCGTCTGGCTGCTCGCTTTCGATGTGCCGTTCGCACTGGTGCTTTCGGTGCTCGTCGCGGTGCTGGATCTGATCCCGCTGGTCGGTTCGACACTGGCCGGGGTGATCATCGCGGTGGTCGCGCTGACGGTGTCGCTGCCGGTCAGCCTCGCCACCGTCGGGTTCTTCGTCTTCCTGCGGCTGGTGGAGGACTATCTGCTGGCACCCAAGATCATGGGCCGCACGGTGCAGGTGCCCGCCGTGGTGACGGTGGTCGCGGTGCTGCTCGGCGGCGCGCTGCTCGGTATCGTCGGCGCGCTGCTCGCGATTCCGGTCGCCGCGGCGGTCTTGTTGCTGATCAAGGAGCTGCTGTTCCCGCGCCTCGATCGGATCACCGACGAAACCGGCGATACCCCAATCGCTTCGACCTGAACACCGGCGAACCGATCACGCACTCCCATACACCTCCGGCATCACTCGAGCGGATGCCGCTCCGCCGAACAGCGTCCGTGCGCGGTCCCCTAGCATCGCGACCTGTGATCACCGTTGCCACGTGGAACGTTCTGCACCGCATCCACGCCGAGAATTGGTACGAGGACGTCTCCAGCCGGTGGCCGGACGAGGCGGCGCGCATCGACGCGGTGACCGAGCAGGTGGCGGCGAGAACCGAGCAGGTCGTGGCGCTGCAAGAGGTCAGCGGCGATCAACTGTTCAGTCTGCGGGCGGCCTTGCCCGGGCGGACCGTGCACTCGATGCAGTATGTGCGGGTGCCGACCGCGCGCAGGCATGCGGGCGCGTTGCGCGATCCGAGTGAGCATTTGGTGCTCATCGTGGAGGGGCCGAGTCGGGAGATCAGCGCCGAGTCGTTCGCGGATGATCCGGGCAAGGGTGCGCTCGCGGTCAGTACGGGCGGGGTTGTCGTCATCGCTACCCACGTGACCGGGGATCGGCGGCGCGGGAAACAGCTGGCCCGGCTGGCCGAAATGGCCTCCGCTACACCGGAATACCCAGCGATTCTGCTGGGCGACTTCAACGTCGACGGTGAGACGGTCGCGTCGAGTCTCGGTGAGGGTTTCTCCGTCGCCGAATTGCCGCCGGGCTCGCTGGCGACTCGTCCCCGGACCTCAGGGGCGAAGTCGCAGGTTATCGATCACGTGGTCGTGCGCGGGGCGACGGTGCGTGAGGTGGCAGTGGAGGATTCGGACGGGCTCTCCGATCACAACCTGGTTCGCGCGACTATCGCTTTGTGAGGTCGGGGATTTCGTAGTCGCAGGTCAGCACATCGTGGGCGGTGCGCCAACCCCGTGATTCTGGTGTCTGCTGGTGATCGACGGTGCCGGTTAGGGTTCACCGGGGTGTCGCATCGGCACGTGGAGACCGCGGCACGAGGGGCATGATGAAACGCTGTTCGACGCTCTCGAACATCGCATGAGTCCGCTCACGCGGTCGGTGGTCGGAAACGCGTTCGCCGACGGCGACTTCGGTGCACGCGAACCTGCGATGTGTCTCTGCCGCAACCGATGTTCCGCGGCATCCGGATCGGGGTGATCCGCCGCGGGCGAACGGGTTCCGCACGGCGCGGCGGCGTGCAGCGTATCGAAGTCAGGTGCCGCGGAATCGGCGTAACCGAGGATCGCACCGAACTCGGAATGCTTGCCGCCGAACCACAATCGAGCCACCCGCACCAACTGCCGATGCAGGCTTGCCGACCCACCCGACCTCGATAGGCGCGATCGGCTAGTGCAGCGCAGTTCAACACGAGCCGAACTACCACGGCCGCACAGTGGTTCGCGATCCAACCGAGCTTCGAACCAATCAGCCCGGGGTACCAGGAGGAGACATGTCCGGCACGAGACTCGTGCACTTATCCACCCGAAACGGTTTTGCGGGGGCCTTCCTCGTATTGGCGGCGGCAATGCTCCTCGCGCTCACCGGATGTTCGTCCGGCGGCACCGACAAGCCCGCTGCCACAAGGACACCCGTCGCCAGCTCCCCCTTGACGACTAAGGCAACCAGCGGCAAGTCCACACCCGCAACCCCTGCGCCGGGGCAACCAGCACCGGCACCTGCCGCAGCCCCGCAGACCGCGGCCGTTCAACAACCGCCGGCCAACGACTACATCAAGTGCACCGACCGGATCAACTACGCAGGCGACCCCCGCGCGAACGCCGAAATCAACACTCTCGGCGAGGAAACCGGCGTCTGCCCCGAACCACAGCAGCCGCCGGCCGACAACTACGTCAAGTGCACCGACCGCATCAACTACGCAGGCGACCCCCGCGCCAATGCCGAGATCAACATCCTCGGCGAACAAACGGGTGTGTGCCCCGAACCTCAGCTACCGACGACCACACCTCCCGAGACGACCTCGACTACACCGACCGTCACCACCTCGACCACCCCTGCGCCGACAACCACCGTGTCCCCGACAACCTCGTCAACCGTGTCCCCCACCGCGTGACCGCCTCGGCGACGCACACCCCGGAGTCCGTCCCCCGCCGCAACATTCGCAGCTACCCGAGGCAGTTGACCCGATTCCGCCGCCGTCGCCGCCCGGCCGGACCGAGAATGCTCCTATGGTCGAGATCAGCCGCGGGGTCGCCACCGTGAACGGCATTCATATGCACTACCGCCGCGCCGGCTCGGGTCCGGCGCTGGTGTTGCTGCACGGTTGGCCACAGACCGGTTACTGCTGGCGCAAAGTGCTGCCCGCGCTGGCCGAGCGACACACCGTGATCGCCCCTGACCTGCGCGGTTACGGGTACACGGACAAGCCGACCACCGGCTACGACAAACGCAGCATGGCCGCCGACGTGGCCACGCTGATCGAATCGCTCGGTTTCACTTCGGCCGCCGTCGTCGGGCACGATCGCGGCGCGCGGGTGGCGCACCGCTGGGCGCTGGATCGCCCGGATCAGGTCCGCAAGCTCGCCGTGCTCGACATCATCCCGACCAGGGAAACCTGGCGGCGGATGGACGCCGCACTCGGCCGCCGCTACTTCCACTGGCTGTTCCACCTGCAACCGGACCTGCCGGAACGCCTTGTCGGCCACGACATTCCCGGCTATCTGCGTTACTTCTTCGAGACCTGGACGGTCAACCGGCACGGCCTGCCCGGCGAAGCCATCGACGAGTACATCCGCGCCTTCAGCACTCCGGGCGCGCTGCGCGCGGGTTTCGACGACTACCGCGCCGCCGCGCTCGACGCCGAGCACGATCATACGAACGCGGGGCATCGGCTCACCATGCCGGTGCTCGCCCTGTGGGGTGCGGCCAGCTTCCTCGAAGACATTCCGGCACTGGAGATCTGGCGTGCTTACGCCGAAGACGTCCGAGGCGCGGCGATCCCCGACTGTGGGCACTTCATCGCCGAGGAGCGGCCGGAGGCGCTACTGGCGCACCTTGCCGAATTCCTCTGAGGTGCCGCTTCATTCGGCGCAGAGTGCGTGATCGACCAGGGTGGTGACCGCGCGCTCCTGTTCGAATCCTTTGCTGTGCGTGAAGTCTTCACCGGCTTGCAGAGCCGTGGACATCGATACGACGACGCTGCGGCGACCCTCCTCGGTCACTCCGGTTTCGGTGATGTAGCCGAACTGGCCGCCGTTGTGCATCCAGTAGACGCCACCACAGGACAGCGGCACCGAGAACAGGCCGAGCCCGTCGCGGATGCCGGGCCAGATCTGCCCGATCATATGGTCGACCGGCCCGGTGGTACGCATCAGTGCCAGCTCCTCGGGTCGTAACAGCCTCCCGCCCAGTAGGTTTCGATAGAAGGTGCCGATGTCCGCGGTGGTGGAGAGGTATCCGCCGGAGGCGTCGGCGTCCACCACCTCGGTGACGTCGGTGAGCGGGCCGTTCAGTTCGTACTGCTGGTAGCCCTTCGCGTGCGGATCGGGCAGCGTGGGTGAATCGCCGGGCCAGCGGGTGTCGTGCAGGCCGAGCGGTTCGAGGATCCGCGACCGAACCTCCTCGTACCAGGGACGTTTGCTCACCTGCTCGATGATCAGCCCGAGTAGCACGTAGCCGACGTTGGAGTAGGACCAGCTGGTGCCCGGCGCGAAGTCGGGTGGATGTTGCATAGCTGCTGCCACCGTCTGTTCCGGGGTTCGCGCCTGATAGCGGAGTCGGTAATAGGCTTCGGCAGTGTCGGTCACGGGCAAGCTGTCGTGAATCCCACTGGTGTGCTGGAGGAGCTGTCTCACTGAGATCAGATTGCCGTCGTTTCCGTTGCCGCGCACCATGTCCGGCAGCCAGTGCGCCACTGTGTCGTCTAACCTGAGTCGCCCCTCGCCGACCAACATGAGGACCGTCGTCGCAACCAGCGACTTGGTCACGCTGCCGATCCGGAAGAAGCCGTTCGGCGAAACCGGTTCCACCGCTGCGATATCCGACCGGCCTGCCACCGCCAACCGGTCGCCCGCGCCGTCCACCACTCGCGCCTGCACACCGGTCACCCCGACCGCCACGATGGCGTCGACATCTCGTTGCAAGGCATCCTCACGGGGCGCGGAGCGGCAACCGGTCAACGCGACGACCAACACGAGCACCGCCATTGCGTAGCGCATGATCTCTCCCTCGACTCGAGGGAAACCTAGCGACGGCACGCACTCCTCGACATCACTCCACGGAGCTACCCGACCTCCCCCTGCGGGGCCAACCACCGTGATTGCGCTTCGCCCAAGATCTGATCACGGAACGGTCATCCAGCGCTGTAGAAACCGGTCGGTCTGAAAGAATCGGACCGTCTCCACCGCTAGCGTGCACAAATGATCGTGACCTGCACCATCCCCAGGATGAAGGGTACGACGTGGTCGCTCTGAAACGGTTCGGGATTCGACTGGCTCTCGGTGTCGCGGCGATGACGTTCGCCGCCGTCGGCCCGCACGGCGTCGCCACCGCGGCGCCCGGCGTGCCACTCGGCGGCGGTTCCGGAATCCTGCTCGGCCGCGGTGTGTGCACGCTGACCACCATCGGCTACGACCGCGCGGACCGCCTGGTGGGACTCACCGCGGGACACTGCACGGAGGTCGGCATGTCGGTGCGGTCCGAGCGGATGCCGGACGCCGGCGTCCTCGGGACCGTCGCGGCCGTCGATCATCTCGACGACTACGCGGTGCTCGAATTCGATCGCGCCAAGGTTGTGCCCATCCGTCAGGTCGCCGCGACGCTGATCGGCGGAATCGGCGCGCCGCCGCAACAGGGTGACGTGGTGTGCAAGAACGGACGGACCTCCGGCTACAACTGCGGCGTCGTGTGGGATACCCATCGATGGTGGTTCCAGAACCAATCCTGTTCCCAGCCGGGCGATTCCGGCGGGCCGGTCACCATCGGCGATCGGCTGGTCGGCATGAACGTCGGGCACATCGGCGTGAAAATGGTCGGCGTCACCGTGTTCGACATGGTCTGCCATCCGCCGGTCGCGCCGCTGCACGATCCCGCCGTGGCCACTCAGATCGGCATGGTCCTGGCGGACATAGATCTAGGTGGTGGCGTCGGGTCGGGATTCCGGCCGCTCTGAACGCGTGCGACGATGACTCGAAAACCGGAGCGCCAGTAGGGCATCCGCCGACGCAGACCACAGGAGCTCGACGTGGAGCCGACCCGAGGACCCGCCTTCGCCCGCTTCGTCGCCCTCGGCGACAGCCAGACGGAGGGCATCGGTGACCCCGACGGCAACGGCGGATACCGCGGCTGGGCCGACCGGTTCGCCACCCTGCTCGCCACCGCGGACCCGGCCCTGCACTACGCCAACCTCGCCGTTCGCGGGCGACGCGCCGCCGAGATCCGCGCCGAGCAGCTCGCTCCCGCCCTCGCGTTGAAACCGGACCTCGTTACCGTTGTGGCGGGCATGAACGACATCATCCGGCCGCGCTTCGACCGCGACGGTTTGCTGGCGGACATCGAGGCGATGTTCACCGCGCTCACCGACAGCGGCGCCACAGTTGTCACGTTCACCTTTCCCGACATCGGCGCGGTGGCCCCCTTCGCCCGGCCACTCTCCGGCCGCGTGCACACGCTCAATGCCGACCTACGCGCCCTCGCCGCCCGCACCGGAGTGATCCTCGTCGACTTCGAACCGGTCTTGGCCGCCACTCATCCCGCCGCATGGGACGAGGACCGGCTGCATCTGAGCCCGGTCGGCCATGACATCGTCGCTCGCGCTCTCGCCGCCGCACTCGAGGTCCCCGGTGTCGATGACACGTGGCTCGAACCGCTGCCGGCGGTCAACCGGTCGCTCACCGAAGCGGTGACGACGGAACTGCGCTGGGCCACCCGCTACCTGGCGCCGTGGATCGGACGCCGCCTGCGCGGTGAGTCCTCGGGAACCGGACAGGAAGCCAAGCGGCCAGAACTGCTGCCGGTGCTGGTGTAGGTGCAGAATGCTGCCGTCGGCAATCGCGCACGGGAGCCAGATGGCTCGACCAGATCCAACCGTCGAACGGGGCATCACCGTTGCATCGTGCGAGTAGCGGCGCAGCCAAGTCCCGCTCGATGTGGCGAATGCGCGAGCCGGGTGCGGCGTGTGACTGGTGCCATCGATGCGAGCTGGACCTACGACCGGAAGTAGTATGGCTCGGTGCGAACATCGGCGGAGGCTACGGCGCGGTTGCGTGGTGCGTTCGTCGGTTCGGCGTCCGGGGCGGTGAGTATCGCGGCGCATGCCATCGGTGGTGGTGTCGTCTCCCCCGGTCAGTCTTCGATCGGTTTGCTGATTGCCGCGTGCACGGTTGTCGGCGTGGTTGTCGGCGCGCGGCGGCCTCGCTTCGGGGTTGCCGAGGTGATGGTGCTGCTGGCGATCGGGCAGGCGGTCGGCCATGTCGCGCTGACGATGCTGCCCGGGCATCATCACAGTGCCGGGATGACTTCGGTGATGCTTGCGGCACACCTGGTCGCCGTCCCAGTCGGGGCGATACTCATCCGTGGTGCCGAAATCGGCTTCGGGAAAGTCGTTTCCGCCGCGAACCGCGCCGTCCGAGTGCTCAGCACCCGTCCCGCCGCACCCTTCGTCTTCCATTACGCGGTTCCCGTCGGCCCACTCACTGCGCCGCGTCGATTGCTGTTCAGCTCCGGTTTCGGACTGCGCGGGCCACCACTGCACCGCTGAGCCCGCCGGCGTTCGCCGTAGTTGCAGCTCTGCTATCACCCGAAATGAGTTGTGCGACAGTGCAACTTGTCGGCCATTCGAGGTCGGCAGCGAATAGTTGCGCTGGGTCCAATGCTCGGCATCGTCGATACTGCCAACGGCTGACCGAGTCCGGGGAGAGCGCGGAGCAACCAGCGATTCAGTTGTCGTCACACGGATAGCGCTGTGCCGCTGCGGTTTCGGATGCCTATCTGTCTCTCATTGGAGCGGCCACCGACTACAGGTAGTTCGCACTGAGTGGCAGACCGGATCGGCAGACGACTCAAGTGCAGTCCGCGAACTCGTTGGTGTCGCAGCCTTCCAGGCAACCCGAACGACTGGCGCGCAGCAAGCCTCGCGCAGTGAGAGGCGGTCTTCGTGCGCCGCGCTTAGTGGACAACTCAGCAAACTGAGCAACTCGGACAGGCGCCAAGACGGCAAGACGGCCACTCAGCCAGGCGGCAAGACGGCCACTCGGCCAGACGGCAAGCGGCCAAGCGCGCACCGCGACAAAGCGGCCAAGCAGCAAGGCGGCCAGGCGGTGGCGAGCGCCCCGGGTGGCTCGACGCGGGCAACACGGCAAGCCGGTGGCGAGCGGTCCGATGCCTCGGGCAGCACGGCTGGTGGCTGTGGCTGGCGAACAATACGGCCGGTTCGACCACAACCGATTCGGTAGTGCTGGCCACGTTGCCTCGCGATCCGCGCTAGAGCCAGATTCGCGCTGACCGCACTTCCCCTGCCAAACAGCGGTGCGGAACTCGCACCGCGACAACACATTCCCCACGATCGGAGATCTTCATGCTTACTCTCACCAGGAATTCGGCACGTAGCCGTTCATCACGTGTACTGCGCGGCGCTGCTGCGGCTTTGGCCGTTCCACTGCTCCTTGTCGCCTGTTCGTCCAACGACAAAGCGGAGTCTCGGGCCGCAGATTCGGTGACGATCAGAGACCAGTGGGTCAAGGCGGCCGTCGGTGATATGTCGGCGGCGTTCGGGGAGCTGAGCAACTCGAGTGACAAGGCGCGCACGGTGGTGTCGGCTACGAGTCCCGCGTCGAGCCGGGTCGAACTGCATGAGGTGGTCGCGGATGCGGGTGGCACCAAGACGATGCGGCCCAAGGCGGGCGGGTTCGTGATTCCGGCGCACGGGAAGGCGGAGCTACGGCCGGGTGGCGATCACATCATGTTCATGGGGCTCACCGGTCCGTTGCGGACCGGCGCGGAAACGCCGGTCACGCTGACCTTCGAGGACGGGTCGACGACCACGTTCACCGCGCAGGTGCGCGACTTCTCGGGCAACCAGGAGAATTACGCGCCGGATCACGCGAGCGGTGCGCAGGCGCCGGCGCACGGTGGCTGAGACCAGCCCGGGACGGCTCAACCGGCGGCGCCTGCTCGGGGGCGGCGCCGTCGCGGCGGGGGCGGCCGGCATCGGTTGGGGCGCGGGCATACTCACGCACCGCGACGACGAACCGCGGCCGGCGATCGAACCGTTCTACGGCACACATCAATCCGGGATCGCCACGGACCCACAGTCCCAGGCCGCCTTCGTCGCGTTCGATCTGAAACCGGGCGTCGCCAAGGACGATCTCGTCGGCATCCTGAAGATCTGGACCGGCGACGCTGCCCGCCTGACCCAGGGCCGTCCCGCCTTGGCCGACACGGAACCGGAACTGGCACAACGCCCAGCCCGGCTCACCATCACGGTTGGCTTCGGCCCCAAGGTGTTCACCGCCTCGGGTCTCGACCACCGACGCCCGTCCTGGCTTCGACCGCTGCCGCCGTTCGCCATCGATCGACTCGAATCAGCTTGGAGCGACGGCGATCTACTGGTCCAGGTTTGCGCGAACGAGGCGACCACGGTGTCACACGCGGTCCGCGTGCTGTGCCGAAGTGTCTCCTCACTGGTCACCGTCCGCTGGGTGCAACGCGGATTCCGCAACGCCGAACCCGGCAAAACCCCGCGCAACCTCATGGGTCAAGTCGACGGCACCGTGAACATCGCCCCTGGCGCCGATTTCGATCGACTCGTCTGGGACGACGGCGCGGCACAACCCTGGCTCGCCGGCGGAACCTCCTGCGTCCTACGCCGAATCGCGATGACCCTCGACACCTGGGACGAAATCGACCAGGAGGGAAGGGAACTCACCGTCGGCCGCACCGTCGCCAACGGCGCCCCGCTCACCGGCGCCAAGGAATTCGACGAACCCGATTTCGCGGCCGTCGACGAGAACGGCATCCCGGTCATCCCGCCGTCCTCGCACATCGCCCGCGCGCACCACACGCACGACGGCGAACGGTTCCTGCGCCGCGGCTACAACTACGACGACGCCCCCGCACCGGGCCAGATCTCGAATTCGGGCCTGCTCTTCGCCGCCTACCAGCGCGACGTGGACGCCCAGTTCCTGCCGGTGCAACAGCGACTCGCGGAGTTCGACGCGCTCAACGTGTGGACCACCCCGGTCGGCTCGTCGGTGTTCGTCATCCCGCCGGGCGTGCCGTCGCCGGGCGGCTACCTCGGGCAATCGCTGTTCGAGACATAACGCGGCGGCCGCCACGCCGAATCGACGTGGCGGCCGCGGGCCGAGTGAATCCGTCAGATACCGGTGTGGATCGCCTTGGCGTCCTTGCGAATTCCGAACGCCAGGATGACCTCCATGATGCCGAGCACGATCAACCAGACGCCGACCACGATCGCCAGCGTCGCCACCGAGGACAGCGGCCAGGCGATCAACACGATGCCCGCGATCACGGTGATCACACCGAAGAACACCGCCAGCCAACGCCCCGGCACGGCCGGCTCGGACAGCGCGATCACCACGGCGGAGACGCCGCGGAACAACCAGCCGATGCCGATCCAAATCGCCAGCAGCAGAATCGAAGTCAGCTCGTCCCGGAAGCAGAACACACCGATGGCGATGGACAGCACGCCGCTGATGAAGGCCAGCACCCGCATCCCGGTGCTGGCCGGTGCGCCGAACGCGGCCATCAGTTGCAGGAAACCGCTGACCACCAGATAGATACCGAACAGGACGCCCGCCGCCAGCAGGGTGACGCCGGGCCAGGCGAGAATGATCACACCGAGGATCACCGAAAGTAAGCCGGTGACCAGAACGGTTTGCCACGCACTGCGGGCAAGAGATTGCAAAGGACCCTCGAGCACGCTGTTTGTCGTCATTCTCCGATGCTATGCCTCGTCAGCGGAGTTTCCTGGACATTTGCCCGCGCGACCCGCAGGTTCAGTGGGCTTACTCGCCGAAAAGCGGCTTTCAGGCGACCGATCCGTCTACCGTCGCCGCCGCGGGCGCGGTGACGTTCACCATCCAGGTGATCCCGTACCGGTCCCGGCACAGGCCGAACTCGTCGCCCCACATCTGCTTCTCCAGTGGCACCGACACCGTGCCCGCCTCCGCCAACCGGCCCCAGTAGCCGTGCAGTTCCGCGGCGTCCTCACCGCTGAGGCTGATCGAAATGCTGCTTCCTGGTTTGTATTCCATGCCGGGCGGGGTGTCCGCGGCCATCAGGGTGAAGCCGCTCGGGGTCTCCAGGATGCCGTGCATGACCAGGTCCGCGCCGGGGGCATCCGCATCGCTGAATTCGCTGAACGTGCTGATGGTCAGGGTGCCGCCGAACACGTCTCGATAGAACTCCAGAGCTGCGCGGGCCGTGTCGCCGAAACTGAGGTACGGGTTGAGCCGGGAGGTCATGCCACGAGGTTAGTGCGCCAAAGCACACGGGGCGATCGCTAGCGGGGTTTATCGACGGTTTCGCTCGGGTAGTCATCCCTCAGTGACTCTCGTCGTGTACGCCCATGGGGTGGAACGGGTGGGTCGGAAATCGTGAGTCTCGGGTGGCTAGGAGAAGAGGGTGGCGGTTGTACTCGTGCTGCAGGCACGGGGCCTTGGTGATCTACTTACCGGGGTCCCGGCGCTTCGTGCGCTGCGCCGCGCCAAGCCGCACGATCACATCGTGCTCGCCGCACCGCACCGGCTCAAGCCGATCGTCGACCTGATCGCGTCGGTGGACACGATGATCCCGACCGCCGAGGTCGGTGGACTCCGCTGGAACGCGCCCGGGCCGCAACTCGCCGTCAATCTGCACGGGCCGAGCACCGAAAGCATTGTGCAGCTGGAGAAGACAGACCCGGGCCGGATCCTCAGCTACCGCAATCCGGCGTTCCCCGAGCTGTCCGGGCCGGAGTGGCAGACGGACATGCACGATGTGGACCGCTGGTGTCACCTGCTCGAATCCGACGGGATCGTCGCGGATCGGCGCAACCTGGGCCTGGTCCCGCCGGTGTCGACCACCAGTCATCGCGACTGCGTCGTCGTGCACGTCGGCGCGGGCGCGCCGGCCCGGCGCTGGCCGCCCGATCGGTTCGCCGCCGTGGTCCGGCATCTGCTGGTGCTCGGTCGCGAGGTGGTGCTCACCGGTGATGAATACGAGCGGGAGATCGCGCTGAACATCGCGGCCCGCGCGGGCCTGCCGATCGGCCGGGTGCTGGCCGGTGAACAGAACTTGATCGAATTGGCCGCCACCATCGCCGAAGCCGGGCTCGTGATCAGCGGCGACACCGGCGTCGCCCATCTCGCCACCGCGTTCGGTACCCGCACCGTCCTCCTCTTCGGCCCGACGCCGCCGCGCTGGGGCGGGCCACCTCCGCACCTGCTCAACCGGCACGCCGTCCTCTGGGCCGGCCAGCTCGGCGACCCCTACGCCGACACCCCCGACCCCGGCCTGCTGCGCATCGGCGTCACCGAGGTGATCAACGCCGTCGACAAGCAACTCAACAAGCGCAACTGGCCCGGCACCGGCACCCAACCCCGCCGCACCCCCTACCGCCGCGTCGGCTGACGGCTCCACCCGCCGTCAGCTGGGCTGCGCAATAACCGAATCATCGAGACCGGACCTGGTCGAGTTCCGCTTCTTCCGGGCGACCGCCCACGGCCAGCACTTCGAGGGTGCCCGACCATCGGCGCGACCCTTGCGTGGCGGGCTGTCGCACTCACCCGAGCGTGCCGGACTGTTCCGACCCGGGCGCATCTGGCCATTCGGGTTGCTTCCAGCGTGCCCGACCCTTCGGTTCGTTCCGCACGTACATACCCCTGCTCGGGCGCACGGAATAGCCGCCGCCGAGGTTCTGCCCCGACCGGCTCGACAGCTCGGCCAACGGGACACCACTGAGCCGAATCGCGAGTGTCTCCACCGCAGGGTCCCGCTCGCCAGCAGCCGGCGTGCACGGAATGGACGGCGGGAGAAGTGGTTTCGGTCAGATGGCGGTGTCGGTGCGGGCGGTTTGGAGGGCGGCGGCGTAGGCGGCTAGGGCGCTGGGCCAGAACTGGTCGAGGTAGTCGCGGGCGTCGCCGAGGCCGCGGGGGTCGAGGGAGTAGAGGCGGCGGGTGCCTTCCGGGCGCATCATGACCAGGCGGGCCTCGCGCAGAACGCGCAGGTGCTGGGAGACGGCGGAGCTGGTCACGCCGGTGAGTTCGGCCAGTTCGCCGACCGCGCGCGGGGCCTGCGGGAGCGCCTCGAAGATGGCGCGGCGGGTCGGGTCGGACAGCGCCATGAGGGCGCGGACTCCATTAGTCGCCACTGAAATAGTGTGATCAGCGAGCGACCATTTGGTCAACTCGGCGCAATTCGGAATTTCCCCAGGTGAACACGCGAGGCGAGCACTTGCGTTACACAGTTGTAATACTTGAACTGGGCTTTCGCGCCACTGTGACGGTAGCCACACGATTGCGGAACCTGCATGAGCCTCCCGTACGTTCGTTCCATGCCCGTGACCGTTCCGTTATCTTCTCGTCGGGGCGCGACCCGGACTCGACGCCACCGTGCCGCCACCCGCGCGGTGGCCGTGTCCGCCGTCGTCAGCGCCTCGCTCGGCGTCCTCGCCGCCGCCGACCAGCACTCGACCTCCGGCAAAATGACCACCGGAAAGCTCGCCTCCGCCGAAGCCGAGGTGGCTCCGCAGGCGATGTTCACGGCGTTCACCCCGCGTGAAGCGCAGATGCCGCAGACCGTGCCGGACAACGTCGTGTGGGAGCAGCACCGCCTCGCCGTCGAAGCCGCCCGCCCCAAGACCGTTCGCCCCATCGCGGGCATCCTGACCTCCACCTTCGGCGTGCGCTGGGGCGCACTGCACGCGGGCCTGGACCTGGCCGACCCGATCGGCACGCCGATCGCCGCGGTCACCGACGGCGTCGTGATCGAGGCCGGACCGGCCAGCGGCTTCGGCATGTGGGTGCGCGTGCAGCAGGACGACGGCACCATCGGCATCTACGGCCACGTCAACGACATCCTGGCCACCGTCGGCCAGCAGGTCCGCGCGGGCGACATCATCGCCACCGTCGGCAACCGCGGCTTCTCCACCGGCCCGCACCTGCACTACGAAATCCACCTGCCCGGCGGCGAGCCGATCGACCCGCTCCCCTGGCTCGCCACCCGCGGCATCGACGTTCAGGGCAACACCCACTGATCCGGTGAACTTCGCGAGTCGATGAGGGGCTCGCGAATCAACGCCCTCCCGCGAACACCCCGGTCGCGACCGTGCCAATGGAGACACGGTCGCGGCCGGGGTGTTCGCGCATCGGGGTCCGAGGCCTCAGGGTTCGAGCGTCACGGGTTCACCACTGCTCAAATCGCCCGCGGTTTCTCGCGGTCCGACAAACATTGTGTGGCAATGCGACTCGCGCCTTCAGACCTCTTCGAGTCGCTCGATGCGGGCCGGAACATGTTTGTGCCACGGGGTGCCCGCGATGGCGTCGCGCCAGGTGACGTCGGTCAGCTCGTTGGCGGCGACGCCGACGCGTTCGGTGCCGTCGCCGTCCGGGAGGTCGAGGCCGAGCCCGTTGGGCAGCGACGCGTGGCCCGGTTGCATGCGGTCGTTGATCTCCACGGCCGAGACCGCGGTGCCGCGATTGGTGGTGATGCGCGCCCGGTCGCCGGTCGCGAGGCCGAGCCGAGCGGCATCGTCCGGGTTGAGGCGCAACGAGCCGTTCGGGTCGCGATGACGCCAGGTGTTGTCGCGGAAGATCGTGTTGGCGGTGAACGCGCGGCGCTCGCCGGCGGCGAGGACGAACGGGAATTCGGCGCTCGTGTGCGTGACCGGCGTGGTGGCGAGGTCGCGCAGCGCGTGCAGTAAGTCCGGTATTGCCAAGGGGATTCGCTGGTCGGGATACGGCAGGTAGTCCCACGCGTCGGCGTAGTCGTCGACCGTGAAGGTGACCCCGGAGCGGCCCGCGAGGATGGCGTCGAACAGCGCGTCGGCGTCGCGGTGCCCGGCCCGGTGCATCGCCGCCGGGTAGACCTTGGCGACGCGTTGGGCGAGTCCCCACAACACCGCGGCGGACCGCGCGTTGTCTGGCAGGGTCGGGCCGAGCGTCTCGTACAGCACATACGGCGCGAGCCCGGCCAGCGACTTGTCGGCCGCCAGCAGCGCGGCGAACGTCCATTTGTACGGGCCGCGACCGAGTTTCGCCGCCATCCGCAGCACGGCGAGTTTGCCGCGGCCGACCGCGCCGAGCCGGCGCAACAGCCGGGCGTAGATCTCCGGTTCGGCCAGCGTGCCGGGCAGTGGCTCGAGGACGGGTGCGCGCAGGTGAAAGGTGTTGTGCGGGAACTCGAGATTGAAGAAGGTGGCTTCCCACTTCTCGAATTGGCTTGCGGCGGGCAGCACATAGTCGGCGTGCCCGGCCGTCTCGGTGAACGCCACGTCGAGCACGACGACCAGGTCGAGGGCGTCGAGCGCCTGCCGGAACTTGGCCGACTCGGCGAGCGAGTGTGCGGGATTGGACGATTCGATGATCATCGCCCGGAAGCGGTCGGGATGGTCGGTGAGGATTTCCTCCGCGATCGAGTTGCACGGCACCATGCCGCCGAGGATGGGCGCGCCGGTCACCGGCGTGCGTTTGATGTCGCGGCTGTATCCGGCCAGCGGCGCCATCCATGAATGCGGGTGCATGGCACCGGGTTTGGCGAAGTTCCCGGTGAGCAGCCAGAGCAGCTTGTTCAGATAGGAGATGAGCGTGCTGTTGGGGCTCTGCTGCACGCCGAGGTCTTCATAGGTGGCGACGCTGGTCGCGGTGCCGATGCGCTGCGCGGCGGCGCGCACCAATCGCTCTGGGACACCGCAGATCTCGGCATACGCGGCGATATCGATGCCGGACAGTTCGCGCAGCACGGCAGCGGAGTCGGTGGTGTGCTCGGCGAGAAAAACATGGTCGACCAGGTCGTCCTGCACCAGGACGCCGAGGATCGCGGACAGGCACCAGGCGTCGGTGCCCGGGCGCACTTGCAGGTGGAAGTCGGCGAGGTCGGCGGTTTCGGTGCGCACCGGGTCGAGCACGATCATGCTGCGCGCGGGATCCTTGGCGATCTCCTGCAAGACTGTGCGGGCCCGCGGGACGCCGTGCGACTGCCAGGGGTTCTTGCCGAGGAACACCGACACTTCGGCGTGCTCGAAGTCGCCGGTGGTGTGGCTGCCGGTGAGATGCCCGTCGACCCAGCCTTCGCCGGTCTTCTCCTGGGCCAGGGCGCTGGACCGATACCGCGCACCGACGGCTCGGCGCAGCGCTCCGCTGTACGCGCCGCCGAGGTGATTGCCCTGTCCCCCGCCGCCGTAGTAGAAGATCTTGTCGCCGCCGTATCGCCGCTGCACCTCGGTCAGGCGCGTGGCGATCTCGGAAATGGCGGTGTCCCAATCGATCTCGGTGAAACTACCGTCGCGTTCGCGGCGCAGCGGCATGGTCAGCCGAACACCGCCGTTCTGATAGTGGTCCAGGCGCAGCGCCTTGTTGCAGGTGTATCCGGCGGAGGCGACGTGGTCCTTGTCGCCGCGGATCTTGGCGAAGCGGCGGTCGTCGAGCTGGATCAGCAGTCCGCAGTTGTTCTCGCACAGGATGCAGGCGGTCTTGTGCCATTCCTCCTGCGCGGCCCCCGCACCCGTGGCCGGCGCCGCGTTCATTTGCTGACCTGATCGACGCGGGTGCCGTCGAGCCAGGGCTTCGGATCGGCGAGGAATGGGGTGTCGCCGAAGCGTTCGAGGTCCTCGAAGAAGGCCTTCGTGGTGCGGGTGGCGGCCGGGGTGGTGCCGGCGGAGATGAAGCCGGCCTGTTCGCGATCGAGACCGCGGGACAGGGACTTGTCGGTGCCGAAGTAGATGGCGCGCTTGGCTTCTTGGACGACCACCGGGTTGCGGGTGGCCAATCTTGCTGCGGTTGCTTGGGTTTCGGCCAGGAGCTGGTCTTCCGGGAGCAGCCGGTGGACCAGACCCAGGCGATAGCCTTCCTGCGCCGACAGCGGTGCGCCTTCGAGGGTTACCTCGATTGCCTTGGCCGCGCCCACCAGTCGCGACAGACGCTGAGTTCCGCCACCGCCCGGGATCAGGTTGGCCAGCGTCTCGATCTGACCGAGTTTGACATGGTCGGCGTCGGCGGCATAACGCAGGTCGCAGGACAGTGCGATCTCGTGGCCACCGCCGAGCGCGGGTCCGTTGATCGCCGCCAGATACACGGCTCCCGACCGGTTCATCCGCAACGTGGTCTTCTTCCACCGATGCCCCCACACCAGCCCCGCGCCGAGCCCGCCGCCGAACCGTTGCGCCAGGCGCGTCGCACCGGGCAGGCGCATCGCCAGATCGCCGAACCGCAGGAACGGTCCCGCGACCCGGGCCGGAATGAACGGATGCGGCAATTCGATCATGCCGGTGAGCGCACTCGGGTCCGCGTGGGTGAGGAATCGGCCGGGCAGTCCACCGGTGAGCACCACCGCGCCCACCGTGTCGTCGGCGTCGACCGCGGAGGTCAACACGTCCAGGTCGCGGACGAACTCGGGAGTGGCGAAGTTGAGCGGGGGCGCGACGACCCGTGCCGTGAGCACCCGCCCGTCCTGGGCCAGTTCGATCGTTTCCAACTGGAGATCGGCGACGGACATCAGCGGCTCCTTCGATGCACAGGGCAACGGCCGGTCCACGAGAATGCTTCGGCGCAAACCCGATTCACCCGGACCCGATCCGGTTTTCCTATTATGGTGTTCACCATAATAGCTGTGTCAAGAGGTACCACCCATTTCGCGACGCTGATCGCCGCGGTAAGACCCGCTTGGGTCAATCCGCGCGGGCGACAGCGGGAATCAGGTCCCGGAGTTCACCGACAACCTTGTCGAGCGGCGCGATGTCATGCTGCGCTCGGCACAACGCGATCGCACCCTCGAACGACGCAACAGTCAAAGTCGCGAGGCTCTGCGCGCGCAACTCGGAAACACCGTCTCGGACAAGCATGTCCGCGAGCGAACGCTCCCAGCGAGCGAAAACGTCCGCGGCGGCACGCGCGAATTCCGGTGCGTCGTCGTTGGTTTCGACCGCGACCGCGAACACCGGACAGCCCGCGCGGAAGTCACTGTCCACCAGCGTGTGTCGCCACATCGCGGCGAACTTGTCCAGCGCCGTCACCGGGTCGTTCTCCCGAGCCAGTTTCTCGATGAGTTCGGACATGACGCTGCCCGCCATGACCACCGCGTCGTTGATCAACTCCGTGCGCCCACCAGGAAAGTGGTGATACACCGACCCGCGCGGCGCGCCGGTAGTGCTGAGCACCCGATCGACGCTCGTCGCGCTGGCCCCGTGCACCCGCAACGACTCGACCGCCCCCTCGATCATCCGCCGCCGCGCATCACCCGGACGTGGGCGTACAGAACCCTCACTACGCGCTCGGCGTGTCCCTGCCATACCACCATGTTATGGGATATGCCATAGAGGCGAAACGACACGCCCCTGACCGGCCGGTTCGCCGGTGGCGTTCATGATCAACGGCACAGCACCCGAAACGCCGCGGCAGTGTGCCGTTGATCATCGATCAGGTCGTCCGGTGCGGAACCCGGGTCGCATGAAAATCGAGGAACGCCGAGAGCGTCTCCTCTGCGGCTTCCACCTGCGGGTAGTGGCCGACCTTCGGCAACTCCACCACATCGGGATTCGGAATCAGCTCGCGATACCGGCGGACCATGTGCGCGCCGGAGACCGGATCGAGCAAACCGTCGATCAGACGCACCGGAACCTGAGCGTCACGCAACGCCCCGACCCACCGTTCGCGATGCTTCCGCCGCTCACTCATGTAACGAATCAGCTTGTGCCCGTTGCGTTTGCCGCGCTTGCCACACCACAGGGTCCAGAACTGATCCAATTCCTCCCTGGTCGGTTTGGTGTCGGGTCCGAACACACCGGACAGCCCCGCGTTGAACGCGCTCTCCGTCGCCAGCAGGCTGAACAACGGTCCGAGCGGACTGGCCAGCAACCGCTGCAACAACCGAGCCCGATGCGTCTCCGGGAACAATCCCCCGTTGAGCAGGCACACCGATTCGATCACCAGCGACTCGTCACCGGCCGCCCGGCGTTCGGCGTCGCGCGCCAGCAACTCCTGAGTGACGGTGTCGCCGTAGTCGTGCGCCAGGATGTGCACCCGGTCGATCCCCTGCTCCCGCAGCAGATCCTCGTGAATATCCGCCTGATCCGCGATGGAGTACACGTAATTACGCGGTTTCGCCGACCAGCCGAAGCCGATCATGTCCGGCGCGAGCACCCGGGCAAACTGTCCGCACAGTCCGGGCCAGACTCGATGCCAGTCCCAGGACGCGGTCGGGAAACCGTGGATGCAGACCAGTGCGCCGTCGGCGCCACCGCCGTCGTCGCGATAGAAGATCTGGTGGCCGCGGTGGGTGAACCGCCGGCCGTTCGCCCGCCAGGACGCAAACTCCTCCATGCCTACCTCCTTGTCGCCGACAAGCATGGACCCTGAACCCCGCTCACACAGGAAATCCGTCGACGCCGGACGTGTCATCTACCGCGCGGCGAGTTGCCGTCGGTGCGCTCTGCGAGAATGCGACGGTGCATGTCGCGATCGGCCTTGTGGTTCTTGTTGCGTCGGCGGCGGCGCTGGCGGCGCTCGCCCGCCGCTTCGGAGTGTCCGAACCGCTCGTCCTGACCGTGGCCGGTGTCGCCGCGTCGTATCTGCCGTTCGTGCCGGAGATCCATCCCGATCCGGAGATCATTCTGCTCGGGTTGCTGCCGCCGCTGTTGTATACAGCGGCGATCCGGACGTCGCTGGTGGATTTCCGGGCCAACCTCCGCACGATCGCGTCACTGTCGGTGGGGTTGGTGCTGTTCAGCGCGTTCGCCGTCGCGACGGTGGTGTGGTTGCTGTTGCCGGTGCCGTTCGCGGTCGCGGTCGCGCTGGGCGCGGTGGTGGCGCCGCCGGACGCGGTGGCGGCGACCGCGGTGGCCAGGCGGATCGGCATGCCACGGCAGATCGTGACGATCCTCGAAGACGAGTCGCTGTTCAACGACGCGACCGCGCTGGTGGCGTTGCGCACCGCGATCGCCGCGTCGGCCGGGACCGTGTCGGTGTGGCAGGCCGGTGGCGACTTCCTGCTCGCCGCGGGTGGCGGGGCCGCGGTCGGCGTCGTGGTGGCGTACCTGCTTGCGCTGCTTCGCCGGCGGATCACCGATCCGGTGCTGGATACGACGCTGTCGTTTCTCGCGCCGTTCGCGGCGTATCTGCCGGCCGAAGGAATCCACGCGTCCGGGGTGATCGCGGTGGTGACCTGCGGCATGATCCTCGGGCACGGTGCGCCGGTGTGGCAGAGCGCGGCGTCGCGGATCGCGGAGCGCACCAATTGGCGGACCATCCAGTTCATTCTGGAGAGTTCGGTGTTCGTGATCATCGGGTTGCAGGTGCGCGCGATTCTCGAGGGTGCGTGGAGCAGCGGGCTCGATCACGGGACCCTGGTGGTGGCCGCGATCGGGGTGCTGCTCGCGACGATGCTGGCCCGGCCGCTGTGGATCTTCCCGTGGTCGTTGCTGATTCGCCGGCTCGGGCGGCATACCGGCGGGGTGCCGATCAGGCATTCGGTGCTGGTTTCGTGGGCGGGGATGCGTGGTGTGGTCACCTTGGCCGCGGTGCTGCTGTTGCCGGAGGACACCCCGCAGCTGCCGGTACTGAAACTTCTCGCGCTGGTCGTCGTCGCGGGAACGCTACTGCTACAAGGCACTTCACTGCCGTGGCTGGTGCGACTGCTACACCTGCGCGGGCCGAGTCGCGCCGAGAACGCGCTACAGAAGGCAAACCTGCTCCAGCAGGCCACCACTGCGGGCCTGACCGAACTCGACAAGTGGGTCACCCCGGAAACGCCTGCCTCGGTGGTCGATTCGTTGCGCGACCGGGTCACCTGGAAGACCAACGCCGCCTGGGAGCGTCTCGGCCGCTCCGAATCCGAACTCGCCACTCCGACTGCCGAATACCGGCGGCTGCGGTTGAAGATGCTGCGCGCCGAACGGGAAACGGTTCTGCGCGTGCGCGATTCGGGTGGGGCCGACTACGAGATCCTGCAATACGTACTGTCCCGGCTGGATCTCGAGGAATCAATGATCGATCGGTACGACGAGACCGAGGAAGAACCCCTCGAGCCGCTCGCCGCTCCCCGGGCGGGCGACACGTGCGCCCATCTGGAAAACGCCCCCCTGGTCGTCGATCCCGCAGGCCCGGATGTCTGCGCCGAGTGCCTCGATGAAGGGCTCAGCTGGGTCCATCTGCGAATGTGCCTGTCCTGCAAACACATCGCCTGCTGCGACTCGTCCATCGGCAATCACGCGACCAAGCACTATGGCAGCACCGGGCATCCGGTCATGCGCAGCGTCGAGCCCGGCGAGGCGTGGCGCTGGTGCTACGTGGACGAACTGCTGGGCTGAGCGTCAGCGGCGGGCGTGGGAGTAGATCAGGCGCGCGTATTCGTTGAGCAGCTTGTCCAAGGAGAGATCTTCACCGCCGGCGGCGATTTGCTGGTAGCCGATCAACATGGCCATACCGAGCGAGGTGACCACCGCGGAGGTGTCGTCATCGCCGACAACGCCCTTGATCGCCTTGTGCACTGTGCGCCTGCGGGATTCGTCGACCCGCTTGAGCGCCAGGTTCACCGACTCGTCGTTGGCGGCCCAGGCGCGGATCGCGGCCTCGGCGGCGTGATGCAGGCCGGAGGCGAGGTCGGACATGGCGCGGATGTCGTCGTCGGGGTTGCCCTGGTTGAACTTCAGCGTGCGCAGGATCAGCACCTGCCGGTTCTCCCAGTGCTCCAGCAACACGTCGACAAAGCCCTGCCAGCTGCCGAAATGGTGATAGAACGAGCCGCTGGTAACCCCGAGCCTGCGGCACAGCACACCGATGTTGAGCCCCTTGAAACCCAGTTCGGCGAGCACCTCCAGAGCCGTGTCGAAGTACTGCTCCTTGGTGACCACACGTGACATGCCGGGCGCCGTTCTGTTCGTTCGGGCAGGGGTGGAAGGACCGAACAGTACCCCATTGTCTCGTCGGCTCGTACGAGGATAGCCAAGCCGCCGCACCCTTCTTCCGAGGACCCCAAGTACCTGTTACTCAGTGAAATATGTAGTGCGCGTGCGGAATCGGCTGGCGGTGTCGCGCGAGGTCATCGCCTCGGGAGTTAGCCGTGAGTGCGCCGGCCCGCCGAGGCCGACAGACCGCAGAGTTCGCCGACGGCCGACAGAGCGCACTCATCGGCATGCGGCGAGGTTCCGATCGAATAGCAGAGCAGATGCTCTGTTATTGTGAGGGCATGCCTCGCCCACGGACCCACGACCCCGACATCGTCCTCGATGCCGCGGAGTCGCTGGCCGTGCACTCGGGTCCGGCTTCGGTCACCACGCGTGCCGTCGCGGCGGCGACCGGGGTGTCCAACGGGGCGATCTATCACACCTTCGGGTCCCGGGCAGAGCTACTCGGTCGCACCTGGCTGCGGGCGGCGCATCGGTTTCTGGCGTTGCAGTCCGCGTTGGTCGACGACGCGCTGGACGGGCCCGATAAGCAGGACGGGGTCGATGCGGTGGTCGCCGCGGCCGAAGCGCCCGTCGCGTTCGCCGAGAAGTTCCCGGTCTCCTCCCGGTTGTTGCTCACCATCGAGCGGGACGAACTGCTCGGCGAGGTACCGAAGAACATCGCGACCGAGCTCGCCGACACCGACAAGGTGCTGGTGGACTTGATGATCCGACTGTCGCGCAACCTGTGGGGCCGCGGCGACCGGCGCGCGGTCGACGTGCTCAACCTGTGCCTGGTCGACCTGCCCACCGCGATCCTGTTGCGCCGCAATCGCTTCACCAATCCCCTGGCCCCCGAACAACTCCGCGCCGCGGTGCGGGCCGTCCTCGCACTCGGGCCGCCCCCATGACAACTCACCTGTTCCCGAAATCCCCTCTCACGACATAAGGAATCCCATGCCGAACCTGACCTACCACGACAAGATCGCCGTCCTCGACCTCGGCGCCGACGAAAACCGTTTCTCCCCGGCCTTTCTCGACGAGGTGAACGCCCACCTCGACACCATCGTCGCGGATGGCGCGCAGGGCCTGGTCACCACCGCGAGCGGCAAATTCTTCTCCAACGGCCTCGACCTCGACTGGCTCGGCGCGAACAGCGGCCGTGGCCCGTGGTATGTCGGCGAGGTGCAGCACATCTTCGCACGCGTGCTCGCGCTGCCCGTCCCCACGGTCGCCGCCCTCCCCGGTCACGCGTTCGGCGCGGGCGCCATGCTGGCCATCGCGCACGATTACCGGGTCATGCGCGCCGATCGCGGCTACTTCTGCTTCCCCGAGGTGGACATCCGCATCCCGTTCACCGAGGGCATGGCCGCGCTCATCCAGGCCAAGCTCACCCCGAAGACCGCGATCGCCTCGATGACCACCGGCCGCCGCTTCGGCGGAACCGACGCGCTGGCCGTCGATATCGTCGACGCGACCGCCGCCGAGGGCGCGATCACCGACACCGCGCTCGCCCTGCTCGCCCCGCTCGGCGGCAAGGATTCCGGCACCCTCGGCGCGATCAAGAACACCATGTTCGCCGGCGCGCTCGCCGCGCTGACGGCGGCCCGGCAGACCGACTGAGCTACTCCGGTGCGGGTTGGACCTCGTCGTCCGACTCCGGTGGCGCGGCGGTGACCACATCGATCTGCTCGCCGATGTAGCGGACCACCACCGCGACCACCGCCACCACCGGCACCGCGAGGAACGCACCGACGATGCCGTAGAGCGAGCCGCCCGCGGTGACCGCCAGCAACACCAGCACCGCATGCAGCTTCATGCTCCGGCTCTGCAGAACCGGTTGCAGCACATTGCCTTCCAGCTGCTGCACCGCGACGATGATGGCCAGCACGATCAGCGCCGTAGTGAATCCGTTGCCGACCAGCGCGACGAGCACCGCGAGCGCGCCGGCCACGAACGCGCCGACCATCGGGACGAACCCGCCGATGAACGTGATCACCGCGAGCACCAGCGCCAGCGGAACCCCGAGGATCACCAGCCCGGCCCCGATGAACACCGCGTCGATCAAACTGACCAGCGCCTGGGTCCGGATGAACCCGCCGAGGGTGCCCCAGACTCGGTTCAGCACCTCCTCGACGTGCCGGCCGCTGCGGCTGCCGAGCACGGCGTGCAGCCAGGGCAGCAGGCGCGGCCCGTCCTTGACGAAGAAGAAGCTCAGCACGAGCACCAGGAACAGGGTGATCAGCACCGACGTCGCCGTCGACACCCCGGAGAACACCCCACCCGCGATCTGCGCGGCGCTCGATTGCAGCCGGGAGACGATCGCGTCGACCGCGGAGTTGAGCTGCTCGTCGCGAATCCGCAACGGCGGGCCCTGCATCCAGTCGCGCACCTGATTCACACCCGCGGTGGACTTGTCCGCGAGATCCGGCGCCTGGTCCACCACCGACGGCACGATCAACGCGATGATGCCGGCCAGCGCTCCGATGAACACGACCATCGTGATGCTCGCCGCCAGCGCCGGGCGCAGGCCATGATTCGTCAGCCAGCGGGTCGGCGGCCACAGCACGGTCGCGACGACGATCGCGAGCGCGACCGGCAGGATCACCACCCACAGTTTGGCGAGCAGATACATCAGCACCCACGAGCCGGCCGCGATCGCGACGATGCACAGCGACCACTTCGCGAGCCAGATGATCCCGGACCCGATCACGTCTCCGCGATCCGGCACCGCGTGGCTACCGGTGCCCGTCTTGGCGTCAGACTTGCCGCTGTCCTGCTGAATGTCTTTGCTCGGCCCACTCACGCGCCAAGTCTTGCACGGGGTCGCGGTCGGAACCGGTCATTATGGGCCGCGCGGCGCGGTAGCTGTGCTCACATCCACAGCTCGCCGACTGCGCCCGCTGACCGGGATGCCGCCGTCCGGCGCGGCAGCGTCCCGGTAGGTTCGAATGGACTTCTGAAGGAGGGCCACTTTGACCGCCGCAGCCACGCTGGAACGCAAGGGGCACATCGCCGTCATCACCCTGAATCGCCCGGAGGCGATGAACGCGGTGAATGCCGCGTTGTCGAGTGCGGTGGGCGCCGCGCTGGCCGAGCTCGCCGCCGATCCGCTGCTGCGGGTCGGGGTGATCACCGGGACCGGGCGCGCCTTTTGCGCCGGGGCCGATCTCAAGGAGTTGGCGCGCGGCAACGTGATTCACGATCCGGAGCATCCGGAATACGGATTCGCCGGGCTGGTCCAGCATTTCGTCGACAAGCCGCTCATCGCGGCGGTCAACGGGTTCGCGCTCGGCGGCGGCACCGAGATCGTGCTGGCCAGCGATCTCGCGGTGATGAGCGAGGACGCGTCGCTCGGCTTGCCTGAGGTGACGCGCGGATTGGTCGCCGCGGCAGGCGGCTTGCTGCGGCTGCCGCGCGCGGTCCCGCCGAAGATCGCGCTGGAGATGGCGTTGACCGGCAAGCCGATCGATGCCGCGAGCGCCGCGCACTGGGGGTTGGTCAACCGGGTGGTGCCCGCCGACCAGGTGCTGACCGCCGCGCTCGAACTGGCCGAGACCATCGCCGCGAACGCACCGCTGTCCGTGCGCGCGTCGAAGCGGATCATGCACCGCGTCAACGACTTCGGCTCGGACTGGGATACCCCGATCTGGCAGATGAGTCTCGAAGAGGCGGGTCCGGTGTTCATCAGCAAGGACGCGCTGGAGGGTCCGCGCGCGTTCGCCGAGAAGCGGGCTCCGCAGTGGCGCGGTGAATAACCGCCCAGGTCAGGACTTTTCGGCTCCGGTCAGGTGCGTATCGAAGAAGCTGAAGATGCGCTGCCAGGCGTCGCGGGACGCGTCCTCGTTGTAACCGAGGCCGGTGACGCGCAGCAGCGGGTCGACCGGGGTGACGTTGGCGAAGGCGTGGGTGACCTTCGGATAGACCTTGATGTCGTGCTCGACGCCGAGTTCGGTCAGCGCCTCGTCGAGCTTGCGGGACGCGCCGATCAGGATCGGATCACGTTGGGCGTAGCTGGCCACGACCGGGCAGGCGCCGTCGAGCACGGCGCGGTAGTCGCCGTAGAGAGACGGATAGAACGGTGCGGACGCGTCGAAACCCTTCGGCGCGACCAGCAGCGCGAATCCGCCGCCCATGCAGAAGCCGATCACGGCGGTGCGGCCGGTGCAGTCGGGTTCGGCGACGAGCCGGTCGCGCGCGGCCATGACGTCGCGCACCGGCGGTCCGTCGCCGGTGAAGGCCAGCGCCCGGAAGATCGCCCGAATGCAGCGCACCCGTCCACGCGAGAACAGATTCGGCGCGATCGTCAGATACCCGTAGTCGGCCAGCATCCCGACGGTCCGCCGCAGATCCGCACTGAACCCCACGCCGTCGTGGATCACCACGACCCCGGGCCACGGGCCATCCCCGGACGGTCGCGCGAGGAGCGCCTCGAGCCGGCCATCGGGTGCGGTGAGCTCAATCGTCTTCATGCCCACCGAATCTAGGTCAGTGTCTCAGACATGTACAGCACGATCCGGTCAACGCGGGGCGATCACGGCCAGCATGCCGCGGGCGAACTGTTCGTAGCGGGCGATGTTGAACTGCTCGGGATCGAGCAGGAGCTGGTGCCCGGCCCGCTCGCCCGCGGCCAGCAGGGACATGGCCAGCAGTTCCAGATCCAGGTCCGCGAGGCCCGGACGGCGGTCACGACCCCATTCGAGCAGGGCGCGCAGCTGATCGAGGGCGAACTGCATCGCGGCCGCGGAGCGTTCGCGGACCTGGCTCGGCGCGTCGACGGCGGGCAGGAGCAGCAGGCGCCACGAGTCCGGGTTCGCGGTGACGGCGGTGAGCAGGTTCGTCATCGCCGCGACGAGGATGTCGTCGAAGTCGCCGTCCTCGGTGAAGACCGGCATCGCGTCGGCCAGGGTCGCCAGCGCGCGCTGCCCTTCGCGGTCGAAGAGGGCGAGCAGCAGCGGTTCCACGCCCGGATAGGCCGCGTAGACACGAGGTTTGGCCAATTCGGCCTCGCGGGAGACGGCCTCCATCGTGGTCGCCGCATAACCGTGACGGGTGACCAGCCGCAGGGCGGCGTCGAGCACCTGCTCGCGCCGCACCTCGAGCTGCATCCGCGGCTGGCGGGGGCGTTTGACGGGCTGACTCACCGAGCCAACACTAGTCGCCGCTCGAGGTGCGGCCGGGCAGGCGGAGGCGTTTGAGCGACACCGCGTTCAGGGCGACGATGATGCTCGAACCCGACATCGACATGGCGGCGATCTCCGGGCGCAGGGTGAAGCCGAACGCCGGAACGAAGACGCCCGCGGCGATGGGCAGCGCGATGGTGTTGTAGCCGACGGCCCAGGCCAGGTTCTGATGCATTTTGCGCAGGGTGCCGCGGCCGATGCGCAGGGCGGTGGGGACGTCGAGCGGGTCGGAGCGCATCAGGACGAGGTCGGCGGTTTCGATGGCGACGTCGGTGCCCGCGCCGATCGCGATGCCCAGGTCGGCGCCGGCCAGCGCGGGAGCGTCGTTGACGCCGTCGCCGACCATCGCGACCTTGCGGCCGTTCTGTTGCAGCTCAGCGATTTTCGCGGCCTTGTCGCCGGGGAGAACCTCCGCGATGACGGTGTCGATGCCGAGGTCGGCGGCGATGCGTTCGGCGGTGGCGCGGTTGTCGCCGGTCAGCATGACCACCTCGATGCCGAGGTTGTGCAGCTCGGCCACGGCGGCGGCGGAGGTGTCGCGTGGTGCGTCGGCGAGGGCGATCGCGGCGGCGGCGGTGCCGTCGATCGCGGCCAGGACCGCGGTGTGGCCGGAGTCGGCGAGCCGATCGCGTTGTGCGGCAAGCGGTCCGAGGTCGATGCGCTCGCGTTCGAACAGGCGGCGGTTGCCGACCACTACGCGATGGCCGTCGACCTCGGCGATAGCGCCGTGGCCGGGGACGTTCTCGAACTTGTTCGCGGACAAGGGTGTGCTGCCGAGGGTTTCGGCATGGCGGACGATCGCTGCGGCCAAGGGGTGTTCGGATTCGCGTTCGACGGCGGCGACCAGGCGCAGGACCTCGTCGGCCGAAAACCCTTCGGCGGTAATCACATCGGTGACTTCCGGTTCACCCTTGGTGAGGGTGCCGGTCTTGTCCATCACCACGGTTTGGATGCGGGCCGCGGCTTCCAGGGCGAGCGCATTCTTGAACAGCACACCGCGTTTCGCGCCGAGGCCGGTGCCGACCATGATCGCGGTCGGGGTGGCGAGGCCGAGGGCATCCGGGCAGGTGACCACAACGACGGTGATGGCGAACAGCATCGCCTTGGCGAACGAGGCGCCGACCAGCAGCCACACCGCGAAGGTCAGTGCGCCGCCGAACAATGCGACCAGGACCAGCCAGAAGGCCGCGCGGTCGGCCAACTTCTGGCCCGGCGCCTTCGAATTCTGGGCCTGCTGAACCAGTTCCACGATCTGCGCCAGCGCGGTGTCCGCGCCGACCTTGGTCGCGCGAATTCGCAAGGTGCCGTTGGTGTTCAGCGAGGCGCCGATGACCGTCGCGCCCGGCTCCTTGTGCACCGGCATGCTCTCGCCGGTCACCATCGACTCGTCGACCTCGCTGTCCCCCTCCTCCACCACGCCGTCGACGGCGATCTTCGCGCCAGGGCGCACCAACAGCAGATCACCGACCACCACCTCGGCGGTAGGCACCTCCACGGGCGCGCCGTCGCGGATCACCTCCGCCTTGGGCGGCGCCAGATCCAGCAGCGCGCGGATGGCGTCATTCGCCCCGCCGCGCGCCCGCATCTCGAACCAATGCCCGAGCAGCACAAAGGTTGCCAGCATCGTCGAGGCCTCATAGAACACCTCGCCCCCGCCGGTCAGCGTGATCGCCAGCGAATACAACCACCCCGCCCCGATCCCCACCGCGACCAACACCATCATGTCCAACGTGCGCGCCCGCAACGCCGCCACCGCACCGGTGAAGAAGATCGCCGACGAATAGAACACCACCGGCAAACTCAAGATCAACGCCCAAATATCCTGCCGCATCCCGAACGGCACCGGAAGATGCAACCCGAACATGTCGGTAGCCATCGGCGACCACAACATCACCAGCACCGCGAACACGGCGGCAACGACAAACCGATTCCGCATGTCAGCGGCCATGTCCTCCATGGACATTCCGGCATGGCCGGCGTGGGCAGCGTGCCCGGCTTGCATTTCGTGGCCTGCGTGCGCATCACGATCGGCATGCGCATCGTGGCCGGCTTGCATGTCGTGACCCGTGTACGCGTCGCGATCTGCATGCATGTCGTGGCCAGCGTGCGCGGCATCGGTGCGCCCGGCCTGAACGACAGGTGCGTGCGCGTCATGCGCAGACGGCATCTCGTGGGGCGAGGTGTCAGCCGAGCGCGCGGCATCGGTCGTCGCGATGGTCGCGGCGTCCGGCGCGTGGCCGTCGTTGCGCGGCTCGATCAGGGGGTCGCAGATGTGGTTCGGTACCGAACGTCCTGCGCAGTGGTAGCCGCAGTCGCGAATCCAGCCGGCTAGTTCGGCGACCGAGGTGTGGGCCGGGTCGTAGGCGATGGTGGCGGTCTGTGCGGTCAGGTTGGCGGCGACGTCGAGGACGCCGGGCCTGCGGCGGAGTACGGCGGTGACGACATTGGCCTGGCTGGCCCAGCGGACGCCGCGCACGTCGAGGACGACGGTGCGGCGGGTCGGGGCGCGGTGCTGGTCGTGGTTCACGTACCTCACTCCTCGTTCGGAAAGCTCGGCTCGATCGAATCGAAGCGTGCCGTCGGCTAGCTCGACCATATACCCCTACGGGGTAGGTGTCTAACTCAAATCGCCGACGCTGACCCGCGCGTGGTGGAGGAAATCGACAGAAACGTCCCCGGGTCGCGGCGCGGCCCTTACCGTCTCGGATAGATAGACAGCTGTTCTGAACGGGGTTGCGCGATGACCGAACCGAATACTTCCTGCGCCGCATTCCAGCGGGTGGCGTCCATCGATCCGGACGCGGTCGCGGTCCGGTCGATCGGCGGCGAACACAGTTTGACCTGGCGGGATTACGCCGCGCAGGTGCGGGAGATCGCGGCGGGGTTGAACGCGCTCGGGATCGGGCGGGGCGACACGATCGCCTTGATGATGGCCAATCGGGTGGAGTTCTATCCGCTCGAAGTCGGCGCGCAGCACGCCGGGGCGACGTCGTTCTCGGTGTACAACACGCTGGTTCCCGAGCAGCTGAACTACGTGTTCGGCAACGCGGGGAACCGGGTGGTGATCTGCGAGGCGCAATACGTCGACCGGATCCGGGCGTGCGGGGTGCCGATCGAAACCATCGTCAGCCTGGACGGCGCGCCGGCCGGAACGATCAGCGTCGACGAGCTGAAGTCGTTGGGGCGCAGCGATTTCGACTTCGAAGCCAGTTGGCGCGCGGTGCAACCGGACGACGTCGTGACGCTCTGCTACACCTCCGGCACCACCGGCAACCCCAAGGGCGTCGAACTCACCCACGCCAACCTGCTGTTCGACGCTCACGCCTTCGCCTCGGTGCTACCCGTCGAATTCGGCGACCGGCAGACCTCCTACCTGCCGACCGCGCACATGGCCGACCGGTTCACCGCGCTGTATCTCCAGGAGGTGTTCGGCAGTCAGATCACCGTCGTACCCGACCGCAGTCAGCTGGCCGCCGCGCTGCTGGATGCCCGGCCGACGATCTGGGGCGCGGTTCCGCGCGTGTGGGAAAAGTTCAAGGCCGCAATCGAATTCGCGGTGGCGAACGAGCCCGACGACGCCACCCGCGCGGGCCTGCAGTGGGCCCTCGGCGTCGCTGAGCGCAAGGCCGCCGCGGAGCTGTCCGGCGAGCCGATGGACGACGCGCTTGCCGCCGAGTGGGCGAAGGCCGATGCCGCCGTCCTGTCCAAGCTGCGCGCGAAACTCGGTATGGACCAGATGAAGTGGGCGATGTCGGGCGCCGCGCCGATCCCGGCGGAGACGCTGGGGTTCTTCTTCGGCCTCGGCATTCCGATCTCCGAAGTCTGGGGCATGTCCGAGGTGACCTGCATCGCGTCCGTCAGCCCGCCGCAGGAGGCCCGGCTCGGCACGGTCGGCAGGCTGCTCCCCGGTCTGGAATCCAGCATCGCCGAGGACGGCGAATTCCTGGTCCGTGGCCCGTCGATCATGCGCGCGTACCGCGAGGAACCGGTCAAGACCGCCGAAGCCCTCGACGCCGACGGCTGGCTGCACACCGGCGACATCCTCACCCAGGACGCCGAGGGATACCTGCGCGTCGTCGACCGCAAGAAAGAACTCATCATCAATTCCGCCGGAAAGAACATGTCCCCGGCCAACATCGAGAACGCCATCAAGGCCGCGACCCCGCTGATCGGCTCCATCGCCACCATCGGCGACCGCCGCCCGTTCAACACCGCGCTCATCGTCATCGACGCCGAAACGGCCGAACCCTATGCCGCACAACACGGTCTGCCCGACGCCTCCGCCGCCGCCCTGGCCGGCCACCCCGGCGTCATCGCCGAGATCGCCCGCGGCGTCGCCGCCGGCAACACCAAACTCTCCCGGGTAGAACAGATCAAACGCTTCACCGTCCTCCCCGCCTTCTGGGAACCCGGCGGCGACGAAATCACCCTCACCATGAAACTCCGCCGCACCCCCATCGCCACCAAATACGCCCAAGACGTCGACCGCCTCTACTCCCCCGACCTCTCCCCTGGAGTCCACGAACCGACCTCCTGACTGCACGGGACACCACCGACCGCCCAGTCACGCTCCGGCCCAGCAACGCCCGCTCGCCAGCAACCGGAAGGGCGCACCCTCATCGAACGGGATAACCCGGCGGGCGCACCCATGTCCCGATCGGCACGCAGGCGGGGGCGGGGAGACGATCGAGCGGGCGTACACGGACGACCCACACGCGTTCCGACACAACCATGGCCCACACGGCAGAACAAATGCGCTGCCATCGCGCATCGAAAGGCAGACCACGGCAGGCTCGCTCGCGATTCGGCGCAGCCTTGTCCCGCTCGGCACGCAAGTCGGCGTATGCCCTTGTCGGGCGGGACGTGGCCGAGGGGAACTCACGATTTCGCGCGACCATGTCCCGCTCGACACCTAGGCCGGGGGCGCGGGCGATCGAGAAGGTGTGCACGGCCGACCCACTCGCGTCCCGACGCAGCGACGGCCCACTCGGCAGACGATGCGATGCCGCAGCTCATCGAACGGGACACCACAGCGGGCTCACTCACGGTGCGGTGCAACCATGTCCCGCTCGGCACGCAACTGGGCGCGTGGCCTTGTCGAGTGGGACATGGTGGAGGGGACATTCGCGGTTTGGCACGACGACGTCTCGCTCGGCGACGTTCTCGCGGCAGGTGGTGCGGGTTTGCAGTGGGCGCAAGCGTGTTGGTGGGGTGGGGGTTAGAGGGGGAAGGTTAGGCGGGCGGGGCGGATGTAGTCGGCGGGGTCGTGGAGGGAGCGGAGTTCGGGGCGGTGGGGGGTGGGGATGCGGGTCAGTTCGGATTGGAGGGGTGGGTCGTAGGTGGCGGCGCCTGCGGTGATGCCGGGGAGCCAGTTGTCGTGGTGGGTGGGGACGAAGAGGGCGGGGGTGATGGCTTCGATGTAGCGGCGGGGGTCGCGGAGGCCGTTGGTGATTTGGTTGAAGCCTTGGATGGCGCCGATGTGGAGGTCGGTTTTCGGTAGGTTCGCGAAGATGTCGAAGACGTGCGGGGCCTTCTCGGTCAGAGGGCCGGTGGAGTCGTGCCAGACCAGGGAGAAGCCGGGGACACGGAATTGGTAGAGGAGGGAGCCGCCCTCGGGGTCGTTCAGGCGCGGGACGTTTTGCAGGATGCCGGCCAGGCTGGGCGGATGTTGGACGAGGGCGCAGAGTTCCGGCATCGGGAAGAACGGGGCGGAGCCGCCGGGGCGTTCGGGGGCGGTGGGGGCGGAGTGCACGTGGCGGATCGCGGTCACCTCGATGGGGCCGACGGTGAAGTCGTGCCGCTCCCCCGGTTGCGAATTCGCGTCACCGAGGGCGACGGTCCGGAATGCCGGATCGCTCACCTGGGCACGGATAGTCGTGCCGTGGTCGGCGGTCCCGTAGACGACGGCGCCGGACGCCTGGGCGATCCGTCCGGCATCACCGGCGTGATCGAAATGGCCGTGTCCGATGAAGATCGCCTCGGGCGCGAGGTCGGCGAGATCCTGTGGTGTGGCGGGCACATATCCGGTGCTGGTGAGGCGGGGCACCCAAGCGTCCAACAGGAACACCGACCCGCCCATGGCCATCGCGTACGTGGTGCAGCCCACCCAGGCCAGCACCACTAGATCCGCCCGAACCGCACCGGTTTTCGCGTCGACGGTGTCGGTTCCGAAGAATCGCTGCCGAGCGGCCACGGTCTGTGGCGCGGCGGGATCGGCCGACGCGGTCAGTCGCCCCGCAGCCAGCAATACTCCGGCGCCGAGCGCTCCGCCCAGCATCGTCCGCCGCCCGATCAACCCTCGCCCAGGAATGTTGCACACCGCAGTACCACATCACGGAATGCAGGCCCCCGGCAACCATTTCCGCCGATCCGGGGGACGCTGTCTCAGCCCTTCGGGGGGCACCGAATCGGCTGATCCTATGAGGTGCGTCCTAGCTGAATCGACAGGCATCCGCACTCAACCGATCCGACGAGACGCATCCCAACCGAATCAACCGACATCCACACCCAACCGAACCGACGACGCGCAACCCAACCGAACCGACCGACATCCACACCCAACCAAACCGATGGGGCGCGTCCCACGCACCACCGCCGCGCCATCCGCACTCGGCCGATCGAATGGGGCGCAGTTCCGGCACAGTGGAGAATCACATTCGCCGGCCTCTCGTCTGCGGTATTCCCAGTCGACGGACCGCCGGCGACGACCGCCCAACGTCGTGTCTGCTCACCCGAACGCTGGCCGGGCCGTCGAGCCGATCCGGTGCCACTGCGCGCGACCGCCTTGCTCGTCACACCGAATCCCGCGGCCGAGGTCGCACATCGAGACAGCCAGCAACGTCCTGCCCGGAACGTCGGCCACCACGCAGTCAACGCCTTCGACTGGGCTCCCACTCTTGATACGGATGCTAAGCGGACGTCAGGCTTGACGAGGCACGGAATGCCGGCCTGGTAGTGCGCCATTCCTCGTACGCCTACTTGCCCCTGCACACACCCCCTCAGAGTCATGCGGGATGTGCGGAGCGACAAGCAGACGTGCGAAGCAACTACAGGCTCAGGCCCAGAAGGGCGTCGACGGCGGAGGCGATAGCGGCTGGCGCTTCGGGATCGGAGCCGCCGTAGTCCAGGGCCTGGCGGGTCCAATTGTCCACGGCGTCCAACGCTTTCGGGGTGTCCAGGTCGTCGGACAGGTGCTGGCGGACGCGGGCGATGGTGTCGGTGGCGGTGGGTCCGGTTGCGAGGGCGGTGGCGCGACGCCACCGGTCGAGACGGGCCTTCGCCTGCTCGAGCACCTCGTCGGTCCACATGCGATCTTGGCGGTAGTGGCCGGCCAGCAGGCCGAGGCGGATGGCGGCCGGGTCGACTCCGCTGCGGCGCAGCGTCGAGACCAGGACGAGGTTGCCCTTGGACTTCGACATCTTCTCGCCGTCCAGGCCGATCAGGCCGGCGTGCACGTAGTGGCGGGCGAAGCGGCGGCCGGCGATCAGCGACTCGGCGTGCGCGGCGGAGTACTCGTGGTGCGGGTAGATGAGGTCGCTGCCACCACCCTGGATGTCGAACTCGGGCCCGATTCGGTTGAGCGCGATCGCCGAACACTCGATGTGCCAGCCGGGACGACCCGCGCCGAACGGGGCCTGCCAGGACGGCTCGCCCGGACGCTCGGCACGCCACAGCAGCGCGTCGATGGTGTCGCGCTTACCGGGACGGTCGGGATCGCCGCCGCGCTCGGCGAACAGGCGCTCCATGGTGGCGCGGTCGTAACCGGACTCGTAGCCGAACTGCTCGGTGGCGTCGGCGCGGAAGTAGATGTCGGGGAACTCGGCGTCGTCGACGACGTAGGCCGCGCCTGAAGCCAGCAGCTTCTGCACGAATTCGATGACCTCGTCGACGGATTCGATCGCGCCGATGTACTCGCGCGGCGGCACGATGCGCAGCGCGGTCATGTCCTCACGGAACAGGTTGATCTCGCGGGTGCCCAGGTCGCGCCAGTCCAGGCCGTCGCGCTCGGCCCGCTCGAACAGCGGATCGTCCACGTCGGTGACGTTTTGCACGTAGTGCACGTCGTGGCCGGCGTCGCGCAGCGCGCGGTTGACCAGATCGAAGGTCAGGTAGGTGGCGGCGTGACCGAGATGGGTCGCGTCGTACGGGGTGATCCCGCAGACGTACATGGTGGCGGTGGCACCGGGTGTCACCGGCCGTACCTGACGGTCGGCGGTGTCGTACAACCGCAACGGTGGCCCTGCTCCGGGGATGGTGGGTAGGGCGGTATCGGACCAGGACTGCATGATTCGAGGGTAAAGGTGTGGTCGAGATCATCGACCCCCGCCCCGGTCCAGAGCCCGCCGTAAGCCGCTGACCTGCCGCTCCCGACCTGCGTTTTTCAGCAAATCATGGGATGTCAAGATTTTCGCTCTCGCAGAATCAGCTGTCGGAGGATCTGCGCTGCTGCACCGGGCGCCATGGAATCAACCGCCGACGGTAGCGGCCCGGCGGCCCGAGGGCAATGAGAAATCCGAGTCGATCGACAGGGGCATCGCCTGCGATCGGCACACGGTGCAGTCCTGCATTCGATGCCGAACCACCCGCGATCGGAACCCGGTGCGCCCACTGAACCAGTGCCGCAACATCACTCGCCCGATTGCTATCGGTTTCCACCTCGAGAGCCCAGCCTTGCACGTTTTGGGCCGGCGGCGGGATCAGTCGCTGATGGACGTCGCTGGTCCGGTCGCGCCGTACCGGGCGGCGAAGGTGCGGACGGCCTCGTCGACGACCTGAGCGACGCGTTCGGCGCCCACCGCCCAGCCCGGCACCAGCAGTGACGGCCAGAAGACGTAGTTGGAGATCATGCCCAGGAACTGGGTGGCCGCGAGGTCCACGTCCTCGACCCGCACCGTTCCCGCCTCGTGCTCGGCCAGGAGGTAGCCGCGTACCGACTCGAAGTAGGGCATCTTCCCGTGCGAGAACTGCGCATGGGCCAGCTCAGGAAACCGCGGCAGCTCGGCGATGACGATCCGGAACAGGTCGGTCATCTGGGCACGGCCCAACAGCTCGGCGTAGCGGCGGCCGATGATGCCGAGCCCGTCGACGACGTTGCCGGCCGACGGCGGATCCGCCTCGTCGGCGTTCGACCATGACTCGGTCACGATGGCGTCGAACAGGGCAGCTTTGCTCGGAAACTGCTTGAACAAGGTGGCCCGTGAAACGCCCGAGCGCTCCGCGATCCGCGCCAGCGACGTCCGGTCGTAGCCCAACTCGAGAAACAGTGCGGTCGCGGCTGTCACGATCAGCGCGCGCTTCTCTTGGGCGACGCGCTGGTGATACGTCGTCACGACCTTGCTCATAGGCCAAGCATACGAGGTGAGTGGCTTGACTCACCTCTGCCGCAGACCTACTGTCGGAGCAATGGTGAGTCGATCGGCTCACCATTGGCCGCCGTTCATCACTGATGACCCCGGCCAGCTACCTCATACCGAAGGAACATCTGATGCCCCGCTTCGACAACCAGACCGTGCTCGTGACCGGTGGAACCGGCGGCCAGGGCTCGAGCCACGTGCGCGCCTTTCACGCGGAAGGAGCGAACGTGGTGATCGGCGGCATCGACGCCGAACGCGGCGCCGCGCTCGCCGACGAGCTCGGGACCCGCGCTCGCTTCACCCGCCTCGACGTCACCGACGAGAGCTCGTGGTCCGCCGCTGTGCTGGCCGCCGAGAGCGCCTTCGGTGACCTGAACGTGCTCGTCAACAACGCAGGGGTGCAGAACCCGCCGGCAACCATCGAAAATACGGGCCAGGCCACGTGGTCGCGCATCCTCGACATCAACCTCACCGGGACCTTCCTCGGCATCAAGGTCGCAGCCCCCGCGCTGCGCCGCGCAGCAGGGGGAACCATCGTCAACATCGCCTCGACCATGAGCATGGGCGGCACGGCTCACTACGCGCCGTACGTCGCCAGCAAGTGGGCCATCCGAGGGCTCACCCGAACGGCAGCACTCGAACTCGGCCGCGACCACATCCGGGTGAACACCATCCACCCCGGCGTGATCGCGACCCCCTTCATCCAAGAACCAGCGGCCGGCGCCACCGCGGCGATCGCCGATTTCTACTCACCCGAGCCGTTCGCCATCCCCCGGCTCGGAGAACCGACCGACGTCACCCGGCTTCTCCTGTTCCTCACGTCATCGGACGCCTCGTTCATCACGGGCTCGGAGTACGTCATCGACGGTGGGCTCCTCCTCGGCCCCGCCCTTCAGACCGAGGCCGCATGAGCAGTCCGGACACGCTCGGGGCGCACGGCTCACCGGACACGCCCGGGTCGAACCACTCACCGGACGCGTCTTTATCGCACCTGCCCGATCACATCCGACGAGCCATCGAGATCACCCCCGCCGCAGGCGCATCAGCTTCCGCCATCGACCGTGATCGCGGTCGACCGTGAAGAGCCCGACATTTCGTTGCCACGCGACGCCGCCGGCGGCCAGGGGATGGCCCTGAAAGAGTGACCGCGGTCGACCATCCACACGCGACCCGTACGGTGCGCGCCCCCGATTGCACAGACGCACGGCTTCTGATTTCCCGCACCTGGATTCGCATGCGATTTCCGGTGCGGGAAATCAGAAGGTGTGCGGCTATGGCGCACGTCACGCGAGTGAGGCGTCACGGGTGGCGGGGTGCGGGCGTCTTATGGGCGCCTGGTGAGTTCATCGGGTGTCGATGTGGTCGGCGTTCGTCAGCGCATCGGCGAGCCAGTTCGGATGAACGCGGCGGTGTCAGAGCTGCCTGCGATGTTGAAGGAGAATCTCATGAACCTCGCGCTGTGGATCGCTGCCGGAGTATTGGCGGTTGTCGCGCTGGCCGGTGGGATCACGAAGACGTTCGTGCCCAAGGCGAAACTGGCCGCGGCGTCTGGCGGGGAGTGGACCGATCGCGTCGATGCCGGGTTCATCAAAGCCCTCGGAGTGGTCGAGATTCTGGCAGCGGTCGGCCTGATCCTGCCTGCCGTGCTCGATATCGCACCCGTCATGGTGCCGGTCACCGCCGCCTGCTGGGTCGTGCTGATGATCGGCGCGATGATCACCCATTTGCGCGATGGTGGTTGGAAGTTCGCGATAGTGAATCTGGTCTATCTCGGCATCGCCGTATTCGTCGCGTGGGGCCGCTTCGGCCCACATTCCTTCAGCTGAGGCAGCGTTCGAGACAACTGCGTCGGCGGCGGTGCTGGTAGGACAACGGAACTCGCCGCCACCACGCTCGCCGCCGAGGGCATAAATCACCAACCCCTCCGGTCGCCGATCGCCCTCGCCACCAACCGTACTCGCCCGCCGACGGCACCCACCACCAATCGCATCCGCCGCCAATCCACTCGCGGCCTCGCATTGTTTCGACGCCCCGGGCAGCCGACTCACGCTGCCGACCGAACAGAAATCACCCGACATTCGGCACAGCATGCAGCAATGCATTCACTGCCGGGAAATCACCTCAGCGCAAGCTGAATTCAGAAAGCCGGCCACGGAATCGGCCGAGAGGTACGCGGAGTCGGCATCACCGGATCGTCGACCAACTCCTGCGTACGGTCCACCAACGCCTCGATCTCGGCATCGGTGATGTGCTCAGCCAGCACATCCGCCACCGCCCCCGGCAGTTCCTTCGCGAACGCGGTGATATCGGCAACCAACGCATCACTCAGCGGCTGCCCGGCCCACCCCCACAGCACAGTGCGCAATTTGTGCTCGGTGTGCAAACAGATGCCGTGATCCACTCCGTACACCTGCCCGTCCACCCCTTCCAACGCGTGCCCACCCTTGCGATCAGCGTTGTTCAGCAATACATCCAGCACAGCCATCCGCTGCAACCGCGGATCATCGGCGTGAATAAGCGAAACCTCGTTCCCCGCCGGATCCTGCGCCCGCAACACCTCACGAAACCCATCCGGCACCGAACCGGGCGAGACCAGATCAACCAGATCGAGCCGATCCCCCTGCTCGGTGTGGTTGTCGACCCCTTCGATCCAACGCTGCACCATCCCGACCCCATAAGGCCCGTCGCGCAGAATCGTCTCCGGAATCACCCCCCAACCGACGGCAGCGGAAATCGCATACGACGCTACTTCACGCCCAGCCAGCGTCCCGTCCGGGAAATCCCATAACGGCCGCTCCCCCCGCACCGGCTTATAAACCACCCGCAACGGCGCTGCACCCTCATCGAGAATGTCGCAAACCAGGGTCACGTTACTGGCAGTGCTGATCCGCCCGATCACCGTCAGCTCGCCGCTGTGGAACCGGTCCCCGGCCCGCGTCACCGATCACTCCTCTAGCTCGGCCGCGCCGAAGATATCGCCGCGCTTGTACCCGTTGGTGCGCACGCACATGTGCCCCCTGGACGACAGCGGCTCCCCGCACAGCGGGCACGGCGGCCGGCCCGCCGCGATCACCCTGGTCGAACGCAGCGCGAACTCGCGCGCCTGGATCGGGGTGAGGAACACGCGGACCGCGTCCGGGCCCTCCTCGGTGTCGTCGAGCACGACCGACTCGTCGACCTCGGTCTCGGTGATCGCCAGCAACTCGACCACCACCGCATTAGCGTCGGCGTCCCAGCCGAGCCCCATGGTGCCGACCCGGAACTCCGCGTCCACCGGCGTCACCAGCGGCGCGGTATCGCCGATGTCCTCGGCCTGCGGCGGCACTTCGGCGCCGAACCGGCGAGCAACCTCGTCCAACAGCAGACCCATCCGGTCGGCGAGCACCTTCACCTGCTGCTTCTCCAGCAGCACACTGACAACCCGCGGTTCCTCTATGGCCTGCAGATAGAACGAACGATCGCCCGGCTCACCGACGGTCCCGGCGACGAAACGATCGGGGGTGCGAAATACATGGATTGCGCGTGACACATGCACCTCCTGATACGTGACCCTGATCGACTACCCACGGCGCTGGGATACAACGCCCACTATCCGTGTACAAGGAATCTCAGCGCTCCGCATTCCCATTATCCCCACTCCCCGCGTTACCTAGCTCGCCGCCGGGAACGGGCCCGGAGGTGTCGGCCGCGGCGTCGGGTTTGGCCGCGCCGGAATCGGAAACGGGCCGTGGCGGATTCGACAGCGCGGACAGATCGGTGCCGGTGTCGTTGAGCCGCCACACGTAGGGCGCGGTCGGCGTGTAGCGGACGACGCTGATCGAGGCCGGCTCGACCACGATCCGCTGGAACCCGTCCAGATGGATGCCCAATGCGTCGGCCAGGACGGATTTGATGACGTCACCGTGGGTGCAGGCCACCCACAGCGTGTCCTGCCCGTGCTGTTCGGCGAGCGCCCGATCGTGCTCGCGCAGCGCCGCGACCGCCCGGGTCTGCACCTGCGCCAGCCCCTCACCGCCCGGGAAAACCGCGCCGGAGGCGTGCCGCTGCACCACTTTCCAGAGGGGTTCGTTGAGCAATTCGGCGATCGGTCGCCCGGTCCATTCGCCGTAATCGACCTCGATCAGCCGGTCGTCGAAGACCGGTTCCAGCCCTAATTTCTCCGCCAGCGGCGCCACCGTTCGCTGACAGCGCAACAGCGGAGAGTGCACGATCCGCTGGATCGGCAGCCCGGCGAGTCGGTCGGCGACCGCCTCGGCCTGGGTGTTGCCGTGGTCGGTCAGCTCGACGCCGGTGCTGCGACCGGCCAAGGTGCGGGCGGTGTTCGAGGTCGAGACTCCGTGCCGGAGCAGAATCACCGTCATGTAGTCAGCCTAATCATGTCGCGGACACGACACCCGTCGCCAGGAGTCCCATAACAGTCAGACCGAGGATGATCCGGTAGCCGACGAACCAATCCAGCGAGTGCTTGGCGACGAACTTCAGCAACCACGCAACCGACGCATACCCGACCACGAACGCAAGCAACGTCGCCACGATCAACTGCGCCCCGCTGGCATTGAGTCCCTCACCAGCCGGTTTGAACGCATCCGGAATGCTGAACAACCCCGAAGCAGTCACCGCCGGAATCGCCAGCAGGAACGAAAACCGCACGGACGCTTCACGAGTCAGCCCGAGAAACAGACCCGCCGACGACGTCGCACCCGAACGCGAGACACCGGGAATCAACGCGAGGCACTGGGCGAAACCCATCACCAGCCCGTCCCGCGTGGTCAGCTGCTCGAGCGGCCGCAGCTTGCGCCCGTAATACTCGGCCGCCGCGATCACCAGCGCGAACGCGATGAGCATGAACGAGATCAGCCACAGGTTGCGCGCCGCGGTCCGGATCACGTCCTTGAGCAGGAATCCGAGCACGCCGATCGGGATGGTGGCAATGATCACATACCAGCCGACCCGGTAGTCCAGCTCGCGCTGCCGCTCTTCGTCGAAGTAGCGATCGGCCTGGCCCATGGTGACCACGGGCAGCCGGGTCGTCACCTGATCGGTGATCGGAACCCGGTTCCGGGACGACAGCTTGCTCAGCACGGTGCTGAACCACGCCTGCAGGATCCGCCAGATGTCCTTGGCGAAATACACCAGCACCGCGGCCTCGGTGCCGAGCTGCGTGACGGCGGTGAACGAAGCACCCGCGTCGTCGCCGAAGAACACCCCCGACACGATCCGCAGATGCGCCGACGACGAGATCGGCAGGAACTCCGTGAGCCCCTGCACCAGGCCGAGGACGAGCGCCTGTATCCAGGTCATCGATTCGCCCGTCACACGGTCTCCTGGTGTCTCATGCCGCCTCCACGTGTTCTTGCCCGAATTAGCCGTTCCGACTGGGCAATTGGTCAACAGATGGGTCGCAGGTGAGTGAGCACCGGCGCAATCCCGCAGCGACAGTACAGTGTCGCGGCCGTACCGGCATGCTCGCACCGCTGTCGGGAACGACGCGCGAGCCACTGTGCGGGTAGGCGTCCGGACGCCGGTGCACGCTCTAGGCTTGGCGCCGTGACGATTGCGCGGACACGGTGATGGAACAGCGGACGGTCGGCCGCAGCGGCCTACGGGTGTCCCGGATAGGTCTTGCGACCCATACCTGGGGTTCGCATACGGATGCCGACGAGGCGGCCGTGCAGTTGGTGGCGTTCATCGAGGCGGGCGGGACGCTCGTCGACACCTCACCCGCGTATGCCGGTGGTGGCGCGCAGCGGATTCTGGCCGAGTTGCTCGGCGATCTGGTTTCTCGTGACGATCTGGTGCTCAGTGGTTGCGCCGGCCTCGCGCCGCGGGTCACGCCCGCGCCCGCCGGACCCGCGGTGCCGGACGCGACGACGCGCACGGCGGTCGATACCTCGCGGCGCGCGCTGCTGCGTCAGCTCGATCGCACGTTGCTCGAATTCGGCACCGATCATCTCGACATCTGGAATGTCGCGGTGTGGGATCCGCGGACGCCGCTCGACGAGGTCACGGCGACGCTCGAGCAGGCGATTCGGTCCGGGAAGGTCCGTTATGCGGGCGTGCGCGGGTTCGGGGCGTGGCAGCTGGCCAGTCTCGCCGCGGTCGCGCCGATCAGTGCCGCGCAGACCCAGTACTCGCTGCTGGCCCGGGACGCGGAGACCGATTTCGTGCCCGCCGCGCTGCATCACGGAGTCGGCGTGATCGCTTCGGCGCCGCTCGCCGGCGGCATTCTCACCGGCAAGTATCGCGATGGGGTGCCCGCGGATTCGCGCGGCGCGGACGAGGCGACGGCCGCGGATATCCGCGACAGCCTCGACGAACGCGCGACCCGGGTGGTCGATGCGCTGGTGACCGCCGCGGACGGATTGGGCACCTCGCCGCTGGCCGTCGCGCTGGCGTGGATTCGGGACCGGCCCGGCGTCGCGAGCATGATCGTCGGCGCTCGCGATATCGGGCAGCTCACCGGGGTGCTCGCGGCCGAAGCGCTCGAACTGCCGCGGGCGATCGCGGCCGCACTGGACGATGTCAGTGCGCGTAACGACTGAGCTGATCGGCACCGCCCCGCTGCCTGGCTCCGCACGGCACGTCTTAGGCTTGCCTACATGAGGCATGCGACGTCCGGCGACCCGTCCGTCCAGGCGCAGTGGATCGGCGGTGCGCGAGCCACGGCGGCCCGGGGCCTGCTCGCGCTACTCGCGCTGACTCTCGTCGTGGCCACCGCCGCGTGCGGCACCGACACCGCGACCGCCTCCGGGCAGCGCGGACCGGCCACGGCGACGCTGGCCGATCTCGATCCGGTGCCGATCGGGCCGGAACCGACGCCGACGCTGCCGGTCACCGTGCGCTCGTTCGACGGCGCGGACGTCACCATCACCGATGCGAGCCGCATCATCGCGGTCGACCGCTACGGAACCCTGTCGCAGATCGTGTACGCGCTCGGCCTGGGTTCCAAGCTGATCGGCCGCAGCACCGTCGCCATCCCGGCCATCCGCGATGTGCCGAACGTGGCGGGCGGCAACGGCGCGTTGAACCTGGAAGCTCTACTGGCACTGCGCCCTTCGGTGTTCCTGACCGACGACGTGACGGTGACGCCGCAGTTGCGTGAGCAGTTGCGCGCGGCCGGGGTGAACGTCGTCTTCGCCGATCCGAAGCGGACCATGGACGGTGTCGTTCCCCAAATCGAGGCCGTGGCAAACACTTTGGGGGTGCCCGCGCAAGGCAAGGCGCTCGGGCAGCGCACCCGTGCCGAGATCGACGCCGCCATCGCCGCTGTGCCCAAACAGGATCCGCAGTTGAAGATGGCGTTCCTGTATCTGCGCAGCACCGCCATCACCATGCTGGCCGGTCCCGGATCCGGTGCGGATTCGCTGATCGCCGCGCTCGGCGGGCAGGACGCGGGCGCCGCGTTGTCCGAACCGTTCATCACGATCACCAGCGAGGCCATGATCAGTGCCGCGCCCGATCTGCTGCTGGTGATGTCGGACGGGTTGAAATCCGTTGGCGGCGTGGACGGTTTGGAAAAGGTGCCCGGTATCGCGCAGACGCCGGCCGGGCGGAACAAGCGGGTCGTCGACATGTCGGACCAGGTGATCCTGAGTTACGGGCCGAATACCGGCCGGGTGATCACCGCCTTGAGCGAGGCCGTGTACGGCACCAAGCCCGCATGATCGGGCGGCTCGCATGACCGAATCCGCCGTCGCCAAAACCGAACCAGCCGTCGAACCGCCACCGCCCGCGCCGAAATCGCGGGGACGATCGCGGACGACCGTGGTCTTCGTGGTCGCGATCATCGGGTTGATCGCGCTCGCTTTGGCGTCCGCCGCGATCGGGCAGGTGCCGACCACGCCCGCCGAGGTGGCCGGGAGTGTGCTGCACCGGATCGGGCTGGACTGGGGGCCGATGCCCGCGCATCCCGCGGGCGAGGTGACGCTGTGGCAGGTGCGGTTCCCGCGGGTGCTGATGGCGATGCTGGTCGGGGCGGCGCTCGCGACCGCGGGTGGGTTGTTGCAGGGCGTGTTCGCGAATCCGCTTGCCGAGCCGGGTGTTATCGGGGTTTCCGCTGGTGCCGCCGTTGGTGCGGGAACGGTCATCGTGGTCGGCGGGACGTTCGTCGCCGCCTGGTCGGTGGCTGCCGCCGCGTTCGTCGCGGGGTTGGCCACCACCCTGCTCGTGTATCTGCTCGCCCGGTCCAACGGGCGCACCGAAGTGGTCACCCTGGTGCTCACCGGTGTCGCGATCAACGCGTTCGCGGGCGGGTTGCTCGCCTTCCTGCTCTTCGTCGCCAGCCCCGCTGCGCGCGATCAGATCGTGTTCTGGCAGTTGGGTTCGCTCAACGGCGCGACCTGGGATTCGGTCACCATCGTCGCGATCCTGACCGCCGTCGGCGTCGCCGCCGCCATCCTCATCGCCCCGCGCCTGGACCTGCTCGCCCTCGGTGAGGCCTCCGCCCGCCACCTCGGCGTCGACGTGGAACGCTTGCGCCGCAACGTCATCCTGGTCGTCGCCATCCTCGCCACCGCGGGCGTCGCGTTCACCGGCATCGTCCTGTTCGTCGGCCTCATCGTCCCGCACCTGGTCCGCATGCTCGTCGGCCCCGCCCATCGCGTCCTGATCCCGCTCAGCGCCATCCTCGGCGCGGTCGTCCTGCTCGCCGCCGACGTAGCCGCCCGCTCCCTCGTCCACAACGCCGACCTCCCGCTCGGCATGCTCACCTCTCTCATCGGCGGCCCATTCTTCTTCTGGTTGCTCCGCCGTACTCGTGCGCGCGCCGGAGGTTGGGCATGATGCGGTCCGCCTGGGGCGCAACAAGTCTCACCCGAAACCGAGGGTGCGCGCGGTACGGACGCCATGTGGGCACGGCTCGATCGATGCACCCGGTTCCGGCGAGGGTTGCCCACTCCGCTCCGGATTCGGCACGGCTCGATGGTCGCCGGTACGGCGCGGACAAGTGGGGTGGGGTGTGAGCGGGGTTCGGCAGGTGTTTGTGCGGACGCATGAGTTGCCGGAGGCGCCGGAGAAGGGGGCGGTGACGTTGCGGGCGCGGGGGGTGAGTGTGGATCGGCGGGGGGCGAAGTCTGCGCAGCGACGGGTGCTGGACGGGGTGGACTTCGATGTTGTTGCGGGCGAAGTGGTTGCGTTGGTGGGGCCGAACGGGGCGGGGAAGTCGACGTTGCTGGCGGCGTTGGCCGGTGAGTTGACGCCGAGTGCGGGAGCGGTCGAACTCGAGGGGCATGCGCTGACGCATTGGTCGCCACTGGATATGGCGCGGCGGCGGGCCGTACTCCCCCAAACCCACACCGTCGGTTTTCCTTTCACCGCTCGCGAGGTGATCGCGATGGGCCGGGCGCCGTGGCTGCGCACCGAGCGCCGCGAACTCGACGACGAGCGCATCGCCGCCGCCATGACCGCCGCCGATGTGGAACATCTTGCCGCCCGGTCGTTTCCGACCCTCTCCGGCGGCGAACGCGCCCGCGTCGCGCTGGCCCGCGTGCTCGCCCAGGACACCGGCACCCTGCTGCTCGACGAACCCACCGCCGCCCTCGACCTCGGCCACCAGGAAGCCGTCCTCCGCCTGGCCACCGCCCGCGCCGAGGCCGGCGCCGCCGTCGTCGTGGTCCTGCACGACCTCGGCATCGCCGCCGCCTACGCCGACCGCGTGGCCGTCCTCGAGGCCGGCCGCATAGCCGCCGACGGCCCACCCCGCGAAGTCCTCACCACCGACCTCCTCACCCGCGTCTACCAACACCCCGTCGAGGTTCTCAACCACCCCGTAACCGGCGCCCAACTGGTCCTCCCCGTCCGCCGCTGACCGCAAACCGCGGATCGAATACCCTTGCGGCACAGTGCCCGTGCGTCACGGGCCGCGTGGGGAGTGAACGGTGAGGAACGAAACCATCTCGATGAGCAGCGCCGCCGAGCCGCGAGCGCGCAAGCGGCGACTTCTCGGGATCTGCACCCCCATCGTCGCGCTGGTCGCCATCGCGACCGGCGTCGGTGTCGATTCCGGCATCAGCGCCGCCGCGCCCGGCCTCGATCTGCGCGACACCGTCCAGCAGTTCATCACCACGTTGTCCACCAACGACGAGCAGGCATTCCTCGGCTTCTACACACCCGAGTGCCGCACGAACATGGGTCCCACCACCTCCGGCCAGCAGACTCCGCCGCCCCCGCCGGAAGAGATCCCGGTCATCGTCGCGCTGAAGGACGACGGCCATTACGGCACCGTCATCCTGAAAGCGCCCGCCGACAAGCACAACCTGCCCCTGCGCTGGGTCAACACCAACGGCCAATGGCTGATCTCGTGCGCCGAGGAAGCCACCCCCACCCTGCAATCGGTCCCGCCGGACCAGCAGATCAGCCTGCGCGACACGGCTGCGCAGGCGCTGAACCGCTGGTCCAGGGTCAGCAGCACCGACATCGACAGCGTCGAGGCCATCGCCGAATACTTCCTCCCGGCCTGCCGGCAATTGGTGACGAACCGGATCTACTCGGTGGTGGACTTCAAGGTCGAACAGCCTGCGGTCATCGTGTCGGTCGACGAACACGGTGACACCGGAACTGTCCGCAGCCTCATCGGTGCCAGAACCGAATCCCAGGACTGGGAAAAGGCCCAGGGTCATTGGCTGATGAACTGCGTGGCGTGGCTGCCCCACCAGTCCTAGCCGCGGTCCGGCGGTCGCTCAGCGCGTCGGGACTACACGGGTCCAGGGGCTTGCGAGTCGTCGTCGAGGAGCAGGCTGCCTTGGAGGCGAAGCCGCAGGAGGGCGTTGATTGCCCAGAGGGCGAAGAAGATCAGGCCCACGAGTGGGGTTGTGGCGGTCGACCAAGCCAGGGCGCCGCCGCCGAACCAGATCAGTTCGAGGGCCAGGCGCCAGGTGCCGCGGAGGGGGAAGCGGGGGCTCGAGCCTGCGCCGAACAAGGCCCACATGATGACGAACAACGCAGGGGTTGCGAGGCCGGCCACCACGCGGACCAGCAGGCTCGCCTCCAGGGTGAAGCCCCAGACTGCTACTGCCGCAATGACTCCCAGCTCCAGCAGGAAGGTCACGAACAGGTTGGCACCTTTGAGTGACTGCATATCGAAACCCTCAACGCCAGATCAGCTTCAACACCGCCGGGGTCAGCAGCATCCGGATGACGGTGGCGTCGAGGATCAGCGCGGCGATCATCCCGTAGGCGATGTACTTCATCAGCACCAGATCGGAGAACCCGAACGCACCGGTGACGACGATCAGAATCGCTGCGGCAGAGGTGATCACGCCGCCGGTGTGGGCAATCCCATAGCGGATCGCCTCGGCCGGTTCGGCACCGTTGGCCCGCGCCTCGGCCACCCGCGACAGCAGGAACACCTCGTAGTCGGTGGACAGCCCGAACACCACCGTCACGATCAACGCGAGCACCGCGAACATCAACGGCCCCGGCGTGAAGTGGAAGAACCCCGCCCCGTGCCCCTCGACGAACACCCAGGTCAACACCCCCAACGTCGACACCAAACTCAACGCACTCATCGCAACGGCCTTGACCGCCAGCACAATCGACCGGAACGCCGCATACATCAGCGTCAACGCCGCCGCCGCCAGAATCGCCACCAGCAACGGCAACCCCTGCAACAGCCCGTTGATACTGTCCCGTTCCAGCGCAGGCACCCCGGCCACCATGACGTCCACCCCGGCCGGCTCCGGAATCGCCCGCAACGCCTTGATCACCCGATCCGAATCCTGCTTGTCCATCAACCCGGCCTGCAACACATTGATGCCGTCCTTGGTCGGCACCGAAGGCTCGAATCGACCGGTCAGCCCGGGTATCTGACTCGCCTCGTAGCGAATATCACTGAGCTGCTGCGGATTCGCATTCCGCACCACCAGCTTCAACGGTTCGGTTCGGAAGCTCGGGAACAGCTCGTCGAACCGCTCCTGCGCCACCCGCGCCGGGTTCTCCGCCCCGAGATACTTCTCACTGATCCCGCCGAACTCGATGTGCCGGAACGGAATACTCAGCGCGAGCAGCGCGAGCACGATCGGCACCGCCACCGCCCACGGCCGCCGCATCGCCCACTGCGCCAGCCGGGAGAAGAACCCGGCATCGATCTGCGCCTCGGTCTTGCCGCGGGAGAACCGTTTCCAGCCCAGCAGATCGATCCGCCGCCCCGCGATGCTCAGCGCCGCGGGCAACGCGGTCACCGACAGCAAGGCGGCGAGCAGCACCGAACTGATCCCGCCGTACGGCACCGACCGCAGCACCCCGTTCGGAAAGATGAACAGCGCACCGAGACTCACCGCGATGATGCCCGCCGAGAACATCACCGTCCGTCCCGCGGTAGCGACCGTACGCGCGGTCGCCTCCTCCACGCTGCGCCCCGCGGCCAGCTCCTCGCGGAACCGCGTCACGGTGAACAACCCGTAGTCGATGGCCAGCCCGAGACTCACCAAAGTCATGACGGTACTGGCGAATACGTTCACATCGATCAGCCCGGTGAGCACCCGCATGATCCCCGCGGTCCCCATGATCGTCATGCCGCCGATCAACACCGGCAGCAACGCACCCACCACCCCGCCGAACACGAAGTACAACAGGATCGCCACCAACGGCAACGCGATGATCTCCGCACGGTGAATGTCGTTCTGCATACCGGTATTCAGGCCGGCGAGCACCGGCTGCAATCCGGCCAACTGCACCGTCGTCCCACCCGGCCCACCGCCGGCACTCCCGGCGCCGAGATGGTCCTTGATCGCGGCGTAGTTCTCCACCGTCGCCGTGCCCTCGCCGCGCAGCCCGACGCTGGCGAATGCGTGCGTGCGCGAGGCGTCCGTGGCATTCGCCGCAAACGGACTGTCCCAGTAGCTGTCGATCTTCAGAATGTTGTCCGGATACTGCGTGAGCAGCCCGTTCAGCGCACCGGTCACGGCCGACCGCACCGCCGGATCATCGACGGTCGTCCCCGACGGCGCGGTGTAGAGCAGGATCAGGTCGCTGTCGGTATCGCGCCCGAACGTCGCGTCCGCGATCTTCGACGCCGCGACCGACTCGCTCGACTCGTCGAACCACCCCTCCTGGGTCAGCCGCCCCGCGAGATCGCGCCCGTACCACCCGGACGCCAGCACCGCCAGCGCGAACACCCCGAGCACCAGAAACCGATGCCGGTAAACGAGCCGTCCCCACCGCAACAACCCGGAGTGCAGCATCGAATCGTCCTGCGGTGCACGCGAACCCCGCACGCGCGACCCGCGCACATCCGTCACGGTCAGCCGCAGGCGGGCGTGCGGTAGTCGGCGGAACGCAGAATCCCGCACAGATCGGTGCGCGAGATCTTCCACTTACCGTCGAGCAGCACGAAATGCACCACGGTCGTGCGCACGGCGGTCCCGCTGCCGTCCTTGTCCAGGCGCATCGTCGCGGTCAGCGTGCCGTCGTGGTTGTCGAACACCGGATCGGTGACCCCGTAGACCGCGCGCGGGTTGTCCTGCAACGCCTTGTACATATCGGGAATCGCCGTGCGGAACGCGTCGCCGTCCTCGATGAGGTCGGTCCGTTCGGTATCCGGCAGCCCCGGATCCAGCGCCCGCTTGATCTGCGCGTCCAGCTGGGTGGCCGTCGGCAGCGGCGGATGCGCGGCGATGGAAGACGTGGTGATTGAGGCGGACAGCGACGCGTTGGCCGACGAACGAGCGGCGTCGACGGCCGCCTCGTCCGATCCGGTGCTGCATGCCGCGGACGCGGCCACCAGGAGGAGGCCGGTCGCGGTCAGCGCGGTGCGGGCGAGAAATGTATATGGCATCACCATCTACATACCATCAATTACCGAGCTGATGCGTCCCAGCAGGGCCCGGACGGTCGTCACTTCACGATCGGGCGCCGCCTCGACGGGCACCGCGTCCGGAATCATGTCGCGCACCAGCGCGACGACGCTGCGTTCGTCGTCGAGATCGATATCGGTGACCCGCGCCTCGGCGACCGCGACGACATCCTCCGGACCCGGCACCTCGCTCGCCAGATCGGCCCGGTAGATCTCCAGCGTCAAGCTGGCCCGGACCGTGCGAAACGCATACGGCCGGCCATCGCCGGTGGTGCCGAACCCATGAGCGAACGGACCAACGGTTATGTCATCGATGGTAAATCCCGACGTGTGGTCGGCTATCAACCGGATCTCCCTGATTTGGACACTGATTCAGCTCAACCGTAACGCGCATCACCGACATTCTCCCCCCGCCGCCACCCCGGTACGCCGGGATGGTGCGCCATCATGGTCAGATGGTGGAGTTGCGGTTAATCGTCGGTAGAAGTCGGTAGAAGGAGTTCGGTGGATGCGCCCTCGCGGCTGGGTTCGATTGGCGGCGTTCGCGACGCTGGCCCTGCTGGCCGGCTGCGGCAACAGCCCCGACAGTGACAACCTGCCCACCCGGGATCCGGCCACCGCGGCCGTCTCGCCCACCGACACCGCGCCGCCCGCGGGCAACGTCACCGGACTCGCCCCCGTCCGCGCGATGCTCGCCGAGCAGGGCACCGGTCAGATCGGCGCGCTCGACTCGGGCGAGGCGAACAGCACCCTGTTCCTGATCGACCCCGCGACGCCCACCGGCGTCCGCACCCTGCCGCTCCCCGCGCACGGGGCAAGCCTTTCGCAGGGCAAGCCCGGCGAACTCCTGATCCCCGCCGCCGACCGCATCTTCCGCGTCGATGTCGCCGCCGCCGCCCTCAGCGAGGTCCCGTTCGACGGCGACGCCCGATCGGTGCAGCGCCGCGACGACGACACGCTGCTGGTCGGCACCGCCGACGGCAAGGTCCGCACGCTCTCCCCCGAGGGCAAGGTAGTCCGAACTGTGACCGGCCTCGCCTCCGCCGACGCGCTCGCCCTCACCCCCGATCACGTGACCGTGCTGGACCGCAGGCAGACCTCGGTCACCGAGATCGAGCTGGGCAAAGACGACCTCGGCCTGGCCCTGCGCGCGGGCGACGGCGCCACCAACATGATCTCCGACCACTTCGGCCGGATCATCGTCACCGACAGCACGGGCAACGAACTCTTGGTGTTCAGCGCCGGACCTCTCGTCCTGCGTCAGCGGTTCCCGGTAAACTCTTCGCCTTACGCGCTTGCCTACGATCAGCGGTCCGACACCGTGTGGGTGACGTGCACGCAGAGCAACGAAGTCGTCGGATTCGATCTGTCGACAGGTATACCGACAGAAGTGGGCCGCTATCCAACCGTGCGGCAGCCGAACTCGGTAGCCATCGATCAGCGCTCCGGTGACATGTTCGTGGGATCCGCGGCCGACGGCGGTCTGCAGCGGATCCGCGCGGACGATCGGAAGAGAGGCCACTGATGACTCCGGCAACGCGCGCAGACGACGACCCCCCATCACCACGCGAGCAGCGAGCGCGCCGCAACGCGCTGCCCGCAGGCTGGGAAACCACCAGCGACGACTACGAATACGTGCCGCTGCGGCTGCCACCCGAGGTGACCAGGGTGACCGCGTCCATGCGGCTGGCCATCCAGGCCGAGTTCGGCGGCTGGGAACTGTCCCGCGTGCGGGCCTATACCGACGGTAGCCGCCGGGTGCTGCTGCGCCGCCGAAAAACCGCACTACCCCAGCCGGAACCGGGAATGTGAGCTGATGTACGCCCTGTTATTACGCCTGATGTTCCTGGTTCCGCCGGAACGCATCCACCACCTGGCCTTCGCCACCATGCGCTTGGCCACTCGGTTCGCGCCCACTCGCTGGGTGATGACCAAGGTGCTCGTCACCGACGACCCCATCCTGCGCAACACCGCGTTCGGCATCGACTTCCCGACGCCGGTCGGTCTGGCCGCCGGGTTCGACAAGAACGCCGACGGCGTCGACGCCTGGGCGCCGCTCGGTTTCGGTTTCGCCGAGATCGGCACCGTCACCGCCCAGGCCCAGCCCGGCAACCCCGCGCCGCGGCTGTTCCGGCTGCCCGCCGACCGCGCCCTGATCAACCGCATGGGCTTCAACAACTTCGGCGCCGCGGCCGCCGCCGAATACCTGCGCGGCCGCCGCGGTGACGTGCCGATCGGCGCCAACATCGGCAAGACCAAAATCGTCGAACCCGCCGACGCCGCAGGCGATTACGCGGTCAGCGCGGCCCTGCTCGGCCCGCTCGCCGACTTCGTCGTGGTGAACGTCAGCTCCCCCAACACCCCCGGCCTGCGCGATCTGCAAGCCGTCGAATCGCTGCGCCCGCTGCTGCAGGCCGTGCTCGACAGCGTCCAGGTACCCGTGCTGGTCAAGATCGCCCCCGACCTGTCCGACGAGGACATCGACGCCGTCGCCGACCTCGCCGTCGAGCTCGGCCTGGCCGGCATCGTCGCCACCAACACCACCATCCGCCGCGACGGCCTGCGCACCCCCGCCGACGAGGTCACGGCCATGGGTGCCGGCGGCCTGTCCGGCGCCCCCGTCGCCGACCGGTCCCTCGACGTGCTGCGCCGCCTCTACCGCCGCGTCGGCGACCGCCTCGTGCTCATCTCCGTCGGCGGCATCGAAACCGCCGACCAGGCGTGGGAACGCGTCCGCGCCGGCGCCACCCTGCTGCAGGGCTACACCGGCTTCATCTACGGCGGCCCCTTCTGGACCCGCAAGATCCACCGCGGTCTGGCTCAGCGCCTGCGCGCCAACGGGTATCAGAACATCGCCGACGCCATCGGCGCCGAGCACACCGCCAACGCCTGAGCGCGACGGATCGTTTTACCTTGTGGCAGTACAGCTCTCGAACTTAACCGGGAACGTACGGCGGCTCGATCACGTGCGGCCGCAGCCGATAGGAGTGCGAGTTGCGGCGCATAGGCGCCGGATCGCCGTCGCGCCGCAACTCCTCGTGTAGTCGTTCTGCCATCCGCTTGGCCAGCAGGATGATCACGTGCTCGCGCAGCATGCCGAGCCGATCGGCATAGCCGTCGACCCGGGCCTGGGCGATCCGGTCGTGCACGACGTGCGGGTCGCTCAGCAGCTCGTCGAGTTCCATGCCCGCCCTGGCTTGGGCCTCGGTCAGTCTGCGGTCGGGCAGCCAGCTCAGCCGCCAGACCTGGGGGCCGTCGCCGTCGCGGTACGCCGACTCCGGGGTGATGTCACTGGTCATCGTCCATTCGGTGGTGTGAATGGTCATCGCTACCTCCGGTACAACGGATCGAGCATGTTCGGCTCGACGTCTAATCCCGCGGATGTCTGTCGTGCATCCGCTGGTGCAGCACGGACAGGGCCGCCTGCACGGTGAGTCCGAGGGCGCCGGCCAGCGCGTCGGCGCGGGCCTGCTCCTGGTTGTCCGAGACGGGGTTCGACCGGCCGAGCAGCTCGGCCAATTCCATTCCGGCCCTGGCCTGTTCGCGGGTGAGCCGATTCGGCAGCCAGCTCAGTCGCCAGGCCGGCTCAGTACGGCCCGCGCGCCAGGCCCATTCGACGGTGGCGCTGCTGGTCATCGACCGGCTGTTCGCGTAGATCGTCACGGCTGTCTCCACGGGCGTGGGAGTCGTCGCCGAGGTCGCATCGGCCGAAAGAGGAGTGGGGGCAACGGATCCGGCGCAGGGGTGCGGCCGGACCGGGCGGTGCTTCCTCGATGAAGCGGAGCGGGCGACGACTTGGGGTTGACTGTTCGGCAAGTGCGGCGAATGCACTCGATTCGCCTAGGCCGCGTGCAGGTTCGGCTCCAGCTCGGTGTCGGTGCCTGCGCGGCGCTGCTTGCGCCGGCGGATCTGCCGGATCAGGAAAATCACCTTCATCACCAGGCCCTCCCGAGTCGTCTGGCGGTGACGATCGAATCGTCATAACCAGTGTGGCATTTGCCGTTCTCAATGGTCAATTGCCGTTGTAGTTTGGTAATTGCCAGTTCATGCTTCGGCTAAACCGCCTATCGTGAGCGCCGCATAACGATCAGCCACGACCGCAGGAGGATGGAGATGGTGACGCAGGACCCGGGCACGGTTGCCGCCCGAAACATCCTCACCAGGCTGGGCAAGCGCTCCGGGTTGAGCTCGGATCGCTTGCGCACCACCGAGATCGACGTCGCTCCCCTACTCGATCTGCCCGCCGTGCGCAGACACGCGCAGCGGGCCGGGATGGAACCCGAAGAAGCGGTGCTGCCGGTGGTTCGCGAGCTGGCCCGCCAGTTGAACCCCTCGTCGCTGCTGATCGTGGACGCGGTCCTCGCGCTGGGGCTGCTGCGCGAAATACCGGACGCCGGAATCGATCTCGATCGTCTCTACGCCCCCGACCTGGGCGAGCGGCGGGAGTACCTGGCCGATCAATGGCAGCTGCTGCACGCCGCACTGCAAGCCGACCACGTGCCGTCCGCACCGTCCGTACGGTCGTTGCGCGGTAACCAGGAATGGCGCGCGTTCACCGAGCTGGCCGCGCTCATCGCCAACGAATCGATCTACGACGCCGGGCCTGCCCATCCCGGATACTCCCTGCCGACGCCGGAAGTGACTGCGCCGCCACCGGTTCCGGGCGTCGTCACGGTGTTCGGCGACGCGGTGATCGATCACATCTATCGCGTCGACCGCATCCCGGAGGTCGGCACCTCCACGGCCGGCAATTTCGCCGAACACCCGGGCGGCAAGGGACTCAACCGGGCCGTGGCCGCCGCGCGGCTCGGGCTGCGGGTCCAATTGATCACGGCGATCGGTGACGACAAGGCCGGCGGGCAGATCCTGGACTATCTGCGCAGCGAGGACGTCGGCACCGAGCTGGTGAAGGTGGTCGCCGGTGCGCCCACTCCGGTCACCGCGGTGTTGATGACCAGCACCGGCGCCGCGAGTCATATCGGCTGCCGCGACTACCGCATTCGGTTGAGTGCTCAAGATTTGCGCAGTCCGGTTATTCGTGCCGCGATCGAGCAGTCCGATGCGGTGTTGCTGACCTTCGAGCACCCTCGTCCGGTGATCGAACAGGTGCTGGCCACGGTGCGGCGAATGGCGCGGCGGCCGGTGCTCGTCGTCCACCCCTCACCCGCGGTCGATCTGCCGCAGTATCTGTATCGGCATCTCGATGTGGTCGACTATCTCGCGGGCACGAGTGCGGACCTCGCCGCCATGGTGCCGGAGGCCAATTCGACCTCGGTCGCCGACACCGCGCAGCGGTTGCGTACCCTCGGCGTCCGATCGGTATGCGCGGTCGAGGACTTCCGGTGCACGGTGTGGTCGGATAGGGTCAACGCCGAGATTCCGCCGTTCCCAGCGGCTCTCGAAGACTCTCCCGGCGCTCAGGCAGCCTTCGCCGCGGCACTGGTATATCGTCTCGTCTCGACGCGCCGACCGGCCGAGGGCGAGGACTATGTCTGGGCAACGGCCGCGACGGCCGCGACGCAATCGTTCGGAGATGTCCCAGACGCAATGCCGCTCGTCAGTGAGATCGACCGGATCTTCCACCTTGCTTCGAAGGAGAAGCGTTGACCACAGCTGGGTCCGACCTTGCCGAAACCGATCATCGGTTCACCCGCAAGGAGCATGATCTGCGACTGCGCGTGCTGGAACTCGGCGACCGGGGCGAGCAGGGGCATCTGCTGGCCTTCGGTGAGGTTGCCGATGATTGTCTGGTGCGCCTGCATTCGCGTTGTCTCTACGGCGACGCGCTGCGCTCCGACGATTGCGACTGCGGACCGGAACTCGACGCCACCCTCGACATGTTCCAGGCCGAAGGCGCGGGCGTACTGATCTACCTCGAGCAAGAGGGGCGCGGGGCCGGGCTGGTCGCCAAGGCCCGCGGCTACCGGCACAGCGAGCGATACGGGACCGATACCTTCGCCAGCTACGAGGCGCTCGGCTACCCTGCCGACTGCCGGACCTACGATCTGGCCGCCCAGCGGTTGTCCGCGCTCGGTCTGCGTTCGGTGCGGCTACTCACCAACAACCCGGCCAAGATCGACGCAGTGCACGCCGCGGGCATCGCGGTCACGCCGGTGCCGCTGCTCACGCCCGTGCACGGCCGGCGAGCGCGCAAGTACCTGGAAGCCAAACGGACCCGCCGAGGTCACCGCATTCCGATCGTCTACATTCCGGTCGTCGGATTCTCGGCCCGGTCGATGCGTGGCCGCTGGACCTCGCACCTCGGCGTCGAACTGATCGTGCCGATCGCGATCCTGTGCGGGCTCATGGTTCATTTCGGTCAGCTGGGCAGTGCCGCGGGAACCGCGCTCGGCGCGCTGGTGGCATTTGCGGTCGCGGCCCGGCAGCGCGCCCGATTCGCCCGGTCGAAGTAACACCGGGCGGCAAATGTCGCGTGCGGGTTACTTCCTAAGTAAGCCGCACCACTACCCCTATTCCCTGGCTACCATGAGTGAGCCGCGCCACTCCTGGCGCACTGAGACCCTTCGGGTTCTCGAACCGCCCGCGTGCGGACGCCGTGAGGCGCGGTTCACGGCATGGAAATCAGGAACAGGGATATGACGACAGCAGACATCGGCTATGCGCACGAATCGGACAAAACGGTCTACACCGTTCCGGAGGCGTTCCAGGAGACCCTGACGTTGCGGCCCGATCAGGTGGCGTTGCGCACGGTCGGCGGGACGCAGGAGATCACCTGGCGGCAGTTCGGTGAGCGGGTGCGCGCGATCGCGGCGGGCCTGTCCGCGCTCGGCGTCGGCCCCGGCGACACCGTCGGCATCATGCTGACCAACCGGCCCGAATTCAACCTGGTCGACACCGCGGCGCTGCACCTGGGCGCCACCCCGTTCTCGATCTACAACACCAGCTCGCCCGAGCAGATCACCCACCTGTTCACCAACGCGGCGAACAAAGTCGTTGTGACAGAGCAGGTTTTCCTGGACAAGGTGACCGGCGCGGGCGTCGAGCTCGCGCACATCATCCTGGTCGACGGACCGGCCACCGGCGCCATCACCCTCGCCGACGTCGAGGCGAACCCGGCCCCGCACTTCGATTTCGAGGCGGCCTGGCGCGCGGTCAAGCCGGACGACCTGGCCACGCTGATCTACACCTCGGGCACCACCGGCCCGTCCAAGGGCGTCGAGGTCACCCACCGCAACGTGCTCGCCCAGGTGATCGCGCTGGTCAACGGCCCGCTGCCGGTCGGCCTGGACGATCGCGCGGTGTCCTATCTGCCCGCCGCGCACGTCGCCGACCGCATCTCCTGCCATGCCATGAACCTGGTCACCGGCGTCCAGGTGACCACCGTGCCGGACCCGCGCGAGGTCGCCGCCGCGCTGCCCGACGCCCGCCCGACCACGTTCTTCGGCGTGCCGCGGGTGTGGCAGAAGATCAAGGTCGGCATCGAGGGCAAGCTGGCCGCCGAGCCGAGCGGGGTGAAGAAGTCGCTCGCCAACTGGGCCATCGAGACCGGAATGGCCGCGGCCCGAGCCGATCTCGCGGGCAAGGGCCGCGGCCCGATCCTGTCCGTGCAGCACAAGCTGGCCGACGCGCTGGTGCTGTCGAAGCTGCGGCACGCGATGGGCCTGGACGAGCTGTCCGTGCCGGCCTCCGGCGCCGCGCCGATCCCGGCGGAGACCCTCGAATACTTCCTCGGCCTCGGTTTCCCGATGAGCGAGGTGTGGGGCATGTCGGAGACCACCGGCGTCGGTACCTTCACCGAGAAGACCAAGCCGCGCCCCGGCTCGGTCGGCCGCCCGGTCGACGGCATGGAGCTGCGGCTCGACACCGACGGTGAGGTCCTGGTCCGCGGGCCGATCGTGACCCGCGGCTACCGCAACATGCCGGAGCAGACCGCGGCGGCGATCGACGCCGACGGCTGGCTGCACACCGGCGACATCGGCACCCTCGACGCCGACGGCGACCTGCGCATCGTCGACCGCAAGAAGGAACTGATCATCAACGAGGCCGGCAAGAACATCGCGCCGAGCAACGTGGAGAACGCGGTGAAGGCGGTGTCCTCGCTGGTCGGTCAGGTGGTCGCGTTCGGCGACGCGAAGCCCTACATCTCGGCGCTGATCGTGCTCGATCCCGACGTTGCGGCGTTGCGCGCCAAGGAGTTCGACGCGACCGGCGCCGATGTGGCGACGCTGGCCACCCGGCAGGAGATCGTCGACGAGGTGCTGGCCGCGGTGCAGGCGGGGAACGTCAAGCTGTCGCGGGTGGAGCAGATCAAGCGCTTCACCATCGTCGGCGCGGTCTGGGAGCCAGGCGGCGACGAGCTGACCCCGAAAATGTCGCTCAAGCGCACGCCGATCGCGCGGAAGTACGCGGCCGAGGTCGAGGCTCTCTATGCCAAGGACGCCTCGGACCGGGTCATCAATGTGAAGTGACAATGACTGTGGCCCTGAGCATTTCGCTCAGGGCCACAGTTCTGTCCGAACCTACTTCTGTTCGAAGGTGCCCACGATCGTCGCGCGCGCGATGGCGTGCGAGAACAGATTGAACCCGAGGTAGGCGGGCGTGGCCGAGTCATCGATGCCGAGGCTCTCCACGTCCACCGCGTGCACCACGATGAAGTAGCGGTGGTAGCCGTGTCCGGGCGGCGGTCCGGCGCCGACGAATCCGGCGAACCCGCCGTCGTTGCGCAGGCTGATCGCCCCGGTCGGCAGCGCGCCGCCTTCCTCGCCGCTGCCCGCGCCGCTGGGCAGCGAGGTGGTGCCGACCGGAATGTCGGCCACCGCCCAGTGCCAGAACCCGGCCGCGGTCGGCGCGTCCGGGTCGTACACGGTCACCGCGAAACTCTTTGTCTCCGCGGGGAATCCGGACCAAGACAGCTGCGGCGAAATGTCCTTTCCGCCGGCGCCGAAGATGCCGCTGACCTGATCGTTGCCGAGCGGCTGACCGTCGGTGACGTCGTCGGAAGTCAGCGTGAACGACGGCAACTGCGGCAGCGCGTCGTAGGGATTGTAGGAGTAATCGGGCACTGATTGTCCTTTCGTCAGCTGTTCAGCAGGAAGTGTTCCAGCACCCGGGTGCCGAATTCGAGCGCTTCCACCGGAACTCGTTCGTCCACACCGTGGAACAGCGCGGTGAAGTCGAGATCCGGTGGCAGTTGCAGCGGTGCGAAGCCGAAGCAGCGAATGCCCAAGCGGGCGAACGCCTTCGCGTCGGTGCCGCCGGACAGCATGTAGGGCACGGTGCGGCCCTGTGGGTCGTGGGCGAGGATCGCGTCGTTCATCGCGTCGACCAGGTGACCGTCGAAAGTTGTTTCGTACGAGTCGAGTTTGGTGATCCACTCGCGCTCGACGTCCGGGCCGATCAGCTCGTCCACCTCGCGCTCGAACGCCGCCTGCCGACCGGGAACCACGCGGCAGTCGACCACGGCCTCCGCCGTCTGCGGAATCACGTTCGCCTTGTACCCGGCCTGCAACATGGTCGGATTCGCGGTATCCCGCAGGGTGGCACCGATAATGCGCGAGATGGTGCCCAGCTTCGCCAGCTGGCCTTCGATGTCCGGACTGGACGGATCGAACTCCAGCCCGGTCTCCTCCGCGACGGCGGCCAGGAACTCGGTCACCGAATCCGACATCACCACGGGGAACGTGTGTTTGCCGAGCCGGGCCACCGCTGCGGCCAGAATGGTGACCGCGTTGTCCTCGTGCAGGAACGAGCCGTGACCGGCACGGGCCTTGGCGCGCAACCGCATCCAGCCGAGGCCCTTCTCGGCCGTCTCCACCAGATACAGCCTGCGCTCGGTGCCGTCCGGCCGCGGCACGGTCAGCGAGAAGCCGCCGACCTCACCGACCGCCTCGGTGATCCCCTCGAACAGGTCGGGCCGGTTGTCCACCAGCCACTGTGACCCCCACTTGCCGCCGTTCTCCTCGTCGGCCAGGAACGCGAACACGATGTCGCGCGGCGGCACCGTCCCCTCCAGCTTGAACTGGCGGGCGATGGCCAGCATCATCCCGACCATGTCCTTCATGTCGATCGCGCCGCGCCCCCACACGTAACCGTCCTGCACCGCGCCCGAGAACGGATGCACGCTCCAGTCCGCCGCCTCCGCCGGCACCACATCCAGGTGCCCGTGCATCATCAGCGCGCCTTTGCTCGAATCGGCGCCCTTCAGCCGGGCGAACACATTGCCGCGCCCCGGCGCCCCCGACTCCACGTACTCGGTCGTATACCCGGCCTGCTGGAGTTGCTCAGCCACCCATTCCGCGCACTCGCGCTCCCCCTTGGTGGTCGCCAGCTCACCGGTGTTGGAGGTATCGAACCGGATCAGCGCACTGACCAGGTCCACCACCTCGTCGACCGCGCGCGAGCTGCTATTGGGGACTGATCCTTCGACAGTTGTGGACACGTACCCTTTCCTACCACCTACCCGCACCCCCGCCGCCCAGTCCCTCCCGCCGAGACCTCGAGTCGCCACCGGGCGGCACAGCGTACGGTGCCGATCACCCGGCCCGCAGGGGTCTGCATCACGGTGATCGCAACGCCGGGTCGAGGTGACCATTCGATCCGCTGCGATGTGTGCGGCTTCTTGCGGGTGGCCTCAGCGGGGCGAAAACTGGTGGCGCGGGGGGCATGTGGTTGGCAGGGTTGGGGGGTGCCTGATACCGATGTGATGATTGTTGGCGGCGGACCAACTGGTCTGTTACTGGCGAACGAGTTAGGGTTGGCGGGGGTGCGGGTCGTTGTCGTGGAGCGTGATCCGACTCGTAGCCGGCAGTCCAAGGCGCTCAATCTGCAGCCGCGGTCTGCGGAGATCTTGGATTGGCGCGGCTGGCTCAGCCTGATGGACGAGTACGCCTTCGCCAACGTCGAGTGGGGGCACTTCTCCGGCCTGCCGTTGAACTACGGGGCGTTGGACAGCAGGTTCGCCTATCAGGTCGGCATCGTGCAGGCCGACGTGGAGCTTGCGCTGGAGGCCAATCTGGCCGGGTTCGGCATCACACCGCGGCGCGGGCACGAGCTGGTTCGCATCGACTCCGGGCTCGCGCCCGGCGATGAGCAGGTCGTCGCGACGGTCGCCACTCCGGACGGTGAGCAGCAGCTGACGGCCCGGTACCTGGTCGGCGCCGACGGTGGACGCAGCACGGTGCGCAAGCTGAGCGGCGTCGCGTTCCCCGGACGGGACGGCAACGCACCCGCGACGGTCTGCGACATCACGCTGCGCAGCAAGCCGGCCGGGGTCGCCGAGTCCTGGACGATGCCTGAATTCGACACCGAGCGTACCGATTTCGCCTTCCTGCTGCCGCTGCGCGACGGGGTGTACCGGTTCGCGTTCAGCGGTGTCGATCAGGCCGGGATCAGCAGAGACACCCCGATCACCGAAGCAGAGATCCAGAGCGTGCTGACCCGCTCCTACGGACCAGACATCGAACTCGACGAGGTGCGATCGGCTTCCCGGTTCACCGACGCCTCCCGCCAGGTGAACGAATACCGAACGGGCCGAGTGTTTCTCGCCGGCGACGCCGCGCACATCCACGCACCGCTCGGCGGGCAGGGCATGAGCCTCGGCTTGCAGGACGCGTTCAACCTCGGCTGGAAGCTCGCTGCCGACATCAACGGCTGGGCGCCGGCCCAGCTGCTCGACAGCTACCACGCCGAACGGCACCCGGTGGCGGCCGCGGTACTGGCGAACACCCAGGCACAGAGCGTCCTGACCGCGCCACATCCCGATGCCCGGATAGTGCGGGACATGATCGGCCGGCTACTGGAACTTCCCGACGCGAATCTCCAGGTGGCCGAGGACATTTCCGGTCTCGCCATCCGATACAACCTCGGCCCGGGACTCGGCCACCGGATGCCGGACCTCGACCTCGGCGACGGCACCCGCCTCGCCGAACACGCGCGCGACGGGCTCGGGCTGCTGCTGGACAGCAGCCCGGACCGTCGATTCGCTCCGCTCGCCGAGGACTGGAAGACCCGGATCCGCTGCGTCACCGTCGATCCCGATGCGCTGCCCGCGGCGGCGGTACTCGTCCGCCCGGACGGTTACGTCTGCGCGTCGAGTGACGACCCCTCGGCGATCTCGACGGCACTGACGCAATGGTTCGGTGCACCCGAATGACCTACTCGCTCAACGGTTGACGTGCTTCTCCACCGCGGTGTGCAGCCGCCCGAGCATGTCCTCGAGCACCGGGCGGTAGGTCGCGAAGTTCAACCGTGCGAAACCCGCACCGCCTGGCCCGAAGTCCGGCCCCGGCAACAGCCGGACTTTGGCCTGCTCGAGGAAGAACGCCGCCGGATCCCGGCCGAGTTCGAGTGCGCGACAATCGAGCCAGGCCAGGTAGCTCGCCTCGGGCCGGTGGAACCGGATCCCCGGCGGCAACGACTCGGCCACCAGATCACGGTTCTCGGTCAACACCTGCCGGGTCTGCGCCAGCCACTCGCCGCCCTCCCGCCACGCGGTGCACGTCGCGAGCACACTCAGCGCGCTCACCTGCCCATACAGCAGCGGCGGCTGCGCCGCCAACGCCGCCCGAACTCGACTGTCCCCGACATGAGCGACACAACAACGCAACCCCGCCAGGTTGAACGCCTTGCTCGCCGAGTTCATCGTGACCGTCCGCCCGGCGATTTCCGCGCCCAGCGAGGCGATCGGAATGTGCCGGCGACGCTCATGCGTGAGTTCGGAATGAATCTCGTCGGAGATCACGAAAAGATCATGCCGACACGCGATCTCGGCGATGGCCGACAGCTCCGCACGATCGAACATGTGCCCGGTCGGATTGTTCGGGTTCACCAGAACCAGGGCGCGACAATCGCTCTCGTCGATATCCTTGGCCATCCGCTCGGCATCGAAGGTCCACCCGTCCGCACCCTCGATCATCGGAATGGGCACCAGCCGCCGCCCCATCACCTCCAGCGCTTTCAGGAACGGCGGGTACGCGGGCGTGTGCACGGCGACCGCGTCACCGGGCCGGGTCGTCAGCTGCAACACGACCTGCAAGACCTGGATCAGTTCGGTGAAGACGTACACGTCATCCGGGTCGAGCGTGAGGTCGTACTGCGCACGCATGCGGTCGGCGAACGCCTCCTGCAACGGGTTGCGATCGGGCCGGTCGTCCCACGCCGGATAGCCGAGATCACCCTCGGCCGCCCGCCGCAACACCGCCTGTACCGGCTCCGGCACCGGAAAATCCATGTCCGCGATCCAGCCCGGCAGCACGTCCGCCCCCGCTCGTGCCCATTTGATCCCCACCCGCTGCCGTAGTACCTCGATATCCACCAGATCACTCATGAGCTGAACCCTAGAAGTAACGGCACCGGACACGATTGACAATTTTCCCGCCCGAACGCAAGAATCTTGCGTGACCGTTCTACCGTTAGACGACATCGACCACCGGCTGCTCGAGCTAGTGCAGGTCGATGCGACCCAGCCCCTGCACGAGCTCGGCGATCGAGTCGGCCTCTCCCCCAGCGCCGTTCAGCGCCGGCTCACCCGCCTGCGCGCCGGCGGCGTGATCACCGCGGAGGTCGCCGTGATCGACCCGCGCGCGGTGGGCATGGGCTTGACCACCGTGGTGCTCGTCGAGCTGACCGAGGACGACACCGACCACTACCTCGCGTTCTGCGACCGAATGCTCGCCGAACCCGCCGTGCAGCAGTGCTATTCCGTTGTCGGCCAATGGGATTACGTGGTGGTGCTGATCACCGAGGACCTCGCCGCCTATCGTCACCTGTCGAACGATCTCTTCGTCCGGGACAAGTCCGTGCACCGCTACGAGACGTTGCCGACCTACGAACGGATCAAAGCCCAACTCGCCGTACCGTTGTCGGGATCACGCCAAGAGACCAAACCGTAATGGCCTTCACAGGAACTGCACGGCAAACTGTTGCCGACGCCACGGGTTTCAGCGGTTTACTGGACTAGTGCCGATCGGCACCAGCAAGGACCCGCCCAAGGAGGTCAGGCCATGTGCTCGGCACCTGTCACCGATGGCCATGACCCCGAAGTAGTGCGGCTGACCGGCACCACCTGGGAGTCGTTGAGCAGACGCGGTTCTCGCTCGCTCAATGCCGACGCCGCGGCCGCGGTCAGCGATCCGGCCACCGGACGGACCGCGTTCGTCGTCGCCGACGGGATCGGCGATCACCTGGCCGCCGCCCGGGCGGCCCGCACCGCCGCCGAGTTCGCCGCCCGCATCGGCGCCCGGCACGGAGCGCACGCGGGAATCCTTGGCGCTCAGGCGGAATTGCTCCGCCAGTTCCCGCAGACCGAGGCGGACAGCGTGCTCGTCGTCGCCGTGCTCCCCTCCCCGGGACAGCCCGACGGACCAGGCGATATCGCCTGGGTCGGCGACTGCCGCGCCTACCGCTGGAACGGCCGCGTGCTGCACCAGATCACCACCGACCACACCGTCGGCGAATTCTGGCGCACCCGCGGCTACGGCGCCGCGCCCCGCCTGGACCACGTAGTCATCACCTCCGCCCGCACGGTGCGCCCGGCCGACATCGGCACCGCCACCACCGGCTCCAGCACCGGCAGGCTGCTGCTGAGCACCGACGGCGTGCACAAACGCCTCGACATCGCGGCGATCAAAGCGGTACTCGCCGGCGACGTGTCGCCCGCGAACGCCGCCGACACGCTGGTGGACAGCGCCCTGCGAGCCGGCGGAACCGACAATACGACCGCCCTGGTCGCGGACTGCCGCCCTTTACCCTGAAAACCGGTGAATGCCCCGCTCCAGCGCCCGATCTCGCATCGATTCCTCGAAATAGAGCGACGACCAACTGCCATTTGCTGTAAATTCGCTCAACTTATTCATCGTTGATCACATTTCGGTAACGTCGCCAACTTACCGCACCTCACCAGGGCTAACCTTCGATCGTTACTGGTCTAATATGCCCATGCCGGGGTCGTCTCGGCCGCTCAGCCATGCACTCGGAAATCAGTTGTACCGACTTTGCCCGGGAAAGTGGAGCGAGATGGCTCAGGAATTGCTAGTCGCGATCTGCGCCGCGGTGATCGCGGTGGGGGTTTTGGTTGTCGGGGACCGGGTTCGCCCGAAATCATGGCGGCAGAACAGTGATGAGTCGTCCAGTCATCTCGCGCTCGACCTGGCCAAGACCATCTTCACCGCGGTTCTCGCGTTCGTCTTCGTGGCCTGCTGGAACCAGAACCAGAACGCCTACAACCACACGATCACCGAGTCCAAGGGCCTGGTCGACACCCATCTCGCGATCCACGCCATGCCGGGACCGGACCAGCAGCGCATCCACGACAAGGTGCTCGCCTACACCGACGAGGTGCTCACCACCGAGTGGCCGGTCATGGAGCGCGAGAGCCGGCTCAGCGAGTCCACCGGTAAGACGCTCGACGCCCTGCGCGACGCCGTCGTGTCGGTGCGGTCGACGGATCCGATCGTGATCGAGGCCCGTGCCCGCGCACTGTCCGGCATCGACCGGGTGACCCAGGCGCGCCACGACCGCGCCATCGACGCGGCCCGCACCGTTCCCCAATTCCTTTACATCGCTCTGTGTTTCGGTGCCGTACTGGTGTTGCTGAACCCGGTGCTCACCGGCATGCAGGTGACTCGGCGCAGCCTCGCGATGACCGCGCTGCTCGGCGTCGTGATCGGCTCGTCCCTGCTGGCCATCCACGATCTGGAGCGACCGTTCTCCGGGGTGCTCGGCATTCCGAAGGATGCCTTCACCTACGCCCAATCGCAGTACGAGCAGGGTTCCATCGGACCGGTCACCCACAACGAATGAAACGCACTCGGCGGAAGTCCGGTGGCGTTGCGCCGCGAATCACCAGGGGCGCACGCGGTTTGGTGGTGGTGAGTGCGTTCGTGCCGGCGGCGGTGCTGTTCGGCGGTCGGGCAACCGCGGATGAGGTGATACCGAGTCCGCCGCCTACTTCCGATGTGACGACGGAAAGTGCGGCGCCGCAGGATGTCTCGCCGACGGAGACAACGGCTATTCCGTTCGGACCTCCGGCCTCGCCGGCTATCACTTACGGAGACAACGCCGCACCCGACGGAAGCAGCGCCACACCGAACGTCCCGCCTGGGGAAACGGCCGAACTCGACGCTCCGACCGCAGAAGACACGGCCGCGTCCGGTGCCTCAACCGGAAGCGCAGCCCCGCAAGATGCTCCGACCGGCAGCGCGGGCCACGACGACATCGCCACCGGCAGCGCCGTCACCCCGGACGCCGCGACCGGCAGCGCGGGCGACGGAGGCCAACTGTCACTGGAGCCGCCGACGCTCCCCACCACGAACGCGATCCTCGACATCGGCCCGGCCGCCGACGCGGACGCCGACACCACCGGAAGTGCCACTCCTACAACGGGAGCCACCGCCAACCCCGCCGTCCTCGGCCTGGACAGCGGCAGCGTCATGACCGCCTGCGCGGGCAGCGCCGTGACGGCGGGCGCACTGCTGTTCCTCGGCTCGGCCGCGGGCTCCGGCCTGATCGGGCCGGGCATGCTCGCCCCACCCTGGTGGGCGTTCGTCGGCTCGGCCGGATCCGTGGTCATCCCACCGGGTTTCGGTTCCAGCGGCTCGGCGCTGGGCAGCGCTGCCGTCGGCAGCGCGGTCACCGGCAGCGCCGTGCTGACCTGCCTGCTCGCCCTCTCCACCACCCCGACCCCGCCCGCACCGTCGTTCCCCCTCTTGATCCCGTCCCCGATCCTGAGCCCCCCGCTCTCCTTCTTCCTGCCGGCGACCGCCCCGGTCGCCGCCTCCGTACCGCCCGAATCAGCCATCACACCAGGACGATTCGTCGTCGCGGCAACACCGCCGGTGGTCGACGAGGCGGCCGCTCCGGTCGCCGATCAGTTCGCCTTCAACACCCTAGAGATCGTCACGCTGCTGGTGGTGCTGATCCTCCTCGCCCATCAGGGCACGACGGAAGTCACCAAGAAGCGCCCGCCGCGCCCGCTCGGCTAGCCGACGGCCGGTTCGCGCGTCGCCGTCGCCATGGCGGCGCCGGTCAGCTCGACCGACCGCACGCGATCGTCGATCTGGATGGCGGAATGGGCGAGAATGAGTTCGTCGGCGGCGAGGTCGGCGGCGAAATCATCAAGGTAGGCAACGACTTCGGCGGGCGTGCCCGCGGCCGTGTACTGGGTCATCGACGCGAGCTGGCGGCCGTTCGGCGAGCCGAGGAACGCGTCGATCTCCGCGTCGCTGTAGTCGACGTCGGCGGCGCCGCGCTTGATGAACATCCGGGCCCGGTTGCGCCAGGAGATCTTCTTCTGCTCCAGCGCATCCTCGCGGTCTTCGGCGGCGAACACGTTGAGCGCGGCCATCACGTACGGCTCGGCCAATTGCTCCGACGGCCGGAACGTTTCGCGATAGACGGCGACCGCCTGATGCAGCGCGTCCGGCGCGAAGTGCGATGCGAACGCGTAGGGCAGGCCGAGCTGCGCGGCGAGCTGCGCACCGAACAACGAGGAACCCAGGATGTACAGCGGCACAATCCCTTCCGCGCGGGGCACCGCCTGCACGCCGGAGATCCGCGAGTGCCCGCTCAGATACCCTTGCAGTTCCAGCACGTCCTGCGGGAACGAGTCCGCCGACGACGGGTTGCGCCGCAGGGCGAGCATCGTCTTCTGATCACTGCCCGGCGCCCGGCCCAGGCCGAGGTCGATCCGCCCGGGGAACAGCGTCTCCAGCGTGCCGAACTGTTCGGCGATCACCAGCGGCGAGTGGTTGGGCAGCATGATGCCGCCGGAGCCGAGCCGGATGGTGTCGGTGTGCGCCGCGACGTGTCCGATGAGCACGCTGGTGGCGCTCGACGCGATCGAGGCCATGTTGTGGTGCTCGGCGTACCAAACGCGTTGGTAGCCACTGCGTTCGGCGGCCTGGGCCAGTGCGACGCTGTTGTCGAAGCTGTCGCGCGCGGACTGGCCGGGCGCGATCGTGGCCAGGTCGAGGATGGACAGTGCAGTCGACATAGGACGTTGCCTTTCGTAGGTCAGAGAACGCGGTGCAGTTGTTCGGTGAAGGCTCGGATGCGGGCGTCGTCGCGGCGGTAATAGATCCACTGGCCGCGGCGGGTGGCGCAGAGGAACCCGGCGCGTTGCAGGATCGCCAGATGCGCCGAGATGGTCGAGGCCGACGTTCCGGCCTTCTGCTGGATGAGGCCCGCGCACACGCCCAGCTCGGCCGTGTCGCCGCTGCCGGGGAAGTGCACCTCCGGCTCCTTGAGCCACTCCAGAACGCGCAGGCGGGTCTCGTTCGCCAACGCCTTGCACTCGTCGAGCACACCCACCACCCTTCGGTATTTCGCTAATTAACGAACTTACGCCGCAGACCCGAGGGCGGCACCATGACCCTGCTCACGTGCGGCTAGCCGGCGCTACGCGGACGCCAGCCGGGCGGCGGGTCCTCCCCGACCCGCCCGTCTACGGCCTCGCGGAGCAGGTCCGCGTGGCCGGTGTGCCGTCCGTATTCCTCGATCAGGTCGCAGACCAGCCTGCGCAGGCTGAGGCGGCGGCCGTCGGGCCAGGCGAGATGAACGAGCTGGTCGAGTCCGCCGTCGGCCAGCGCGGCGTCGAGCGTCGCCCGCGAGCGTGCGACGGTGTCATCCCAGATCGCGTAGAGCGCTTCCGGGGCATCGTCCGCGGCAGACTCGAAATCCCAGTCGGGGTGCGCGCGCCAATCGACGGCGTCCCACGGTGGGCTGACCGGTGCGCCGCTGAGTTTGCGGGTGAACATGTCGTCCTCGGTCCGCGCGAGGTGCTTGAGCAGGCCGCCGAGGGTCAGCGCGGAAGCTCCGACGCGGACTTGCAATCCGGCCGAGTCGAGGTCGTCGGCCTTCCACCGAAACGTCGCCCGCAAACGTTCGAGCGCGCCGAGGAGATGCTCGGCTTCGGTCCCAGCGATCGGCGGTTCCCATGGAGTTTCGCTGGAGGTCATGCAGCCACGGTAGATCGCCGGCCTCCGCAGCCAGAAGGGGCGCTGACTCACTCAGCCGATTCGGCCGGATCGAGGAGTTTGCCGTCGCACGAAACCCCTTGTCCGGCCGACTGTGCCGCAACCTATTTTGACCGGCTCCTATTACCTGCCGATCGCGTAGAGCAGCCAGCCGATGACGACGTCCTGCGGCGCTCCGATCATGAACTGATATGCCGCGTTCGCGATCCCATTGAAGAACATCAGGGCCCTTTCCGTCGCCGATCCCGACACTCATGAAGTCGGCGAAAAGCGCCCTGCCGTTACTGGTCAGCAACTACTCGGGCTAGACGGGCGGCCGCACTGAGCGGGTGTGCAATCCGAACTCGTCGGCCGCTGTCGCGGCGTGGATTTCGGGGACACCCGAGGGTTTGCGGCGCGGACGGGGCAGCGGTTCGTCCTGTCCCGCGATGGCAACGGCGTTGCCGCCGCGGCGTTTCGCGCGATACATCGCCGAATCGGAGCCGCGGAGCAGGCGGCGGTAGGTGGCCGTGTTGTACGGGCTGCTGGTCCGCGAGTCGTCGAGGACCGCGATGCCCACGCTCGCGGTGATGGCGAGCGGCAGGTCGGGCATGGACTCGATCGCGAGGCGCAAGCGTTCGCCGACGGCGGCGGCGTCCTCCCGTAGGCAGCCGACGATCACGAACTCCTCGCCACCCGTGCGGGCGATCAACGCGTCGGAATCGACCGCGGCACGGATGCGCTGCGCCGTCCGGATCAGCACCTCATCGCCGAACGGATGGCCGAACGTGTCGTTGACGGCCTTGAACCGATCCATGTCCAGCGTCGCGACGAACGCCGATGCGCGTCGGCAATGCACGATGTGCGCCGACAGCCGGGCATCGAGGCCGCGGCGGTTCAGCAGCCCGGTCAGCGGGTCGGACAGCGCGTCCGCGCGCAGCAGCCAGTGGCAGAACTGCACGAACGGGAGCATGACGCCGACCACGACCAGCATGACCAGGACGACCGCGAGCCCGAGGGCCAGGTCTTCCCATTGATGATTCGGCTCACCGCCCGCCAGCTCGCCGCGGAACATGAGGAAGGCCAGCACCACACTGGTGAGCAGCGTCCACCCGACATGCAACGCGAGAATGCGCGGACCGTGGAACACGGTCACGTATGCCCCCATTGCGGTCAGCAATACGACGCCCAGAACTCCGACGACCCGATCGTGCACCAGCAAATCATTGGCAGTGGTGTCGATATCGAAAAGCACGATCCAGACGAGCGACTCGGTTTCCCGTGGCCACGGCAGAAACCACCAGCGCACCGTCCACAACCCGGCGACCGTCGCCTCGACCGCGCCCTGCACCTGCCCGACCCACCCGGCGACGTCCCCCTGCGCGATCGAGGCGAGCACCGCGATCAGCAGCATGACCAGCCCACCGGCGCCGAGCATGAACTTGAACCGACCGAGCGCACCGTGCGATTCGAACGTCTCGACCAGGGCACGGTAATCGACCGGGTCCCGCCACCATGTTCGAAACATCGATCGGTCGTCGGTCAATGAATTACCGCCTTTGGTCGACTACGGAACCGGGCAATCGCCCGGGTCCCCCCTGGTCATCCAGCTTGGCGTGCAAATCGACAGTAAAACGAGCGTGCGGATCGCGCAATGTGAGATCGGCGCTATCCATTTCGCGCAGAAAAGCCTATCCTGACGGTCGGTTTACGCCGGGCCGCGATCATTTCTTCCGCGCACGGTAGGCCGCGACCGCATTACGGTTTCCGCACGCCGTGCTGCAATACCGGCGAGATCGATTGCGGGACAGGTCGAGCACGATCCCCTCGCACGTGTCGTCCGCGCAGATGGATAGTCGGCTCAGCTCGTCGGTGCGGATCAGGTCGATCAGCGCCATCGCCGTCTCGACGGCGATCCGCACCGGAAACGGCGCCTCGGCCGGCACCGCGTGGATGTGATAGTCGACCTTCCCGTGCCGGACCAGTTGCGGCACCGCGCGATGCTTCGCCAGGGTCTCGTTCACCAGCCGCGTCGTCGTGTCGCGATCGCTGGTGAGCAGCTTGCGCAGCGGCGCGCGCAGCGCACGGACCGCCGCGAGCTCGGCGGCGTCGCCGGTGTGCACGCCGGTGTAGACGTGTTCGGCGAAAAACGCGTCCAGCTGGTCGATTTCGGTCAGCGTATCCGGCTCCTCGGCCGAATTCACCAGCTCCACCGCAGCCAGCAGCGACTCCTCGGTGTCATGAGCAAAAATCATGTTGACATATTACATGCCCGCCCATAGCGTCATTACCCATGGCTACGATGACTCATGACACGGCCGTTCAGCGGCTCCGATCCGGACTGATCCTGGCGGTGTTGTCGGCGTCGTCGTTCGGGCTCTCCGGTTCGCTGGCCCGCGGCTTGATGAACGGCGGCTGGAGTGCGGCATCGGTCGTCGCGGTCCGTGTGCTGGTAGCCGCGGCCGTGCTCATCCCCATCGCGGTGCAGCAGCTACACGGCGATTGGCAGTTGTTGCGCCGCAACGCATCCCTGATCACCGCGTATGGACTGGTCGCCGTGGCAGGTACGCAGTTGGCCTACTTCAACGCGGTCGCGCACATGGCCGTCGGCGTGGCGCTACTCATCGAATACACCGCACCGATCGCCGTCGTCACCTGGCTATGGTTGCGGCATCGCCAACGTCCCGGCGCCGCGACGGTCGCCGGCGCGGCGCTCGGGATCACCGGGTTGTTCCTGGTCATCGACCTGCGCTCCGGCATGAGCACCAGCTGGATCGGCCTCGCCTGGGCGCTCGCCGCCATGATCGGCGCGGCCGGCTACTTCGTGCTCTCCGCGCAGGGCGACGGCACGCTGCCGGGCACTGTGCTGGCCGCGGGCGGGCTGCTCATCGGCGGACTCGGCCTGCTCGCCGCGGGAGCGGTCGGCATCGTGCCGTTGCATGCGACCACGAACCCGGTCGTCTTCCAGCACTTCACCATGTCCTGGTGGCCACCGGTCCTCGTCCTCGGCGTGGTCACGGCCGCCCTCGCCTACGTGTCCGGCATCGCCGCCACCCGCCTGCTCGGCTCCCGGCTGGCGTCCTTCGTCGCGCTGTTCGAAGTCCTGGCCGCACTGCTGTTCGCCTGGGGCATGCTCGGCGAAGCACCCCGGGCCATCCAATTGCTCGGCGGCGCACTGATTCTCGGCGGCGTGATCGTTGTCCGGCGGGGTGAGATCGAAACCGACGACGCGCCCGCAGCCGAGTCCGGCGCGAGCGAAACGCCGGTGCCCGAGTTCGGCGCCGAGCGCTAGAAGTCGACCGTCGCGCAGCACGCAACGGAACCAGCATCAGCAATTACCCAGTCGCACAATCATTCTCGGCACTGCGATTGCGGTGCAGCACGCTCGACACCGGCGACGAACTCGAGCCCAGCTCGACACCAGCCACCAACCCGAGCCCAGCTCAACACCAGCCACCAACTCAAGCCCAGCTCAGCACCATCAATGCACCCGAAGCTCTGCTCGGCACCAGGGGGCCGCCAATTCCCGAGTTCGGCAGTAAGCATCAAGGATTCGACGGTCGTGGACGGTCCAGCAGGATGCGCGCAACCAGCGCGCGATGATCGGCACCAGGCATGCCTACTGTCTCCACCTCGACCGCCCGACCCCCGGCGACGAGGAAATGGTCGATACCGACCACAGGCGGGAAACTCTTGTCGGTCGGGTAGGTGACCAGGTGTCCGGCACCCGCCTGATCCGCAGCATCACCGAACCGCCCCGAGAGCATCCTGCGGAACTGCGCGTGGTCATAGGTCGCATTCAAATCGCCGCCGACGAGCACCGGCCGATCCGTCGGCGACCGATCGAGAATCCCCCGCAGACGGGACAATTCGTCAGCCCAGACGGATGTGCCGTACACCGGCGGCACCGGATGGAACGCATAGATCGCGACCGGCCCGATCCCCGGAATCGTCGCCGTCGCCGACAGCTGATTCAGCACGAACCCGTCGTACTCGACGGTTTCGGACAACGGATAGCTGCTCCAGATCCCGGTCCCGGTCGCGGTTCGCCCCGGCGACAGATACCGATGCGGCAGCACCTGATCGAGCCCCGCCTTACCGAGACCTTCGACCGCCGCGGGTGTCAGCTCATTGACCGTGAGCACCGCGATGTTCCGCGCCCGCACCTCATCCACCAACGCCCGCGGGTCAGCACCGTCGAACAACAGATTGGCCTGCATCGCCTTCACCGAAGGCCCGCCATCATCGCCAGAGCTACTGAAGTACAGCGGAGCCTGCGTCCACACCGCGCCGGCCACGACAACGATCGCCACCCCGGCACCGACCCACCGCCGCATGACCAGAAACGCCACCGCCCCGACCAGCCCACCGGCCATCAGATACGGCGCACCCGAAGCGGCCAGCACCAATATCCGAGACTCCGACCGACTGAAGTGCAACCCGACCCCGACGACTCCCGCCAGCACGGCCAACCACGCCAGCAGAGTGACCCCATCCCGAACCCACTTCGATCTCACACCCACCAGCCAACACGAACACCGCGGACGGCCGGAGCCGAGGGCCGTCGATGCGGCAACGCCCACCACATCGACGAGCCCCCGGCGTCACGCAAAACCGCCCGTCCGCAACGGAATTCGGGGCCCATCCACTACGCAGGCCGGACATCCCGATCGGACGACTCCCCCGCAACCGGACCAGGCTCCGTCTTCCGCGCCCGCCGACCGCGCGCAACCTCGGTGGCAAGCGCATCCAGTGGTTGCGCGAACTGCGCCAACGGATCGACCAGATGAGCCAGCCAAGACTGCGCCGCCGCCACCCCGTCGGCATCGAGCGCATAGAACCGCCGCGTCCCCTCCGCCCGAACACTCACCAACCCGGCATCCCGCAGCACTTTGAGATGCTGCGATACCCCGGGCTGCGAGATCCGCGTATACCGCTGCACCGCAGCAACAACCGTGCCCGCGGCCGCCTCGCCACCCGCCACCAGCTCGAGGATATACCGACGCACGGGATCACCGAGCGCCTCGAAGATCTTCTCCGCCGAACCCGTCATCAGGACTCTGGACTGGCCTCGGGCTCGACCGTGTAGAACGTGATCGTTCGCTGCGCGGACTCGTGCGCCGCGGCCGAATCATCGCCGTCGTCGACCGCCGCATCCGCCCAGCCCCGCGCCGCCACCTCGACGAACACCAGTCCTTCGGGCGTCGTCGGAAAGGTCATCCCCTCGGCCGGGTCCACCGCCGCGCCGCTCGCCAGATGCAGGCCGAGCGCCATCAAGCCGAGGTCCCAACCGACACCGACCGCGCCGGGACCGTACTGGTCCCAGAACTCGGGCACGATGTGCGCCTCATGCGCCAGCTCCAGCACAGTGTTCTCGGCATCGACGGTCAGTGTGACCGTCACCCACGACACCTGCGGTCCCATCTCCCAGGTGATGGCGAACCGCCGCGGCTCGTCGCACTCCTCCACGACGCCACCCGCGTTGCCCTCGGTCTGATACCGCCCGCCGACCGTCAATTCGCCGCTGACCGGCAGAAACCAGCGCGGTATCCGCTCGGCATTGGTCAGCGCGTCCCACAGATCGACCTGATCGGTGGCGTAGGTGCGGCGCGCGATCACGATCCGGGTCGGCGCTCCGTCGCGCGAGCCGGTGCGCACCTCACGAACGACAAGCCCGGCGATAGCCGCGGGGTCGGTGAGCAGGGGCATGACAACCTCCTCCTTGTATAAGTTTTTACTTATACTAACCGACCCGGTCCGCCCACGCACCTCCCCGCTGTGACCAATCACAGCTACCGGCCCGCCGCACCCTCCTGTTCTCACAACTTGGCTGGTAAACGCCGCAGACCAGAACGCCGCAGTTAGTGTGAACCTGCTACATAGCTAATGCTGACAAAGGAGTTGTCATGGCTGTCGACAGTCCGATCCGGCCGAATCTGACGATCTCCGGGAAACCGATGTCCACCCCGTTGCGCGACGTGCGGGCGCTGTCCCGGCAAATGGTCGGTCACTTCGTCGAGAACGTGGTGCCGTGCGGGACGCTGCCCGGCGAGGCGATCTACGGCGACGTCACCACGATCACCCGGGTGTGCCTCGAACTCGCCGCCAGCATGCTGGACGGGCAGAACATTCCGGCGAAGGTCGAGCAGCTCGAGGAGGCCGCGGCCGGCTGGGCGCGCGAGGGCGTGCCGATCGACGCGATCCACAACGCCATTCACGCCGGTTTCCAGATGGGCATGGACCTCGTCGTGTCGAACCTGACCGTCAAGGACCTCGACAATTTCGTCGACGGCTCCAAAATGAACATCGAAATCCTGCACACGCTGACCTCCGCCATCTCCCGCGCGTACTTCCGCGAGTTGCGCGCCGCGGTCAGCGAGCACCACACGGCGGTCCACACGCTCACCTCCGCACTGCTCGGCGGGCGGCCGACCTCGACGATGGCCCGCGAGTGCGGCATCGCCATCGCCGAGTCGTATGCCGTTCTCGCCGTGTCGATTCCGCGCCACCGCGACGAACGCAACCCCGCCCTGAACACGCAGGTGGTCGCGCGCCGCAAGCTACGCCGCACCCAGGCCGAACTGGCCGCCCGCTGCGGCGGCAACGCCCTGTCCCTGCTCAGCATCGACGGCGGCACCATCCTGCTGCCCGCCGATCAGCACCCCGACGAGCAACTCGACGCGCTCATCGAGGGCCTGTCCCAAGCCGCGCAGGTCGGCATCACCGCCACCTTCGTGCAAGCCACCCCCGAACAGATCCCCGGCGCCGTCGATCAGGCGCACGAACTCCTCGACATGGTGCACCGCCTGCATTGCGTCACCGGCCTGTACCGCTTCGACGAACTCGCCCTCGAATACCAGCTCACCCGCCCCGGCCCCGGCCGCGAATACCTCGGCGCCGTCCTCACTCCCCTGGACGAGCACACCGAGCTACTCGAAACCCTGCAAATGCACATCAGCAACAACCTCAACCGCCAGCGCACCGCCCGCGCCCTGCACGTGCACACCAACACCGTCGACTACCGGCTCAAGCGCATCGGCCAACTCACCGGTTTCGACCCGTCCCAACCCTCCGGCCTCTGGTACCTGCGATCCGCCCTGATCGCCCGCTCGTACCACCCCACCGACCCCACCACCCGCCAAGCAGGCTGATCAATTCACTCCGACGACTCCCGATCACCGTCAGCACCCTGCTCAGCCTCCACCTCACGAGTCGCCATCCCACCCTCACCCCCTTGATCGGTAGGCCCCGGCCGCCCACCCTTGGGCTCGTCCTCGTCCTTCGCACGTGACATGGCAGATTCCTTCCGTCGTCGGCTCGCAATACCCACCGCGACCACGGCCAATCAGACAACACCTGCCAACTCACGAGGTCAGAGGCTCAACTACTTCGCCAAGTCGGTCTTTCCGCGCACAATGAGGTTGTGCGCTCGAGCAATGGGAGACCGGATGCAGGATGAGCAGCGACGGCAGCTGCTTCGCGAGATCATCGCCGAGTTCAGGGCGAACGGCGGGCAGGTCAGCGGACCGTGGGCGGGCCGGAATCTGCTGCTGCTGACCACGATCGGCGTTCGCAGCGGCCGGTCCCGGACGTGGCCGATGACCTATCTGCGCGACGGCGACCAGTTGGTCGTGTTCGCCGCCAACAGCGGACGCCCGAAACGACCTGGCTGGTACTACAACCTCCGCGCGCACCCGGCGGCGACCGTCGAGGTCGGCCCCGACATCGTGCCGGTGGTCGCCACCTTCGTCGAAGGCCCTGAGCGACAACGGTTATGGGAACGGCAACTGACGGAGACCCCGTTTCTGGCCGATTTCGAGGCCGACAACGGCCGGCAGATCCCGGTAGTACGGCTCACCCCCACCAGCTGAGCGCACCGGCGACAGGCCGCCGTACTACCGGCCTCGTCACGCGGCCACGGGAACCTCTTCCTCTTCTCGTTCCGGCTCCGGTTCGGGGGCGGTCAACGGTGCGGAGGGAGCGTCGAAGATCTCCTGGTCGAGGATGCCTTCGCGTTTTGCGACCAGGACCGGGACCACCATCTGACCGGCGACATTCGTTGCGGTGCGGATCATGTCGAGGATCGGGTCGATGGCGAGGAGCAGGCCCGCGCCGGCCAGCGGGAGGCCGAGGGTAGAGAGGGTCAGGGTGAGCATGACGATCGCGCCGGTGAGGCCGGCGGTCGCCGCGGAGCCGACCACGGAGACGAACGCGATGAGCAGGTAGTCGCGGAGGTCGAGCTGGGTTCCGGTGATCTGGGCGACGAAGATGGCGGCCAGGGCGGGGTAGACGGCGGCGCAGCCGTCCATCTTGGTGGTCGCGCCGAACGGGACCGCGAAGGACGCGTATTCGCTTGGGACGCCGAGCCTTTCGGTGACCATTCGCTGGGTCAGCGGCATGGTGCCGATCGACGAACGCGACACGAAGGCCAATTCGACTGCGGGCCAGGCCTTTGCGTAGAACCGGATCGGGTTCACGCCGCCGACGACGCGCAGCAGGATCGGGTACACGACGACCATCACGATGAGGCAGCCCAGGTAGACCGCGATGGTGAAGGTCGCCAACGGCCGCAACAGATTCCAGCCATAGCTGGCGATCGCCTTGCCGATGAGACCCGCGGTGCCGATGGGCGCGAGCCGGATCACCCACCACAGCGCCTTCTGCACCAGCTCCAGCACCGATTCGGCCAGCGTCAGAAAGGGTTTCGCGCGGTCACCGAGTTTCAGCGCGGCGACACCGAGCACCGCGCCGAGGAACACCAGTTGCAGCACATTGCCATTGGTGAACGCGCCGACCACGTTCGTCGGGATGATGCCGGTGAGGAAGTCGGTCCAGCCGCCCTTCGAGTCCGGCGTCTTCGCGCCGACCAGGGTCAGTTCGACGCCGCGGCCCGGGTTGGTGATGAGACCGAGCACGATCCCGACCGCCACCGCGACCAACGCGGTCCCCAGGAACCACAGCAGAGTGCGACCGGCGAGCCGCGCGGCATTGGTGACGTGCCGCAGTCCGGCGACGCTCACCAGGACCGCGGTGAACACCAGCGGCGGCACCGCGAGCTTCAGCAGCTGCACGAAGATGCCGCCGACCTGGGTCAATGTGCTGGTGAGCCAGGCGGAGCCGGTGTTGCGGGCGATGAAGCCCGCCGCGATACCGACGACCAAACCGAGCAGGATCTGGACGCCGAACGACCAGCGCGCCGGATTCAGGGCACGGCTGCGCGAACTAGGTGAAGACAAGAGAACCATCCAAGACAATCAGGGGATCCGGTGAGCTGAGCGCGCGTCAGCAACACAGCTGTGTGGCCAGCCGACCGAGATCCACATGCAACCTGGCAACCAGGTGCACGACTGTCGCAGAGAGATTCATAACGAGATAAACCGTAGGCGATTCGTCCGATCAATTTCCCCCCAGGTCGGTCGATCGCGGTATGGCCTGCGTCACAACCGCTTCCGATCAGCGCTGTTCGAGCGGCGATCGGCCTCCCCAGTCGAGTTCGGCTCGCCAGTTGGTCCCCGCACCCGGCCTCGGCCGACTCCGCCCGCCCCACACCGGATCTCGGCCCGAAACGCGTGGTGTCAATCGGCGGGAAGTGGGCATTACGCCCGTTGAAGAGATGAGGAACAACCATGAGTATCTTCCGGAACACCAATAGATATCGACGACGCGATCGAGTCGGCACCGTGCGTAGCGGCCGCCGACGGTCCGGCTGGGGCCGGCGGGCCAGCGACTATCGCCGGCGTAGGTCCACCACGTCGAGCGGCGTGGAAACGGCCGCACGATTCGGTTTCATCGCCCGCGGCATCGCCTACATCACCATCGGCATCATCGGTTTCATGCTGGCCATCGGCACCGCCGAACATGAACCGGACGGCGGCGGCGCACTGGCCGCCATCGCCACCAAACCCCTTGGCTACCTACTGCTCTGGATCCTGCTGTTCGGCTTCGCCGCCTTGGTCGTCTGGCGGGTCACCCAGATCGCCAGCGCGCGCAGGACCTACTCGGGCGGGCATCGCTTCTACGCGATCATCTCCGGAATCGTCTATGCCCTGGCCTTTTTGGGCACCTTCCGGTACGTGGTGCACGGCCGCACGCCGAAGCCGAGCGACGCCATCGCCCGCGACCTGACCGCCCGCATCCTGAGCTGGGACGGCGGCCAGGTGGTCGTGCTGGTGATCGGCCTGGCCATCATCGCCTTCGGCATCTGGCAGACCATCCTCGGTCTCAGCCTCCAGTTCGTCGACGACCTGCGCATGGGCTGGATGACCCACGGCGCCCGCGAGGCCGTCATCTGGCTCGGCCGCATCGGCTATCTCGCCCGCGGCGCGATCGTCATCAGCATCGGCATCGCCGCGGTGGTCGCGGGCCTGAACTACGACCCCGCCGAGGCCAAGGGGATCGATGCCGTGCTCCGCGATTTCGTCGGAAAGCCGTTCGGCCCGTGGCTGCTCATCCTGATCTCCCTCGGCCTCATGGCCTTCGGAGTGCTGTCCTTCCTCGAAGCCAAACACCGCAGAACCTACGGCGGCGTCCCGGTCTGACCCCCGGACTCCGCCAGCAACTCCGCGACGACCTCGGCCACAGCGCCGGGGTCGTCGTCGTGTATCCAGTGCCGGGGCCGGTCGACGGCGCAGACGGCGGATTCCCCAGTTGCTCGTTTTCGCACGTCACGCAGTGGGGGCCAATGGATTTCGGGTCTTGACGCGGCCGAAATCGTAGGGTGATGGCGCTTTCGGCGGAGACACATTCCGCCGGCGGCTTGCTCGTCCCCTGAAGCAGCGTGCAAACAGCACAGTAGTAGGAGGTACGAAGATGGCACGACGCATTCGAATCCTGACGATGATGGCCGCGACGGCACCCCTCGCCGTGGCCCTGGCGATCCTGCCTGCGGCTCCGGCCCAGGCCGCCGACGGTGACCTGAGTTGCTCGGCGACGCTCAACCTGACCCTGGAGCCGCCGCTGCGGGCCGGCGGCAACGCGAACGTGTCGGTCACCGGCGACCTCGGCGGCTGCGCCTCGCGCAACGGCCAGCACGCCGACCTGCGGGCCGGCAAGCTCACCGGCACCGGCGCGGCGACCGCCACGGCCGGCGGCTTCAACCCGTGCGGGTTGCTGGTCACCGCGAAGGGCAACGGCACGATCGGCTGGATATCCGGCGGCGACAGCACCTTCGACTGGCGGATCTCCCCCGACCCGATCACCGGCCTGGCGTTCAGCGCCACCGTCACCGGCGGCCAGCTGAAGGGCGACGCGATCACCGTCTCGGCGCGCAGCGCGACGCCCAACCAGGGCTGTCGCACCAACGGCCTGTCCACCCTCGCCGTCACCGCGCAGGTGACGTTCGCCTGATTCCGGCCCGCGAGCCAGGTCTGAAACATCAGACCTGGCTTGCGCTTTCGGCTCCATCGGCTATTTCCAAGCGCCGACCGCATCGCGCACGTAGTCGGCGAAGTCGATCGGCGCACGCCCCAGCAGCTGACGAACGGTGTCGGTCACGTGCGCATTGCGCCCGTCCAACAGCGTGGCGAAGATGTCGATCATCCCGGCCACCTCCTCGTCCGGCATCCCGAACTCCGCGGTCAGCACCGCGCCGAACTCCGCACCGGTGACCGGGATGTACTGCACATCGCGCCCGCTCTCCTTCGCGATCGCCGCCACCGCGTCGCCGAAGGTCAGCAGCCGCGGACCGGTGAGTTCGTAGGTCTGCCCCGCATGCCCGTCCTCGATGAGCGCGATGGCCGCGACGTCCGCGAGGTCACCGGAATCGACGAACGGCTCCAGGACCTGGCCCGCAGGGAAGGCGACCGCACCGGCCAGCACCATATCGGTGAAGACACCCTCGTCGAAGTTCTGGTTGAACCAAGCCGCTTGCAGCACAGTCCATTCGGCGCCGCTCTCCCGCACCGCCGCCTCGGCGGTCGCGGCCTGATCCTCGCCGCGAGCCGACAGCAGCACCAGCCGCCGCACACCATTGGCCACGGCCAGCTCGCTGAACGCCCGAATAGCCTCTCCCGCAAGGGGATCCCCGATATCCGGGGTGTACATCACGAACGCCGCCCGCACGCCGTCGAGCACCGGCCCCCAGGTGCTCCGGTCTTCCCAATCGAACGGAAGCTGCGCCGAGCGGGAGCCGATCCGCACCGGGAATCCCTTGGCGGCCAAGCGGTCTGCCACTCGACGGCCCACCTTGCCGGTGCCCGCGGTGACCAGGATGGTGTCGTTCTTCGTTGTTGTCATACTCCTAGTCAAGCGGCCGGACCGTCGACGAACCATCGACGAAAAGCTCAGTTCCATACGTCAGCGTCTCAGGCTCCCCACTTACCCCGAATGAACAGCTGAAAGCTCTTACCGGACACTACAACTAGGCATTCTGCTCAGAATTTCCGAGGCATTCCGGAATGCCGGCTCACATGATCGAAATCCCCAGTTGATCTCCACTGGAGAAGGGGTACTCCACTGTGATTCTCTGGGTATCTGCTCGAAATTACCCCTGTGTCTGACACATTGGAGTTCGTATACCATGAGACGTTTTCACTTGTTGCGCACGACCTCGGCACGAGCTGTTCCACTGCTAGTGGTCGCAGCATTGGCTTCGAATGTTGGCACGGCCTCCGCGGCAAACCTGACCGGAATCGGTGATCCCAATTTCCCGAATATCGGCAGCGCCGCATACGATGTCTCCAATTACAGCATAGATCTGAAATTCGATCCGTCCTCCGGAAGGCTTTCCGGCACAACGACGATCACCGCGAAGGCGAAACAGGATTTGAAGGCCGGTACCGCGATCGGTTTCGACTTCCTGCTCCAGACCCAGTCGGTGCTGATCCAGAACAAGCCCGCCAAATACACCCTGGGCAAAGACAAACTGTCCGTGACCGTGCCGGTGAATCTGGCGCCCGGCGCCGAATTCACCACCGTGGTCGCCTACAACGACATCCCGTCCCGGGTACAGAATGCGGCGGGCGCGCGTAACTGGATCGAAAACGCGGGCGGCGCATTGATTTCCAACGAGCCGTTCTCCGCCGAATGGTGGTACCCGAGCAACGACCACCCGACCGACAAGGCGACCTACGCCGTGTCGGTGCTCGCGCCAGAGGATCGCGACGTCCTGTCCAACGGCGTCGAAACCAGTGTCACCCAGACCATTCCGGGCTGGAAGCGGCACAACTGGCTGAGCAAGGCGCCGCAGATGACCTATGCCACCTTCCTCGCCATCGGCAAGTACGAGCGCAGCGGCCAGGACGCGGGCACCCCGGCACGGCCGAACCTGAACGCCTACGCGAGCGACCTGGACCCGACCATTCGGGCCAACGCCAAGGCCAGCATCGAGCGGACCCCGGAGATCGTCGACTGGCTCTCCAGCGCGCTGATCCCGTACCCGTACGAGGCGACCGGCGGCGTCGTGGACGCGCGGATGGGCGGCTTCGCCCTGGAAACCCAGACCAGGCCCACCTACACCGACGGCTTCTTCCGCCGCGGCAAGAACGACTCGGTGGTCGTGCACGAGAATGCCCACCAGTGGTTCGGTGACTCGACCTCCGTCGCCACCTGGAAGGACGGCTGGCTGAACGAGGGCTTCGCCAGCTACATGGAATATCTCTGGTCGGAAAAGAACGACACCGGCACAGCGGCGGAAATCGCCGACTACGCCTACGCGACCTCGACGCGCATCAATTGGAATGTCGTGCTGACCGATCCGGGACCGGCCGACGTGCTGCCCGCCGAGTTGTACACCCGTGGCGCATTGGCCATCCAGGCCCTGCGCAGCGCGATCAACGACGACGATGTCTTCTATCGGTTGATCCGGGAATGGCTGACCAAAACCCGGTACGGCAACGCCAAGATCGCGGATTTCATCGATATGGCCAACGCCGTGACCGGCCGTAGCACCAACGCGTTGTTCAAGACCTGGCTGACCGATAAGGGCAAGCCGGCCTACAAGCCGACCGACGCCACCTTCGATGCCAACGCAAAACGCGCCCCGAGGTCGGCGACCCCGACACCGGCCAAGCCGAAAGTATGGGACGACCTCTACGCAGTGGTGACCCAGAAGCAGTAATTGCCGACATCGACGCCGGGCCCGTGGCAACACGGGCCCGGCGTTGCCGATCTATCCACCTTCGATCGACAAGAATGAGCCGCATGAGTAAAACCAGTGAGCGCGAGGCTGTCATGGACCGGCTGTGGGAGGAACACCTGCGCGCGACTTTCCCCGACCGACTACGCGGCGCGGAACCGGCGGGCATCGAAATGGTGTTACTCGACGCGGCCATCGCGGGCTGCGTATCCACCTGGCAGGACAACGGCGGCCACCTCGACGACGAACTCCTGCGCATACTCCGCAAACGCATCGCCGACCTCGATCAGGTCCTGCCGCTGCTCACCGACACCGAGGAACTCCGCTACTGCTGGCGCCTGCACCGGCTCGCCGTGCACGCCGCGGACTCGGGCGCGCGACTCAACTGACTACCCCGCCGCTTCGCACCTGACCTGCACGAATCGCCGCCGGCCAGGCGATCGACAGGTCCGCTACGCGACCACCGCCCCACCCCGCCACAGCGCAATCAACTTCACCCGGCAACACGCTTACGATTCGTTTATCGACCGATGATGCCGCCGCAGTAGTGTTCGGCGGTCGGCGTGCCAGGCTGGCGAGGTCGGTTGTCGAGTGCGCGAAGGAAGCCGAAGTCGTGACCACAGCAGAACAAGCACAGCTCGAAGCGAAAGCACAATTCCAGGAGATCATGGCGCGGTTGCATACCGTGGCCGACGAATACCTCGCCGCGGAAGCCGAATTGGCGCAGGTGACCAAGGAACTCGAGGCCGGCCTCGACGAGGCGGATCTGGCCGCGGAGGCCAGCCGCGATCCGCAACTGATGGCCGAACTCCAGACCTTCACCAGGGCCTTCCGGGCCGCCAGGGACGGGCAGGCGGACGCGGTGGATACCGACTGGACCGTGGAGATCCGCGCCTTCGCCGAGGCCTACCAGGCCGCGGAGGTCAATGGCGTACCGGTGCAGTCGATTTCACACGCCGGGTGGCGACCCGGCGCGCGCATCGGGGCGCACACGGCCGTCGCGCAGTCGATCCTGATGGCCCGCCACGACTCCGGCAGTGGCGCGACGCTCATCTTCGAGGAGGGGCACCTCGACTCGTTCGCCTGCGGCGGCCTCGGCGCCGACTTCACCGCGCGTCCCTTCGCGGTCAAGACGGTGATCGACTCGGGGTTGTGCGGGGTGCTCGCGCCCGGCGCGGCGAAACTCGAATTGATCAGCGAGAACGGCACGGTCTTCCCGGCCGATATCGTGGCGTACACCTTCGCGGTGACCGTCGATCTGCCGAGTGAGCGCAGGCTCAACCAGCTGCGCCGCGCCTACGCGACACCCGACGACCAGGTGCCGTTGGTGTTCGAGAGCGACGGCCGCGGGGAGAACGACGAGACCCTCGATCACTTCACCGTCCGGGTGTACGGCAGCAACCACACGCTGATGTACACCGGACCCGTTCTCGCTGATCAGTTCTGAGCGGGGACTACCCGGTAGCCGATCCGGTGGACCCGGTCGGCGTGCCGAGCACCGCGTTGAGCAGCTGCCCGAGCGACTCGCCCGCGAGGCGGAGCTGGGCTTCGGCCACCGGGAGGAACTGGTTGGTGTACTCCTCGCCGATGGTGTTCGAGGCCGGGTAGACGCCGGGCTCCAGGGCGATCCGGCAGCTGTCTTCGGCCCAGCGGACGGGATCGGTATCCGGTTGCGCCGGCGGCAGATTGGGTGCGGGCAGGGCCAGCAGCCGCTGCAATTCCTCGGCGTCACTCGCGTGCCGGGTGTTCAGCAGGCCGCTGTCCCACACCGAGTGCAGGTTGGTGCTGTGGCCCAGGTACTGGAGCTTGATCTCGTTCCCGCCGCGGTCGCGGGCGTACCCGGCGTGCATCGGCTGATTGATGTCACCGACGAAATGCACGATGAACTTCAGCGCCTGGCGGCGGTCGGCCACCGGACGCGCCCGGTCGGCGAGTATCGCGGTCTGCCGCCGCAACGCCTCGATGACGTTCTGGCCGTCGTTGCCGTTCACCGCGGGCTCGTACACGCAGCCGTTCTCGGCGATGTTGACGTAGTGCCACGGCGCCGAGATCTTCCCCAGCTCGGGATCGTTGTTGCGCACCTCGTCGGCCCAGTTCGCCACCCCGGCCAGCGTGGGGTTGGGCTCGCCCGCCAGCAGGCGGTTGACCTCTTCCCTGGCCGGCGGGTTCAAACGCAGGTCCGCGATGGCGCCGGTGGTGTTGTGGCCCTGCGGTCCCCAGGCGTTGGCGGCGGGTGGCACCGACAGCAGGATCGCGGCGGCTGCACACACGCTGACTACGGCTGCTCTACCTAGCATCAAGAACAAATCCCTTCCGAGCGCACCCGCTGGCGCGGGGCATGGATTGAGTTATGTTTCGCCTCTTGCTGATTCAAGTATCGACGCAAGTGGCATATGCCGAACAAACTTCGGGATAAATCTTCGTGCGACAGGTATTCCTTCCGGCCGAGCCGGATTGCGCGAAAGTCGATCGCCAGGTAGATGCTGAGCGGCGGTTTCGCACCGTACCGTCCAGGAAAGCACCCGCGGCCTGCGGGTCGGCGATCAACTCGCGGCGTCCTGAACGCCGCACTGTCTGTGAGGCTTTCATGCGAACATTCCGATCCGACCATTGTGCGGCCGCCGCCGTGCTGGCCCTGTCGCTGGCAGGTTGCGCGTCGATACCGGACGAACCGGCCGTCGCGCTACCGACCCGGATCCAGGACCGATCGATTACCTGGCACGATTGCCGGACCGGCGCGGAGGACGAAGTCGGCGACCGTTTGGCCGCTGCGGGCGCGCAGTGCGGCGAGTTCCAGGCACCGCTGAACTACGCAGATCCCGCCGGACAGACCATCACGATCGCCGTCGCGCGCCGCGCGGCGACGGACAGCGCACAGAAACTGGGCACGCTGCTGGTCCAGACCGGCGGACCGGGGCCGTCCCGCGACGGTGTGACGATGATTGTCGACGGCCCCGAAGGCGGCCATTCGGCACCGGCCCTCGCGGAGCGTTACGACTTGGTCGGCATGGATCCGCGATTCTTCGGAGCCAGCACGCCACTCGAATGTGGCTGGCCCACAGGCACCTACCTCGGCCTCGCCCAGTCCGCGCCGACGAACCGCGCGGACTTCGACCGGACCGTCGGCACCGCACGCGAGCTGGCCGACCGCTGCGCGCCGAACCGTGCACTGCTACCGCACGCTTCGACGCGGAACATCGCGCGAGATACCGACCTGCTCCGGAAACTGCTCGGCGAGCCGAAACTGTCGTATATCGGCTGGTCCTGGGGTACCTATCTGGGCGCGGTGTACATGCAGATGTTCGGGGATCACGTCGACCGGGTCGTGCTCGACAGCGCGCTGGATCCGCGAGCCCCCGGCCCTGACCTGACCCGCGATACGGCACCGGCCGATGCGGCGGCGTTGGCCGATTGGGCTCGCTGGGCGTCCGATCATGACGCCGAATTCGATTTGGGCACAACACAAGACACCGTTCTCCACACGGTCGACGAGATCTTCCGCGCGGCAGCCGCCCACCCGATAACGCTGGGTGCGCTCACGATCACCGCCGACATGATCCCGGGTCTGCTGCTGACCGTGGACGATTCCGAGACGTCCTATGCCGAACTCGGCCGGCAGGTGCGCGCCCTGCGCGACGCAGCCGAACCGACGCCGGCCATGGCGAGCAAGCTGGCCCTCTATACCGACACGGCCACCGTTCCCGAATTCGGTTTCAGCGCAACAGTCGCCAACCAGTGCGCCGACCGCCCCGCCCGTCCGGCAGCGGACTACTTCGCCGACATCGAGCGCCATCGGGACACCGAACCGCTGTTCGGCCCGCTGGCCCGCCACCTCACCCCCTGCGCAGTGTGGCCGACCACCCCCGCCGAACCCGCCACCGAGATCGACAACCCGCTCCCGGCCCTACTCATCGGCGCCACAGGCGATCCGGTCGCTCCCGCCGCAGGCCAACGAGCAATGCACCAAGCACTTTCCGGCTCCCGATCGGTCAGCCTGGCAAGCGCGTTCCGCCACGGTGTCTATCTCTTCGACGCAGGCGGCTGCGTCGACAACGCGGTCGAGCAGTACCTGCTGAACGACTCCCTACCCGCCAACGACTCGACCTGCCAACGAGATCAGCGCTGACCTACCGAGCGCCGGGCTGCCGCAGCCCGGCCTCGTGCGCGAGGATCACCGCCTGCACCCGGTCCCGCACCGCGAGCTTCGCCAGAATATGCCGCACATGGGTTTTCACGGTTCCCTCACCCACCGACAACGCGGCCGCGATCTCCGCGTTCGACAGGCCACTCGCCATCTCGTGCAGCACAGCGGTTTCCCGTTCCGTCAAGCACGCCACCAATTGCCGTGCGGCCTGGTTCACCGGCGGCGCAAGCCGATCGATCAACCGCCTCGTGGTCGATGCCGCCAGCACCGCGTCCCCCGCGTGCACATGCCGCACCGCGGACAAGAAGTCCTCCGGCGGCGCGTCTTTGAGCAGGAAACCGCTGGCACCCGCTCGCACCGCGGCCATCGCGTAGTCGTCGAGGTCATAGGTCGTCAGCACCAGCACTTTCGGCGGGCGATCGACCGCCAGGATCTGCCGAGTGGCCTCGATCCCGTCCAGTCGCGGCATCTGCACATCCATCACGACCACATCCGGCGCGACCCGTACCGCCTCGGCCACGCCGGTCACCCCGTCCCCCGCCTCACCGACGACGCGCATGTCCGGCTGCGAATCCACGACCATCCGAAAACCGGCCCGCACCAACGCCTGATCCTCGACCAGCACCACCGTGATCACCGGCTACACCTCGGCGGGCATCGGGATCCGTGCCGCCAGAATGTGCCCGGATCCGCCTGGCCGCGGCCGCAATTCGATGTCACCACCGTAGGCGCTGACCCGCTCCCGCATGCCGACCAACCCGAATCCGCCATGACCCGAGCCGCGTTCGGCCCGGCCGTCGTCGCCGACGCTGACCCACAACCATTCGTCCTGGTGCCGTACCGAAACCTCCGCGCGGACACCGGATCCGGCGTGCTTCACGACGTTCGTCAGCCCTTCCTGCACGATCCGGTAGACCACCAGGCCCACCCCCGAATCGAGCAGCCCGGACGGCAGATCGACGGCCAGATCCACCGGCAGCCCCGCGTCCCGGACCTCGTCGACGAGCTGCGTCAGATCAGCGATGCCGACCCGGGGCACCGGCTGCGCATCGCCGTCGGCCTCCTCCCGCAGCACCCCGATCGCCCGCCGCGTCTCGTCGAGCGCCCGCCGCCCGTGTTCACCGATCGCCGCCAACGCCCCGACCGCCGCCTCCGGTTCGGCGCGCGCCGCATAGCGCCCACCGTCGGCCTGGGCGACGATCACCGCCAGCGAATGCGCGAGAATATCGTGGATATCCCGCGCGATCCGGGTCCGCTCGGACAGCACCGCGAACCGAGTCCGCTCGTCCCGCGTGCGTTCCACCAGCGCCGCGTGCTCGGCCATAGCCAGGAACTCCCCGCGCCGCGCCCGCTGCCAGGCGCCGCCCAGCCAAGCGGCCAGCACCGTGCTGGCCAGGAACGCACCCACCAGCACGTGCGCCAGCACCGGCATCGACAGCTGCGGCCAGCTCCACCCGCCGAGCACCGCACCGCCCAGCCCCGCGATCAGCCCGCCCCGACTCCAAGACCGGCGACTGTGCGCGGCCAACGTGTAGACCACGATCGGCACCGCGACGTCGGCCAGCAGCGCACCCGTCGTGTTCCGCACCGTCACCCATTGCACCAGCGTCGCGGCTGCCACCAGCATCGCGGCCATTTCCGGCCACCGTCGCCGGAATACCAAGGGCAACAGCACCGCCACCGTCAACCCGTAATACACCGCGCTGGCGCCCACCAGCACACCGAAGAGCACACACGCCAGCATCAGGATCGCCGTCGTCCCGGCATCCACCACCGACGTTCGCCGACGTAACCAGAACACCACCCGCTCGTCGACCACTCGCTCACCCTAGGGCCCGCCGAGCGCCGCCGCGTCTGCCGGATGACTGACACACCGACCTCGACACGTGCGACTTTCGGCATAGTCGGGGAGAAAAGCGTTCGTCCAGTCGGATTCGACCCGGCCGGTCGGATCGCCGGGTGTCCGACCGAATCCCGTTCGTACTCTGGACGTTTCATTTTCGCAGGACAATCGGGGGCGAAGGCCATCGAGCCCCGGGCCTACGGCACGCCGGTAAGGCCCGTTGGTACATCTGCACGTTCAAGTGCAAGTTCGGTTGAATTGGACCGTTCCAGCGATACCATCAGGGGAGGCACGGTGTGGTTCGTCACAGCGACGGGCGCGACACCGGCGAGGGTCTTCGAGAAGCGGAGTAGCAGGAATGAGCACGGAACCGGTCCGGATCAGGGGGATCGACGCGCGGGTCGCCGAACGCGGCCCGACTGCCCTGCGCATCGCGGTCGGCGGGCAACTGCGCAAACTTCGTGAAGCGAAGGGCATCATGCCCGCCGCGGCCGGGGATTACATCCGTGGCTCGCACGCCAAGATCAGTCGGCTCGAACTCGGGCGGACCGGTTACAAGGACCGCGACATTCTCGATCTGCTGACGCTGTACGGCGTCACCGAACCGGACCAGCGCGAGATGTTCCTCGACCTGGCCCGTAAGGCCAACGAGCCCGGCTGGTGGCACCGCTATAACGACCTGCTCCCACCCTGGTTCGAGACCTACCTCGGACTGGAAGGCGCGGCGCAGACGATCCGAACATTCGAGGGCCAACTGGTTCCGGGGTTACTGCAAACCGAGGACTACACGCACGCGGTCATCGACGTCAGTCGCGAGAAAGGCGAAGCGACGCGGCGGGTCGAGCTACGCACCAAACGCCAGGAGATCCTCGATCTGCCCGACGGGCCCCGGTTGTGGGCCGTGCTGGACGAGGCCGTGCTGCACCGGCCGATCGGCGGCCGGACGGTACAGCGCGAGCAGATCGAGCACCTCGTCGAGGTCTCGCACAAGCCCGGCGTGACCATCCAGGTGCTGCCGTACGCGGCCGGCGGACACGCGGCGGCGGGCAGTTCGTTCACCATGCTCCGGTTCGCCGAGCAGGAACTGCCCGACATCGTCTACCTGGAACACCTGACCAGTGCGCTGTATCTGGATCGCAAGGAAGATCTCCAGCTCTACCGCGAGGTGATGGACAAGGTCGCGGTGCAGGCCGAGACGCCGGAGCGCTCACGCGCCCTGATGGCCGCGATCGCCGCGAAGCTGCGGTAGTCGAACAGGCGCTCAGCCGGCGACTTTGTCCGCCCAGGCCGGTGGCAGCGCCGCACTCGAGATATCGGCGATCTCGGCCAACCGCGTCCGCCCGACGCCCAAGCGGCTCAACTGGATCAGCCCCTGGGCCACCACGACGATGTTCGCGCTGTGCGCCGACAGCGCCGCCGCGTCCACCTCGCCGCCGAGCCGCGCTGCGGGATAAAGCCGTTCGGCCACGCCCTGTTCCATTGCCGCGGTGGTCCGGGTGCTGATGTCCACGACCTCGGGGATCCGCGGGCCGAGCTGCGCGATGCTATTGATCATCAGGCAGCCGCGCCGATTCGGTTGTGCGGCACAGTCATCGATGATCGCCCGGAACAAGGCACGCACCGCGGCCCGCGCCGAGCCCGGCGCGGCCGTGACGACATCACGCACGAACCGCGCGCGACGCTCGCAGTAGCGTTCGAAGACGGCCAGGAACAACCCCTGTTTGCTGCCGTACGCGGCGTACACGCTGCCGTTGCCGACGCCGGTCGCGCGCGAGATGTCCTCCACGGACGTGTCATCGAACCCGTGTGACCAGAACAGCTCGGTGGCGGCGTCGAGCAGCCCCGATTCGTCGAACTGGCGTGGCCGTCCCATGCGCTCACCGTACCAACCGATGTGCGAGATAACCCACACCCCTTGTTTCTGGAGCCGTCACTCCACAACAATGGTTGACATGGCCCCTAACTCCACCGAGCAACCCCGCCGACGGGTAGGCATCCTGGTCTTCGACGGCGTGAAGATGCTCGACTTCGTCGGTCCGGCCGAGGTTTTCGTGGAGGCGAACCAGACCGTGCCCGGCTACGAGGTGGTGCTGGTCTCGGCCGACGGCCGCGACGTGCAGACCTCGATCGGCGCGCGCATCGAGGTGGGCGCCGCGGCCGCCGACGCGGGACGCTTCGACACCGTGGTCATCCCGGGCAGCGAACTGCCGCCCGCGAAGTTCGTGACGCCCGAGCTGATCGCCGCGGCCCGGCACCTGTCCTGGCACACCCGCAGGCTGGCCTCGATTTGCAGCGGCGCGTTCGTACTGGCCGAACTCGGCCTCTTCGACGGCCGTCGCGCGACCACGCACTGGAAGTTCACCGCGGACCTCGCGCGGCGCTACCCGGCGATCCTGGTCGACGCCGACGCGATCTTCGTGCGCGACGGAAACCTGTACAGCTCAGCGGGAGTCGCGGCCGGCGTCGATCTGGCGCTGGCCCTGGTCGAGGAGGACTACGGTGCCGACGCCGCCCGCCGGGTCGCCCAGCTGCTCGTGGTCTACATGCAGCGCGCGGGCGGGCAATCGCAATTCTCGGCCTCGCTGAGCGGGCCGGTGCCGCGCAGCCCGCTCGTGCGCAAGGTGGTCGACCTGATCTGCGCGGACCCCGCGTTCCCGCACACCGTCCAGTCGCTGGCCGCGCACGCCATGGTCAGCGTCCGGCACCTGACCAGGCTGTTCCGCGCCGAACTCGAACGCTCCCCCGCCGAATACGTCGCGTTCATCCGCTTCGGCGTCGCCCGCGACCTGCTGCACGCGGGACACAGCGTCACCGAGGCCGCGATGCGCGCCGGCTACGGCAGCAGCGAGGCGTTGCGCCGGGCGTTCGTGGCCCGGCTCGGTGTCTCGCCGCGCAAGTACCAGCAGCGCTTCCGATCCACCGGCGTCGGGTTCGAGCCGATGACCGCCGCCGTGTCCTGATCGGGGGCTTTTGCGGCCCGTGCGGAGGGGCGCCGGCGCGGTTGCGCATCGGAAAATGAGTGTGGCACAACGCCATCGATCCCCCGTGATCGAGAAAGGAACACTATGTCTTCCGCGACCACCATTGTTCTCGTGCACGGCGCGTTCGCCGATGCGTCCAGTTGGGGCCCGGTCACCGAACGGCTGCTCGCCGCGGGGCACCGCGTCGTGGCGCCCCCGGTGTTCAATCGCAGCCTGTCGGCGGACGCGGCGTACATCAAGTCGTTCGTCGAGCAGATCGATGGACCGGTTCTGCTGTGCGGTCACTCCTACGGCGGCGCGGTGATCACCGTCGCCGGGGTCGCCGACAATGTCGTCGGCCTGGTCTATGTCTCGGGCTATGTCCTGGAAATCGGCGAGAGCCTCGGTCAATTGCAGGGCGGTTTCCCGGACTCCGACCTGGCCGCCAACCTCGTCTACGCGCCGTATCCGGTTGCCGACGGCGAGCCCGGCACCGACGTCTCGGTCGATGTCGCCGCCTTCCCCGAGGTGTTCGCGGCAGGCCTGGACCGGACGCGGGCACAGGTGCTCGCGGTGTCCCAGCGGCCGCTGTCCGCGGCCGCGTTCGGCGAACCGGCCACGGCGACGGCCTGGCGGACCAAGCCGGGTTGGGGGATCGTTTCCAGTGCGGACCGCACCATCAATCCCGACGTCGAACGCTTCGGCTACCAGCGGGCCGCGCTGCGGTCGGTCGTCGAGCTCGACGCGCCGCACCTCGTGATGCAGACCCACCCTGATGAGGTCGCCGCGGTGATCACCGAAGCGCTCGCCGAACTGGCCTGACCTCTCGAAAATAGCAGTGCCGCAATGTTTCTCCGCCCCTATCGAAAGGAACGACCATGACCGGAAACCCGCACGGCGTCGCGCTGGAGCCCGCCGCCCAGGAGTTCGTCGACGCGACCTCGACGCCCCCGTTCCTCTACCAGCTGGCGCCGGAGGAGGGCCGCAAGGCGGTCGATTCGGTGCAGAACTCCCCCATCTTCAAGCCGGAGATCGACGAGGAGTGGATCACCATCGAGGGCGGCCCGACCGGCTCGGTGCGGGCGCGGATCGTCAAGCCGCAGGGCGCCACCGAGGCGCTGCCGGTCATCCTCTACACCCACGGCGCCGGTTGGGTTTTCGGCGACGCGCACACCCACGACCGGCTGGTGCGTGGCCTCGCCGTCGGCGCGCACGCGGCGGTGGTGTTCCCCGAGTACGACCGCTCGCCGGACGTGCGCTACCCGGTGGCCAACGAGCAGTCCTACCGCGTCGCGCAGTGGGTCACCACCCAAGGCGCCGAGAAGAATCTCGACCCGGCGCGCATCGCGGTGGCGGGCGACTCGGTCGGCGGCAACATGGCCATCGCGCTCACGCTGATGGCCAAGGAGCGCGGCGACGTCTCGTTCGTCCAGCAGGTGCTGTTCTACCCGGTGACCGACGCCAACTTCGACACCGGCTCCTATGAGCGGTTCGCCGAGGGCTACTTCCTGGCCCGCGACGGCATGAAGTGGTTCTGGGATCAGTACACCACCAGCGCGGAGGATCGCGCGCAGATCACCGCGTCGCCGCTGCGGGCCACCACAGAGCAGCTGTCCGGCCTGCCGCCCGCGCTGGTGATCACCGCCGAGAACGACGTATTGCGGGACGAGGGTGAGGCTTTCGCGGCGAAGCTGCGCACCGCGGGCGTGCCGGTGATCGCGGCGCGCTACGGCGGCATCATCCACGACTTCGTCATGGTCAACTCGATGCACGACACCAACGCCGCCAAAGCCGCTGTCGCCCAGGCCGTCGCGGTGCTACGCGCCGCCCTGTACCCCGCGTAATCCAGAAAGGGACCATTCGTGAGTACCACCCCCACCATCGTGCTGGTGCACGGCGCGTTCGCCGACTCCTCCAGCTGGAACGGCGTCGTCGAAGTGCTACGCGCCCAAGGCTATTCGGTCGTTGCCGCGGCAAACCCGCTGCGCGGCCTGGCCGGCGATGCCGCCTACATCACTTCGGTCCTCGATGACGTCGACGGCCCGACCGTGCTGGTCGGCCATTCCTACGGCGGCAGCGTCATCACCGTAGCCGCGGCCGGCAAGCCGAATGTCAAGGCGCTGGTCTACATCGCCGCCTTCATCCCGGCCGCGGGCGAGAGCGCGCTGGAACTGACCGACAAGTTCCCCGGATCCACCCTCGGACCGACCACCCGTCCGGCGAACTACCCCCTCGCGGACGGTAATTCGGGCACGGAGCTGTACATCCGGCAGGACGAGTTCCCCGCCCAGTTCGCCGCGGATGTGCCCGCCCCCGCCGCCGAGCTGATGGCCGCAACCCAGCGGCCCGTCGCCCTCGACGCCTTGCAGCAGCCCGCCGAAGCCGCTGCGTGGCAGACCATCCCGGCGTTCGCGCTGCTCACCACCGAGGACAAGAACATCCCGGTCGCGGCCCAACGGTTCATGGCCGATCGCGCCTCCGCGCACACCGTCGAGGTCCCGGCCTCGCACGCGGTCAGCGTCTCCATGCCCGGCGTGGTCAGCGACCTGATCACCTTGGCCGCCGAGAAGTAGACAGCGAAAATCCGGTCACGCCCGATGTTTTCGGGCGTGACCGGATTTCGGGCGGTCAGCCGATCGCGGCGTTGAGCGCCGCCTGGCCACCGACCACCGGGAACGACACCTTCGTCTCAGCGAGGTTCACGCCGAAACCCGGCCCCGGCTTGGGCCGCAGGGTGAACTCGTTGTCGCTGGACAACACCACCACGCCCAGCTTGTGCCCGCGCGCCAGCACATAGTCGTGCGGTTGCATGGACAGGTTGACCGCGTACTCCTTACCCGGCGTGATCGGGCTCGTCTTGCTCAGCGATTCCCGGTTCTGCGGGTCCACCCAGCCCCGGGTGACGATCCGGGAGCTGCCGTCGGGCGAGCGATCCACCAGCAGCGCGGTCATATTCGCGGCCGGCCGCTGGAACGTCACCTTGAACGCGACATCCACCGCGCCGCTGATCCGCAACGAGGTCGCGGTCGCCTTGGAGAAGTACGCCAGCCGGTTCGGTGAACTCGGCGCGGCGACGAGGTCGGCGGCCGACTTGCTCGCGTCGTCGTCGAGGGATTCGGTAACCCGTCCGGCGCCGGTCGAGGCCAGCCCGCCGGTATTGCGGCCACCCGGCTGGAACACCGCGGTCGCGGCGGCCGTGGCCGGAGCGGGCCACTCCGCCTCGTTCACCCAGGACTTGTCCTCGCGCTGGATGGTGGCCTTGGGCTCGCGGTCGATGCCGTTGTTCTGGCCGAGCAGGTACTTGCTGAACCAGCGGTTCACCGTGCGCAGCCACTCGTCCTTGCGCAGGCCGATCGGATCGGTGTGGCCGGACTGGTGCAGCCAGATCTTGTGCGGCACACCGGCTTTCTTCAGCGCGTCGTACCACTGGGCGACGTTCTTGGTCTTGACGTTGAAGTCGTTGAGACCGTGCACGGCCAGGACCGCGGCCCGCACCTTGCCGACGTCGTTGAGGTAGTTGCGCTCGTTCCAGAACTCCGTGTAGTTGCCGTCGACCCGGTTCTGGTCCTGCTCGATCTTGTCGATGATCGGGGCGCAGATCTTGCGATCGGCCCTGGTGTAGACGTACTTGGCCAGCACGTCGGTGTCTTCGCCCTGGTACGTGCCGGGCGCGACCACCGCGCCTGCCGCCCGGTAGTAGTCGTACCAGTTGCTGATCGCGGCGATCGGCACGATGGCCTCCAGCCCTGGCACGCCGGTGGAGGCGACCGCGTTGGGCAGGGTGCCGTTGTAGGACACGCCCATCATGCCGACCTTGCCGCTGGCCCAGGTCGCGGTGATCGCTTTGCCTTGCGCGTCACGGGCTTTCGCCCGGCCGTTGAGCCAGTCGATCGGGGCCCGCGCGCCGATGGTCTCGTTGCGGGCGCCGGAAGTCGGGCAGCCGGTGGAGGTTCCGGTGCCGAGCGACTCGCCGTACATCACCGCGAAACCACGGGCGAGGAAGTATTCCTCGTACTGCCAGGTGATCTGGCCCTTGTCGAGGGTGATGCCCGCGGCCCGCAGATCCTCGGCCACCCGCGCGCGCATCTCCCCGGGCGCAGGCGCCATCCGCGCGTCCGCGCCGTCCGGCACGTAAAGCTCTACGTCCACACCGTGATTGGTGACGTCGTTGCCGCCGGAGAAGTACGGGCTCGCCTGGTAGACCACCGGCAGCTTGCCGGTGGCATTGGCCGGGCGGACCACCTGGACGTGCACCTCGTCGTCTTTACCGTCGGCGTCGCTGTCGATCGGTGCGCGCACCCAAAGGTCTTGGCGCACCGGCGCGGCCGGGCTGAACACCGGCTGCGCCTCGCCGCCGGAGAAGCTGGGCCCGGTCTGCGGTTCGGCCATCGCGGGTGCGCCGGAGAGCAGTAGCGCGGCGGCCACGGCCAGCAGCGCCAGGCGCGGTAGCCGCCGCAGGGTCGACACGGTCCAGCCGACGGCCCGGACCACGCGGGTGCGCGGACCTCGCCGATCGGGCCGGTGTTGCTGCTGTCTGGATGCCATTGCCTTCTCCTTGTCACCGCTCAGCACGAGGCACTCCCGTGTGAGACTCGAAATAACTGCTGGCTCAGGGGAATTGCCAGTGCGGGATCAGGGTCGACTCGGCGGGCTCTTGCGCTCGATCGCGGTCTTCATCGCGTCCAACCCGATCAGGTTGAATTCACGGCCGAGGGAGCGCATCAACGAGTTGTCGGTGGGCCGGTAGACGCCGCGCTTGTAATAGACCGCACCCTCATAGGTGCCGACGACACCGCCGTCCGGGGACTGTTTGCCCAGGTACTGGTACCACTTCGTGCGGTTCTGCTGCATCTGCGCGCTGGTGTAGACCGAGGCGTTGGCCTCGCGCGGCTCGCGTCCGGTGTAGCGATCGTTGGGGTAGTCGTACTCGTCGGCCAGGCCACCCACCGAGTGCCCGAGCTCGTGCAGCACGATCTGTCCCGCCTGGGCGTTTCCGCCGGACGAGGTCGCCACCCCGCCGCCCGCGCCGCCGTACTTCGTGGTGTTGGCCAGCGCGATCACCTGATCGGCCTCGGGCGCCAGCCGGGCGTACTGCAACGCCTTGGTCTCGTTGACGCACAGCAGCCGTTCGGTGCCGCCACACCAGAAGGTCATGTCCAGCGCGGTGTTTCGCAGCGTGCCGCGCGGATCGTTGTCCACGCCGGACTGCTGGGACACCACGTTGACCGCCCAGACGTTGAACGAGTTCTTGTACGTCTTGAACGGCTCGACCTGGGTGATCTCGTTCCACCGGTTGACCGCGTGCTGCTTATAGGTGCCCAGTTGACTCGAGGTGTACCCATCACCGACGAACACCAGATCGAACCGCTGATTCGACGGCCCGGTCTGCTGGATCGCGATCACGTCCGCCTGCACCGCGGACCGCGGTGCAGGCGACTTGTCCGGTACCGGCGCGAGCACCCGGCTGATCGTGCCGTCCGGCGAGAACACTTCCCGTTCCTCGGTCGGCGCGGCCGATCCGACGGCGACCGACATTCCGGCAATGATGAACGCGCCGAGCATGATTGCGAACATGCGTCGTAACAAGGGCATGACGGAGCTCCTCGAGTGGTTCGCGAATTCGATCCGGACGGCGCGTGCCGATCTACGGTCGTGTCGAATTCCTAACCAAGGAACCACATTTGAGCAGCCAACTCGACTGAGGAATAACTGGGGAATACGGACAGCCCCGACCTGGGGTTACCGGGTCTTGAACGCCTTGCTCGACCACGTCGTCGAGGCCGGCCCCCGCACCAGAGGCGCGGCTGCTGGCCTCACTCGACCGCGCCCAGGTCGAGCAGCTCACCGATGGACTGCGCACGCTCCTGCTCGCCCTCGGCGACACGACCCTCACCTGACGCGAAAGCCAGTCGCGCCCAGGCCAATACCGCCGCTACCACGGGACGGTCTCGCCGTGGCGATCGAGGAACTGCAAGCCGGGTGCGCCGGCCTGCGCCTCCAGCACATCGACGACCGCCGGGATGCTCTCCTTGGGATCGAGCGGCGCGTCGGGCCCCCCGAGCCGGGTCTGGTTGTGGCCGGGATCGATGAGCAGCTTGGTCTGCCCGTCGTCGGCATTGCGCGTGGCGTAGCTGCGCATCAGCTGGTTGAGCGCGGCCTTGCTCGCCTTGTACAGCTCGTACCCTTCCTCGGTGTTCCGCGAAATGCTGCCCTGCTCAGAGGACATGACCGCCACGGTGCCACCGGGCGCGACCAGATCGCGCAGCGCCTCCACGGTGCGCAGCGGGCTCAGCGCGTTGGTGATCATCACCTCGGTGAACATGCCGGTCGGCACCTCGCCGATCGGCAGGTCGCCGCGGTCGATGGCGGCGTTGACGAAGCGCAGATCGAGTCGCGTGCCGGCCAGGCGCGCACGCAGTGCCGCCAGATCGTCGGCGCTGGTCATCTCCAGGGACTCGACCCACAACCGCCCGTGGGACGCATCGGCATTCGCTTGCAACTCGCCGCCGCCCTGCCGGGTGGTGGCGATGACTTGCCAACCGCGTCCGGCGAGTTCGCCGGCGAGCACGAGCCCCAGCCCACGGGAGGCCCCGATGACGAGGGCTTGACGGTTCGACGTATCGGACACAAAAACTCCGTTCAACTGCGGATATATTTTCTAGACTAGACGTTGCGTCTAGATTAACCCATCGCGGCCGCCGATGGGTATTGTGATTCGCATGCCAGCCACCAGCACGCCGTCGCCGCGACCTAGGTCCGGTCCTCGGCGCGACGAGGCCGCCCGCCTGGCCGTGTTGCATGCCGCGGACGATCTGCTCGTCGAGCACGGTTTCAGCGCACTGACCATCGAGGCCATCGCGCGCCGGGCCGGCGTCGCCAAGCAGACCATCTACCGCTGGTGGCCGTCGAAGGTCGAGATCCTGCTGGACACGATCATCGAGGACACCGGCAAACACCTGCCCGTTCCGACGGAAACGCCTACGGCGGAGAGCATTCGGGACTATCTGCGCGCCTTCGCGCGATTCCTCACCCACGACCCGGCCGGCAAGGTCCTGCTCGCGCTCATCGCCCAGGCGCAGCATGATCCCGGCACCGCCCAGAGTTTTCACGAGCGCTACCTCGGTCCGCGCCGCGCCCAGGAACGCGATCTGCTCGTGCGCGGCATCGAGGCCGGGCTGATCGCGCCGAGACTGAGCCCCGACGCCGCGCTCGACGCGCTCGTCGGCCCGATCGTCTATTGCGCCCTGACCGGCTCGCCGCTCCCCCGCGGCCTGGTGGACACGCTCGTCGAGGACCTGCTCCTGCCCCGCTCGAACTGACTGTCCGTACAACCGATTTCGCGAGGACGAGGAGGTCCGCATGACATACGTTCCGGAACCGACCAGGTACGGGGGCGCCATGGGCTACCGCCGCTCGGGCCGATCCGGGCTCGACCTGCCGCTGCTCTCGCTCGGCTTCTGGCACAACTTCGGCGACGATCGCCCCTACCTCGTCCAGCGCGAAATCGCGTTGCGCGCTTTCGATCTGGGCATCACGCACTTCGACCTGGCGAACAACTACGGGCCGCCATACGGCTCGGCGGAGATCAATGCCGGGCGCATCCTGCGCGAGGATCTCGCCGCCTATCGCGACGAACTCGTCATCTCGACCAAGGCCGGATGGGACATGTGGCCGGGGCCGTACGGGCAGGGCGGCGGGTCGCGCAAGTATGTGCTCGCCTCCCTCGATCAATCGCTGGGCCGGCTCGGACTCGACTACGTCGACATCTTCTACTCGCACCGGTTCGACCCGACGACGCCGCTGGAGGAGACCGCGGCCGCACTGAATACCGCTGTCCGCCAAGGGAAAGCCTTGTACGTCGGCATCTCCTCGTACACCGCGCAGGATTCCCTCACGATGGCGAGGCTGCTGCGCGAGCTGGGCACGCCGCTGCTCATCCACCAGCCGTCCTACTCGATGCTCAACCGCTGGATCGAGACCGAGGGTCTGCTCGACGCCGCCACCGAGGAGGGGTTCGGCGTCATCGGGTTCACCGCGCTCGCGCAGGGACTGCTCACCTCGAAGTACCTCGACGGCATCCCACCGGAATCCCGTGCCGCCCAGGACAAGTCGTTCCAGAACGAGCTGCTCACCCCCGAGATGATCGAACGGCTGCGCAAGCTCGACGCGCTCGCGGACAAGCGCGGGCAGACGCTGGCGCAACTGGCCCTGGCCTGGGCGCTGCGCGACGATCGGGTGACCTCGCTGGTGATCGGCGCGTCCACCACCGAACAGCTCGAGCAGAACGTCGCGGCGCTGGGCACGCTCGAATTCAGCGCCGGCGAACTGGCCGAGATCGACGCGCTGCTCGAGGACGACGGTGCGGTCGATCTGTGGCGGTCGGCACGGCAAGGCACGCTCTGAAAGGTGTTGCGAGGACTCAGATCGTCGGGTTCACCACGTCGATGCCGAGGGCGAGCTTGCCCGCGTGCTCGTGTTGCGTGTCGCGCAGATACAGGTGCTGGTTGAGCACGTTGATATCGCGCCAGAGCCGTTGGATCGGGCTCGACTCGTAGATCGCGCTCGCACCGGCGATCCGGAAGAGGTCGTCGACGGCGTCGCGGCAGGTGTTCGCGGCCCAGACCGCCTGCTGATGCAACTCGCTCCGGTCGGCAACCGGAAGCAGGCTCAGGTCGTCGCCGCGTAGCCGCCGGTCGACGTAGGTATCGAACACCGCCCGCGTGGACTCGCGGGCGGCCCGGATCGCGGCCTGTGCGCGTCCGACTGCCCGCTGGATCACCGGGTCCGCGGACGCCGGCTGGAACGTCGGCGGTCCGGCGCGCGTCGGCAGCACGGCGAGGACCTCGTCGAGCGCGTGCTCGGCGGTACCGACCGCGACCCCGGTGAACCCGGGCGCGAGCAGGCTGAACAGCGGAAGCCGATACTTCGCGTCCGCCAGCCGGCTGGGCGCGAGGAACGGAAAGGTCCGGCGCGCAGGCACATACACGTCGTCGAGCGCGAAACTCATCGAGCCCGTGCCGCGTAGGCCGGCCACATGCCAGTCGTCGATGATGCCGACGTCGTCGGCGGGCACGACGACCGAGACGAGTTCGGGCAGCCCGCCCGCTCCCACCTTCGGCGCGCCGTCCGCATCGAGCAGCACGGTGTTGGCCATAACCCAACCGGCATAACCGATTCCGCTGGCGAACGGCCAGCGCCCGGTCACCCGCAACCCGCCCTCGGTCGGCGTGCTGCGCCCGTTCGGACCGAACACCAGCGACATCGGCCCGATCCCCTCGGCCAACACCTCGTCGATGCCGTCGGCCGGCAACTTCGACGCCACGATGGCCGGTGTCGTCGCGCAGATGAACAGGCTCCACGCCGTGCTGGTATCCGCGTAGGCGACCGCCCGCACGATCTCGAACGCCTCGTCGACCCCGATCAGACCGCTGCCGCCGACACCGGTCGGGGTGAACACGCCCCACAGGCCCGCGGCCGAGATGGCGTCGACCACCTCGTCCGGGAGATCGCGGGCGTCCTCGGCCTTCTGGCTGTACTGCCGCGCGATGGGCGCGAGTTCGGTCACCGCACCGAGCGCGTCGTCCAGCGACCGAATGGTCATCAGCGAACTCCTTCATCGTCGGGCGCGCCGCGCCGGGCAGATTTCCGGTTCAGCCTCTCCCCTGCTCGATCGACAGCGAAAGCCCTGTTTTCACTCAACGGACCGAGGATTCTGAATCCGTGAAGATTTACGCCGATCGGGCTCCCGTCGCCGCCCGACAATTGGTCACGGATCTGCTGGTGGCGGCGTGGGTGTACGGCTCGATCAAGGCCGCGCTCTGGCTGCACGACCTGGTGCAGAAACTCGCCGTTCCCGGTCAGAAGCTGGAGGGCGCGGGCGGCGGCCTGGCCGACAGTCTCGGCGATGTCGGGCGCAAGGTCGGGCGGGTCCCGGTGGTCGGCGACGATCTGACCTCCCCGTTCGAACGCGCCGCCGGAGCGGCCCGCTCGATGGCCGAGGCCGGGCACGATCAGCAGGCGCTCACCAACGATCTGGCCATGGCCCTGGCGATCAGCCTGCTGATCGTCCCGCTCGGGCTCGTCCTGTTCGTCTGGCTACCGCTGCGCGTGCGCTGGATCCGCCGAGCCGCCGCGGCCGTGCGCCTGCGGACCGCGCCGGGCGGACGAGACCTGCTCGCCTTGCGCGCGCTCACCAATCAACCCCTGCGCACACTGGACCGGATCGACGCGGACGTGGTGGACGCGTGGCGGCGCGGCGACGACGATACGGTCCGCGCACTGGCCGCGCTGGAATTGCGCGGTCTCGGTCTACGTGCATAACTCAGCGCGATTCAAAAGCGTGACAACGCTTCTGGCGTGCGGAACTCTTGAGTCAGGTCAAGAGTGCCAGCGTCAAGTCCCCGGCTAGCTGGCCGGCAACCCTCCAACCGCGGCGGGGTGCCCCGGGTCAAGACCAGGCCGAGCCGCGTAATGCGGCCCGGGCAAGCGCGGGCTCCGTCGACATTCTGGAGCCCTCTCGAGAGATGGGGGTCGAGCCATGTCCGAAACCGCGAACTCCCCACTCACGCCTGGGCCTGTGCCCGGTCCATCGAGCGACAACCAGAGGGGATCGACATGACTACGGCCACGCCAGCTCTCGGAGACCGCGTGTTGGACACCACCAGGCAAGGATTCGACCACGCGTCGCTGACCGCGCTGTTGAACGGCGACGTGCACGCGGTCAGACTGGCCGGATTCGTCCGGCCCGACGCGCTCGATCACTTACGCCGGGCGTTCGTCGGCAGACAGGATCACGGGCCGCTGGCCACCGACCCGCAGTTCCGGCGGATCGGGCACGCGTTCTCCGAGACCAGCACCGAGGCCGGACGCGGCGCGTACTTCGACGAGGCCCGCCACAATATCGACCGGCTGCGCGATATCGCCTCGCCATATTCCTATCCGGCGGACGATGTTCGGCTGCTGCTGGACGAGATCTGGCCGGCCGGAGCGAGTTTGCTGCGGCGCAACGGGCAGGCGTTCTTCGCCGGGGTCGCGCGCTACCAGCTCGCGGGGGTGGATCTCGAGCCGCACACCGACAACGTGGGCCGAAACCTGCCCGAGGACTTCGAGATTCGGATCGTCCGCCAGCTCTCGGTCAACGTCTATCTCGACGTCCCGGACCGGGGCGGGGAATTGGAGATCTGGGACGACTATCCCGACGAAAGCGAGTATCGAGACCGCTCCGGCGACCGGGTCTACGGCATCGACCGCGCGGCCGTCGGCGAGCCCGCGCTGGTGATCACGCCGCAGGTCGGCGACGCGATCTTCATCGATCCGCGCCGGGTACACGCGGTCGCGCCGTCGCAGGATCGCCCGCGCATCACCATCGGGCTGTTCATCGGGGTCAGCGATCCGGCCGAGTCGTTGAAGGTGTGGAGCTGATGGCTACGACCACGCTGCTCTCCGCGTCCCACAAAGCCGCCTACGACCTGCGCTCGGACGGCATCACCACCGACGGACGGTCCACCGTGCTGCTGGTCAGCGTCGGCGCGGACTATCACGAGGGTGAAAAGCTCGCCGCCACCATCGATCTGATCAACCGGTCGAACTTCGGCCGCTGCGCGATCGCGGTCGCGGACACCCTGCAACGGCACAATCTCAGCGGCGGAACCGATATCGACCGGCACGCTCGGGCGCGTATCGCCGGCGACCAGTGGATCGCCCGCAATATCGGCTACCTGGACCAGATCGATTGCCCGACAAACATATTGCGCTGGGACTTCGCGCTGTCGCATCCGCGTTACGGCGATCTGTACGACGCGATCGAGCACGCCTACGAGACCGACGAACCGTATCGGCACGCGATCGACAGCACCATCGATCGGTTCATCGAACGACGGCTTTCCCGCGAGCCGGAGGTCGATCAAGAGTCGGTGCGGAAGTCGTGCCGCGCATACCTTTTGGAGGAATGCCCGATCATCATGCCGCTGTGGGCGCACGAGGGTTTCGACTACGTGATCTATCCGCAGAAGATCTCCGCCGCGATGGGGCGCACGCGGGAACTCTTCGTCGAGCCGGAGCACCCGGACCGGGTCGCGTGGTTGCCCTTGCGGTTCAAGAAGCGTAAGTCGGCGTCGAACAACACGGAGGCCGACCAGTGACCGTCGAGATTCCCGCGCGGCGGCGGGTCGTCGGGTTCACCGGGTTGGCGGTGGCGTCGTTTCTCGGGTGCATCGACCTGACCATCGTCACCACCGCGCTGCCCGCTATCGGTGCGGATCTGCAAGCGGGAGCGTCGAATACGGAGTTGACGCTCGGCGTCTTCCTGATGGCGTTGTCGATGTTCATGGTGACGGCCGGGCGGGTCGCCGACCGGCTCGGGCGGCGGAAGGTGCTGCTGTTCGGGCTCGCGCTGTTCGTGGTCGCGTCCACGGGCGCGGCGCTGTCGTGGTCGATCGGGGTGCTGCTCGTCGCGCGGTTCGTGCAGGGCGCGGCGTGTGCCGTGCTGTACACGAGCACGTCGACGTTGGTGGAATCGCTGTTCCCGCAGGGTGATCGGGGGAAGGCGATCGGATGGTTGTATTCGGTGAACGGGCTCGGGTTGGCCATCGGACCGGTGCTCGGCGGTCTGCTGGTGCCGAGCCTCGGGTGGCAGTCGATCTTCTGGATCAATATTCCGCTCGGTGTCGCTGCCTTGATCGCGATCGCGTTCGCGGTCCCGCAGGTGCAGCCGGATACCAGCGGCGGGACCGATTGGGCGGGGCAGGTCGTTGTCGCGTTGGCCGTGGTTTCGGCCGTCGGCATCTTCGTCCTGGGTGACCTGCGTGGATGGCTGTCGCCGTGGGTGTTGATCGCCGCGGTGGTGCTGGTCGCGGCCGTGACGGTCGGGATCGTCGCGGAGCGGCGGGCGGCGAATCCGTTGATCGACCCCGCGTTGTTCGGCAATCGGCGATTCGTGGCCGCGATCGTGTCGGACTTCTCACTCGGTTTGTTCTATGCCGCTGCGCTGCTGGTGATTCCGACGTATCTCACGCAGGGACGGGGCTTCGATGTGCGGCAGGCGGGGTTCGTGCTGCTGCTCGTCAGCGGGACGCTCGCGTTGTCCTCGCCGGTCGCGGGTCGGTTCGTCGATCGGTTAGGCGCGCATTCGTTGCTGCCGTGGGGGTTTGGGCTGTTGGCGCTCGCGGGTGCCGGTATCGCGTGGTCGGCGTTCGATGACCGATTGGCGGTGCTCTTCGTCGCGCTGGTCCTGTTCGGTGGTGGTTGGGCGCTGGTGCTCGGCCCCGCGACCGTGCTGGCGATTTCGACCGTGCCGCCGACGCGGTCCGGATTCGCGGTCGGGGCCTCCTGGACGTTCCACAACCTGGGTGGCGCGATCGGTGCGGCCGTAGCGACCGTTGTCTTCGGACATATCGACCTCGACCTCGCGCCGGAGGTCGGCGATGCGACCGGAAGGGTGGCCTCGATAATCGCAATCACCAGCGTGGTGGCCGCGGTAGTCGTGGTTGTTTTGACTGCCGGACGGGCCGAAAAGGCATCTGACGGCCGGTCAGCGGCCGATCTGCCAATTCCCGTCGAGGCGGGGACAACGTAACTCACCGGAGTGCAGCGGTTCTCGTTTCCACGCGAGAACCGCTGCACTGCAACCGTTTCCGCGTCCATATCGCGCAAATCGCATAAATCCGATAAACCACACATTCGACTAAACGCGAAAGTAATTCTATTCACAAACAAGACCGCTAAGTTTGCGCGGCCGGTTCCGGCACTATCCACTGGAGCGCATGCCCACCGAGAGTACGACGATAACCAGGCGCCGGAGTTTCATTCCGCGACTGCGCCGTCGCAACCTCGACGGCTACGAGATGGTCGTCTCCGCGCCGGAGAAGCCGACGGCCGACGAGAACCAGAGCGCCGATCGCAATGTGGTCATCGTGGCCTTGTTCGCCGCGCTCGGCGGCATGCTCTACGGCTACGACACCGGCATCATCTCCGGTGCGCTGCCCAAGATGTCCGCGCAGTGGGGCATCGACCACACCCGGCAGGAGATCCTGACCGCCGCGATCCTCGCCGGTGCGGTGATCGGCGCGCTGGTCGGCGGCTCGCTGTCGAAGCGGCTGGGCCGCCGCAAAACCATCTTCATCATCGCCTGCGTCTTCGCCGTGGGCGTGCTGGCCTGCGCGCTCGCCGTCGACGCCTGGATGATGACCGCCTGCCGCCTCTTCCTCGGCCTGGCCGTCGGCGCCTGCTCGCAGATCGTGCCGACCTACATCGCCGAACTCGCGCCACCGCATCGCCGCGGCGCGATGGTCACCTTCTTCAACATCGCCATCGGCGTCGGCATCTTCCTCGCCAACCTGGTCAGCGTGGTCGCGGCCAGCGACGGCACGTTCGAGCCGAGCAACGACTGGCGCTGGATGATCGGCATCGCCGTCATCCCCGCGCTGGTGCTCGCCGCCGCCATGCTGCAACTGCCGGAGACGCCGCGCTGGCTCATCGACAACGGCACGGTCGGCAAGGCCAGGGTGGTGCTGCGCTGGATGCGCCCGAACCGTTCGGCCGCCGTCGACGAAACCCTGAAGATCTGGGCGATCTCGCAGCAGGAGCAAAAGGCTTCGCGCGGCGGCTGGGCCAACCTGACCCAGCGCTGGGCCCGTCCCGCCCTGGTCGCCGGCCTCGGCATCGCCGCCTTCACCCAGCTCTCCGGGCTGGAGATGATGATCTACTACTCGCACACAATCCTCGGCAGCGCAGCCGGTTTCAGCACCGGACTGGTCGTCTGGTCCGGCCTCGGCATCGCCGCCGTCTACCTCACCTTCACCGCGGTCGGCGAACGTCTCGTCGACAAGGTCGGCCGCCGGCGCCTGATGCTCCTGCTGATCCCTGGCGCCACCACATTCCTGTTCGGCTTCGGCCTGCTCTTCGTCCTCACCGACCACCCCAACCGCTACCTCACCCTCGCCCTCATGCTCGCCTACATGGCCTGCAACGCCGCCGGTCTGCAAGCCGTCGGCTGGCTCCTCGGCTCCGAGCTCTACCCCCTCAGCATCCGCGACCGCGCCACCAGCCTGCACGCAGTAGCCCTCTGGGGCTCCAACCTCGTCCTGACCCTCACCGCCCTCAGCACAATCGACACCCTCGGCCTAGGCCCCGCCTTCCTCATGTACGCCCTCTTCAACCTCCTGTCGTTGGTCTTCGTCTACTTCTTCGTCCCCGAAACAAAAGGCCACTCCCTAGAAGACATAGAACAATCCCTCCGCAACGGCACCTTCAAACCCCTGAGCGGCAACATCGGCACCACCACAAACACCTCCCCAGGCAACCATTCCTAGCCGTGGGCTGACACCGGGACGCCCGGTAAGTAGAGCGGCGTTTCGGCCCTCCAGTTCGGGTTGGCGCTACCGTCGAACACGTGAGCCGCACCCAGTGGACGATCCACAATGAGAACGTCGTCGACGAGAACCGACACATCAAGCTCTCGACCGTCGATATCGAGTTGCCCGACGGGGTGAAGTTCACACAGTACGTAGCCCGTTTGCCGCGGTGCGCAATGACGTTGGTGCTCAACGACAAACGCGAAGCGCTGCTGATGTACCGGCATCGGTTCATCATCGACCGCTGGGTATGGGAGCTGCCCGGAGGCTATGTCGACCATGCCGAGGATGTCGCCGTGGCCGCAGCTCGTGAAGTCGAGGAAGAAACCGGTTGGCGGCCGAAGACCATGGAACACCTGGTCACCTATCAGCCAGCCATCGGCACACTGGATCAGCCACAGGAGATCTACCTTGCGCGTGGTGCGGACCTGACCGATACGCCGCCCGACATCAACGAAGCCGAAGACATCAGATGGGTTCCCTTGACGGACGCGGTCGAGATGATCGATCGGGGTGAAATCATCGGCGCTGCAACAGTTGTCGCGGTGTATCGCGCACTCAGTCTGCCCGCGTTGTGATTGCGAATACCTGACGCCGGAAGTAGTCGACGTCGGGCAGCGCGGTGTGCGCCGCGAGCCGCTGACGTACGTCGCGAAGATAAGCGTGGGTCCGGTGCGACTCCAGTCCGCCGATGATGTCCAGGGCTTCGGTGCCGATCCGCGCTGCCTCGTAGGGATCTTCGTCAGCGAGGGCCGAGGCAAGCAGGCACAGATTGAACGCGCGCCCACGAAGATAGCCGTCAGACATGTTCAGTGATTGTTTCGCGAACTGTGCCGTCCTCGCGTAATCACCCAGATCACGGAAACAGTGGGCCGTCTTGGCCGACAGATACGCACCGTCGAAATAGTCCAGCCAGGCCGGCCGCGCCGAATCGGCACGGCTGTAGGCCCGTTCGGCCGCGTTGAGGGACGTAGCGCAGGAGGCGGCGTCGGCGCGAGCGGCGTGACCATGCGCCTCGACCATGTGGCATTCCGACTCCAGCGCCGCCAATCCTGCTCCGCGCGCGGCGATCTGCGCCGCGCGGGCGAGGTCGATGGCATCACCAGGACGGCCGACATAGTTGGCTTGGTGGCTCATCGCGGCGAGAATTTCCGCGCCGAGCCCCACGTCCCCCGCTGCGCGAGACATCCGGAGGGCCTGGATCAGGTACCGCTGCGCGAGGCCATGTTCTTCGAGGTCGTAGGCCGCCCACCCGGCGAGCTTGGTCAGCTCGGCGGTCGTTGCGAACAGCTGGCGTCCGACCGATTCGTTGTAACTACCGTGCAGCAACGGCGCGACCGAACTGTGCAGGTAGTGGACGATGGTCGAACGGACCCGGCCGCCACCGACACGATTGTCCAGATCCCGGAATGCCATGGTCATCGTGCGCACCGCGTCGACATCTGCGTGCCCGACTCGACGGACCCCGGCGGAGACAGGATGCTCCGGCCCCGGCAAGGTGAGCCACCGCATCGATGCGGCCGGTACACCGCTACCGCGTACGACGCCCCCACCAGAAACCGTCTGCGCTCCACGTCACTCCGCCACAGCGCGGTCGCGGCCGCAGTCGCCTCTGCGATGCTCAACGAGAACTCCAGCCCGAGATCTGCCGGGGTATGCCCGCCCGACATTCCGCAGTCTGCCGGAATCACCCGTCGCCCGAGCACTTCCGTCAACACCTCGGCGATCAACTCCGGCCCCGGTGAGTTCGGCTGCTCGCCCGCCACCCAGCGTCCGACCGCGGTGTGGTCGTATCCGAGTTCCACTCCTACGGCACGTCCACGTTCAACCACTCTGCGCGCGAAGCCCTTTCGACTGAGCCTGGGCTTCGATTCGTCCAAGAGCTCGATCAATTGCCTGTTCGGAACCTTGGGCTGACGTCCCATAGTCAGGAGTGTGGCACGCGCCGCACTCCTGACACCAGAACCCGAAGGCCGTGCACACCCCCTTTGCACACACTTGCCTACCGCGCGCGTCTTTTGAGTTGGCACGCGTTCGCGGTCCCCTTAGGTCGGCACCCGACGCCGCGCCGATGCCGCAGCGGCACACCGTTCGGTATCGGCGGCGGGTGTCACCAACGGCATCGAACACGGCAGGGGTGACGCAATGGGGTTCAACTGGTGGCGGGAATCCGAGGCGGGTGGCTCGTCCGTGCAGGAGATCGTGGACCGAGTGCAGGCCGAATGGCGAGCGGAGCGCGGCCGAGCCGAGATGTGGCCGGAGGGATGGCCGCATGAGGCGCCCGAGCAGCCGCTCAGTGTCTCCGAGGCACATTGGACGATGCAGCGCCACTGCGAGTGCCGCGCCGACGAATGCCCGCGTAAGGCCGCCGCCCGGCAAGCCCTGATCGAGGCCGGCCGGATGCGGCCGGACGCTGCCCGGGAGCGCTGAGTGGTGGTCATTAACTCTGTTGTGGCAGAGACTATTCCGGATCTATCCGCGCGGCATGGTCACCAGGGCGACTAGGCAGGCGGCGGTTAGGGAGAGGGCGCAGGTGGCGAAGCTGGTGGCGTAGCCGGCGGAGAGGGAGATGGCGCTGAGGGCGGCTAGGCCTACGGCGCCGCTGGTTTGGCGGACGGTGTTGAGGACGCCGGCGGCCAGGCCGTTGCGGTCGGGTGGGACTCCGTTGGTGGCGGCGACGGTGATGGGGGTGAAGGCGGCGGCGGTGCCGTAGCCGAAAATTGCGCCGGATACCAGGACTGTCCATACGTAGGACGCGTCGAGGGCGATGCAGGCGGCGGTGCCGGCCAGGCCGGCTGCGCTGATGGCACAGCACAGCACGGTCGCGGTGCGGACGCCTAGGCGGACGGTCAGCCAACCGGCAGATCGGGAGCCTGCGGTCATCGCGACGCCGACGGGTAGGTAGCCGACGCCGGCCTGCAGCGGTGAAAAGCCGTGCACGTCTTGCAGATACAGGGCCAGCAGTACGGGGCTGGCGAGGAAGCCAGCGCCGACCAGGAACATCACCGCGTTGGCGCTGCTCACCGAGCGGATTCGGAAGACGTCGAGCGGCAGGATCGGGTCTGTGGCCCAATAGGTTTGGTGAATTCCGAAGATCCCCAGCAGAACGAAGCCGCCGAGTAGCGCGCCGAGCACGCCGGGCTCGGTCCAGCCGACGGCCGCCGAGCGCATGATCGCCAGCACCACACCGGTGATGCCCGCGGTGACCAGCAGCGCGCCGACGATGTCCAGGCGCGTCCGCGAAGATGCCGAAACCTGCGGCGGCAGTGCGAGAATCGCACCGACCATGCCGATCACGCCCAGTGGCGCGAGGACGAAGAACACCGAACGCCACCCGGCCAATTCGGTGAGCAATCCGCCGACCACCGGCCCACTCGCGGCACCGGCAGCGGCCACCGCACTCCACAACGCCAACGCGCGAGCCCGCGCCGCCGGCTCCACGAAAGTCGTGGTCAGCATGGACAATGTGACCGGCATCAGCAGTGCGCCACCGAGTCCTTGCACCGCTCGTGCCGTCAACAGGAACGCGGGTGAATCCGCCAGTCCGACGGCCACCCTGGCCACGGTGAATATCGCCATACCCACGAACATGATTCGGCGACAACCGAAGACATCCGCGCAGCGTCCGCCGAGGAGCAGGCAACCCGCGAAGGCGAGGGTGTAGGCATTGACCGCCCACGGCAGCGCGGCCGGTGTGAACCCGAGGTCAGCACGCAGGTCGGGCAGGGTGACGGAGACGATCGTGGCGTCCATGACGACGGAGAACGATCCGATACAGGCCAAGATCAAGACCAACCGTTGCGGTTCCCACCGTTGGATCCGGTCGCGTGCTCGATCTGCCACCGTTGTGTACGCGCTCACCGGCCCCACTCCTCGACTCGCGCAGCAGCGTGGAACCGCGTCGCGGGATCGACGTATCGCGCTTCGAGCACGGCGTAAAGGGCATCGATCGCCGCGCGATACGCCAGGTAAGTTGTTGCCAGACCAGCCATCTCGGCCGCATTCGCGGGCAGCCCGGCGGCGTTCAGCAGTGTGCGGACGGTGTCGAACGACTCGTTCATGCCGCTGCCACCGCCCCGTAGCCCTGCGGCCGTTGTCGATGCCACTCGGTGCGCTGCTGAAAGGCATCACCGACCCGCAGGATCGTCGCCTCACCGAACGCGGGCCCGGCGATCTGGAGCGACAGTGGCAGCTCGGTCGCGCCGAACCCCATCGGCACCGCCAGCACCGGGTTGCCGACTCCATTCCAGTACGGCGTGTGCACATTCCCGAAAAGCTTTGCGTCGTCCTGGAATCCCGCCGCATCCACCAATTCGTCGAACCTCGGCGCACCGACCGCCGCCGTCGGACCGACCACCACGTCGAACCGGTCGAACAACTCACCGACCGCCGACTGCGCGACACGCCGGACCCGTTGCGCCTGAACATAATCGGCCCCCGACACCAGCGCGCCCTTCGCCAGCAATCCCCGCGACGACACGAAATAGTCGTTCCACCGCTCGGCCAGCGCGCCACGATGATAGGCAAGGCCCTCAGCGGTCACGGTCACGAGCGTCGCCATGATGGTTTCCTCCCAATACGGCAGGACGACCTCTTCGAGTTCAGCACCGAACGCCGCGAGAACATCTATCGCACAGTCGAAGACACCGGCCAAACCTGGATCGGAACCGTCGGGGAAATGCGCTCGACGCGCCACTCCGACACGCAACCCGGTGAGATCAACAGTCCCAACCTGGAACTCACGGATCGGTCGTCCACCGGCATGCGCAGCAACACTGTCCGGATCGCTCGGATGCGGACCGGCGATCACCTCGAGCAACGCCGCACAGTCTTCCGCGGTACGCGCCAACGGCCCCACCCGATCCGCGCTGTAACCCAGTGGCACACAACCGGATTTCGGCACCCGACCAAAGGTCGGCATCAACCCCGTGACCCCACAGAACGCCGCGGGCATCCGAATACTCCCCGCCGTATCCGAGCCAAGACCGGCCAGAAACAACCCTGCCGCGATACCGCCGGCCGTCCCGGAACTCGACCCACCCGTCCAACGATTCGAATCCCACGGATTCCGCGGCAACGGAAACGGCTCACTCGAACTCGGCACCCCACACGCGAACTCCATCGTCGTGGTCTTCCCGGTGAAGATCGCCCCCGCCTCCCGCAACCTGGCCACCGTCGGCGCATCCCGCCCCGCACCCCACGCACGATCGTGCACCGAGCTCTGCGCGGTGGTCTCGCCGTCAGCCACCGCGATGGTGTCTTTCACCGCGATAGGAACGCCGTGCAAAACACCCCGATCGAGACCACGGGCACGCTCCTCGTCGGCCCGACGAGCCTGCCGCCGAGCCGCCTCATCGAACCGGGCGAGATAGACCCCCAACTCACCATCGTGCCGATCGGCCCGCGCGATCGCGCCCTCGACCAGCGCGACACTGGTCGTCTCCCCCGCCCGCAACGCACGAGCCGCCGCGGCAACGGAATGCAGCTCCACTGACAAGTCATCCTCCAGGTCGAACCAACAAAGTTAGGGTCACCTTGCCTGTTCAACCCGGGTTGAGGTCAACTAGAAGAATGCAGCTGACCCCGATCGCCTCCGTCGTGGACCACTTCGGCATTCCCCTGTCCACGCTGCACTACTGGGAACGCCGCGGCATCCTCACCGCGCACCGCCGCGGCGGCCGGCGCTGCTACGACGAGGACCAGCTATACCGCATCGCCCTGATCAAGCAATGGCAGACCACCGGCCTGATGAGCCTCGACGAGATAGTCACCCTGCTCACCGCCCGCTCCACCACCGCCGACTGGCGCGGCACCGTCAACACCCACCTGTCCGCCATCGAAACCCGCATGCGCGAACTCGAATCCGCCCGCCACTACCTGCACTGGCTGCTCACCTGCTCGCACGACGGCGACCTCGAACAGTGCCCCGGTTACCGGGCTTCGATCACACTCCCGCACGGACCGTAGGCAGGTCGAAATCCCTCGTTCGCTAACCGGACAAGATCCATCATGATCAGTACGTGATCCGCTCGTGATTGACCGTGATATGCCAGTTAACGCCATCTGAACTCGATTTTAGAATTCGCCCTACGGCTCGTGGAATGTCAGCACAAGTTCTACGTTGGAGCCGGTATCGACAACCCGTCGATACCGACGAGATAGACCGAATCAGGCTGCCTCGCCTCGAGTTTGCCGTCTATTGAATTAGACGATGCTGCCTGGAGGAATTGCACATGGCGCTCTACGTCACCGAGTGGTCGATCACCAGTGATGCCAGTCCGGAATGCGCGTCGCGCATCACTCACCGAGGGCGGCCCGCGTGGCGGTTGAGCTGGCTGCCCGACCGGATCCTGACCCTCGAACAGGCCAGGGCCGGAATGGAACTCGACGAACTGCTGAGCGATCCGGAAAACGTGAACGACTACGCCGCCATGGCGCGGGCGGACGTCTGCGCGGGCACGATCGGGATGCTGCGCGCACACGTGGTGATCCTGCTGGCCCGGCGCATGGCGGCGCGGCTGCCGGTCGCGCTCAAAGCGAGTTGACTCCGTCGGGATCCGCGTCCAGCCAGGCACGGATTCGATCGGTGCCCGAGCCCAGCTCGGGTGGCGCCGCGGTATAGCGAACCGGATTGCGGGACAACGTGATCGGGTTCGCGACCAGCGGCGGCAGTCCGGTGTCCGCGGGAATTCGCGGCCGCAGGCCGAGCCGGTCGGCGAGCGCGAACGCGCCCGCCATGTCGTTGACCGGCCCGCAGGGGACGCCCAGCGGGGTAAGCAGCGCTTCCCAGTCGGCGGCCGGCTTGGTCCTCAGGATGTCGCCGAGCGTGGCCGCCAGGACCTCGACATTGGCGACCCGCATGGTGTTGTTCACGAATCGCGGGTCATCGGCCAACTGCTCGGCGCCGATCGCCCGGCACAGTGTCGCGAACTGACCATCGCTGCCGACGGCCAGCGCCAACGGCCGATCTGCGCTCGGAAACACCTCGTACGGGGCAATGGACGGATGCCGGTTGCCGAGCCTGGTCGGCACCACGTCGGCCAGCGCGTAGGCCGCGCTCTGGTTCACCAGGCCGGCCAGCAGACTGGACAGCAGATTCACCTCGACCAGCTGCCCCTCCCCGGTCGCGTCCCGATGCCGCAGCGCCGCAAGCACACCCACCGTCGCATGCAAACCGGCGAGCACGTCGACCACCGCGACGCCGGTCTTCATCGGTTGTCCCTCCCCCGTGATGCTCATCAATCCACCCGCCGCCTGAATGAGCAGATCGTAACCAGGCAATTCGGCGCCTATTCCTGCGCCGAACGCGGACAACGAGCAATAGACGACCCGCGGATTCAACTCCTGCGCCTCCGCATAAGACAGCCCGAACTTCGCCATGGTCCCCGGACGGAAGTTCTCCACCACAATGTCGGACCGCCGCACCAATTCCCGCGCGTACCGCTGTCCTTCCGCGCTCCGCAGATCAAGAGCAACCGAGGTCTTGTTCCGATTCACCGACTGGAAATAGGTAGCCTGCCCACCCACGAACGGCGGCCCCCACCCCCGTGTGTCGTCCCCCGCGCCCGGTCGCTCCACCTTGATCACCTCGGCCCCCAGATCGGCCAACATCATGGTCAGGTAGGGCGCAGCCAGAATCCGCCCGAAGTCCGCGACCACAACCCCGGCCAGCGCGCCCGCCCGTTTCTCGTCCGTCATACCGCCACTCCACCACGAGCGGCGGTCGAGCGGCGATCACACCCCCGACTACCCGTGCAACCGCACCGGCAGCGTGACGAGGCCGCGGATGAGCAGACTGGGCTGCCATTGCAGCGGGTCGGTCTGCGGGGCCAGGGCTAGTTTCGGGAAGCGTTGCAGCAGTGCGGAAAACGCGATCTCGGCCTCCAGGCGCGCCAGTGGGGCGCCGACGCAGAAGTGGATGCCATGGCCGAAGGCGAGGTGTCCGGCGGGGTCGCCGGTCAGGTCGAGCTGGTCGGGGTCGTGGTAGCGGGCCGGGTCGCGGTTCGCCGCGGCAAGGGAGACGTAGACGAACTCGCCCTCCGGAATTTCGACGTCGCCGACCTGTACCGGTGCTGAGGTGTAGCGCACGGTGGCCCAGTCGACCGGGCTGCCGTAACGCAAGAACTCCTCCACCGCGGCGGGCATCCTGGACGGATCCTCGCGCAGCTCCTGGAACTGGGATTCGTTGTGCAGCAGTGCATAGGTGCCGTTGGCGATGAGGTTCACCGTGGTTTCGTGTCCCGCGATCAGCAGCAGGAACGCCATGGCGATCAGTTCGTCCTCGGTGAGCTCGTCACCGTCCTCGCGGGTCTGCGCCAGACCGGAGAGCAGATCGTCGCCCGGGTCGGTGCGCTTGGTCTGCACCAGCGCGGCCAGGTACTGGGCCATCTCGTCCGCGCAGAGCTGCCGGTCCGCGGGGTCGCCACCCACCCCGACCATGACCTTCGTCCACCGCTGGAAATCCTCGCGATCGCTGAACGGCACGCCGAGCAGTTCACAGATCACGGTGACCGGCAGGGGTACCGCGAAGGTTTCCAACAGGTCGACCTCGTCGTACCCGGCCATCGCATCGAGCAGCCCGGCGGTGATCTCTTCCAGGCGCGACCGCAGGGCGGCCACCCGGCGAGTGGTGAAGGCCTTGTTGATCATCTTGCGTAGTCGCGTGTGGTCGGGCGGATCGGTGTTGAGCATGTGCCCGCTGACCGCGCTGATGGCCAGCGAATCCTGGTTTTCGGTCGGCAATTTCTTGCGGAACAGCTCGACGATGCCGGCCAGGCTTTTGTGCATGCGCGGATCGGCGAGCACCGCCCGCCCCTCCGCGTACCCGATGATCACCCATTGCGGTATGCCGCGGGAGAACTGGACCTGGAGCACCGGCCCGCGCTCGCGCCACCGACGGTAGTACGCCTGCGGGTCATCGAAGAAGTCCGCGCCCACGTGCTCGATCTGATCTTGCGCCTCGGTCTCGGCCATGCCGCCCTCCCTGCATTTCGCGACCGGGACCGGCCGCGCCCACCCGCGAGCCACCGGCGAGCGGCCCACCCCAACCACCGTACCGAACCGACCACCCGAACTTCCTGCGTGCTTGACGGATTGACGAGGATTTCGTGACCACCCCGAGGTTACGGCGAACCGACACAGGCAAACACATCGAATGAACGGTGTCGGTATATCGAATACTGTTGTACTGCTTTATATTTCGACGCTATCGAGGTGTGAAGGGCCCCGCTCATAACCGCTGGATAATCGTCGCCGATCCCGCTCGGCCGCCGGCTCTGGCCTTTCCGGAAAACGGGCGTCATCGAATCATCATCAGGGCTCTTCGCCGTCGCCTTCACCGACGGTCAGCGCCATAGCATTCGCCCCGGAGTTCGACCGAGGCGAGGAGATCCGGTGAGTGCTGCCGGTGAGGCATTCCGATCCGATGTGAATGACGGGATGTGGGAGTCCTTTGTCGATCAGGTGAGTCGTCAGCCGGGAGCGGCGGCACTCATCGATGGCGACGGCACGCTGACCTATGCCGAGTTGGCCGATCTGGTCGATGAATTCGCGGACTGCGTGCGCGGCAATGGTGTTCGCGTCGGCGATCTGGTGGGCATTCAGCTGCCGCGCGGTCGTGCGGCGGTAGTCGCGATCCTGGGCACGCTACGGGCGGGAGCGGCGTATGTGCCGCTGGATCCGGCGTATCCGGCGGCGCGGTTGGACGCGATGATCGAAGACGCCCGGCCGGGCGCGCTGGTCACCGCGGACGGTGTCGTCGCGCTGGCGGGTGGTGTCCCGCGGCCGGGCGTGGCCTACGTGATCTTCACGTCGGGGACGACCGGGCGGCCGAAGGGTGTGCTGGTGTCGCGGCGGGCGCTCGCGGGGTTCTGTGCGGCGGCGGTCGACCGGTATGGGCTCGGCGCCGACGATCGGGTGTTGCAGTTCGCGTCGCTGAGTTTCGATGCCAGCGTCGAAGAGCTGTTCCCGGCGCTGAGTTGTGGTGCGGCGGTGGTGCTTCGGGACGAGGACATGATCAGTCGTCCCGATCTGTTCCTCGACCGGTGTGCGGCGCTCGAGGTGAGCGTGCTCGACCTGCCGACGGCCTACTGGCATGAGTTGGTCGCCGCGCTCGATCATGGCGAGGCCACGTTGCCCGCGACGGTTCGGCTGACCATCATCGGTGGCGAGGCGGCGCGGCCCGATGCGGTGCGCCGGTGGCAGGCCGTCGTCGGGACCGGGACGTGGCTGTTCAACACGTACGGCCCGACGGAAACCACGGTCGTCGCGACCGTCGCGGACCTGACCCGATGGGTCGGCGACGCGGTGCCGATCGGGACGCCGTTGGACGGGGTGACCTGTCGGGTGGTCGATGCCGACGGCGAACCGGCTTCGGTCGGTGAACTGCTGATCGGTGGGCGCATGGTCACCGACGGGTATCTGGATCGGCCCGAGCTGACCGCCGCACGCTTCCAGCCGGGACCCGAGGGGACCGAATACCGGACCGGTGATCGCGTTCGCTGGAACGACGGTCAGCTGGAATACCTCGGCAGGCTCGATGATCAGGTGAAGATTCGCGGATTCCGGGTCGAGCCGGGCGATATCGAGGCGGCGCTGCTGGAGGTCCCGGGGATCTCCGATGCCGTCGTCGCGGTCGTTGAGCGGGCTGGCTTGTCCGTGCTGATCGGCCATGTCGTGACCGACGGCGACGTCGACTTGGAGGCGACACGTCTGGCACTGCGTGCAACATTGCCCGCGTACCTGATACCCGCCGATCTCGTTCGGCACGTTCGGTTTCCGCTGACACCGCAGGGCAAGATCGACCGTGCCGCACTGGTATCGACGGTGGCGCACAGCACTGCTTCGTGGACGGGCACGGCCGATCAGACGGAGATCGCCGCGCTGTGGGAGTCGCTGCTCGGGGTTCCGGTCGGCGGTCCGGACGACGACTTCCTCACTCTCGGTGGCGATTCGCTCAGCGCCGTGCGGCTGTGCACTGCGCTCCGTCATGAGCATGGTGTAGAGCTCACGCTGCGTGAGTTGTACGCGGACCCAACGGTTGCGGCTGTGGCGGCCCGGCTGGCTCAGCGCGTCACCACGGGCGCGGCCCCAGCCACCACCTTGCCGGAAAACGTGCCACTGCCGTTGAATCCGCTGCAACGCGACTTCTGGGTCGCCGAGCAGGTGTGCGCCGAGCTGCCCGCGCACACGCTCGGTATCCGGTATCGCTGGCACGAGCGCATCGACCCGACCGCCCTCGCCCGCGCGCTGGCCGAACTCGCCCGCCGCCATCCGATGCTCAGATCCCGCTTCCCCGATGATGGTTCGGAACCGAGCATGGTGATCGATCCGGACGGGACCATCCCGCTGATCGAGTCCGCGCCGGACACCATCGATCTGCGGCACGGGCCGATCGCGCGAGCGTTCCTGGTGCGAGAGGACGAGGTGGTGCTCGTCGTGCACCACCTCGCGTTCGACGGTTGGTCGGCGGGCATCGTCGGTGCCGAACTCGCACAGCTGTATCGAACCCCCACCGGTGGTGACTCGCTGCCCGCACCGCTGCCGGACTTGGCCGCCCGCGCTGCCGCGGCGAAGTCCGATCCGTTGTTGACCGCCTATTGGCAGGCACGTTTCGACGACGCGGACCTCGACGTGGAACTACCTGCCGACCGTCCGCGTCCGACGGCTCGATCCTTCGCTGCGGCACGGGTTTCCACCGGCGTCGACCCAGATCTGCTCGATCGGTTGCGGACCTATGCGCAGAGCCGGCGAGCAACCCTCTTCATGGCACTGCTGGCAAGTTTGCAGACAGTGCTGTCCCGCTACACGCGCCGAACCGATCTCACCATCCTGTCCCCGGTCGCCTGCCGCACCGCGCACGGTTCGGAGTCCGTGGTCGGCCCGCTGCTGAACATCTTGCCGATGCGCGGCAACGTCTCCGGCGATCCGACGTTCGCCGAACTCCTCGACCGAGTCCGCGACGCGGTACTGCTCGACCTCGACCATCAAGACCTGGCCTTGCCGGATCTGGTTGATGCCCTTGCCCGTCCGGGCAGCGGGAACCGGAATCGGCTCAGCCCGGTCATGCTGACCGTGCACAACACCCCGGAGCCCGGCGACCACACCGTCAGATACGCGGGCGAACTGGCACCCGCGGCCACGATGGTGGATCTCGCTGTCGGGCTGGATTTCCCGGTCGACGGCGCGGTGCTGAGCATCGACTACGCGACCGAGCTCTTCGACGCCGCACGGATCGAGGCCATGCTCGGTCACCTGCTGACGGTGCTGACCGCCGCCATCACCGAGCCGCTCACCCCGGTGACTCGACTGCCGATGCTCACCGCAGTCGAGCGGCAGCGGATCGTGCACGAGTGGAACGACAGCGCGCGGCCCCAGATCGCGGCGACAACCATTCACGAGCTGTTCGAGCGTTGCGCCGCAACGACTCCGGACGCTCCGGCGCTCGCCTTCCGCGGCGACACGATCAGCTACGGCGAGCTGAACCAGCGGGCCAACCGGCTCGCCCGGCGACTGCGCGCCGAGGGTGTCGCGCCGCGCGAGCGGGTGGCGATCTGTCTCGATCGCGGTTTCGATCTGTTCACCGCGATGTGGGCGGTGCTCAAAGCCGGTGCGGCGTATGTGCCGCTCGATCCGGCGTATCCGCGGGACCGGCTCGACTACATGCTCGCCGACTGCGGCGCGCAGCTCGTCCTCGACGCCGACTATCTGGTCGGCGAAACCCCCTCTGACAGTTCCGATCTCCCGTCGCACAACACTCCGGACGATCCGGCCTACCTGATCTACACCTCCGGCTCCACCGGCAAACCCAAAGGCGTCGTGGTGAATCACGGCAACCTGGTGCATGCGGTCGGGATGTGGCGGCACGCCTACGAGCTGCGTCCGGAGTGGACGTATCAGCAGGCGGCGAGCTTCTCGTTCGACATGTTCGTCGGTGAGACGCTGCGCGCGTTGACCACCGGCGGACGGCTGGTGATCGTGCCGCGGGAGACGCTGCTCGATCCGGCCGATCTGTACGAGTTGATGCGGTCCGAAGGCGTGCAGTGCACCGAACTGGTGCCTGCCGTCCTGCGCACGCTGCTCACCCATGTCGAGCAGAGCGAGCAGCGGCTGGATTTCGTGCGCGTGCTGATCGGCGGCGGTGACGAGTGGCGGGTCCGGGAGTACGAATTGGCCCGGCGCTTGGTCGGGCCGGCGAACTCGGTGGTCAACGCGTACGGCGTCACCGAGGTCAGCGTCGACAATGTGTGGTTCGACGGGTCGGTGGAGCACCTGCCCGGCAATGCTCCGCTGCCGATCGGGATCCCGTTCGCGAACAACCGGGTCTACGTCCTCGACGAGTATCGCCAGCCGGTGCCCGCGGGCATCGTGGGCGAGCTGTATCTCGGTGGCGACGGCGTGACGCCGGGCTATCACGAGCGACCCGAACTGACCGCTGAGCGGTTCGTCACCGATCCGTTCGTGCCGGGTGCGCGGATGTATCGCACCGGCGATGCCGCGCGCCGGCGACTCGACGGGCTGGTCGATTTCCTCGGCCGGCTCGACGGGCAGGTGAAGGTCAACGGCTACCGGGTCGAGATAGGCGAGATCGAGGCGGCGCTCGGCGCATTGCCCGAGGTGGTCGCGTGTGCGGTCAGCCTGCACGCGCCGGCTTCCGGGTTGGCCCGGCTGATCGGTTACGTCGTCACCCGCGACGGTGCCGACGCCGACGAGGCCGCGATTCGCGAGGCCCTCGCCGCCGAACTGCCGACGCACATGGTGCCCGCCCGGCTGCTCACCCTGGACGCGCTGCCGCTGACGCCGAACGCGAAACTCGATCGTCCCCGGCTACCGGCGCCGCCCGAGGACCTCGGGTCGAACACCGGCCCCGCGCCGCGCACTCCGACCGAGAAGCACATCGCGGCCGCATGGCGCGAAGTGCTCGGCGTCGGCGAATTCGGTATCGACGATACGTTTTTCGCGCTCGGCGGTGACTCGTTCGCGGCGCTGAAGGTGATCCGGCGGATCGAGCCGACGCCGGCGTTGACCGAGCTGTATCAGTATCCGACCGTTCGACGGCTGGCCGCGTTGCTCGACGAGCGGTCCCCCGGTGTGGTCGCCGAACGTCGAATGTTGCACCGGCTCACCGAGTCCGACGCCACTGCCGACGGAATCACGGTCGTCGCGGTGCCCTACTCCGGCGGTAGCGCCGTTGCCTATCAGCCTCTGGCAGAGGCGCTTCCGGCGCACTGGGCGCTGTACGCGGTGGAGCTGCCCGGCCACGATCGCACCCGGCCGGACGAGGAGCTGCTGCCCGGCGCGGTGGTCGCCGAGCTGATCCTGGCCGAGCTGCCGGCGATCACCGGGCCGATTCTGTTGTACGGGCACTGTCTCGGCGTCGCGGCCACCGTCGAACTGGCTCGGCAGGCGGAGGCCGCCGGTATCGACCTGGTGGGTGTGGCGCTCGGTGCGGGATTCCCCACCGCGCGACTACCCGGACGGTTCTTCGACTGGTTCTACCGCCTGGTCCCGACCGACCGTTTCACCTCCGACCGCGAGTACCTGACGTATCTGCGTGGTCGCGGCGGTTTCGTCGATATCGATGACGCGGAGCAGCAGGCGTTCGTGCTGCGCAATGTCCGGCATGACGCCCGTGATGCCGAGGAGTACTTCACCGCCGCCTACACCGATCCGCAAACCCCGTTGCGCACACCGGTGCTGGCGGTCGTCGGCGCGAAAGACCGGGTCACCGAACACTATGCGGAACGTCATCACGAATGGCGGCACTTCAGCGACGGCCTGCTCGATCTAGCCGTGCTGCCGCGGGCCGGGCACTTCTTCGTGAAGAGCCATGCCAAGCCCCTGGCCGAGGCACTGGTCGAGTTCGCCGAGCTGGACGCCGAACCCGTTGAGCCGGAGGCAGTTCCGGATGCCGGTCCCCCGCCGAGCCTGTCCCGGTTCGCGCTGGTCGCGCTCGGTCAGTTCATCTCGATGGTCGGCAGCGGGCTCAGCGCGCTGGTACTCAGCATCTGGGTGTTCCAGCAGACCGGGTCGATCACCGACTTCGCGGTCGTCAACGCGATCGGGCTGCTGCCGGGCATTCTGGTCAGCCCGATCGCCGGCGCCGCCGCCGACCGCTGGGACCGCCGCCGGGTGATGCTGATCAGCGACGGTGCGGCCGCGCTGGCCATGAGCGTGCTTGCGGCGCTGGTGTTTACCGGTGGGCTTCAGCTATGGCAGATCTATCTGGCCGTCACGGTGACCTCGATCGCCGGGGCGTTCCAGCGGCCCGCCTATCTCGCCGCCGTCGCCCAACTCGTGCCCAAACGCTATCTCGGGCACGCGAACGGCATCAGCCAGCTCGGTGTCGGTGTGGGCCTGGTGTTCGCGCCGATGCTCGGGGCCGGGCTGATCGGGTTGATCGGCATCGCCGGCGTGATCCTGCTGGACACGCTGACTTTCACCGTCGGCGTGGTCACCCTGTTGCTGGTCCGGTTCCCGAATCTGATGTTCCACCGCCGGGAGGAGACGTTCCGCAGCGAGATCGTCAACGGCTGGCGCTACATCACCCGCCGTCCCGGAATGAAAGCCGCACTGCGCTTTTTCGTCATCGACCACGCGTTCTACACCCTCGGCTTCGCGGTGATCACCCCGATGCTGCTCATCGAACAATCGCCGACCGTGCTCGGAATCGCCTTGGGCGCCGGCGGATTCGGTGGGCTCGCGGGCAGCCTCGCGATGGGCCTGTGGGGCGGCACCGTCCGGCGCACCAACGGGCTGATCATCTTCATGGGCATCGGCAGCCTCGGCATGACCGTCGTCGGGCTGGGCAGCTCCCCGGCCTTCGTCATCGCGGGCATGTTCCTGCTGACCTTCGGCGAATCGCTGGCCGAGGGGCATTGGATCGCCGTGGTGCAGACCAAGGTCGGATTCGAACTCCAGGGCCGGGTGCTGTCCATCTTCATCACCGTGATGATGCTGACCATGCCGCTGGGCTATCTGCTGGTCGGCCCGCTCGCCGAACGCCACGTCCGACCGCTGCTGGAGCCCGGCGGGCCGCTCGCCTCGACCGTCGGGCACCTGATCGGCGTCGGTCCCGGCCGCGGGCTCGCGCTGCTCGTCGTCGCCAGCGGCCTGCTGCAACTCGCGTGGGCGGTGCGCGGCTGGCTCGACACCCGGCTGCGCCTGCTCGAAGACCACCTCCCCGACGCCCTCCCGCCCGCCGAGATCGACTCGCGGGACGACCTGCAACGCCTTGCCGACGCTCAACTTCTCCGCTGAAAGGCCGACCGTGCCCGCCTCACCCCTGACCTCCGCGCCGACCGACGCGTATGCCACGCCGCTCATCGACGCCGGTGCGCTCGTGCCAGGAACTCGGATCCTGATCAAGGACGAAACCCGTTACGCCTCCGGCAGTCACAAGGAGCCGGCCGCCCGCGCGGTCGTCGCCCGGGCGCGGGCCGAGGGGTATCAGCGGGTCGTCATCGCGACGTGCGGCAACTACGGCCGCGCCATGGCCATGGCGTGTGCCGCGGCCGAGATCGCCTGCACCGTCGTGCTGCCCACCGGGTGGAGCGACGGCGGCGCGTTCATGCGGGAGGCCGGCGCCGACGTGCATCTCGTCCCCGGTACCTACGAGGACGCCGTCGACGAATCCCGAACGCTCGCCCAGACCGCGGGTTCCATCGATGGGAATGTCGACGGCCCGTTCGTGGACGCGGTGTTCGACGGGCACGGTGTGGTCGTGCACGCCCTGCACGCCGCGCTGACGGAACCGCCTGCCGCGCTGTGGATTCCGGTCGGCAACGGCACCACCATCATCGCGGTGCACCGGCAGCTGCGCGCCCTCGGCTGGTCGGTGCCGATCAACGGCGTCGGTTCCGCCGCCAACAATCCCGTCGTCACCAGCTGGCCCGGCGAATATCAGATGCTGCCGGCCGACGGTGTCGTCACCACCGATCACAATCAGCCACTGGTGAATTGGCACGCGCTGCAAGGACCCGAGGCGATGGCGGCGGTGGCCGAGACCGGCGGCGCGGTGTTCGGCGCCGACGACGCCGAACTGCTGGCGGCGCGCGACCTGCTCGCCGAACACGGTGCCCAGCCGACGCCGTCCGGCGCGGTCGCCCTGGCCGGACTGCTCGGTCACGCCCGGAATACCACCCTCACCGGAACCCACGTAGTCCTGCTCAGCGGCCGCTGACCCGAGTCGAGAAGATCCAGATGAACCACCCTGCTCCGGGGCTACTGTTCGCCCGTGCCCGGACCACCGTCGCCGACGAGCGCGTCTTCCTCGGCAAACTCGCTGTGCTCGCCGTACTCACCACGCTCGGCGTCGTGCTCGCGCTGCGACCGGAACCGGTCGCGCTGGTCATCGGGGTGCTGCTGCTGGCGGCCATGTACACCCACGCGGTCGAACTACAGCATCAAGCGTTGCACCACTCCGCTTTTCGGACCGCATGGCCGCACCGGCTGGTCGGCATACCGCTCGGCCTGCCGCTGCTCGTCGTCTACACCAACTACCGCGTCCGGCACTTGCAGCACCACCGCTACCTCGGAACACACAGCGACACAGAGTTCTTCGGCTTCGATACCCGCAAACAACTGACCGTCGGCCTCCTGCTGCGCGGCATGTTCGACTATGCCCGGCTGGTAGTCGTTGTCCGCGACGTACTGCGCGCGGCAACCGGCCGCTGGCAGTACGAACACGGCGACATCAGCGCCACCATGCGCCGCCGAACCATCACCGAACATCTGATCCTCGGCGCCCTACTCCTCCTGGCCTCAGTCCTCGCGGTGAGCGGATACCACGACCTCGTCCTCCGACTCTGGTTGCTGCCCTTGCTCTTCGCCGTCCCGATGCACTTCCTCGTCGAACTTCCCGAACACATCCTCTGCGACCCCGACACCACCGACGTCCTGCGCAACACCCGCTCCATCCGCGGCAGCCGCCTGACCACCTGGTTCACCAACGGCAACAACCTGCACATCGAACACCACGCGGCAATGTCGGTGCCGCTCAACCAATTACCCGCCCGCCACGACGAAGTCCGCGAACGCGCGACCCACGTCGAACGCACCTACTTCGACTTCTACCGCACCCTCTGGCGAGCGGTCCGGCTCCCGCCTACGCCCGTCGGTTGATCCGCACCGTGACCGATGCGGCGCCGTTGCCTTCCACCGTGACCACCCGGGCGCCGGGTGCGGAGGTGACGGTGCCGCCGTCGACGCGGATGTCGTAGCCGTTCGGGTAGTGCAGGTCGGAGACGTAGATCTCGGTCGGGGCGGACAGGGCTCGTGGGGTATAGGTGTAGCTGAAATCGCCGGTGGCGGAATCGAAGACGAGACGGCCGGGGGTGCCCGCGGTGGCGCGGGGGTAGGTGCGGACGAGGTCGCGGCCGATGTCGCCGAGGAACGGGTCGGGTTTGGGGCCGCTCGGGGCGAAGCTGGACGCGTAATGCCAGTACTGCCAGCCGATGAAGCGTTCGTCGGCGCGGACCAGGGTGTTGCGCAGCACCGTGGCGTCGCCGTCGCCGAATTCGGTGACCAGCGTGGGAATTCCGGTTCGCCGGACGAACGCGTCGACATTGCCCCAGGTCTTGTCCTGCTGCACGGGGCACACTCCGCGCAGCTGTTCGGGCAAGCCGAGGTAGATGGCCAGCTGACTGGGGATGCAGTAGTCGTGTGGCGCGAAGACGATGTCGGGCGAGGTGATCGGCGGGTTCTTGCCGAGGTTGGTCGGCATGGTCTCGTTCCAGGTCACGTTGGGCTCCCAGAAGACCGGCAGGGTGGTGTTGCGGGCCCGCACCGCGTCCGTCAGCTTCTGCATGGCCGCTTGATATTTGGCGTCGAAGCCGGGGCAGCCGTTCGGGAAGCAGGTGTGGAAGGCCGAGCCGGGCCACGGTTCGTTCATCAGCTCGATCCCGAGCACGCCGGCGCGTCCGTTCGTCTTGGCGGCCAGCGCGCCCAAGGCCTGACCTAGATAGTCGAGCACCCCATTGCTGTTGTCCCACACTTCGTCCCAGCCGCGGTTCATGCTCGGCATCAGGTAGTACAGCGGGAAGCCGGGATTCGGTTCCCACACCGCCGGGCGAGCGCGCAACGACCACTCCGGAAAACCGTTGCCGCCCCAGATCTTCGACAATCCGTCCTGATGGTTGTCGAGCAGGGTGTAGATGCCCTGCGCCGCAAGCGTATCGATCACCGTGCCGATGCGATCGAGATAGGCGGTGTCGATGACGCCACGCGTGGGCATCAATCCGTCGAAACTCACGCCGAGCCGCACGGTGTTGAACCCGTGCTTCGCGAGCAACGCCGCGTCCGCGGCGGTCAGCGTGAATCCATCGCCGGGTTCCACGTACGGCGCCTGCTTGTCGACGTTGTTCACCCCGTGCAGCAATACCTTGCGGCCGACCGCGTCGACCAGATAGCTCCCCTCGGCCTGCACCCGGCTCGGCGAGGCGGCGGGAGCGGACTGCGCGGGCGCCGGCAGCGACACCACCGCCGAACATCCGATCGCCAGCACGGCCGCGCCGACCACCCCGCGCGTCCGCACCGCGGCCATCGTTCTCGCTAGGACTGTGCGCATCGGCATCTCCGCTCGTGTGACCAACAGGCCTAATGGTCACACGTCCAGTTCAACCGATCACGGCCGCGCCCGTCCGGGGATCCCCAGTTGTCAGGCCGACGATTGCAGGAAAAATGCTGTGCGGGCGTCTGATTCGTATAGCAAACGAAGGATTGATTCGCGCAGTCCGTCGATGTCGTCCTGAAAGATATCGAGATAGCCGGCCGGCCACTCGACGAATCGAAATGTGCCGCGGGTTGCCCGGTCGTCGGCCTTGAAGAACATCTCGGCGGCGAGCAGTTGCGGAACCAACTCATTCCCGATGCTGAACGCAATGTATCCGGGCCGCATCCTGGCGATGTACACATGCGCCCGGCCCGCGTGCGGCGCGGCCGGAAAATGATTCTGGACGGCCTGATTCAGCTCATCCGGTTCGGTGGCGGTCATGAACACGACCGACGCGGCCACGCCCGATCGAGTCGCCGGTTTGCCGAACCAGCCCAACAGGACTGCATTGAGCTTCAGGTAGACGGTGCGCAGCGGGCGCGTTCCGATCAAGTGATTCAACCTTTTGACTGAAGAGCCTTGCTGAAAACAGCGTTTCACGGGCGATGGATCTGCGGATATCGGTCGAACAACGGACATTTGACCTGGCCTTCGGCTCCGAGGCAGCGCCCCCCGCCACGTGGCGTGCTGCCGATTCGGTCCTGCGCATCGAAACCCGCGCGGTCGGCGAACCGAAATCAGGACGAACATACCGTGAATAACGATGGGACACGCCGGATCGCACGATTTCCCGGCGTGATTTACCAGAAGTTTGCCCTTGTGCTTATTGACAAACTCATGGGATGTTTGTTTGCCTTGCTGCACAATCGCTTCGGACCGCACTCGGGTGACGGCATGCATGCGCGACCACCTGCGGGTCAGGACGACTCGCGGAACAAAGATAGGACAAGATGCCAGCCCTGAGAAAGCGGTCCCGGCCGTCGGCACACGCCGATCCAGGGAGTAGCGGAGCCCGCTCGATACGCCTGGATGAATCGGCGTGCCACGAGGTTGCCCGCCGGGATCCGTTGTCCGCCGACGCATTGTTGGCGAACCTGCCCGCGATGAACGCGGCCGCCGACGTAAGCGAACTCGCCAAAGGTCTTCGGCAATTGGTGTGGCGGGCGCGCCGGGTAGAACTGCTGCAAGTCGCCGACCGGTTGGCGGCCATGCGCGATGTCGGAATGCTGCTCTCCTCGTTGCAGCGCCACGGCGTGGAACCGCTCGACGCCGTGCCCGAGACCACCGACGCGCTGCTGGCCTGGGGACTCTCGGTGGACATGGTCCCGCGCGACACCGCGCTGCACTACGGCCTCTGGAATCCACAGGACAAGCGGCAGCGGATGTTCCTCGGCGACCGGCAGGAGCACGTGCTGATCGATGCCGTCCGGGTCGGCACGCTGCTGATCGACGAGATGGCTCCGACGCTCGCCGGCTTGGCCGAACTGCATCCGGGCGACGGCGCGTTCGGCGAGATCTGCCACAAAGCGGCCGACCAGCTGGGAACGCTGCCGGAGGTGATGGACGCCGTCTATCGCAATGTGGATCCGGTCGAGTTCTATGCCGCCCGGTTGCGCCCGTTCATGGCGGACGTGACCGTGGCCGATCGCCAGTACTACGGACCCGCGCCCGTGCACGTCCCGCTCTATCTGATCGATCGCCTGGTGTGGTCCGCCGATCACCCCGACGCCGACCTGCGGTACTTCCACAACGACCTGGTGCGCTACGGCCTCCCCCAGTGGCGAAAACTGTTCGAACGCACCGAGGGCGCCACCTCCCTGGTCACCCGCCTCGGGTACGAATTCGACCGCCCCGCCCCGCCGGCGACGAGAGTCGCCTACGCGATGGACGGCGTGATCCGAATCATGAACGCGCTGGTCACATTCCGCGGCAAGCACAACCTCATGGCCGGCGGCGCGTACACCGACGCCTCCCGATTCCCCACGGGCACAGCGGGAGTCAGCCCCGGTCTGCTGGATCACGTGCTCACCCTCACCCGCGATTGCGCCCGGCACGCACGGTCCCGCCGCACCGGCGCCAGGTCCTGAGTTCTCAGTCGGCGTCCTGCTCGGCGGCCCATCGCTCGTGCTCCTGCTCGGCCCAGGTCTTCGTGACCTTCCCGGTGAGCATGCCGCGCATGGCTTCCGCGTCGCGCAGCGCGTACATGATGTGGCCGACGACGAGCAGGCCGAAGGCCAGCGCGAACCAGTCGTGCATCAGGGTCGCGCCGGTGCGCCAGGCGAGGCGGGTCCAGTCCGGGAAGAACATGATGACGCCGGTGCCGAGGAGCACGAGGATCGATCCGGTGCTCAGTGCCGCGTTGAGTTTCTGTCCGGCGTTGAACTTTCCGACGCCGTCACCGGACAGGCGGCGGCCCTTGTCGCGCAACCACAGCCAGTCGGATCGGGTGAAACGGTTCAGCCGGGACAGATCGACACGATAGGCGCGCGAGAGCAAGCCGGCGACGATCGGCACCGGTAATGCGAAACCGCAATAGACGTGGACGATTTCGACGATCTGACGGTTGCCGACGAGCACCGCGAGCGGCCCGAGATAGAGGATAGCCGCGGTGAGGACGCAGATCAGGACGAGCACACCGGTCAGCCAATGCACCCAGCGTTCGGCGCGGGTGAACCGGTGCAGGTCGCGGTCAGCCGGTCGGGTCATCGTCACGCCCGTTCGATCGGCCGACCCATCCGTCGATCGAGTAACCCCGGCGCTCCCAGTAACCGGGCACGACGTCCTTGGTCAGCTCGATACCGCCCAGCCACTTGATGCTCTTGTACCCGTACATCGGCGCGACATAGAGCCGGACCGGTCCCCCGTGATCGTGGGTGACCGGGCCGTCGAGCATCTCCAGCGCGACGAGCACGTCGGTCCGCCGCGCCTGCTCGAGCGTGAGGCTCTCCGAATACGTGCCGTCGAAGGAGGTGAAGCGCACGGCTCGCGCGGTCCTGCGCACGCCGGCGTCGCCCAGCAGGTCGGCCAGACGCACACCGCGCCAACGCACTTCGGGCACCCGCCACCCGGTGACGCACTGGAAGTCGCGCACCAGTTCCTGCTGCGGCATCGCCCGCAAGTCGCCGAGGGTGTGGCTGCGGGGCGCGTCGACCAGGCCGGTGATGTCGAGCCGATAGTCGCTCGCGTCGCGCTTCGGGACGCTGCTGGTGACGGAGTAGAAGCGAAAGGTGTTGCCCAGCGGCAAGAGTCCGACCAATCCGGTCGGATCACGGTTGCCGAGCGGCCCGAGCACCGCCGACAACCCCCGCTGAATCGACGCGCCGCCGAGCACACCCGCGGCACCGGCAGCGAGCAACCCCAGCACTACACGCCGCCCGACCGGCGCGCCCAAGCGCTCCGGATCGGCACTCTCGTCATCGGGCACGTCTCCACTATCCACCGAATTCGCTGGTGGAGCGTTATCGAATCGGCAGTCGTCGGCTTGCGGTTGACGTTCACCGAAGAGTGAGTGTACAGTCACTCACATGACAAAGCGCGGAGCGACACTCTCCACCTCGGAGGTTCGGCGGGACGCGGTTGTCGATGCGGCGATCACCGAATTCGCCCGCACCGGCTACCACGGCACGCCGATCAACAACGTGGCGGCGAAGGCGGAAATCTCCCCTGCCTACGTCTTCAAGCTGTTTCCCGGCAAGATCGCCCTGTTCGTGGCGGCGATCGACCGTTGCTTCGAGCTTGTCGAGCAGGCACTTTCGGCCGGCTCACCACACACCGAGGACGCGAGCCCGGACGAGATCCTCTACGCCATGGGCGGCGCGTACGCCCACCTCATCGCGGACAAGAGCCTGCTCATGTTGCAGGTGCACGCCCAGTCGGCCGCGGACATCCCGGAGATCGCGGACGCGATGCGCCGGGGCCTCGCCAAGGTGACCGACTTCGCCAAGACCCGGTCCGGCGCCGAGGACAGCGCGGTGCAGCGGTTCATGGCCTACGGCCAGCTGTGCCACCTGATCGTCACCCTGCAACTCGACCAACAGGACGGCGACTGGGCCGCGGTGCTCACCGACGGCATGCGCCACCCCGACGCCCACTAGACAAACCGAGCCCTACTTCGGGGCGCTTTTTCAGCCCACAGAGTGACTGACCAGTCACACACTAGGAGTCATCATGATCACCACGAAGCCCGTCACCGCAGTCGAGATCGTCCTCCCCGGCCTGGTCGAGCCGTCCGGCTTGCAGGTCACCGAGCGTCAGCTTCCGTCCCCGGGCGCCGACCAGGTCGTGGTCCAGGTGGACGCGTCCGGCGTCTCCTTCGCCGAGCAGCAGATGCGCCGCGGCAAGTACTACGACCAGCCGGCGTTCCCCTTCGTGCCGGGCTACGACCTGGTCGGCACGGTCATCGCGACCGGATCGTCGGTGGACGCGGCGCTGATCGGCCGACGAGTCGCCGCGCTCACCAAGATCGGCGGCTGGGCCAGCCACGTCGTGCTCGACGCCGCGGACCTCGTCCCGGTACCGGCGGCGCTCGACGCGGCCGAGGCGGAAACCTTTGTGGTGAACGGCATTACGGCCTGGCAGATGCTGTACCGCACGGCGAAGGTCAAGCGCGGCCAGACCATCCTGGTGCACGGCGCCAACGGCGGGGTCGGCTCGACCCTGGTCCAACTGGCCCGCGCCGCGGGCATCCGGGTGATCGGCACGGCGTCGGCCCGGCACGCGGCGGCGGTCGAGGCGCTGGGCGCCACCCCGGTCGACTACCGCGGCGATGTGGTGGCCCAGGTTCGGGCGCTGGCGCCGCAGGGCGTCGACGCGGTGTTCGATCACGTCGGCGGCCCCGGCATCGTCGATTCGTTCGGCCTGCTCGCCCCGCACGGCACGCTGGTCGCCTACGGGACGGCCTCGACCAAGGACGAGGAGGGCAACTCGCGGCTGCCCGTGCTGAAGCTGTTCGCCCAGCTGATGGCGTGGAACGCGCTGCCAAACAAGCGCAATGCGCACTTCTACAACCTGTGGGCCGGCAAGCGCAATCCGACCAAGTTCCGCAACCTCGTCCACGAAGACCTCAGCGCGGTCTTCGACCTCGCCGCCGAGGGCACGCTGCGCGCACAGGTGGCGGCCCGAATTCCGTTGAGCCAGGCGGCGAAGGCGCTCGAGCTCGCCGAATCGCGCACGGTCACCGGCAAAGTCGTCATCGTGCCGGACGCCTGATTCGAAACATCGCGTGACGGGTTATGCGGCCGGGCGGGTTTCCACTCGCCCGGCCGCACCCGTTTACCCCTTTCCCCAGTCGCTCGCCAGTCGAGTTGATCAGCGGGATGGGGTTCTACTTAGGCATGACTTCGACATTTCGAAGCGCGGCACAATTCGCCGGCACCGCCGTGATTGCCTTGGCGACAGCCTTTTTCGTCGCCCTGCCCAGTTCCGTCGCGCAGCCGGTCGTCCCGGCCGGCGTCCCGGATCTCAATGCCCCGGAGGAGCTGGCGCGCAACATCGCCGTGCCGTGGGGCCTGAGCTTCCTGCCGGGTGGTTCCGCGCTGGTCGCGCAGCGCAATACCGGGGTGATCACGCGGATCACGCCGGGCTCGGCACCGACCCAGGCCTATCGGGTCCCTAGCGTGGTGGCGCGCGGCGAGGGCGGACTGCTCGGCATCGCGGTGTCCCCGAAATACGCCGAAAATGGTTATGTCTACGCCTATTTCAGCAGCAGTACCGATAATCGCATCGTGCGCTTCCGCCTGGACGGTCAGCCGCAGGTGATCTTCCAAGGCATCGCGAAGAACACCATTCACAATGGCGGCCGAATCGCCTTCGGCCCGGACGGCATGCTCTATGTCGGCACCGGCGACGCCGGGCAATCGAGCCGGGCGCAGGACGCGGCGAGTCCGAACGGCAAGATTCTCCGCCTGGACCCCGACGGCAAACCGGCGCCCGGCAACCCGACGCCGAATTCACCGGTCTACAGCCTCGGTCACCGCAATGTGCAGGGTCTGGCCTGGGATGCGACGGGACGGCTCTACGCGACCGAGTTCGGCCAGGACACCTACGACGAGATCAACCTGATCCAGCCGAAGCGCAACTACGGCTGGCCGGTCGTCGAAGGCAAGGGCGACACCCAGGGCGGCCGCTACACCAATCCGCTGATCACCTGGGCGACCAGCGAGGCCTCGCCCTCGGGCCTCGCGATCACCGCGAACACGTTGTACGTCGCGGCCTTACGCGGCGAGCGTCTCTGGACGATTCCGCAGCTGGCCGACGGCACGCTCGGCAAGCCCGTGGCGCAGCTGCGTGACCGCTACGGCCGGCTGCGCACCCCGCAGGTGGCGCCGGACGGCTCGCTGTGGCTCACCACCTCCAACACCGACGGCCGCGGCGATGTCCGCACCGGCGACGACCGGATCATCCGCTTCCCCGCCCGTTGAGCTCAGCACTCGACGACGGCCACCGCCAGGCCGCCGCGCGAGGTCTCCTTGTACTTGTCGAGCATGTCGGCCCCGGTCGCGCGCATGGTCTGGATGACCTGATCCAGCGACACGTGATGCATGCCGTCGCCGCGTATTGCCATGCGGGCCGCGGTGATCGCCTTCACCGCGGCGATGCCGTTGCGCTCGATGCACGGGATCTGCACGAGCCCGCCGATCGGGTCGCAGGTCAGGCCGAGGTTGTGTTCCATGCCGATCTCGGCGGCGTTCTCGATCTGCGCGGGCGTACCGCCGAGCACGGCCGCCAGTCCGGCCGCGGCCATAGCGCAGGCCGAACCGACCTCGCCCTGGCAGCCGACCTCGGCGCCGGAGATCGACGCGTTCTCCTTCATCAGCTGACCGATCGCGCCCGCGGTGAGCAGGAATTCGACCACGCTGTCCTCGTCGGCGCCGCCGATGAATCGCTGAATGTAGTGCAGCACAGCGGGAATGATGCCCGCCGCGCCGTTGGTCGGCGCGGTGACGACCCGGCCGCCCGCGGCGTTCTCCTCGTTCACCGCCATCGCGTACAGGGTGACCCACTCCATCGCGCGCAGCGGGTCGTTGTCCTCGGCCTCGGTGCCGAGGCGCTCGAACAGGGTCGCCGCGCGTCGCCGCACCCGGAGCGAACCCGGCAGCACTCCCCCGGTCGACATCCCGCGGTCGACGCAGCCCTGCATCACCTTCCAGATGTCGAGCAGGTCCGTCCGTACCTGATCCGCGCTGCGCCAAGACATTTCGTTGGCCAGCACGACCGCGCTGATCGACTTGCCGGTGGCCGCGGTGATCGAGAGCAGCTCGTCGGCCGAGCGGAACGGATGCGCGACAGAGACCGGAGCCTCGACGGTCCGTCCGTCGATCTCGTCCTCGTCGAGCACGAAACCGCCACCCACCGAGAAGTACTGGCGTTCGAGCAGCACCGCTCCCGCCTCGTCGTACGCGCCGAACAGCATCCCGTTTGTGTGAAAGGCCAAGCGGGTCAACCCGAGCAGTTCGACATCGCGGTCGACGGCGAACTCGATCGACTGCACGCCACCGAGATACAACCGCCCCGTCGCACGCGCCGTGGCGACGGTGGCGACCATCGTGTCCGGGTCGATGCTCTCCGGCTGCGCGCCGGCTAACCCCGCCAAGATCGCCTCGACGCTGCCGTGCCCGCGCCCGGTCGCGCCGAGCGAACCGTAGAGCTGAACGCGCAGCGCGGATGTCCGGTGCAGCACGTCGGCGTCCTTGAGCCGCTCGACGAACGCCGCCGCGGCCCGCATCGGCCCGACGGTATGCGAACTCGACGGCCCGATACCGACCCGGAACAGGTCGAATACGCTGATCGTCACGCCGGGTTCCGCAACCCGAGGTACAGCGGGAACCGCTCCGCCAGCGCGTCCACCCGCGCGGTCAGCGACGCCGTGGGCGCACCACCACTCAGCGCCGTCGCGATGATGTCGGCGACCTCGGTGAACGCCGCGGCATCGAAACCGCGCGCGGCCAGGGCCGGCGTGCCGATCCGCAGTCCGGAACTGATCATCGGCGGTCGCGGGTCGAACGGAATCGCGTTGCGGTTCACCGTGATTCCCAGGGTTTGCAGGAGATCCTCGGCCTGTTTGCCGTCCAGTTCGGCATCGCGCAGGTCCACGAGCACCAGGTGCACGTCGGTGCCGCCGCTGACCACCCCGATGCCCGCCGCCCGGCAGTCCTCGGCCAGCAGGCGCTCGGCGAGGATGCGCGCACCCGCGAGGGTCCGCTCCTGCCGGTCCCGGAAGGCCGGCTCGGCCGCCATCTTGAACGCGACCGCCTTCGCCGCGATCACATGCTCGAGCGGTCCGCCCTGCTGGCCGGGGAACACCGCCGAGTCCAGCTTCTTGCCCAGATCCGCTGTGGCGAGGATGAATCCGCCGCGCGGCCCGCCGAGCGTCTTGTGCGTGGTCGAGGTGACGACGTGCGCGTGCGGCACCGGCGACGGATGCAGACCCGCCGCGACGAGTCCGGCGAAATGCGCCATGTCGACCATCAGGTAAGCGCCGACCTCGTCGGCGATGCGCCGGAATTCGGCGAAGTCGAGGTGCCGCGGATAGGCCGACCAGCCCGCCACGATCAGCTTCGGCTGATGCTCGTGCGCGAGCCGCTCCACCTCGGCCAGGTCGACCAGCTGATCCTCGGCCCGAACATGGTATGCCGCAACGTTGTACAGCCGGCCGGAGAAGTTGATCTTCATGCCGTGGGTCAGGTGACCACCGTGGTCGAGTGCCAGGCCGAGGATGCCGTCGCCGGGACGCAGCAGCGCGTGCATGACCGCCGCGTTCGCCTGCGCACCCGAATGCGGTTGCACGTTCACGTATTCCGCGCCGAACAGCGAACGCAGCCGCTCGATGGCGAGAGATTCGATCTGGTCGACGTACTCGCACCCGCCGTAGTAGCGGCGGCCCGGATAGCCTTCGGCGTACTTGTTGGTGAGCACCGTGCCCTGGGCCTGCATCACCGCGACCGGCGCGTAGTTCTCCGAGGCGATCATTTCCAGCCCGCGCTGCTGGCGGCTGGTCTCCTGGTCGACCAGTGCGGCGACGACCGGATCGAATTCGCGCAGCGAAACATCGAGTTCGGTGCGCAGGGCGGAGGCAGGATCAGCCATGGGGAGCCTTTCGCGGATGCGTGGGGGTGGCTCCTCCCGCTCTGTCCTATGGCCTGAGAGATTCACGCGGTGTGCGTTTGCCCCGTCGGCGAGTGCGTGGTGCACTACTTTTCAGAGTTGCCTTATGCGTAGCGGTACTGGGCCTGAGAGATTCCCGGGAGGTGTTGCTCCTTCGGCTCTCCATCGAACGGATGGAGATCTCCCGCTGCGTGTGCGGCGATATTCAGTTGGTGGATACCGACATATGTTGCATATAGCGCAACAACCGCGCGATATGCAACATAGTATTATCGTCGGCCGCGCGGCTTGTCAATGACGAACCGCACCCGGTTCGATCAGCCGAAGTAGCCGAGCCGGTGACTGATGTCCGCAGCACTCGCGATGGCCAGCGCGGCCGTCGGCGCGAACCGATCCGGAGCGAGCCGGTAGGCCGGTCCCGAAACGCTCAGCGCCGCAACGATAACCCCGTTGCTGTCGAAGACGGGGGCGGCGACGGCATTCAGCCCGATCTCCAGTTCCTCACGCACACTTGCCCATCCGTTCTCCCGCACCTCCACCAGCTGGGCGGCGAGGTCGGCGACCTTGGTCAGCGTGTTCCCGGTGAAGGACTCCAGCTTCGGCCCGACCTGCTTGCGCAGCGCCGCCGGTTCGAGACCGGACAGCAGCACCTTGCCGCTCGACGTGGCGTGCGCCGGACAGCTCTGCCCGACCCAGGAGCGCAGCGCGATCGACCCCGTGCCGGCCGCCTCCACGATATTGATGATCCGATTACCGTCCAGCACAGCGATATTCGTGGTCTCGCCGGTTTCGGCGGCGAGCGCGTTGCACGCGCCCTGGCTCTGCCCGACCAGATCGACCTGCGCACTGGTGGACCCGGCCAGCCGGACGATGGAGAAGCCGAGCCGGTACTTGCCGCGATCGGAGAGCTGCTCGACGTAACCGCGCGATTCCAGCACGGCGATCAGCCGGGAAACGGTAGATTTGTGCACACCGAGTTCGGCGGCGATCTCGGTGACACCCGCCTGGCCCAGCTTGGCGATGATCTCCAGCACGAGCAGTGCGCGGTCGACCGACTGCACCGCAGCGGCCCGGCCCGGGTCCTCACCATCCTGTTTCGCCATGACGCCGTCATTCTAAGCCGAGGGCATCGCGATTCCGCGGACGCGTCGCTGCACGGCCGCGATCTCGCGCAGCGCGTCGTTGAGCAAACTCCGGTTCAACGGCGACAACTCGGACATCACCACCACGTCCCCGGGGCGATGGCCTGCGGACAGTTGCTCGACCTGATGCACCATCCGCATGCGCTGCAACATGACGAACACCTCGGTCAGCACCGCGGCATCGCGATCGGCTATCACCCCGGCCGTCGCCGCGGCCGCCAGTCGCACCGGCGTCGCCGCGGCGGTCACGCCGGCCGCCAGCCCACCCCAGCGGGCGAGGTTGACGATCGGGACCAGCGCGTGACTCTTCAAGTCGAAGGTGCCGCCACGCCGGGACAGGACGTCTCGCAGGGACCGCGCCCGGACCCGTCCGGACAACGCGTCGAGCAGCTGGAGGCGCAAGGCATTCGGATAGTCGGCGCGCATCCGGCCGAACGCGGCGGGCACCGCGTGCAGCCCCGGATCGCCCCACACCACCCGCCCGTCGATCAGCAGCGACGACATGACCAGCCCGCGATCGACGAGCGGATCGTCCAACCAGCGGGCCGCTGCCTTCGTCCACTCCGACCGGGACCGCGCGAATTTCGGCTTCGCGGCGATCGCGCCGTTGCTGTCCGCGGGCAGCCCGCAGGCGTCCAGGATGGCGTGCGTGCGCTCGGCGATCGCGCGCAGTTGCCCACTGGCCGTGGACAATTCATCCGCCCAGGACAGCGCGCTGTCCACATCCGAGGACGGCATCGCCTCGCGCCGCGCGATGCTGCCCAGGGTCAGCCAGGCGAACCCGCCGTTCGGTGCGTCGTCGGCTTCGGCGATCGCGAGCTCGAGCGCCTTTCGCACCACCGAGTCGATGACGACGGAGAGGATGCCGCTCGTCGCGGACGCCTTGGTGCCGTTGCGGAACAGATCGACTGTGGTGCTGGGGATTTCGCGCGCGGCCTCTTGCAGTTGGGGCGCATCGGTAGCAGCGCCGATCGCGCGCCGCAGGGTGAAGCTCTGCCGTGCGGAGGCGGCGAGCAGGTCCGAGTCTTCGAGGACGCCGAGTACCTCGCCTCGCCGCGCGACCACCGGCAGATGCCGGAGCCCGCTCTCCAGCATCTCCATCAGCACGGTCTCGGCGGACAGGTCGGCGCTGACCCGCCGGGCCGGGGCGCTCATCACCCGCGCGATCGGCAGGTCGACCGGCAGCCCGGCAGCCACCACCTTGGCCCGCAGATCCTGATCGGTGAAGATGCCGAAATCCCCGTCCGGCAACCGGATCAGCACCGCCGAGACGTGCTGCTCGGTCATCCGGATCACCGCATCCCGGACGCTGGTATCCGGGGTGACGAAAATCGGTTCCGCCGAGACGAGTTCGCTCGCCGGACGCGTGCCGAGCACCTGCGCCATCGGGGTTCGGTTGCCGGACACCGTCTTCCACGCCGACGACGCCAGGAACGCCAGCCCGTCCGGCTGCGCGAACTGCGCGCGCACATGCTCGCCCGGCAACCGGATCAGCAGGCTGGTTTCGGTGGCCAGCGCGACGAATTCGGCGCTGCCGCCGGTGAGCAGCGGCACGTAGCCGAAGATCCCGCCGGCCTCGACGGTGTCGATCGTGCGGCTCTCGTCCGACAGCGACGAGGCCGCGGCATCGGGACCATTGCGCCGCAGGATCACCCGGCCCGTCCAGACCATCCAGATGTCGTCGGGCACCTGCGCCGAGTAGTCGCTGATCAGCGCGCCCGCCGCGAACTCGTGCAGCGACGACGCCGCGGCCAGCTCATCGAGATCGGTGGCCGTCATCGACTGGAACGGTGCGTGCCCGCCGAGGAATGCGGCTAGTTCGCCCTCCGCAGACATGTCCGGCTCACGTGGTCCGGACGAGATCCGCGCACTTCTCCGCCATGGCCATGACAGTAATGTTCGGGTTCACCGCGGGCAATTTCGGCATCGCCGACGCGTCGACCACCCGCAGCCGCGACACCCCCTTGACCCGCAGCTCCGGATCGAGCACCGCCAGCGGATCGTCCACCGCGCCCATCCTGGCCGTCGCGGCCGGGTGATACACCGTGTTGTGGGTGGCGCGGATGTAGCTCAGCAGCTCGTCGTCGGTCGTCGCGTCCGGTCCGGGCGCGAGTTCGGCGGCGATCCACTCGCGCAGCGGGGACTGCTCGGCGATCTTGCGGGCCAGCCGGACGCCGGCCAGCATCACCCGTTCGTCGTGGCCGTCCGCATCGGTGAAGTACCGGGGGTCGACCTTCGGCCGGTCGCGGAAGTCGCGGCTGCGCAACCGGATCGTGCCGCGCGAACGGCCCTGCGTGACATTGGGGGTCAGGCAGAAGCCGTTGTCGGTGGTCGGGTAGCCGCGGCGCAGCGTGTTCATGTCGAACGGCACGCTGCCGTAGTGCATCATCACGTCCGGCACCCGCAGCGTCTCGTCGAGGGTGGCGAAGATGCCGATCTCCCACCACTGCGTCGAGGTCGCGACCATCGGCCGGGCGGCGTCCCAGAACACCAGACCTTCGACGTGGTCGTCCAGGTTCGCGCCCACGCCGGGCGAGTCGACCAGCACCGGGATGCCGATCTCACGCAGGTGGTCGGCGGGCCCGATTCCGGACAGCATCAACAACTTCGGCGTATCGATGGCGCCGGCCGTGACGATCACCTCGCGTCGCGCCGAGACGGTGTCGTAGCCGATGCCGTCGGGACGTAGGTATCGCACGCCGGTCGCGACGCGCGCGTCGTCGAACAGGATCTCACTGACCCAGCAGTCGGTGCGCACCTCGAGATTCGGGCGTGAATCCAGCACCGGGTGCAGGTACGCGTGCGATGTCGACATGCGCGTGCCGTCTTCGGCGGCGTTGATCTGGAACCAGCCCGCGCCGTTGCGCACGGTGGCGCCGCGGTTGAACTGCACCGTCGGCAGCCCGACCGCCGCGGCCGCCGCGAGTACCGCGGTGCCGCACGGGTCGTCCGGCGGCACGTCGCGCAGCCGGACCGGGCCGCTGCGGCTGTGCTGGTCGCCGGGTGCGTCGTTGTTCTCCAGGCGGGTGACATACGGCAGCACGTCGGCCGCGCCCCAGCCCTTCGCCCCGAGCGCGGCCCACTCGTCGAGATTCTCCGCGGGCGGCCAGAACGCGATACACGAGTTGTGCGAGGAACATCCGCCGAGGACCTTCGCGCGGGCATGGCGCAGAAAGCTGTTCCCGCGTTCCTGCGGCTCGACCGGATAGTCCCAGTCGTACCCGGAATCGAGCAGATGCATCCACTGCGTGAGTTCGAGGACGGCGCGATCGCCGACGTCGGACGGGCCCGCCTCCAGCAGGCACACGGTTATGTCCGGATCCTCGCTGAGCCGGGCGGCGAGCACGCACCCGGCGGTCCCGCCACCCGCGATCACGTAGTCGAACACGGCGTCAGACATTGCGTACCTCCGCTGCGTGTGAAGCCAGGGTGCCGATTCGCTTGCGGCCCTTGAGGATGTACCAGAGCAGGCCGGCGCCGAGGATCGCGCCGATGTAGACGAACGCACCCCAGGTGTTGTACCACGGTGTGCCATAAACGGATTCGCGCGGCCAGGCCAGGTTCAAGGCCATCCCGACGCCCCACACCACGGCGATGATATTGACGATCATCCCCCAGCGACCCATGGTGAAATACCCGCCCGCGGCAAGCTCTTTCGGCGGCCACTGCCCGCGCAGCCGCTTCTTCAGCATCGGCCCGGTCACCATCAGGTAGGCCAGGTAGATCATGATGATCGCGATCGAGGTGAGCACCGTGAAGATCTTCGGCTGACCGATGTTGATCACCAGGATGAGCGCGGCGAGCACGCCGATGAGAATGGCCGGAATGACCGGCGTCTGAGTCTTCGGATGCACCCGGGCGAGCTTCTCGCCGAACGGCAGGGCGTTGTCCCTGGCCATGGCGAAGGTGAGCCGGATGGCGGCGGTGTGCACGGCGAGCGAACACACGGTCACCGCGATCACGATGCAGCACAGGAAGATCGTGCCGAGCGGGCCCCACATCACCTGTTCGACAATGTATTGCAGGCCGCCGCTGGAGCTGCCGATCTGCGGGTCGTCGAGGTCGGGAGCCGCCATCACCGCGAAGGCGAGGATCGCGCCGCCGATGACGAAGGACGCGAGCACGGCACGCAAGATGGCCTTGGGCGCGGTGCGCCGCGGCTCGACGGTCTCCTCACCGAGCGAACTGGCGGTGTCGAAGCCGTACATCACATAGCCGGAGGCCAGCGAGGCCACCAGGAACGCGCCGAGGTAACCGCCGGACTCCCCCGCGCCGTACCCGTGCGTCGAGAAGAACACCTGCGGACCGCGAGTCGCGTTGGCCGCCAAGATGATCGCGATCAACACCGCCGCGATGATCTCGATGAAGACGCCGGCGCTGTTGATCATCGACATCAGCCGGACGCCGAGCGCGTTGATCGTGGTGGTGAAGATGATCATGATCGTGCCGAGCACCACCGCGTTGGTGGCGTAGTCGTGCTCACCGCTGCCGTCCCCGATGATCTGGAAACCGCTCCACAACCGGGGCAGATTCAGCTGGAGCGCGAGCACCACGGCGGCCAGCGTCACGATCGACGCGGTCAGCATCAACCAGCCCGACGACCAGCCGACGATTCTGCTGCCGAGCTGTTTGGACCAGTTGTAGACCGACCCGGCAACCGGATAGCGCGCGGCGAGCTCCATGAAGCACAGTGCGACAGCCAGCTGTCCGACGAAAACGATCGGCCACGACCACAGATACGCGGGACCCGCGCTGCCGAAACCGAAATAGAACAGCTGAAACGTGCCGGTGAGGATCGAGATATAGCTGACCCCCGCCGCGAAGCTGGCGAATTTCCCGATACTTCGGTCCAGGGATTCCTTATAGCCGAAATCCTCCATTCCGCTGTCATCGGACACACCGTGCTCTTGGACCACCATTGCTTACCATGCCTTCCGCGGGCGGCCGTACGGGCTGTCCGGCCGAGATTTGTTGCTTACGATCAGACGCCCTTGAACCACTCCGCCGGCTTTGGTGCCGTGTTGTGCCAAATGTGTTTGATTTCCTGGTACTCGGCCAAGCCGGTCGGGCCGAGTTCACGTCCGTTGCCGGACTTCTTGAACCCGCCCCATTCCGCACCGGCGGTGTAATAGCCGAAGTCGTTGAGCCACACCGTGCCGTGCCGCAGCGCCCGCACCACCCGCTCTCCGCGCGCCGCATCCGAGGTGCGCACGCCAGCGGCGAGGCCGTATTCGGTGTCGTTGCCGAGCCGGATCGCCTCGGCCTCGGTGGTGAATCGCTCGACCGTGAGGATCGGGCCGAACGTCTCCTCCTGCACGATGCGCATCGATCGATCGCACCGATCGAAGATCGTCGGCAGGTAGTAGCTGCCGTCCTGCAATGCGGGGTCGGTCGGTCGCGCACCGCCGGTCACCAGCTTTGCGCCCTCCGAAATACCCAGCGCGACATAGGCTTCCACCTTGGCGCGATGTTCGACGGAGACCATCGGACCGGTTTCGCTGGCCGGGTCCAGGCCGGGACCGACCCGGATCCGCTCGGCCCGGCTCGCCAGTTCCGCGACGAAGTCCTCGGCGATGGATTCCTCGACGATCAGCCGGGTGCCCGCCGAGCAGACCTGCCCGGAATGCAGGAACACGCCGGTCAGGACGTGGTCGACGGCGCTTTCCCAGTCGGCGTCGGCGAACACGATATGCGGGTTCTTGCCGCCGAGTTCCACCGCCACCTTGGTGACGTGTTCGGCGGCGACCTTGCTGATCGTCCGGCCGGTCGCCAGGCCGCCGGTGAACGAGATGAAGTCGACGTCGGGGTTGTCGGTCAGCGCCGTGCCGAGCACCGCGCCGCTGCCCTGGACCAGGTTCAACACGCCGGCCGGTACGCCCGCCTCCTCGGCGAGCCGGGCGAATTCGATGGTGGTGAGCGGGGTGACCTCGCTCGGCTTGAGCACCATGGTGCAGCCGGCGGCCAGCGCGGGCGCGACCTTCCACGACATCTGCAACAACGGGTAGTTCCACGGCGCGATGAGCACGCACACGCCGATCGGCTCGCGGATCACCCGGCTGATCACCGCCGGGTCGCCCACGTCGATCAGCCGGTCGGCCTGCACCGCGACGGCGTTCGCGTAGTAGCGGAACACCGAGATGACATCGTCGATGTCGATCTCGCTCTCCACCAACGTCTTTCCGGTGTCCGCCGTCTCCAGCCGGGCCAGCCGGTCCTTGTCCCTGGCCAGCAGGTCGGCGATCCGCAGCAGCAGCGCGGACCGGTCGGCGACCGGGGTCGCGGCCCAACTGCCCTCGTCGAAGGTGCTGCGGGCGACCGCGACGGCGTCGCGCGCGTCGTCCGGCGTCGCCTCGTCCACGGTGGCCACCACGGTGCCGGTCGCCGGGTCGATGATCTGCCGCACGCCGCCGTCCGCGGCATGCGTCCATCGGCCGCCGATGAGCAGATCCGGATCACCATTCATTGCACGTCACCTCACGTCACCGATCCGACAGGACAACCACTCGTGGAACTCCGCGATGTGATGCTCGGCGGGCACCAACACCCCGCCCTTACGGTAGGCGCGCGACGACATTGCGGGTTGCGTTCGCTCACATGCCGCGAAATCCTGTTCGTTCACCCGATGGAACAATTCGACGGAGCGGGACACGTCGCGTCCCGCGGCAACCACATCCTTGGTATACAACCAATCACACTCGACGATAGTTCGGTCCGCCGACATGGGGAACATCCGGTGGAAAATGATGTGGTCCGGGACCAGATTGACGAAAACGGTCGGCCGGACGGTGATGGCGAAGTAACGACGGTCCTGTTCCGGGGTAACCCCGGGCAACCGTTCGAAACCCGGCGAGCCGTCGACGGTGAATCCGGCGATATCGGCGCCGAATTCCGCGCCGTGGCCGACGAACACCTGGGCGGCGAGTCCCTCGGCGAATTCGGGCAGCACCTCGGTGAGTTCGGGATGGATGGTCGCGCAGTGGTAGCACTCCATGAAGTTCTCCACGATGAGCTTCCAGTTGGCCGCGACGTCGTAGACCACCCGGCGGCCCACCGCGAGCGTGTCGATCTCGTAGGCGTCGATGGCGGCCGGGTCGCCGAGGCGCTCGGTCACCGCGCCCATCACCTCGTGTTCGAACGACGGAGGCTCGTCGGCCAGGCAGACCCAGGCGTAGCCGAGCCATTCGCGCAGGGCGACCGGGATCAGGCCGTAGGCGACGCGATCGATGTCCGCGCCGGTGGCGTCCTTCAGCGCGGCCATGTTCGGCGCGGCGATCAGTTTGCCGTCCAGGCCGTAGGTCCAGGCGTGGTAGGGGCATTGCAGGTTGCGGCGGACCTGGCCCTGGTCCTCGGTGCACAGCATCGCGCCGCGGTGGCGGCAGATGTTCAGGAACGCGCGGAGCGCACCGTCGCGGCCGCGCACGATCAGGGCGCTTTCGCGGCCCACCTGTACTCGTTTGAATTGTCCCGCGTGGGCGAGGTCGCCGGTTCGGATGGCGCAGAACCACATTCGTTCGAAGAGCTGTTCCTGCTCGGCCGCGAAGATGGTGTCGTCGACGTACCACTTGCCACCGAGGGTGGGGATCAGGGCCGGTGTGGTCACCGGCAAATCCGCCGTTGGCCCACCCGTCTCCCGACCGCCACCCCCCATGGAATCGCTATGCGATGCTATTTTCACTGGTCACCAGCCTCTGCGGGTCGAATAGCGCGATCGGGTGCTTGGTGGCGGCGTCGATGACCAGATCCGCCAGGATCTCGCCGACCACCGGGACGAACTTGAAGCCGTGGCCGGAGAAGCCGCAGGCGATGGTGATGCGGTCGCCGCCGGGATGACGGGCGATGACGAAGTGCTCGTCGGGCGTGGTGGAGTACATGCAGGTGGCCGTGTGCACGCACGGACCGGCCACGGCCGGGACCAGGGCGGCGGCGCGGTCGCGCATCGCGTCGATCTCGTCCGGGTGGACGACGCGATCGATGGTTTCCGGTGTGCACACGGTGCCCTTGCGGAAGAACGCGGTCTTGACCCCACCCGTCGGCCCGTCGATGGCGGGGAAGCCGTAGATCTGCATGCCGGAGTCGTCCTCGGCGATGTAGATCGGCTGGTCCTCGAAGGGCGCGGTGCCGCCGATCGGATCGAACCAGTACAGCACGTGACGTTCGATGGTAATCGGAATGCCGAACTCCGCCAGCAACTTCGGCGCCCAGGCGCCGGGGCAGATCAGCAGCTGATCCGCGTGATAGGTCGCCCTGCCGGTGGTCACGGTGACGCCGGAATCGGTTTCGGCCCAGCTGATCACCTCTTCGCCGAACGACAGGGTCGCGCCGGCCCGCAGGGCCAGGTCGATGTGCGCCTGCACGGTCAGCTCGGGGCGGGCGAATCCGCCGTTGGACTCGTAGATTCCGATGTCGCCGGCCGCCGGGGTGAAGTTCGGGAAGCGCCGCTTGATCTCGGCGGCGTCCAGCAGCTCGTGCGGCAGTGACCATTCCCGGCTCGCCCGCAGGCTGCCCGCGACCGTCAGGCTGTCCGGCGGGCCCAGGTACAGGCCGCCGGTGAGCCGGATGACCTCGCGGTCGGAGTCGGCGGCCAGCTTCGCCCAGAGTTCGTAGGAACGCAGCAGGAGCGGAACGTAGGCCGGGTCTTCGAAATAGGACTGCCGGACGATGCGCGAACCGCCGTGGCTCGAGCCGCGATTGTGCGCGGGAGTGAACTTCTCCAGTCCGAGCACCCGCTGGCCGCGGGCCGCGAGGTGATAGGCGGCGGCACTGCCCATGCCGCCGACGCCGATCACGATGACGTCGTAGACCGTTGTCGCCGTGGCCATTTCGCTACCTCCTGATCCTGGACATCTCGGGATCGACCACCGGCTCGGCGTGCACCGTCGCGATGTAGCGCCGACCGAGGTATTCGACCTCGACCGCATCGCCGACGACAACCGAGGCGGGCAGCCACGCGTAGGCGATGCTGCGGCCGATGGTGGCGGAATAGCCTGCGCTGGTGACATATCCGCCCAGCAGGCCGTAGACGTAGACCGGTTCCTTGCCGAGGACGACCGCCGTCGGACTCTCGAAGACGATGCTGCGCAGGATCTTCGCCGGTGGGTCCGCCTGCTCCAGCGCGGTCTTGCCGATGAAGTCGGGCTTGGCCAGCCGGACCGCGAAGTCGAGGCCTGCGGCGGCGGGCTGGTGTTCCGCGGTCATGTCGGTTCCCCAACTGCGGTAGCCCTTTTCGATACGCAGACTGTTGAACGCGATCCGGCCTGCCGCGATGACCTCGTGCGCTCGGCCCGCCGCCCACAGCAGATCCCAGAGCGCGTTGCCGTATTCGGCGGTCGCGTAGATCTCCCACCCGAGTTCGCCGACGTAGGAGACGCGCATCATGGTGACCGGGATGGCGCCGAGATGGGTTTGCCGCGCACGGAAGTACTTGAACGACTGATGCGACAGATCGTCGGAACACAAGGGCTGCACCAGGTCCCGCGCGTTCGGTCCCCAGACACCGATGCAGCAGGTGCCGCCGGTGATGTCGCGCAGCGTCACCGAGCCGTCGCCGGGCAGGTGCCGGGTGAACCAGTCGAAGTCCATCGGGCCGTTCACGCCGACCTGGAAGCGTTGCGGTTCGAGCCGGGCGACGGTGACATCGCTACGGATACCGCCGGTTTCGTCGAGGACGAGTGCGTAGGTGACCGAGCCGACGGTCTTGTCCAGATTGTTCGTGGTGAGTCGTTGCAGGAGTTCGAGCGCGCCGGGACCGGATACCTCGTAGCGGGTCAGCGGGGTCATGTCGAACATCGCGACCCGTTCGCGGGTCCAGCGCGCCTCGGCGATCGAGATGGGCGACCAGAAATTGCCGGACCATTCGTCGCGGTCCGGGAACGGCACCCCTTCGTCGCGAAGGCGTTGTGCCAGTTCCGCATTGGCTTCATACCAAGCGGGCCGTTCCCACCCGCCGCCTTCGAAGAAGAACGCACCCATTTCCTGTTGGCGCGCATAGAACGGACTGGTGCGCAGGCCGCGCAAGGCCGTTCGATACTGGTGCGGGTGGATGATGTCGTAGACCTCGACGAAGGCCTGCGAACTCGTCTGCATGATGAATTCCCCGCTGCGCGCGACGTCTTCGAATCGATAGAGATCGCACTCGTGCACGTCGGTACTCGGCGCGCCGTCGATGATCCATTCCGCGGTCGCTTTGGCCACGCCGGCCGAATGGGTGACCCACACGGCCTCGGCGACCCAGAAGCCGGCGAGGTCGCGGTGCTCACCCATGATCGAGAAGCCGTCGGGGGTGAACGAGAAGATCCCGTTGAATCCCTCTTCCGGCTTCGAATCACCGAGCGCGGGAAGCAGTTCCATGGATTCACGCCAGGCCGGGGCGAAGTCGGTATCAGTGAAGGGCAGCATCGAGGGCATCGCCTCGCCCGCGGTGGCCGCGGACAGGGTGGACATGTCCACCGGCATCGGCTGATGGCCGTAGTAGCCGATGCCGAGACGGTCGCCGTGCACGCGGTAGTAGAGGTCCTGATCCTGATGCCGCAGGATCGGCAGGCGCGCGGCGTCGCGCGGGCTGTCCGCCAGGGCGGCCAACGGCCCCGACTTCGCATATTGGTGCGCCATCGGCACCAGCGGCAGGACCAGTCCGGTCTGCTTCGCCAGCTCCGCGCCCCAGAAGCCGGCCGCGCAGACGACGATGTCCGCGGCGATGACGCCCTCGGCGGTCTGCACACCGGTCACCCGGCCGCCGCTTTCGGCGATCCCGAGGACTTCCTGATCGGGCAGGAAGCGCGCGCCGCGACCGATCGCCGCCCGAGCCTGCGCCTCCACCGCGCGCACCGCGTTCGCCAAACCGTCTGCCGGAGTGTGGAATCCGCCGATGACCTGGCTGGCGTCGAGTAGCGGATACATGGCCGCGCATTCGGACGCATCCAACAGACGCCCCTCGATCCCCCAGGACTGCGCCCAGCCGAACTTGCGGTGCAGATCCCGCCACCGTTGCGGCGTGGTCGCCACCTCCAGCCCGCCGACCGCGTCGAACGCCGGACCGGCCGGATGGCTGAGCGCGCCGAACTTCTCGGTGGTGTAGCGCGCGAACTCGGTCATGGTCTTGGACGGGTTGGTCTGGAACACCAAACCTGGTGCGTGCGAAGTGGATCCGCCGGTGGTGAACAGCGGCCCCCGGTCGAGCACGGTGATGTCGGCCCAACCGCGGGCGGTCATTTCGTCGGCCAGCGATGCCCCGACGATCCCGGCTCCGATGATGACGACTTTCGGGTGAGCCAAAGGGTGCCTCCGTTGTTGCTAGTAGCGCAACGAATTCGTATTACGCAACAAATAGTCCGCCTGTCACGGCACGCTGTCAACCGTTGGAAACCAGTTGTTTACCGGGGAATTCAGGGGGTTGACGGCGCCTCCGGGCTGTCGCACACTGTTGCGTATCGCGATATCTGTTGCGCTCTAAGCAACTCATGGAGGGTCTATGGAATCCCTTGCGAAGCACACGGCGACCTCCGGCACGGAACTGTTCGTCGCACGCCTCGAGGACCTGCCGGTCGGCGAAGTCGCCACCGTGCGGACCGGCGGCGGGCAGCCGATCTCGGTGTTCCACACCGACGAGGGTTTGTTCGCGATCGACGACACGTGCACCCACCAGGATGCGTCATTGGCCGACGGCTGGGTGGAGAACTGCACAGTCGAATGTCCGTTGCACGAGTCATGTTTCGACTTGCGCACCGGCCGGGTCTCCGGTCCGCCGGCCAAGGTCGCGGTGCGCACGTACCCGGTGCGGGTGCTCGACGGCGACATCGTGGTTACGGCGGAGCCGTCATGAGCGTGGTGGTCGTCGGCGCGTCGCTCGCCGGGTTCTCGCTCGTCCGGGATCTTCGCGAACGCGGCTACGGCGGTGAAGTGACGGTGGTCGGCGAGGAAGTTCACCCGCCTTACGATCGGCCACCGCTGTCGAAGGAATTCCTGCACGGCGATGTCGATATCACCTTGGGCGACGACCTGGGCGCACGCTGGCTGCTCGGACGTCGCGCTCTCGGAATCGCCACTACCGCAATGGGTCCCGGTGTCACGCTCGACGACGGCACAGTCGTCGCCGGCCGGTCGCTGGTGCTCGCCACCGGTGCCCGTGCCCGCACGCTGCCCGTCGCCCGAGGACTCGGCGGCGTCCATACTCTGCGCACGATCGACGATGCGCGGGCGATCCGGGCCGCGTTGCGCACCGCGCGCAACATCGTCATCATCGGCGCCGGCCTCATCGGTGCCGAAATCGCCTCGACCGCAGTCACGCTCGGCGCGCAGGTGTCCATTGTCGAACTGGCGACCGATCCCCTGTCCGGCGTCTTCGGCCCGCAACTCGGGGCGCTGTGCGCGGATCTGCACGCGGCCAACGGCGTTCAGTTGCGGACCGGCGTCGCGGTGACCGAATTCCTCGGCGACGAACGCGTCAACGCGGTGCGCCTCACCGACGGCAGCCTGCTCCCCGCCGACGCCGTGATCATCGGCATCGGCGCGATCCCCAACACCGAGTGGGCGCAGGACTCGCCGCTGCACATCGACAACGGCTTCGTCACCGATTCCTGCTGCCGCACAGCCGTTCCCGATATCTACGCGATCGGCGACTGCGCACGCGCCTACCAGGACTCCCTGGGCACCCACCACCGCAGCGAGCACTGGTCGAACGCGACCGCCCAAGCCCGCATCGCCGCGGCTGCCATCGTCGGCGAACCACCCGCGAACATCCCGAACACCTATTTCTGGTCCCGCCAGTACGGCCGAATGATCCAGTTCGCCGGCCACCGCCGGCCCGACGACGCTGTGCGTTTCATCGACGGCGACCCGTCGACCCCGTCGTGCACCGCACTCTACGAACGCGCAGGCGAGCCGGTGGCCGTGTTCGCCATCGACAACGCACGCCTGTTCACCCGCTACCGCAAGCAGATCGAGCGGCGGCCCGCGGCCATCGCAACCCTGTAGGAGGATTCGTGTCCGAAACCGTGCGCGGCGTCATCGCCCGTCGCCAAGGAACGCCGGTCGAGCTGGTCGACGTGGTCATCCCCGACCCCGGGCCGCACGATGTGGTCGTGCGCGTGCAGTCGTGCGGGGTGTGCCACACCGACCTGCACTATCGCGAGGGCGGCATCAACGACGAGTTCCCGTTCCTGCTCGGGCACGAGGCCGCCGGGATCGTGGAGACGGTCGGCCCGGCCGTAACTCATGTGACCGCAGGCGATTTCGTCGTGTTGAACTGGCGCGCGGTGTGTGGCGAATGCCGGGCGTGCCGCCGCGGCCGTCCCTGGTACTGCTTCGACACCAGCAATGCCAGCCGGCGGATGACCCTCGCCGACGGCACCGAGTTGACGCCCGCCTTGGGTATCGGCGCCTTCGCGGACAAGACCCTCGTGCACGAAAAGCAGTGCACCAAGGTCGATCCCGAGGCCGACCCCGCCATCGCCGGACTGCTCGGCTGCGGCGTCATGGCGGGCATCGGGGCGGCGATGAACACCGGCAACGTGTCTCGCGGCGACAGCGTGGCCGTGATCGGCTGCGGTGGTGTCGGCGACGCCGCGATCACCGGCGCTCTCCTCGCCGGCGCCAAGACCATCATCGCCGTCGACCGCGATGCCCGAAAGCTGGCGTGGGCCAGCGAATTCGGCGCCACCCACCGGATCGACGCGAGCACCGAGGATGTGGTCGAGCGGATCCAGGATCTCACCGACGGCTTCGGCGCCGATGTCGTCATCGATGCGGTCGGTCGCCCCGAGACCTGGAAGCAGGCCTTCTACGGGCGCGATCTGGCCGGGACCGTGGTGCTGGTCGGCGTACCGACGCCGGAGATGACCCTGGACCTGCCGCTGATCGAGCTGTTCTCCCGCGGCGGCGCACTGAAATCGTCCTGGTACGGCGATTGCCTGCCCGAGCGCGACTTCCCGATGCTGATCGACCTCTACCGGCAGGGCCGACTCCCCCTGGAACGCTTTGTCACCGAACGCATCTCACTCGACGAGGTCGAGAAGGCGTTCACTGCCATGCAGCACGGTGACGTGCTGCGCTCGGTCGTGGTCTGGTGAGACGCTAAGGCGTTGGCAGCAGGCCGTTCACTATGGCCGCCAACCCCTTCCGGTGAATATCGCGCGACGTCGCCTCGACCCACTTGTCGCCGATCGCCGCGAGCGTGGGCAGTTCGGTCCGATCGAGCTGATCGATGCCCGCTTCGGTCGACGACGTCGCCGCCAGCCGGGCTCGTCGGCGATCCCGGCTCGCCCGGACGAGTAGATCGCCGACGATGAAGTACCAGATGGCGCGGTACACATCGACGGCCTCTTCGACGGTGCACCCGTAGTCGACGGCCGCGGCGATGATCATCTCGACCATCCCCATGGCCGCGGGCACGACCACCGGGTCGGAGGCCAGCACCTCGATGATCCAGAGGCGCTCGGCGAGGCCCTCGTACAGCGTGCACGCGACCTCCAGCAGCCGCTCGCGCGGGTCGTCGGGGAATTCCCGCTGCGGGATGTGTTGCGCGTGCGACTCCAGCAGGAGCAGCAGCAACTCGTCCTTGTCCCGCACGTGGTGATACAGCGCCATCGGCGTGCTGCCCAGTTCCTTCGCCACTCGCCGCATCGACAGGCTGTCCGCGCCCTCGGTCCGCAGCACCTGGTCGGCGGCCGCGACGATGGCCTCCTGCGAGAGGCGCGGTGGTCGACCGACTTTTCCTGGGCGATCGGTTTGCCTGGGCATCGAGCCATCTTCCCTCATCCGGTCCTCCGGCCGGTCAAGCCATCCCTGCCCGAACTTTGTCCTGTCACAAAACAAACTTGTACCGAGTTCGACTAAAGCGTCCACAAGACTCGACAAAGTGCGATTAGATTCGCTCAGTTGGAGAGAAAGAAGCAGCTGATGCGGATCGCGGCCCGACCGGAAAACGCCCACCAGGCACGGCTTTTGCGGTTGCTGCGCGATCGGGGCCCGCAGTCGCGATCCGAACTGGGTCAGCCGATGGAGCTGTCGCGGTCCAAGCTGGCGGTGGAGCTCGATCGACTGGCCGAACTCGGACTGGTCGAGGCCGGCGGGCTCGCGGCGTCGAGTGGCGGCCGGCGATCGGCCATCGCCACGCTGGCATCGGGTCTGCGGTTCGCGGCCATCGACATCGGCGCCACCTCCATCGACGTCGCGGTGACCGACGGTGAACTGCGCGTACTCGGGCAACTGTCCGAACCGTGCGACATCCGGCAGGGTCCGGCCGCGGTGCTGGAACGCGCGCTGGATCTGCTCGGCAAGCTGCGCACCGATGAGCAGATGGCCGGGCGGCTGCACGGCGCGGGCGTCGGCGTGCCCGGCCCGGTGAGCTTCCGCGAGGGCATGCCCGTCGCGCCGCCGATCATGCCCGGCTGGCACCGCTTTCCGGTGCGCGAGGCGATCGCGCAGGAACTCGGCTGCCCGGTGCTGGTCGACAACGACGTGAACATCCTGGCCCTCGGCGAAATGCAGGCCGGCTCAGCACATTCGGTGGCGGACTTCCTCCTGGTCAAGGCAGGCACCGGGATCGGCTGCGGGATCGTCGTCGACGGCGGCATCTACCGCGGCGTCTCCGGCAGCGCGGGCGACATCGGCCACCTGCGGATCACCGACGACGGACCGGTCTGCGCCTGCGGCAACAGCGGTTGCCTGGAGGCGTACGCGGGCGGCGCGGCACTGGCCCGCGAAGCCACCGCCAGAGCCGGTCGCTCCCCCTTCCTCAGCGAACGCCTCGCTGCCGCAGGCACACTCACGGCGACCGACCTGGCCGACGCGGCCGCCGCCGGAGATCCGTTGGCCGTGGCGATGATTCGCGAGGCAGGCGCCCATCTCGGCACCGCCCTGGCCGGATTGGTCAGCTTCTTCAACCCCGGCCTCGTGGTGATCGCCGGTGGGCTGACCGGATTCGGCCATCCGCTGCTCGCCGAGATCCGCAGCGTCGTCTACCGCCGGTCGTCACCGCTGGCGACCGGCAACCTACCGATCGTGCTGTCCGAACTCGCCGAACTCGGCGGGGTGATCGGCGCGGCCCGCCTGATCAGCGACCACATCTTCAGCGTCGCCTGACGACACGGCTAGGAGCACCGGCCATGAACACCGTGCTGACCATGCGAGGCATCGTCAAGGACTTCCCCGGCGTGCGCGCACTCGATCAGGTCGACCTCGACGTCCGCGCCGGCGAGGTGCACTGCCTGCTCGGCCAGAACGGCGCGGGCAAGTCCACCTTGATCAAGGTGCTCGCCGGTGCGCACCAACCGGATTCGGGCGAACTGAGCTGGCTCGGAAAGCCGGTGCGGCTGGCCAATCCGCTGGCGGCGACCCGGCTCGGCATCGCGACGATCTATCAGGAATTGGACCTGTGCGACGGCCTCGACATCGCCGAGAACATCTTCCTCGGCCACGAGAAGTCCCGCGCCGGTTTCACCCGCCGCGGATCGACCGCGCGGGCCGCGACCGCGTTGCTCGAGCGCCTCGGCCACGGGGAGTTGCGGCCCGAGACGATCGTCGCCACGCTGCCCGCGGCCGCCAAACAGGTGGTCAGCATGGCCCGGGCGCTGTCGCACGACGCGCGGCTCATCGTGATGGACGAACCGTCGGCCGCGCTCGGAAATGACGAGGTGGCCAATCTGTTTCGCATCATCGATCAGTTGCGCGCGGAAGGTGTTGCCGTCGTGTACATCTCGCATCGGCTCGACGAGATCCGCACCATCGGCGACCGGATCACCGTGCTCAAGGACGGCCGCACCGTCGCCGCCGGGCTGCCCGCCCGCACCACCGGCACCGAGCAGGTCGTCTCGCTCATGACCGGCAACCAGGCCGAAGCGGTTCTGGCGCACCATGAGCCGCGCGCGGAGAACACCGCCGAGGTGCTCGAAGTAGCCGGGCTCGGTCTGGCCGGCCGGTTCCAGGACATCTCGTTGACTGTGCAGGCCGGCGAGATCGTCGGCCTCGCCGGGCTGGTCGGGGCGGGGCGATCCGAGGTGCTGGAGACGATCTACGGTGCGCGACGTGCCTCGGCGGGGCAGGTCCGCGTCGATGGTCGCCGGGTACGGCTCGGCAGTACCAGCGCCGCCGTCGCCGCCGGCATGGGTCTGGCGCCCGAGGAACGCAAGTTTCAAGGACTGTTTCTGCTGGAATCGTTGGGCCGCAACATCTCCGCCGCCTCGATGCCGCGCTACTCCCGGTTCGGCTGGTTCGATCGACGCAGAGCACGCGCCGATACCGGCAACGTGCTGGCCCGCGTCGGCATCCGCCCGGCCGACCCCGACTACCCCGTGCGCGGCCTGTCCGGCGGGAACCAGCAGAAGGCCGTCCTGGCCCGCTGGCTGCTGGAGGACTGCCGGGTGCTGCTGCTCGACGAACCGACCCGCGGCGTCGACGTCGGTGCCCGCGCCGAGGTGTACGCGCAGATCAGGGGTCTGGCTGAGCGCGGCGTGGCGGTGCTGATGGTCTCCAGCGACCTGCCGGAACTGCTCGGGCTGGCCGACCGGGTGCTCGTCCTGCGCGATGGCGAGATCATCCACACCGCGGCCGCGGCCGACCTCACCGAACCCGACATCATCGCGATGATCATGGAAGGGAGTGCGCTGTGAGCGAATCCGAGATACAGCGTGCCGGAACCGAACAGGGCGGTGACCCGATCCGCCGGACGACCGCGGTGCGCACGAAAGCGAAAACATCGGCGGCGGACGGTGATCCGCCGCCACGCCGCAAGACCGGAGGCAGCGAGCTACGCAAACACCTGACGCTGATCGTCGCGCTGCTCGCGCTGCTGATCGTCGGCGCGCTGACCAAGGGCGAGGACTTCCTCAGCGCCGGCAACATGATCACCATCCTGACCCTGGCCTCGGTGATCGGCGTGGTGACCGTCGGGATGACGTTCGTGATCATCGGCGGCGGCATCGACCTGTCCGTCGGCGCGATCATCGCGCTGGCGTCGGTCTGGTGCACCACCACCGCCACCCAGTCCTACGGCGTGGGCGGCATGGTGCTCAGCGCGCTGCTCGTCGGCCTGTGCTGCGGCCTGCTGAACGGGGCGCTCATCGCCTACGGCCGACTGGTGCCCTTCATCGTCACGCTCGCCATGATGGTCGCCGCGCGCGGGCTGGCCGAGCAGATCTCCGGGCGGCAATCCCAGCTCGTCACCACCGATCTGCTCGCCCTCGCGCAGAATCGGGTGCTCGGCATCCCGCTGCTGGTCTACCTGTTCGTCGTGGTGGTCGCGGTCGGCTGGATCGTGTTGGAGCGCAACACCTTCGGCCGGCGCAGCGCGGCCGTCGGCGGCAATCCCGAGGCGGCCCGGCTGGCGGGTATCGACGTGCGCCGCCACACGCTGCTCCTGTACGCGGTGTCGGGGCTGTGCTGCGGCATCGCCGCGATCATGCTCACCGCGCAGACCACCACCGGCACCAGCACCAACGGCCAGCTCTACGAGTTGGACGCGATCGCCGCGGTGGTCATCGGCGGAACGCTGCTCAGCGGCGGATTCGGCACGATCACCGGGTCGATCCTCGGGGTACTCGTGTTCACCGTGATCGAGGATCTGTTCATTCTCAACAACCTCGAGCAACCCATCCAGGCCATCGGCAAGGGCGCCATCATCGTGGCCGTCCTGCTGTTCCAGCGCTTCGGCCGCGCCCGCGCGGTCCCCACCCTCACCTGATATCACGCATCAAGGAACACCATGAGTAAGACAGTCTCCCTCCCTCGCCGCGGCATCCTCCTGTCCGGCCTCGCCGCCGGCGCGGGCGTGCTCGCCGCCGCCTGCACCTCCAACGACACCACGGCCGGTACCCAGGTCGCCGGTAGTACCGGGGACAACTCCGCCGCCGGACAGCAAGTGCGCGTCGGCTTTTCCGCGCCCGCCGCCGATCACGGCTGGACCGCGGCGATCACCCGCAACGCGCGGGCGCAGGCGGAGAAGTTCGGCGATCTGACCCTGAACGTCACCGAGGGCACCAACGACGTCAGCCGCCAGATCGAGCAGGTGCAGACGATGATCAACCAGAAGGCCGACGTGCTGGTGATCCTGCCGTTCGACGGCAACGCGCTCACCGAGATCGCGAAAAACGCGATGAACGCGGGCATTCCGGTGATCAACCTCGATCGCGTCTTCGCCTCCGCGCTGGCCTACCGGACCTGGATCGGTGGCGACAACTACGGAATGGGCGTCAACGCGGGCAATTTCATCGTCCGCAAGATGAAGGACGCCGGGATCGGCGATCCGGTGATCGTCGAGGTCGCCGGGATCGACAACCTCCAGCTCACCCAGGAACGCAGCCGTGGGTTCCACGATGCCGTCACCGCGGCCGGATTCCGCATCACCGCAAGGCAATCCACCGACTTCACCGCGGCTGGCGGTCAGCAGGTGGCCAGCCAGATGTTGCAGGCGACGAAGAAGATCGACGCGATGTGGAACCACGACGACGACCAGGGCATCGGTGTGCTGGCCGCGATCAAGCAGGCCAACCGATCCGGCGAGTTCGTCATGGTCGGCGGGGGCGGCTCGGCGCAGGCCATGAAGGAGATCCAGACCGGCAACTCGCCGCTGCAAGCCACCGTGCTCTACAGCCCGGCGATGGCGTCCTCGGCGGTCGCGCTGGCCCGGTTGCTCGGACAGCGCCGGGCGCTCGGCGATCTCGCCGAACACGATGTGCCCGCGAAGATCACGACCTTCTCGGCGGTGGTCACCAAGGACAACGCCGACCAGTACTTGGCGAACGGCTATTAACCCGATCGGAGTCCAATGACCTCGACAGACCGCCGCACCCTCGGCATCGGCATGGTCGGCCACGCCTTCATGGGGCGCGCTCATTCGCAGGCCTGGCGCAGTGTGGACGCGTTTTTCGATCTGCCGTGGCGGCCGGTGCCGGTGGTGCTCGCGGGCCGCGACATCGACCGGGCGACGGTCGCCGCCGGCCGGCTCGGCTGGGCGAGCGCCGTCGGTGAGTGGAAGCAGTTGCTCGATCGCGACGACGTCCATCTGATCGACATCTGCACGCCGGGCGACAGTCACGCCGAAATCGCTATCGCCGCACTGCAAGCGGGCAAGCACGTGCTGTGTGAGAAACCGCTGGCCAACACCGTGGCCGAGGCGGAGTCGATGGCCGCCGCGGCCGAGCAAGCCGCCCTGCGCGGGGTGCGGTCGATGGTGGGCTTCAGTTACCGGCGGGTGCCCGCGCTGGCGTTGGCGCGAAATCTGGTGGCGCAGGGGCGGATCGGCACCGTGCGGCATGTGCGGGCGCTGTATCTGCAGGATTGGCTTGCCGATCCGGATGCTCCGCTGAGCTGGCGGCTGGATCGGCGGCGGGCCGGGTCCGGGGCGCTCGGCGACATCGGCGCGCACATCATCGATGCCACGCAGTTCGTCACCGGGGAGTCGTTGACGGGGGTGTCGGCATTGCTGGACACGTTCGTCACCGAACGCCCGCTGCCGGACGGCGTGGGCAGCGGTCAGGTCACGGTCGATGATGCCGCCTTGTTCCTCGGCCGGCTCTCCGGCGGCGGACTCGCCTCCTTCGAGGCGACCAGGGTCGCCGCCGGGCGCAAGAACTCACTTCGCCTGGAGCTGAACGGAACCCACGGCAGCCTGGCCTTCGACCTCGAATCGATGAACGAGCTGTGGTTCCACGATCACACCGAGGATCCGGAGACCGCCGGTTTCCGCCGCATCCTGGTGACCGAACCGCAGCACCCCTACACCGAGGCCTGGTGGCCGCCCGGGCACGGGCTCGGCTACGACCACACCTTCACCAATCAGGTCGCCGACCTGGTGATCGCGGTCGCGGCGGGCAAAGATCCGAGTCCCAGCTTCGCCGACGGGCTCGCGGTGCAGCGGGTGCTGGCCGCGGTCGAGTCGAGCGCGGCCGACGACGGGCGCTGGACCGCTATCGCAGGAGGACAACCATGAGACCGATCACGCTGTTCACCGGGCAGTGGGCGGATCTACCGTTCGAAGAGGTATGCCGGCTGGCCGCCGAATGGGGCTATGACGGACTCGAGATCGCCTGTTCCGGCGATCATTTCGAGGTGGACAAGGCGCTCACCGATCCCGGCTACACGAAACGCAAGCAGGAGACGCTCGAACGCCACGGACTACAGGTGTTCGCGCTGTCGAACCACCTTGTCGGTCAGGCCGTCTGCGATCATCCGATCGACGAGCGGCACAAGGCGATTGTGCCGCAACGCATCTGGGGTGACGGCGAACCGGAAGGCGTGCGCCGGCGTGCCGCGGCCGAGATGGCCGATACCGCACGCGCGGCCGCCCAACTCGGCGTCGACACGATCGTCGGCTTCACCGGCTCGAGCATCTGGCACACCGTCGCGATGTTCCCGCCGGTCCCGGCGGCGGCCATCGAACGCGGCTACCAGGACTTCGCCGACCGCTGGCACCCGATCCTCGACGTGTTCGACGCCGAAGGCGTCCGCTTCGCCCACGAGGTACACCCCAGCGAGATCGCCTACGACTACTGGACCACCGTCCGCGCCCTCGCCGCCATCGACCACCGCCCCGCCTTCGGCTTGAACTGGGACCCTTCGCATTTCATCTGGCAGGACCTGGACCCGGTCACCTTCATCCTCGACTTCGCCGACCGCATCTACCACGTCGACTGCAAGGACACGAAGGTCCGCTGCGGCGACGGCCGCCGCGGCCGCCTCTCCTCCCACCTTCCCTGGGCCGACCTGCGCCGCGGCTGGGACTTCGTCTCCACCGGCCGCGGCGACGTCCCCTGGGAGGACTGCTTCCGCGCCCTCAACGCCATCCGCTACACCGGCCCCATCTCCATCGAGTGGGAGGACGCGGGCATGGACCGCCTGGCGGGCGCGCCGGAAGCCCTCACCTTCATCCGCGGCCTCAACACCATCACTCCACCGACCGCCTCCTTCGACGCAGCGTTCAGCACCGATCGGTGAGCGCTGTCGACGGTCCAATTCTGTTGGACGCCAACCGAATTCAATGCAGGAACGCCGCGCCGACCACAGTCGGCGCGGCGTGGCAAGCATGCGGCCCGCATAAGCATTAAGTACGCCAGGCCAATCGCCCCGCTATCCTGGAGTGACGGCGACTTTCGCCATTCCCGAATATGTACCTTCAGGAATAGCGGTCGCTTCGCACGATTCGAGCTTCACGCCTTTGACCGTGCCGGTGGCCTTGACCTCGTCCTTATCCTTGTCTGTGCTGTTCGAGTAAAGCTTCCCGGTGACCTCTACCTTGGCCGGCTTTCCGCCGGGCGGAACGGTCAAAGTGAATTTGGTATCGGAAGCCGACTCCGCGTCGTCATCTTTCGCATTGGCGGTTCCGGTGAACTCACAGCCGTCATCGGTCTCCTTGGCCGAGATCGACTTCGTCTTGGCCTCGGCCTTCGTCGCATTTTCGTCCTTCTTGCAACGCGAGTCCTGGCCGGACTTCACTTCCACGTCCGCCATGTCCACACTCAGGGTGTAGCCGCCGTTATCGCCCTTGGCCAACTTCACTTTTCCCTGCACACCCTCACAGGTGTACGGGCCGGTCTCGTCGGCCGCTGTCGAACTAGGGGCGGCGAGGATTCCGTAACCCAGTGCGGACACACTCAGAAGTCCCGTTGCCAACAGCACCCCCGCGCGGGCACCCTTGCGCCCACGACCCGGCCCGGTCATCGGTTGCACGTCTTCTCGATTGATCTCCACTGCAATCCTTCCATCGTTCATATCGCCAGACGGCAATGCGAAGCGGGACAAATCCCCAGAAATTGCCGTGACCCGGATAAAGCAGACGAACCGATCGCACCCGAGCGCTGCCATCCGGAATGACCGATACGTCGGGCTCCCGCAGGCAGTCCGCCGCTCTGGCGGATCAGTTCCGGTCGGCAGCAACCGATCCACAGCATCTTCGTTGCCGGCATGGATCGGGATGGGTCCGCGCAGGGCAACAACTTCTTCGCGAAGTTCATCGCCGGCCCGAGCCATCCATCTATCGCACGGCAACGAATGCGAAGTGGACGAGAGCGCGCCCCAGCCGAGCCGAGAACCGCTGGGGTGGGGGCGGATTCAGAACAGCGGAGGTCGCGGTCGGCATGTCATTCGGACTATTGGATAGATCGGTGCGCAAGACCTGGCAGGTCAAGGGCGGGAATATCCTGCCGCGGCTGGCGGTGACGATGGTTCGGCATCGGCGCCGGGTGTTCGCGGGATGGCTAATCGCAGTGACGGTCGGATTGCTCGGCCTCCCGCACCTGCTCAGTTCGCTCGCAGCTCCCACCATCGAAGTGTCCGGCTCCGAATCCCAGCAGGTGAGTCGTCTGCTGGCGGAACGCCTGCCGACGATCGGCAACGAACAGATGATCGCGGTGCTCCACTCGTCAGCGCATCGGACGACGGACCCGGAGTTCCGGAAAGCAGTCAGCGCCAGCATGTCTGCGCTCGGGGACGAGAAGGGCGTCTCCGGTGTGCTGCTGCTGCCCGTCGCGGGTGACCCCGACCGCCGCTACGTTTCAGCCGAGGTGCTCGAACCGTTCCGCCCCTTGCTTCATGACGAGCACGCGGCCTATCTCCTGGTCGGAGCGTCCGGGGACGATCGGCAGCGCCAGGAACGCGCTCCCTCGCTACAGACGGCGGCAGACCGGGCCGCCCAAGCCGTGTCAGACGGCACGATTCAAGCAGCAGTGCTCGGGATATCGGGCTTCGGTCACATCGTTCAGGAGGTAGCGATCACCGATCTCATGCGGATCGAGCTGATCGCCGTTCCGCTCGCGATCGCGGTGCTGTGGTGGGGTCTGCGCACGCCAGTGGCGGCGATGGTGCCGGTCGGCATCGCGGGCGTCTCGATTGCCGTCACCGCCGGCCTGTTCTCGCTGATGACGGGGTTCTTGACGATCGACGGCACGCTGTTGATCGGTATCAACGCAACCGGATTGGGCATCGGGATCGACTACGCCCTGTTCGTCATGAACAGATACCGCGAGGAGCTCGCGGCCGGAGCCGAACCGGAACATGCCGTCGCCACCGCGATGGCCACTACTGGACGCACGGTGTTGTATTCGGGGTTGATTCTCCTGCTGGCGGTGGTCAGCCTGTTCATGGTTCGCTGGCACATCTTTTCGCAGATCGCGATCGGCACGATGGTGGCGATCATTGTCGCCTCGCTGGCCTCGGTCACCTTGCTTGCTCCCGTTCTGGTGACGGTGACCGAACAGTTGGGGCAGCGGACGCGATGGATTCCACGCAAGGACACCGCGGTCGTGGCGCGCGGGCGACTGGCTCGCTGGACCGAGCATCTGATGCGCAATCCCTGGCCGTACGCGGTGGGCATCACAATCGCCCTGCTGTGCGCGGCGATCCCCGCCGCCGACATGTCGATCGGCATGGATATCGAACGGCGTGCCCTGGCCGACACCCCCTATCTCGCCGGCCTCACCATCGCAGAGCGCGAAGTGCCCGGCGGGTCCGGCATCGCGGCCGTCGTTGTACAACGACCCGCGGGCAACGCCGAAATGAGTATCCAGCCACTGGAGGACGCACTGCGCGCGGATCCCGACGTCGTCGCCTTGGCCCGGATCGATGACGGCGAAGGCCTGACTGCCCTGCTCCTCTTGCCGAAGCACCCCGTGTACTCACCGACGTTCGTAGAGTTGATGGAGCGAATCCACACCCGAATCGTCCCGGCGACAATCCCTTCCGGCGCCTCCGTGCTCGTCGGCGGACCCAGCGGCGTTGGTTATGACGTCTTGGTCGAGACCTCGATGAAGCTGTGGTGGGTAGTCGGTTGCGTGCTGATACTGCTGTTCGTCGCACTGGCCAGGGTACTCCGCAGCCTGCTCCTGCCGTTGAAGGCGATCGTCATGAGCCTGCTCGCCACCGGCGCGGCATACGGGTTGACCGTGCTGGCGTTTCAGCCCGGTGGACATGGACCACCGATCTGGCCGCAGGTGCCGCTGACCGTCTTCGTGCTGCTCTTCGCCCTGTCCACCGACTACGAGTTGTTCCTCGTGCGACGGATTCAGGAGGAATATCTGATCACCGGGAACAATCGACGTTCGGTCATCGTCGGCCTGCAGAGCACGGCCCGGCCGATATCGCTGGCCGCGGTGATCCTCGCGGTCGCGTACGGCAGCTTGGTGGTGTCGCGGATCAATTGTGTTCGGGAGTTCGGTTTCGCTATTGCGATCGCGCTGATCATCGATGCGACGCTCATCCGCCTCGTCCTGGTACCGGCACTGATGCAGATCATGGGGCGCTGGAACTGGTGGCTTCCGGGGTTCCGCCGAGTACTCGAATACCCAAGTCATGCATGAATATTCGTTCCGTCTCGGCCGAGAATTCCAGGCCGCCTCGACAAGGGAGCTCACCATGGTTTCTCGGCTGGACCTCGACCCGGCTCTTATGCCTCGGCATATAGCGTGCATACCCGACGGAAACGGGCGGTGGGCCCAGCGGCAAGGGCGAGTCCGGATCAACGGGCACAGCGTGGGCGCACGAGTGATCAGCGACGTTGTACTCGGTGCGGCCGACCTGGGCATCGAGTGGTTCACCATCTATGCGTTCTCGACCGAAAACTGGCAACGACCGGAGTCGGAGATCGCCTACCTCATGGGTTCGCTGGAACGGGCGATCTACCGGCGGATGGACGAGTTCATGCAACATAACGTGCGACTGCGCTGGATCGGAAGCCCGGACACGCGCATACCGTACAGCGTGCGCGAGGCGATCGATTACGCCCTCACGACGACCGCGAGCAACACCGGAATGACCTTCGCCATTGCGTTCAACTACGGCGGACGCACCGAAATCGTCGACGCGATCCGGAGGATGATCGAAGACGGTGTTGCCGGTTCGGACGTGAACGACACAATGATCAGCCGATACCTATACGCCCCCGACATGCCCGACCCGGACCTGCTCATACGCACATCCGGAGAAAGTCGGATCTCGAACTTCTTGCTCTGGCAGCTCGCCTACAGCGAACTGGTATTCAGCCCCGTACTGTGGCCGGAATTCACCGGAGATCATCTCGTGGACGCGATCCGCGAATATCAACGACGCAACCGACGCTTCGGCGGGCTCGACGCCGGTATGTCGCCCGGACACACACCGCCCACCTTGCGCGAGGGTTTCGACACCGAGCTGACGTATGCGCGGGCACCATCCATCTCGTTTTCTTGAGTACGGACAATCTGTTGGAGGAAATATGCCGGACACGGAGTACATGATCCCCCTCCTGCCCTTCGAAGCGAGATGCAATCCGCGATGGGAAGCCGCAGAAGCTCAGGTCCGAACTTGGTTGAACTTCCTGTATCCACATCGCTCGACAGCCGATGAGCACAGCTTTGCCGACAGCAGAACCGCAAAGCTCACCGGCTATTCCTTTCCGGATGCCGATCTCGATGATCTCGTCACCCTGACTGCCGCGACGGAGGCGCTTTTCGAGTGTGACGACCGGATCGCTTACGACGGACACTCTTCGATGGCGGACGCGCAGGGACATGCCTCTCGCCTGCAGTGCGTGCTCGAGACCGGGCAAGCAGACGTGTCGGACGGGCCCGATCTCATTGCGATGGCCGCTATCCTGCAACGGATCTACCCGAGACAATCGGAAAGCTGGAAGACCCGATTTCGCAAGCATATCTGGAGCAGCATCTTCGCCACAGCTGCCGAGTTCGAGAACCGATCCGAAGACCGAGTCCCCGGAGTTCGAGAGTACATCGCCATTCGCCGCGAAACCATCGGCGTCATTACCGCACTCGACCTGGCAGAATTTTCCGGCCACTACGAGCTGCCCGAAACGCTTTACCACAATCCACAGCTCAATCGATTGCGCCACAGCTGCATCGACACGGTCGCATGGATGAACGACATCTACTCGTACCACCGTGAGGAAGCGGCCGGAGAGATCAACCTGGTGCACGTCTTGCGGACCGAGAACGAGACCTCGCTCGTCCGGACCTTCGAGGCGATATACGGAATGATCGAGTCGCGGATCTCCTATTTTGTCGATGCCGAGCGAACATTGCGAACGAGCGATACCTACCACGCGATGGCAGAAACAGACCGTGCAGGTGTCGCCGCCTCGGTGGAAGCGATGAAGAATGCCATGGTCGGCGGCCGGCAGTGGCAGGCCGAAGTGTCCCGGTACGCCCTGACCCGAACTGGCGCGTGATACTCACGATCAACCGGTACGTGGTCGGGCGCAGGGCAAGTCGGCTGACCGTTCAGCCCGGCGTGATCTGTCCCCGACGCGACAGCAGAGACTGGCCCACGACGAGTGCGCCGAGGATGAGTACGGTGCTGCCGACCATCCGGAGGGCGAGGTCCGCGCCCGAGATGAACGCTGTGACAACGTCGTTGGTGCGATCAGGGGTGGCGGCGAGGGCTTGGGCCACGGTATGCGGGTCGTGGGTGGTCCGGATGTCCGTGGGCAGGGCGGCGATGAAACGGGCGGTGAGGATCGTGCTGATGACGGCGACGCCCAGGGCGCTGCCGAATTCGCGCGTGGTGGCCTGCAAGCCGGCGCCGACGCCGGCTTGGGCGTGCGGTAGCGAGCCGGATATCGCACCGGACAGGGTCGGAAGGGCCAGGGTCACACCGATTCCGGTGACGATGAGCCAGGCGGCGTACTGGACATAGGGCGTCTGCGCGTTGCTGGTGGACAGTCCGAGCAGTCCGCCGCCGACGAACCCGAAGGCCGAGGCGATGGTGGCGTCGATGCCGATGCGCTGGGACAGGCGGCCGACGTGGCGGGCGCCGAGGATGATCGGGATGGTCAGCGGGATGATGCCGAGGCCGGTGCGCAGGACGCTGAACCCCTTGCCGTACTGCAGGAACGACGCGTTGACGTAGAACAGCGCGAACATGCCGAAGAAGATCGCGGTCATGCCGAGGCAGGCGCTGCGCAGGCCGGGGACCTTGAACAGGCGCGGATCGAGCAGCGGGTGTTCGACTTTCAGCTCGACCACCGTCCACACCGCGAACAACACCGCGGCACACACGAACCCGCCGACGACGACCGGACTCCCCCAACCCGACTCCGGCCCTTGGACGATGCCGAGCAGCAACGCCACCGACGCCGCGACGAACAACACCGCGCCGGGCAGGTCGAGCGCGCGTTCGTGCCGCGGCGACACCGGCGCGATCCGCCCGACCAAGACCACCAGAACCAGCGAAATCGGCACGGCGGCAATGAACAACCACCGCCACGACCCGCCCGAGAGAATCGCGCCGCCACCGACATTGCCGACGACGCCGCCGATGCCGGTCATCGACGCCCAGGCCGCGATCGTCGCGGCCTTGCGTTCGGCCGGAACCGCATGCAGCAGCACCGCAAGCGTATTCGGCAGCACGGCGGCCGCACCCACCCCGGTGATCGCGCGACTGACCAGCAGCACAGCAACATTCGGCGCGACCGCCGACAGCAGCGCCCCCACCGCGAACAGGCCGAGACCGGCCAGGAGAACTCCCTTGCGCCCGAAGCGATCTCCCGCGGCACCGCCGGGGATCACCAGGCAGGCGAAGAAGATGACGTAGGTGTCGACGATCCATACGAGCGTCGACGCGGACGGGTGCAGTCCGCTCGCGGCGAGCATCGGTACCGCGAGATTGATCGCGGCGACCATCCCGACGACGACCACGACGCAGGCGCACATGACGGCCAGCAGGCCGCGTGGGGTGTCCGGCCGGGGTGGGCGCTCCGGCGAGGTCGGCGGACGGTCACGGGTCGAGACATTGAATGGCATGGTCACGACGTTATGAATTCGACGGATTCCGTGCCACGCAACTTCGACAATAGTGACTTGCGTAAGATGCAACTATGTCCGACCAGCTCGACCTGAACCTTCTTCGCGTGTTCGACGCGCTACTCCAAGACGGCAGCGTCACCGCGGCATCCGAGCGCCTGCACCTGTCCATCCCGGCGACCAGCCGGGCCTTGGGCCGATTGCGGCGCGCGATGCACGATCCGATCCTGGTCCGGGCCGGCCGCGGAATGGCGCCGACCCCATTCGCGCTGCGCACCGCCCCACGCGTGCGCTCACTGCTCGACGAAGCCTCGGCTCTGATCAGCGCCGACCGCGAGATCAGCATCGCCGAACTGAAGCGCACCTTCACGATTCGCATCAACGACGGCGTGGCCGTGACGCTTTCCGCGGCGGCTGCCGAAGCCACGGCCGCGGTCGCCCCCGGCGTGACGCTGCGGTTCGTCGCGGAAGGCAGCGAGAGCATCGAAGCGCTGCGCGACGGTTCGGTCGACCTCGACATCGGCGCCACCGACGTCACCACGCCCGACATCCGCGACGCGCTGCTCTACCGCGAACGCATCGTCGGCATAGTCCGCGCGGACAGCCCGCTGGGTAAACGCCGCCGCCCGACGTTGTCGCAGCTGTGCGAGTATCCGCATGTCTCGGCCTCCCGCCGCGGTCGCGCGCGCGGCCCGCTCGACGACGTGCTCGACGCCGCGGGCCTGCACCGTCGCGTCGCCGCCGTCGTGCCGACCTCCGCCGTCGCGGCGCTGCTGGTCTCCACGAGCAACTACGTCGGGCTGGCCCCGCAGCGCCTGGCCGAGCAGTACGGCGAGGCGCTCGGCATCCGCTGGTTCCCCATCGCCGGCCTGCCGGACATCGAGGTCCGGCTGCTCTGGCACGCCCGGCTCGACGCCGACCCGGCCCAGCGCTGGTTACGCGAGACGATTCGCGACGCGCTCAGCTAGTCGCGTCGGCGGGTTCGAGCTGTGACAGGTTGCCGAACACCGCGACCGCGACGGCCCCGCCGATGGCGAGCACGAAGCCCAGGCCCGCCAGCCACGCCATGCCTGGCCGCGAGGTGTCGCCGAGCACCAGCACTCCGACGATCCCCGGAATGACCGTCTCACCGACCACCAATGCCGCCGTCGCCCCGTTCACCGAACCCAGTTGCAGCGCAACGGTATGCAGGTAGAACCCGCCGATGCCGGCGATCGCGATCGTCCACGCGGCCGGGTCGGCGAGCAGGGTGGCCACGTTCAGCGGATCGATCCCCTGCACGATCCGCACCGCAATCGCCAACGCCCCGAACAACATTCCCGCCGCCAGCCCCGCGGCCACCGCACCCCGCGAACCCAGCCGGCGCACGACCAGCTGACTGCCGGCGAACAACACCACCGACGCGATCAGCACGCCCCAGTGCATCACCGGATTGTCGCTACCGCCGCCCTCATGCCCCGCGGCCGCGCCGAGCGCGGCCAGCGCGAGAATCACCGTGCAGATCGCCACCCAGTCGCGCGCATGCAACCGGATGCCGAGCACGAAGATCCCCAGCACCGCGGTGATGATCAGATTCGCGCTCATGATCGTTTGCGACAGAAACAGCGGAATCAACCGCGCCGACACCGCGTTCCCGGCGAACCCCACCACATCGAGCACGCTGCCGACGATGAACCACACGGTCAGCACCGCCGCGACCGTGGACGCCACCGTCGGCGCGCCGGTCTCGGTCAACTGCCCACCCACACCCTGCGCCGCCGCCGCGGCGGCCGACCGACGCGCCGCATACGCCTGCAAAACCGACGCCACCCCGTACCCGGCACACGCGAGGAACGCCGCCAACAGACCGATCAGCACGCGACTACCCCCATCAACACCGAACTCACCGTTTTAGTCACGACCGAAGATAACTCTCGCCGACGCCCGCGCCCCCGACCGGCACCGATCCGACGCCGAGCCAGTAGCGAACATCACCTCCGGCCGCGAGTTCGAGAATAAGTGGACGGATTGACCGCTTAAGTCGTAGTCTTCAGGCAGTTGGAAGTGGACATAATGTCCGCTTGATTCGGAGGTTTACGAGATGCCCACCACGGTCGGTACGACTCCCCTTGCCCGCGAACACTTTCCGGCCGCTCGCCGGTGGGCGTACCTCAATCACGCCGGGATCTGCCCGATGCCCCAGCCATCGGTGGACGCGCTGCATCGGCGCGCGACCGAGGTTTCGCTGGACGGCGAGTTCACCTATGCGGCGCACAGCGCCGAGATCGAACGGGTGCGCGCGTCCGCTGCCCGGCTCATGGGCGTGCCGACCAGCGATGTCGCGTTCGTCAAGAACACCACGACCGGCCTCGGAATGATCGCCAACGGCCTCGACTGGTCCCCCGGCGACCGGGTGGTCGTGCCGGATCTGGAGTTCCCGTCGACGCTCTACCCGTGGCTGGCGTTGGCGGATCGGGGCGTGATCGTCGACCGCGTGCAGCCTGAAGCCCCGAGCGGTCGACTGACCGTCGAGGCGTTCGTCGATCGAATCCAGGCCGGGCCGCCGCCGAAGCTGGTCGTCACCAGCTGGGTGCAGTTCGGTCGCGGCTGGCGCGTGGATCTCGCGGAGCTGGGCCGCGCGTGCCGCGAGGCCGGAGCCCTGTTGTGCGCGGACGTGATTCAAGGCCTCGGCGCGATCCCCGCCGAATTGGCCGACTGGGGCGTCGATTTCGCCATGGCCGACGGCCACAAGTGGCTGCTCGGCCCGGAAGGCAGCGGCATCCTGTATGTGCGCGGCTCCCGGCTGGAATTGCTGCGTCCGTTGGAACCCGGCTGGAACTCGGTCGCGCACCGCGAGGAATGGGACAACCTCGAGCTGGTATTCGACGACACCGCACGACGTTTGGAAGGCGGGATGCCGAACGTCACCGGCATCGCCGCACTCGGTTCATCGATCGATCTGTTGCTCGAGGCAGGCGTCCCGGCGATCTGGTCGCACATCGACCGCCTCTGCGATCGGATCTGCGCGGGGCTCACCTCGATCGGGGCGACCGTGCTGTCGGACCGCTCGGCCGAGGGCCGTTCCGGGATCGTCGCGGTACACCTCGACGGCCCGCCGATCCCCTTGCTCGCCAAGCAGTTACAGGCCGAGGGCATCGCGGTCTCCGCCCGCGCCGGCGGGCTGCGCGTCTCACCGCACGGCTACAACAACGACGCGGACATCGATCGGCTGATCGACACGGTGGCGACGCTGATCCACACCTGAAACCGCACAGCCGAGGACGCCGGGTGCCGCATACTCGTGACTATCGACCCGTAGGAGTCCCAATGGATCTCGCGGCACCCCTCTGCGTCATCGGCGCGGGCCAGAGCGGCATCCTGACCGCCGCGAAGCTGCGCGACCTCGGGTTCGAGAACATCGACGTGCTCGAGGCCGGCCCGCAACTCGGCGGTTACTGCCAGACCGTCGAGGTCGACGGCGACATCTTCGATTTCCAGTCACACCTGGTCATCCAGCAGTCCTTCGGCGCGGACATCGCGGGCACGGCCATCGACGAGTTGCTGCGCAATCATCCGGTGCCGACGAGAACCGAGACGCTCTACTTCGTCGGCCGGTCCGAGTCCGGAAAACCGCAGCCGGCCGTGCCGCCGCATTTCCTGCCGCTGTTCCAGAGCATGACCCCGGAGCAGGCGATCGATCAGCTGGTCGAGGCCTGGCACATCATCGAGCGGGCGATGCGGGACCGGCACGCTCCCGGGCAGAGTGGGTTGGCCTTCGATCACGTCCCCGGCGAGACCTGGGAGTCCTACCGGGCACGTCATGCGCCGCTGGTCGGCGAGGCGCTGCAAGGGCTGGCGATCTACGCCAACATGCGCAGGCCGCGGCAGCCTGCCGAGACCATCATCAATATCAACGCGAACATCTCCGGGCACGTCTCGCAGCTGGCCAAGCTGGTTCTTTCACTCTATTCGACCGAGAAACAGGCGCTGCTCGCCCGAATGCCGCAGTCGCTGATCGCGCAGCTGAGTTCCCAACGCCCGGTCAGCCTGAGCTTCCAGGGAGGTTTCGTCAGTTTCCTGCGCCGGATTGCCGAGGACCACCGGCTCACCGTCACGGTCGACAGCAAGGTCACCGGCATCGAACCCGTTCCGCCGCAAGGGGTTCGAGTCACCTACACCGTGAACGGAGACCACCGCAGCGCGCTCTACTCCCGCGTGGTAGTGACCGCGCGACCCGCACAGATCCGAGAGATGTTCCCCGCGGGTGACATTCACGAACTGTTCGCCGAACGGAACTGCCCGCGCGCCTGGACGCGCAGCTACCTCATCCGCGTGCGCGAGGAACTCATCACCTTCCCTCGACGCTCGGATTCCGTTGAGCCCCTGGGCTTCTGGGTGATCGACCCGTACGGCAGCTACACCGACACCGATCCCGAGCAAGCCATGCACCGGATCACCGCCGCCAACAAGCAGAATCCGGGACCGTACTGGGTCTGCTTCAGCAACTCCGACACCTCGATCTCCGACGCGCAGGCCTGGTCGCTGGCCAAGGAAGGCCTGTTCCTCTTCGACGACCCCGAACTGGTCGCCGAGACGATCGCCGAGTGGCCCGCCTACCCGAGCGCGGCCGCGGTCCGCGACGGCTGGTTCGACCGGGTGGCCGACCTCCAGGGCCGGCACGGCATCTACTTCGTCGGCGAGATCCTCTCCGGCCCGACCGCCGAGTGCATCAGCTCGTTCGTTCGCGATGTGATCCCGCACTGGTTCGAGACCGGGCCCACAACCTAAGGGCAAACTCTCAGTTACTGTTGATTACAGTCAGGTATCCGGAGCTTGCCGGCCGAAGGCGGTGGATCGGTGACCAACAGTCGAGCGATGGTTCGTGCCTGGTGGCGATACCGGGTCGATTACCGCTGGCTGATCGAGACGCTCGAATCCCACTCCGCGCTCGGGGCGTTGAAGTTCATGGTCGGCGCGGGCGGCATCGTCCTCGGCTTCATCACGATGATGGCCTTGATCTCGCATGCCGGACAGCCCGGACCGGCCGGGCACGCGCAGGCGGTGATCGTGATCGTGATGGCCGCGGTGTGGACCGTGCGCTGGTGGTCGTTGCCGTGGCCGAGCGAGCGCGAATCGCTGCTGTGGGTCGTCGCCGTCGACTTCGCCATCACCGCCAACAACGTGATGATCCAGGACCGGCTGCTGGGCGCGATGGGCTGCGTGCTGCTGGTGACGACCGGCGGCTACATCACGATCTTCCACGGGCCGCCGATCCTGGCGCTGCACGTGGGCTGGTCCGTGCTGTCGATCTTCATGCTGTCGGCGATGATGGTGCTCGGCGTGCCGAGCGGCAACGGGCACGGGAAGGGGGACGTCGCGCTCGGCCTGGTGGTCGTGCTGGTGGTGATCGCGGTGACCGGGGTGGTGCTGCCGATCGTGCAGTTCTGTAGCTGGCTGCTGCGGGTGGACGCGCTCTCGGATCCGCTGACCAAACTGCTGAACCGCCGCGGCCTCGATTCGCACCTGCCGCGATTCTTCGGGCCGCGCCGCCGCGATCGGGTCTACGTGGTGACCCTCGACCTGGACCGATTCAAGACGGTCAACGACACCTTCGGTCACTCGTTCGGCGACCGGGTCCTGGTCCAGACCGCCGAACAGCTGCGGGCAGCGGCACCGCCGGATGCCATCGTCGTGCGCACCGGCGGCGAGGAGTTCATGGTCATCGGCCGTCTGCACGGCGCGCAGGTCGCGGCCGTCGCGGAACGCCTGCGGCACGCGGTCGAAACGATGCCCGGCCTGCCGAGCACGATCACCGCCAGCGTCGGCGCGGCGGAATTCGAGCCCGGCCCGAATCGCGAACCGCACCCGACGATCACGCCGCGCCTGTTGTTCCGCAGGTCGGATTCGGCCATGTATCGCGCAAAGCAATTGGGCGGCAACAACGTTGTGATCGCCGACCCGGAGGATGCGATCCCGTCCTTGCACGATCTGCGCCACCTATCGTGAACGAGTGCCCCCGATCGTTGATCCGCCCGGACCACGAGAAAGGTCCGGTCCCAACCGGTTTCTGCTCTGGCTGGTGATCAGCCAGCCCCGGCGAGTCATGCTCGGGGCGACGCTGGGCAGCCTCTGGATGGTGGCGCTGACGGTGCCGCCCTATCTGCTCTCGCGCGCTATCGATGACGGTCTGGCGAAGAACGACATGGCGGCGCTCACCGGTTGGGTGGCGGCGTTGTTCGGCATCGGCGTGCTGAACGCGGCGCTGAGTATTGCCCGCCATCGGACCATGTCGAAAATCCGGATGGAGGCGTCGTTTCAGACCGTGTCGGCCACCGTCGAGCATTGTGTTCGGCTCGGGGCCGACCTGTCGCGCCGGATCACCGCGGGCGAGATCGTGGCGATCGGCGGCGGTGATGTTCAGGTGATCGCTCAATCGCTGACCGTGACGGGGCCTGGTATCGGCGCCGCGGTCGGATACATCGTCGTGGCGGTCGTGATGTTTTCCATTTCGCCGCTGCTCGCGGTGGTGGTGCTGGCGGGCGTGCCGGTCCTGGCGCTCACCGTCGGGCCGCTGCTGCACCGGATCGAGCGGACCGGGGCCGGTCACCGGGAGCAGCAGGGCACGCTGACCACCCGGCTGGTCGATGTGTTCAACGGTCTTCAGGTGCTGAACGGTCTCGGTGGCAAATCCGTGTATGCGGGTCGCTACCACCGTGATTCGCAGGCTCTCGTCACGCAGGGGTACCGGGTCGGAGTCGTGACGAGCTGGGTGGACGCGCTCGCCAGAGGGCTGCCGGCGGCGTTCCTCGCGGTGGTCATCTGGCTGGGCGCGCGGATGGCGGCCGAAGGTTCGATCAGCGTCGGCGGCTTGGTCGCGGTGTACGGGTACACCGCGGTGTTGGTCGTTCCGGTGTCGTTCTTCATCGAGGGTGCGGGAGACATTGCCCGGGCCCGGGTTGCGGCCCGTCGGGTCACGCGGTTGCTGTCGATCTCGCCCGAGAACTCCGCGGATTCCGGGGCGGTCGATGCTCCGGCCACCGCATCGATGCTGCGGGATCCTGCCTCAGGCGTCGAAGTGTCGCCCGGGTTGTCGACCGCGCTGGTCGGCGATCGCCCGGCCGAGACCGCGGCGGTCATCGATCGGCTCGGCGGGTTCACCAAATCGGACGTCACGTGGGGTGATGTTCGCCTCGACGTCGTCTACCCCGGCCAGCTCAGAAGTCGAATCCTGGTCGCGGACCACGATGCCTATCTGTTCACCGGGAGCGTCCGAGACGTCGTCGCCGGCCGGCACGAGCCCGACGAAGCTCGGATACGCGATGCGTTGCACGTTGCGGTGGCAGCGGACGTGGTCGACGCGCTGTCCGACGGTCTCGCCTCGACGATCAATCCACGCGGTCGCAATCTGTCCGGCGGGCAACGCCAACGGCTTCGGCTGGCTCGTGCGGTCTACGCGGATCCCGAGATACTGCTGGCGGTCGAACCGACCTCGGCCGTGGACGCGCATACCGAGGCCGCGATCGCTGTTCGGTTACATGCCGCGCGACAGGGCCGGACGACGGTTGTCACCACCACCTCTCCCCTCGTCCTCGACCACGTGGACACCGTGAGCTACCTCGTCGACGGCGTCGTCGCGGCTACCGGAACCCACCACGATCTGCTTCGGACCGAGCCCGGTTACCGCGCCCTCGTCGCGCGTGGCACCGACGAGGGAGAGCACTGATGACGACCCCGTTGCCGGTCGCCGATGCCGCGCAGATCCGTCGTGCGGCGGCGAACGAGATCCGCGCGGACAGAACGGCATTCATTGCAGTCCTGGTGCTCAATGCGCTCGCGGTCGCCGCTGGTCTGGCCAGTCCGTGGCTGCTCGGCAAGATCATCGATGCCGTCGGTAGATCACCGACACACACGGTGGTCGGCACCGTGGACCGATTGGCGCTGGCCATCCTCGTCTGCACGGTCGCGCAGATCGTGCTCACCCGGTACGCGCGATACGTCGGTTACCGGTTCGGTGCGCGGGCCGCGGCACGTATTCGCGAACGGTTCCTCGGTCGTGTCCTCGCGCTGCCCGCCGCGGTCGTCGAACGGGTCTCCGGCGGCGACCTGATCGCGCGGGGCACCACCGACGCGCCGACCATCGCGGCGATGCTCCGGACCGCCGCGCCGGATGTTTTCGTCGCCGCCCTCCAGGGGGCGTTCATCATCGGCGCGGTGCTGGTTCTGCACCCGGTGCTCGGTTTGTCGAGTCTCAGCTGCCTGCTCGTCGGCACCGTTGTCCTGCGCTGGTATTTGCGCAGGTCCCGGGCGGCGTATCTGACCGAGGCGGCCAGCGGCTCGCAGCTCGCCGAACTCATCGCGACCAGCGCGGCCGGGGCGCGGACGATCGAGGCGCTCGGACTGGCGCAACGACACAGTGCGACAACGACTTCCGCGGTCGCTACCGCCCGCAGTGCTCGACTGGCCACCCTGCGGCTGCGCACGGTACTGTTTCCGACTCTCGACGTTTCGTACGTGCTCCCGCTGGTCGCGGTGCTGCTGATCGGCGGCGTACTGCACAGCCGAGGAGCCGTCAGCCTCGGCACCATCGTCGCGGCAGCGCTGTATCTGCGGCAACTGGTCGACCCGCTGGACACGGTCATGCTGTGGGTGGACGGCGTGCAGACTGCCGTCGCGTCCTACGCGAGATTGGAAGGTCTCGCGTCCGCGCCGACCGCGAAGCCGGCCGCCTCGGCGGAGCCCGCGGACAACCGGATCCACCTCGCCGACGTGCGGTACGCGTATGACCGCGGCGACGTGCTGCACGGCGTCGACCTCGACATCCGGCCGGGTGAGCGACTCGCTGTCGTCGGCACCTCCGGAGCCGGAAAGTCCACGCTCGCCAGGCTTCTCGCGGGGGTCGATGCCCCGCGAACCGGCACGGTGCACCTAGGCGGTGTGCCGATTTCGGAGCTGGATCCGGATCGCCTGCGCCACCACGTTGTCCTGGTCACGCAGGAACAGCACGTATTCAACGACACCGTTCGCGGAAACCTGCTCATCGCCAGGCCCGAGGCCACCGAGGCCCAGTTGCGCGACGCCCTCGCCGCGGTGGGTGCGGATTGGGCCGCGGACCTGCCGAATGGTATCGACACGACGCTGGAAGGCAACGGCCATCGCCTCGACGGCGCACAGGCGCAACAGCTTTCGCTGGCTCGCGTGGTTATCGCCGACCCGCACACCGTTGTACTCGACGAGGCGACCGCGCAGATGGACCCGACGTCCGCGCGCGACACCGAGCGAGCACTGGGCGTCGTCCTCGAAGGGCGCACGGTGATCGCGATCGCGCACCGGTTGCAGACGGCACACGATGCGGATCGGGTCGCCGTGATGGACGCCGGTCGGATCATCGAACTCGGTACCCACGACGACTTGGTCGCGCGCGACGGAACCTATGCGGCGCTATGGCGCTCCTGGCACGGATAGCCCCGAAACATGCTGTGATTCAGTCGTTTTCCCCCACCGGCGAGTCGAGCTGCTTTGCGAGCCAGGCCAGCGACAGCGGGTAGCGGTAGTCGATCCCGCCGTGCTTGGCGTCGAACAGCTCAAAGTTGATGATGTCCGCGGAGACGCCGACGTCGAGCAGGGACTGCTGGAAGGCTTCGCCGCCGATGTCCAGATACCACTCGTCCTTGGTGCCGCCGTCGATCCAGATCGCGCGCATCGAGCGCATGGCCTCGGCGTGCACCGACACCATCCGGACCGGGTCCCACTCCAGCCAGCGTTGCCAGACCTCGGGTTTCAGCACGCCGGTGCGGGTGTCGAAGGGCAGCTCGGGACGGCCGTCCGCGGCCGGCGAGAAGCAGGCGGCGACCGCGTAGAGCGAGAGAAGTTCCATGTCTTCGGGTTTGGTGAACGCCACCCGGTTCCGGAACTCCGCCCACCAGCGCTCGATATCGCCGTCGTAGGCGCGCAGGTGGCGCACCGCGACGGGGAATTCGGGGAGGTAGCTGTACTCGTAGAGGGCGTCACCGGCGTGGGTCGCCAAGGCGCCGAACAGGTCCGGGCGCAGCATCGGGGTGATCATGGCGCCGAAGCCGCCGCTGCTCTTGCCGGTGATAGCGCGGTGGTCGCGGTCGGCGACCGTGCGGTAGTGGGCGTCCACCCACGGGACGATCTCGTTGCACAGGTAAGAGTGGTAGGGGCCGGTGCCGCGCGAGTCGACGAATTGGCTGCCGCCGTAGGCGGTCCAGGCATCGACGTAGACCACGATCGCCGGTGGCGCCTCGCCCGCCGCGAACACGGCATCGGCGGTTTCGGGGAACGGGCGGCGGAACGGTGTCCGGTTGCGCCACATCGTGACATGACCGGTGTAGCCCTGGATTACGTAGATCGAGGGATACCGCCGGTCGCTGTCGTCGTCGTAACCCGGTGGGACGTATACCCAGAGCGGGCGTTCGTGCGGGTCTTTCAACGGATTGTCGCGGAGCAGCGTGCTGTCGAAGATGTGTTCGTCGAGACGACCGGCAAGTTCGGCAGACCAAGGCAACATTCGTCCTACGTTAGTCGCGCCAGGCACCGTTCAATGCTGTTTCCGAACGGTCGGATCTCCGCTCACGAGCGAGCGGCCCTTCGAACAGCGTTACCGCACAGCATCGTTCGCCACGCTGCCCAGAGTTTGCCGATAGCGACTCGAGGATCGACTTCAGCCGGCCGTGGTGAACAGGTTGAGCTTGTAGGTCCGCACCGGCGGCGTCCACCCGATGACTTTGAGCCCGTAGCGGTATCGCGCCGGCCAGGTACCGGCTACCGCCGGTTGCGGGTTGGCGAAGGTGCGTGACTCGCGCATTCGCAACCCGTACTGGTCCAAGGTGGCCGGGTCGTCGCAGATCCATTTCATCCGCGCGGGAACGGCTTTGAAGACCGGGTTGCTGTCCTGATTGTTCATCATGATCGCGCCGCCGGTGTCGAAGGCGAACGGGCTGGCCGGGAACGTCGCGGCGATCCGCGTCAAGGTTTCGTGGACCTGGTCCGCGGGGAAATACAGCATGACCGCTTCGCTGAGGATGAAGATCGGGCCGGATCGCTCGGCGACCTGTGCGTACCAGTCGGTGTCGAAGAGCGACCCGGCGATCATGGTGTAGCGGTCGCTGTCGTCGAAGAACTTGCGCCGCAACGCCATTGTGTCCTCGACGTCCAGGTCGAACCACCGCAGGCGGCCGTTGTCCAGGCGATCGAACCGGGTCGACAGTCCGCAGCCCAGGTCGACGACCGTGCCTTCCGGATGCTCGCGCAGGAAGCCGCGTACGTACTCGTCGAAGATCGACGCCCGCAGCACCGACCCGGCCAGCGACGGGCCACGGAACTTGTCGAAGTCGTAGTCGATCGAGTCCACCAGCTCGATTGCCTTGCGGTCGCTCAGCACGCTCCGGCGTTGCCGGGCGTCCCGAGCACGCCCGTACAACGGGATCAGCAGTGTTTCCTGAACTTCGCCCAACGCCACGGTTTCAGCCACTCACGCAGCGTAACTTAGGGTTACCTAAGGTGTCTACCAGCGATTGTTCGGGGCCGGCGAATCGACGTTGTAGCGCAACGAGATCCCGCGAAGTAAGGTAACCCTTACTACCCCTTTTGGAGGCGTATATGACGACCACCTGGCTGGACACCCTGCTCCGACAAACCCGTCGAGGCGACTTCCCCTATCCGCACCAAGCCGCGTTCCTACTGGACAATCCCGTACGACGACTCTTCACGAACCCGCGCGACACCGTCGACCAACTCGAACTGACCCCGACCGACCAGGTGCTGGAACTCGGCCCCGGCCCCGGTTTCTACAGTCTCGAACTCGCCCGCGAACTCACCGACGGCAGGCTCGAGCTGTTCGACCTCCAGCCGCAGATGCTCGACAAGGCCCGCCACAAACTCGTGGCCGCCGGATGCGCCAACGTCGGCTTCCACAGCGGCGACGCCGGCGCGGGCCTGCCCTTCCCGGACAAAACCTTCGACGTCGCGTTCCTCGCCGCCGTGATCGGCGAGGTTCCCGACAAGCCCGCCTGCATCCGCTCACTCGGTCGCATCCTCAAAACCGGCGGACAACTCGCCTTCTTCGAACACTTCCCCGACCCCGACCGCCTGAGCGTGACGCAACTGCGGGAACTCGTTGAGCCCGAAGGCTTTACGCTGCTCGACGCAACCGGCACCCGATGGCACGACACCGTCCGCTTCACCCGCAACCCGTCCGAAAACTAGTCGGCGCGGCTTGTGCGGGAAGCCGATGCCGCAACCCCGATCCGCCGGTTCGTGAATACTCGCTGGTGTGCGTGTAGAGATCTGTGTCGAGTCGGTTGGTGGGGTGCGGGTTGCCGAGGAGGCGGCTGCGGATCGGATCGAGCTGTGCGGCGGTTTGTCCGATGGCGGGTTGACGCCGAGTTTGGCGCTGATCGAGCAAGCGGTGGCGTTGACGGTGAAAACCCAAGTGCACGTGTTGATTCGGCCGCGAGCGGGTGACTTCCGGTACTCGCCGGACGAGATTTCGGTGATGGTTCGCGACATTCAGGCGGCGCGGGCGGCGGGTGCGGATGGGGTCGTGGTGGGCGCGCTCGGCGCGGACGGGGGGCTCGATCCGGTCAATGCGGCGTTCGTGGAGGTGGCCGAGGGGCTGGAGGTCACGTTGCATCGGGCGATCGATGTGAGTGCGTCTTCGCGACAGGCGTTGGATCAGGCGGTCGCGTTCGGGTTCGCTCGCGTGCTGACTTCGGGTCGGCAGCGATCCGCGCTGGCAGGTGCGGCGGTGATCAAGGAGTTGGTGCGGCAGGGTTCCGGCGCGATCGAGGTGATGGCGGGCGGCGGGATTCGACCGTCGAACGTCGGCGAGGTGATCGACGCGACCGGAGTTTCAGCCGTGCATGCCGCAGTGCGCGCGCCGGTGCCCGGGGCCGCGGATCTTTTTGCGGGAGTTGGTGTCCCGCAAGGCTTTGATCGGTTCGACACCGATCCCGCGGAGGTCAGCGCGTTGTGTGAACTGGTCCGCAGCCGAAACTGAGAAGTGCGGTCCGGCCGCGGCTGCGACCGGACCGCCGTCCGCTCAGCGGGAGGCTTCGATCAGGCGCTGCCGCAGCCAGGTCAGCGGGGTGGCACCGCCGCCGATGGCGTAACCGGGGTAGCTCTGATGGATGCCGGACTTCAGGAAGTCGTCGACCTGACGCTTGCGCTCCTCGTAGGCCGAGTTGTTGAGCTGGTCGGCGAGCAGGCCGAGACCGCCGGCCGCCAGGGCGTCGGCGATGAGCGAGTTCGCCTGCTGCTGGTAGCTGCCGAACAGCGCCGGGTTCGGGTTCGACATCTGGGCGAACAGGCCGGCGAATCGCGCGGCGAAGTCGCCGTCGGGGGTCGCGCAGTACAGATCGCCCGCGGCGCAGAACGTGTAGGTCTGCGGGCTGAGCCAGCCGAAGCCGCCGATCCGCGGGCCACCCGCGCCGGCGCCCGCGACGGGCGGGCCGATCAGGGTGTCGGTGGGCGAGCGGCGCGGATCGGAGATGAGTCCGACCAGGGCGACGCGGTTCGGCGACACCACGCCGAGCCCGGTGCCGATCTCGGCGGCGAGGTCACCGGCCGCGTCGGCGCCCTGGCTGTAACCGAGCAGCGCGAATCGGGTGTTGTCGCAGTGCTGTGCCATGGTGGCGACCAGGCCGCGCGCATGGTCGATGGCCTCGCCCTTGGACCGGCCGTAGACATCGCCTTCCCACGGAAACGCGGTCGCCGGGTAGACGACGTAGTCGGTCCGGACATCGCCCGGCAAGTTGTCGGCGACCCCGGCGAGCATCCCCTTGCCCGGGTCGGAATTGGAGGTTTCCCAGGTTCCGGGAACCGCAACCACATACATCTCGGGGCAGTCCTGCGGGGCGGCCTGCGCGGTCGACGCGACACCGACCGGTAGGGCGGCCGTGACCATCGCTGCCGCGCATGCGGCGGTGTTCTTCCATCGCGATAACATCGTGTACTCCGTGTTCACTGCCGGGTGAGGCCCGGTCGGCGATGGCGCTCGGTGTCCGTTTGAGCGCCGATGACTGTCTTTTCTTCAGGTGGATATTTTCGTGTTGCCGTCGGGAACGTCCCCGCAGATGGGAACAGTGTCCCCAGAAAGTCCGCCCAGCGCCAGCGGTTCCGACAGTACGCGAGGTGTATTCGTGCTAACGCCTGGATTTCGGAACTCTCACGCAGCAGACAGCCGAAAGAACCCCAGGACCAACCCGGTCCGCGCCGGCGGTTGATCCTGGGGTTCAACAAGATAGCGATCCGCTATGACACGGAGTGGAGCACTCGACAGTTCCCGCCGGGCAACTACACCGCGGAGCTCATCGGCCGAGTTGCCTTGCCGACGCTGTGCAGGTGTTGCAACGCTTGGGCATACGAGTCGAACAGCCCGGTCTGGCAGTAGGGCACCCCGATCTCGGAGCAGAACTCGATGACAATCGGTTGCGCCCGGCGCAGATTGGATCGCGGCATGGACGGGAACAGGTGATGCTCGATCTGATAGTTCAGACCGCCGAGCGCGGTGTCGACCAGCAGGCTGCCGCGCACGTTGCGCGAGGTGAGCACCTGCCGGCGCAGGTAGTCGGTGGCGTCGTCTTCGGCCAGCACCGCCATTCCCTTGTGATTCGGGGCGAACGTGCACCCCATGTAGAACCCGAACAGCCCCTGCTGAACCAGGATGAACGCCACCGCTTTACCCGGCGAGAGCACCAGGAACACCGCGGCGAGATACCCGGCGAAATGCGCGCCGAGCAGCACGCCCTCCCACACCCGGTTGGGGATCGACCACCGGAACACCGCCCGCACGCTGGAGAAGTGCAAGCTGCCCGCTTCCAGCAGCAGCATCGGGAAGAACAACCAGCCCTGGTGCCGAAAAATGAAGCGCCGGAACCCCTTACCCGTCCGCGCCCGGCCATCGGAGTGGGCGAGGATGCCCATGATATCGGGATCGGCGCCCTCGGTGTTCGGGTGCGCGTGATGCCGATTGTGGTTGCTGGTCCACCACCCGATGCTCAGCCCGATCGCGAGATTGCCCGCGAGCACCCCGTACAGGTAGTTGGCCCGCCGGGTGCCGAAGATCTGCCGATGCCCCGCGTCATGCCCGAGGAAGGCGAACTGGGCGAACACCGCAGCCAGGAACACCGCGACGCCCAACTGCCACCACGAGTTGCCGAGCAGGAAGAACGCCGCCCACCCCGCGACGAACGCGCCGACGACGATCGCCGTCTTCCCGATGTAGTACCGCAATTGCCGGTCCAGCAGTCCCGCGTCCCGCACGCGGCGCAACAGCACCGCGTACTCGCTGCCCCGTTTCATCGGCCGGGTCGTCGTCGATTGCTCGGCGCTCTGTCCGCCCGGATCCATGTCCAACACGTCCGCGACCGTACTCGCCGTCGCGGCGGATCCCGGTGCCGCCGAGCCGGTAGATCTTCCTGTTACCACGGGGCGCCTACGCATCCTGTTAGCAGTGGTGTTCTGATGGCAATAACTGTCGCCTGCCAGGCCGCGGCCGATGACAGCGGGTAGCGGAAGTCGGCACCGTGCGGCTTGCCTGCCTCCATACAGGATCGTGCGGCAAGGCCACGATCAGGTGAACATATGTCCGGATCGGCGACACATCTGCGTGACAATTCCGCCCGGTCGACCGGCGGTTCAGGCGCCGAGCGCGCGTCCACCGTCGACCACGATGCGCTGACCGGTGACGAACCCGGCGCCGTCGGAGGCGAGGAAGCTGACCGCGTGCGCGATGTCCTCGACGGTCCCCATCCGACCGACCGGCACCGACGCGAGGTAGGCCGCGGTGTCCATCGCCGCCACTTCCAGCTGCCGCTCGTCGTGCCGCTCGAACGGAATATAGCCCGGTGCAACGGTATTGACGGTGATACCGAACGGCGCCAGCTCGCGCGCCCAACTCATCGCCACACCGATCTGGGCGTTCTTCGCGACCGCGTACGGGGAGTGTCCGGGCGAGGGCCGATGCGCGACCTCGGAATCGATGGTGACGACCCGGCCGAATCGCCGCTCCTGCATACCGGGAATCACCGTGCGCCCGAACAGAACCGGGCTCTTCACGAAGAACGCCAGCTGCGCCAGGTGATCTTCCCAAACGGTGTCGACAATGGCGGCACCCGGCTGCGGGCCGGTCGCGTTCAACACCAGCACATCGATGGGCCCCAGCCGCTCCCCCACCGAATCGACCAGCCCCGCTACCTGATCCGCGTCGGTCACATCCGCGGCGAACAGATCGGCGACGCCGCCCTCGCCCCGAATCGCGTCGACGACCTCGCGCGCCGCCGGACTCTCGCGTAATCCGTTGACCGCCACCGCCATTCCGTCCCGCGCCAGCCGCAGCGCGATCCCGCGCCCCAGCCCGCGCGAACTTCCGGTCACCAACGCCACCCGCCGCACACCCGCATCCATCCGCAGATCATCTCATTGCTCAGCAGCTTCGGCTCATGTCGTCCTGCCGGCCGTGCCCGCGCCTGCTGTTCGCCGCCGCGCGGACCGCCACCGACACCGCGAAAGCCGTCTGCCGGATCTGTCTGCTCGCCCGATCCACATCGAGACTCGACGCCGCATCCCCGATGGCCACCGCCGCGATCGGCCGACGCCGGTGCCCGTCCAGCACCGGACAGGCGACGCACCGGACGCCGCGCACGAATTCCCCGTCGTTGACCGCGATTCCGAGGTCGCGCGCGGCCGCGAGCTGCGCGCTCAGTTCATCGATATCGGTGATCGAGCGCGGCGTGACCGGGACCAGCGCGCCCGGCCGGGTCAGTTCCAGCGGCCGATCCGGCGCGTAGGCCAGCAGGATCTTGCCGATCGCCGTGCAGTGGGCGGGCGCGAAGGTGCGCCCGTAGGACGGCGTCCGCGCCGCCAGGTGCCCGTAGATCCGTTCGAGGTAGCGCACCTCCGAGCCGGCCAGCACACCGAGGGACACCATCGCCCCGGTCCGCACGTGCAGATCGACCAGGAACGGCACGGCCGACGCGCGCAGCAGCTCGTGGTCCTCCGGCAGCGCCGCGATGTGCACCAGTCGCGGGCCGACGACATACCCGACGTCTTGCCGTTCGACCAGGCCGTTCGCACTGAGAATCCGCAGCAGCCGCCACACCGTGGTCTTCGGTATCCCGGCCCATCGGGCGATATTCGACAGCGCTACCGGGTTCGCATGATCCCCCAGCAGATCCAGTACCCGCGCCGCCCGGCTCACCAGATTGTCGGCCTCCGGCGACTCAGACATCGAACCGGATCTCGACTCGGCGAACTACCGCACTCGACGACCGCGCACGACAATCGCGCATACCGCTCAGCGGGCTTTGTGACCGCGATGGAATCAACATTCGCAACTCCCTGATGAAAGGCCTGTTCCCGAGCCCGCGAATCCGGACTTTACGTCACGGACCACCCGAAACGGCACTTCCACATAGGGTTTGCACGTACACCGTGCAAAGCGCTGCAGCGCAGCTACACAACTAATGTCGCATCCCCGAGTTTAGTGCGCCAGCGTTTATCTACCCGCATAGCCGATTTCATGGCAATTCACGAACATCGAGTCGAATTCCGTTCGCCCTGGCGATGTTCCATGGCCCGGAACGCTCGCTTCGGTACACCCCGCCGCATATCTAAGGTCGCGGAGTAGTCGGCATTTTCCCGACCTTCTCGACCACAGCAAGTCAGGTGATAACGGTGTCACAGATGATCGAAATCGTCCTGGTCGGTGGACCTTCCGGCGAACCGGAACTCTGGCAGATCGACGAAGCCCAGGTGTCCGCACCGGTCAAGGTACCCCGCCTGAGTGGCTACGAACACTTCGATCCGACCGGCTACAACGTCGAACTCGACGGCAATTACTTCCCGGTCTTCCTCTGGTCGTTCCGCACCAGGGCGGCCGAGTGAGCGGCCGCCCGCACCGGTCGGACGTGTGCACCTGGGGCCGGTGGGCGCGCAGCTCCATGGCGGCTACCGTTCGAATCATGCCGGAGCTACCGATTCCCGACCCACCACTCAACGATAACGTTGTCGCGCTTCGCCTTTGGCGCACGTCCGACCTGCACCAACGGCTGGCCGGATACGCCGATCCGGAGTTCCGGCGCTTCTCGCTGCTGTCCGCCGAACCGGTCACCGAGGCACGCCTGCGCGAACATTTCGACCAGGAGACCCGCGATCGGGAGCGCGGCCGCAAACTCAGCCTCGCCATCGTGGACGCCGCCGATCCGCGGCACGTCTGGGGCGGCTGCTCGGTCTACGACATCGACCTCGAGCAGCAACGCGCCGGCGTGGGCTACTGGCTCGCGCCGCCGGCCCGCGGACGCGGTGCGGCGACCAGAACCGTTCGCCTGCTGGCCCATTGGGCCTTCGAGGTGCTCGACATCGCCCGCCTGGAGCTGACCTGCGCGCCGGACAACCTCGCCTCCCAGCGCGTCGCCGAACGTGCCGGGTTCGTCCGCGAGGGGCTCCTGCGCTCGCATATGCGCTCGCACGACGAGCGCCGCGACTCCGTGCTGTTCAGTTTGCTGCCCGGCGAGCTCCGCGAATCGGAGCAACCCCGGACAGAATGAAGGTTCCGCCTGCGGACAGGCGGAACCTTCAGTTCGATCGGGTCAGCGATACAGCCAGACGCCGCCGCCACCGAGGGCGATGACGCGGTCCAGCTGATGCGGAACACCGTTGTCGTCGTTCTGTGTGCAGTCGTACGGGAACAGCGAGTAGTGCCCGTCCCCACCACTGCACATGATCGGCCTGCTGGTGCCGTACGGACTGATCACGATCCGCGACGACAGGCGCAGGTTGTCCTGCGACATGAACTCACCGGACCAGTCGTGCCGGTTGGCAAGCCTGGCGTCGGCGTCGGGGTCAGCGGAGGCGATCGGAGCAGCGAACAGCAGAGCAGCGGCACCGATACCTACGCACGCGAGTACTCGTTTCATGCCCTGACTATCGGTGATACCGCCAGACTATTACAACCGACCGGTATCGCCCGCCCACATCCCGCGAGCCGGGCCCCGATCAGGCGGTCTTGGCGGCCGCGGTTTCGATGAGGTCGACGACGGCCTGCGGCTGGGACAGGGCGATGGCGTGGCTGCCCGCGTGCTCCACGACCGTGGCCTTGATCCTGGCGGCCATCTCGCGCTGTCCGGCCGGCGGAATCATCTTGTCGTCGGTGGCCACCAGGGTCCAGCTCGGCAGCGTCTTCCAGGCCGGTTCCGCAGACGGCTCGGTGAACGAGGCCACCGCGATGGGACGCTGTCCGGCCGCGAGCACCGCCGCGTCGGCGGCGGGCAGGTCCTGGGCGAAGAACTCGCCGAACTTGTCCTGCGCGATGACCAGTTCGGGCGCGTTGCCCTTCCCGTCCGGCAGCGGGTACTCGCGCGGCGCCGCGATCTTGCTGGCCGGACCGCCGAAGCGCCCGTCCAGTTCGCCGAGGCTTTCGCCCTTGTCGGGAGCGAACGCGGCGATGTAGACCAGTCCGGCTGCCTTGGGCGAGCCGGTCGCGGCATTGCTGATGACCGCGCCGCCGTAGGAGTGGCCGACCACGATGGTCTTGCCCGGCATGCCGTCCAGCACGCCGCGGATGTAGGCGGCGTCGTAGGTCAGGCCGCGCAGCGGGACCGCGGCGGTGGTGACCTGGTAGCCGTCACGCTGGAGCTTCTCGGCGACCTTGCTCCAGCTGGAGCCGTCGGCGAACGCGCCGTGCACGAGCAGCACCGACGGCTTCTCGAACGACTGGTCCGCGGCCGGGCTTTTGTCGGCCTTGGCCGAGCACGCGGACGCGGCCATGCTCAGCGCGACCGCCATGCCGATCAGCATGGTGCGGCCGACGCGAGTGCGCTTGGTCTTCATTGTCGATGTGCCTTTCGTGGTGAATCCGATGTTCAGGAATTGCGTGGTGCCGCTCAGGGAGTAAGCACCGCTTTGACCGTCGTGCCGGCTTTGACGTCGGCGACGGCGGTGTTGATCTGGGCCAGCGGGTAGGTGCGGACCAGCCGATGCACCGGGAATCGGCCTTCCTCGTACAGGCGCAGCAGCCGCGGAATCAGCACTCCCGGCGCCTGATGGCCCATCACCGAACCGGTGACCGTACGGCCCTTGAGCAGTTCGAACACGTTCGCCTGCAAGGCCGCCTCGGGCGCGGTCACGCCGAGGATGGCCGCCGCGCCCAGCGGTGCGAGCGCGGCGATGGCGGTGTTCATCACCGCGAGCACGCCGGTGGATTCGACGCTGTAGTCCACGCCGCGACCGCCGGTCAGCTCGCGCACGGCCTCGGCCGGGTCTACCTCGGTGGCGTCCACTAGGTGGGTCGCACCGAGTTCGCTTGCCAGCGTGAGCCGTTCGGCATTGCGATCGACCACGATGATCTGCGCGGCGCCCGCGACCACCGCGGCCAGCACCGCGCTCAGCCCGACCGCGCCCGCTCCGAACACGGCGACCGTGCTGCCCGCCTGCACCCGCAGCGAGTTCAGCACCGCCCCGGCGCCGGTGATCACGCCGCATCCCATCGGCGCGAGCACTTCCAGCGGTGTCCGCGAATCCACCTTGACCAGGCTGCGCGGATGCGCGAGCCCGTGGGTGGCGTGCGAGGACTGGCCGAAGAAGTGGTCGTGCACGGGTTTACCCGCGGCGTCGCGCAAGCCCACCGAACCATCGGCGCGTGCCGCGTGGAAGTTCAGCGGGATGTGGCGATCACAGTAACCGGGCTGACCGCCAAGGCAATTGACGCAGGAGCCGCAGGAATCCAGGCTCAGCAGCACCCGGTCGCCGGCCGCGAAACCGGTGACCGCGGAGCCCACCGCGACGACCTCGCCCGCGCCCTCGTGCCCGAGGACGACCGGCCGCGGTGTCGGCACGTTGCCGCGCGCGGCCTCCAGATCGGTGTGGCACAACCCCGAGGCGATGTAGCGGACCAGCACCTCATCGGGGCGCGGATCTTCCAATTCCAGCTGCTCGACTTGGAATTCGTCGATGCCCGCGCGGGCGACGGACGCGGTGATCGTGGTCGTCATCGGAGTTCCGCCGTCCGATCGAGGATCAGGTCGGCGGCCTTCTCACCGATCATGATGCTGGGGCCGTTGGTGTTTCCGCTGGGCAGCGTCGGCATGATCGAGGCATCGGCGACGCGCAGCCCGGAGAGGCCGTGCACGCGCAGTTCCGGGTCGACGACCGACGCCGCGTCCAAACCCATTCGGGCGGTGCCGACTTGGTGATGTCCGCTGACCACGGTGGCGCGCGCGTGATCGCGCAATTGCTCGCGCGTGCGCACCCCGGGACCCGGTACCGCCTCACCGTCGACCCAGTCCCGCATGGCGTCCTGGGCGGTGATCGCGCGCAGCATTTCCAGGTTGTCCACCAGGGTCTCGAGGTCGCGCGGATCGGCGAACACGCGCGGGTCCAGAATCGGCGCCGCGGTGGGATCCGCGGAGCGCAAACGCAATTCGCCACGGCTGTACGGGTGCAGCAACTGCGCGACCGCGGAGAATCCCTGCTCCGGCAGTTCGACACCCGGCAACGGATAGACCCAGGACAGGAACAGTGGCTGGATGTCCGGCGCGATCAGACCCGGACGGGTACCGGCGAAAAAATGTGCCTCCAAGCCCTGCGCGGCCCACGGCGGGCTCGGCTGCTTGGATCGCCAGACCAGCGGGCTGGACCAGTGGTCTTGCAGGTTCTGCCCGACGCCGGGCAGGTCCGCGCGCACCCGCAGCCCCAGCGACCGCAGGTGCTCCCCCGGGCCGACGCCGGAGAGCATGAGCAGCTGCGGCGACCCGAAAACACCTGCCGAGAGCACGATTTCGGCGTCGGCGTACGCGGTGTGCCGGAGTCCTTCGCGCAGGTACTCGACGCCGATCGCCTGATCGCCGTCGAACAGCACCCGGGTGGTCTGGGCGCCGGTGAGCACGGTCAGCTTCGGGTTGTCCTGCACGGGACGGCCGTAGCCGACCCAGGTGCTCTGCCGCTGGTGGTCGCGAATGGTGTGCTGGGTGTAGCTCACGCCGGTGATGTCGCCGGTGTTGTAGTCGTCGTTGAACGGCAGGCCGTATTCCTGCGCGGCGGCGACCCACGCCCGCACCAGCGGATCCGGTCCCGGGTTGCGCTGCACATACTGCGGCCCGTCGGTGCCGCGGCCGTCCGCGCCGTCCTCGAACCGCTCCAGGCGGCGGAAGTACGGCTCGACGCCGCGCCAATCCCAGCCTGCCGCACCCTGATACGCCCACGCGTCGTAGTCGGCGGCGATCCCGCGGACGTAGATCATGCCGTTGAACGCGCTGCTGCCGCCGAGGGTCTTGCCCCGCGGCCAGGGCAGCGAGCGGCCGTCGGCGTAGGTCTGCGGCTCGGTGCTGAACGCCCAGTCGACCTCGCTCCCCCACAGCTCGACCGAGCGGAGCGGGTCGTGAATCGCCGGATTGCTGTCTGCGGGACCGGCTTCCAGGAGCAACACCCGGTGTCCGGCGTCGACCAGACGACGCGCGAGGACCGCACCCGCGGAGCCGGCGCCGACAACGATGTAATCGTGGTTCACGTCATTCCTCATGCTGGAGTTACCGAACTTCGTTGCCGCGGTGCAGGGCCGCGGCGACCTCGATGGCCCGGCGGGTCTGGAATTCCATGGCGGCCAGCTCGGTCTCGCCCGGCGCGATCGCGCCGTTGTCCGAGACATGGCTTGTGCCGTAAGGGTTTCCGGACTTGTGCTGGATGGGGTCGGCGTAGCCGGGCGGGACGATGATCGCGCCCCAGTGGTAGAAGGTGTTGCCGATGGCCAGGATCGTGGTCTCCTGGCCGCCGTGCAGGGTGCCGGTCGAGGTGAACGCCGAGCACACCTTGTTCACCAATCCGCCGCGCGCCCACAGTCCGCCCGCGAGGTCGATGTACTGCTTGAGCTGGGCGGCGGGCAGGCCGAACCGGGTCGGCGAGCCGAACAGGATGACATCGGCCCAATCCATGTCGCCGACAACGGCTTCCGGGATGTCCCTGGTGGCCGCGAAGTGGGCGGCCCAGCGCGGGTTGGCCGCGATGGCCTCCGGCGGCGCCAGCTCGCGCACCCGGCGCAGCCGCACGGTCGCGCCCAGCTTCTCGGCGGCGTCAGCCGAGGCCTGGGCCAGTGCGTGCACGCTGCCGGTGGCCGAGTAGTAGATGATCGCGACGTTGATATCCGAACTCATGCACTTCCTTGTCTGAGAGCGAGTGCCGCGCGGGTGCCCGGCACTCGGCACAGATGATGTGGGCGGCAGCTCGAGGCCCACTGAACGGTTTCCGAACGCGCAGCTCAACGGCGGTGCGGAACGCCGCGTTCGAGGTCAGAGCGCGGCGAGCGCCGCGGCGCGGTCGACCACCTTGCCGAGGGCGCCGAACTCGTGCAGGTCGCCGAACACCTCGATACGGATCGACTGGTCGAGGCCGCCGACCGGGATGGGGTCGAAGCCTGCCGCGGTGATCAGCTCGGCGACCGTCTTACCGGCCGCCTCGTCGTCCGCGGCGTAGAAGCCGACCGCGAGTTCCGGGGTCCGGCGGGCGGCTGAACCGAGCGACTCGGCGGACAGCGTGCCGAAGGCCTTGACCAGCTTGGCGTTCGCCGGGACGAGGGCGGCCAGGATCTGACCCGCGGACTGGTCGGCGGGAATCGTCTTCACGAAACCGCCGTCGCCGGCCGGTGCGATCGGGTTGGACGGGTCGACCAGGATCTTGCCCGACAGCCGGTCGCCGTATTCGGCGAGCAGTTGCTTGGTGGTGTCGAGCCAGACGGCGAAGATGATCACGTCCGCCTGGTCGACGGCCTGGTCGACGGTGACCGCGGTCGCCCGCTCGCCCAGCTGCTCGGCGAAAACCTGAGTGCCGACGAGGTCGGTGCCCGCGAGCAGCAGGTCTACGCCGCCCGCGATGAGGTCGGCCGCCAGGCGGCTGCCGATGTTGCCGGTGCCGATGATTGCGGTGGTCATGGGAATCTCCTTGTGGGGTTGATTTTCGGGTGCGCGGGGCGGAGCCAGCGGCGCAGTGCGCGGGTGACCAGTGGCATGGACACGTAGGTCATCAGGACGCTGAACAGCACGGCGAAGACGGCGGTCCGCAGCACCAGCGGCAGCGCGGTCAGGTGCGGGGCGAGAATCGCGCTGCCGAGCAGGGAGATCGGGAAGATCCCGATCGCGGAGCCGGCCGCCATCTTCCACCGGGGCGGTGCCGCGGCGGCCGGGTTCAGGTCCGCGAACCAGGTCTCCATGCCGGTCAGTTCACGTCGCGCGACCTCGGTGTGCCGGTGTCCCGCGGAGTTGTCGAAGAACCTGGCCCGCCGCGGGGAGTCCAGCCACGCTCGCAGCGCGTGCTGATTCTTGAAGCGGTGCACGATGATCCACGGGTCGCCGTCCGCGGCCGGGTGGAACAGGCCGCCGCCCAAGTAGCCGTCCATCGTGGCGGCGGCCGCCAGGATCCCGCGCGCCCACTCCTGGAATGGCCGCTCGTGGCCCGGTTCGACCGTTCGGGCCACGATCAGCGCCACATCCCCGCGGTGCGCGAGGACAACGGACGACATGCTCAGCCTCGCGCGGCCGCGTGCACGAAATGCTTTGTCTCCTGGAACTCTTCGAGACCACGCAGACCGTTGAGCCGGCCGAGTCCGGACTGTTTGAAGCCGCCCTCTTCGAACATGTCGTGCACGATCGCCCAGGTGTTGGTCCAGACCGTGCCCGCCTTGATCTCCCGCATGACGCGCAGCGGAAGATCGACGTCGCGCGTCCAAATCGACGCCGCCAAACCGTATTCGGTGGCATTCGCGCGAATGATCGCCTCCGCTTCGGTGTCGAACACCTCGAAGGTGGCGACCGGGCCGAACACCTCGTGCTGCACGATGGGCGCATTCAGGTCGTCGACCTCGACCAGGGACGGGTGCAGGAACGCGCCGTCGCGCCGGCCCCGCACCAGCACCGTCGCGTAGGCGGCGGCGTCGGCGACGACACCCTCGACCCGCTCGGCATTGCGCTCGTCGATCATCGCGCCCATCTCGCTGTCCGGGTCATCGCCGGGACCGACCCTGACCGCCTCCAGCGCGGCGACCATCCGGCGCCGCAACTCGTCGGCGACGCCGCGCTGCACCAGGATTCGGCTGCCGGTCATGCAGAACTGGCCGGTGAACGTGGTGATCGCCTTGGTCAGCACCGGTACGGCGGCGTCGAGGTCGGCATCGTCGAAGACGATCATCGGACTCTTGCCGCCGAGTTCCAGCGACAGCGGCTTGAGCGTCGGCGCGGCGTTCGCCATGATCGCCCGGCCCACCGCGGTCGAGCCGGTGTAGCTGACCACGTCCACGTCGGGCGACGAAATGAGCAGCGGCGCACCGTCATTGCCGGACTCGGTGAAGACGTTCATGACACCGGCGGGCAGGCTCCGGGTCTGCGCGACCAGCTCGCCGATCAAGCCGTTGATCAAACCGGTCTGACCGGGCAGCTTCAGCACCACTGTGCAACCCGCGGCAAGGGCGGGCGCGAAGGACCGAACGGCAAGCACCAGTGGCGAATTCCACGGCGCGATGACTCCGGCGACACCCGCGGCTTCCCGAAGCGTCATGGAGTACAGGCCCGGCCGGACCTCGGCCGCGCCGCCATGGTCGCTCAGCGCGAGCGCGGCGTAGTACCGCAACTTCGGAATGGTGAGGTCGACCTCGAAAGTCGCGTCGCCCAGGATTTTTCCGTTCTCCCGGGCGAGCAGCGTGATGAATTCATCGCGGCGGGTCTGGAGGTGGTCCGCTATTTCGAACAGCGCCCTGGCCCGCAGAGTGCGGTCGCGGGCCCAGTCGGTGGTGTCGAAAGCGGTTCGGGCGGCGGCGATCGCGGCCTTGGCCTCGTCGGCGCCGGCATCGGCGAAGGTGCCGAGTACCTTGCCGGTGGCCGGGTTCAGGGTTTCGGTGTGCGTGGTGGAGTCGGTCCACTGACCGTCGATGTAGTTGCGGGCGTGCGGGAGACCGGAATTGGTCACAGTGACGATATTTCCTTCAGCCGAGCGAACAGGTGACAAATGGTGCGGTGGTTCAGATCTGGCGGGCGATGTGTTCGGCGGCGGCGATGACCGTGAGGTTGGTCGCCGCGGAGGGGACGTCGGGGAAGATCGAGGCGTCGACCACGCGCAGGCCGGGGACGCCGCGCACCGCGCCGAGCCGGTCGGTCACCGCGGTCGGGTCGTCGTCGGCGCCCATCGGGGCGGTGGAGGTCGGGTGGTGGTAGGTGTCCAGGGTGGCGAGCATCGACGCCTCGAGGTCGGCGGCGCTTACTGCTTGCGGTCCCGGGTTCAGCTCGCGCACAACTAGTTCGGCCAGCGGCAGGGTCCCGCCGAGGCGGCGGGCGAGTTCTATGCCCTCGATCAGGCGACGGCGGTCGTCGGGCTCGGCCAGGAAGTTCAGCTCGATGCGCGGCGCGTCCGCCGGGTCCCGGCTGACCAGGGTCAGGGTGCCCTGCGACTGCGGCCGCACCAACGCCACCGCGAGCACGAATCCGACACCGGTGGGGCTGGTGCTGTGGTCGAACAGGTGCGTGGCGGTGATGTGCAGATCCAGTTCCCCCGCTGCCGCTGCCGAACTCCCGGTCCAGACCTTCGCGCCGATCACCGGAGTCTGCGCCCCGATGCGGTCAGGGTCGGCGGCGTAGGCGTTGTAGTAGAAGGGGTGATCCTGCAATCGCAGCCCGACGGGCAGGTCCGCGATCAGCGGAATGTCCAGGGCGGCAAGGTCGGCGGCGGGGCCGATGCCCGAGCGCAACAGGATCGCGGCGCTGCCGTAGGCGCCCGCGCTGAGGATCACCTCGTCGGCGCGCGCCTCGGTGCCGTCGGCGAGGACGACGCCTGCCGCCCGCCCGTCCTCGACGAGCACACGGTCGACGAGCAGGCCGGCGCTGATGGTGAGATTGGGCCGGGCGCGCACTTCGTCGGTCAGGTAGGCCATGCCGGTGTTGACGCGGACACCGTCGCGCACGTTCATCGGGTAGGGGCCGACGCCGTCGGGGTCGGTGCCGTTGAAGTCGTCGACCCTCGACATCCCCTGGGCGAGAGCCGCATCGACGAACGCCCGCTGCATCGGACTGAGGTCGTCGCGGGTGAGCTGCTCGATGGGCAGCGGTCCGGTGCGCCCGTGCAGGGCGTCCGCACCCGCGCTGGTGGACTCCAATGCCCGGAAGGCAGGCAGCAGATCCGCATACGACCAACCCGCCAGCCCGCTCTTCGACCAACGATCGAAATCCGACGGAAGCGCGCGAACGGCGACGGAGCCGTTGACCGCCGAGCTGCCGCCGAGCACCTTGCCGCGGTAGGCCGCGACCGGGTGGCCGAGGTAACCGGGCTCGGAGTGGTAACCCCAGTCGTGACCGGTATACCCGCCGAGCACGCTGCTGTTCGCGACCTCGTCGGGATACCCGTCCGGAGCGTAGGCCGGGCCAGCCTCCACCAGGAGCACGTGGCGATCGGGATCCTCGGTGAGCCGGGCGGCGAGGACGGCCCCGGCCGAACCGCCACCGACGATGACGGTGAGCCGAGATGGGTTGTCGTCGTTCATGCCAACGACGCTATGAGTTCGCGCGCCGCCGGAAATCGGTCATCGAATAGGTCGGTGACCGACGTCACCGACCTAGGTCACGGCGAACTGTCGACCGTCAGGCGCAGACCGTTCTCGAAATCGATTCTGGCCAGTTCGCCGCGTCCGACGATGCCGAGTTTCGGGAAGACGCTGGACAGGTGGTGGCCGACGGTGCGGGGGCTGATCAGGAGTTGGGCGGCGATCTCGCGATTGGTGAGGCCGTCGGCGGCGAGCCTGGCGACTCGCAGTTCCTGCGGAGTGAGCGGGACTTCGATACCGCCCTTCGGCGATTCGGTGCGGCGCAGTTGCTGGCCGGTCAGTTCCTGCTCGTTCAGGCTGCGTTCGAGCATCGGCACGGCGCCGAGGCGGCGGAAGACCTCGGCGGCCTCGGCCAGTTGCACGCGTGCGTCGGTGCGGCGGCGGGCTCGGCGCAGCCATTCGCCGTAGAGCAGCCGGGTGCGCGCGTGGCAGAAGGGGCGCTCGGCCGCGCCCGGGACCTGAAGGGCGCGCTGGAACAGGTCTTCCGCGTCGTCGGTCGCAAGTAGCGCCGCGCTTCGGTACGCGGCGGCCACGGCCCAGGGTGCTCCGGTGCGATCCGCCCATTCCTGCAACGGGCGCAACGCGGCGGCACCCTGTTCGGCGCGTCCCGCCCGGCACGCCGCTTCCACGGTGTCTTCGGCGGCGAGCAGGGCGAAGGTCGGGTGCTCGGCGTGGTGTCCGGGTTCGGTCAGCCGGAGCAGGTCCTCCAGGCTCTCGCCCGGTCGGCCGGCGAACAAGGCGGCCTGGCCGCGGTGCCAGTAGGCGGCGGCGGTCAGCGCGCGCACGCCGCGTGGGATCGATAATTCCAGTGTCCGAGAGGTGAGTTCGGTGACCGCCTGCTGATCGCCGCGCAGTGAGGCGAGCCAGGCCAAGGAGTTACGGCATTGGGAGGCACCGTGTTCGGCGCCGATCTCCTCGGCGAGGCGCAGCGTCTCCGTCGCGTTGGCGGTCGCCTCGGTCCAGCGCCCGCGGACGATGTCGAGGGTCACCGTTTGCGAGGTCGTCAGGATCAGGCCGATGATCGCGTTCGTCCGGCGTAGTTCGTCGACCTTGTGCCGGTAGACATCTCGCAGTCGCAGTTCCAGGCCCCATGCCACGCCCAGCGGTGCGGGTGGCATCAGCCGCCAGGAGACCGCGTCGAGTTGAGCAACGGTGTCGTCCGTCCACGGCACGGGCTGCGGTCCGGGATCGGTACTCCACCACTGCCCGACGGTGGAGATGAGGGTGACCTCCGGGAATTCGGCGGCGGTCGCCAGTTCCGCGAGCCGGTGCAGCGCGTCGGCCTGCCGGGTGACCGACCCGCCCGACCAGCCGGCTCGGATCGCCAGGCACGCCAGCTCCACAGCCTCGGCCGCGTGGGCCACCGCGTGCGTGTCGCGCAGCAGCAATTGATTCGCGCGTTCCTGATCGCCGCAGGCGAATTCGATGATGCCGCGCAGGCCGCCGCTGCCCAGCGCCACGGCTTCCGCGGAGGCCAATCGGTCGGCGCGATCGAGCAGCTCGCGGGCCGTGTCGACCTGGCCAGCCTCCCAGCCGGATCGGGCGCCGAGTGCGAGTCGTCGGCCCGCATCCGCAGGCATCGGTGACAACGCCGCCGCCCGCCGCATCGCTCGCGCCGCCGTGGCATAACCGCCGCGTCGCCAGCAGTCTCGCGCGTGGTTCTCCAGCAGCGCGGCGATTTCCTCGTCGGCCTCGTCGGCGGCCGCGGCCAGGTGCCAGGCGCGCAGTCCTTCGTTGTCGTGGCCGCGCATCGTCTGCGCCAATGCACGGTGTGCCGATTGGCGTTCCGGGAAAGGCGCTTCCTCGTAGACGACGGCCGAGATCAGTGGGGTGCGGAACCGGGTTCGGCCGTCGGCGGCGACGAGCAGGCCGGACCGTTGTACCTCGTCCCAGGCCGCGGGGCCCGCGCCGAGGGTGGCCGCCGCCTCGCGGATCGCGCGCGCGTCACCACGGTTCTCCGCCGCCGCGACCAGCAGCAGGGTCCGGGCTTGCGGAGTGAGCCGGGCGGTGCGGGCACTGAACGCGCGGCGCAACAGCGGGCCGACCGGTGCGCGCTCTCCGTCGGCGTCGTTGATGCCGGGAAGTTCACGCAGCGCCAAGGGATTTCCCGCGGCCATTCGCACGGTGCGGCGGATGGTGTCCGCGTCGGCACCCTCGACTTCGTGCCGCACGTAGTCGCTCGCGTCGGCGTCGGACAGCGGGGCGACTTCCATCCCGGCGATCTGTTCCCAGGGTCCGCCGTGCGCGGGGTCGTCGTGTCCGGCGAGCAGCATCGCGATCGGTTCGGTGCGCAGCCGCCGGGCGATGAACGCGAGGCATTCGGCGGTCGGCTCGTCGAGCAGGTCGGCGTCGTCGACGGTGATCAGCAGTGGTCGTTCGGTGGCGAGATCGGAGAGCAGGGTGAGGGTGGCCACGCCGATCAGGAAGCGGTTCGCGGCCGCACCGCTGCGCCCGAGTGCGCCGTGCAGGGCGGCGGCCTGGGGCGCCGGCAGCGCGTCGATCCGATCGATCACCGGCCACAGCAGCTCGTGCAGTGCGGCGAAGGCGAGGCCGGACTCCATTCGGGTGCCGCGGCAACACAGCACGGTGAAGTCGGCCGCGGCCGAGGTCGCGTACTCCAGCACCGCGGTCTTCCCGATGCCCGGGTCACCCCAGAACATCAGCGCCGACCCCGTGCCGCGGCGCGTGCCGTCGAGCACCCGCTCAAGCTCCGTCTTTTCTTGGCGCCGTCCGAACAGTTTCATTTCGAAGGAATCGTACGGGAACCTGGGCGGCTGACCATCGGTGCGTAGCGCGCGTCACGCACGACCGATACGGTGACCGATTCGCTCTAGACCGGGAAGACCGTACGGTCGACAGAGTGAACAGCGATCCTCATGACGATGGCGCCTACCTCGCCGAACAGGTGGCGGCGGCGACCGGGGCAAATCTCGGGCAGCGACTGCTGCACGCGCGCGGCGGCTGGGCGACCGGCGAATTCATCCCGCACACGCGGGCGGCGCAGCTGAGCACCGCGGCGATCTTCACCGCGCCGAGCACCCCGGCGACGGCTCGCTTCTCCAGCACACTCGGCGACCTCGACGGGCACGACGGCAACCCCGGCGACCACGGCCTCGCGACCCGCGTCGGTGGCCTCGATCTGATCATGTTCACCCTGCCGGTCTTCTTCGTGCGCAACGGCGCGGACATGGTGGCCTTTCTGCGAGCCACCCAATCCGACGATCCGGCCGCCGTTCCGGCCTTCCTCCGTGACCACCCCGAGGCGGCCACGGCGCTGGGCCTCGCCGAAAAGTCCCGGCCCATCACCAGTTTCACCGGCGTGGAGTTTCACTCGGTGCACGCCTACGGAATGGTGGACGCGGCGGGCACGGCTCGATGGGCTCGATTGAGCTGGCGGCCATTGCGCCCCTTGCCGACTCTCGCCCCGGAGTCCGCGCAGGCCATGCCGCGCGACTACCTCGTGACGGATCTGACCGATCGTCTCCCGGTCCAGTTCGAACTCACGGCTCACCTGCCGGATGCCACCGACGAGGTGCACGACCCGACCCAGCTGTGGCACGGCGCGGAAACGATCCCGCTCGGCACGCTCACCCTCACCCGAAGCGAATCACCTTCGGCGGAACCGAATTTCGATACGCTCCGGGTGCCGGACGGCATCACCGCGCCGCAAGACCAGCTGTCCAAGGACCGCAGCAGGATCTACGACGCGGCTCGCGGATACCGGACCGGCCGGCTGGACCTGCCCGCTGCCGGATAGCGTCACTGGGTTTCGGCTTGCGGGCCGTGCTGGTCGGAGGCGAGTTCGACCAGCTCCGCGACCAACTCGTCGAGCGCGGCGGATTCCTGGACCAGCGTGGTGAGCACGCGAGCTTCCGCATCGGCGTCGAGTCCGGCGTTTTGCAGGAGTTCGGCGCTGCCGCGGATCGAGGTCAGCGGTGTGCGCAGTTCCTGGCTGGCGTCCTCGACCAGCCGGTGTTGCTGGTCGCGGGAGCGACGCAACGCGCTGAGCATCGCAGCGAAACTGCCGGTGAGGCGGCCTATTTCATCGCGGCCCGCGGCCGGTAGCGGAGTGGACAGATCCTGCGTCGAGCTGATGCGTTCGGTGGCAGCGAGCAGCCGGCGCACGGGTCGCAGGATGCGCCCGATCGCCAGCCAGCTCAGCAGCGCCGAGACCGCCACCGCGATCAGGGTGATCCCGATTGCGCGCCAGAAGAATTCGCGGGCGATCCGTTCGGGTTCTCGATAGCGCTGGGCGACCATCACCGCGCCGCCACCGGGGCGCGGCCTGGTGAGCAGACCGTAGGACTGGCCGTCGAAGTCCAGGTCGGATTCGACTGTGCCGCTCCCGGTTCGGGCGACCGCGCGATCCGCGTCGGAGATCGGTAGCGGTTGGTCGCCCGAGCCGAGCACCCGCACGGCGCCGTCGGGCGACAGGATCTGCTCGACGGTATCGGGTCGCGCAGACAGCGGGCGACCGGAGTCGAGTACGGCCAGGACGGTGTCCGCGCGGTCGTTCAGGCTGCGGTCGAGCTGATCCGCGACGACTCCGCTGGTCCCGCTGTAGAACGAGCCGACGATGACCACGATGGCCACCGCGGTCGCCGCGACCGCGACGGCGGTGATCCGCGCCCGCAGCATCACGCGACCCGGGCTCCGACGCCTCGGCGCAGCCCGGTCCCGTGCGGACGATCGACGGCAGTGATCATCCGGCTATTGTCGCTGGTCGGCCGGGCGCTGGTCGGCACAGGCCATCAGTTCGTGACCGCGGTCACCGCGATCGGCGGTATCCGGTCCAGGCAGGCGAGATCGTCGGCCGAGGTGGTCCGGACGAAGCGGGCAATGACGCCGAGGACGCATCCGCTCGGTTCCGGTCCGGGCACATGGCCGGTGTTCGGCACCGATACGAACGTGGCCCGCCGGAACTGTGCGGCCGCCAGCCGACCGTTGGTGTCGGGGGTGTTCGCGTCCAGATCGCCCGAGAGCACCAGCACCGGGACATCCGGCATGCCGTTCGAATGCGGTTGTGCGGAACCGGAACTCGGCCACTGCATGCAGATGTCGCCGCCGTCGCTCAATCCGCCGTCGAACCCCGCCGCGCTGAAAGCACCGAATTCGCCGGGGGCAGTCGCGGACAGGGCCTGTCGATATGCCGAATCACGTTGTGCTATCGGCAGATCCGGCGACCAAGCTTTGGCGTAGTCGTTGCAGACCACCGCCATCCCCAACGCGGCATCCCCGCCGCCCGACGGCACAGTCGCCTTGACGAACTCCGCCAGCGCCGAATCGTCGCCGCGCACCGCCTTGTGCAGCGCGGCAGGCAACGTGCCCAGCGGGGTGAGCGCTGCCGGGTCCCAGCCGATCCCGCCGCTGGCCGACTCGAATACCAAACTGCTGAGCTTGCTCTCGGTCAGCAGCAGGCTGTCGAGAGTGAGCGGGTTGGTCCGCAATCGATCCATGGTTGCCGCCAGATCGGCGACGGCGGTGTCGCCGTCACACTGCTTGCTGCGGTCGCAGATACGGTGCAGAGACAGCGAAACCGCCTGGGCGCTCGGCCGCGACAACGGGTCGAAATCGATCGGATAGGCGCCCGACAACACGATCGACTGCACGGTGCCGGGATGCCGCTGCGCGTAGATCGGCATCAGATACGTTCCATAGGACAGGCCGTACAGCACCAGTTTCGGGATGCCGAGCCGGTCACGCACGGCGTCGAAATCGTCGGCGGTCGCCGCGGACGTGTAGCCCGCCGCGTGCGGTCCGAGCCGCTCACCGCACTGCTCGACCACCTCCCGCTGCCGCGCGCGCGTATCGAGTTCGACCGCTTCGGTGCCGAGTCCGCAGTCCAACGGGCTCGACAATCCGGTCCCACGCGGATCGATCAACAGCAGGTCGTGATCGTCGAGAAGCGGTTCGGCCAATTTCACCGCCGACTCCGCCTGCTCGACGATGGGTCCGCCGGGCCCGCCCGGATTGGGCGCGATCGTGCCGGCCACGGGTACATCGCGACGGCTGTGTCGCACCAGCGCGTACCGGACGCCCAACTCACCCAGTTCCGGCCGATCCGCGACGACCGGACGCGCCAGCGTCCCGCAGGAAACCTCGTGCCCCAACACCTTCGGACACCAGGGCGAGCTGGTGGACTCGCTCCCGCCGCAGGCCGTGATCAGGCAGGCGGTCACCGCCAGCGCACTGATCATGCTGATCCCGGCCGGCATCTTGCTGCTCATCTCGCGCAGTTCCCTTCCTCGAATGTCGCCGAACCCCATGCTCTGCCGTTCACGGATTGTTGAACCGGACTTCGGGGAAGGCGGTGGCCAGGTGCTCCAGGCTCGGTTGCCCGATGCCGCGCAGCTGCTGATCGAAGAACGTGGCGACCAAGATACGCGTGAGATCGACGGCGCGGCCCGCACGCAACGCGGTCTCGCCCGGCAGCCCGACCTGCTCGGCGAGGGCACCGGTGTCGGCGAACGAGTCGTGGTCCGCGCCGACGAGGGTCACCCAGCGCTTCCATCCCCGCAGCCGGGTCCATGCCTCATCCCACGTCTGATCCCCGCCCGGACTGGTCTGGCCGTCGGCGCCGAGCAGCAGGAACGAGCGATCGCCGAGACCGGCGGCCGGCATGATGCCGGGGAAGGAGCCGTCCATGTCCGCGCCGGCCCGCACTCTCGCGTCGATCGCCATCGTGGCGGCGGCGCTCGCCCCGCCGATCGAGTGCCCGGCCATGCCGATCCGGGTGGCGTCGATGAGGCCCGCGTGCGACCAGGCGGGCGCGGGTCCGGTGAGCCGGTCGAGTAAGAAGGCGACGTCGTGCGCCCTGGTCTCGGCCACGGGCTTCAGTGCAGCCGGATCGGTCACCCGGTCACAGGCCACACATGTGGACATGCGGCCGCCGGGGAACTCGATCCCGAACGACTCACCGGCGTGATCGACCGCGGCGACCACATATCCGCGGCTCGCGAGTTCTTCGCTCAGCGCGGTGAGGGTGAATCGGGAAGCGGTGAAGCCGGGCGACACCACCACCATCGGGTAGGCGCCCGCGACCGGAGCCGCATCCACCACCGCGTTCGTGCCCGCCTGGCTCAACACCTCCGCGGGGACGCCCGGCATCCCGGAGCCGTCGAGCAGGAGCCGGGCTTCCCGGTCCGTCGCGTACGGTGCGCGCACACCATCGCTCCGCTGCGCCGGGTAGTACATGCTGACCATCAGCTCGCGCCGCTGCGCCGGTGTCCACGGATCGCTGCGGTCCGGGTCGACGAGGTGCAGCACGTTGCGCCCGACCGCGAAAGCGCCGGTAGGAGCGGGCAATTGGGTGAACGGACCGGCCACCGCCGAGGCCGGCGGCGCCATCGGCGCCGCGGTCTCGGACGCACCGGCGATACCGGCCACGGGCAGGGTCACAGCGAGCATGATGGCGGCGATTCTTCGCACCTTCCGAACTCCTCTTCCGTTCGATGCACCCGGCAGCCACCGGGTGTTCGTCGCTGATGCTGCGCGACCGTCGGCAAAGCAATGCGAGGCCGATGACAAAGGCACGTAAGAAAGTGGTTCCGGCCGCGAAATCATCCGCGAGAGGTAGGCGATGGTCAGCCTGTGGCGTGATTCGGAAAACGATTCGACTGCCTAGCGTCGGTCGGCATGAATCAGCCGATTTCCCCGCCACCACCACGCATTACGGTGCTCGACGCTCTACGCGGTTTCGCGCTCGGCGGCATCTTCCTGGTCAATATCATGGTGATGTCGAAGCCGGGCGGATTTACCGACGGACCCGCGCATTCCCTGGTGAACGCGCTCTTCTACGACAAGTTCTATGTGCTGTTCTCGTTCCTTTTCGGCTATTCCTTGACCATGCAATTCCGCTCGGCCGCGCGGGCGCGGGTCAGCCCGACCGCACGGACCGTGCGCCGTTGTTCGATGCTGATGGCAATCGGCCTGCTGCACATCGCTTTTCTCTTCACCGGCGACGTATTGTTCGGTTACGGGGTGGCCGGGCTCGCGCTGCTCGCGTTGAGCCGTTTGCGTTCGAAGACGGCGCTGATCGTGGCGGCGGTGCCGTTCACCGTGTCGCTCATCGCGATCACCGTGATGAACGTGCTGCACGTCGACCTGAGCATGACCGCCACCCAGCAGGAAACGGCGTTGGCGGCCATACGATCCGGCTGGTTGGACGCGGCGAGCTACCGATGGAACGTCTTCGCGGGGAACGCCTACGCCTTCTTGATGTTCGGGTTGCTCAACGCATTGCCCATGTTCGTGATCGGGATGGTCGCCGGAAAGGCAAGGCTGCTCGAACAACCCGAGCGCTACCTGCCGCTGCTCCCCCGCGTCCAGTGGATCGGCTTCACCGTCGCGACCCCGATCTGTGTACTGGCCGCCGTCACCGACTGGCCGCTCGCCGGTCCCGCCCATCTCGTCGCGCCGCTGCTCTCGGCGGCCTACGCGGCGACCATCTTGCGTCTGCTACACCATAATTCGACAGTTCAGCAGGTCTTCGCGCCCGCGGGGAAGATCGCGGCGACCAACTACATCGGTCAATCCCTCATCGCCGCGGTCATTTTCACCGGTTACGGGTTCGCGCTCGCCGGAAAGTTGTCGGAGTGGGCGGTTCTCGGCATCGCGGTCGTCGTCTATGCCGCACAACTGGCCGTCAGCGCCTGGTATGTGCGCAGACACCGCTACGGTCCGATCGAATGGGTGCTCCGCGCAGCCACTTACGGGACGCTGCGCCCCGGCCGGAGCAAGCCGCGCGGAAGGCACGCCGCATCGACCGGATAACTCAGCTCGGGTACACGTAGTGGATCGGCCCGTAACGTCCCGTCTGCGCGGAACCGGCCCACGGCACGTCGAGCGGGGCGCGGTTGAGCTTGTGCGGGTTGCCGTCGAGGTCGGCTTGCCAGCAATCCACCTGGACACCGTGGAAACCGGTGCAGACGATGCGGGTGCTGGTGCCGAACGGCGAGCTCAATCGGTGCCGCTCGGAGAACGGATTCCAGTAGTCGGGATCGCTCGGGACGGCGAAGTCCTTGGCCTCGAACACCGAGAGCCCGCCGTTGTTCGACGGCCATTCGTCGGCCGCGGCGTTGCCGGTGCCCATGAGCAGCGCCGCGCCGGTCACCGCGGCGAGCGCGGCACCTCGCGCGAGGCGTTCGGAATTGGTGGTCATCGCTTGTACTCCTTCCGATTCAACGTGCAGATTTGGCGTGCTGTGCAATATTACGTGTCGTGAAAGGTTGCAGCCCAAGCCTTTTCAGGCGAGTCCGCGATCAGCTGCCGGGCAGCACGATCGGCTTGATCGAGTCCGGGTCGACGCGCCCGCTGGTCAACGCGTCCGCCACCTGCTCGAGGCCGAATCTGCCGGTGACCAGCCTATCGAGATCGACCTGTCCGCCGGCCGCGAGCGCGATCGCGGTCGGCCAGGTGTTGGCGTAGCGGAAGGTCCCGGTCAGCTCCAGCTCACGTTCTTGCAGGTAGGGCAATGGCAGCGGCACATCGTCGCCGCCCATGCCGATGAGCACGACTCGGCCGGCCCTGGCCACGGTCCGCACCGCGGCACCGATCGCCGTCGGATGGCCGGAGCATTCCAGCAGGACGTTCGGCTCGAACCCGGTGTCGCCGAGCGCGGTGACTCCGACGTCCACCGCACGCGTGCAACCCAGTTCGGTGGCCAGTGCCAGCCGTCGCGGGTTCACGTCGGTGATCACCACTTCGGCCGCGCCGAACGCCGATGCCGTTTGCGCGCAGACGAGTCCGATCGGTCCCGCACCGTTGACCAGCACGCGATCGCCCGCGCTGACGCGCGCTTTCCGGCAGGCCCACACGCCGACCGACAGCGGCTCGAGCAGTGCGGCCGCCTCGTCGGTCAGCGAATCCGGCACCGCATGCGCGAATTCCTCGTGCAGCACCACGTATTCGCAGAACGCGCCATCGATCGGAGGGGTGCCGAAGAATCGTATGTCCGGGCACAGGTTGTAGCGACCCGCCCGACACTGCGCGCAGGTGAAGTCCGGCACGCCCGGCTCGAGCGAAACCCGTTGTCCGACAGCATGCCGGCGCGCGTTCGCACCGAGCCCGATCACCACACCGGATGCTTCATGACCGAGTACCAACGGCTGCTCGACCACATGCCCGCCGATCCGGCCGTGCTCGTAGTAGTGCACGTCCGACCCGCACACACCGACCGCACTGACCTTGATCAGGACCTCGGCCGGACCCGGTTCGGGGACAGCCCGTTCCACGATCGCGATCTTCCCGACCGTCGCCAAGACCGCTGCGCGCATGTCACTGCCTTTCGGAGCCCCGACTCGGCAGCGTCGGGTGTATCGATCAGATCACCGGATACCGCCCGCGCGCAGCCGAATGCGCCGGTTCAGCGCCGCGGTCGCCGGAACAATCGCCGCAGCCGCGCGCGGATCCCGCGCGTCTCTTCCGCTGCCGGAGCAGCGGTTTCGGCGGCCTGCTCGGCCGCGGTCGCCTGGGCGAAACGCACGTGTAGTTGTTCGCGAACCTGATCCGGTGTGTACGCGCGACGGCGACGCTCGGCCCGCACGACCACCACGCCGGTGGCGACCACACCGGCCGCGCCCGCCAATCCCACTGCCTTCCACCACCTCATACCGCATAGGCTACGGCCATGACGGGTACGAGCATCAATCTCGACCGAGCGCTCGAGCTCACGAGAACGGGCGACATCTGGCTGTTCCGCGGCCATTCGGCGGCTGACCGGGCGATTCGGATGACCACGAACAGTCCGGTGAACCATGTCGGCATGTCGGTGGTGATCGACGATATGCCCGCGCTGATCTGGCATGCCGAGCTCGGCCACTCGCTGACCGACATGTGGTCGGGCACCGCACACCGCGGCGTCCAGCTGCACAGCCTGCGCGACGCCGTGCTGGTGTGGGCGCACCGCTACGGTCAGCGGGCGTGGTTACGGCAGTTGAACCAGCCGGCCACCCGGGAGATGGAAGACAGCCTGCTGCGCACCATCGCGCGGCTGGACGGAACCCCCTTCCCGTCCACCGCTGGTCTCGCCGGACGCTGGCTGCGCGGGCGGGTGAGCCTGCCGCGCAAGTCTCGTCAGCCCTCCGCCCGGGAGCTGGAGAAGGCGTACTGCGCGGAGATCGTGGCCGCGACCTACCAGTCGATGGGACTGCTGCCGCAAGACCGCAGCCCCAATTGGTATGACCCAGGCCGCTTTTGGAGCGGCGACCGGCTGCGGCTGTCCAACGGCTTCGAACTCGGTGACGAAATCGCGGTCGAGACACCGCCGAAGCCGGACTGATCAGTTGTTGCCGGGCACCACGATGCCGGTTTCGTAAGCGAGAACGACCAATTGGGCGCGATCGCGGACATCCAGTTTCGTGAGCAGGCGCCCGACGTGGGTCTTGACCGTCGCCACGCTCACGAACAGGGTGTCGGCGATTTCGGCGTTGGATCGACCGGAGGCGATGTGCTCGAAGACTTCCCGCTCACGCTCGGTGAGCGCGGACAGCGCACCCGGCGGCGAGGTCGGCGCGGCGGGCTGGCGGGCGAACGCGCTGATCATCCGGCGGGTGATGCTCGGCGTCAGGAGCGCGTCCCCTTTGGCGACAACGCGGATCGCGTGCAGCAGTTCCTCGGGTGGTGAGTCCTTGAGGATGAACCCGCTCGCACCGCTGCGCAGCGCCTGGAAGACGTGCTCGTCCTGGTCGAACGTGGTCACTATCAACACATGTGGGCCGTCCGCGCCGCCGGCCGCGATGTGCCGCATCGCCTCGAGGCCGTCCATGATCGGCATCCGGATGTCCATCAGAACCACATCGGGTCGCAACTGACGGGTAAGCCTGACCGCTTCACCGCCATTGCCTGCCTCACCGAGCACGGTGAGATCCGGTGCGGAGTCGACGAGTACCCGGAATCCCGCGCGGACGAGCGCCTCGTCGTCGGCGATGAGTACCCGGATCGGAGCCGAATCGCTTGTCGTGGGGTCGGTTTCAGGCGACATCGGCATCCTCATCGATCGGGAAGTAGGCGGTGACGGCGAAGCCGCCCGCGGGTCGTGGGCCGGACTCGAAACGCCCGCCGAACAACGACACCCGCTCCCGCATCCCGACCAGGCCGAGACCCGAGCCGCTGCCGTCGGGCTGCTCGGCGGCCCCGGCCGCCGGTCCATCATCCTCGATGCACACCGTCAGCTCGTGCGGCGCATGCCGGATCTCGATCCGCGCGCGGTCGGTATGCGCGTGCTTGACCACGTTGGTGAGCGCCTCCTGCACGATGCGATAGACCGTGGTCTGCAACAGCGCGGGATAGTCGACCGGTTCGCCGGTGACGTGATACTCCACGGCCAGACCGTCATGCCGCAGGCCGTCGACCAAGGAGGCAACCTCGGCGAGCCCCGGGTCGCCCGGGTCGAGTTCCTGCCCGGGTTCGCGGGTCTGCGCCAGCACACGCCGCAGTTCGGTCAGCGCCGACCGGCTGGCCGTCTCGATCGCGCCGAGCGCCTGACGCGCCTCCCCCGGCTGCTCGTCGAGCAGCAGCCGGGCCACTCCCGAACGGACCGCGACCATGCTCAACGTGTGCGAGATCAGGTCGTGCACGTCGCGCGACACCCGCAATCGTTCCTCGGCGCGAATCCGGCGTTCTTCCGCCGCCGCCCAATTGCGTTGCTGCACCGCGAGACTGTTCCGGTAGTCGCGCCGAGTCCGCAGCATGTCGCCGATCAGCCAGGCCGGGATGGCGATCAGCAGCTGCACGAAGTCCTGTTCCTGATCGGGATGCAGGTCCGTGGCGATCCACCCGGTGATGTACAGCGCGACCAGCGCGACTCCGGTAGCGACCAACGACGCACGCCGCGTTCGCCGATCGGCCAGGGTGAGCACGGCGACGCCGAACGCGGGCCCGGTGTTGCTCACCCAGGGGGTGAATCGCACGCCGAACACCGCGGCCAGGCACAGCACCGCCGCCACGGCGACGAGTACCGCCAGCGGCCGGCGCCGCCGGACGATCAGCGGAACCACCGCCGCCGCACCGAATATCGCGATGGCAGGCAACGAACCGATCCCGCTGACGGTCCCCACCAGCAGCGGCAGCGTGAACACCGCGAAGCAGCCGACCGCGATCCCGATATCGATCGCATCCGGCCCGGTATCGCCCGAACGGTGCCGGAAGGCAGGCAGTCGCTGATGCCACGGTCGCGCGGTGTGCTCCGGCGGCAAGGTAGTAATCGCCATAACGCAAACGGTAATCGGCCCGATAGCGCTTATACATCGCCCCGAGGTCCAGCTCGCGAATCATCCGCAAGTCGGACATGCCGTGCGGCATCCACCTGGAGCGGGCACTCAGGTCTCGGCCCGAGGATGACGACAACGCCCAGGTCAGCGGGCGACAGTTGAGCCATGAACGCCTACGACACCGGATCCCGGGCACGCAGACTCCCTGCCGACCACATCCGCACCCGGCTATCGCGCCCGCTGCTCGTCATCACTGCTGTCTCCCTGACGGCAGGCATCGCGACCGGTGGCCTGAGCTACCTCAACCGCTCTGCGGACCAGGAAAACCACGTCGACGGCACCGCGGCGTGGGGAATACACGTCTTCCTGCTGGCAGCGACGATCGCCCTCACCGTCGTCGCAATCCGCCGACGCGGTACCCCTGCGTTCATCGCCATGCTGCTGTCTCCCCTGAGCACTACCGCAGCCCAGCGCCTCATCCGCACCCTCCGGTCGATCCTGAACCACCCGACCGCACTGCTCCGCCTGATCGTCGGCTTCCTGCCCATCGCCCTACTGATCTACAGCCCCTTCCGAATCGGCATCCAGATCCTCGGCGGCCTCGACCCGAACTTCACCGCCAACGCGTGGGGCGGCCCGACCTACCTCGGCGCCATGGCCTGCCACTACCTCGACGCGGCCCTGCTCATGGCAGCCGCAGCGTTTCTCCTGGATCGACTGCTGCTGCCTGTGCAGGAACTCGAACGCCGTTAGAGGCCGGCGGTGGTGAGTTGGTGGTCGGCTTCGAGGAGCATCCAGCCGCTGAGTTGCACGGAGAGGTCGCGGTTGGGGGTTGCGGAGGCGGCGATTCGGCCGTTCGACAGTCTTGTCCGGTCTTCGGGTTGGTCGGGGACGGTGGCCTGGGCCGACCAGTCGGTGCCGAACAGAGGTAGGCCGTTGACGTCGGCGCGGTTGGCCCAGGCAGCCTGGGCGGAGGTGTGGACGATGTGGGCAGCGGTGTTGTCGCGCAAAGTGATTGCGGCCAGGGTGAGGTAGCGGGCGAGGATGCCCATGAACAAGCCGCCGTCGCCGCCGCCTGCGCCGTTGATGACGCCGTTGGCGGTCATGGCTTTGCTAGTTGCCGCGATCAGCGCGGTTGCCCGGCGGCGGTATTCGGGAGTGCCTGTGCGCGCGGACAATTCGTTTTCCAAGCCGATCGCCGTGCCTTGGTTGTAGCTGTAGACGGCGGTCTCGAGCCGGCCGCCCGGCTCGTGGACGCCGTCGACGATCAGGCCGGAGTTGTTGTCGCGCAACCGAGTATCGAGGAAATCGGCGAGTCGGGTGGCGCGGGTCAGGTCGCCGAACCGGGCCAGTGCGATGCCGGTCGGGGCGTTCGTGCAGGCGTTGTAGTAGTCGGAGCCGACGCGCCAGCGCACCGCACCGACGTCCGGATTCCAACTCTCCGCCGAGGCCGCGCGCAGATCGTCGATGCCGTCCGGGAATCTGACTCCGAGTGTGCGGTCGGCTCGTTCGAGCGCCAGCAGCAGCCAGGTCATGTCGTCGTAGTACTGATTCGTCCAACCGGTGAGGTTGCGGGTGCGGATACCGCGGACGAGGGCGGCGACGCGATCGCGCCGCTCGGGTGCCGGTGCGCGCAGCGCGGCATCGATCGCGCAATCCACCAGGTGGGCCTGAAACCAGTAGTCCCACTCCTCGAAGACCTCTTCCAGCGGCGACGGCGGCCAGGCGGTCACACCGAGCAACGTGCCCGGCAAACCCCACACCGGCCGCACATGCCGGGCCACAATCGCCTGCTCCGCAAGCCCTGCCCGTTCCGCAGCCTCCGCGACGGCCGGCAGGGCCGCCGGCGCGGCAGCCGCCGGCACCGACGAGGCGGCCACCGCAGCCCCCACCCCAGCTGCCCAGAGCACCGTCCGCCTGCTTACCCCAGTTCGATCGCGATACATCGACCCGACCTCCTTCGCCCGGCGACTCTATCCGCTGTCCCCGCGCGAAAGCCGGAACGCTCCCCCGCAACTCGCGCACCATCGACAGAAACACCGGCCGGTACGTTGGACGTGTTCCGTCCCGAGCAGAGGGGAAACCTGGACCACCGACGTCCTACCGGACAGCGCAGCCCCCGAGATCGAAGCCTCGACACCCGAGCAGATGCAATGACTGAAGACTTCCGAGCCGACCGCATCGGCAGCGCCCTCCGCGGCGAAAACCCCACGGTACTGCGCAGATTGACCGCAGGATTCGCCGTGATCGGCGACGTTCAATTCCTCCCCGGCTACTCGGTGCTACTCACCGACGACCCTGCCGCGCAACGCTTGTCGGACCTCCCACGAAGCAAGCGAACCGCGTTCCTGACCGACCTGGATCACCTAGCCGAGGCCGTCGAACGCGCCTGTGCGCGTCTGGATTCCGCCTTCCGCCGCGTGAACCTCGAAATCCTCGGCAACACCGACCCATTCCTCCACGCCCACATCTGGCCCCGATTCGACTGGGAACCAACCGATCTGGTGCGCAGCCCGGTCTGGCTGTACCCTCGCGACCACTGGATCGATCAGCAACATGCTCTCGGTCCCCGACACGACGTCATCCGCCAGGCAATCAGCGAGGAGCTGGATCGCCTCGCACATTCTTGACAGCATTCGACTATGCGTGCGGGCACGTCATTCAGAGCCGGACTCACGCAAATGGATGAGGTTTCTGCGAGCCGCGGCGGTGAGTGGATGGTCTGGACCTTGCGTCCGCTCTAGGGCAGCGAGCGTGGTCGCGAAAAGTGTTATCGCCCTGTCAAACTGGCCTGACGAATAATAGGCGCTGGCGAGGTTGTTACGGGCGACCAGGATATAGAGGTCGTCGGGACCTAAGAGCTGCGCGTAGTCGACGAGCGTGGTTTCGAGGAATGAGATCGCCCGCTCGAGTTCGCCTGCCGATTGATACAGGCTGGCGAGGTGGTTGTGCGAGAGCAAGGTGGCCGGATGCCGCGGACCAAGGACTCGTGCACGAGCGGTGAAAGCCGATTCCAAAAGCAGTATCGCGCGGTCGAACTCACCTGCCGCCGCATAGGCGTCGGCGAGGTTGGTGCAGGAGATCAGGGTGTCCGGGTGATCCGGGCCGAGGACCCGTTTGCGGCCGGCGAGGGTGGTTTCGTGGATGCGCGTGGCTTTTTCGAGCTGACCCACCGATTTGTAGGCCTCGGCAAGGTTGTTGTGGGAGATGAGGATGGCAGGGTGATCCGGGCCGAGGACCTGCTCGCGAGTCGCCTGCGTCGTCTCGAGAATTGCGATGGCCCGGTCGAACCGACCAACCGATTGATAGGCGCTTGCGAGGTTGTTGGCCGAGGTCAGAGTGCCGGGGTGATCCGCGCCCAGAACCTGCTCGCGGCTGGCAAGCGTGGATTCGAACAGGGGTATGGCCTCGTCGAAGCGTCCTGCCGACTCGTAGGCGGCGGCAAGGTCGTTGCGCGAGGACAACGTGGCAGGGTGGCTCGCGCCCAAGGCCTTTTCGCGTTCGGCCAGGACGGCCACGCAAAGAGGTATGGCCTCGTCGAGTCGGTCCGCCGATCTGTACGCAATGGCCAGGTTTTCGCGCGCGACAAGGATGTGCGGATGGCCGTGGCCCAAGACCCGCTCATAATCGGCGAGGGTGGCCTCGTACAAAGGGATCGCGTTGTCGAACAGCCCCGCCGATGTGTAGGCGCACGCGAGATTGTGACGGGTGATCAGAGTGCCGGGGTGGTCCGGGCCAAGGACGCGCTCGCAATCGGCCAGGACGGCTTCGTACAGCGGAATAGCCTTGTCGAGACGCCCTACCGCTTCATGGACGTGAGCGAGATTGCTGCGGGATATCAGCGTGTCGGGATGATCCGGCCCCAGAATGCGCCCGCAATCGATGACGGTGTCGTGCGCGGCAGTCAACGCGCGAGCGAAGTCCGCCGCTTCGGTCAGCTGGATGACGGCCCACTTCCGGGTCCCGAATACCCGCTCGAGCAGTTCACCGTCCATCGTCTCGGGCAGGCCGGTGTGCCAGATCGCGTGGATCTGGTCGACGACGTGGAACCCTTCGAAACGTCGCGCCCACACCTCGCTCCGATCGATCAGCAGCGGTCCGACCACGGCCAACGCCGCGGACACGAAATCGCCTGCCATACCAACTGATTGGGCGCGCTCTCGAAAGACCCTGGCCACCAGCCGGTGCATGATCACCGCGTCGCCGTCCGCCGACCAGGACAGCAGCGAACCCGTCACGCACCGCTCCAGCGCCTCATCGAGACGGCCGTCGAGCTCGGGCAGAATCGACCGTCGCACGCCGGCCGGGGACAGCATCGACATCGCGGCCAGCAGCCATAACACCGCTTCGTCGCGATCGGCGTGCCCGGTGCGCGCTTCGACGATGTCGACCGACAGCAGAATCGCCTGCACCACCGACCGCGGATATTCGTGACCGGCCTTGCGCTCCAAGACCTCTGGCAGTGATCGCTGCTCGAGCAGCTCGCGGTAGCGGGCATAGTCGAGCCGCCGACCGGTGATCGTCGCGGCCGCACAGGACAACGCCAGCGGCAGATCCCCCAGCGCGGCGGCGACCAGACCGGCGTCCGCCGCGTCGGTCCGCCCGGTGGATTGAGCAAGGTAGCGCACCGATTCCGGCCGGGTGTAGCTGCCGAGGTCGACAGGCTCGCCCAAGGCATCGCACTCGCGATTAGTGCTCGTGATCAACACGCGCGTACCACCGGCGGTCGGCAGCAGTGGCCGGAGCACGTCGGGATCGACGGCGTTGTCGAACACCAGCAGCCCTGCCTGACGGCGGCCCGCCAGACAATCGCGCAGCCGCCGCGCCGACACGGCTGAATCCCCTTCCGGGTCAGCAACTCCCAGCCGCTCGGCGATCTCGGACAAACCGGCGCGAGCGGTTTCCAGGGTCTCCGCGTCGACCCACCCCACCAACTCTGTCCCGCTGTCGATTTCGTCGCGAACAACCGCCGCGGCGAGCTGAGTTTTGCCGACGCCGCGCATCCCGGTCAGCACCACCGGCACCCGGCCCAGCGCATCACGTAACTCGGCCAGCTCCGTCCGGTCCACAAAACAGCGCGGCCGCTGCGGAATCGGCCCCACCACCACTTGACCGACCGGCGGCGGCGCAACCTGATTGATCGTGGTCGCGACCGTGATATTCCCGGCGTGGACGTGCGCGAACGACGCCGAGACATGGCCCGGGCCGAAGGTCGGCGCGGCAGGATGTGCCGCCGCGCCTACTGAGGGTGGGGCGACTCCCCTTGCCCCGCACGCACATTAGAGATATCGATATCCCCGGCCAACTGCGCGTCCCGCACCCGCACCCCGCTACCGGACGACGCGACGTCGGCAATCCGCAGCGAATTCGCCTCGAACTGCGAAAGATCCACACCGACCACCGCCGCGGCCTCAGCAGCCTGCACCCGTGCCACACCGATCAATTCTTCAGCTGCGGCAAGCAATTCGGCATCCGCCCCGGCACCCTGGGCCTCGAGCTCTCCGGCCAACGCTTCCCGAGCATCGGCCGACTCCGGCGCAGCCTCCACCGCACCGACATCGACACCGCGAAAGCGACTACCGAGCAGCCGCTTCAACGCCGCATAAGCATCGCTCACCGACTGCTTGGCGGTATCCGTCACCCCCGCAGCAGCACCCACCGCCACCGCTGTAGCCACAATCGTCACCGGATCCACAGACCGACCTCCTCACAACCCCAACCGATCTTGCGCACAAGATTGCCACACAACAACACACCGGATGACATCCATGCCGGTATGGAGCCCTGCCGATTCAGGGCGCCGATGTTCGGGCATGCCAGACATTTTGGGCATCGATGGACCCTTGTGTGCCCTGACCATCGGTGGTTTCTGCACTTTCGCAGATGGCACCTGCGCATTTCCCCCTTGTCTGCGCACAGGTGGGCACCAATACTGACCAACCGAACCCGTGTGCGGTGGGTCACACGCGTGCGGGCAGCGTTGGGAAAGTAGAGGAACAACTCCGATGACGTCCACGATTGAAGAAGCAGGCTCCGAAACGGGACTCGCGCGGATCGCGCAGTCGCTCGCACGGTGGACGGAGAAGTGGTTCCCGGACGCGTATGTCTTCGCCTTAGCGGGTGTATTCATCGTGGCCCTCGCGGCGTTCGCCAACGGCTCGTCACCGAAAACGGTCGCCACCGCGTTCGGTGACGGCTTCTGGGATCTGACCGCGTTCACCTTGCAGATGACCATGGTGGTGCTCACCGGCTATGTCGTCGCCACGTCCCCGCCGGTCGCCCGGCTGATCGACCGGCTCGCGGTCATGCCGCAGTCCGCGGCCGGCGCGGTGAGTTTCGTTGCGCTGCTTTCGATGTCGATCTCGTTTCTCAACTGGGGCCTGAGCCTGGTCTTCGGCGGCCTGCTCTGCCGGGCGATCGCGCGCCGGACCGACCTGCGGGTGGACTATCGCGCACTCGGCGCGGCCGCCTTCATGGGACTGGGCGGCGTATGGGCACTGGGCCTTTCGTCGTCGGCCGCACAACTCCAGGCCACCGCCAGTTCGCTGCCGCCGGCCCTGCTGAAGATCACCGGCGTGCTCGACTTCGGGCGCACCATCTTCACCTGGCAGTCCCTGCTCATGTGCGTCATCCTCATGGCGCTGACCGCGGTGATCGCGCATCTCTCGGCGCCGAAGGGCGAGGCGATCAAGACCGCCGAGATCCTGGAGGTCGACCTGGACGACCAGCCCGAGGAGGTGACGCCGCGCTCCCGGCCCGGCGAATGGCTCGAGTACAGCCACATCCTGCCCGTCCTGGCCGGCCTGCTGACGTTGGCCTGGTTGATCTTTCAGCTGCTGGACAAGTCCGTGCTCACCGTGGTCAGCAGCCTGAACAACTACCTGCTCGTCTTCCTGATCCTCGGCCTGGTGCTGCAAGGAACGCCGCGCAAGTTCTTGCAGGCGGTCACCCTCGCGGTGCCCGCCACGGCAGGCATTCTCGTCCAGTTCCCGCTGTACGCCGCCATGGCCGCGATCCTCACCAAGGCGAAAGGCCGTGGCGGATTTACCGTTTCGCATCATCTCGCGGAGTTCTTCACCAGCATCGGTGGCGGGGGCAGCTTCGCGATCGTGATCGCCATCTACACCGTGGTGCTCGGCATCTTCGTCCCGTCCGGCGGCGGAAAGTGGCTGGTCGAAGCGCCGTACGTGATGCAGTCGGCGAACGATGTACACATGAATCTCGGCTGGACCGTGCAGATCTACAACGTGGCCGAGGCGCTGCCCACGCTGATCAATCCGTTCTTCATGCTGCCGCTGCTGGCGGTGCTGAAACTGCGAGCGCGCGATCTGGTCGGATTCACGTTCTTGCAGTTCATCTTCCACCTACCGGTGATTCTGCTGCTCGTATGGTTGCTCGGATTGACCTTCGACTACGTCCCGCCGATCATGCCGGCCGCACCGTGAGCTGAACCCCCGCGAATGTCGTAGCGCGAGAACGTATCCGGCGCTTCCTGCGGAACGATGCGACGGGTGTGCGCGTAGACCGCCGCGTGCACCCGATCGCGAACACCCAACTTGGCCAGCACATTCGAGACATGCGTCTTCACCGTCTGTTCGCCGACCCCGAGCGCCTCGGCGATCTCCGGGTTCGTATACGCCTTCGCGATGAGCATCAGCACCTGATGCTCACGCGCGGTGAGGTTCTCGACCTCCGGCGCGGCCGGGAACGGCTCGATGCCGGTGGCCAGACGGGTCACGAGCCGGCGGGTCAGGCCCGGATCGATCAGCGCATCGCCGCGCGCCGCCATCCGGATGGCGGAGATCAAGCCGGTGGACGGCAGCGTCTTCACGAGGAACCCGGACGCACCGAGACACAGTGCGCGGTAGAGGTTTTCGTCGGTATCCGAGCTGGTGAGCGTCAGGATCCGGGTGGCGCCACCCAGTGCCGCGAACGCGTCGATGGTGGCCGGTCCATGGAGACCGGGCATGTCCAGGTCGAGCAGGGCGACATCGGGCCGTAGCCGTTCGATCTCCCGGATCGCGGCGACCCCGTGATCGACCTCCGCGACGCATTCGATATCCGGCTGCGTGCCGATCGCCGCCCGCAGACCCGAACGGAATACCGCGTGATTGTCGGCCAGCAATACCGAAATCGTCGAACGCGAGGTGGCATCGGTGTCGGTCTGCGCCCGATCGAAATGCCGGTCGCAATCGATCGGCTGATGCGTTTCGACCGTGCTGCTCGCCGCGGCGGTGGCACTCGGCACGCCGGTGACCGACAGCGTCGCCGCGGTGATAGCGAGGACAAATGACGAAGCTACCTTGAGCAACGGGTGATTCGACGCTGAGTCCGACCGTGCATTCATCGTCAGCGCAGGAACCCTTCGTAGTTCTTGTTCATCACTTGACTCTCGAGCTGTTTGATCGTATCCAGTCCGACGCTCACCACGATAAGCGCGGAGGTACCACCGAACGCAAGACCCGGTGTCGCACCGGACGAACCGGCGCCGAGCAGCAGGTTCGGCAACACCGCCACCGCACCGAGGTAGGCGGCGCCGGGCAGGGTGATCCGGCTGAGCACGTGACTCAGGTAGTCCGCCGTCGGTTTACCGGGACGATAGCCGGGCAGGAACCCGCCGAACTTCCGCATCTCGTCCGCGCGCTCCTGCGGATTGAACGTGACCGCGACATAGAAGTAGGTGAAGAACACGATCATCGCGAAGTAGATCGCGACGTACACCGGACTGCCCGGGTTCACCAGATACTTCTGGATCAACTCCTGCCACATGGACTGCGGACCCGAGCTGTGTTGCGTCAGCTGCACCAGCAACTGCGGCAGATACAACAGCGACGACGCGAAGATCACCGGAATGACGCCCGCCTGATTGACCTTCAGCGGCAGATACGTCGACGAACCCCCGTACATCTTCCGCCCGACCACCCGCTTGGCGTACTGCACCGGAATCCGCCGCTGCCCCTGCTCGACGAAGATCACCCCGACGATCACCAGAAACACCGCCACGCACACGCCGGCGAAGACCAGCCCGCCCCGGCTGTTCAGAATCGACGTCCCCTGGCTCGGGATCTGTGCCGCGATGCCGGCGAAGATCAGCAGCGACATGCCGTTGCCGATGCCGCGCTCGGTGATCAATTCGCCGAACCACATGACCAGCGCCGCGCCGGCGGTCAGCACCAGCACGATGATGATCATGCCGAACAGGGATGTGTCGGACAGGATGTCCTTGGGACACCCGCGCAGCAACTGCCCCCGCGCGGCCAGCGCGACCAGCGTCGAGGCCTGCAAAACCGCGAGCGCCATCGACAGATACCGGGTGTACTGGGTGATCTTCGCCTGCCCGGTCTGCCCCTCCTTGCGCAGCTCCTCGAACCGTGGGATCACGACGGTCAGCAGTTGGATGATGATGCCCGCGGTGATGTAGGGCGTGATGCCGATCGCGAACACCGAAAGGTGCAGCATCGCACCGCCGGAGAACAGGTTGATCAGCTGGTAGATGCCGGCCGATTCACCACCGGACACGATCGCGATGCACTCACGCACCGACCGATAGTCGACGCCGGGTGACGGCAGCGTCGCGCCGAGCCGGTACAGCGCGAGTAAACCCAAGGTGCAGAGGATCTTCCGCCGTAGATCCGGGGTCCGAACTGCCGATACCACGGCGGAAAACACAAAATCCTCCAGACGAACGACGCGGTCGAACCGGGCGCATCCCGCGGGAAGCCACGGGAAATGCGCCGGTCAAGGGCCTTCGACGGTACGGATCATCGGTACGCGTCCACGTCGCCCGTGAGTCGGATTTCGTGCTCCCCCGATCGGGGGAATCGAGTGGTCTAGGTGCGCACCAGCAGTACAGCGCCGGCGGTGAGCAGCGCGAGCACGATCGCCGCGAGGCCGTAAACCAGGCGGTGCGAACGCAATACCGGCACGAAGCGGTCGACGGCATAGCGGCCGGGACCGGTCAGCGCGATGGACGCGGCGGCCGCGGTGAGGATCAGCTCGTACTCGATCCCCTTGGGCGCGAAGAACGCACCGGTGCCCTTGACCACGATCGCATTGAGCAGCGTACCGACCACCGCCGCCCCCGCCAGCGGGGTGAGCAGGCCGATCGCGAGCGCGAGCCCGCCGAAGGTCTCGGTCACACCGGCGACCAGCGCCATCGCCTCACCGGCCGGATAGCCCTTGCTGGTGAAGAACTTTCCGGTCCCCTCCAGTCCCCCGCCGCCGAACGAACCGAACAGCTTCTGCGCGCCGTGCGCGGCCATGGTCAGCCCGACCGCGATGCGCAGCAGGAGCAGTCCGACGTCGTAGGCGTGCGGGGTGGCGGCGTGGCCCGTGGTCGCGACCGGCGCCGCAGCGGCCTCGGTCCGCGAAGTCGTTGCGGTGTAACTCATCTCAGGTGTTCCTTTCGGTGGGGTGAGTTCGACCGGGTTCAGCCGAATTGAAGGGAGCGTTTGGCCAGGCCGAGCCAGAAGCCGTCGATCACGCTGCGCTGGGTGGCCAGGTCGGCCTCGGCCGCGCCGAGCGAAACGAACAGCGGCGCGAAGTGTTCGGTGCGCGGGTGCGCCAATTGTGCTGCGGGAGCCTTGTGTTCGAAGTCGAGCAGAGCATCGATGTCGGCCGCGTCGAGCGCGCGCTGCCCCCACTCGTCGAACTCGGCCATCACCGGGTGCACCGTTCCGTCGTCGTTCAGCGCCCGCAGGTTGTGCGTGAAGAAGCCGCTGCCGACGATCAGCACGCCCTGCTCGCGCAGCGGCGCGAGCTTGCGGCCGATCTCCAGCAGGCTCGCCGGATCCAGGGTCGGCATGGACATCTGCAATACCGGCACATCGGCCTCGGGATACATCTCCACCATCGGCACGTACGCACCGTGGTCGAGGCCGCGATCCGGCACGTCATGCACCGACGTACCCGGTCCGCGCAGCAATTTCCGCACGTCGTCGGCCAGTTCCGGGGCGCCGGGCGCGGGATAGGTCACGTCGTAGTAGTGCTGCGGGAAGCCCCAGAAGTCGTAGACCAGCGGGATGGTGGCCGTCGCGCCGATGGCCAACGGCGCGTCCTCCCAATGCGCCGAAATCATCAGCACCGCTTCGGGTTTCGGCAGCTCCGCCGACCATGCGGCGAGCTGGCCCGGCCAGATCGGATCGTCGGCCAGCGGCGGCGCGCCGTGCGACAGGTAGACAACCGGCATGCGCATCGGTCTCACCACTCCCTTCCGGTAGTTCAAATTTGAACTTCCCTGCTTCGATCGTAGATTATTGTTCGAATTTGAACAACCCCGGTAAGGTGGTCCAATGACCGAACCGCGCTGGCTTGACGACGAAGAGATGCGCGCCTGGCACGCGTTCCTCGCCGCGACGGCCCTGCTGAATCGCCGAATCGAGCAGCAGCTCAAGGACGACGCCCACCTGTCGCATGCCCAGTACGAGGTGCTCGTCCGACTGGAGCGAGCCCCCGGCCGCAACCTGCGGATGACCGAACTCTCCGACGCCCTGATCACCTCGAAGAGCGGCCTGACCTACCAGATCGACCAGCTGACCAAGGCCGGCTTCGTCCGCCGCAGCCCCGCCCCCGACGACCCCCGCGGCATCATCGCCACCCTCACCCCCGCCGGCCTCCGCAAACTGGAATCCGCCGCCCCCGGCCACGTCGCCCTGGTCCGCGACCTGTTGATCGATGTCCTGACGCCCGAACAGCGCACGGCGATCGCCGACGGCCTCGGCGAAGTCGCCGCCAGACTCCGTTCGAGTTAGCTCCGGCTCGCCTGCGGCACCGGGGCGCGATCCAGCCACGCCGCGTAGGCCTCGAAGGAGAAGGGGCGGCCGAGGAAGCCGGCCACCAGGTCGGCCGCGTCCCGTGCGCCGCCGGGCGCGAGGATCAGGTCGCGGTAGCGGTGCGCCACCGCGGGATCGAACAGGTCTTCGGCGTCGAAGGCGGAGAACAGGTCTTTCGCGATGACCAAACTCCACTGGTAGGTGTAGTACGCGGAGGTATAGCCGGCGAGATGCCCGAACGACGCCTGGAAATGGGTGCCGGGCAATGCGGGGAGCACGCCGTAGCGTTCCATCGCGTCCGAGACCGCCGCGGTGTGATCGGCGGGCCGGTCGCGGTGCAGCAGATACGACACGGCGGTGTAGCCGACCTGAGTCTGGACCGCCATTCCCTTGCCGAAGTCCTTGGCCGCCCGCATCCGGGCCACCAGCTCGGCCGGGATCGCCGCGCCGGTCTCGTCGACCGCGAACGTGCCGAGAATCGCTGCGTCCCAAGCCCATTCCTCGAGCATCTGGGACGGCGCCTCGACAAAGTCCCACTCGGTGGCCACGCCGGAGAACCGCGCCCATTCCTGCCGCCCGCCGAGCACATGATGGATCAGGTGCCCGAATTCGTGGAACAGCGTGACCACGTCCTGGTGTTCCATCAGCCCGCGGGAGAAGTTGCACACCAGCACGCCCTCGGGCAGCAGGCGGTCGGTGACTCCGCTGACGAGATCGAATTGCGCGGCGTGCTTGAACTTACCCTCGCGCGGATGCAGGTCGAGATAAATCCGGCCGCGCCGTTCACCGTCGGCGTAGACGTCGTAGGCAGCGACATCCGCATGCCAGCGCGGAACATCGACTTGGCGATATTCCAGGCCGAACAGCCGCCCGGTGACCGCGAGCAGTCCGGCCCGCACTCGGGTGAAATCGAAGTACCGGCGTACCTCCCTGGCATCGACATCGAACTGCTCGCGCCGGATCAGCTCGGTGTAATAGCCGATCGCGGAACGGTCGACAGTGCCTTCGGGGTCGTCCTCGCGTCGGCGCGCGATCACCGCGTCGAGGTCGCGCCGACCCGCGGCGGCCGCGGCGACCGAGATGCGCTCGATGAACTCGGCGATGGCGTCGCCGGTGCCGACCATCTTGACCGCCGCGTCGTAATCGGGCCAGCTGTCGTAACCGACGAGCCCGGCCTTCTCGTGCCGAAGGTCGAACATCTCGTGCAGGACAGCGTCATTCGCGGGCCAGCCGCGGCTCTCGAACTCGAGCGTGAGATCGCGGCGCGCGTCGGCGTCGCGGGCGTAGGCCCGGAACGGGCGGTAGTCCGGGTAGTCGGTGGTGACCGCGATCAGTCCGTCCGCGGCCGGTGGATGGGCCGCGATGAAGTCGGCGGGCAGCCCGTCCAACTGTTCGGGGGCGACGCGAATCGCGCGCACGTCGTCCCGGATGGCCCGGCCGAAATCCTGGTCGAGCACGGTGAGTCGCTCGGCGATCTCGCGCAGCCGAGCGCGGGTCCGATCGTCGCGGTCCACACCGCTGCGCCGGAAGTCGCGCAGCACGTGCTCGCGCATACGCGCGGCCGACTCGTCCAGACCCGCCGGGTCGGTGGCCGCGACCACGTCGTAGAGCGCGCGATCGAGGTCACGCTCGGTCCTGACCCGATCCACCTGCTGGACCAGCTCCTCACCGCGCCGGCGCACCTCGGGATCGGGGTGCACCTCGACGAACAACAAAGCAGCAGAGTCGGCGCCGCGCAGCGCGATGTCCGCGTCGTTCCACAAGCCGAGTACCTCGGCGGTGTCGCGGCGGCTGCCATCTTTGAGCCGCGCCAACGTCCCCGAGACGGTCTCCGGCCTGCTGGATACGTAATCGGCGAGCCAGTCGGACCAGTCGTCGGCGGGCAGGGCAAGCGGCTGCGGACTCATTCCTCGACATTAACGCGGAAGCGGAATTCGGCCCGAACGGTCGCGGCGCCGGAAACCTGCCAAATGGTTGCTGGATGGTGAATCAGCGTTTCACCCTGGCATGTCGTAGACACATCAACACAGGTCCACCCTAGAATTTCTGCGGTAGGTCCAGGATTCGCTCGCGCGGTGCTGGCCGATCTGGGCCAGGTCTGTAGCCGCGGTTGACACCAGGGAGACGGCTCATGACCTTGCGTGCATACTCCGGCGATACGCGTCGACTACCGGTGTGGCGGCAGTCGGTGGCGTTGGTGGCCGCGGCGCTGGCGTTGTCGGTAGCGCCGATCGCGCGGGCCGAGCCGGGCGATGTGCCGGTCGGGCTGCCGTCGCTCGGGCTCGGAACCTCGTTGACCTTCCCGGGCGCCGAGCATCAGGTCTCCGTGAACGTTCCGGTGTTGCCCGGTCTGGCGCCGACCGCGCTGATCGGCACGATTCAACTTCCGCCGCACGTGGCGCGTGGGTCGCTGGAGGTGCATTCGGGTGAGCGGCTCATCGACCGGATCGAGCTCCCGCTGGTGCCGCGCGGGCCGATCCGGTTGTCGCTGGCCGGCGCCGAGATCGTCGACAACGCGATCGCGGTGACGGTTACCTCGTCGCTCCTGTCGGAGGCCGGCGCCTGCGTCGTCGACTGGCTGGGGCGGCCGTTGACGCTGACCGAGGCCGCGGTCGTCTACAACGGCGAGGAGCAGCAGCCGACGACGGTCGCGGACTTCCTGCCGCCGGTGCTGCAAAAGCTGACGGTCTACCTGCCCGCCAGTCCGAGCAAGGTCGAGAGTGCCGCCGCGATGTCGCTGACGACCGCAGTGATCGCGCGCTATGGCAATCAGCCGGTGGCAGTGGATGTCCGGGCGGTGCGGCCAGGGGCGACGGTGCCCGACCATCCGCCAGGCTTCCTCGAGCGCCAAGTGGTGATCGGCGAATCGGCCGATGCGGCACTGCGTTTGGCGACCGGACCGACACCGTTGCTCACGATCAACGGGACCGACAAGAGCCTGCCCGACCAGATGCGTTTGCTGGTCAGCGATTTGGCCAAAGTGGCGATCTCCTCGGCCGCGACCGCGGTGGCGCTGCCGCCCGCACCCCAGATCGCCCCGGACAGCACGACCCTCGGCGCTCTGGGTCAAACCCAGCTCAGCGCGACGGCGATCGGCCCGGTGCGCGTCGATGTCGGCATCGATCAGTCGCGCCTCGGCCGCCCGTCGAAGGATGTGCGAGTTCGGTTGCGCGGCAGCTACACCCCGCTGCCGGACACCCTGAACGGTCAGCTCACGGTGAGCACGGGCACGACCTACATCGACAGCTGGCCGGTGGACGGGTCGGGCCGGTTCGACCGGTGGATCTCCATCCCGAACTCGATCCTCGGCCGATTCACCACGCTCTCGGTAACGCTCCAGCAGGCGGGACTCACGCATGGCTGCGGCCTGGAGGCGCCGCTGACGCTGACGATCGAGCCGAGCAGCGAGGTGACGAGTGCCGCTGCGACGCCGCCGATCCCGGGCGGCTTCGGCGCGCTGCCGCAGGCATTGCTCCCCGAGGTGCAGATCGGTTTACGCACACCGGGTTTCGCGGACACCGTACGCGCCGTGACGGTCCTGACCGGATTGCAGCGGTTGACGAGCATCCCGCTGCGACCCGAACTGGTCACGTTCGACCAGGCGGTCGCCGGCAAGTCGCCGGCGGTGCTGATCGCGGCGAACGGCGATGTGCCGGAATCGATCCTGCTGCCCCTGCGCCAGACCGATGCGGGTCTGGCGCTGACCGGCGACGACGGTAAGACGATCAGCAAGATCACGACCGACCCGGCGACTCCGTTCGCGTCGTTGCAGAGCACCTGGTCCGGCGGACGGACAGTCGTCGTCGGCTCGTCGAGCGATACACCCGAACACCTGGACCGAGTACTCAACTGGCTGAACGCCGATCTCAACCGATGGTCGCGGCTGCACGGCGCCGTACTGTTCCAGGCTGGTGATCGAACACCGGAGTTCCTCGATCCGGCGACTGCCGCCCCGACGACTTCCGATAGTTCCGAAATGAACTCTCTGGCAGAGATTCTCACCGCAGCCGGAGCCGCAGTGGTACTGCTCGGACTACTGATCGGCCTGATCCTCCTGCTGCGGCGCGGCAGGCGGTAGATGTCCACCGATACGGCGGCGCGCGGACACGTCCGCGGGACCGTCACCAGAATCACGGCGCGGATCGTGCTGATCCTCCTGGCCACCGCCGCCGCGTTCTGGACTACCTGGGTGCGGCTGGTGCACGACACCTGGACCGGTTCGAGCATCGGCTTCGTGTTCGTCCTACCGGTGCTGGCGATATTCTCGGCGATCGGACTGACCCTGCGCCGCGGGGCGGAGCTGCCCATCCACGACCGGCAGACCGACCTGATCGTCGGCCTGATCGGTCTCGGATTGTCCGCCTGCACACTGGGTTTGCTGACTCCGCGCTATCGCTACCTGTACGAGATGCTGCACCTGGACCTGCTGGCGGCCTGGCTGTTCGTGATCTCCGCCTGCATACTGCTGTTCGGTCTGCGCCCGGTCACCCGGTACTGGCCGTGCTGGCTGTTGTTGCTCGCCGCGTTCCCGCCACCGTATCGCGCGCTGCGCGTCATCATCGGCGGCGGCAGCGTCGCGGCGGGCGCGACCATGCTGCTGTTCGCCGCGTTCGCCGCCGCGATTGCGGTGGGCCGCACCCGAACCCGCGCCTGGGTCGGCGCGGGTCTCGCGTTCGCCGTCGGCTGCGTGGTCCTCGCGGTGCTGCGACTCTGGTGGCCGTCGGCGCGGGTGCTCGTCTATCAAGCGATTCCGTCGGTCGTCGCGGTCCTGGTCGTCGCCGCGGTGATGTACGTGGACTGGCGGCGCCGACGCGGGACCTCGCTCAAACCGCTGGAGCGCGTGCTCGATCCGCTCACCGCCCCGCAGGCGTGGGCGGCGGCGGCCACCGTGACCGTCGCCGCGATCTTGATCATGATCATTCCGATCCCCCCGGACTACGACCGCAACTTCCCGGTCGTGCCCGGACTCGTGGTCACGCAGCCGCACACCGTGCCGCCCGGCTGGAGCCGGCTCAGCGAGCGGCAATATCCGTGGGCGCAGAACTACTTCGGGCAGGGCACCTCGATGACCCGCCAGATGATCCGGGCCGACCAGCACAATCCGCTGTGGGACAACGAGTCCCGACGTCGCCGCATCGTCGTCGACACCGTGCGCGCCGAGGACCGGTACGCGATCGACCGATACCCGGAATTCGTCCTCTACAACATGCCGCAGCCGCGGATCAGTCCCCCGACCCGGATCGATCTCGGCCACGGCATCACCGCCCGGCTCAATACCGTCCTCGACGATCGCCGCCTGCTCAGCTGGACCTGGCTGACCTGGAATTGGCGCGGCGCAGGCGGTTCCGAGCGGATCAGCCTGATCGCGGCGGACAACCACGAGTCCGACGCCGTGTTCCCGCCGCCGCAGCCGTCGATGCTCGGCATCTTCGAGAACTTCCTGCATCAGTTCCTGCGCGGCAAAGCCGTTGTCCTGGACTCCGAATCCGAGGACGTCGACTCCGACGCCGAACACAAGGACCGCGACATGCTGCTCTCGGTCGCCCGGGCGATCGTGGCGGGAACGGGGGCAGCATGACGACCAGCGAAGCGCCGCAGCCGGATTCGGACAGCGCGCGGGCACTGCATTCGGCGGTGCACGGACTGCGTGAATCCGATCCGCTGGCCTCGGCCTCGGTGGCATTCCTGCCGTGGCAACGTAATACCGCGCTGGCCCTCCTGCTGCTGGTCGTGGTGTGCGCCGTGTTCTTCCCGATGGGAACCTGCGTCGTGCTCGTCGCCCTGTGCACCCTCGGCTATCTCGCCGCCATGGGCGATCGGGTACTGATCTTCCAGCGCGGCATGGCCAGGGACGCGATCATGACCGTCAGCGACGCGCGTGCGCTCGCACTCACCGAGGCCGAACTGCCGCCGTACACGATTCTCGTTCCCGCATACGGCGAACCCGAGGTGGTCGGCGACCTGATCGGCGCGATGACCGCGCTCGACTATCCCAAGGACCGGTTGCAGGTGCTGCTCCTGCTGGAGGAGGACGACTCCCCCACCATCGAGGCGGCCCGGCGGGCCGGCATCGGCACCCTGGCCAGCGTCGACCACGTCACCATCGTCCTCGTGCCGGAGGCGCAACCGCGCACCAAGCCCAAGGCCTGCAACTACGGACTGCATCAGGCCACCGGCGACATCGTCACCATCTACGACGCCGAGGACATTCCCGATCCGCTCCAATTACGGCGTGTGGTCGCGGCTTTCGCGGAACTGCCGCCGGAAGTCGTGTGCATCCAAGCCAAGCTGGCCTTCCACAACGGCCGCCAGAATCTGCTCACCGCCTGGTTCACCGCGGACTACGGGCTGTGGTTCGGCTTCTTGCTACCGGGGCTCATGCGCAGCAAGGCGCCGATTCCGTTGGGCGGCACGTCGAATCACTTCAAACGCGACGTGGTGACCGACATCGGCGCATGGGATCCCTACAACGTCACCGAGGATGCCGATCTCGGCGTGCGCATCGCGGTATCGGGTTACCGGACCGCGGTGATCGACTCGACCACCCTTGAGGAAGCCAACCCGGACCCGATCAACTGGGTTCGTCAACGATCCCGCTGGTACAAGGGCTACCTCCAGACCTGGCTGGTGCATACCCGGCGCCCGATCCGCTTGTGGCGCAGCATCGGCACGGTCAGCTTCATCCGGTTCACCCTGATCCTCGCGGGCACGCCGATCATCGCCTGCCTGAACCTGGTGTTCTGGTTCATCACCCTGTCCTGGATCCTCGGCCAGCCCGCGGTGATCGGCCAGCTCTTCCCCGCCGCCGTCTACTTCCCCTCGCTGATCGCGATGATCCTCGGCAACGGGGCGACCATCTACATGAACCTGCTCGCCTGCCGGGAGAACAACCGGTCGGATCTGCTGGTGGCGTGCCTGACCGTGCCGTTCTACTGGCTGCTGATGAGCATCGCCGCCACCAAGGGCTGCTATCAGCTGGTGCGTAATCCGTCGTACTGGGAGAAGACCTTTCACGGGCTCGGGACCAAGGAGGCCGCCGAGTGAGAACGCGCTGGATCTTCGCCGCGTCGACGCTGCTGTATCTCGCCGCGGGCACCTGGTTGAGTGCGGGCAACGGATTTCTGATGGGCGACGCGCTCAGCCGGGTATCCGCCACGCAGGCAACGCTGTTCAGCCGCGATCCACATCTCTCGGCGATCGGCTTCGTCTTCACGCCGTTGACCTCGCTGGCGCAGTTGCCGATGGTCGCTTTCGCGCAATGGTTTCCGGGCATCACCACCTGGGGGCTGTCCGGTGTGCTGATGTCGGCGTTGTTCATGGCCGGGGCCGTGGTGATGGTGTTCGGCATCGGCACCGATCGCGGTGCGCCGCTGTGGCTCAGCGGGGGCGTCGCGGTGCTGTTCGCGCTCAACCCGATGGTGGTGTTCTACGGCGCGAACGGGATGAGCGAGGCGCCGTTCCTGTTCTGCCTGTGCTGGGCTCTGCGCCGGCTCATCCGGTGGATGCGGACCGATGACGCGAACGACCTGACGGCATGCGGGATTGCGCTCGGGCTCGCCTATCTGACGCGTTATGACGCGCTGGCGCCCGCCGCCGCCGCGGGTGCGCTGGTCTTCGTGGTCGCCTACCGGCGCTGTCGCGGCGAAGACAACCGATGGCACAGCGCCATCATGGATTTCATCCTCGTCGTGCTGCCCGTGGCGGCCGCGTTCGTGGTGTGGGCGGCGACCAGCTGGTTGATCACCGGGTTGGCGTTCCAGCAGTTCAGTTCGCAGTACGGGAACTCCTCGATCTTGCAGCAGTCCAGTTCATCGGCGACCGAAACGACTGCCGCGCTGGAATATTCGACCGCCGCGACGCTGATTCTCGGACCGGCGCTGCCGTTGCTCGTGCCGATCGTCACCGCGCTCGCGGTGCGCAGGCGCGATACGCAGGTGGTGGTGCCGATCCTGCTGTGTGGTTCGGTGCTCGCCTTTCAAGCGTTCAGCTATGCGAGCGGGTCGACCTTCGCGTTCCTGCGGTTCTATGTGGCGGCGATTCCCTTGGCTGCCGTTCTGGCACTACAGGTTTCGCCCGTGCGCGGGTTTCCGCCGAGCCGTCGTCCGGGACGGCACGCGAAGACCGCGGCAACGGAGCCGGAGCCGGACCGGATCACCGGCAGGCATCGGGTTCGAACGGGTTGGCGCGCACCGGCAGTCGGGATGGCGCTGACGCTCATCCTACTGGCCGGTGCCGTTCCGCTGACCGCGTGGGGAATGTCGAGTCACGCCATCTCCGTACAGGAGTACTCGCTCGGGGCGGTGCTGTTCCCGGATCCGGACAACGCATCCGAGCGCCGGGCCGACGAACACCGGATCGCCGCCACATTCAGCACCGAGCGGCGACTGGCGAACTATCTGGACGCTATGAACCTGCCGCGCGGCGCGGTGCTGATGGACACCGTGTACGGCTTCGCCGTCGTGGTCGCCTCGCACCGGCCCGATCAATTCGTCGTGCCCTCGGACCGTGACTTCGTGCGGGTCCTCAACCGGCCCGCCGAGCGTGGCGTGAAATACATTCTCGCGGTGCCCAACACGGGACGAGGCACCTCGGACGCGGTCAATCGGCGCTACCCGACCATGTACGAGAATGGCAGCGGTATAGCTACATTGGCACTCGAAGCACCCAATGATGGCGCAGGCCAACCGGAATGGCGAATCTACCGAGTGCTCGGCGCGGACTGATCAACCCACGGTGGTTCGCTCAGCGGCCAGCGACCAGAGCGGATCATCCGTGCCTACATCGAAGGTGCACTGATCGGGCCGCGGATCGGGGACGAACGCCCAGATCAGCGCACCGCCCGAACCCGCGGCCCGCTGCGCGACGAACTTCGCGTCCAGATGCGCACGACGGTCCTCGAGACTGCCGCAGGACCCGGCTTCTTCGCCGATCTCGGCCACCAGCAACGGTTTTCCCAATTCGGCGGCCTGACGCAGCCGAACTCCCAAGCCGTTGAACCGATCTCCCGGCAGCGAGTCACGGAGGTAGTCGTGATATTCGACGACATCGACCCCCGTCGACGCACTGACCGTGCGGAACTCGTCGCCTTGCGTGCCACACTGCCCACCACCCGCAAACCCGGCGTAGATCAACCGCTGCGGATCCAGTTCCCGCACAATGGCTCCGGCGTCATCCATGAACTTGCGCAGCACCGCCGCCGCGTCCGGCGGGCAGGTGCGGGCGGGCAGGTCGCAATGATTGCCCGTGCAATTGCTCGGCTCCGGTTCGCCGACCAGCTCCCACCCGGCCAGGACCGGAATGCTTTTCCACCGATCCACGGCGGTCTCGACCCAGTCGCGAAAACTCATCACGGACCGTCCGTGCACGGGATTGAGCGTGCTCCAGCCCTTGACGTACCACTGCCGCTGTTTGAACTGCTCGTCCGCACAGCCGCCGTCTTGCGGCGAGAGCACCGGAAGCACGATCTGCCCGTACTTTTCGGCGGCCGTGAAAACCGCGTCCGCGGCGCTGAAATCCATTGCGCCGGTGCGTTTGTTGATCGACAAGGCCTGGAAAAGGTTGAAGCGGGTCAGCGAGTTCGCGGGTAGTGCGCCGAAATAGCTGTCCAGATCGGTCTGCGCGCCACAACCGAAGTTCACCGCCCAGTTCGTCGCCAACTGCGGTGCGTTGAATCCGGCGGGCCACCACGGCGCGCCCCGCAGCCGCAACCCCTGCGGCGTGGCGGTCACGACCGCCTCGGCGGCCGGACGCGACTCCCGCGGCGGCCGCTCGTCGGGGCGCGGGTAGGGCCCGTCCGAACAGCCACCCGCCACCAGACCGGCGATCACCAGCAGAACGGCGAGACGAACCCGCTCGGCAGCCATCGCTCGCCTACCGCCCGGACCCGACGGTGAAACCCGGGCAATCCTGCGCATCACACGTGGTCACAGCGATCACGCTACGCGCGGGACCCGCGCTCGCCTCGGCACCACGCCACAAGCACCTGCACGCTTCCCGGCACCGCGCGAACCGCCGCCCCCGCGGGCAGCGCCGCAGCTGGAGCTGGACCGGACCGGCATCGACGCTGCCAGCGGGTCGACATCGCGACTCGGCTCAACCAGTCGATAGCCGCGCGCCGCGAAAAGCGCTCAAACAATCAACCACTTTGTCGCAGGTAATGCACCAAACCCGTTTGCCCGCGACTATTTTCGTGCCCTGGCACTCCAGCGACACCCCCCATTCGGGGGGTATTCGTCCAACTGGACAAGTCGATCTCAGGCAAGCCCCAACTTCCGATGTCATTGGCGAGCAATCGATTTCGGGTATCCGGAATGAAGGTTCGGTGTAGCGTTGCGCAAACGTCCTACGGGGGGTACCGCGGAAACTCGGTGGGCGATACGGTGGCGACTCGCCGATGTTTTGTTTTTTAGTGGGTAGGAATTGCGATGGCGGACAATGAGATCGATGATTCGGCATCGGCTCGGCAATTGCCGGGTGCGGCAATTGCCGCCGATTCGAGACTGGCCCTGGATGGCGGCGACCCCATTCGGCGGACACCATGGCCGACGTACGACCGCGGCGCGGTCTGCGTTCATCCGGAGGACGAGGCAGCGGCGATGCGGGCGATCCGCAGCCACCTCTACTTCCGATACGACTACCGGGCCGCGCACGAGACCGAGTGCAGCCAGTTCGAGGCAGAGCTCTGTCGCCACTTCCGATGTAAGCACGCACTGGCAACGTCGAGCGGCACCACCGCTCTGGCCCTGGCCATCATGGCCGCGGGCATCGAGCCGGGCAGCCTGATCGCTTGTCCCGGTTTCACTTTCGCAGCGACCCCGAGCGCCATCCTGCTCGCCGGCTGCACTCCCTTCCTCGTCGATATCGACGAAAACCTCCACTTGGACGTCGCCGACCTACGCAGTCGATGGACCCCGCAGGTCAAGGCGATCATGGTGGTGCACATGCGCGGCTTCGCCGGCGACATGACCGCGTTGCTGCGGTTCGCCGACGAAATGGGCGTCCCGGTCTTCGAGGACGCGGTCCCGGCGCTCGGCGCGGAACTCGACGGCCGCAAACTCGGCACCTTCGGCCTGGCCGGCGGCTTCAGCACGCAGTCGGACAAGGCCCTCAACAGCGGTGAGGGCGGCTTCCTGCTCACCGACGACAGCACGCTATTCGCCCGTGCCACAGTGCTTTCCGGCGCGTACGAGGGTCGGCTGCGCCGCCACTTCCCGGACGGCGAGCCGCCGATCGCCACCGATCTGGACCTGCCGCTGCTCAGCTTCCGGATGGACGAGATCAGAGCCGCGCTGCTGCGCGCCGAACTCGAACGGCTGCCGGTCCGGCTGGCCGCCTTCCGGCGCAACTACGACTACGTCGCCGCGGCCCTGGCCGACGTCGACGGGATCCACATCCGCCGACCGGTCGCCACCGGCGCTTATCTCGGCGAGGCCTTCATCTTCCTGGTCCCGGCCGGCCGAGCCCAGTGGTTCGCCCGAGCGCTGTGCCACGAGGGCATCGAGGCCCGCAACCTGGGCTCGGACGACGATCACAACATCCGCGCCTTCTGGAACTGGCGGTTCATGTTCCGCGGCATGCAGACCCCGGCGATCAAGGAGCTCCTGCCCAACGCGACGCGCTATCTCCAACGCGCAGTGGACATTCCGCTCTCCTCGACGCTGTCGGAGGCGGACTGCGACGAACTCGTCGCGGCTGTGCGCAAGGTGGCCGCGAGCGACGACCCGATCGCCACCGGCGAAGGCTCCAGCTCCGCGTGGGCCGGACAACGATGACCGCAGCCTCGGAAACAGGGGCGATGCCGCGCCTCGCACTGGCCGGGGTATTCGGCGGACTGTTCTGCGGATACCTCGGCCTGTCCGCGGCGATCCCGGTCATCCCCGCCTACGTCCGGGACGAGTTCGGCGCTGGCGATTTCGCGGTCGGCATCGCGGTCACGGCCACCGCCCTGACCGCGCTGCTCACCCGCCCGATCTTCGGCGGACTGGCCGACCGCCACGGCCACCGCTCCGTCATGCGATTCGGCGCACTGGCCATCGCCGCGGGCGGGCTGCTCTACTTCCTGCCGATCGGCCTGATCGGCCTGCTGGCGGTGCGCCTGCTGGTCGGCGTCGGCGAGGCCGCGCTGTTCGTCGCGGGCGCGGTCTGGACCGTCACCCTCGCCCCGCACAACCGCCGCGGACAGGTGATCGGCCTCTACGGCGTCGCGATGTGGGGCGGCATCTCGCTGGGCACCGCGCTCGGTGCGGTGCTGCGCCACTTCGGGATCGACGCGGTCTGGGCCTTCTGCGCCATCGCTCCGCTGGTCGGTCTCGTGCTCATCAGCATCGTTGCGCCGCAGCCGCACGTCGAACCGTCCAGCGGCGGACGCGGGCTGCTCATCCGCCCCGCCGTATTGCCCGGCATCGGCCTCGCACTCGGCGCCGCCGGCTACGTCGGCCTGGCCGCGTTCGTCATCACCGGCCTGCAAGCCCGCGGAATCGACTCGGGCGTAATCGTTTTGAGCACCTTCAGCGCGGTCTACGCCGGCACCCGACTCGTCATCGGGCACCTGCCGGACAAGCTCGGACCGCGCAAGGTCGCAACCTGGTGTGGCGCAGGCGAAGCCGCGGGCCTGCTGATCATCGCCTGGGCCCCGAACCTGCCGATCGCGGTGCTCGGCGCCATCGTCATGGGCGTCGGATTCTCCCTGCTGCACCCGTCTTTGGCGTTGATGGTCATGAACAACACCGAAAGCTCGAAGCAGGGAGCCGCGCTCGGCGCCTACACCTCGTTCTGGGATCTGGGCCTGTTCGTCTGGGGCCCGGCGACCGGCGCGGTCGCGACCGGCTTCGGCTACCCGGCCGTCTTCGTGGTCGGCGCGGCCTGCGCGCTCGCCGCCTCGGTGCTGGCCATGACGCTGCGGCAATCGGTGACCATCGAGAAGGCAGTCGAGAGATGACCAACCCACCATCGGACAACGGCGAACCGCTGAAGGTCCTGTGCATCACCGGCTGGTGCCGCAACGGCAGCACCATCATCGGCAATATCCTCAACGAGATCCCCGGCTTCTTCCACGTCGGCGAGCTGCACTTCCTGTGGAAGAACGCGGCGGGCCGCGGGGTGAACGAGGATTGTGGCTGCGGCCGGAAACTGGTCGACTGCCCGGTCTGGTCCACCATCCTGCCGATCGGGCAACCCGCGGGAACCACCCTGGTGCAGCACGCCGACGAGGTCATCCGGCGGCAACTCGGCAACGTCCGGACCCGGCACACCTGGCAGGTGCTCCGGCGCGGCCTGCACAACGAGCAGATTCGGGCCCATGCCGACCTGATGACCCAGGTCTACCAGTCCGTGGCGAAACGCACCGAGTCGCGCGTGATTGTCGATACCACCAAGATCCCGGGCGAATCGGCGTTGCTCGAGCACCTCGACGGCATCACCCCGTACTACATCCATCTGGTCCGCGATCCACGCGCGGTGGCCCAATCGTGGAGCAAGCCGAAGGAATACGTGTACGCCATGGGGCCGGCCAAGAGCACCGGCTACTGGACCGGCTTCAATCTCGCCTCGCACGCGCTGACCCGGCGCTATCCCGAGCGGTCGATGTTCCTGCGCTACGAGGATTTCATCGCCGATCCGCGGGGCACGGTCGATCAACTGCTGCGGCTGTGCGCGAGTGACCCCACGGCGAACCCGCTCGACGATCGAACCGTCGAGTTGCACGCCAATCACACGGTCACCGGGAACCCGGACCGTTTCAACATCGGCGCCACCGTCATCCGCCCGACCGACGACTCCTGGCGGGCGGGCCTGTCGAAATCGGCGCAGCGGACCGTCGCGGCACTGTCGTGGCCGCTCGCCCGCCGGTACGGATACGACTTCGGCGCAGCGGATTCGAACGGAAAGGGCTGACCGAGTGGACCTGGGTCTCGACAACAAAGTCGCGCTGGTAGTGGGCGGATCGAGCGGTATCGGCCTGGCGATCGCCAGGGAACTGGCCGCGGAGGGCGCCCACGTCGCCATCGGCGCGCGCGACCCCGGCCGCCTCGCCGCCGCGGAAACCGCCGTCAAAGAGGTGGCCCGCGGGCGCGTGCACGCCACGAGCGTGGACATCACCGACAGCGCGGCCATCCGCCGCTGGATCGACGAGGTCGTCGCGGAATTCGGCGCGCTGCACGTCGTCGTCATCAGCGGCGGCACCCCGCCGACCGGCAGCGCGGCCAGCTTCGAGATATCGGACTATCGAACGGCGGTCGACGCAATCCTGATGCCTGCCGTCGACGTCGCCCTCACCGCATTGCCGCACCTCAGGACTGCGCGTTGGGGCCGGGTGCTGTTCGTCGCGTCGGAGACCGCGAGCGTCCCGATCAGCGGCCTGGCCATGTCCGGCGTGACCCGCGCCGCCATCGTGCGCTTCGCCCAGGCCCTGGCCGCCGAGGTGGGCCGCGACGGCATCACCGTCAACGTGCTCGCCCCGAGCGCGACCCGCACTCCCCTGCTGGAACGCGTTGCGGCACAACAATCTAGCGACGGCTCGGTCGAAGACCGGTTCGACGCCATGGGCAGGCACACGGCGGTCGGCCGGATCGCCCGCCCGGAGGAGATGGCCGCCGTGGCCGCGTTCGTGGCGAGCGAGCGCGCCTCCTATCTCACCGGCACGGTCCAGCTCGTCGACGGCGGCGCGAGCGTGCTCGGACCGACTGCGGCGCACCTGCCCTGGCAAGCCGACGTGCACGGACCCGCAGAACCGGAGTGAACAGTCTCGGCGCGGTGCCGATGACAGGGAAGGAAGCACTACATGCTGAAGACAGAGGGCATCAAAGAGACGCTGGCGCAGGTCGTCTCGGATCGCAAGAAGGAGCTTTCGCCGGGGCGGATGTTCGTCGAGGCCTGCGCGGAGAAGGGGCTCGACGCGTCGGTCGAGTACGACGTGACCATCACCGACACCCTGACCAGCTCGCGGCGCAAACCACGCTACCCCGCGCGCAATGTGCTCAAAGCCATTGACCTGTCCCGTGATCCGCGCCAGTTCTACTGGCACGAGAGCGCGCCCGGCGCGGACGATGTGCCGATCGAGGGCGCCGAGGTGCGCCGCGAGCTGGCCAGCCGGTTCCACAAGTCGCCGATCCCGGAGCTGCTCACCACCACCGCCTGGGTGCAGGTGCCGCCGCAGATGTGGGAGGACCCGGAGACGTTCGAGTCGTTCATCAACTACCGGCTGATCGTCCGGCTGTGCACCGCCGAGAACTACACGATCATCAGCGGCGAGGGTGGCCTGCTGAACATCCCCGGGATCGCCCGGATCACCGACCCCGGGCCGTTCGCCTCGACGATCCTGTGGGCCTGCAACGAAGTCGAGCAGATGGGCGGCACCGCGGACGGTCTGATCATCAATCCGGTCGACTACTACCGCGCCCTGGGCACCAGCCGCCTGATGGACGACCTCGAGCAGAACGGCGTGTTCATCTGCCGCACCCGCCTGGTCGAGCCGGGCAGCGCGATCGTCGGCGACTTCGGCCACGGCGCACAGCTTTTCGACGCCGGACGTTCGGTGATCCGGTTCGCCGAGCCGCCGCCCGGGACCTTCGCCGAGCCGGGACCGGCGGTCATGGCGGAGATCTATGAGCGGGTCGTGGTCAACCTACCGACCAACTTCTTCGTCGTGACCGTGTAGGTGGATCGTGACGAGTAACGAGGCGGCTCCCGTGCGCAACAGCCCCGATGTGGTGGTTGTCGGCGGCGGGGTCGCCGGTCTGTTCTGTGCCTATTACCTGCGGCGGAGCGGGGCTTCGGTCACCGTGCTGGAGCGTGGCCCGCTCGGCGGGCCGCAGTCGTGTTCGTATGGGAACACCGGTTTCGTCGGTACGCACGGCGCCGCGCCGCTGGCCGAACCGGGGATGCGATCGCTGCGCACGCTCGGCATGTTGAGCGCGGACGCGCCGTTCTACGTCAAGCTGCGGGCGGACCGCGAATTCCTCCGCTGGCTGGTGCATTTCGGGCGCGCATGCACTCCGCTCGACGCGGCGGCCGGCTTCCGTACGTTGATCGCGATGAAGAAGCGCAGTCTCGACATACTCCTCGAACTGTGCGAATCACCGAGCATCGCCGACACTTTCGAGTCGCCGGGCATCGTGCTGGCGTACAAGACCGCGCAAGGTTTCGCCGATGCCAGCCGAGCCGTCTCGCGAACCGTCGCCAACGGTGTGCCCCTGCGTGTGCTCGGTCCGGGGGAACTCGACGAACTCGAGCCGAAGACTCGCTTCGATATCCAAGGCGCACTGTACAACCCGGAGGGCGCGTACCTGCACGTGCCGGAGTTCGTCCTCGAATTCGGCAAGCTGTTGCGCGGCATGGGCGTCGAGATCTGCGAACACATCGAGGTGACCAGCTTCGCGGTCTCCGGCAGCAAAGTCGAACGGCTGCATACGAATCGAGGAGACTTCCGTCCCCGTGACGTGGTCATCGCGGCGGGCGCGTGGTCGACCGAATGCGCGCGCCTGGCGGGTGTCGGCCTGACGCTGCAACCGATCAAGGGCTACAGCGTCACCATGGACATGCCGCCCAGCGGCCCGGGTCGGCCGGTGTTGCTGAGCGAGGGCCGAATGGCCATGGTCCCCCTAGGCGACCGCCTCCGCATCGGCGGTCGCCTCGAACTGACCGGAATGAGCACCGCCGTGTCCGAACGCCGGGTGCGCGGCATGCTGCGCACGGTCACCGAATACCTCCCCGAACTGGAGGAAACGCAAACCCGCGAGACCTGGAGCGGTTTACGCCCCTGCGCGCCGGACGGCCTGCCGGTGATCGGCCGCACCGGACTGCGCAATCTCCTGGTCGCGGCGGGCTACGGCCACATCGGCATGGGTCTCGCCCCCGCCGGTGGCGAACTCGTCGGCCAAATCCTGGCCGGCGAAACACCGACGACCAACCCCGTTCCGCTCCGGCCGGACCGTTTCAGCAGTATCCGCTCGATAAGGCTCTAAAAGTGATCGAACAACCAGGTGTCAAGGGCGACACCACAATCGGCGTACTCTGCCTGGATACCGCCTTCACCAAAATTCCCGGCCACATCCGCAATCCGACGACTTTCGATTTTCCGGTCGACTACCAGGTGGTGCACGGCGCGACCCCGCAACGCATGGTCACCGAGGCCGACCCGACCCTGCTCGACCCGTTCATCATCGCCGCCAAGGAACTCGAGGCCCGCGGCGTCGCGGCAATCACCAGCGGTTGCGGCTTTCTCGTCATCTTCCAACAGCAACTGGCCGACGCCGTCCAGATCCCGCTCTACAGCTCGAGCCTCATCCAAGTGCCGATGGTGCACCGAATGCTCGCCGCGGACCGAAAAGTCGGGCTGCTCGTCGCCAAGAAGGCCGCCCTCACCCCACGCCACCTGAACGCGATCGGCGGCGAATCCGTACCGATCTGCGTAGCCGGAATGGACGCCCAACCCGAATTCCGCGAAGTCATCCTCGAAGGACGGCGCGACGAACTCGACGCCGACCGCCTAGGCGAGGAAGTTCTCCAGGAAATCGACCAACTCGCCGCCGCGAATCCCGACATGGGCGCCCTGGTGATCGAATGCACCGACCTGGTCCCCTACGGCCACGCCATCCAGGACCGCCTGGGCCTTCCCGTGTTCGACATCGTCACGCTCACCGAGATGGTTCACCGCACCTTGAGGCATCGCCCGTTCCCCAGGAAGTAGATCAGCTCATCAGACCGCTCTGATAGGCCAGCACGACGGCCTGGGTGCGGTCGCGGGAGTCGGTCTTGGCGATAACGTGTGCGACGTGCGTGCGGGTGGTGGCGGCGCTGATGAACAGTTCGGCGCTGATCTCGGCGTTGGAGCGGCCGCGGGCCATGAGCACCAGCACTTCTCGTTCCCTGGCGGTCAGGGTCGACAAGGTGGTCGGTGCGGCGACGGCGCGGGGTCCGGCGCGGCGGAGCGCACCGAGCACGCTGCCGACGATGGCGGGATCGAGCCAGCCGTCGCCTGCCGCGCACCGGCGGATGGCCTCGGCGAGGTCGGCGGGAGCGGCGTGCTTCAGCAGGAACCCGCTGGCACCCGCGGCGAGCGCTTCCTGGACGGCGGAGTCCTCGTGAAAGGTGGTGAGGACCAGGACGGCCGGCGCGTCGGGACCGGCGGTGATCGCCCTGGTCGCCTCGATGCCGTCCATGATCGGCATCCGTAGATCCATCAGAACGACCTGGGGTGCAAGGGTTTTCACCGCATCTATTACGGCCGCACCGTCACCGACCGCGCCGATCACCTCGATGTCGTCGGTCGCGCCGAGCAGCATGATGCAGCCCGCGCGCACGAGTGCCTCGTCCTCGGCGACCACCACGGTGATCGTCATGACGCCTCGATCGAGGCGTGGGCGGGCAATGTGGCATGGACGCACCAGCCGTCGTCGTCGGGTCCAGAGGTCAACGCACCACCCAGCGCGCCGAGACGTTCCTCGAGTCCACGCAGCCCATTGCCGGACGACAACGCCGCTACGGCCGGCGCGGCGCGACCACCGGTGCTGCGCACGGTGAGGTCGAGCGCGCGTTCGCTCCAGGCGATGTCGAGCGTGACCATCGCGTCCCGACCCGCGTGTTTGCTGACGTTGGTCAGCGACTCCTGAACGATCCGGTAGGCCGCGAGGTCCGCGTCGGGCTCCAGCGACCGCGCGGCCCCCGTGACGTCGATCCGCACGTTCAGCCCTGCGCGACGGGCGGATTCGAGCAACTGCTCGACATCGGCGAGCCGGGCCGGTGCGCTGCCGTCGGAATCGGTCGAGCGCAGCAGTCCGAGCATGGAGTGCAATTCGGTCATCGCCTCGACACCCGCCTGCTCGATCACCTCCAGCGCCTGCCGCACCCGCGGATCGGCGCCGGTGGCCAGCCCCCGTGCGGCACCGGCATGCAGGATCATGCCGGCCACCGCACCGGTGACGCTGTCGTGCAACTCGTGCGCGAGCCGCAAACGCTGTGCGGCGAGCGCCTTTTCGGCTTCGGCGGCGAGCCGTTCCCGCTCGGCTCGCGCATGCTGTTCACGCGCGTGCGCCAGCCTGCCCAGACCCCAGGCGATGGACAGGAACAGCGCCCACGCCGCCGCGGCGGCGACAAACCCGCGCAGCTGGTCTTCCGGCGGTTCGGCCTGCGCGAATCGATAGCTGAACAGGCCGAGCGGCAGCACCGACGCGGCCAGCACGAGCCGAGCGGTCGTGCCAGGTACCCGGTTCGCCACCGAATAGACCGCCACGAGCAGGTAGGCGAACGGAAAATACCCAGGGACAACAAGATTCACGCCGGTACCGAGCCACACCAGCAGCCACACCCGCAGCGGGAACCGGCCGCGCAACAGCAGCGCCGCGCACAGGCCGACGGCGAGCGTGGGCACCACCCAGACCGGCAGCGTCGCACCGCCGACCAGGTCCCGGTCGCCACCCCAGAAGATCAGATCCACTGCGCCGGTGACGATCACGAAGATCACGGCGGCGATCCGGCGGAGCAGAGCAGGTGTCATGAGCGGCAGTTCCCGGCGGTGGGATCATCCGCCGCCGAAGAGGCGGAAGACGAACCGGAGCGGATCCTCGACGGGATTCTCGGGCAGTCCGGGCGGCGGCGGGGCCTCGGCGAGCACCACCCGCACCGCCGCGACGATCTCGGGGATGCTCGGCGGCTGGAACTCGATGCCGAGCCGATCGAAGTGCAGCTCGACCGGCACGCCACGGGCCGGCGCCGTGGACGCGGCGGCGAGCTGGAGCAGCACCAGGTCCGGGGCATCGGGCACCACCCGGACCTGGGCCACGTCGATGACCTCGGCGATGCCGTCCGCAGCGGCGAACACACCGACCCGCAGCTGCCGTGACTGATCCGCGAGGGCCTGGTTCAACGGTGGATCGACCAGCACGAACTCCGGCTCGATCAAAGTGGCCGCCCCGAGGAGTTCCCCGGTGGCGCCCGCATCACCGACCGCGTACACCGCGACCGAGGTCCGCCTCGTCATGGGCAGAAGTGTCGCACGAATCGTGCTGCTACGACGGGGTGATGAGGGTTCTCATCGCGGCGCGGTAGGCCGGGAACACCGCGGCGGGCCGATTCGCGCGAGCCCCGTCCTCAGCCATTCTCGAATTGTTCGATTCCCCCGGCGAACAGGCCGAATCCGAGAAGGACGGGACCATGATGCTCCAGGATACGGCGTTCACGTTCGCCCACCCCGACTACTACGAGCCCTTCGAGCGCACCGATCCGGGCCGGCGCTACAACCCGACCCGGCCGCCCGCAGGCTGGACCCGGCATCAGTTCGAGGTGTGGACGCATTGGGCGCCGCCGAATACCGAACTGCCCGAACAGGGTTGGAAGGTGCACGTGTCCAGCCCGCTCGGCTCCGCGCAGCAGGTGCTGGATGTGGTGAGCACCGCGTGCGCCGAACTCGGCGTCTCGTTCAAGCATCTCACCGGCAAGCAGTACTTCCTCTGGATGCACGGCAAGCACGGCAGCCGAGTCCAGAGCGGCAAGTTCTGCGCCCTCTATCCGCCGACCCCGCAGCTCGCCTACGCCCTGCTCGAACGGCTGGAACGCGAGTTGTCCGGTGTCGCAGGACCCTACGTGCTCACCGACCGGCGCTTCGGATCGTCGCAGTGTGTGTCGTACCGCTACGGCGCGTTCCGTGCCCGGCATCGGCTGCAACCCGATGGCACCCGGCTGCCGACCATGCTCGCCCTCGACGGCACCGAGGTCCCCGACGAGCGCCGGCCCGAATTCCTGCTGCCCGCAGGCACCGCCGACCCGTTCGGCAGCGTGCCCGAGGCCGACGACACCGACGAGGTGAGCTTCCACGGCTACACCTTCGAGAGCGTGCTGCAACCGAGCAACGCGGGCGGCGCCTACCGGGCCCGGCGCTCGGACGGCAGTCCCGTGTTCGTGAAAGAGGCTCGCGCACACAACGGTTACAGCGGCGAAGACGACGCCCGCGGCCGGCTCGAACGCGAGTACCTGATGCTGCGTGCCCTGCACGCCGGCGCGCCGGGCCTGGCCCCGGAACCGGTCGAGCTGTTCACCGAGTGGGAACACACCTACCTGGTCACCGAATTCATCCCCGGCCGCACGCTCACCAAGTGGATGGTCGCGACGAATCCGGCGATCCACGCCGGGGCGGATCCGACCGCGTTCGCCGACTACTACCGGCGATGCACCCACATCCTCGCTCAGCTCGCCGAGCGGCTGGCCACCCTGCACGGACTCGGTTACGCCTTCGTCGACGTCTCGCCCGGCAATATCCTGGTCGATGACGACGACACGGTGCGCCTCATCGACTTCGAGGCCACCCAGCCCGTCGACCATCCGCTCGGCCTGCTCGGCACACCCGGTTACGAACCGCCGGAATCGCGCTCACCGGGCGGTCGGGCCAAGACCGATCCGCTGCACGTGGACGCCTACGGGCTGACCGCGATCGCGCAGCTGCTCGTCTTCCCCATGCACGAGACCGCCCGGCGCTGCCCGGAAACCCTGGACCACCTGTACGCGGATCTGGCCGAATCATGCCCGCCGCCAACGGATCTGTGGGCAACCGTGCTGCGATCGCGAACCGCGCCGAACGCGATCCACTTGCCGACGCCGGCCCAGGTGCGTGCCATACCGGAGGACGCGGTGCGCTGGCTGCGCGACCGCACGGCCGACGCGCTGGAACGCATGGTCGATCTCACCAATCCGCGCTGGACGTATCCGACCGCGCCGGAGGGACTTCGGTCCAACACCCGGTGCGTCGCCTACGGCACCGCCGGTGTCCTGCACGCACTGCACGCGGCGGGCCGCGAGATCGACCCGCGGGTGATCGAGCGGCTGCGCACCATCGCCCTGCGCGACCGGAAGACGACCGGGCCGGGACTGTTGTTCGGCAATGCCGGAATCGCCTGGGTCCTGGACGATCTCGGCGACCGCGACGCGGCGACGACCTTGCTCGCCGAAGCCGGCGAGCACCGGCTCGCGACCGAGGCGGCCGCCTGGGGCGGCGGAGCGGCGGGCGTCGCGATGACGCACCTGTCGTTCTTCCATCGCACCGGCGACCCCGACCACCTCGATCAAGCCCAGCGGCTGCTCGACGCCGTGCCCGACGGCGACGCGCTGATCCCCGCGCTCGGCCCGGACCATCCGTCCGGACTCGTGCACGGCCGGCCCGGCATCGCCCTTGCGCTGTACTACCTTTCGGCCTTCACCGGCGCCGACGAACCGTTCGAGCGCGGGCTGCGGCTGCTGCGCGACGAACTCGTCCACGTCGAGCCATTGCCGGTCGACGCCAACGGTTTTCGCGTATCGGACGCCGATCGGCGCAACATGCCGTACCTGGCGTGCGGCAGCGCGGGTTACGCCCACGTGCTGGCTCGCTATCTCGCCCGCAGGCCCGACGCGGAACTCCTCGAACTGCTGCGCAGTTGCGTTCGCGCCGTCGGCATCCGGTTCACCGCGGCCCCGGGCTTGTTCCAGGGGCAGGCCGGACTTGCCCTCGTGCACGCCGACGTGGCCGCCCGGTTCCCCGACGAGAACTTTCTGCCCGACCCGCCTGCCCGGCCGACCGCGCTGTTCAAGTACGCGATCGGCGGCGAGACCGGCGTCCGCTGGCTCGGCGGTCGCGGGCAGCGGCTCAGCGCCGACCTGGCCACCGGTTCGGCCGGCCTCCTGCTGGCCCTCCAGCACGCCACCGGCGGCGTCACCGACCCGCTGTTCACCCTCGACCACTGCCTCGACGGCACCGTGCCGACCTCACAAGCCATCCAGCCACGACGAGATCACCAGAGGAGGTGAACCACATGACCAAGGTACTCAAGCTCCAGTTGCACTCCGACCCGGAACTCGGCGACGACGCACCGCTCAGCTCCTACAGCGAGCACCACTGCAACAACGCCGAGGAAACCCTCTGACCCGAGGGCTAGACCACCGAGAACGGAGACGAACCACATGACCAAGGTGCTGAAGCTGCAAGTGCAGCCGGACCCCGAAGTCATCGAAGACGCACCGATGAGTGCCACCAGCGTGCACCTCTGCACCACCGAAGCAGAGCTGCGCTGAACCGAATACGACACCCACGAATCGAGAGGAGGTGAATGACATGACGAAGGTTCTCAAACTGCAGCTGCAGTCCGATCCGGAGCTCGGCGACGACGCGCCGATGAGCTCCTACAGCGAGCACCACTGCGGCGGCCAGGGCGGCGGCTCGGAGGAGGTGCTGTAGTCCGATCATTCGCCGGGCGCGGGTCACTCCCGCGCCCGGCGAAATCTCTTGTACACCAAGCTAATCAAAGGAAAGCACATGGAAATCAAGAACATGGTGACGCTCGCGGCCATGAACACCGACGACGATCTGTTCGACGACGCGCCGATCAGCGTGTTGAGCGTCGCCTACTGCGACGACGCGTATTTCGGGTGAATCGATGACAACAGCAGCTACCGCGGCCTCGCCCGAGGCCGATCTGCGGACCTACCGGGTCGCGCAGGCGGCCTCGACGTTCGGCAGCACCCTCACCGGCACCGCGGTCTCCGTGGTCGCGGTGGTCGGATTGGGGGCTGGGCCGCACGAGGTCTCGCTCATCGTGACCAGCGCGATGATCCCGCCGCTGGTGCTCGGCCCGGCGGCCGGGGTGCTATTGGATCGCGTGCGAAAGCCGCGGCGGCTGCTGCTCGCCGCCGACCTGGTCGCCGCGGCCGCGGTGCTCGGCTGTGCGGCGGGAACGAGCGCGGGTGTGCTGACCATCGCCGGCCTGGCCGCGCTGTCCTTCGTCCTCGGTGTCGCCCGGGTGGTGATCGAGGGCCTGTATTTCGGCCATCTGACCACGCTCGGGGTCACCGATCTCGGGCGGGCGCGGGCGGGATTGCAGTCCACGACCATGGTGTCGCGGTCGGTCGGCGCATCGATCGCGGGCCCGCTGGTGGCCTCGGTCGGCGCGGCGGCCATGTTCGCCTGCGACGCGGTCACCTATCTGTTCAGCGCCTATTGCCTCACTCGGATCGCCGCACCCGACCAGCGGACGACCGAACAGCGGCACGGCTTCGCCCGCGAATTCCTCGACGGCGTCAGGGCTTTGCGCGGTCACACGCTGCTCGCGGCATTGGCGGTTTATCTATTGGCGGGCGGAGCAGCCTCGGGCGGTATCGCCGCGCTGCGGGCGGTGTTCCTGCTCGACGACGTCGCGTTGCCCGTTGCGGTCTACGGGATTCCGGCCGTGGTCGCCACGCTGTTCTCCGCCGCGGGCGCGCTGCTGGCCCCGCGCATTCACGCCAAGGGCATACCCGCGCGGCGCGTGCTGGCGGTCACGGTGCTCGGCGGCGCGATCGGCACGGCCGCGTTGCCGATGGCGACCGGGCCGACGGCGGCGGTGTTGCTCGCCGCCTGCCTCGGCGCGGCGGTGCCGATGTTCTTCGGCGCGGTGCTCAACATCGCGCTGGTGACGGTCATGGGCGAGGTCGGCGACGGGTACTTCGCCCGGGTCGGCGCGCTGCTGGCCACCGGCACCACCGCGGCGAATCTGCTCGGCGCGGTACTCGGCGGCGTGCTGGGCGAACGCTGTGGCGCCCGCACCGGGATCTGGGCGTTCGTCGCCGCGGATCTGCTTGCCTCCGTGATCTTCCTGCTGATCATCGGGCGCACCCCGGCGGCTCGCCGCGACACCAACGAATCGATTGTGAAGGTGGCACGATGAATGCCGAATACCCCGACGCCCCGATGTCGGATGTGTGGGATGTCCTGCACGGCAAGCGGATTCCGGATCCGTACCGGCCGCTCGAGGACGCGGACGATCCGGGCAACCTCGCCTGGGTGGCGTCTCAGCGGCAGCTGACCGAGGACTATCTCACCGCACTGCCCGGCCAGGATCGGTTGCGAGAAGTGCTGCGCGACATCATCGTTCAGGGACCGACCGCCTCTCCGGTGAAATCCGCAGGCGCTCGCCGCTTCCGGGTCGGCCGCGCACACGTGGGCGGACCGTGGCAGTTACAGGTCGCCGATGCGCCGACCGCCGACTGGCGGACGCTGCTCGATGCGTCCACCCTCGGCGCCGGAGCGATCCTGCGGCGCTGGACGCCCTCCCCCGACGGCCGATTCGTGGCCGTGCAGGCGAGCGTGGGCGGATCCGAGGATTCGACGCCGCTCGCGCTGATCGATGCCGCATCCGGCGAAGTGGCACAGACGTGCACATTGACCCGGTACTCGCCGGTGGAGTGGCTGGCCGACGGCAGCGGCTACTTCTATGTGCGCCGCCATGACAATCGTTGCGGCAGCGGCGTTTACCGACATCGTGTCGGCACCGCGATCGCCGACGACGAACTACTCGTGGGCGACGACAACCCGGTGGGCCGCTACCACCTCACCTTCTGGCACGACCGATGGCTCATCCTGACCGGCCGCTCCGGCACCAGCCGGACCACTCGCGTGTCGATCGCCGATGTGACCGAGGGCGGTTCGCCCCGGCCGCTCGAACTCGGCGGGCTCTCCTCGGCCGGTGTCGTACTCGACAGTGCGGGGCGCATTCTCGCGATCTCGACCGCCGCGTGCGAGTTCGGCCAGTTGCTCGTCGCCGAACCGGAGCCGTCGGGCGGCTGGGGTCCGTGGCGGGTGCTGGTCCAGGCCGACGAGCCCGCGGTGCTCGCCGCGTTCGCGCTGGCCCCGACGGACGGCGCCGATCGGCTGCTGATTCTGCGCACCCGGGACGGCTACGCGGAGTTGTCGGTGCACGACGCGGCGGACGGCACCTGGCTGCTCGACGCCGAATTGCCCGGCGCCGGAACGGTCGCGGCGATCAAGTCCACCGACGAGCCGGGCGTGCTGGTGCTCAGCTACACCGACTGGATCCGGCCGCTGGGAGTGTGGCGACTCGATCTGCGGTCGGGCCGGGTCACCTCGGAGGAGCCCTCCGCGCGCCTGCTGCCCGGAATCACCGTCACCAGAACGACTTACCGCTCCGCCGACGACACCGAGGTGCCGGTGACGGTGCTCGCCCCGGCCGGGTCGCACGTGCCCCGGCCGACCATCCTCAGCTGCTACGGCGGCTTCGGCATCACCTTCCGGCCCGGTTATCAGCCGGACGGACTGACCTGGGTGCTGGCCGGCGGCGTGATGGCCATCGCGGGGGTGCGCGGCGGCGGCGAACGCGGCCGCCGCTGGCATCTCGACGGTGCGGGCGTGCACAAGCCCAACGCGTTCACCGACCTCCATGCCGCCGGCGATTGGCTGGTGGAGACCGGCTGGACCCGGCGCGGTGAACTGGCGCTGCTCGGCGGCAGCAACGGCGGACTGATGGCCGTCGGCGCGATGGTGCAGCGGCCGGGCGACTACGCCGCGGTCGTGAGCGCGGGCGCTCCGCTGGACATGGTGCGCTACGAACGATGGGGGCTCGGGCGCGCGTGGCGCGAGGAATACGGCTCCGTCGACGATCCGGCGGCACTTGCTGTCCTGCTGCGGTATTCGCCGTATTACAACGTCACGGCCCGGACCGGCGAGCCGTCGCACCGATGGCCGCCCGCGCTGTTCACCACCGGCGACAGCGATACCAGGGTGCCCGCGGTGCACTCGTGCAAGATGGTGGCCGCGCTCCAGCACGACGGCGGCGGGCCGGTGCTGCTGGATGTGATCGTCGGCAAAGGACATGCCGGCGGCGGTCCCGCCTCGGACAACGGGCTCATCTGCCTGCTCGCGTTCGTCGCCCGGCATACCGGACTGCGGCTCGACGACTGATCCCGCAGATGTCTTGTGCCGGTGTGCGATTCGCCGATCAGGCGGGTTGGTCAGCCGACGGGATGCTCAGCGCGAGTAGCGCGGTGTCGTCGTCGACACCTTCGCCGAAGCCGGCCAGCAGGTTCGTCACCGCTCCGATCACCGCGGGTGCGGTGGTCGGGGCGAGCGGACCGAGGAAGGTCAGTAGCTCGTCTTCGCTGTGCCGGATCGAGCCCGATGTGCGGGCTTCGGTGAGGCCGTCGGTGTAGAGGAGCAGGGTGTCGCCGGGGTCGAGGCGGAATTCGACGGTGGCGAAATGCGCGTTGGGTAGTGCACCGACCAGTTGTCCGCCGGGGGTGTCGAGGAAACGCGCGCCACCGGCCGCATCGAGCAGTACCGCGGGCGGGTGTCCGCCGCTGGCAAGGGTTACGGTGCAGCCCTTGGCATCCGGGATCAACTGGCCGTAGATCACGGTGCAGAAGCGGGGATCGATGCCGTGGTATTCGTGGTTGAGCACGGTGTTCAAGATGCCCAGTGCGGCAACGGGTTCCGGGTCGGAGGCGGCCGCGGCGCGCAGGGTGTAGCGGGCCAGCGAGGTGACCGCGGCGGCGGGGGCGCCCTTGCCCGCTACGTCACCGATGAAGAACCCCCAGGTGTCACCCTTCAGCGGGAAGATGTCGTAGAAGTCGCCGCCGACCTCGTCGACCGAGGCGGTGTGATAGTAAGCGGCGAGGGCGATTCCGGGAATTTCCGGCAGCGTGGGCGGGAGCAAGGTGCGCCGCAGCGTGGTGGCGAGCTTCTGTACACGGTCGCGTTCCCGGTCGGCGTCTTGGCGGGCGCGCAATAGTTCCAGCTCGTAGGCGCGGCGGTCGCGGGCGTCGAAAATGGTGGTGCGGATCAGCTGGGCGGTGCCGTCGGGGCCGCATTTGACCACCGAGGTCACCAGCACCGGTAGTCGAGTTCCGTTGGCGGTCTTCAGTTCCAGGGCCAGGCCGCCGATTTCGCCGTGCATGCGCAGGGACGGCGCGATGTGCGTCTCGTGGTAGATCCGGCCGCCGATGGACAGCAGGTCGGTGAACCGGCGCCGGCCGACCAGCTCGTCGCGGTCGTAGCCGAGCCAATCCAGCAGTGTGCCATTGATTTTGGCGATCGTGCCGTCCATCAGCGTGGAGAGGTAGCCGCACGGCGCGTGCTCGTAGAGATCCTCGGCGCTGTCTTCCAGCAGCGCGGAGAACGCCGAATCATCGGGTTGGTCGGCCTCGCCGGGACCGCCGCCGGTGCGGTCGTCGTCGGCGTGCCGGATCACGGCGCGCTCGCCGCCGCGAACTCCGCTATCGCTCGAATGGTGGCCTCGGGATCACTGAGCTGCGGGCAATGTCCGGTCGAATCCAGCGTGACCAGGGTGCTGCCCGGGATCTGATCGTGCACGAACCGGCCGACCGCGGGCGGGGCGATCGCGTCCTCGCGGCTCTGGATGATCAGGGTCGGCGTGGTGACCTTCGGCAGATCGGCGCGGTTGTCGGACAGGAAGGTGGTCTGCGCGAAGACGCGGGCGATCGCCGGGTCCGTGCGGCAGAAACTCTCGGTCAGCTCGGCCCCCAATTCGGGGCGTTCGGGATTGCCCATGATCACCGGCGCCATCGCCGCCGACCATCCCAGGTAATTGCTGTCGAGTGATTCGAGGAGTTCCTCGATATCCGAGCGACTGAACCCACCCCGATAGTCACCATCGTCGATATAGCGCGGCGAAGGGGTCAGCAGCACCAGCTTCGCGAACCGGTCTGGGTCGCGCACCGCGGCCAGGACGGCCATCATCGCCGAGACCGAGTGCCCGACCAGCACGACGTCCCGCAGCTCGAGCTCGGCACACAGCTCGACGATGTCGGCGGCATATCCGTCCAGCGTGCTGTACCGCTCGGCCGACCAGGCGTGCAAATCGGATTTGCCCGCCCCGACGTGATCGAACAGCACCACCCGGAATTGCTCGGCCAACGCGGGCGCGACCAGCCGCCACAGATTCTGGTCGCAGCCGAATCCGTGCGCGAGCACCACCGTGGGACCGTCGTCGCGACCGGTTACCACCACGTTGTTCTTGCTGCGCGCATCCACCTACCCATCCTGCCACCCCGTGGGCCGAACGCCGGACGTGGCCGCAGATCAGAGGATGTCGTTCAGCATCCGGCCGACCAGACTCATCATTTCGGGGCGATCGAAGTCACCGTGCGCGCAGTCCACCTCGATCACGTCGATGCGGCCACCGATATACCCGCGCCACGCTTGTTCGAGTTCATTCTTGACATCGATCGTGCGATTTCCGGCCTGGTCCAAAGTCGCGCCGAAGACGGTCAGATCACCGGCGTAGAACGGCGAGGAATAGCCGTCCCACAGTTTGCAGTTGTTGATCAGAACTGTGGTCAACCGCTCCACCAGTTCCTGAATCACCGGCGCGTCGAGCTGTCCGTCGAATCGCTCCTCCGCCCAAGCCCGCACGCCGGCCATGGCCTCCTCGTCGGTCACGTCGAAATCCGCGGCCGATCCGCGCGGCGGCTGGCTGTCCAGCACGCCGACGAAGCCCACTTCCATTCCCCGCCGGGACAATTCGGCCGCCATGGCCTGCGCGACGACCCCGCCGTACGACCAGCCCAGCAGGTGGTAGGGACCTTCGCTCTGCAAGGTCTGCATCCGGTCGATGTAGTCGGCCACCATCTCCGCCATCGACCCCGCCGTCGGACCACCGTCCAGCCCACGGGATTGGATGGCGTAGACCGCCCGATCGGGCAGGTGCCGGCCGAGTTGCTGGTAGAACCAGCCGAGACCGCCACCGGGATGCAGACACCACAGCGGCTTCTGCGTGCCCGAGCCCTTCAGGATCAGCACCGGATCGAAATCCGTTCCCCCGGCGGCCCCTTCGTCGAGCCGCGGCGTCAACAGGGCGACGGTCGGAGCGTCGAAGATCAGCCGGACCGGAACATCGACGCCGACCACCGCCCGGATCCGGCTGGTGAGGCGAGTAGCCAGCAGGGAATGCCCGCCCAACTCGAAGAAGTCGTCGTCGATCCCCACACGCGGGAGGCCGAGGATTTCCGCGAACAGCTCCGCCAGGGTCCGCTCCCGGTCGGTGCGCGGTTCCCGATAGTCCTTGGCGGACAAAAGTTCCGGGTCGGGCAATGCGGCGCGATCGAGCTTTCCGTTGGCGGTCAGCGGCACACTGTCGATCACCAGCACGGTCGCGGGCACCATGAATTCGGGCAACCGCTCGGCCGCCCAGCGCCGCACCTCGGCCGCGAGCATACCGGCCTGCGGATGGTTGGCGTAGACGCTCGGATCTGCCACCGGGCCGGGCGCGATATACGCGTCGGCCAGTGCGCGGCCCTGCGCCGTCGCGGCGTCGACGAAGACCGCGTCCATGTGCCCGGGTTGCGCGGACCAGGTGACCGCGGTGACGTATCCGAGTTGCTGCCCGATCGCGTGCAGATCCTCGGGCACGACACCCACATCGATCCGCGCGGTGCTGTCGGCCACGATTCCTTCGAATCCCACTGCCAGCGGGACGATGTGTCCGGTGGCGGGCACCGGGTCGCCGGACCGGATCCGGTTCGCGGCTTCGAGCTGGCCGGTCAGTCCGGCATGCGGGATCCCGGTTATCCGGATTCCGCCGGGATGGTTGGTGCGCAGCAGCGCACGCAACCAGACATGATCGCGGAACTCGACCTTCGCCGCGTCGGCCACCAAGAGGGCCGCCACCGGGGCGGTGTGCAGGACCACGTCGTAGCGGTACCTGGTCAACTCGTTCACCGCGAATCCGCGTTTGAGCCCGACATCCACGGCCCCGAAGCCGAGCAGCCGATTCAGCGACAGGAAGTACTCGGGCGACAACAGCAATTCCTGTTCGGCGGCGATGTCGCGGCGCACCCGATCGGCCACGACCGCGGCATCGTCGCCGCCGTTGCGGCTGATCTGGACCGCCGTGGTGAACTCCTCCAGCAGCGCCAGATTGCGGATGTCGCCGACGAATACCGCACCGCCGGGTGCCAGCAGCGTCAGTACCTGTTCGAGGACTCGACGCAGATACTGTTCGCTCGGGAAGTACTGGATCACCGAGTTCAGCACGACGGTGTCGAAGTAGTTCTCCGGCAGTCCGGCGGTGTCGTCGGCGCCGCGCACGCTCATCACGACCCGGTCGACCCAGTCCTCGTTCAGCTCGCCCAGCCGTTGGCGCAGCGTGGTGATCGTCGCGGCGGAGAAGTCCGTGGCCCAGTATTCGTCGCAGTCGGGGGCCAGTTGCGACAGCAGCAGGCCCGACCCGACGCCGATCTCCAGCACCCGCCGCGGCGCCAGCCCGCGAATCCGTTCGACGGTGGCCGACCGCCATTCCCGCATCTGGTCCAGCGGAATCGCGGCCCCGGTGTAGCTGCTGTTCCAGCCGCCGAAATCCGCGCCGAACCGAATGCCGCCGGTCGCATCGTCCGCCGGGCCGTCGGGGTCTTCGGCGGAGTACAAGTCGTCGTATACCCGACGCCACTGCCCGACCAGCTCGTCTTCGCCGACCGCGGGCCCGGACCGGTCGGGGACCACGTATCCGACCAGCTGCTTGCCGCCGATGTCGCTGTCGCGCACGACAACCACCGCACGCGACACCGAGGGATGTTGGGCCAGAATCGATTCGACTTCGCCGGGCTCGACTCGGAAGCCGCGGATCTTGACCTGATCATCGACGCGGCCGACGAACTCCAGCGCTCCCGCCGAATTCCAGCGCACCACGTCACCCGTGCGATACAGGCGACCACCGGCCGGATCGAACGGGTCCGCGACGAAGCGGGTGGCGGTCAGCCCGGTCCTACCCTGGTATCCGCGGGCCAACTGCTCGCCGGCGACATACAGCTCACCGGCGACCCCGGTCGGCACCGGCATCAACCACGCATCCAGCACGTAGGCACGCATATTGACCAGCGGCCGCCCGATCGGCACCGACCCCTCGACTGCCGGGTCGGCGGCGAAGGTCGTCGCGAATACCGTGGTCTCCGTCGGACCGTAGCCATTGAGCACCTGAACATCCGCAGCGACCGCCTGTACCCGGCGCACCAATGTCGAGGCGAGTTCAGCACCACCGGCGATCACCTGCGTCAGTCCCTGGAAAGCATTGCCGGGCAGCGTTTCCGCGTGATCCAACAGCACCGACAACAGCGCCGGTGTCACGAACAGACGGGTAACCGAGCGAGTGGCAATCAGGTCCAGCATTTCCGTTGGGTCCGAACGCAACTCACCCGCCAACACCAAACCGCCGCCGGCACACAACGCCGCCCACATCTCGTAGGTCGAGGCATCGAACGCCATCGACGAGTGCACCAGCACCCGCTCGGCGGAACCGGGCAACCACCCCTGGGACACGTGATTCACGACGTTCCGGTGCGTAACCCCAACGCCTTTCGGGACACCGGTCGAACCGGACGTGTAGATCACGTAGGCCAGATTCTGTGCCCGCGCCGGAACCCGGACAGCCGGATGCCCCGCATCCACGACGCCGGCCTCGTCCAGCAACAGTCGCGGCGCGGACGTTTCCGGCAACGCCTCGGCGATGGCCGGATCGACTACGACCACGACCGGTGCCGCGTCGGTCAGGATGAACGCCAACCGATCCGACGGATACGCCGGATCTATCGGCAGATACGCACCACCGGCCTTCAACACCGCGAGCAACGCCACGATCAACTCCACCGACCGAGGCACCGCCACGGCCACGATGCTGTCCGGCCGCACACCACGCGAAACCAGCACTCGCGCAAGCCGATCGGCACGAGCATCCAACTCGCGATAGGACACCTCGGTGTTCGAGTGGATCGCGGCGACCGCGTCGGGCGTCCATGCGACCTGCGCCTCGAACAACCCCACCACGGTGAGATCCGGTTCGATCGCGACCGCGGTTTGGTTCCACCGCCGCAACACCACGTCGCGCTCGGCGGTGTCGAGTACATCGACGGCCCCCACCGGTGCACCCGGATCCGCCACCATCGCCGTCAGCATCCGGACGAACCGCGCGGCCAGCGTCTCGACCGTGCCGCGATCGAACAGCTCGGTCGCGTACTCGATGAGCCCGCTCCACGGATAGCCCGCGGGCGCGTCCCCGATATTGAAGAACAGGTCGAACCGGGAGGCGCCGATGGACGCGGCGTAGGGCTCGAACCGGACGCCCGGCAGCTCCAGGCTGGCCAGGTTGTTGTTCTGGAAGGCCAACGTCACCTGGAACAGCGCGTGCCGGGCAGCCGAGCGGACCGGATTGAGCAGCTCCACGAGCAGCTCGAACGGCGCGTCCTGGTTCTCGTAGGCGGCCAACGCCTTCGTCCTGACCTGCCCGAGCACCTCGGCGCACGAGGCCGACGGCGAGATCCTGGTCCGCAACACCCAGGTGTTGACGAAGAACCCGACCAGTTCCGCCAGCGCCTCGTCGGTGCGGCCGGCGATCGGCGAGCCGAGCGGAATGTCCTCTCCGGCACCGAGTTTGAACAACAGCATGGCCAGCGCCGATTGCAGCACCATCGACACGGTCGCGCCCTCGCGCGCCGCCAGCCGCTCCACCCCGGCCCGCAGCCCGGGATCGATGTCGAACATCACCATGTCGCCGCGATAGCTGGCCACCCGCGGCCGCGGCCGATCGGTCGGCAACCGCAGCTGCTCGGGCAAGTCGTCCAGCTCGCCGCGCCAGTACTCGAACTGCTGCGCCAGCAGGCTGTCCGGATCCTCGGCTGAACCAAGCAGTTCGTGCTGCCACAGCGTGTAATCCGCGTACTGCACCGGCAGCGATTCCCACTCCGGCGCCCGGTCCTGAACGCGGGCCGCATACGCCACCGACAGGTCACGCAGCAACGGCGCCATCGACCAGCCGTCGCCGGCGATGTGGTGGATCACCAGCACCACCACGCAATCCTCGGTGCCGGGACGCACCACCGTGACCCGGATCGGGATCTGGCCGGCCAGGTCGAACCCGAACCGCACGGCCGCGTGCACCGCGGCATCCAGCTCGGCGGGGTCCGCGTCGGTGACGACCACCGGCACCTCGATCGAGTCCGCGTCGAGCACCTGCTGTGCGGGCGTGCCGTCCACCTCGACGAAGATCGTGCGCAGGCTCTCGTGCCGGGCGATCACGTCGCGGATCGCGGCACGCAGCACCGAAACGTCCAGTCCACGCATCCGCACCGCCAGCGGAATGTTGTAGGTCGCCGACGGTCCCTCCAGCCGATGGATGAACCACAACCGCCGCTGGGCGTAGGACGCTGGCACCACGTCCGGGCGCGAGTGGGCCACCAGCGTGGGGCGCATCCGCACGTCGGCGTCGAGCCGGGTCGCCAGCCGTGCCACCGTCGGCGCGTCGAAGACCGTCCGGATCGGCACCTCGATCCCGAGCTCCGCGCGGATCCGGCCGGCCAGCCGGGTGGCGGACAGGGAGTGGCCGCCCAACTCGAAGAAGTTGTCGTCTATCCCGACCCGGTCGCGGCCGAGGACCTCGCCGAACAACGCGGCCAGCACCCGTTCGTCGTCGCCGCGCGGCGCGCGATACTCCGCGGACGAGGCGAACTCCGGCATCGGCAGCGCCTGCCGATCCACCTTGCCCGCGACGGTCAACGGCACCGAGTCGAGCACCAGCACCGCCGACGGCACCATGTAGTCGGGCAACAGCTCGGCCACGAATCGGCGTACCTGTCCCGGGTCCAGCGCGGTCGAGACGGTGCGATCGGTGACCACGTAGCCGACCAGTTGTTTGCCGCCTGCCTCGGTGTCGTGCGCTACCACGAGCGCCTGCGATACCGAAGGATGCTGCGCCAGCACGCTTTCGACCTCGCCGGGCTCGATCCGGAAGCCACGGATCTTGACCTGATCGTCGACCCGGCCCAGGAATTCCAGCTGCCCGGAGCCGTTCCAGCGCACCACATCGCCGGTGCGGTACAGCCGGCCGCCGCCCGCCGGATCGAACGGATCGGCCACGAAACGGGTCGCCGTGAGTCCTGGCCGGCCGTAATACCCTCGCGCCGTTTGGGATCCGGCGATGTACAGCTCACCGGCGGTCCCGATCGGCGTCGGCGTCAGCCACGCGTCCAGGACGTACGCCCGCACACCGGCCAGCGGTCGCCCGATCGGCACCGCCCCGGTCCGCATGGTCGCGGCGTCGGCCAGGCATACCGTGGCGAACACCGTCTCCTCGGTCGGACCGTAACCGTTGACCACCTCGATGTCGGGCGCGATTGCCCACACTCGGCGCGCGAGCGCCGCGGACACCTCTGCCCCACCGGCGACCACCTGTGCCACGGTCCGGAACGGATTGCCCGGCATGGCTTCGACTCGATCGAGCAGCACCGGCAGCAGGCCCGGCGTCGAGAACACCCGCGTCACCACCTTGGCCTCGATCAATTCGACCATTTCGGCGGGGTCCGAACGCGGCGCGTCGGTCAGGACGAGTGCGTGACCGTCGCACAGGGTCGGCCAGATCTCGTAGGTCGAGACGTCGAACGACACCGAGGTGTGCATCAGCACCCGCTCGTTCGGGCCGGTCGACCATTTCTGCATGACCAGGTTGGCCACGTTGCGGTGCGTGATGGCAACGCCTTTGGGCACCCCGGTGGAGCCCGAGGTGTAGATCAGATACGCCAGGTTCTGCGGCCCAGCCGCGATGCGACCGGCGGGTTCCGCCATGTCGAGTTGGTCGGCCGTGTCGAGATAGATTCGTGGCGTTGATGTTTCGGGCAGGATGCTCGCCGTGGCACGGTCGGTCAGCACGACGACCGGCGCGGCATCGGTGAGGATGAACGCCAACCGATCCGACGGATAGGCCGGATCGATCGGCAGATACGCACCACCCGCTTTCAGCACCGCGAGCAAGGCCACGATCAACTCCACCGACCGAGGCACCGCCACGGCCACGATGCTGTCCGGCCGCACACCCCGCGAAACCAGCGCTCGCGCAAGCTGATCGGCGCGGGCTTCGAGTTCCGCATACGACACCTCGATACCAGTGCCGATCAGGGCGACCGCATCCGGCGTCCGGGCGGCCTGAGTTTCGAACAGTCCCACCAGGGTTCGACCCGGCTCGACCGAGGCGGCGGTGTCGTTCCACCGGCGCAACACCAACTCGCGTTCGTCGGCGCCGAGCAGGTCGATCGACCGCACCGGGATGCCCGGATCCGCGACCACCTGCCGCAGGATCCGCACCAGCCGGTCCGCCATGGACTCGACCGCCGGCCGACCGAACGAGGCCGGGTGATATTCGAGCTGGAGAGTCAGGGTGGGCGCGGTATTCGCGATGACGGTCATCGGATAGTGCGTAGGCGCGTTCGGACGGGCGGCGCTGATGGCGAGGCCGCCGGTAGTCGTGGCTTCGCCGATTCCGGTGTGGTCGATGGGATAGGACTCGAACGCGATCAGGGTGTCGAAGAGGACATGCACCCCGACGGCCTGATGGATGTCGCTCAAACCGACATGGTGATGGTCCAGCAACGCGGTCTGCCGAGCCTGCAAATCCGTCAGCAGTTCGGCGAGGGTGCCGCGGGGGTCGAAACGCACCCGGACGGGCACCGTATTGATGAACAACCCGACCATCGAATTCACCCCGGCGATCGCCGGCGGCCGACCGGAAACGGTGGCGCCTGCGATCACATCGTGGCTGCCCGTTGCCGCGGCCAGGAGAATCCCCCACGCGCCCTGCACCACGGTGCTCAGGGTCGTCCCGAGTTCCGTGGCCCGCCGGGTCAACTCCAGTGCCGTCGCCGAGGACAGCGGCACCTCGACCCGGTCCACTTCCGGCAGCCCGGAACCCTCGCTTGCGCCGCCGACGCTGTCGGCGAGCAGCGTGGGCTCGCGGACACCGTCGAGTTCCCGACGCCACGCCCGCACGCCCGCGTCGGCGTCCTGCTCCCCCAACCACTTCAAGAACTCTTTGTATTCGGCAACCGGCGGCAGCACACCGGACCCGCCATACAGCCGGAACAGATCCACGACCAGCAGCGGCAATGACCACCCGTCGACAAGCACGTGATGCGCGGTCAACACCAATTCCGACCGATCCGCACTCAATCGCACCAACATCAACCGCAACAACGGCGGAGCCGTCACATCGAAATGCGCATCCCGATCCTCGGCCAGCAGTTGCTGCAAAGCCGCATCCCGTGCATTTTCGGCCAGTCCACTCAAATCCTCCACACGCCAGGGCAATTCCACCCGGTCCAGCACAACCTGAACCGCGTCGCCTCGGCGATCGGAAACGAACCCCACCCGCAGATTCGCGTACCGGTCCAATATCCCTTGACCGGCCGCCCGCATACGTTCAGCATCGACCTGGCCATCCAGGCCGAACACGATCTGCATGTGGTACGCATCGAATCCGGACCCGGCCAATACCTGATGGAACAACAGCCCGGACTGCATGGAGGTCAGCGGCCACACGTCCACCAAACCCGGATACCGGTCTTCCAGCACCTCGATCTCGTTCTGCGGCAAACCCTTCGACAGCACGTCGGAGGGCGACAGGCCACCGCCGCCCGCTGACACATGCCCGGCCAAACCGGCCACCGCGTCCCGCCACAGGTCAGCCAGTTCCTGTATCTCGTTCTCGGCCAGCACTTCCGCGGGCGCGGCGAACACCGCCTGCAACACCGGTCCGTCGCCGGTGTCGAGCACGATCGTGTTGACATCCAGCACCGCCATCGCGGGCATCGCCGCCAACGCCGGATCGACCGGGCTGATCAGTTGCCCGGCGTCGACCGACGGGGTCCAGCCCGCGCCGCGCAGCCGATGCGGCAGCAGATCCGTCGAGGTGAACCGGCCGAGGTAGTTGAACCCGATCTGCCCTGCCGAATACTGTTCCAGCACTTGCTCGGTCGCGGGATTCAGGTACCGCAGCAAGCCGTACCCCATGCCCTTGTCCGGCACCGCGCGCAACTGTTCCTTCACCGACTTGACCAACGCGCCCGCGGCCGGGCCGCCGGCACACAGGTCGTCCCACGCTGCCGTGGGCGTGGTCAGCCGAACCGGGAACATGCTGGTGAACCAGCCGACGGTCGTCGACAGATCCGCGCCGGGAACGACGTCTTCCTCGCGACCGTGGCCCTCCAACCGGATCAGCACCGAGGCCTCGCGGACACCCCTGCGCTCACGCCAGCGCTGCACGGCGACCGTCAGGGCCGCCAGCAGGCCGTCTTCGACGCCGCCGTGGAATGCGGCAGGCAACGTGGTCAGCAGCACCTCGGTGGCCGCCACCGGAATACGCACCAGCGCATGACCGGCTTCGGCCATCACATCGATGGCCGGATCCAGTGGCCTGCGGCCGAGCATCGGATCGGGGCCGTCCAGAACCGAACGCCACCAGGACAACTCCGCCACTCGCTCCGGCCGGCTCGCCTGCTCCACCAAACCGTGCGCCCACCGCCGCATCGAGTTTCCCGACCGCGCCAGCACCGGCGTCAGCCCGGTCGACACGTCCTGCCAGGCGTTCGCCAAGTCCGGCAACAGAATTCGCCACGACACGCCGTCGACCACCAGGTGGTGCGCCACTATCGCCAGCCACCCCGCCCGACCGGGGCCCGCGTCGAACCACACGAACTGCGCCATGACGCCCGCCGCCGGGGCCAACCGGCCCACGGCAGTTCCCATCTCCGACACCACGAATGCCGAGATGTCGTCCACCCCGGCCACCGATACGCGGGATACCAGCCCGTCCACGTCCACCGAACCCACCGGCCCCACGTCGAGCCCGGCCCCACGTTTGTCATCGACCAGTCGTGCGCGCAACATGTCGTGGCGATCGATCACCGCCGACAATGTCGCGACCAACCCGGCCCGATCGATGCCTACCGGCAGATCCAGCACCATCGACTGGGTGAAACTGTCGAAGCCGCCACCCAGGTTCCGCACGAACCGGGCGACCGGCAGCAACGGCATCCACCCCACCGCGCCGGTGGGCAATTCCGCCAATACCGGGCCGGTGACTTCGCGCCCGGCCGCGATGGCGGCCAAGGCCCCGGCGGTCTGGTATTCGAACACCTCGCGTGGCGTGACCTCGACGCCCAACTCGCGTGCTCGCGACACCACCTGAATCGAACGGATGCTGTCGCCGCCCAGCTCGAAGAAGCTGTCGTCCACGCCTACTCGGTCGAGGCCGAGCACCTCGGCGAATACCGATACCAGGACCCCTTCCTCCGTCGACACCGGTGCCCGGTACGCCCGTGACGACGTCAGTTCCGGGTCGGGCAGAGCCTTGTGGTCCACTTTGCCGTTCGCGGTCAACGGCACCGCGTCGATTACCATCACCGCCGTCGGCACCATGAAGTCGGGCAGCCGCTCGGCGACGAAGTCACGGACCTGCGCGCCGTCGACCGATCCGGTCCGATCGGCGACTACGTACCCGATCAGCTGCTTGTTGCCGGTATCGGTACCGCGCACAACCACCAACGCACGCGACACCGAGGGATGTTGCGCCAGAATCGATTCGACCTCGCCCGGCTCGACTCGGAAGCCACGGATCTTCACCTGATCATCGACGCGGCCGACGAACTCCAGCGCTCCCGCCGAACTCCAGCGCACCACGTCACCCGTGCGATACAGGCGACCACCCGCCGGGTCGAACGGGTCGGCCACGAACCGTACCGCGGTCAGCGCCGCCTGACCTTGATAGCCCCGCGCCAACTGGGTTCCGGCGATGTACAACTCACCCGCGACACCCACCGGCACCGGTGCCAGCATCGAGTCCAGCACGTAGGTCCGCATATTGACCAGCGGTCGTCCGATCGGCACCGACCCCTCGTTGGCCGGATCGGCAGTGAAGGTCGTCGCGAATACCGTGGTCTCCGTCGGACCGTAACCATTGACGATCTCTACGCCCTCGGCGAGGTGATGTACCCGGCGGACCAATGTCGAGGAGAGTTCGGCACCGCCGGCGATCACCTGGCTCAGTCGCGCAAATGGATTGCCGGGCAGCGTTTCCGCGTGATCAAGCAGCACCGACAACAGCGCCGGAGTCGCGAACAGCCTTGTGACCGCACGATTCGCGACCAGGTCCAGCATTTCCGTTGGGTCCGAGCGCAACTCACCCGCCAACACCAAACTGCCGCCGGCGCACAACGCCGCCCACATCTCATAGGTCGAGGCGTCGAACGCCATCGAAGAGTGCACCAGGACCCGCTCGGAGGAACCCGGCAGCCAACCCTGGGACACGTGATTCACGACGTTCCGGTGTGTGACACCAACGCCTTTGGGCGTACCGGTCGAGCCAGACGTGTAGATCACGTAGGCGAGATTCTGCGGCTTCGGCGAGGCACCGACACCTGCCTGGCTCTCCACAATCTCGAGGGCGTCGAGGTACACCCTCGGCGTTGTCGTATCGGGCAGGGTGTCCGCGGTCGCACGGTCGGTTACCACAACCACCGGCGCGGCGTCAGAGAGGATGAACGCCAACCGATCCGACGGATAGGCCGGATCGATCGGCAGATACGCACCACCTGCCTTCGAGACCGCCAGCACCGCCACGATCAAGTCCGCCGACCGCGGCACCGCCACGGCGACAATGCTGTCCGGCCCGACCTGGCGCGAAATCAGCACTCGCGCAAGCTTGTCGGCCCGATTGTCGAGTTCGCGATAGGACACTTCCGCGTTCGCGAAGGTGAGTGCGACCGCGTCCGGCGTCTGGGCAACCTGCGCCTCGAACAGTTCGACGAGCGTGGTGTCGCGGATTTCGCCGCCGGTGTCGTTCCACCGACGCAGCACGAGTTCGCGCTCGTCGGCACCGAGAATATCGATGGAGGTCACCGGCACATCCGGGTCCGCAACCACTTGGCCCAGAATCCACACCAAGCGATCAGCCATCGATTCGACCGCGGCCCGGCCGAATTCATCGGTGCGGTAGTCGAAATACAGCGTCAAGGTCGGTGCGGCACCGGCGATCACCGTCAACGGATAGTGCGTCGACGAGGTCGGGCGCAGGTCGCTGATGGCGATGCCGCTGGTGTCGGTGGCCGCCGCGATCCCGGTCCGGTCGACGGGGTAGGACTCGAACGCGATCAAGGTGTCGAAGAGGACGTTCACCCCGACGGCCTGATGAATATCGCTCAAACCGACATGGTGATAGTCCAGCAGCGCGGACTGACGGGCCTGCAAGCCGGTCAGCAGATCGGCAAGCGAGTCATGCGGACCGAACCGCACCCGGACCGGCACGGTATTGATGAACAGACCCACCATCGAGTCCACGCCGGCGATAGTCGCCGGTCGACCCGACACGGTGGCACCGACGATGACGTCATGCCGCCCGGTCAAAGTAGCGAGCAGAATCCCCCACGCGGCCTGGACGACCGTGTTCACCGTGATTCCGAGTTCGCCTGCCCGCCTGCCCAATGCCGTACCAGTCTCGGCGGTCAGCGGTACCTCGACCCGTTCGACACCTGCGGTACTGCCCGCGCCGCGCACACTGTCCGCGAGCAGGGTCGGTTCGTGCACGCCGTCGAGTTCATGCCGCCACGCTTGCACGCCGGCTTCGGCGTCCTGCTCCCCCAACCACTTCAAGAACTGCTTGTACGCGGGGGCTTGCGGCAGATCCGTCGCCGACCCGGCAGATCCGTAGAGCCGCAACAGCTCTCGGATCAGCAGCGGCAGCGACCAGCCATCCAGCAGCACATGATGGGCGGTCAACACCAACTCGGCCTGCCGGTCGCTCAACACCACCAGCGTCAATCGCAGCAACGGCGGAACCGTCATATCGAAATGCGCGCGTTGATCTTCGACGAACAGCCGCGCCGACGCGGCATCCCGCCCGGCCTGGTCGAGGTGCCGCAAATCCACCACCCGCCAGGGCAATTCGACGTCCGCCACGACGACCTGAACCGACTTGCCTTGCGGGGCAGCGGCAAAGCCCACCCGCAGATTCGGATACCGATCCAGCAGCCCCTGGCCCGCCGCCCGCATCCGTTCCGGATCCACCTGTCCGGCGAGTCCGAAGACGACCTGCATGTGATACGCGTCGAAACCCGGCTCGGCCAGGGCCTGGTGGAACAGCAGCCCCGACTGCATCGGGGTCAGCGGCCACACATCCACCAGCCCCGGATACCGGGTCTCCAGCGCCTCGACCGCACCCTGGTCCACCCCATCGAACAACACGTCCGATGGCGTCAGGCCCCCTGCGCCCGGCGTCTCGGCGTGCCGTACGAATCCCGTCAGCGCCCTGCGCCACAGATCGGCGAGGTCCTCGGTCTCCGCCTCCTCCAACACCCCGGCCGGTGTCGCGAACACGGCTTGCAGGACCGGGCCCTCCTCGGAGTCGACGACCATCGCGCTGACGTCCAGCACCGCCATCGCCGGCATCGCCGGATCAAGGGCGGCATTCGCACCCGCGGCGTCCTCGACCGGGCCCCACGCCGTGCTCTGCGATCGCTGCGGCAACAGATCCGCGGAGGTGAGCCGACCGAGGTAGTTGAACCCGATCTGCCCGGCCGAATACCTTTGCAGCACAGCGGCGGTGTCCGGGTTGAGGTATCGCAACAACCCGTATCCCATGCCCTTGTCCGGCACGGACCGCAACTGCTCCTTGATCGATTTGAACACGGCACCGGCAGCGGGACCACCGGCGCACAGCTGTTCCCATTCCGTCGCGGTCGCCGCCAAGCGCACCGGGAACATGCTGGTGAACCAGCCGACCGTGCTGGACAGGTCGGCGCCGGGAACGGTGTCCTCTTCGCGCCCATGGCCTTCCAACCGGATCAACACAGACTCCTGGCCCATGCCGTGGGTGTGCCGCCAGCGGATAACCGCGGCCGCCAAGGCCGCGAGCAATCCGTCCTCGACCCCGCCGTGGAACAGCGCGGGCAAGGAGGTCAGCAATACTTCGGTGTCGGCGACCGGAATCTGCACGCTCACGTGGTCCAACGTCGACATGACGTCGACCGCCGGGTCCAATGGCCGGGTGCCCAATGTCGGATCGGGTCCGTCGAGAACCGAACGCCACCAAGACAATTGCTCCACCAGCCGCGGGGCCCGCGCTTGCTCGACGAGTCCGTGCGCCCACCGCCGCAGCGATGTGCCGGTCTCCGCCAGCACCGGCGACAGACCCGCCGACACGTCCTGCCACGCAGACGCCAAGTCCGGCAACAGAATCCGCCAGGACACGCCGTCGATCACCAGATGATGCGCGACGACCGAGAGCGATCCCGTCCGCGTGGGTCCGCCGTCGAACCAGACGAATTGCAGCATCACACCGGCCGCCGGAGCCAGCCGATCCACCGCCGCACGCACATGCGAGGCAACCACCTCTGCATGCAGTTCGCCGACAGACGCTTCGACACGGTGCAGCAAACCGTCCACATCGATCGAACCCGTCTGTGCCACCTCCAGCCCCGCACCACGCTCGTCGTCGACCAACCGCGACCGCAACACATCGTGCCGATCGATCACCGCGGCCAACGTCGCCACCAAGCCCGCTCGATCAATCCCCACCGGCAGCTCGAGCAACAGCGACTGCGTGAAACTGTCGAACCCCGCACCCAACTCCCGCACGAACCGAGCCACCGGCAGCAACGGCAACCAGCCCACGCCACCACCGGTCAACTCCGCCAAGACCGGCACGGACGTGTCCCGACCGGCAGCAACGGCGGCCAACGCGGCAGCCGTCTTGTGCTCGAACACTTCCCGCGGGCTGATGTCGACGCCCAGCGCCCGAGCCCGCGACACCACCTGAATCGAGCGGATGCTGTCGCCGCCGAGTTCGAAGAAGCTGTCGTCCACGCCGACCAGGTCGCGGCCCAACAGCTCGGCGAACACGGTGGTCAAGACCTGCTCTTCGGTGCTGCGGGGCGCGCGATACCGCGCCGAGGAGGTGATCTCCGGCTCCGGCAGCGCGGCGTGATCGAGCTTTCCGTTCGCGGTCAGCGGTATCGAGTCGATGACCAGCACCACGGTCGGGACCATGTAGTCCGGCAGCCGTTCGGCGACGAACCCGCGCACCTCCGCGCCGTCGAGCGCGGACCCGTCGGCGACTACGTAGCCGATCAGTTGTTTGCCACCGCCGGTCTCGCGAGCAACGACCACCGCTTGGGACACCAAAGGATGCTGTGCCAGAACGGTTTCGATTTCAGCGGGCTCGACGCGGAAACCGCGGATCTTGACCTGATCATCGATCCGGCCGACGAACTCCAACTGCCCCTGACTGTTCCAGCGCACCACGTCGCCGGTGCGATACAACCGGCCACCGGCGGTATCGAACGGATCGGCCACGAACCGCGCGGAGGTCAGGCCTGCTCGGCCGAGGTAGCCGCGGCCCAATTGCACGCCGGCCACATACAACTCACCGGTGACGCCGACCGGGACCGGCACCAACCAGGAGTCGAGCACGAATACCCGGACGTTCCCCATCGGCCGGCCGATGGGAACTGCGCCACCGATAGCCACGCCGGCGTCGTAATCGGTGACGCACGCGGTGGTTTCGGTCGGCCCGTACCCGTTCATCACCTGGGCATCGGGGTACTGGGCGTTCAGTCGATCCACGACAGCCGCGGTCAGCTCGGCACCGCCGGCGATGATCCGTCGCAGTGTCCGCAACGGGTTGTCGGGCAACGACTCCACGTGTTCGACCAAGGCCGACAGCAGCGGTGGTGTGGTGAACATCTTCGTCACCGACCGGCCGGCGATCAACCCCGTGACCTCGTCCAGGTCCGACCGCGCCGCATCGGCCAGCACCAATGTCGCGCCACCGCACAAGGTAGGCCAGATCTCGTAGGTGGAGGCATCGAAGGCGATGGACGAGTGCACCAGCACCCGGTCCTCAGGAGCGACCGACCAGGCCTGAGCGACCAGGTTCACCACGTTACGGTGCGTGATACCAACGCCTTTGGGGACACCGGTCGAACCGGACGTGTAGATCACGTAGGCCAGGTTCTGCGGTGCCACCGCGACGGTCCGACCCGGTATACCGCTGGATTCGAGGGCGTCGAGGTGAAGGTGCGGAGTTTCGCTGTGCGGCAAACCCTTCGCAGTGCCGGTATCGGTCACGATGACGACCGGGGCAGCATCGGCGAGGATGAAAGACAACCGATCCGACGGATACCCCGGATCGATCGGCAGATACCCGCCGCCCGCCTTCAGGACCGCCAGCAGCGCCATGATCAGGTCGACCGATCGTGGCAAGGCCACCGCGACAACACCATCCGGCCGTACCCCGCGCGCGATCATGATCTGCGCGAGCCGATCAGCCCGGGCATTCAGCTCCCGATAGGACACCTCGACCGAACCGCTGAGCACGGCAGTCGCATTCGGAGTCGCGGCGACCTGCGCCTCGAACAACCCGATCAGGGTGGTGTCCTGGACCTCGACGGCGGTGTCGTTCCACCCACGCAACACCATCGCCCGCTCATCGGCGTCGAGCACATCGATCGAACCCACTGCTGCCGCGGGGTCGGATACGACCAGCTCCAGCGTCCGCACCAACCGCGCGACCATCGTCTCGACCGTGGACCGATCGAACAGCTCGGTGGCGTACTCCACCAATCCGTTCCACGGCTGACCGGCCGCCGAGTCGGCGATATTGAAGAACAGGTCGAACCGCGCGGTCGTCACGGACGCGTCGTACGGTTCGAATCGAACCCCGGGCAGCGCCAAGGTGGGCAGGGTGTTGTTCTGGAAGGCGAGAGATACCTGGAACAGCGGGTGATGCGCCGCCGATCGGGCCGGGTTGAGCAACTCCACCAGCAGCTCGAACGGGACGTCCTGATTCTCGTACCCCGCCAAGGCTTTCACCCGGACCTGGCCCACGATCTCGGCGAACGACGTTCCCGGCGATACCTTCGTCCGCAGCACCCAGGTGTTGACGAAGAAGCCCACCAGATCGGTCAGGGCATCGTCGGTCCGCCCAGCGATCGGCGAGCCGAGCGGAATGTCCTTCCCCGCACCGAGTTTGAACAACAGCACGGCCAAGGCCGACTGCAACACCATCGATACCGTGGCACCTTCACGACCGGCCAACCGCTCCACTTCAGCGCGCAGCGACGGATCGATATCGAAGGCGACCATGTCCCCGCGATAGCCGGCGACCCGCGGTCGCGGCCGATCGGTCGGCAACCGCAGCTGCTCCGGCAACTCGTCGAGTTCGGTACGCCAATAGTCGAATTGCCGAGACAGCAGGCTGTCCGGATCGGTCGATGACCCGAGCATTTCCTGCTGCCACAGCGTGTAATCCACGTACTGCACCGGCAACGGGCTCCACTGCGGCCCGCGCCCCTCGATGCGCGCCGCATACGCCACCGACAGGTCCCGCAGCAACGGACCGGCCGACCAACCGTCACCAGCGATGTGATGGATCAACAGAACCAACACGCACTCGTCGGCGCAACACCGAAACACGGTGGTGCGGACGGGAATCTCCGCCGACAGATCGAATCCGTAGCCCATTGCCGCAGCGACCGCGGCGTCCACCTCGGCTGGATCGACGTCGGTCACCGCGATGGGCACGTCGACGCCGTCCGCCTCGAGCACCCGCTGGGCGGGCACGCCATCGTCTTCGATGAAGATCGTGCGCAAACTCTCGTGCCGCGCAACGACATCCCCGATCGCGGCGCGCAGCGCCGACTCGTCCACCCCGTGTAACCGCACCACCAGCGGCATGTTGTAGGTCGCCGAAGGCCCTTCCAGCCGGTGGATGAACCACAACCGCCGTTGCGCGAACGACAATGGAACCGTCTCGGGGCGCTGCCGAGCCAGCAACGCCGGACGCAGCCGAGTGCGGTCCTCGAGCCGAGTCGCCAACTGCGCCACCGTGGGAGCGTCGAACACCGTCCGAATCGGCACCTCGGCGCCCAGGACGACGCGAATCCGGCTGACCAGCCGGGTGGCCAGCAGCGAATGGCCGCCGAGCGCGAAGAAGCTGTCGTCGATGCCGACCCGGTCGAGTCCGAGGATCTCGGCGAACAACGCGGCCAGCATCTGCTCCTGGATGGTCGTCGGCGGCCGATACGCCACCGTCGACCGGAGATCCGGCACCGGCAGCGCCTCGCGATCCAGCTTCCCGTTCGTGGTCGACGGCACCGAGTCGATCACCAGCACCACCGCGGGCACCATGAAGTCCGGCAGCCGCTCGGCCACGAACCGGCGCACCTCCGCGCCCGCGAGCCCGTTGCCCTCGACGGAACTGGATCGGTCGGCGACCACGTAGCCGACCAACTGCTTCCCGCCCTCGGCGTCCCGCGCCACCACGACCGCCTGGGCGACCGAAGGGTGTTGTACCAGTGCGGTTTCGACCTCACCGGGCTCGACCCGGAAACCACGGATCTTGACCTGATCGTCGACCCGGCCCGCGAACTCCAACACTCCGTCCGCGGTCCACCGCACCACGTCACCGGTGCGATACAGCCGGCCACCGGACGGATCGAACGGATCGGCCACGAACCGGCCTGCGGTCAGCCCGGGCCGCCCGTGATAACCCCGCGCCAGCTGGGCGCTGGACACATACAACTCACCGGGCACCCCCACCGGAACCGGCGCCAGCCACGAGTCCAGCACGAACACCTGGGTATTGGCCACCGGCACACCGATCGGCACCAGCGCATCCACCACGTCGTCGGGCACGACGAATGCCGTCACATCGACCGTCGCCTCGGTCGGGCCGTACAGGTTGTCGATCCGACCGACCCCGCATTTGGTCTTGAGCGCGTCGACGAGTCCCGAGGTGAGCGTGTCCGCGCCGGTATTCACCTGCCGCAGACTCCGGAATGGATTGTCGGGCAACGATTCCACGTGATCGACCAGCGCCGACAACAGCGGTGGGGTCGCGAACATCTTCGTCACGGACCGTGATTCCACCAGCCGGGTGATCTCGACCAGATCCGACCGCGGCTCGCTCGCCACGATCAGCGTCGCACCGCCGGCCAGCGCGGGCCAGATCTCGTAGGTCGAGGCGTCGAACGCGACCGAGGAATGCACCAGCACCCGGTCATCGGGGCCGGCCGACCACGCCTGAGCGATCAGGTTCACGACGTTACGGTGCGTGATACCAACACCTTTGGGGATGCCGGTCGACCCGGAGGTGTAGATCACGTACGCCAGATTCTGTGGCCGCACCGCGACATCCAGACCCAGATCCAGGTCAGTGACCTCGGCCGTGTCGAGATAGAGGTGTGGTGTTTCGTTGTCGGGCAACACCTTTGCGGTGGCGGAATCGGTCACGACAACGACCGGCGCGGCATCGGCCAGCACGAACGCCAACCGATCCGAGGGATAGCCCGGATCGATCGGCAGATACCCGCCACCTGCCTTCAACACGGCCAGCATCGCCACGATCAGGTCCACAGACCGCGGCAATGCAACGGCGACAACACCATCCGGGCCGACACCGCGCGAGATCAGCACGCGCGCCAACCCGCTGGATCGGATATCGAGTTCCTGGTAGGTCATTTCGGAGTCTGCGCAGACGACTGCCGCAGCATCCGGCGTTCGCGCGACCTGCTCCGCGAACAGATCGACGAGAGTGCTGTCCTGCCCGGCCACGGCGGTGTCGTTCCACCGATGCAGCACCAGCTCCCGCTCCCCGGTATCGAGCGCATCGATCGCCCCCACGGGGACAGCAGGATTCGCCACGACCAGTCGCAGCACCCGGACCAGCCGCGCGACCATCGTCTCGATCGTGGACCGATCGAACAGATCGGTGGCGTACTCGACGTACACATTCCACGCGGTCGGCCCGGCATCGCTGATGTTGAAGGTCAGATCGAACTGCGAGGTCTTCGCCGCAAGGGCATACGGCTCGAACTCGACCCCCGCGAGCTCCAAGGTCGGCGCGGCGTTGTTCTGCACGCTGAGCAGCACCTGGAACAGCGGATGATGCGCCGCCGACCGCGCCGGATTGAGCAGCTCGACCAGCAGCTCGAACGGGACGTCCTGATTCTCGTAGGCGGCCAACGCCTTCGCCCGGACCTGCGCCACGATCTCGGTGAACGCCTGCCCCGGCGCGACCGCGGCCCGCAGCACCCAGGTGTTCACGAAGAACCCGACCAGATCGTTCAAAGCGTCGTCGGTCCGTCCGGCGATCGGCGCACCGAGCGGAATATCTTCCCCCGCACCGAGTTTGAACAACAGCACGGCCAAGGCCGACTGCCAGACCATCGAGACGGTCGCACCCTCGCGGGCCGCGAATGTCTCCACCTCGGTACGGATCTCCGGATCGACCCGGAAGACGACCATATCGCCGCGGTAGCTGGCCGCGCGCGGCCGCGGCCGATCCATCGGCACCCGCAACTGCTCCGGCAGCCCCGCCAGCTCAGCCCGCCAATACTCGAACTGCTGCGACAACACGCTGTCCGGATCCTCGTGCGAGCCGAGCAATTCCTGCTGCCACAACGTGTAGTCCACATACTGCACCGGCAGTGGCTCCCACCCCGGCGCCTGCCCCTGCCGACGTGCCGCGTACGCCTCCGACAGATCCCGCAGCAGCGGTCCCATCGACCACCCGTCACCGGCGATGTGATGGATCAGCAGCATCACCACGCAGTCCTCGTCGCCGACCCGAAAGACGTTGGCGCGGATCGGAATCTCGGTCGACAGGTCGAACGCGTACCGCGACGCCGCGATCACCGCGGCATCCAGCTCGGCGGCGCCTACGTCGGCGATCGTCACCGGCACGTCGACGCCGTCGACGTCGAGCACCTGCTGGCCGGGCACGCCATCCGCCTCGACGAAGACCGTCCGCAGGCTCTCGTGCCGGGCGACCACATCACCGACCGCGGCCGCGAAGGCGGGCGCATCGAAGACACCGGTCAGCCGCACGGTCAGCGGCATGTTGTAGGTGGCCGACGGCCCCTCCAGCCGGTGGATGAACCACAAGCGCCGCTGCGCAAACGACAATGGAATCATCACAGACCCACCTCTCGATTCATTCTGCGCAGAGCTGGTCGGCGCGAAGGCGCCAGCTGCGGCCATTTAGCGGCGAGTTCGGCGACGGTGGCGGCCTCGAACATCACCCGGATCGGCACTTCGACTCCCAGCACCGCTCGAATCCGGCTGGCCAGGCGGGTAGCCAGCAGGGAATGACCGCCCAATGCGAAGAAACTGTCGTCCACCCCGACCCGGCCGACGCCGAGGATTTCGGTGAACAGCTCGGTCAGGATCTTTTCCCGCTCGGTGCGCGGCGCGCGATATGCCCGCGCGGACACCAACTCCGGGTCCGGCAATGCCGCGCGATCGAGTTTGCCGTTCGCGGTCAGCGGCACCGAGTCGATCACCATGACCGCGGTCGGCACCATGAAGTCGGGCAATCGCTCGGCCGCGAATCCGCGCACCGCCGCAGGCAGAAGTGAATCGTGCGGGTTGTTGGCGTAGACGGCGGGATCATCCGATATTTCGGCCGACAGATACACGTCGGTCAGTCGTTGGCCCGCCGCGGTCGCGGAGTCGAGGAATATCGCATCCATCTGTCCCGGTTTCGTGGACCAGGTGACCGCGGTGATATATCCGAGTTGCCGTCCGAGTTCGTACAGATCCTCCGGCAGCATGCCCGCGTCGACGCGTGGGCCACGGTTGGCGAGGATTCCTTCGAAATTCACCGCGCGCGGGTCGGTTTGGCTGCCTGCGGACACCGGCTCGCCGGTCCGGATGCGGTGCGCGGCGTCGATCTGCCCGGTCAGTCCGGCGTGCGGAATTCCGACGATGCGAATGGCGTCGGGGTCGCCGGTGTGCAGGACGGTACGCAGCCAGGCCAGGCCGTAGAACTCCACGGCCGGAATGTCGGCCACCGAGCGTGGTGTCGTCGGTGCCTTGTGCAGCACGACGTCGTACCGATATCGGGACAACTCGTTCACCGAGAATCCGCGTTTGAGCTGGATATCGACGGCGTCGAAGCCGTTGTCGCCGCGGCAGATCGCCAGGAAGTATTCCGGGGCCAGGAGCATTTCCTTCTCCGCGGCGACTTCCCGGCGGACTCGATCGGCGACGACCGCGGGGTCGTCATCGCCGTTGCGGCTGATCTGGACCGCGGTGGTGAACTCCTCCAGCAGCGCCAGATTGCGGACATCGCCGACGAACACCGCACCGCCCGGCGCGAGCAATCCCTGTATCTGCTCGAGCACTCGACGCATATACCGTTCGCCGGGGAAGTACTGCGCGACCGAGTTCAGCACCACCGTGTCGAAATAACCGTCCGGCAATCCGGTGGCGTCGTCGGCTCCTTGGACACTCAACGCGACCCGGTCGACCCAGCCCGCTTTCAGCTCGGCCAATCGACGGCGCAAGGTCGTGATGGTCGCGGCGGAGAAGTCCGTCGCCCAGTATTCCTCGCAGTCGGGGGCCAACTGCGACAACAACAATCCCGAACCGACGCCGATCTCGAGGATGCGTCGCGGTCCGAGGTCCCGGATCCGGTCCACCGTGGCGGAGCGCCATTCACGCATCTGTTCTTCCGGAATCGCCGCGCCGGTGTAGCTGCTGTTCCAGCCGCCGAAGTCGGCGCCGAATCCGGCGCCGGTGACGCGGCGAGCGCCGTTCCCATTGCCATTTCCGTTGCTATTGCCGGCGTATACGTCGTCATACATCCGACGCCACTGCCCCACCAGCTCTTCCTCGGCGGCCACCGGACCTGATCGGTCGGCGACGACATACCCGATCAGCTGCTTGCCGCCGGCCTCGGCCTCGCGCGCGACGACCACGGCGCGAGACACCGAAGGATGCTGCGCCAGAATCGTTTCCACTTCACCGGGCTCGACCCGGAACCCGCGAATCTTGACCTGATCGTCGACCCGGCCCGCGAACTCCAACACGCCCGCCGAGGTCCACCGCACCACATCACCGGTGCGATACAACCGTCCGCCGCCGGACGGATCGAACGGATCGGCTACGAACCGTGCCGAGGTCAATCCCGCTCGACCGCGGTAGCCCCGTCCCACTTGCGCGCCGGCCACGTACAACTCGCCCGCGACGCCGACCGGAACCGGGACGAGCCACGAATCCAGCACGAACACCCGGGTATTCGCCACGGGCAGGCCGATCGGCACCGCACCGTCGATCTCGTCCTCCGCGTCGTAATCGGTGACGCACGCGGTGGTTTCGGTCGGCCCGTACCCGTTCATGACCTGGGCCTCGGGATATTTCGCGTTCAGCTTGTGCACGACCGACGCGGTCAGCTCCGCACCACCGACAATCACCCGGCGCATCGACCGCAAAGGGTTCTCTGGCAGGGCTTCGACGTGATCGACCAGTGCCGACAGGAACGGCGGCGTCGTGAACATCTTCGTCACCGACCGGGTCTGGATCAGCCGGGTGATCTCCGGCAGATCGGAACGCTGCTCGCCGGTCAGCACCAGCGTCGAGCCGCCGCACAGCGCGGGCCAGATCTCATAGGTCGAGGCGTCGAAGGCGATCGAGGAGTGTGCCAGTACTCGATCCTCGGCCGAGGCAGTCCAGGCCGAGGCAACCAGGTTGACCACGTTGAGATGCGTGATGCCAACACCTTTCGGAATGCCGGTCGAGCCGGAGGTGTAGATCACGTACGCCAGATTCTGTGGCGCGGCCGTCGTTTCGACGCTGGACTGATCGTTCAGATCCGTAGTGTCGAGGTGGAGTTGCGGTGCATCCGACTGCGGCAGCATCGGTGCGGTCACCGAATCGGTCACCACCACGACCGGCGCGGCGTCGGAGAGGATGAATTCCAGCCGGTCCGAGGGATAGCCCGGATCGATCGGCAGATACGCGCCACCGGCCTTCAGCACACCCAGCAATGCCACGATCAGTTCCACGGATCTGGGCAGTGCGACCGCGACGACGGTGTCGGGCCCGACCCCGCGGGCGATCAGACCGTGCGCCAACCGATCTGCCCGGGTATCGAGTTCCCGGTAGGTCAGTTCGGCATCCACGCAAGCCACCGCGACCGCATCCGGGGTCGCCGCGACCTGGGTACGGAACAGCCCGACGATGGTGTCGGCGGTGACGTCGGCCGTGGTGTCGTTCCACCAGCGCAACACCCGGTCGCGCTCCTCGGTGTCGAGCACATCGATCGATCCGACCGGTGCGCTCGGGTCCGAGGTGAGCTGCCGCAGTATCCGCACATATCGAGCCACCATCGACTCGACCGTCGGCCGGTCGAACAGCTCGGTCGCGTACTCGACCAGGCAATTCCACGGTTGACCGGCGGGCGCGTCGGCGACGTTGAAGAACAGGTCGAACCGCGCGGTCGCGGTGGTCGCGATATACGGCTGGATCCGCGCACCCGACAACTCCAGGTCCGGCAGGGTGTTGTTCTGGAAGGCGAGCGACACCTGGAACAGCGGGTGATGCGCCGCCGAACGGGTCGGATTGAGCAGCTCGACCAGCAATTCGAACGGAACGTCCTGATTCTCGTAGGCGGCCAGCGCCTTCGACCGGACCCGGGCCAGCAGCTCGGTGAACGCCGCCGCGGGTGCCACTTTCGCGCGCAGCACCCAGCTGTTGACGAAGAACCCGACCAGATCGGTCAGTGCCTCGTCGGTGCGGCCGGCGATCGGCGAGCCGATCGGAATATCCTCTCCGGCACCGAGTTTGAACAGCATGACCGCGAGTGCCGACTGCAACACCATCGATACCGTGGCGCCCTCACGGCTGGCCAAACGCTCTACCGCGGTGCGGATCTCGGGATCGATGCCGAACAGCACCATGTCACCGCGATAGCTGGCCACCAGCGGGCGCGGACGGTCCGTCGGCAGACTCAACTGCTCCGGCAAATCGTCCAGCTCGGTGCGCCAGTAGTTGAACTGCTGCGACAGCAGGCTGTCCGGATCGGTATGTGCGCCGAGGACTTCGTGCTGCCACAGTGTGTAGTCCACGTACTGCACCGGCAACGGCTGCCAGCCCGGCGCCCGATGCTCGAGGCGGGCCGCGTACGCCTCCGAGAGGTCGCGCAGCAGCGGCGTCATCGACCAGCCGTCGCCGGCGATGTGGTGAATCAGTATCGCGGCAACGCATTCGTCCGTACCGCACCGGAACACGCCGGCCCGGATCGGGATTTCCGTCGACAGATCGAATCCGTAGCGCACGGCGGCGGTCACGGCGGCATCCACCTCGGTGGGGTCGACGTCGGAAACATCCACGGGGACGTCGACGCTGTCGAGCACCCGCTGCGACGGCACGCCGTCGGCGTCGACGAAGACCGTGCGCAGACTCTCGTGCCGCGCGACGACATCACCGATCGCGGCGCGCAGGACCGAGATGTCCACACCGTGCAGCCGTACCGCCAACGCCATGTTGTATGTCGCGGAAGGACCTTCGAGCCGATGGATGAACCACAGCCGCCGCTGTGCGAACGACAACGGCACCACATCCGGCCGCTGCCGGGCCGACAACGGCTGGCGCACGCGCACTTCCGCGTCGAGCCGGGTCACCAGTTCCGCCACCGTCGGGGCATCGAAGACCGTGCGAATCGGCATCTCGACACCCAAGACCGCCCGGATCCGGCTGGCCAGACGGGTAGCCAGCAGCGAGTGACCGCCCAGCACGAAGAAGCTGTCGTCGATCCCCACCCGGTCGAGGCCGAGGATCTCGGCGAACAGATCGGCCAGGACCCGTTCGCGCTCGGTGGTCGGCGGCCGGTATTCCAGCGAGGAGGCGAACTCCGGGTCCGGCAAGGCCGCGCGATCGAGCTTGCCACTCGCGGTCAACGGCACCGCGTCGATCACCATGACCGTCGCGGGGACCATGAACTCGGGCAGCCGATCGGTCGCCCAGCGGCGGACGTCGGCGGCCAGCAGGCCGGATTGCGGGTTGTTGGCGTAGGCGCCGGGGTCGTCCACGGGTGCCGATACGGCATAGATGTCGGTCAGTGGTTGACCCTGCGCCGCCGTGGCGTCGAGGAAGACCGCGTCCATCCGGCCCGGCTCCGCGGACCAGGTGACCGCGGTCGTGTATCCGAGTTGTTCGCCCAACAGGTAGAGGTCTTCGGGCAGCAGGCCGCGCCGGTCGGCGGCGGGGTCGAGCGTCCCTTCGAATCCGACGCCGAGCGCGTCCGTGGTGGTGCCGGACAGACCCGCCCGGATCCGGTCGGCGGCCTCGACCTGCCCGATCAGTCCGGCATGCGGGATCGCGGTGACCCGAACACCTTCGGTATGTCGGGTGTGCAGCAGGGTGCGCAGCCAATCATGGCCACGGAAACCGGCTTTCGGCGTATCGGCGACCGATCGCGGTTTCGTCGGCGCCTTGTGCAGGACGACGTCGTAGCGATATCTGGTCAGCTCGTTGACCGAGAAGCCGCGTTTGAGCTGGATGTCGACGGCGTCGAATCCGGTGGCATCGCTGCACATTCCGACGAAGTACTCGGGAGCGAGCAGCAGCTCCTGTTCGGCCGCGATGTCGCGGCGAACGCGATCTCCGACCGCTACCGGGTCGTCGTCGCCGTTGCGGCTGATCTGGACCGCGGTGGCGAACTGCTCGAGCAGCGCGAGATTGCGCACGTCGCCGACGAAGACCGCGCCGCCGGGGGCCAGCAGGCCCTGGATCTGCTCGAGGACGGTGTGCAGGTAGTTCTGGCTCGGGAAGTACTGGATGACGGAGTTGAGCACCACGGTATCGAAATGACTTTCCGGCAGGCCGGCGATGTCGTCGGCCGCCTGGGCGCTCAGGACGACCCGATCCGCCCAGCGCTCATCGAGTTCCGCCAACTGCTGGCGCAGGACGGCGATCGTCGCGGCGGAGAGGTCCGTGGCCCGGTACTCCTCGCAGTCAGGGGCCAACTGCGACAACAACAAACCCGAACCGACGCCGATCTCCAGTACCCGCTTGGGTTTCAGACCGCGGATGCGTTCGACGGTGGCCGCGCGCCATTCGCGCATCTGCTCGACCGGGATCTGGGTCCCGGTGTAGCTGCTGTCCCAGCCGTCGAAACCGGCGCCGAACTCGGCTCCATCGCTGGAGACGGGTTCGATGCCGGCCGCTTTGGCGATGTCGGCCTCGGAGTACAGGTCGTCGTACACCCGACGCCACTGCCCCACCAGCTCGCCCTCTCCGACGATCGGTCCCGATCGATCGGCGACCACGTAGCCGACCAGTTGCTTGCCGCCGGTGTCGCTTTCGCGAGCAACGACCACAGCTTGCGTGACCGAGGGATGTTGTGCCAGCACCGTTTCGACCTCGGCGGGCTCCACCCGGAACCCGCGGATCTTGACCTGATCGTCGGCGCGACCGGCGAACTCCAGCTGTCCGCTGCTGTTCCAGCGCACCACATCACCGGTGCGGTACAACCGGCCACCGGCCGGGTCGAATGGATCGGCGACGAACCGCGCCGCGGTCAGCGCAGGCCGACCGTGATAGCCACGGGCCAGCTGCGCACTGGCGACATAGAGTTCGCCTGCGACGCCCACCGGTACGGGCACCAGCCACGAATCCAGCACGAACACGCGCGTATTGGCCACCGGGGCACCGATCGGCACCACCGCACCGGTGCTCGTCGCGTTGTCGGGGACGGTGTGGGAGGTGACATTGACCGTTGCCTCGGTCGGGCCGTACAGGTTGTCGATCCGCGCAATCCCACAGGTGCTCGTCAGCGCGTCCGCCAGGCTTGCGGTAAGGGTGTCGGCCCCCGTGTTCACCTGGATCAGACTCTGGAACGGATTGTCGGGCAACGAATCCGCGTGTTCGACCAGTGCGGACAGCAGGGGTGGCGTCGCGAACATCTTCGTCACCGAGCGGTTCGCGATCAGCTGCGTGATCTCGACCAGATCCGACCGCTGCTCGCCGGCGACCACCAATGTCGCGCCGCCGCACAGGGCAGGCCAGATCTCATAGGTGGAGGCATCGAACGCGACCGATGAGTGCACCAGCACCCGATCCTCGGTGGATGCCGACCAGGCCTGCGCGACCAGGTTGACGACGTTACGGTGCGTGATACCAACGCCTTTGGGCACACCCGTCGAGCCGGACGTGTAGATGACGTACGCCAGGTTCTGCGACGCCACCGCCATCGACTGATCCGGACCGGTCCAGTCCTCCTCGTCGGTGGTGTCGAGGCACAGACGCGGCGTCATCGCCTGCGGGAGCAAGGGCGCGGTGACGGAATCGGTCACCACGACGACCGGTGCGGCGTCGACGAGGATGAACCCCAGCCGATCCGACGGATAGGCCGGATCGATCGGCAGATACCCGCCACCGGCCTTCAACACCGCCACCAGCGCGACGATCAGTTCCGCGGAACGCGGCAACGCAACGGCGACCACACCATCCGGACCGACTCCACGCGAGACCAGCACCTGCGCCAGCCGACCGGCCCGCTTGTCGAGTTCACGATAGGTCAGTTCGGTGTCCGCGCAGACGACCGCGACCGCATCCGGCGTCCGAGCGACCTGCGCCCCGAACAGCTCGACCAGCGTGGTGTCCGAAACCGCGAAGGCGGTGTCGTTCCAGTGATCCAGCACCCGTGCGCGTTCCACGCTGCCGAGCACGTCGATCGACCCCACGGCGGCCGCTGGTTTCCGCACCAGCAGTTGCAGGATCCGCACCAACCGCTCCGCCATGGTCTCGACGGTGCAGCGATCGAACAGCTCGGTCGCGTACTCGACGAACCCGTCCCATCCGGCCCCGGCCGGCGCGTCGGCGATATTGAAGAACAGGTCGAACCGTGCGGTCGCGGTGCCCGCGGGGTACGGCTCGATCCGCACCCCGGACAGGTCGAGCGCGGGCAGGGTGTTGTTCTGGAATGCCATCGTCACCTGGAACAACGGGTGATGGGCCGCCGAGCGGACCGGGTTGAGCAACTCGACCAGCAGCTCGAACGGGACATCCTGATTCTCGTACCCGGCCAGGGCTTTTGCCCGGACCTGGCGCAGCAGCTCGGTGAACGAGGCAGACGGGGACACGTTGGCGCGCAGCACCCAGGTGTTGACGAAGAACCCGACCAGGTCGGTCAACGCCTCATCGGTGCGGCCGGCGATCGGTGCGCCGATCGGAATATCTTCTCCGGCACCGAGTTTGAACAGCAGCACCGCGAGCGCCGATTGCATCACCATCGACACCGTGGCGCCCTCACGGGCGGCCAGCCGTTCCACCGCGCGACGGGTCTCCGGATCGATGTCGAAGAGCACCATGTCCCCGCGATAGCTCGCCACCCGCGGCCGTGGCCGATCCATCGGCAACCGCAGCTGCTCGGGCAGGCCGTCGAGTTCGTCACGCCAGTAGTTGAACTGCTGCGACAGGACACTGCCGGGATCGGTGGCGGAGCCGAGCAATTCGCGCTGCCACAGCGTGTAGTCCACGTACTGCACCGGCAGCGGGCTCCACTCCGGGGCGTGACCGTCGAGTCGCGCCGCGTACGCCACGGACAGATCCCGCAGCAACGGCGACAGCGACCAGCCGTCGCCGGCGATGTGATGGATCAGCAGCACCAGCACGCAGTTGTCGGCGTCCGTGCGGAATACGTCGGCGCGGATCGGGATTTGCGTGGACAGATCGAATCCGTACCGCACCGCCGCGGTCACCGACGCCTCGAGGTCGGCGGTAGCGGTCTCGGTGACCGCGAACGGCACCTCGACGCGGTCGGCGGCGAGTACTCGCTGTGACGGGACCCCGTCGGCGTCGACGAAGACGGTGCGCAAACTTTCGTGCCGCGCAACGACATCCGTGATCGCCGCGCGCAGTGCCGACGCGTTCATCCCGTGCAACCGCACCGCCAGCGCCATGTTGTAGGTGGCGGAAGGCCCTTCGAGCCGATGGATGAACCACAGTCGCTGCTGCGCGAACGACACCGGAACCACTTCCGGCCGTTGCCTTTCCAGCAACGCCGGGCGCACCTGCACGCCGGCGTCGAGCCGGGTGACCAGCTGCGCCACCGTCGGAGCGTCGAAGATGGTCCGAATCGGCACCTCGACGCCAAGGGCGACGCGGATCCGGCTGGCCAGCCGGGTGGCCAGCAGCGAATGCCCGCCCAGCTCGAAGAAGCTGTCGTCCACGCCGATCCGGTCGCGGCCGAGCACCTCGCCGAACAGTTGGACCAGGGCCCGCTCACGCCCGCTGCCCGGCGCGCGGTATCGCACCGAGGACACCAGTTCCGGATCGGGCAGTGCCGCGCGATCCAGTTTTCCGTTGGCGGTCAACGGCACCGCGTCGATCACCAGCACCGCGGCCGGAACCATGTACTCGGGCAGCCGTTCCGCGACGAAGGCCCGCACCGCCGCGCCGTCGACCGAATCGCTCCGGCCGGCCACGACATACCCGATCAGCTGCTTGCCGCCGTCGGCGACGCGGACGACCGCCACCGCCTGGGAGACCGAGGGGTGTTGCGCCAGTGCGGTTTCCACCTCACCGGGCTCGACCCGGAAACCGCGGATCTTGACCTGATCGTCGACCCGGCCCACGAACTCCAACTGCCCCGCCGAATTCCACCGCACCACATCACCGGTGCGATACAACCGGCCACCCGCCGGATCGAACGGATCGGCCACGAACCGCGCCGCGGTCAATGCCGCCCGCCCGTGGTAGCCCCGCGCCAGCTGCGCACCGGCCACATACAGCTCCCCCGCGACCCCGACCGGAACCGGCAGCAACGACGAATCCAGCACGAACACCCGCACATTCGCCAGCGCGGACCCGACCGGCACCGACGCCCCATCGAAGTGCTCCGCCGCCGCAAAGGCCCGGCGGATCGCGAATGTTGTTGTCTCGGTGGGCCCGTACACGTGCACGACGCGGGTATCCGGCAGCATCCGCAGGGCGCGCCCGAACACCTCCGGCGGCATCTCCTCGCCACCGGTCCAGACCTGGCGAAGCCCGGCGAGGGCGTCCGGGCAGTCATCGATGAACAGCTCGAACAGCCGCGTGGTCAAGAACGCGGCCGTGACCCCGTTCACCACCATCAGCCGGCGCAACGCCGCGATGTCGGTGCGCTCCGGTGGCGCGACGACTACTCGGCCGCCGGCCAGCAGTGGAACCCATATCTCGTAGGTCGAGGCATCGAACGCGACCGAGGAGTGCACCAGGACCCGGTCGTGCGCGCCGCCCCGCCACTCCGGCTTACGCGCGAAGGTCACGACGTTGCGGTGCGTGACGGCAACACCTTTCGGCACGCCGGTCGAGCCGGAGGTGTAGATCAGGTAGGCCAGATTGCCCGGCCGCGCCTCGACGGACCGGTCTCGACGGCCCGTCTCGGCGATGTCGGTATCGAGATAGAGGTGTGGCGCGGTGCTGTGCGGCAAGGTGTTCGCGGTGGCCTGGTCGGTGAGGACGACCACCGGGGCCGCGTCGGCGAGGATGTACGCCAAGCGATCCGAAGGGTAGGCGGGATCGATCGGCAGGTATCCACCACCGGCTTTCAACACCGCGAGCAGGGCCGTGATCAACTCCACCGACCGTGGCAGTGCCACCGCGACAACGCAATCCGGGCCGACTCCGCGCGAGATCAACAACTGCGCCAATCGATCGGCGCGTGCATCGAGATCCCGATACGACACCTCGGCATCCGCGTGCACGATTGCCACCGCATCCGGCGTTTCGGCGGCTTGCGCCTCGAACAGCTCGGCGATCGTGGCGTCCTGCTCGACCGGAACGGTGGTGTTGTTCCATCGATGCAGCACCAGGTCGCGCTCGTCGTTGTCGAGGACGTCGATCGACCCCACCGAAGTGGCCGGGTCTCGCACCAGTTGACGCAGTGTCCGCACCAACCGGCCCGCCATGGCCTCGACCGTGGAGCGGTCGAACAGTTCGGTGGCGTATTCGATGTACCCGTCCCATCCGAGCGGTGCCGGGGCGTCCCCGTTGGTCCGCCGTACGGCTACGGCGTCACCGATGTTGAAGGTCAGGTCGAATCGCGACGTGGTAGTCGGCGGCGTATAGGGCTCGACCGCGACTCCGGGCAGCGCCAGGGTGGGTACGGCATTGTTCTGCAAAGTCAGCAGCACCTGGAACAGCGGATGATGCGCCGCCGAACGGGCCGGGTTGAGCAACTCCACCAGCAACTCGAACGGTGCGTCCTGATTCTCGTAGGCGGCCAACGCTTTCGCCCGGACCTGACTCAGGATTTCCGCGCCGGATGCGACCGGTGTGACGGCGGCGCGCAGCACCCAGGTGTTGACGAAAAATCCGACCAGATCGGACAGGGCGTCATCGGTGCGGCCGGCGATCGGCGCGCCGATCGGAATATCCTCTCCCGCACCGAGTTTGAACAGCAATATGGCCAACGCCGACTGGAGAACCATCGAGACGGTCGCGCCCTCGTGGGCGGCCAACCGCTCCACTTCGGTGCGCAGTTGCGCATCGATGCCGAACAACACCGCGTCTCCGCGATAGCCGGCGACCCGTGGCCGCGGCCGATCCATCGGCAACCGCAACTGCTCCGGCAGACCGGCGAGTTCGTCGCGCCAATAGTTGAACTGCCGGGACAGCACACTGTCCGGATCGGTCGACGAACCCAGCAATTCCTGTTGCCACAGTGCGTAATCCACATACTGGACCGGCATCGGCGACCACTCGGGCGCCTGCCCCTGCCTGCGCGCCGCGTACGCCGCCGACAGATCCTCCAACGTCACCGTCGCCGACCAGCCGTCACCGGCAATGTGGTGAATCAGCAACACCAGCACCCACTCATCGGGACCACAGCGAAATACGCTGGCCCGCAACGGAAGCTGAGTGGACAGATCGAAACGATGCTGGGCCGCCTCGGCAACCGCATCGGCGATGTCGGCGGGATCGACGTCGGTCACCGTGATCGGGACCTCGACGCTGCCGGCCGCCAGCACCCGCTGAGTCGGGACGCCGTCGGCTTCGACGAAGATCGTGCGCAGACTCTCGTGCCGCGCAACCACATCGGCAACCGCCGCCGCGAACGCCGTCGGATCGAACGCGCCCGTCAATCGCGCGGCCAACGGCATGTTGTAGGTGGCCGACGGGCCTTCCAGCCGGTGGATGAACCACAATCGCCGCTGCGCGAACGACAACGGCACGACCTCCGGCCGCGGCCGTACCTGCAACGTCGGCCGCATCTGCACTCCGGTATCGAGCCGCGGCGCCAACTGCGCCACCGTCGGCGCGTCGAAGACCGTCCGAATCGGCACCTCGACGCCGAGCACCGCCCGGATCCGGCTGATCAGGCGGGTGGCGGACAGCGAATGGCCGCCCAGCTCGAAGAAGCTGTCGTCCACACCCACCCGGTCGAGCCCGAGCACCTCGGCGAACAACCCGGCCAGCACCCGCTCCCGCTCGCTGCCCGGCGCCCGATACGCCACCGAGGAGGCGAACTCCGGCACCGGCAGCGCGGCCCGATCGAGCTTCCCGTTCGCGGTCAACGGCACCGCGTCGATCACCATCACCACGGACGGCACCTGGAACTCCGGCAGCCGCTCGGCAGCGAAGCGACGCACCTGCGCCCCGTCGAGCACGTGGCCGTTGCCGTTGCCCGTGACCGAGCGAACTCGGTCGGCCACGACATACCCGACCAGTTGCTCACCGTCGTCGGTAGCGCGGGCCACCACCACCGCCTGCGTCACCGAAGGATGTTGCGCCAGAACCGCTTCGACTTCACCCGGCTCGATCCGGAACCCGCGGATCTTCACCTGATCGTCGGCCCGGCCGAGGAACTCCAACACCCCGCCCACGGTCCACCGCACCACATCGCCGGTGCGATACAACCGGCCACCGGACGGATCGAACGGATCGGCCACGAACCGGGTCGCGGTCAGATCCGCCCGACCGTGATACCCGCGCGCCAACTGCGCGCCGGCCACATACAACTCCCCCGCGACCCCCACCGGAACCGGCATCAACCACGGGTCCAGCACGAACACCCGCATATTCCCCAGCGGAGAACCGATCGGGCTGCCGCTGCGCGGGTCATCGGCCGCCGACAGGTCGAGCTTGGTGACGTGCACCGTGGTCTCGGTGATCCCGTACATGTTCACCAGCGCCGGACCGGCGTCACGACCGGACGACCGCCACGGTCGCAGGTTCGCCGGATTCAACGCCTCCCCACCGAAGATCACCATCCGCAAGGCGGAATCGGTGTTGCCGCACGCCGATCGAGCCTCGGCCAACGCGTAGAAGGCCGACGGCGTCTGATTGAGGACGGTCACCTTCTCGCCGACCACCAGATGCCACAGCTGTGCGGGCGTGCGCACCACGTCCCACGGCACGACCACCACTCGGCCGCCGTGCAGCAGCGCACCCCAGATCTCCCAGACCGAGAAGTCGAAGGCCTGCGAATGGCACCACGCCCAGACATCGTCCGCGCCGAAGTCGCACCAGGCAGCGGTGCTCAGGAACAGCGACGTCACGTTGCGGTGGGCGACGGCGACGCCCTTCGGCGTACCGGTGGAACCGGAGGTGTAGATCAGATAGGCGAGGTTGCCGGGCCGCGGCGCGACCGGCCGCGCCACCTCGTGCCGCTCGGCCTCTTCGAGGACGAGATGCGGAACTTCGCTGTGCGGCAGCATCTTCGAGGTGACCGTGTCCGTGAGCACCGCGATTGGGCGGGCATCGCCGAGCACGAACGCCAACCGTTCCGCGGGATAGGACGGATCGATCGGCAGATACGCGCCACCGGCTTTCGACACCGCCAGAATCGCGACGATCAGCTCCACCGACCTCGGCAGTGCCACCGCCACCACGCTGTCCGGGCGCACACCGCGCGAAATCAAGCTGCCCGCAACACGATTCGCCCACGCATCGAGTTCCCCATACGAAAGCCGCACATCACCGGACACCACCGCCACCGCGTCCGGCCCCCGCTGCACCTGCTCGGCGAACAACCCGACCAAGGTCGCCTCCGGATCGACCGGCACCGCCGTGTCGTTCCACTCCTCGACCACCAGCGCACGATCCGCGCCGAGGATGTCGAGCGCCCCGATCGGCGCACGCGGGCCGGAGATCGCCTGCCGCAGATACCGAGCGATGGACGCGAGGTAGCCCTTCAGGTCATCGTCGGTGTAGAGCTGCGCGTCCCCCTCGATCCGCAGGTAGCCGCCGCGCGAGGACTCCCGTTCGTAGTAGAAGACGATCGACAGATCGCCGCTGTTGCCGGCCGAGAACAGTTGCAGGTCGGCCTCGCCGCCGGTCATCTTCAACGCGCCGAAGAACGACATGACGTTGATCACCGGTCCGAACGGGTTCCCTTGGGAGTTCGGCATTTTCAGGTCACGCCGGATCTCGGACATGCCGTAGCGCAGGTGGTCCCTGGCGCTGGAGATGGTGCCGTGGATCCGCTCGGCCAGCTCGCCGAGCGAGAGCTCCCGGCTCGAGTCGACCAGCATCGGCACGGTGTCGGAGAGTTGGCACGGCGTCCGGCCGGAGATGTCGTCCCGGTTGGAAACCGGTATCTGCACGCAGAATTCGTCCCGCAGCGCATAGCGCTGGATGGCGGCCGCCGCGACGGACATCAGCAGGTAGGGCAGCTTGACGCCGAACGCCTGCGCGGTGCTCATCAGCTCGCCCAGCTCCGCCCCGGAAAAGCCGTGGGTGCAACCGATTCGCCCCGGCCCGGTGCCGGGTTCGGCGCTGCCGGGGAGGCGCAGCGGGTCGATCCCGGCCGGGATCTGACCGCACCAGTAGGCGCGATCGGCCGCTTCCCGGCTGCGGCGGTACGCGTGATCGCTGTCGATGATGTCGTCGATGTGCGCGAATCCCGGTGGCGCGATCGGCGTTCCGGCGTTCATCGCGCAGTACACGTCGAGCACCCGCTGTGCCCAGGAGGCGACGCCGACGCCGTCCATGATGATGTGGGCGAAGCACATCGACAGGATGTAGTGCTCGGCGCCGACCTCGAGCAACGCGACGCTCAACAGCGCGTCGTGCTCCAGATCGAAACCGACCTCGCGTTCCCGCGTCATGTAATCCAGCGCGGCCGCCACCGGATCCGGTTTCTCGGTGAGATCCAGATATGACGGCGCCCAGTCGGCGATATCGCGTTCGACCTGCATCGGCCCGTCCGCACCGCGAACGAAATTCACGGTCAGCGACTCCGATTCACCGAATACCTGACGAGCCGCCGCAAGAAACTGACCCGGATCCAGGTCGGCGCGAATGTCGATGTAAACGATACAATTATTAGGAATATCTGCCAGCTCGTGCGCTATCCACAATTCTTTCTGAATAGAAGTCAGACTGCGCAGCAGTGATTTGTTACCGGATTGCATGGCAAACTCCCTCGCTTATCACCTGTGCCGGGCGGTATCGATCTGCTACTCACCGAACGACATAGTTTTCGGCGATACCGACCCTCCGCACACCCATCGCAAGACGACACCGCCCATCCCGAATCCCCATGAGCGACAACCTCGTCCGCGACCCGCGGCAGCACGACAAAACTGCGTCCCGGTTGGTGCACCGTGCGTTCGAGACACCAACTGGACGCTTGACCATGTTCGGGCGGACTGTCGCACACCGGACAGTCGGTCGACTGCCGATGAACTCGTATCCCCCGAATCATGCTGTCGCACACTCGATCAGGATGTCGCAGTCTGCATAACTGACGCTGTACTAGCGCGTAAATGACTGGTCAAAGTGGTAACTATCGCCCGATCCGGCATGTGACACGTCCTGCGCCACCTATGCTCAGCGCTGGCAGCACATGGTTCAGGAGGGCTTGTCCATGGCGCAAACACAGATCAGATACGGCGTGCTCGGCTCGTTCACGGCATGGTGTGATGACCGTGAAATCGAGTTGGGTCCAGCGAAACAACAGGCGGTCCTTGCGGCACTCCTGCTAGAAATGAACCGTCCAGTTTCGGTGAATGCAATTATCGACGGGGTGTGGGGCGAACACCCGCCGAGCGACGCGCGCAACGGTGTACAGACCTACGTCAGCCGCCTGCGCCGGGTCCTGGCGCCGCGCCGCCGGGTCGCCGAACCCGCACTGGTGCGGGCGGATACCGGCTACGTGCTGCACGGCGACCCGTCGCTGTCGGACCACGTCGCGTTCGACCGGCTCATCGCCACGGCCGAGCGTTGCCGGCGCGACAGCGACCTGGCCGCGGCCGCCTCACATACCGACGCCGCGTTGGCGCTGTGGCGGGGCGAGCCGTTCAGCGGCCTGGCCGGACCGACCATCGAGGCCGAACGCCGCAGGTTGCAGGAGCGGTACCTGGCCGCGCTCGAGCACCGCGCGGGGATCAAGCTCGCGCGCGGTCAGCACGCCGAGGCGGTGGCCGAGCTCGCGCCGCTGGTCAGCTCGTATCCGCTGCAAGAGCGGTTTCGCACGCTGCTCATGCTCGGCCTCTACCACTGCGGCAGGCAGGCCGAGGCGCTGATGGTGTTCCAGGACGCGCAGCGCAGGCTCGCCGACGAGATCGGCATCGAACCGGGGCGCGAGCTGCGTGAACTGCATCGACGGATCCTGCGCGACGAGATCGAGCCGCCGCTCGAGGCCACCAGGACACCGACCGGCCGGAATGAATCCGGCTACAACGTCGCGGATTTCACCGGACTCGAGCAGCTGCCGCCGCCCGCTGACCTGCCGATGGAGGCCGGTTCCGCCGCCGACGTGACGGTCCGCGGCAGCAATACAGAATTTCGCCCGGACGTGGTGCCCAGCCGGAACCAGTTGCCCGGCGATATCGCGGACTTCACCGGTCGCGACGGTGAGATGGCCCGGTTGCTGACCGATATACCGCCGGTGGCGGTCCGGCCGACCGTGCTGATCAAAGCGATCGACGGGATGGCCGGTGTGGGGAAGACGACGTTGGCGATCCATGCGGCGCATCAGCTCAGCGCCCGTTTTCCCGACGCCCAGCTGTATCTCGACCTGCACGGGCACGCCGCGGAGAGCACTCCCCTGGATCCGATGGTGGCGCTGGAGCGGCTGTTGCGCGCGCTGGGCGTGCCGAGCGAGTCGATCCCGCCCGATCTGGACGCGCGAGCGGCATTGTGGCGCACCGAAATCGCGACCCGGGCGGCCTTGCTGGTGTTGGACAATGTCGCCGATGCCGACCAGATTCGGCCGCTACTGCCCGGTACGCCCAGTTGCCTGGTGCTGATCACGAGCCGACGCCGGCTGGTGGATTTGGAGGTCTCCAAAACCCTTTCGCTGGATGTGCTTTCGCGCGAAGACGCGACGGCGCTGTTCACCACGATCGTCAATGACGAACGAATTATGGCCGAGCCCGACGCGGTGGAGGAAACGGTTCGACTGTGCGGATATCTTCCGCTGGCGATCCGAATCGCGGCCGGACGGCTGCGCGCGCGACCGGTCTGGCCGATCGATCGGCTGGCCGAGCGGCTTCGCCACCCCACCAATCGGCTCGAGCACTTGTCCGCGGGATCTCGTAGCGTGGCCGCCGCGCTTTCCGCCAGTTTTCACGATCTGCCGGTCGATCAGCAGAACGCGTTCCGGCTGCTCGGATTGCACCCCGGTCGTGACTTCGATACCTATGCGACTGCCGCTCTTGCCGACATCGGGATAGACGCCGCCGAGCAGCTGCTTGAAGCGCTGGTAGATGTTCATCTGCTGGAACAGGTTGTCTCCGAACGCTACCGGTTCCACAACCTGGTGCGCGATTATGCCGCGACCCTGGCGCAGGCCTCTGACCTCGAAGACGGCGCCGCGCTGACCCGGCTGTTCGACTACTACCGGTATTGTGCCTGGGCGGTGGGCAGCAAGATTCTGCCCGATCGGACCAGTCGCATCATCGACCTGCCGGTGCCGGGAACACCGACACCCGCGCTCGCCAGTCACCAGGAATGCGTGGCCTGGTTGCACAGCGAACGACTCAATCTGCTGGCCATTGCGCGCGAGGCGACGAGGGGGCGGTGGTCTGATTACACGAGGCTGTTCTCCGAAATCCTGTGGTGGCCGTATGTGACCGGACTTCGATGCTCCGACGACGCGATCACGTTGCACTTCGATGCGGTCGAGGTCGCGCGCAACAGCGGCGAGCAGGCCGAGGAGTGCCGCCTGCTGGTCAATCTCGGGTACACGCTGTGGCGGATGCGGCACTGCCGGCAGGCGCTGGTGGTGCTCAACGACGCGGTGCGGCTGGCGCACGGAATGAACGACTTCGCCAGTGCCGCAAGGGCTATGCACCACAGCGGGCTGGTCTACTTCCGGCAGGGCCGGTATCGGGACTCGCTGATGGGGTACCACCAGGCGCTGTCGTTGTCGCGGTGGAGCGGCGACAAGTTCATGGAGGGCTACGCATTACAGGGCTTGGGGCAGGTGCACGAGCGGATGGGTTACTACGACGACGCGTTCGACTACCTGCGCCAGGCGGTCGACGTCGCGGACGAGACCAACGATCCGTATCTGCGCGCCTGCGCGCTGATGCGGATGAGCGACACCGACATGCGGATCGGCCGCTACGACGATGCGCTCGCGCACCTGGAGGACGCGCGCAAGGCGCTGTCGCCGATGCCGTCGAATACGTTGTTCCACAACTACTTCTCGATCCGCATCGGCAATGTGTACTGCGCGTTGAAGCAGTTCGACATGGCGCTGGACGGGTTCCGGACCGCGTCGGCGCGGGCCGAGCGGAACAACGATCTGATCCTCAAGTGCTGCACGCATCTCGGGATCGGCGACGTGCATCGGCGGCAGGGTCAGTATCGGGAAGCGCTTACGCAGTACGAGCGGGCGCTGCACATCGCCTATGCGTCCGGGTCGCCGTACGAGGAGGTGCTGGCCAACGATGCGATCGCCACGGTGCACTACTGCTCGGCGCACTTCTCCGTGGCCCGGCAGCGGTGGAAGGCGGCGTTGACCATCGCGGCCGGGCTGGGGATCCCGGAGACGCAGCGGATCGCCAACCACGTCGCGAGCATCGACTCGACGTTCCTTGCCGGCACGGCGACCAGGACGGCGGAGACGCAGTCGGCGGAGTTCCGGCGGGCCGCGGATCTGATCCGGAGCAATATGACGCCAGCGCTGCGTGCGTCGGCTATGGCCGCGATGGTCGATCGGGAGATGTCGTGAGGTATTCGTGCGCATCGTCGCGCTGCGCCCACCAGCGTCTGGACAGCAGGCCTGCGACCAGGGCACCGACGGCGTTCAACAGGACGTCGTCGATGGATGAGTGGCGGCCGATGGCGAGGGCGTATTGCAGGGTCTCGACCGTGATCGAGGCCACCGCACCGGCCAGCAGAATGCGGGACGGGTGAGCGAACCAGGGTAGGCGGATCGGCAGCAGAAAGCCGAGGGCGGCGAAGACGAGGAGGTTTCCGCCGAACTGTTCGATGACCCGGTTGTCGGACAGCTGTTCGGTGAGGTCGCGTAGCGGTATGAGGTTTAAGGAGCGCCCAGTTCCCTTGGGCGTAAGGATCATCCACAGCCACGGCGCGGTGCCCAACACCATGCCGACCTCACATAAGGCGGCTCGTCGGCCGCGGCGTCGAGCGAGCCACCATGCCGCAATACCGGCCAGTGGTATCGCGGCGATCGCCGCGAGTACGACGTCGCCCCACGCTTCCCAAGTCCCGTTCACGTCGCCAGTCTCATCCGAATACCTTGTGCCACAACTCAGCTCCGCGAAACATCTACACAATTCACACCGTATCCACACCGATCAATGGTCGATGGGGCGCAGACCGATCATCGTGTGGGTGGCGGCGTAGACGTAGCGCCCATTGTTGCGGGCGGCCAATTGTCCACTGCCGGTAATGGCTTCGGGATTGTCGTGCACGGCGCGGAATGGGATGTCCCAAACCGTCGTACCGGTTTTTGGATCGATCGCCCAGAGACCGGTGGAGTCGGATAGGACGACGACGTGTCCGTCCCAGGCGTCCGCCGTGCCGGAGCGTTGGGTATCGATCTGCCAGAGTCGGCGTCCGGTTCGCATGTCCAGACCGGACATCTTGTGCGCGAAGTCATCTCGCAGCAATGCGACGTCGCCGAGGATGGCGATCGCGGTGCCGTTGGTGGCGACGAGGTCGGCGCTGGTCCAGACCACCGTCCCGGTGCGGCGGTCGCGGGCGCCGTCGCCGAGCAGGACGGGGATGGTGTCGTCGGTGGGTTGGTCGAGTGAAAGCGATTGGGTCGCTTTGACATCGCTGGCGGCGAGGACGCGTCCGGTGCGGTCGAGGAGGTCGGTGCCGGCGATCCCGTTGCCGGAACAGTCGGAGATGGTCCGGACGACCAGCGCCGCGCTCGTCGCGTCGGTGCTGGAACAGCCGGTGAGGTCCGCGGTCCAGGTGGATACGCCGGTGCCGAGGTCGAATCCGGCGGTATGGGCGCCGAGAGTCAGCAGGCCCTGTCCATGGGCGACATCCAGCGCGTCGGTCGAGACGTCTTCCCAGGAGGTGCCCATGGGGAATGCGCGGGACCAGTTCGCCTCGGGGTGGTCGACGGTTCCGGCGTGCACGCGGACGTCGTCGGATTCGACGTCTCCCTCTGCGACATACACGCGATCAGCGGTGGTCGCGAGCGCGAAAATCAGCCAATCCTTCGGTGTGCGGGTGATTTTGCCGCTGGCGACGTCGTAGCCGACCAGCGCGGCGTGGTCGGCGTACGGGGCAGTGAAGCACACGAGGTGGCCGGCCACCGGGACGCGACCGCAGCCACCCAGTTCCGCGGCGGGCGTTCGCCAGCGCACCGCACCGGTCGCCGCATCGATCCCGACCATCGTCGGATCCTGTAACGACATACCGCCATTCGAGGTTCCGGTCAGCGTGACCAGGATGTCGCCGGCCTCGACGAATCCGGCGCCGCCGATGTCGAACTCGGTCCCGCCGATCGGAGTACGGAACTCCGCCTTCGGGTGCCCGTCGGTGGCGGCGTCGACCGACCAGGCGAGTCCGGGCGCCGCGTCGGCGGTGCCGGTGATCTTGCGCGTCCCGTCCGCCGGCTGGATCAGGACGAAAACCGCTCCGGCACTGGCGATCACCGCCGCGGTGGCCGCGAGAATCAGGCCACGTAGGCCCGGGATCGATGCCATCACCGCACCTCGAGACCCGGGGCCGTGGCGATGGCCTCCAGCTGGTCGAACGGCAAAGCATCGATCGAGCCTTCGGCGATGGAACTCACTTCGACCTGGGTGCCCGATCGGCGAGTGACCGTGACGATCCGGCTGATCTCCGGAATGGGCTGTGCGCCTGTCGCATTCGCGTACTTCGTGGACCGTGCCTCCCGGCTCTCGACCACTGCTCCGTCCGGCAGTTGCCGGGACTGGACGCGCTCACCGGCGTTCCCGGTGGCCGTGGTCTCCGGCACACGCTGTCCCGCAGCGATGACGATGTACAGCAACGATTGCCGCCCCGGGGTGGTCACCCGAACGGCCTGACACACCTCACGCGCGCCGAACCCCGAAGGTCGCAGCTGGCCGAGCGGCCGGTCGAAGGTGAGGTCGTCCACCGAGATTCGCGCCAGCACGGCATCCAGCTGGTGGGCCGCCGCCGCATCGATCGTCGCACCGGTATCCCGTCCGCCGTGGCAGGACTCCGGCACGTCCGGCGTACCCGGTGGCACCGGTGCGGTGACGCGGAGTCCGGCGGCGGTGGCGACCGCAGCGAGCTCGTCGAGGCTCATCGGCACCGTGCCGGAGCGGCTGCGGCCGTCCGTGCCGTCATCGGTCGACGTGGCGGTGGCGACGGTGCCGTCGGGCAGGTACGCGTACGCGGAACGGGACAGCATGCGCACGCCACGACTCTCGCTCCAGGTGTCGTGCACATCGACGATCGTGCCGTCGGCCAGGCGACGGCGTTCGTCGAGATCGCCCGCGACACAGGGCGGAACCGGTGCCGTGGACTGTTTGACCGACACCGTCAACTGCCCCGGCTTGCCGCCGTGCAGCAGCGGCCCGTAGGCGGTGGTCCAGCCCGCGCCGACGGCCCGCTCGCCGGAATCGTTGGTCGGATCGAAGATCGGCTCGAACAGCAGCGACTGCTCGACCGGCGCGAACCCGACCTCGACCCCCTCCGGCAGTGCGTCGCGCAGCGCCTGCGACATCGCCACCGCTTTGGGGCCGGAGAACCACGGATAGGCCGGATTGTCGTAGTCCGAAGGTTCCGCTTCGACGAACGACATCGACGGACCCGAGCTGGGCGGCTCGACGACCGCACACCCCGGGATGTCCACGGGGTACACGACCGGCGGGGTGATATAGGAATTGTCGACCTCCGGCGGAGCCGTAGTCGACGACGGAACCACCGGTGCGGTGGTCAATTCCGGTTCCCGGCTGTGCAGCAACCCGCCGACGATCACGCCGCCGGCCACGATCGCCACACAGGTCAGCGCCACCGTCCAGCCGGTCATCCTCGGCGACGGCTCCCGCCGGTCCCGATCCTCGCCACTGTCCATCTGCTGTCTCGCCCCTGTCCGTCGAGTCCGGATGCAGCCTGCCCCACACGCGGAACCCGTCCATGATTCGGCATGGGTGCGCAGGGCCGACATCGAGGTCGCCGTTTCCGGCGCCGCCGGCCGACTAGCGCGGGCGCTGCTCCGGCTGCGCGCGGTCGACCGTGTACAGCGGGTGGGTGCCGTGCAGGCCCTTCAACTCGACGTCGCGTCCGGCGGTCACCGCGATGTCCGGTTCGCCGGAGATCGACTCGCGCACCGCCTCGCTGATCAGGATCTCGCCACCGTTCGCCTGCCCGGCGACCCGGGCCGCCATCGCCACGTTGCGGCCGAACAGATCGTCGCCGCGGCGCACGGACTTGCCCATGTGGATGCCGATCCGGACCCGGACGCGTTCGCGGCCGATGGGTTTGGACCCGTTGCCGAGGGCGCTCTGGATGTCCAGGCCGCAGCGCACCGCCTGCTCGGGTTCGGCGAACGCGATCATGAAGCCGTCGCCCTGGCTCTTCACGATGTGCCCGTCGTGCTTGGTGACGCAGTTGCGGATCAGCCGGTCGTGGCGGCCGAGCAGTTTGACCCAGGCCTGGTCGCCGAGCCGTTCGTTGAGCGCGGTGGAACCCTCGATGTCGGAGAACATGATCACCACGTGCCCGTCGGGCGTCAGGCCGGCCAGATCCGGTCGCTCGACCTGCGCCCAGCCGGCCAGGTTCTCGATCGAGGTGAGCACCGCGCCCCGGAAGCCCTTCTTGCGCAACAGGTTCGCGGTATCCCACACGGTCTTCACCGCTTCCCGGCCGCTGATCATCAGCAGTTGCCTGCTGTCGACCTTGCGTTGCAGCTCGTCGAGTTCCCGGCGGCTGCGCGTCAGCAGCACGAACAGCACCACCAGACCGACAGCCTCCACCGCGGCAACCGCGGCGAGCGCGAGCTCGATCATCATGGCATCCGTCGCAGGTAGTGGTCGGCCAGAGCGAGTCCGACCCTAGCCGACCGGAGCGGATTCAGCGCAGTCTGGCGACGCAGAACACCCGCGGGATGGACAGGCCGCCCGGGGTGAAGGTGAACGAACTCGTTGCGCCCTGGACGTTGTCGCACTGGTGGCTGGCGCCGACTACCCGCAGGACGCGGTATTTGGCGTCGCTGCCGCCGCAGTCGGTGGTTTCCAGGTTGGGCTTGATAGTCGTATCGCGGAGGCAGTCACCGGTTTTGGCGTTCTCCAGCGCTCGGGCGGTGTCGACTTCCTTGTGCGCCAGGCAGAAGATGAGGTCTGGTCCGAGCTTCGGGAATTTCTTGCCGTCGCCGATCTGTTTCAGCTCCCACGAGTAGGTGACCTCGGTGCCGGTCACGCTGTCGCAGGCGATGGAACTCAGTCCGCCGTCCTTGCGTTCGAGGACCTTGTAGATGGACTGCGGGTCGGTGCACGGCAGTTTGCGCACCGGGGGCACGCTGGAATCGGTCAGGCAATCGCCCTGCCGCGCGGAATTGCTGGCCTGCTGTGGGTCCGCGCCCTTGTCGCCTAGGCAGACCTGCTTGTCCTCGTAGTACGTGTATGTCACCCCGGCCACGTCTTTGCAGGTGTATTCCGAGCCGCTCAGCTTCTTCAACACAACGAACTTGGCCTCGGCCGACGAACAGTCGACCACGGTGAAATCCTCACCGTCCTGCTTCACGCAGTCGCCTTGCGCGACCGATTTCGTCGCCGCCCCGACCAGCGAACACCCGCTCACGACCAACGCAAGGCATGCCAAAACAGCACCGATCCAGTACCGCACGATTTCCTCCCCCTCCGCACACGGCGGATTCCAGCACAATCGTCGAGATTCAATCACGACCCACCGACAGGTGCCCAATCATGGTGGGGCAGGCCGGTGAATGTGGCAGTCGATCGCTATTTGATGGCGGGGAGGTCGCGGAGTTGCCTGCGGGAGTTGATGCCCAGTTTCCGGAAGATGTTGCGTAGGTGGGCGTCTACGGTGCGGGGGCTCAGGAAGAGTTTGGCGGCAACTTCTTTGGAGGTGGCCCCGTCGGCGACCAGGCGGGCGATGTGGATTTCCTGCACGGTGAGGGTTTCGGCGTCGGGGGTGGATCGGCTGCGGGTCTGTTCGCCGGTGGCGCGGAGTTCGGCGGCGGCTCGGCCGGTGAAGGCTTCGGCGCCGAACGCCGAGAAGGCTTCGTGGGCCAGCCGGAGTTCGGTTCTCGCGTCGCGGCGGCGACCCTGGCGGCGCAACCATTCGCCGTAGATCAGGTGGGCGCGGGCGCCCCAGACGGGGAGGTTACTGGAATCGAGAAGCGACACGGCTTTGCGGTAGGTGTCCTCGTCGTCGTCCACCAAAGCTCGTGCGTACGTTTCGACTCCGCGGCCCCATGGTTGATCGCCAGCGCCGGCCCGATCGGTCAGCGTCGTGAGAGCGGCTCGCGCGGTGGGTAATTCGCGGCAGCGCACCGCGGACTCGACGAGTTCCGGCAGCGCGAGGCCGGCCGACCCGAGACTGCCGGTGGCGACGGCTCGCTCGGCGGCCCGCATGGCGGCCGGATAGTCGGCGAGGCCGTTGTTCAGGATGGCGGTGGCGTGTTGCACGCTCAACGACATGTGCGGCCCGACTCCGGCGAACAGTTCCTCGGCTTCGGCGCGCCGACCGCGCAACGCCGCCAAGTGGATTCGCGGGTAGACGAGCGGGGCGGCGCCGGTGGCCTCCGCGATGGCCTCCTCCTCGGAGATCATCGCGGTGGCGGCGCCGAAGTCGCCGGCGTACGCGTTGACGGTGGCGAGCATGGCCAAGCCGATGGGCAGCATATGGAACGAGCCGAGCTCGCGGCCGGACTCGGTGGCCCGAGTGGCGATACCGCGCATGGCCTCGCCGTCCCAAAACTCCAGCGCCAGGAGGAATCCGAGGGTGGGCCACCGAGACCAGGCCGGGTCGGAGCCGTCGGCGACCACCGCGCGCAACAGCTTCGCGGCCGCCTGATGCCCCTCGACCACCAGTGCCACAACGCCATCCAGGATGACGTCCGCGCTCGTATAGGGTTCCGGGCTGGGTGGCCCGGTGCGCGCGGCGGCGACCACCGCGTCGAGACCTCCGGTGAGCGTGGCCATTTCGATCGCGTCCACGTAGCACTCTCGCGCGCGAACCGGTTCGTGCTCGGCCAGCTTGGCGGCGGCCCGGAGCAGATGATCGGTCGGCTGGTCCTCACCGCGGAAGCGGGCGAAGGAGATCCGGCCGCGCAGCAGATCGACGCGCGGATCGCCGGAGTCGAGCGTCGAGAGTAGTTCCGCGGCCACGCCGAAGTCACCGACCGACAGTTTCGCCTCGACCGCGGCGAGTACCCGCTCGGCGCGCATGCCGGGTTCGAGGGTCAGTGCGGCCGCGCGTTCCAGGAACGCCGCCGCGGCGGCCTGCCCACCCCGGGCCCTGGCGCGGGCCGCCGATTGGGTCAGCGCGGCCGCCACGTCCTCGTCGGGGCCCGCGCAGGCCAGCCCGCGGTGCCAGGCGACCCGGTCCGGGTCGGCGACCGGGTCACTCACCTGAGCCAGTGCGCCGTGCGCGCGGCGACGTTCGGCGGCGGTCGCCGCGTGATAGACCGCCGACCTGGCCAGCGGGTGGATGAACCGGACACGGGTACCGAATTCGACCAGCGGCACCTCGCCCGCGGCCGCGTCCTCGATGCCGAGGAGCGCCGCCGCGGCCCAGAGCAGGCCGGGGTCGCCGACCGGCTCGGCGGCGGCCAGCGTCAGCAGCAACCGGACCTCGGGTGACAGCGGTTCGAGGCGGGCCCGGAAGCTCCGTTCGGCGACGCGCGGCGCGGGCAGATCGAAACCGCCCGCCATCCCGGCCAGGCCAGCGGTACGCGGCAGTTCCACCAGGGCCAGCGGGTTGCCGCGGGCTTCGGCCAGGATGCGGTCGCGCACCCGCACGTCCAGCGACGCGGGCACCTCGCGGACCAGCACCGAACGCGCCTCGGATTCGCTCAGCCGCTCGACGTTCACCTGCGGCAATTGATCCAGTGCGGCCAGGCCTTCGCGCGCGGCGAAGACCAGCGCGACGCGTTCGGCGCCGATCCGGCGGGCCACGAAAGCCAGTGCGCGCGCCGAGGCGTGGTCGAGCCATTGCGCGTCATCGATGAGGCACAGCAGCGGTCGATCGGTCTCGAGCAGCAGGCCGAGGGCCGCCGCGCCGGCCAGGAACGGGTCGGGGGTTCCGGTCTCCAGGCCGAAGGCGATCCGCAGTGCGGTGCGATGCGGGGCGGGCAGCGCGTCGAGGTGTTCGAGCACCGGGGCGCAGAGTTGATGCAGGCTCGAATATGGCAGTTCGGTTTCGAACTCGGCGCCGGAAGCGCGCATGACCAGGAAGCCCGAGGAGGCCTTGGCCAGGTGTTCCAGCAGAGAACTCTTGCCGATGCCCGCCTCCCCCAGCACGACCACCGCGCCGCCGCGGGATTCGCGGGCCTCGTGCAGCAGCGCGAGGAGCCGCGCCGTTTCCGCTGATCGCCCGACCAAATAGCTCACGATCGGGCCTCGCCAACGCCCGGCCCGGTCATCCGCCGAAACGCGTCGTACCTCTGGTTCACCCGACGATCTTGCCGCGCCCGCGCCGGCCGCGCCACCCGGCCCCGATCTCCTACGCAGGAGAACGCCCTACGTAATAGGTAGGAATTACCGACGCGACCGAGTTCCCGCCGCCACGAAACTAACTGGTATGGGAACGCGATCGGTCACCACCCCGAACCCGGTGGCCGCTGATGCATCGCTTTCCTGCTCAGCATCTTTTCTCGAAAACATAACCCCGGCAACATAATCCGAAAGGTTCGCCATGGAACAGAACACCACCACCGATGCGACACTCGCCCACCAGCGACTACTCGACGGCTGGCTGACCATCTGGAACGGCGACTACTCCGCGCTCAACGACATCGTCGCGCCGGAGTTCGCCCTGCACGCCTCGATGTTGGACGGCGGCGATGGCAGCGCGGTGCGCGGGCCGGACGGCCTGGTCGGCTGGGTTGCGCAGACCCGCGCCGCGTTCACCGAGATGGTGTTCACCGTGGAGGTCGGGCCCATCATCGACCGCGACCAGCTGGCGATTCGCTGGATCGCCGTCGGCACCTACGGCGGCGGATTCCCCGGCGCGACGGTGCCGGTGGGCACCGCGATCCGCTTCACCGGAACGGACATTCTGCGCATCGAGCAGGACCTGATCGCCGAGTACTGGGTCAATTCCGACGTGCATGTGCTGCTCGCAACGCTCGGCGTTCAGTTCTAGCCGGCTCGGCTCGAAGGAGAAGGCAAATGTTCACCAAAACACCGCGTCGCGAACGCGCCGACCACGAGGCGTATCCCGCCGCCCGGTCCGTCATCATCTCGGCGTGGGCGGTGCCGGTCCTGATCATCGGCCAGTTCGCGATGGTTGCCGTGGTCCCGGTGGTCATCGCGCTGATCGGCACGCTGCGGGATGCGCGGCTGCGCCCGCTGCGCTGTTTCGCCGTCGCGCTGGCCGTGGCTTATGCTGTGCCCCTTGGCATCTGGCGGCTGCGGTCCGATCCGGCGCAGAGCCTGTCGAAGGACATCAATCCGTTCCTCGCCGCGCTCGTCGTCGTGGCCGCCGTCGCCCTCGCGGTCGCGCACCATCTGCTGCGCAGGCGCTACCGGACGGCCGCCAGCACAGATTCCGCGGCGGTCCAGAGTGAGACGAACACCTCCGAAGTGGCGGCCGACGAATCCGGGCGACCGCTCGACGGCCCTGGTCACGGGCCGGTTCCCGGCGTCTGATGGCAAATCGTTGGCCACCGGTTGCTCACCGGTGGTTTAACGGTGTGGCCGGAATCCGCTGTACGGTCGGGCATGACCTCCGAAGTGATCGCCAAGGCGAATTACCCAGGCGGAATTGCAGTTGCCCGGCGATCGACCGCCGACCGCGTACGGGCCTCGATTGTGCTGCTGTTGTCTGCGATACCGTCCGCGGCGTCGATGACGGTGTTGCTCTATGGGCTCGGCCGCGCGCTCGGCGTCGGTGTTCCGGGTGCGTTGCCTGCGGCGTGGTTTGTGGTGTGTTTCGTCTGGAGTGTGGTGTGTTTCCGGAGTCCGCCGCGTCGGTGGCTGCTGCGGGTATTTCGTTTGCGGCAGCCGACGGCCGATGAACAGGGCAAGTTGAGTTCCGCGTGGGAAAAGGTTGCGCACAAGGGCGGAGTTTCCGCGGCGTCGTACACACTGTGGGTGCAGGAGGCCGATCGGCAGTTCGTGGTGCCGCGCCGGATGATCACCATGTCGCCCGAATCGCTGCAACGGCTGAGTCCGCGGGAGTTGGAGGCGGCGATCGCGCATCAACTCGCGCAGCGGGTTCAGGGGCGAGCAGCGTTCTGGCAGTTGGCTTTCCGGCATTACAACCTGCCCGTTGTGTGGATCGAGCGGGCATTGCTGTCGGGTCTCGGTCTGGTCGCGGTCGGTGAGGCGATCGCTCGGCGGATGCCCGAGCGGAGTTCTCGGGTATTCGGGGTCGGCTGGACAGTGTTCAGCCGGGTGCTCGTCGCATGCCCGTCGGTCGCGGCGGCCACGGTGATCATCGGTCTCGCGCCAGCCCTGCTGTTGCGCTTGATACCCGAGATCGCGGCGCTGGCGGTGCGACCGGTCGTCGCCCGCAGCGAATACCGAGCCGACCAGATCGTGGTCGATCTCGGGTATGGGCCGGAACTCGGCGGTGTGCTGCAACGCACGGATGTGCCGCATCCCGCGCAGACGCGATTGAATCCGCTGTCGGTTTCGCTGTTCTCGTCGAAAACGGCACCGGACAAGAGGATTCGACGCATCCGCGATCGGCTCGACGAGCTGGCGCGGCGCTGGAATCCGCCCTCGGCATAGGGCCTAGAGCTGCTCGCCCTGCTCGCGCCGGCGGTCCAGGTCACGCTGCCGGGCCGCTTCCTGACGGCGAGCCTCCGCACGCTGCTGTTCAGCCCGCTCGCGCAATCCGCGCAGGAACGCCGCGTCGGCCTCCGGGTCCTGCGCGACGTAGCGGCCGGGCCGGTCGTATTCGGAATAGCTGGTCGTCGAGCGCGGACCGGACTCGTTCAGCGGTCGGCCCGCGAACAGCCAGAGCAGCGCGCCGATGGTCGGCAACAAGATGACGACGATCAACCACCCCATCTTCGGCAGATGCCGAATCCCCACGTCAGGACAGGTAATGATGTCGATCAAACAGTAGATCCACAACGCAAGCGTCAACAGACCCACAACCGCGTATGGCACGAAAACCTCCTCGTACGCCGGCCAACGACCTGTCCGTGCGGCGATTCGCGGCGAATCTCCCCCAACCGGCCCAGGCATGCCCGCCCGAAACTGGCAAAACAAATATTCAGCGACCCCGATCAACCCCCGCGGCCGCACCCCCGGCCACCCTATCCGACCACCGAACTTCGCGCGACGGGTGCGATGCGCGTCTCACCCGAACCGCTCGCCGCGAGTTCAGCGTCGCACTTGGCCCCAGGGGGTGCGGGTTAGGGCGAGAGTGGAGAGGAGGGTGAGGGCTAGTAGGGCGGCGCCGGTGTCGGTGATCAGGGAGGGGAGGGTGCCGGGCCAGCCGTATTCGGCTTGGGCGGCGGTGAACATTTCTGGGGGGACGGCGATCAAACCGGCTGCCTGGGTGGCGTTTACGGCGAGGATCAGCCAGAACAGCCAGGTTGAGGGGTGGCGGCGGAGGGCTAGGATGCCTATCGCGTTTCCGATCAGGTAAGCGCAGCCGACGAGGCGGAAGGCTAGTAGAAATCCTTCTGCGCCAGCAGGATCGGCGTTGGCCAGGATCATCATTTGGGTCAGGGTGTGGTGGTTGATGATCACGAAGGCCTGGAGTGCGGTGCCGATGGTGAAGACTATCGAGGCCGAACCTGCCAGTAGCAGAAGCGTGTTCGTCCATTTGCCCGGTGCCAAGGTTCGTGCCCGTTCATCTGTGATCGACGACATCAGATCCCTCCCGGAATCAGCTGATTGATCGATCCTGATCCAGTGGGGCGGGGGTGGGTATCGGGATGATCCCCTAACTCCGCCCTGAATTTCGTGGTGCCAGCCCGGATGACAGCGGGGTTTGACCGTGACGTGGCGGCATGGTTTTGACTGGTGGGTGTGGCCGGCATGGAGGTGTCGGCGGAACCGAGTCCAGAGGAGGCCGTCGTGGCGTGGAGTACTCGTCAGGTTGCCGAGCTCGCGGGGACGAGCCTGCGGGCGGTGCGGCACTATCACGACGTGGGGTTGCTGGACGAGCCGGAGCGAAAGTCCAATGGCTACAAGAGCTATGGGGTTACCCACCTGGTGCGGTTGTTGCGGATCAAACGGTTGCGGGATCTCGGGTTCTCGCTGACGCGGATCGCGGAGATGGGTGACGCGGACGAGCATCCGGAGCACGCGTTGCGCGCGCTGGATGGTGAGATGGCCGCGAGTATCGAACGGCTGCAAAGGATTCGGCGTGAACTCGCGCTCGTGCTGCGCGAGCCGACCCCGACCGATCTGCCGCGCGAGCTGGCGGCGGCGACTACGGCGGCGGATATCCCGGACACCGACCGGGCGCTGCTCGTCGTGCTCGCGCGCGTGCTCGGGCCGACGACGCTGCGGGCGTACGCCGAGACGTTGGAGGCCTACTACGCGGACCCGGGCGTGCTCGAACTGGACCGGCTGCCACCCGACGCCGACCAGCGGACCCGCTGCGAGCTGGCCGAACGCCTGCTGCCCGCCTTTCAGACGCTGCTCGCCGACCACCCACAACTTCGGGCACCGATCACCGACGCACCACACGGCACGCACTTCGCCGGCCGGACGATCAGCGCGGCCATCAAGGACCTGTACAACCCCGCACAAATCGATGTCATCCGTCGGATGGAGCAACACGTAGCCGCCGTCTGACCGCTACCTGGACTGCGGCACACCGACCCCGCCCGGCAGCGTTTGCCTCGCCGCCGAGGTGTAGTCGGCTTGGACTTTGTAGTACCGCTCGTCCGGGCCATAGGCGGCATAGAAGGCGAATCCGCGCGGTCCCGGCCCGGCGAACGGCGCGCCTTCCACAAAGCGGCTCAACACCGGATCGATCGCCGGAAAGCTCGCGGCGGTGTAGCGGGCGGGAAAGCAGATCCGCTGCACGCTCGGTTCGGTCCAGTTGAACGTCGCGTATACCGTGTACGGCCAGCCGAGAGCGGCCAGCTCATCCTGGTCGGCGGCGACGAAATCGAGGTCGCGCAGGATCGTGGCTATGCCGGTGGCGGTGAGCTGCCCCGGCGTCAGGATCTGGGTGTACAGATTCAGCGTTCGGTTAACGAAATCCACTGCCATCAAAGCGATTCCACCGCCACCCCACCGGCTCAACTGTTCGGCGTGGTCGCGCGCCGAAGCCGGCATGCCCACGAAACTCATGATCCGGTCCACGCCGATCAGATCCGGAAACGCGGTCCAGATCTTCTGCACGCCACGGTCGACGGCGAGGTCGATACCCACATCCACCGGCACCGCGGCCGAGACCTGCGCCAGCAGCTCCTCCATCGGGTGCCCGACGAAGTCGAGCAGCCCGGCGGCACGCAGCTTGCCGACCGGATCCCCCGCGGTCGGCAGATTCATGAACCGCGCACTGACCTGCCGGACCGGCGCCGGATGCGTCGTTGTGCGCACGGCCAGCCAGCCGTCGGCCCACATGCCACCGAGCGCGTCCAGTACCGCGTCGACAACCCCTGGGTCATAACGGGTTTCGGCCAGCCGCGCGAACTCACGCAGATCCCGCCGGAAGGTTTCCGCTGTCACACCGGATGCGCTCATGGGAACCACCTCGAATTGCAACGGGCAGTACAGGTGTGGGGCGCATCTACGATAGCGCTCGCGACGCCCGGACGGGACGGTACGTTTCCGCGATGGCAATGGTGTTCGACGGGGTCACCCGCCGACCCTTACGGGAACTGCGAGGTCGAGATCACGCCTTCGACACCGACCGGCTCCGGCGTGCGCGTAGGCAGCACGGGTCGCGCGTTGTCGCTGTAGCGCCGCTTGACCATCGCCGCGGCCTGCTCCGGGGTTTCCGGGCGCCACGGCCGGGTCGACAGCTTTTCCAGCACGCAGATCAACAGCATCTGCCGGGTGCGGGTGACCGGATGGCAGTTCATGCCGGCCTGGCCGAAGCCTTCGCCGGCCGCGACCTGTTCCTCGACCGGAACGGTCTCGGTGAGCACCCAGTACAGCTCGGGTCCGAGCAGGACGGACTCGCCGTTGCTGTCGTTGAACCAGCGGACCGAGTATTCGATCAGCAGTTCCGCGATCGGCCCGCTCTGGCGCAGGGCGTCGACGAAACGCGGCAGTCCCCCGCTGCCTTCGGTGTTGCGCTGGATGAGGGTCGCGATTCGATCCGCGACCTCACGTAGCTGTGTGATGTCCTGGTCCGGCCACTGCGGCAAAGTCATCAATTCTCCTAACACGTGCGATGGCGGTTTTCGCCGGCTCGGCCCATTCCCCGTCACCCGGCAAGAATTCAGCATGCATGCGCCAGTTGTCAATGGCGGATTAATAGCAGACGGGCATCACAAAATCGCCGGTCGCCGGCCGTGCCGTATTACAACGAAACCGCTTCGACGCCAGGATGTTTCCCAATATTCCGGACGCGATTTGCCGACGGAGAGCAACACATGCTTTTATTGCTACGTCACATTCCTGCCGCGCGGTTTGCCACTATCGGGACCCGGCGACCGCCGCGATGGCCGTTTGCGCATGTTCGGCCGCATGTTTTTCGTTGGCATAGAGCAGGCCGTAGGTGAACCCGTTCTCCCCCTCCGCCGTGCCGGCCGCGGTCGCCGTTCGCCAGAGGAAATCAGCCGAGACGACGCCGTCGTTGTGGTCGCCGAGCACGCGCTGAAGCCGCTTGTAGTACTTGATATTCGACTTCGCCTCCGCGCTCTTTCGCACCGGCTTGTGCAGTTCGGCGGCGTAGCGGGCGCGTTTGGCGGCCTTGCGCGCCCGGTGCAGGGACTCGTCGCGCCGATTGCGCACGGCCGCGGCCAGCCGCTTGTCGGCCTTGCCCGCGGCGCGGTGGGCGCGCTGCACGAGTTCGCGCTTGCTGATCCGAATCGTGAACGGCGGCTCCGACTTCCAGGATTGCAGCACGGCGAGCAAGGCCAGGTAGCGCGGCGAGTCCATGGCCTCGGCGAGCACGTTGCGGCCGGCCAGCTGCCGCTCGAGCAGCGTCGTTTCGATGCGCGCGGCCACCGGGCCGAGCACGAGTTCGGGCGGCAGCTCGCCGATCTTGCCGGCGAGTCGGGCGCGCTGCACCTGGCAGTCGCGGACCTCGCCGAGCAGTCCCGCGTACCACTTCAGCTCGTCCGCGATGCCGTCGATCGCGGAGCGGTCGAGCAGCTTGCCGAATACGCGCAGCGTGCTGCGTAGTCGCCGGGTCGCGACGCGGGTGTCGTGGATCGGATCCTCGCCGCGGCGCAGTGCGACATCGCCGGTGAAGATCGTGTCGATCTGCGCGGCCAGATAATCGTGGATCGCGCGCTGAGCCTTCGAGCCCGCGATGCGCGCGCTCGGCAGCGGCAATGCGCGCGAAAGTTTGGAGGGATATTTCGCCTTGGCCGCGCCTGCCTCGGCGAGCCGGTCCATCAGTACTGCGGGGACGGCATCGGTGTGCGGGCCGAGTTCGACCTCGATCTCCCGCCAGGCCAGTGCGTCCGTGTCGGCATCGACGGGTGCCGTGCGCACGACGTCGTCATCGATCTCGAGGACCAGTTCGCCGTCCGGGCCGAGCACGCGGTGCCGGTTGCGCAGCGTATGAATCGTAGTGATCGCGCGCAACTCCTGCCCCAACGCGGCGCCGGTGACGACATCGGCCAGCTCGCTCGGCATTTCATCGGACCACTCGGCGACCAACTCCATGCGCCCGTCGGCCTGCGGAACCTTGAGCTGCCAACCCGATTCGTCGGTACCGGCCCGGCGACGCAAGGTCAGATTATGCGTGAGCAGATCACGCGCGGCGGTGTCGAAATACGTGCTGGTGAGTTCGACCGACGTTTCCTCGACGTGCCCGCCGGGCACGATGTCGTCGATCGGCGGCAGCGTGAATGCCCGGTCGACCTCCCATTTCGTCTCGCGTTCTAATACATCCTTCATTCATATAGCCTTCCCGGCCTACCGCGCCCGAAACAGCGCGTCGATGCCTCCGTCAGCGGCGAGCGCGAAATCCCCTCGCCGCTAACGAAATCGGCACCGGTCAGGTGTCGGGGCGGGCGATATCGCCGCGCCACGCGCCGGTTTCGTGGTGCCTGCTCTCGATGAATTGCTTGAAGCGCTGCATATCGCCATTTACGCGGTGCTTCAGTACGCCGAGGACGTCGGCGGCGGTTTCCACGAAACCCTCGGGGTCGACCTCCATTTGAGCGGTGATCCGAGTGTGGGTGTCGTCGAGGCGGTGGAAGGTGATGACGCCGGCGTGCTGCGGGCCGTTGTCGGATTTCCAGGCGACTCGTTCGTCGGGGTGCTGCTCGGTGATGGTCGCGTCGAATTCGCGGGTCGCGGGACCGACGTGGATCTTCCAGTGGGTGTGCTGGTCGTCGAGTTGCTGCACCGCCTCGACGCCCTCCATGAACTCGGGAAACGACTCGAATTGCGTCCACTGGTTATAGGCGGTGCGGACCGGTACCTCGACGTCCACAGTGGCGGCCAACGTGCTGCTCATGTGTACCTACTTCCTTTTCTTGGCGTCCAGCGCTTTTGCCAGTTGGCTCTTGTTCATTTTCGAACGGCCTTCGATGCCGCGTTGACGAGCCTCGTTGTAGAGCTGGTCGCGGGTCGGGCCGGTCGGGGCGTTGCGTTGACGGGCACGCAGCCCGGCGCGCTGCTGCGGTTTCATGTCTTCCACCGACGACCGGCTGGCCGTCTTGGTCTGACCTGCCTGCGCGCGAATCTTGTTGACCGTGCGCGCCGCGATTTCCTTGGCCTCGCGGGCGCTGCTGCCCTGCGACTTCTCCGAATCACGAATGTGTTCGTACTGACGTTCCTGCTTGGCGGTCCATTCCTTCGGCATGATCACACCTCCTGTCCGCCGGATAACCCGCGGGCCCGGCGGCAAACAAGCGCGGGCCCCGCGGGTTCTTCGACGACTACTGGTCGTGCTGATAGCCGGCTTGCCGCGCCTCGTCCACCTTGGCTTCGGCGCGGGCCTTCTCCGCCGCCGCTTCCTTTTGCGCGGCTTCGCGTTCGGATTCGGCCTTGTCCTGCTGTGCCTGTCCCTCGCCCTTGAGGTTCTCGTCTCCGGTGACGACGCCAGCAGCCTCCTTGACCTTGCCCTTCACGCCTTCGACAACACCTTCGATCCCCTCGCGGGGTCCGCTTTCATGCTCCGACACCAAAACCTCCGACACAATCCGATGTACGGTTGACACCGGGCGCATACCCGCTGTCGAAGGCGCTAATCCGCCGCTAGTTCACGGCGGCGACGATGCGGCGGCGGCCGTATTGCCAGATCTGTTCGACGGTCCGGAATCCGGCCGCGCGCAACAGGTTCAGATGCTGATCGAAGGTCACGCCGTTGTCCGCGGGATGCTCCCACCGGCGGTTGTCGCGTTCGGCGACGGCGGCGGACAGTTCCGGTTCGGCGGTGATCGCCGTCCACCACTCGACCCAGCCCTCGCGATCGCCGACGCCCTCGCGTTCGACCTGACGGTTCCAGATCACGTCGTGCAGGTGGACGATATCCGTTGCCTGCGTGGCCATGTCGTCGCCGTTGAGCAGGATGCCGCCAGGGCGCAGCAGCTTGGCGGACTCGGTGTAGAGCGCGGCGAGCTGGTCTCGATCGAGCCAGTGCAGCGCGGTGGTGCTGACGATCGCGTCGACCGGTTCGGCGGGCAGCTCTGCGGTCCAGGCCGGGTCGGCGAGGTTGCGGTCGACGAGTTCGAATCCGTATGCGGTGCGGGCTAATTCGAGCAGCACCGGGTCGGCGTCAACGCCGATCACCCGGGCCCGGGGCAGCCGTTCGCGGATGCGGGCGCCGAGCGAACCGGGTCCGCAGGCGATATCGAGGACGAGCGGGTCGGGGCGGTCGGTGTTGGCGGCGACCGCGTCGGCGATGACCGCGAACATGGTCTCGCGGTCGGGTAGGTATCCCTCTTGCTGACGATCCCAGCGATCGATCCAGGTCTTGGCGAGGGTGGGTGTGAGCGACATGAGCAACTCCCGTTACTGTCATAATGTTCAACGACAGTAACGACTATAACGAGAGCGAGGTGACTGATCAAGTGCATTTAGACAGTCACACTTTGGCCGTGGTCCGGGACGGCGTCGAGCTGGTGAACGTCACCGTGCCCGGCGAACGCCGCGGCAGGCCGTATCCGCCCGCGGCCGACGAGGCAGAACTGCTCGACCGGTTGAACACCGTGGTCTCGGCCTACGGCTATCTCGTCCAGCCCGCGGACACCGACGGCATGGCCCGCGCGGCCGCCCAACTGCGGGACGTGTTCGACGCGGTCGCCGCCGACGACATGGACCGCGCCGCCAACCGGATCAACGCGATGATCACCGAATACGGCGCCCGGCCAACGCTTATCCGGCACGGCACGCGCCCCTGGCACCTGCACTTCCACGCACCGGATGCCGCGCTGGTCGACGGAATCGCCGCCGCGTCCGCGGTCGGCCTGGCCTTCGTGCTCGGCAGCGAACACGCCGATCGGATCGGGGTCTGCTCGGCCGACAACTGCGACCGCGTCTACCTGGACACCTCACGCAACGGCACCAAGCGTTTTTGCAGCACCGCGTGCCAAAACCGGTCGAAGACAGCAGCATTCCGCGCCCGTCGCGCGTCGACCACCTGAGCCGGTCGATGCGCGGGTGTCCGTTTCGATCTGGGTGACCGTAATACTGGCCAGGCCCGACCCGGGATGGTTTCGTCGGACGAGACCATCAGGTTGGAGCGAAAGGCCCTCGTATGTCCGTCGATTACCTACCGGAGACCGACACCGCAGTGCGGGTGGTCAAGCTCGGTGCGCACATCGGCGCACGGATCGACGGTGTCCGGCTGGGCGCCGACCTCGATGCGGAGACCGTCGCGACCATCCGCGCGGCACTGCACGAACACAAGGTGATCTTCTTCCGCGGGCAGCAGCACCTGACCGAGGACGGGCAGTACGAGTTCGCGGAGCTGCTCGGCAATCCGACCAGCCCGCATCCGACGCTCACCTCGGCGGGCGTGAAGAGCCTGGCCATCGATTCGAAGCATGGTCGTTCCAACGTGTGGCACACCGATGTCACGTTCGTCGACCGGGTGCCGAAGGCGTCGATCCTGCGCGCGGTCGCGCTGCCCAGCTACGGCGGCTCGACCACCTGGGCCTCGACCGTCGCCGCGTACAACGCGCTGCCGGAACCGCTGAAGCGGCTGGCCGAGAGCCTGCGCGCGCGGCACACCAATCAGTACGACTACGCCGCGGACACCGACGAGGGCCTGGACGAGAACGGCAAGGCCTACCGGCGCGAGTTCGAGTCCACCTACTTCGAGACCGAGCATCCGGTGGTGCACGTGCACCCGGAAACCGGCGAGCGTGCACTCCTGCTCGGCTGCTTCGTGAAGCAGATCGTCGGCCTGTCGAGCAGCGAATCGCACGCGCTGTTCCGGTTGTTCCAGGACCGGGTGACCCGCCTGGAAAACACCACCCGCTGGGACTGGTCGCTGGGTGACGTCGCGATCTGGGACAACCACGCCACCCAGCACTACGCCATCGACGACTACGACGGCAGCGAGCACCGCAGGCTGACCCGCATCACCCTGGCCGGGAACATCCCCGTCGGCGTCGACGGCTCGTCGAGCACGGTGATCGCCGGCAATGCCGAGTACTACTCGGCCATCGACCCGTTGAAAGGTGCGGCATAGCCGTTGCCGCCACCGTCCTGATTCGGTGCCGCGAACCCATTCCGAGTTGATTCGCACCATTCTGTTTGGCCGCCGGTAGCGGGGGGAATGCCAGCGCGGGATCGGTAATCCGCCGATTCGAACGCCGCGCGTCATCCAGAGCCGACCGCGCGACGTCGATTACTCTTTGACGGCTCGAGCCCGGTGACTACGCACAAACAGGTAACGACTTCGCCTGACGATGGGAATCGCGTGAATCTATGGAATTACGTCCGGGGACGGGGTGAGTTCCTGACGTTTCTCACATATCAGCATGCCTCCCTGGCGTTTCAAACGGTCCTGGTCGGGACGGTGATCGCGGTTCTCGTCGCGGTGGCGGTATATCGGCTCCCGCTGTTGTCCTCGCTCACCCTGACCTCCAGCCGGGTCGCGCTGACCATTCCCTCGCTCGCCCTGCTCGCGCTGTTGCTGGTCCCATTCGGACTCGGCGTCGTCCCGTCGTTCATCATGCTGGCCTTCTTCGCCGCGTTGCCGGTGATCGGCAATGCCATTGTCGGCCTGCGTTCGGTGCCTGCGTCGGTGATCGAATCCGCGCGCGGCATCGGGTTTTCCCGCTGGCGCATTCTGCTGACCGTCGAATTGCCGATCGCCTGGCCGGTGATTCTCACCGGCATTCGGGTGTCCACCCAGATGATCGTCGGCGTCGCCGCGATCGTCGCCTACGTCCTCGGCCCCGGCCTCGGCTCGCTGATCTTCAACGGGCTGTCCCGGCTCGGCGGCGCGAACGCCATCGAAATGGCTCTCACCGGCACCATTCTCATCGTCCTCATCGCGTTGGTGTTCGACGCGCTCCTCGTCCTGCTCGGACGCCTCACGATCGCAAAGGGACTGTCATGACGGAAGTGACCAGCCAGCCCGCTCCGGCCGCGGAGCGCAATGTGACCGGCGCGGCGATCAAGCTCGACGGGGTCGTCAAGCGCTACAAGGGTCAGGACAACGCGGCGGTCGAGCGCCTGGACCTGGAGATCGACGCGGGCGAGATCGTCGCGTTCGTCGGCCCGTCCGGCTGCGGCAAGACGACCACGCTGAAGATGATCAACCGGCTGATCGAGCCGTCCGAGGGACGGATCTTCATCGGCGGCCGCGATGTCACCCGCGAGGATCCGGACAAGCTGCGGCAGTCGATCGGGTACGTCATCCAGTCCGGCGGCCTGTTCCCGCACTGGACGGTCGCCAAGAACGTCGGCGCTATCCCCCGGGTGCTCGGGTGGGACAAGAAGCGGATCGCCGAGCGCACCGAGTACCTGCTCGATCTGGTCGGGCTCGATCCGGGCACGTTCGCCGATCGGCTGCCCAAGGACATGTCCGGCGGCCAGCAGCAGCGGGTCGGCGTCGCGCGCGCTCTGGCCGCGGATCCGCCGGTGCTGCTGATGGACGAGCCGTTCGGCGCGGTCGACCCGATCACCCGGGTTCGCTTGCAGGACAGCCTGATCGCGATCCAGCACGAACTCGGCAAGACCATCGTGGTGGTCACGCACGACTTCGAGGAGGCGACCAAACTCGGCGACAAGGTGCTGATCCTGTCCGAGGGCGGGCACATCGAGCAGTACGCGCGGCCGGAGGAGATCCTCACCGATCCGGCCACGCCGTTCGTGGAGGAATTCGTCGGGTCCGGCGCGAAGCTGGCCTATCTCACCGTGCAGCGGGTGCGAGATGTCGACTACGACAAGGTGATTACGGCACGGGTCGGCGAGTCCGCATCGGGTGTGATCGCCCGCGCGAAGGCGGCCGGGCACACCTGGGTTGTGGTGGTGGACGACGCGGGACGGCCGCGCTCGTGGCCGTCGCTCACGGAAGTGGCGACCAAGCCGGAGGTTTCGGACTTCCTCGATCGGCGGTTGCCGGTCGTAGCGCGCTCCTCGACGCTCAACGACGCGCTCGACGCGATGCTCGCCGCGAGCCAGGGCGCGGCGCTGGTGACCGACGGCCGCGGCGCGGTGGTCGGCTCGCTCAGCATCGGATCGGTGACCGAGACGATCCAGGCCAAGCTCGCCGAGGTGCGCTCGGCGGAGGCGGACCTGTCCTACGAAACCTACGTCGACGGAACCGATCCCGCGCCGACCCCGGTGGTCGCGGCCGACGAGGAGCCCGGATCGGGTGAGCCGTCATGAGTCGCCGCGTGCCGATCGACGTGTGGTTCGAACCGATCATCATCGCGGTCATCGGCATCGGCTACGTGCTCTGGTATCGGTCGACTACGTTCACGCCGACCGAAAAGGCGTCGCTGGGCTGGGACAACCTGCAAACCACGATTCTCGCGCACATCAAGCTGACCGTGGTGGCCACGCTGATCGTGGTGGTCGTCGCGATTCCGCTGGGCATCGCGCTGACCCGGCCCGCGTTGAAGCGGCTCGAACCCATCGCGGTGAACGTCGCCAATATCGGTCAGGCCGCACCTGCAGTCGGCCTGCTCGTCTTGTTCACCTTCTGGCTGGGCACCGGATTCCGCACGGCGATCGTGGGTCTGGTGGTGTACGCGATCCTGCCGATCTTGCAGAACACGATCGTCGGGCTGCGGCAGGTGGATCACCGCACGATCGAGGCATCGCGCGGGATCGGGTATTCGGGCAGCCGCACGCTGTTCCAGGTCGAGTTGCCGCTCGCGGTGCCGGTGATCCTGAACGGTGTGCGTACCGCGCTGGTGATTCTGGTCGGCACGGCGACGTTGAGCACGTTCATCGGCGCGACGAGTCTCGGCACGCTGATCACCACCGGGGTCACACTGTTCCTGCCGAAATTGCTCATCTCCGGGGCGATCCTGGTCGGGTTGCTCGCGTTGATCATCGATTGGCTCGGCCGGCTGGTGGAACTCGCCGCGACCCCGCGGGGGATCTCATGAAGTCGACCCGCGTTGCGTTGCTTTCCGCACTGCTCGTGACGGTGCTCGCCGGATGCGGGCTGGTCAGCTCGTCCGGGACGTTCCACGAGGCGCGGCTGCCCGGTGATGATCAGCCGCTGGATGGGGCGAAGCTGGTCGTGACCTCGAAGAGCTTCACCGAGGGTGTGCTGCTCGGCAAGATCACCGCGACCTACCTGGCCGCGGCGGGCGCCGAGGTGAAAGACCTCACGGGCGCACCGGGTTCCGCGTCCTCGCGCCAAGCCCAGCTCAACGGTGACGCCGACATTCTCTGGGAGTACACCGGCACCGGATGGGTCAACTATCACAACGAGACCGAGACGATCGCGGACCCGAACGAACTCTGGCAACGAGTCAACGCGGTCGAGAAGCGCGATCACGATCTCGAATGGTTGCCGCCGGCGAACTTCAACGACACCTACGCGTTTGCCGCTTCGACGCCGAATGCCGAACGGTTGCAGGTGAAGTCGCTCTCCGATGTGGCGAAGCTACCGGTGCCCGATCGGACGTTCTGTGTCGACGACGAATTCTTCAGTCGCTCGGATGGTTTCATTCCGATGTTGCAGAAATACGGTGTGCCCTATAACGATCCGAATGGTGTTCCGTCGGGGAACGTCACCCGGATGGATGCCGGAGTCGTCTATACCGCGACATCCAAGGGCGCGCCGTGCAATTTCGGCATGGTGTACACCACCGACGGGCGGGTCAAGAATCTGAATCTTGTTGTGCTCGACGATGATAAGAAGTTCTTCCTGCCTTACAGCGGCACCGCCGTAGTGCGCGGGGTGATCCTCGACCGTTACCCGCAGTTGCGGGGGCTGATCGGGACGATCTCCGAACATCTCACCGATCAGCTGATGCAGGAGCTCAATGGTCGCGTCGATATCGACGGCGAGGATCCGGCCGATGTGGCGTATGACTGGTTGAAGAAGGAAAAGCTGATCGCCTAGGGGCCGTGGTCAGGGTTGTCCCGGAGGCGAAGACCGCCCTCCGGGGTGACGACCGGGCCGGTCGGTGCTGCCTACTGTGCCTGCATGACACTTGGGCAGCACGTTGATCTGTCGGCAGCGGATCGGCGTCGAACGGCGCGGCGCGGGGTCGGTGTCTTCCTGGTCGGACTGGTCGTCTTCTCCGCGCCCGCCATGATCTACGCGGTGGTCGCGGAGAACGAGATCGCGATCCTGTTCCTGATGTGGGCGCCCGGCGTGGCGGGGCTGATCAGCCGGCTGATCTTGCGGGAAGGGTTCGGCGATATCTCGCTGCGGCTCGGTGGCCGGCGCACCTGGTGGGCGTTGTTGATCGGGCTCGGCTATCCGGTCGCCATCGCCGCGGCCGCCTACGGTGTGGGCTGGGCGAGCGGGCTGGCCGACTTCACTTCGCCCGCAGGCGCATCCACCGGATGGGTCGCATTCGGTGGCGAACTGCTCGTCGGGCTCGGGCTGGGCACGGCGATCGGATTGGTGTTCGCGCTCGGCGAGGAACTCGGGTGGCGCGGGTATCTGCTCACCCGGCTCATCGATGCGGGCGTGCCCCGGCCGATCTTGGTCAGCGGATTGATCTGGGCCGCTTGGCATCTGCCGTTGATCCTCGGCGGCAGTTACCTGACCGGCAATGGCGGATCCGTGCCGTTGATCGCCGCGCTCTTCGTGGTTCAGGTGACGGTGGTTTCGTACGTGTTCGCCCGGCTCCGGCTGGATACCGGCAGCATCTGGCCGGCCGTCGTGCTGCACGCGTCGTGGAACAGCGTGATCCAGAGCGTGTTCGACCCGCACACGTCGGGATCTCAGGCCTGGCTGTGGCTCGGCGAGCAGGGAGTGCTGACGCTCGCCGCCAATGTGATCGGCGTCGTGCTCCTCTACCGGCTTTCGGGCAGATCACCGCGGCAATCGCCGGCGTGAATCCGCCCGGCCGGCAACGACGATCAGTTCGACGCGGGGTCCGCGGCCGGGCTCAACAGCACCAGCGGGATTTCGCGGGTGGTCTTCTTCTGGTAGCCGGCGTACACCTTCTGCGCGGCGGTTACCCGCGGCCACAGGGCGGCCCGCTCGGCGGCGTCGGCGACCTTGGCGATCATCGGCACGCGCGGTCCGCTACGCACCGAGACCAGGACGTTCGGGTTGTCCCGCAGGTTCAGGAACCAGGCCGGATGCGTCGGGTCGCCGCCACGGGAGGCGACCACCACGTAGGTGTTCCCGTCGACGATCGGCGCGGTCAGCATCACCGCGTGCTCGCGCCCGGACTTGCGTCCGGTGGTCACGAGCTCGACCGACGGCATCCCGCCGAAGTCGTTGCCCAACTTCCCGCAACTGACCTTCAACAGCACTCGATGCGCCGTATTCATCGTCTTGAGAGCGAAATTCGATGGCATGAGGTCCTCACCACGCTGAACGCGACCGAGCTCTGACGTTCCCCAGACTACCGGTACCGGATACCTGCGCAATAGCCGGATCGAACTCCCCCGCGAGCGCTCATCACGGGGTCTTGCTGCCGGCGGATCGGATTGTTGCGTGGATGGCCAGGCCGTCGGCCATGCGTTGCATGGTGCGGCGCATGATTCCGCGCATGAGCCAGCCCAATCCCCAACGGGCGGTGTAGGTTCCGTACCAGTGGATGGTGGTGCCGCCGTCGGCGGTGGGTACCAGGTCGACTACGGCCTGGTAATCGCGGATGGCCCAGTTGAATTCGTCTTCGTAGGTGAGGCGTTTCTCCTCATCGAGGCCGATCAGGCGCTCCGCGGTGACGATTCGGCCGGTGCGGAACGCGCGGACCGTGCCGATCCGATCGTGGCCGTCGGGATCGAGGCCGCTGGAGCGTTCGGTGTCCAGCGCGTCGACGGTCGACCATTCGGGCCAGGTGCGGGCGTCGATGAGCAGGCGCCAGATGACGGCGGGCGAGGCGGCCGAGGTCGCGGTCGCGTCGTAGCTCTGCATGGCGGAGATCCTTTCGTTCACAGCCGGCACAGGCCGTCCGGGGCGCGAGAGTTGCTGCGCCGGTTCGAAACTAAGCGGGCGGCCGCGCACCATGAGTTCCAACGTGCCCGGAACCCAGCGGCGCACCGAGTTCTCGTCGGCGTGTGTCCGCATGACCGCATCGCCCGCTACGCACAGCACGAGGTGCAGGTCGGCCACTGCGGGCAGCGCGACATCTTCGGCCTCGGTGGCGTGATCGAACGTCTGCACCAGCAGCGACCGCCAGCTGGCGTCATGCCAGCTGCAATACGTGGGCCGCAGGTGGGCGGGCATATCGGCGAAGTCCGCGTACGGTGCCAGATCGAGGGTGGGCGAATCGAACACCACACCAGCGTAGGACGATGGGATGACTTCTACTGGACCTTGACCAGCTTGATCGTGCCCGCTCCGTCGGGGCTCGAAATGTAGTCGATCAGCACGCGATCGCCCGCTTTCAACGGAATGTCGCTGTCCACCACCGGATCTCGGGCGATGACTTCCTCGCAGTCCTCGGTGATCAGGACCCCGAAGCCCTCATACCTACCGGCGTACCACTTGTCGACGACCGCCCACATCCGTCAGCTCCCGCCTGTCGTGTTGCCCGTAGGCCCGACTGTAGTGGCAGGTCAGGGCAATTCCAGGGGGTTTGCCGTGGTGTGTCGGGCGGCGCAATCAGGTCGTTGTCCTCGATGCACCGCCGCCCTGGATCAGCGCGCGGAGTTCGTCGGCGAGTTCGTCGGTGGCGGCGACGATGCCACTCCAGCGGCGGGTGAGGTCGGTGTCGAAGACGATCGGGCGATCGAACGCGTCGAGCACGGTGCCGCCGGACGCGCCGACCAGGATCGTGGCGGCGGCGATGTCCATCAGGCGATGGGTGTCGCTACCAGCGTCGACGAAGGCATCGATGGCACCGGTCGCGACGAATGCCGCGTCCAGCGTGCTGCAACTGAGGATGCGGATTCGGCCGGCCGTCTCGGCAACTCGGGACCACGCGTCCCAATTGCGCGGGTGTGGGCGCAGCACGGAGACCGCCGCGCCCTCGACCATCCGGCGGCCGCTGGTGCGGAACTGACTGTGTTCACGGGTGGCCCACCAGCGCTCGTCGGTGTGCAGCCACACGGTCATGGCCTCGGTGAACTCGCCGTCGATGGCCACCGCCGCACTGAAACACGCCAGCGGGATACCCGCGGCGGCATTCGCGGAGCCGTCCACGGGATCGACGACCAAGGTCACCGCCGACCCCACATCCACCCAACCCCGTTCCTCGGACAGCACATTCACCCCGGCGGCGGTCGCCGCGGCGATGATCGCGTCCTCGACCAGCACGTCGATGAACATAGTCGGCGTTCCGTCGGCACCCTCCATTCTGATCGCGCTCAGTTCGGCGGGCGAATGCGTCGCCAGCGCGTCGCGGTGCGCGAGCACGGCCGCGTCCGCGGCGGCGAGCAGTGCCTTGTTCGCTTCGGCGCCAACGGGATTCGAGATGATCATGGATAACACTCCGGGGTTCGGGAAGAATCAGGACAGTGCGCGGCGGACCCACATCGCGACGCCTTCGACGGCCAGCACGACGGCGAAGACCATCAGCACGATCGTGGTGACGACGTCGAACTGGAGGACGCGTGCGGCGTTCATCAGATAGAAGCCGATGCCGCCCGCGCCGACGACGCCGAGCAGAGTCGCGGCGCGAATGTTGACGTCGAGCTGATAGAACACGTGCGCCGCCAACGCAGGCGCACATTGGCGCACCGTCGCCGCGATGAACACCTGCGGCCTGGTCGCACCGGCGGACGAAACCGCCTGCTGCACCCGCACATCGGACTCCTCCAGCGAATCCGCGATGAGTTTGCCGAGCAGGCCGACCGCGCCGACCGCCAACGCCAGCGCACCCGCGGGCGCGCCGAGTCCGGTGATGACGATGAAGATGATCGCGAAGATCAGGTCCGGGATGCCGCGCACGACGACGATGACGATCCGGAAGAACCGCGCGATGCCCGGCGTCGGCGCGACGTTGCGAGCCGCGAGCATGCCGATGGGCACCGCGAGCACCAGTCCGAGAAACGTCGCGGCAAGCGCGATCTGGACCGTGACGAGCAACTGCGCGAACAGTTCGCCGCCGATGCCGCCCGTGCTGGGCGGGACGAACAGACCGAGGGTGGTCCACATCGTGGAAATGCCGTCGGCCATGCGCGAGACATCGATCCCCGCGCCCCACACCGACGCGATCAGGATCAACGCAGTCAGCGCGAAGTATCCGGCGCGACGAATGCGCCCGGCAGACCACGGCGGACTGATCGGGTGCGGCTTGTCCACGGCCGCAACGGCTCCGCCGTCTACCCATCCGCCGGTGACTCGGTGCCGAAGCTTGCTCCACCATCCCGCCCGCGCCGGTGCCTGCGCACCGAGCATGGCCGAGCGCACCGCGCCGGAGATCGTCTCGATCACGATGCACAGCCCGACGATCAACAGCGCCAACGTGATTCCGCGCCGATAGTCCAGGGTCTTCATCGCCAGCGACAGTTCCATGCCGATGCCGCCGACGCCGACGTAACCGAGCAGCACCGAGGCCCGCAGGTTGATGTCGAACCGATGCAGCGCGGTCGCGATGAACGCGGGCATCGCCTGCGGCACAACGCCTCCGGTGATCTGCTGCGACCACGTCGCCCCGGCGGCGCGCAAGGCGTCCCGCGGCCCCGCCGGGGTGTCCTCGATCGCGTCGGCGTACATCTTGCCGACCATGCCGACGGAGTGGATGGCCAGCGCCAGGATGCCCGCCGCGGGCCCGAGTCCGAACAACCGCAAAAACACGATGGCCAAGACGATTTCGGGCAGCGCCCGCGTCACGACGATGACCGCGCGCATGGCCCAGCGCAGCCAGCCGTGCCGATTGGTGTTGCGGGCGGCGGCCAGCGACACCGGCACACTCAGCGCGACGCTCAATGCCGTTGCGCAGGTGACGATGGCGAGCGTCTGCGCGGTCATCCGCACGACCTCGCCGAACGGCGGGAAGTCCAGCGGGAAGATCCGGGACACGAAATCGGCGGCGTTGCCGATGCTGTCGACGAAGGTGGCCAGGTTGAGTTGCAACGAGGCCACCGACCACAGCGAGGCGATCAACCACACCGTGTAGACGGCGGTGACGCCGAGCGCGGTGCCCGACGGCCGCCGCAGCGTCGCCGGGGCCGGCGCGCGAACCGGCAGCTGAACAACCGTGGCGTTCATGCGAATTGGGTGGTCGAGGCGGCGACGCTCGAGTAGATCGACATCGTGTCGTGCCGATCGAGCGCGGAAACCTGCTTGTCGAGCACCACTCGGCCGGAGCGCAGGCCGACCAGGCGATGCGCCCAGGACACCGCCAACTCGACCTGATGCAGGCTGCACAGGACGGTCAGATTGTCTTCGGCGGCGACCTGCGCGATCAACGCCATGACCTGCGCCGACGACTCGGGATCCAGCGACGCCACCGGCTCGTCGGCCAGCAGAATCTTCGGCCGCTGCACCAGCGCCCTGGCCACCGCGACCCGCTGCTGCTGCCCACCGGAGAGGGTGTCAGCCCGCTGAAATGGCCGGTCCGCCAGCCCGACTCGATCGAGCTGCTCCATCGCGGCAGTGCGCACCGCCTTCGGGTACATGAACAGCCCGATCCGCGGACCGCGCAACGTGCCGAGCGCGCCGGTGCACACGTTCTCCAGCACCGACATATTGCCGACGAGATGGAACTGCTGGAACACGAAACCCACCCGGCGACGCAGCGCACGCAACTCGCTGCCGCGCGCCGAGCCCAGGTCCTGGCCGAGCACCGTCACCGTGCCCGCGCTGGGCAGATGCAGGCCGTCGAGCAGCCGCAGCAGCGTCGACTTACCCGATCCGGACAGTCCGAGCAGCGCGAGCACCTCCCCCGGATACACCTCGAGCGACACGTCGTCGAGTGCGCTGAGCTGCGGCCCGAAGTCCTTGCGCACGTGGTCGAGGCGGATCGCCGGGCGCAGGATGCGGTCGATGGTCGCGCCGAGCGCGACGTCCGCGGGCACGCCGGTCACGACTGGCAGACCTTCGCCTTGGTGATCTGGCAGACCTTGCGGACCCCGTCGTAGAGCGAATCCTGCACCACCGCATAGCCGTACGCGGCCTCGGGCAGCTGGCAGCTCTTCTCGTCGGTGCACGTCCCGGCCTGGATCAGCGCGGGCTTGTTCAGCATGTCGCGGAACACCGCGGTGAGCTTGGCCTGCAACTCAGGGGAGAGCGTGCTGCTCATCGCCACCGGGCTCGCGGCGATGGTCTCCGACTTCCACAGCACGGTGATGTCGCCGGCCTTGATCTGGTTCTTCTCCAGCAGGGTCTTGTCCACGATCGTGTCGTAGGCGAATCCCGCGTCGCACTGACCGCTGTTCACGGCCAGCACCGAGGCGTCGTGACCGCCGGCGAAGACCGGCGTGATGTCCTTCTCCGGATCGACGCCCGCCGCCTTCAGCCCGGCGGACGGGTACAGGTAGCCGGACGTCGAAGAGGGATCGACGAAGCAGACCGTCTTGCCGCGGAAGTCGGCCAGGCTCTTGATGTTCGAGCCCGCCTTGACGATGCCGTAGGACAGGTAGCCGGGTGCGGCGCCCGCCTGCTTGATCGGTGCGGCGATCGGCACCGTGGGCACGCCGCTGTCTTTCGCGGTGACGTAGGAGAACGGCCCGTAGCCGGCGAGCTGGATCTTGCCCGCGCGCTGGCCCTCGATCACGGCCGCGTAGTCGGTGGCGTTCTGGAATTGCACGCGGTGGCCGGTCGACTTCTCGATGGCGTCGGCGACCAGCTTGTACTGCTGTTGCAGGCTCTGCGAGTTCTCCGAGGGAATGGACGCGAACACCAGCGTCTGCGGATCCTCGGATTTGCCTGCGTCGGTTTTCACTGCGCTGCTACCGCAACCGGCCAGCGCCAGCACGGCGACCGCCGCGATCGCGGCCGCGGCGAACACCGGGCGAATCTTGCTACCCATGAAGTCTTCTCCTTCTATGCCCCGAGGTCCGGGCCTTGAAGAGGGGGCGGGCGAGACCGCACCGCAGGGTCGAGCGTCCGCGACCGCCGTGTCCCCCGCTCCAACCGCCAGTGAATCCCGGCGAAACGCCCAGGGGCAGGTGGCGCGAGTTGTTCACCACGGCGCGGACTGCTCGACCGCGATATCAGTGCGCCCGCAGCACCGAACGGACGACGGGACAGCCGTGTTCGCGGCTGATCAGCACGAGATCCGCGCGCTGGCCCTGGGCCAATGCGCCGCGATCGGACAGCCCGACCGCGGCGGCCGGGCCGCTGGTGATCAGCGCGATCGCCGCGTGCAGCGGCATGGTCGCGTTGTCCGCCAGATTGAACGCGGCGCCGAGCAGTGAGGAGGGCAGGTAGTCCGACGCCAGCGCGGTGACCAGGTCGAGTCCGGCCAGTTCCGCGGCGGACACGTTGCCCGAGTGCGAGCCGCCGCGCAGGATGTTCGGCCCGCCCATGACCACCGACATGCCGCGGACGCGGGCCTCGCGGGCCGCCTCCTCGGTGGTCGGGAACTCGGCGACATTGCCGCCGCGGCGAGCCAGGTCGGCGATCTCCACCGCGGATTCGGGGTCGTGGCCGAAGATCCGCACCCGGCCGGTTTCGGCCTGCCGGGCCAGCCAGTCCATCGATTCCTCGCGGACCGCGATGTTGCCCGCGCGGTCGCGGATGAGTTCGTCGACGGCATCGCGGGCCTGCTCGGCGTTCATTCCGCGCATGCCGACCATGTACTTCTCGTAGAACGTGCGATCGGCGTACTGCCCGATGCCCGGGGTGTGGTCCTCGTGCGAGATGACGGCCTGGGCGTCGCGGCGGATCCGGTCGGCGGCGACCTGCTGGTCGAAATGACCTTGCAGCGCGGCCAAACCGGCCGCCGAACGCACGTCCAGCCGGTAGAGCACCCGGTGATCGACCAGCTGGCCGACGCTGTCGCGTCCGTTCCATTCGGCGATCGCCCGGCACATCTGTAGCGCGGCGTCCACGCTGCGCCGATCCTTGGCCGACTCCTGGTCGGAGAACGAGGCGCCGTGGAAGACGGTGGTGACGCCGGCGGCGCGCAGCTTGCCCTCGAACGACATCATCGAGAACAGCCAGGGCAGTTCGGCGCCGGGGCGGGGCATGCGCTCGCGTTCGAGCCCGTCGGAGTGCACGTCCACCAGGCCCGGGGTGCAGAGGAGTCCGCCGCCGTCGACGTCGACCGCGGTGCCCGGGCGGGTGGGGCCGACCTCGACGATGCGGCCGTCGCGGACGACGATGCGCGCGTCGTCGAGCACGCGGTCGGCCAGCACGGCGCGGACGTGTCCGAGGACGTAGTCGCGCGGTGACTGCGGTAGCGACCAGGCGCGAGGCTGTTCCAGCGTGTGTGTCATGCCGCTGCTCCCAAAACTTCGGCGGGGGTGCCCTGTTCGGCGATCCGGCCGTCGCGGAAGCGGATCACCCGCGAGGCCAGCTGTCGCATCGCGGCCAGGTCGTGGAAGACGGCCAGGACGGCGACGCCGCGCGCGGACAGCGAGGCGATGAGGTCCAGGGCGCGTTCGCGATTGGTCGGGTCGAGGGCGGAGACCGGTTCGTCGAGCAGCAGCAGGCGAGGCGGATGGACCGTGCCTGCCGCGATGTTCACCCGTTGACGTTCGCCACCGGACAGGACGCCACAGTCGACGTCCCATAGGGTCTCGTCCAAGGCCAAGCGGCGCAACGACTCCACGGCCGCCGCGCGCGCCTCGCCGCGGTCGAGGCCGCGGCGACGGCCCGCTGCCGCAACCACTTCCAGCGGTCCGGTGCGCGGCGGGGCCGAAAGGAATTGGGAGACATAGCCGAGTTCGCGGCCGCGCAGCCGGGCCATCTCGCGGTCGCCGAGCGTGGTCAATTCCACTGGGCCGGTATCGGTTCCGAGGGTGACGGTGCCCGCGTCGGGCAGGTAGCTGCGGTGCACGCAGCGCAGCAGGCTGGATTTGCCCGCGCCGCTGGGGCCGGCCAACGCGACGTGCTCGCCGGCCGCGACGTCGAGGTCGACGCCGTGCAGCGAGGTCACGGTGCGGCCGTCGATGGTGTGCAGGGTGAACGTCTTGCGCAGTCCACGGACGGAAAGCACTGGGACGCCGGGTGATTGATCGTTCATGGTCACCTCCATGGCCATGGTCGGGTTCACCTGCGCGCGGACGCGACGAGGCGCTGGGTGTAGGGGTGGTGCGGGTCCTGGAACAGCTGGTCGGTGAGGCCGGATTCGACGACGCGGCCGACGTTCATCACCAGGCAGCGATCGGTGAGCGCCTCGATGACGGCGAAGTCGTGGCTGACCACCACGGCGGCGGTGTCGCGTTCGGCGAGCAGCTTGCGCAGCAGGTCGAGCACGCCGGCGGCGACCGAGGCGTCGAGGCCGGTGGTCGGCTCGTCGAGCAGCAGCACCCGCGGGTCGGTGGCCAGCGCCTTGGCGATCTGCACCCGCTGGCGCATGCCGCCGGAGAAGGTGTGGACGGCGTCGTCCATTCGATCCAGCGGCACCTCTACCTGTTCCAGCAGGTAGGCGGCTCGGTCGCGGATCTCGTGGTAGTTGCGCCAGCCGGCGGCGGTGAGTCGTTCGGCGATGTTGCCGCCTGCGGAGACGCGCATGGTCAGGCCGTCGGCCGGGTTCTGGTGGACCAGGCCGAGCGTGTCGATGCGCAGGGCGCGGCGGGCGGCGGCGTCGAGGCCGAAGACGTCGGTGCGGCCCGCGCCGACCGTGGTGAGGAACATCGTTCCCGCCGTTGCGGTTTCCTCGCCGACCAGGCAGCGCAGGACCGTGGACTTGCCCGAGCCGGACTCGCCGATCAGGCCGAGAGCCTCGCCCGGTGCGACGTCGAAGCTGACGTCCCAGGCCGCGACGACCGCGCCGGTGCGTGGGCTGATGGCGGTGCCGGTGTCCGGGCCGGTGCCGGGAACCGCTGCGGCGCCGCCTGGTCCGTGCACCTTGCCGACGCCGTGTACGGCGAGGGTCCAGCCGTCGGGAGTCGCGGGAACCGGACGGGTGGCGAGTTCCACCGGGTCGCGGCGGACCGCGTTCGCCGCGGCGCGGACGCGGCGAGCCGGGTCAGGCAGGAAGCGCAAGGGTGCGTGCTCGGCGTGCGTCGTCGCATCTACGTCGCCGGTGAGAGTTCTTGTGCACCATTCGATGTCGCTGCACGACTGGCGACCGCCCGGCGCCTCGACCAGGAACGTGTCCGCGGAACCGCAACGGGCGCAGCGTTGTCCGGCGTCGCCCTCGACCTCGAACGGAACGTCGTCGAAGGTCAGCGGCCGCACATCGGTGTAGGGCGGGACGGCGAAGATGCGCTTCTCCCGGCCGGCGCCGAACAGCGACAGATGCGGGGAATCGTTGAGCCGGGGCACATCCCAGCGCGGGATCGGCGTGGTGATCATGACGTAGCGGCCGTTCACCAGCACCGGGTAGCCGGTGGTCTTGGTGATGACGCCGTTGCGGACCAGGTCCTCGTAGAGGCTCACCCAGATCATCGAGTAGTCGGCTTCGGCGTGCATGCGGGCGCACTCGCGCACCGAGGTCTGCACTCCGCGTAGCGGTTCGGCGACCGGGACCTGCAAGACCAGGGTCTGGCCCTCGACCAGCGGCTCCTCGGGGATGCGGTGCCGGGTCTGCACGACGGTGCTCTCGCGGGTGTCCTGGGTTTGCGCGCAGTGCTCGCTGGCCACGATCAGCCGGCGCAGGTTGGTGGCGTTGACGCCGTCGTCGTCGCCCTGGTCGATGACCTTCACGGTGTCAGCGGTACCGAGCAGGCCCAGGGTGACCTGGAGGCCGCCCGAGCCCCAGCCGCGGGCCACCGGCATCTCCCTGGAGCCGAACGGGACCTGGTAGCCGGGGATGCAGACGGCGGCCAGGGTGGCGCGGCGGATCTCGCGTTTGGAGCCTTCGTCGAGGATGCCCGGGGTGATCGCGGCTTCGTCGATCGCCGCGAATACCGTTGCCATAGTGGTTGTTTCGCTGTGCGTGGCGATGCTGTTCATCAGCAGGTCCTTCCGATCGCGTCGGCGATCCGATCGCTCGCGTCCGCATCGAGGTCGCGCACCGCGCGTTTGCGGTCGATCATCGAGCGGAACGTGACGTAGTGCGGCAGCTTGAGGTGTTCGAGGAAGCCGCAGGAATCCAGGCCGTCCGTGGTCAGCAGCAGGACCTGCTCGAGCCCGTCGACGTCGCCGAAGCGGCGCCAGGCGATGTCGAGGTTGGCCATCGCGATGGCCTTGCGTTCGTTGTGGCCGAAGCAGAGGCCGTAGCCGACGTCGAATCGGCTGCGGTCCTCGTCGACTCCGTCGAGGTCCTCGATGGCTTCGCATTCCGAGGCGCGAATGTGGCCGAGCGACACCGGGTTTCCGGTGTGCGGGTGGGCGACGCGCAGCGGCAGCCGGCCGTGCCGGACCTCGCCGAGGGTGACCTCGTGCAGGTTGCCCTCGGGGCCGCGGATGGAGCGGTACCAGGTGCTGATCAGCGAGCCGGTTTCGGCGCGCGCCATGCTGGCCAGGATCGCCGAGCGTGGGGCGGGTGGGCGGGCCGGGTGTTTGGTGATGTCGAACGGCTCCGGGTCCGGCGCGTCCGCGGCCGGTCGGTTGTCGACCAGGAGGTCCAGCTCGCGCAGCAGGTCGGAGAAGCGGCGTGGGTGTCGTTGTGCGCCCGTGCGTTCGGCGTCGGACGGCTGATCAGCCTCGACGACGACCGGGGTCGGTTGCGCGCTCCGGTCGAGCATGCGGCCGGTGTAGTCGCTGGTGCGGCCGAGTAGTTGCGGGCCGTCCGGGGTGCGGTGGGCGGGGACGATCCGGCGCAGAACCACCATCTCGTCCGGGTCGATCGGTTCGCTCACCGCGAGGCGCGGCAGGGTCGACTGATGGGCGCGGACCAGGTGGGTGGCCTCGATGACGTCGCCTTCTGCCTGACGCAGTGCGTCCGCGGCGGTGTTCTCGTCGTACAGTCCGCCCTCACCCATCACCCGGTCGACGGCGAGGCGCAGGCGTCCGGTGATCTGCTCGGTGGTCAACCATGGTGCGGGGTCGTGGTTTCGCGCGCCGTGCACCAGGGACTCGGCGGCGAGGATCGCGTCCAGACCGCCGCGGGCTCCCGAATATCCCATGTCAGTTGACCTTTCGGGAATCGACGACGGTGGTGCGCGAGAGGCCGACCATGCCGCCGTCGGGATCTACCAGGAGGACGTCGATTCCGGCGGGGAAGCCGGCGACCAGTCGTTCGCGTACCGACCACAGCCCGGAATCGAAGCCCGCCGGGGCGAATTCGATCGGCTCGCGTACTCCGGGGCCGCTGAGTCGAACAGCGGGTCCGCCGGACAGTGCTGCGACGGCGCAGATAACGGTCGCGCCGGACTCGGGGGCAAGGGCGGTGCCGATGGCGACCGCGCCGAGTTCGGCCGCGGTGAGCGGGCGTAGTGCGGTCACATATTTCGCGGACTGCAAGGTGGCAGCGGGTGCTCCGGTGGCCACGGCGACGACGGTGTCCCAGCTGTCGTCGTCCAGGAGATGGATGCCGGTCTCCAGGTCGGCGAGGGACAGCACCGGGAGCAGGGCTGCCGGAAAGTCGGTGTGGGGCAATGTCACTGGAATGCCGGGGCGGGCGAACGCGTCCAGGACGGCGCGAAAGACGCGTTGCGCCTGGTCCGGTCGCAGGGCCGCGCCGAGGGCGGTCACGGTCATCAGGTCAACTCCTCGAATTGCACGATGGTGGGGGCCAATTGCGCCCATTCGCTGCGCTCGGCCGCCCGCTGGTCGTTCTCGACTCGGGCACACAGGTGCAGAACCCGATCGCGCTGTGCGCGTTCGGCTTCGACCTCGGCGGCGCAGACGGCCGCGGCGAGGGTCGCCCTGCGGTTGTCGCCCATCCGCATGGCCCACCCGCGGGTGCCGCCGAGCAGCACCTCGGCTCGGCAGGCCAGGACCGCGCCGAGGAAGAAGCGGTCGTGGGCGATCGGCTCACGCACCTGCGCGGCGATCGAACCGATTTCGGGCGCGGTCAGCACCGCGAACTCGACGCCGTCGGCCAGGCACGCGTCGGCCAGGTCGACCAGGTCGCGCTCCGGCGCCACCGCCAGTAGCTCGGCGACGCGTTCGCGACTGTAGACAGGGGAAGTCACTGCTGTACAACCTCTTTCAGATAGTTCGGATCGTCCGCGGAATGCGTCGGCGCGGTGCCGATCTCCATCACGACGCGCACCGCGTCGCCACGCATCCACGAGGTGCTGTAGGTGAGCGGGCGGCCGGTGTCGGCGTCGCGGTTGACCGACTCGACCACCCAGACCGGGGCGGCCGTGATCAGCTGCAACCGCTCCTGCACCTCGGGGGAAGGGATGTCGGAGGCGACCCGGCACCACGACCTGACCGCATGCACGTGGCCCATCTGGCGCAGCACCTCGTCGAGCGACTCCTCGACGCGCATGCCCGCGGCCAGATCCGGAACCGCCTCGTAGGCAACCCATTCCGAGCCGCACGCGGCGATCGCGTCATTGATGTAGCTCAGCCGCGTCATATGGTGTGCGAGCGTGCCGGGCTCGACCTCGAGCCGTTGCGCGCAATCCGCCGGGAGCGGTGCCAGCGCCGACTCACGGACGACAGAGCGCGGTATGGCACCCGCCGCCAGCACCGTGCGATGCCAGGACGGCCGCCGGTCGCCCGAGATGACGTAGTCGATCCGTTCGCTGACGAACGTGCCCGACCCGCGCACCCGGCGCACCCGCAGTCGGCGCTCCAGCTCCTGCACCGCGGCGCGGGCCGCGGCCCGGCTGACCCCGAAGCGCTCCATCAACGTGTGCTCGCTGTCGAGCCGAGTGCCGGGTCGCAGCCCCGCGATCTCGCCTTCCAGCTCGTCCGCGATAGCTCGGTACCGCTGCTCTGTCATGCCACGACAATGGCCGGACGGGTTGTACGGACAACTGCCCCGTAGGTAACCGGAACGGAAACTCCACTGAACGGGCGGGCAAGTTGTCTCGATGTTCGCGCGCGCAGGCTAGTGCGCGACGTCGGCCTCCGGGGCATCGAAATAGCCGAGCATGCGCGCAGATACGTGGATGTGGGCGATGCGCCGGGCCGCGCCGAGGGCGGCCTCGCCGAGGATGGTCATCACGGCGACACCATCGATCAGGTCGGCGCGGTCGTCGGCGCGCAGCGCGTGCTCGACATCCATTTCGGCGATGCCTTCGGCCGCGTCGAGGTAGGTCACCAAGGCTTCGGAGGCCCAGATCCCGTAGCCGAGCTGGGACATCCGGACCAGCACGCCGACCAGGGTGTCGATGGCCGAGGTGCGGTATTCGATGTTCCAGCCCTTGCTGCCGAACGCCGCGTCCACTTCGGCTCGGGCGCGCGCCCATTCGACGTCGTCGGTCTGCGGTTGCGGCTTGTCCAGCGCGCCCGCGACCACGCCCATCAATTCGAAGGTGGGTCGTTCCGGGCCGTCGGCCGCGGCGAAGACGTCGCCGACGGCGGCCACCGACAGGCCGCCGACCTCGATCAACGCACGGATCATCCGGAGTCGGCGCAGGTGTTCCTGGCCGTAGCCGGCTTGGTTGGGGCTAGAGAGTTCGCCGGGCATGAGCAGCCCTTCGCGCAGGTAGTACTTGATGGTCGCGACGGTCACGCCGCTGCGTTTGCTCAGTTCGGCGATCCGCATTCGTTCATCCGCGGTTTGCCCGTCTCGTGTTGTCGCTTCGGCGGCCATGTGGATAGTGTAGCTATCCGTTAATAGATAGTCGGATTATCCATTTCGAGGACGGTATGACACTCCAGTACGCAGGGACGTTTGCGCGGCAAGCGGTCCGCTGGCATCGGCCGCTGATGCTCTTCGCGGCGGTGAACGCGGCGTTCATCGTGATCGCGGGCATCGGCATGGTGGTCGATCACCGGTTGATCGCCGGGTCGCTCGCCTGGTTCAAGCCGTTCAAGTTCGCGGTGTCGTTCGCGCTGTACTGCACGACGTTGGCGTGGATGATTTCGTTGCGCCGCAAGCGGTCTCGCACCTTGTGGTGGGCGGCGACCGTTTTCGTCGCGTGCGGGGTGATCGAGCAGGTGCTCGCGGTGATGCAGGTACTGCGCGGGACGCGTAGTCATTTCAACGCGACGACCCCGTTCAACGCGGCGGTGTTGAGCGCGCTGGGAGCCACGATTCTGGTGTTGTTTCTCGCCACGGTGGTCATCGCGGTGCTGCTGGCGTTTCAGCGGCTCGACGATGCGCCGAGCCTGTGGGCGATCAGGTTCGGACTGGCGATTTCGTTGGTCGGGATGGGGCTGGCCGTGTTGATGAGCAATCAGCCCTCCGGCGTGGAGGGCGTCGTCGGCGCGCACACCGTCGGGGCTCCGGACGGTGGGCACGGTATGCCGTTCACGGGGTGGAGCACCGCGCATGGGGACCTTCGTATCCCGCATTTCATCGGGTTGCACGCACTACAGGCCCTGCCGTTGTTCGCTACCGCGCTGACCTGGCTGTCAACGCGAATCCCGTTGCTGCGCAATGAAGGAGCCCGCTTGGCGCTGATCTGCACGGCCGCAGCGGGTTACGCGGGAATCGTCGTGCTGACCACCTGGCAGGCGCTGCGCGGGCAATCGCTCGTTCGACCCGACGGCGCGACGATCACCGCGTTCGGGGTTCTCCTCGGCACCGTGATCGCTTGCGCCGCAATCATCGTCGCGACGACGGGCATTCGCCGGTCAGAGGAGTAGGTTGACCCAGCGTGCGGTGCGGACGAAACCGATGTTCTCGTAGACCTGGGCGGCAGGGTTTCCCGCGGTAGCCGCTAGCCCGAGCGCCGGCAGCCCCGCCTCGGCGGACGACCACAGGACGTGGCGCAGCAGCAGAGCACCGATGCCGCGGTAGGCGGGCGCGGGATCGCGGAACACCTCCGAGATCCACGGGCCCTCCTCCGGCGGGCTGCCGGGACAGTCCTGGGCGAGTACCGCGGCGACGCCTACGCCGCGGTCGGTATCGATCAGCACCGCACTGCTGGGCAGCAGCGGACCCATGAGGGTGCCTGCCATCAGCGCTCGCAGATCGTCGAACATGCTGACGTCGTGGTCGGGGTGGCCGGGCGGGTAGGCGGCGGCGCAAGCGGCGCGCAACTGCTCCGGGTCGACGGCGTCGGCGGGGCGCAGAGACAGGTTGTCCGGGAATTCGATTCGCGCAAGTGGTGACGAGAGTTCTTGCAGTCCAAAGGTATAGGTGTCGAACGCGCGCCGCACCGTCGCGCCGAGTTCGACCAAGTGCGCGCTCAGCGAGGCCTCCGCCGTCGCGCCCCAACCCGCCAACTCCCCCATGATGCGCGCCGCCGCCTCGGCAGGCGATGCCCCCTCGGCGAGGCACAGATCGTCCGCCCAGCGGAGATCCCGCCTGCTCTCCTCCGTGTAATAGGCGAGCGAATCTCCGCCACTGCCTCGCACGACCTCAGCGTCCACTGTCGACCCCAACCTCCCATGTGCACGGTTTCAGCAGCGACACTACGGCTACTTCCCCGCCGGGCGTCACCGACACCGCTCGGCCCCACACCGCCCGCGACCCCCCTGAGAATTGCGCCGGCGATTGTTCCGGCTGCGCGGGCCCGGCACTACTGCCAGGATGTGCCCCATGGTCGACAGCGCGAATCCCGATGTACCGGTCTCGAACAACGCCTTCGATTACGACGCGGAACTGCGGCACTACCATCAGCGGTTGCGCGCGGCCATCGACGTGGAACCCGGCGACCAGGTCCTCGACATCGGTTGCGGCACCGGCCAACTCACCCGCGCCGCCGCCCGGCTCGCGCACCGGGGTAGCGCGCTCGGCGTCGACATCTCGACCACGATGCTGGCGACCGCGGTCCAGCTCAGTGCCGCCGAGGACATCGACAACGTGCGCTTCGAACAGGCCGACGCGCAGACCCATCCCTTCCCGCCGGACCATTTCGACCTGGCCGTCAGCCGATTCGGCACCATGTTCTTCGCCGATCCGGTCGCGGCGTTCACCAATATCGGGCGCGCGTTGCGGCCCGGTTCACGGCTGGTGCAGCTGGTTTGGCAAGACGGAGGTCAGCAGGAATGGGTCGTCGCGATCCGCGCGGCGCTCGCGGGCGCGCCGATCAGCGCGCCGGAGGGCGGCGCGTTCTCCCTCGCCGATCCGGCGACGGCGCAGGGGGTTCTCACCGCGGCCGGATTCACCGACATCGAGGTCACCGATGTGTCCGAGCCGGTCTATTACGGCAAAGACCCCGAGGCGGGCGTCGATTCCGTGCTGGCCTTGCGCATGGCCGGTGAGTTGCTCAGCGAGTTCGACGCCGCCGAAACCGAGCGGGCACTCGACCGCCTCCGCGCCGTCATGACCGCGCATCACACCGCCGACGGCGTGTGGTTCGGCTCGCGTGCCTGGATCATCACGGCCGGAATCTGAGCCGCGACGGTCAGGGCCAGTACTGGGCGCGGATCTTGCGTTTGAACAGCTTCCCGGTGTCCTCGCGCGGCAGATTGTCATCGAAGACAACAACTTTCGGCACTTTGTAGCCGGCCAGGTTGGCGCGGATGTGTTCGCGCACCGCATCGGCGGTGACGCCATCGGCCTCGACGTGCGCGGCGACCGATTCGCCGAGATCACTGTCGGGGATGCCGAATACCGCCGCGTCCCGGACGCCGGGAAGTTCGAGCAGGCAGGCCTCGATTTCGGCGGGATAGATGTTCACGCCGCCGGAGATGATCATGTCGATGCTGCGGTCGTTGAGGTAGAGGAAGCCGTCGTGGTCGAGGTAGCCGATGTCGCCGATGTCCAGGAAGCCGTCGCGTTCCATGGCGGCGCGCTTGGCCGGGTTCTGGTGATAGGTGAAGTTGGGCCAGCTCGACGGTGGCCGCATGTAGATCTGGCCGGACTCGCCGGTGGGCAGCAGGTCTCCGGCCTCGGAGTAGATGCGGATCGCCGCGTCCGCGATCGGCGCGCCGACCGTGCCGGGGTGGTCGAGCCACTGTTTGCTGTCGCAGGCGACGCAGCCGCCGGTTTCGGAGCCGCCGTAGTATTCGCGCACGATCGGCCCGAGCCAGTCGATGATGCGGCGTTTGATTTCCGGTGGGCACGGGGCCGCGGCGTGCACGATGACCTTCAGCGACGAGAGGTCGTACCGGTTGCGGACCTCCTCGGGCAGGCGCAGCAGACGGACGAACATCGTGGGGACGGCCTGGAAATGGTCGATGCGGTGGGCTTCGATCAGCCGGAGCAGTTCCTCGGGGTCGAACTTCGGCATGATGGTCAGGTCGATGCCGGCCGCGGCGCTGACGAGGCACTGCACGTTGGGGGCGGTGTGGTAGATCGGCGCGGGCGCCAGGGTGCGCATCCCGGGTTCCAAGCCGAACGTGCCGAACACCAGGCGAGCGAGGGCCTGGCTCTGTTCGGGGGTGGTCGAATCGCGGATGATGCCCTTGGGCCGCCCGGTGGTGCCCGAGGTGTAGATCATCGATTGCGGTGCCTGCGTGGGTGGTTGGGACCACGGCTGCTGGTCGGTGAGCCAGTCCTCGTAGTCGAGGTGGCGGCCGGTCGGGGGCGTGGATTCGCGGCGCACCTCGATCACGGTCCGGTCGCCTGCGACGGCTTCGACGGTCGGGACCAGGTCGGTGTGGGCGAAGATGACCCGGCTGCCGCTGTCGTCGAGCAGGAAGGCGAGTTCGGCGTCCTTCCAATGCCAGTTCACCGGTACCGGGATCGCGCCGAGCAGTCCCGCGCCGAGGCTGGCCTCGACGAAGGCGACGTCGTTGTGCAGGTAGATCGCGACCCGGTCGCCGGCCGCAATGCCCTGTGCGGCAAGCCCACTGGCGACCCGCGCGGCGCGAGCGCGCAGCTCGGCGTAATCACGGACGGTCTGCCCACATCGGATTTCGGCCATTATTCCTCGATCATCGTTGCTCGAAACACGTGCTTCACCAGCATAATTCGATTCAGTCGGCGATTCGCGAGCTACGCCAGATCTCGAAGTTGTCGGCGAACTCGCCGCGGGCGAAGGCCGCGGCCTGGGCGACGGCCTCGTGATCGATGGCCGCGGCGAGTCCGCCGTCGGCGGCTTCGCGCAGTAGGCGTTTGGTCGCCGCCGCGGCGAGGGGGTGACGTGCGAACACTGCCGCGAGTTCCAAGGCCTGGTCCAGGGGGTTCTCGTGCACTTGCGAAACCAGCCCGAGTTGCTGTGCCGCGGCAGCATCGACCGGCCGGCCTTCGAGCAGCATTCGCAGTGCCGCGCCGGTACCGATCAAGCGCGGTAGCAGCCAGGTCGCGCCGCAGTCCGGCACCAGGCCCATCCGGATGAACGACGGAAGCAACATCGCCGAGGGTGAGGCGATCCGGACATCGCAGGCCAGGGCGAGCGACATGCCCGCACCAACCGCCGCACCGTCGACCACCGCGATGCTCGGTTGCGGCAACGCCCACAGCAGCGTCGAGGCCCGCATGATCTGCGACAACCCCTCGGCCACTTGCGATTCGGAGGTCACGCCGAGCGTCGCGATCTGGTCGAAATCGCCGCCCGCGCTGAATACGCCGTCCGCTCCGGCCAGGATCACCACGCGAACGTCGGGGTCCGCGGCGATCGCGGTCAACTCCCGCCCCAGCGCGAGCAGCAGCTCATCGGTCAGGGCATTGCGGCGCTGCGGGCGGTCGAGCACGAGTACGCACACCCCGTCCGGTCGACGCTCGACTCGAAGCCCCTCGTTGTGGCGCGTCTCCGGCATCATTGCACCTCCGATTTACGGGTCAGCTGACCTGTATCGCAGATTACAGGTCAAGTGACCTGTCGTCTATATAGTGATTCCCATGGCTCCCACCGCAGCGCGTAATCCTGCGCAAACGCAGCGCGACCGCAGCGACCAGACCCGCGCGCGTTTGATCGAGGCCACCATCAGTTGCATTGCCACCTACGGCTATCCGGCGACCACCACTCGACGGGTCGCCGAGATCGCCGACGCCTCATTGGGCGCGATCGCCCACCACTTCCCCGTCCGGCTCGACCTGATCAAGACCGCACTCGACGAGGTCGGGCAACGGATGGCCATCGACCTGCGCGCGCAAGCCGCCGCGGTCTCTGCCCGCACCGAAGGCCGCACCCCTGCGCTGCTCGACCTGCTCTGGAGCGCCTTCGCCAGTGATCTGTTCGGCGTATGGGTCAAAGTCTGGATCGCCGCAGCAGACGACCCCGCCCTCTACGACGCCCTGGCACCCCTGGAACCGGCCCTGTCCGCAACCTACGCCGCCATCGCCAATGATCTTGCCCCCGAACGCCTCCCCCGCACCGAATGGACCCGCCGAGTAGCCGTAGCCCTGGACGCCATGCGCGGCCTAGCCCTAACCCTCACCGTCCAACCCCGCCCCACCCCCGTCACCCACGACCCCTGGCCCACCACCCGAGCCGAACTAACCGCCCTCCTCGACCGCTGAAAAGCGCGCCGCCCCAGCGTCAGTCGACATGTGAGCGACCCATGAATGCCAGAAGTTGTTGGTGGACGGCGGCATTCGCGGGGGCAGGGTGTTGGGGGTCGAACAGGCCGGGGCGGCGGAAGGTGTCGAAGTCCATGGCGCGCACGGTGGTTAGTAGGTGGGCGGATGCAGGTTCATCGATGAGATGTTGCTGGTTGGTGGTTACGGCTAGGTCTATGCCGTGGACGAGGACCTCTGTCAGGTGAATGAGAGCGCCTAGGGGGCCGGGGACGGGGCCGAAGCCTAGGCGGATGGTGGTGTCGAGGGCGTCGGGGCGGTGCCAGGCGGCGCGGTCGAGGGTGGCGGCGGTGGTGAAGGCGGCTTGGGGGTTCGCGCCGAGCCAGTCGTCGTGGTGGGCGCCGCCGGGGTCGGTGTGGGTGAGTTCGGCGGCGAAGATTCGCATGCCGCCGACCAGGTGGTTGAGTTCGGTGCGGAGGTCCCAGCCCGCGCAGAGGGAGGGCTCGGCGAGGTCGGGTTCGGTGATGCCGGCGACGATGGCGCCGGTCATCGTGAGGGCGAAGTCGATGCGATCGACGATCGCGGGGGTGGTGATGTTCATGTTCGAGGTCCTAACGCAATTGTTGGCTGCGTTAGTGACTGTAGGTTCGGTGGCACACAAACGCAAGCCGCAACTGCGTTAAGCTGAGGTGGTGGCAGAGAAAGAGACTGCTCGCCGGCCGGGCGGGCGTAGCGCTCGCGTGCAGGCGGCGGTGCATCGGGCGGTGACCGAATTGGTGGCCGAGCGTGGGTATGGCAACTTCACCGTTGGCGAGGTTGCCGCAAAGGCGGGGGTGGCCGATTCGAGCATCTATCGCCGATGGGGCACGCTCGAGGCGCTGACCTCGGATGTTGCCTTGACTTGGCTCACCACCAACTCACCGATCCCGGACACCGGCAGTCTCGATTCCGATCTGCGCCGGTACGCGGCCGGCGTGGCGCGCGATGTCAGCGGACCCGACGGGCTCGCCGTCCTGCGCCTCCTCATCGCCCTGTCACAGGCAGGCACGGCGGGCGCGCAAGCCCGCGACCAGTTCCTGACCGAACGCCGCAGGCAACTCCAGCAGATGCTGGACCGGGCAGCCGCGCGGGGCGAGAACCCACCGGACGCCACCGATGTGCTCGACCACATCCTTGCGCCGATCTACGTCCGCACCCTGTTCGATATGGGCACAACGACTTCCGGCTACGTCGACAAACTCGTCGATCGGATACTCGCCGGCACCCGATGAGATCAGCTCTGCCGTAACCGCTTCGGCCCGATCAGGGCAGCACGGTCAGTGCGCCGTCGCGATACTGTTCGCGGACAACGTATCTGCGGACTTTCCCGCTGGAGGTCAGCGGCACCGAGCCTGCGGTCACCAAAACCACGTCGTCGAGCCGCAATCCGTTGTGCTCACCGACTGCTCGGCGCACGGCGGTGACGATCTCGTCCTTGTCGACCTCCTCGGCGTTGCGGTCCCGATTCAGTTCGGCGACTACGACCAGGGCGGGCTCGTCGCGATCGAGGAATTGGAATGCCACGCAGCGGTCAGGGCGCAGCGCGGGATGGGAGTCCATCGCGGCGGCTTCGATGTCGGAGGGGTAGTGGTTATATCCGTCGACGATGATGAGGTCTTTGCGGCGTCCGGTGACGTAAAGCTGTCCCTCGTGGACGAATCCGAGGTCGCCGGTGCGCAGGAAGTGGCCGTCGCGGCCGGTGATGGTGGCGGCGAAGGTGTCTTCCGTCGCCTCCGGTGCATCCCAGTATCCGAGCCCGATGCTGTTGCCGCGCAAGCAGATTTCGCCGACCTGACCGTCCGGCAGCGGGGTGTTCGTGTCCGGGTCGGTGAGGAGAAGTTCGTAGGCGTCGTTGAGTTCGCCGCTGGCGACCAAGCGGCGGCCGCCGCTCGAGACCGGCTCCACGCGCCCCTTGGCGAGCGCGGTGGGGTCCACCTCGACGGTCGTGAGCCCGCTGCCGCTGGGACCACCGGTCACCAAAAGGGTTGCCTCCGCGAGCCCGTAGCAGGGGAACAGGCTGTGCGCGTCGAAACCTGATGCACGGAAGTGGTCGGCGAAGGCCGCCATGGTGTCCGCGCGGACAGGTTCCGCGCCGCAGAGAGCCACCCGCAGCGGCGACAGGTCATAGGTCGCCACCTGTTCCGCGGACACTCGTCGCACACAAAGGGCGAAGGAGAAGTTCGGCGCAACGGTATGGGTCGCACCGAACTTCGACATCGCCGCTATCCACCGGGACGGCCGCTGCACAAAAGCCAAGGGCGACATACTGATAACGGTCGAGTCGCTGTACACCGGATAGGTGACCATGCTCAGCAGACCCATGTCGTGGAAGGTCGGCAGCCAGGCCACACCGACCCCGGCGCCGATCTGCCCGGTAACCAGCCGGAGGTTGGCGAGCACGTTGCCGTGCGTGAGCGCGACACCCTTCGGCTCCCCGGTCGAGCCGGACGAGTACTGCAAATGAGCGATGGTGTCGCTGGTGACGCCCGGATCGCGGTACCCGTCAGCCTCGGCCAGCTCAACGCGGTCGGTCACCACCGTGCGCAGCCCGGCGAATCCGTCGGCCTCGGCCAGCACCGGCGTCAGCAGCGGCTCGATGTCGGCACTGGTGAGCAGCAGCCGCGCGCCGGAGTTCCCGGTGATCGACGCCAGCCGAGCAAGACTGTCCGCCAGCTTGTTCGGCTGCGGCGGCGCAACGGGCACCGCGATCACACCGGCATAGAGGCACCCGTAGAAGCCGACCACGAATTCCAGGCCGGGCGCGTAGAGCAGCAACGCCCGATCCCCCGGCCTGGCGACCGACGCCAGATGCGCGGCCACCGCGCGCGCAGCGCGATCCAGCTGCGGGAAAGTCATGGTCGCCGTGACCTGGTCCCCGTCACCGAGGTGATGGAACCGGACCTCGTCGGGCGTGGCCGCCGCGCGGGCGGCCAGCATTTCCGCGAGGGTGGCGGGTTCGACCGCGAAATAGGTTGTCATGCTTGCACTCCTGACGTCCGGTGCCGGACAGTCGATTCGGCACTGGCTGATTCGGCCGGGCGCAGCGGATAACGACGAGGCACTCGGTCGCCGACGACGGCCCCGACGTAGCGGGTGCCGAGGCCGAAATGATGGACGTATCGCGCGGGCAGATCGACACCGTCGACCCCCGAAACCACCGCGCGCCCAGCCTGATCGGTGCTCAGCTCGATCGTGTCGGGCGAGACCGTCAGCCCGCTACCCAACCACTTGAGGTAGCTCTCCTTCGCGACCCAATGGTGCAGAAAGCGCCCAGGGTCCGCGCCCACTCGTTCCACCTCGCGCGGCGTGAGCACCCGCGGCGCCAACCCGGCCAGATCGAAATAGGCGTCCAGCGATTCGGCGTCGACCCCGATCGAGCCCAGCCCGGCGATGGCGATCACGGCGAGCCCACCGGTGTGCGTGAGATTGAATGCCGGTGCTGTGCCGGGCAATCCCGGCTTGCCGTGCTCCCCCACCGTGAAGACCAGATCCTCGGGCGGACACCCGACATATGCCGAGAGCACGCGTCGCATCGTCGCCCGGACACGAATGAAGTCGGCGGCGAACGCGGCAGTATCGAACCGGTCGCTGCGCGCCAGCTCCTCGGACGACAGCACCAGACGATCACCGGCCGAACACTTCCCGCTCAACCCGAACCACCACAGAGCGACACCGTCGGGCGCGATCGTCCGGCGCGGGGCGGTGTCGCCGCTCATAACGAGCCAAGCACGCAGTGCCGTACCCGCCGAAGCACGGTGTCGCGGTGCGTGATCGGGAAGAAATGCCCACCCGGCACCAGCCGAATATCGACGCCCGCCGAACCGCACTCGGCCCACGGCTCCAGCTCGGCCATCGACACGTGGGTGTCGGAACTGCCGCTGAGCACGGTGATCGGCACATCCAGCCGCGGCTCCGGCTCATATCGATAGGTCTGGTCGACCCCGAGGTCCGCCCGCATCAAACTCAGCACCTGCGCCCGCATCTGCGCGTCATCGAGGACCTCTTCCGGGGTGCCGCCGAGCCGGTAGACGATCTCCAGCAGCGTCGAATCGGACGCCATGCGCACCCACGGCAGCCGCGAAGGCTTGTGCGGCGCACGCCGTCCCGACACGATCAGATGCGCCGGCCGCGGCCCCGCGCCCGCACTGAGCCTGCGGGCCAATTCGTACGCGACGAGGGCACCCAGGCTGTGCCCGAACAGCACGAACGGTTCGCGCCATTCACCGTCCATCACGGCGAGCAGGTCGTCGAGCAACGGCCCGAGATTCTCGAAAGGCTCGTCGCGCATGCGTAATTCGCGCCCCGGCGGTTGCAGCGGCACGACGTCCACCTCGGGTTGCAACTGCTTACGCCACGGCAGGTACGTGGACGCGCCGGCCCCGGCATGCGGCAGGCAATACAACGTCGTCGCCGCGCCGCCGGGCGGCGGGTACGGCATCCACTTACGCGCGTCGATCGCGGGCGCGTTCATCGCCGGTGCTCCGCGGCGAGCGTCTGCACCGTGAGGTAGGCGGGTGGCGGCGGTGGCGGCGCGGCGGACGCGGCCAGCAGCGTAATGCCGTCCTGCTCACCGATTTCGGTGAACCCGGCGAACCGATAGGTGATGTACATGATCCGATTCCGTTCGGTAGGCACGTATTCCGCGACCAGCCGGGCGCCGTCGGCCTGCGCCAGCCGGACCACATGATTCAGCAATACCGTCCCCACTCCCCGCGAAATCACCCGGCACGACATCAGCAGCAGCTTCAGCCGCCACTGCTCGGCGCCGCGTTGCGCCAGCGCGAGCCCGACCTGCCCGTAAGTCCCGTACTTGTCTTCCAGCTCGGCCATCAACAGCACATGATCATCGGAATCCGCGTGCGCGGCAAGCTCTTCGGCCGAGTACATCACCCCGGTCGAGTTCAGCTGATTGGTCCGCACGACCAGCTCTTCGGCGCGACCGATATCCGCCGGACCCGCCGGGCTGATGGTGAAACGCATATCCAGCGTGGCCAGGAACTCGTCATTGGTACCGGAGAACTGATCCTCGGCCGACGAACGTTCGATACTCGCCCGATACATGTGCCGCCGCACCCGCGAATCGGCTGTCACCTGCTTCGGCTGGAATTCCGGTCGATTCGGCAGATCCGCCGCTTGTTCGGCATCTATACAAAGGACCTCCGGATGGGCGAACCCGACCTCGTCCCGCTCCAGCGCCTGATCATCGACGAACGCGAGCGTATCGATCCCGATATCGAGCCGCTCGGCGATCGTCGCGACCGAGGCGGATTTGTTGTTCCAGCCGATCTGCGGATGCAGAAAGTATTCGGCGATCCCCAGCTCGGTCAGCTTCGCGAGGGCGATCTCCGGATCGTTGCGGCTGGCGATGGAATGCAGGATGCCGCGCTCGTCCAGCGCGACGATCGTTTCCCGGATGCCCGGCTTCAGCTCGGTGACCGCGGCGTTCTCCAGCAGGATCCCCGCCCACAGGGTGTGGTCCAGATCCCAGACCACGCACTTGATGTAGCGGGGACGCTTACGCACGTCTGATGTCATCGGATTCCCTGGCCTCCCTGATCAATCGACCTCGACGACCCGAGCCTGATTGCGGCAGGCGTCGGTAGCGATGAGCACATGTTGCATCTGGGTGCTGCCCTCGATGATCTCCATCACCTTCGCGTCGCGCAGATATCGGCCGACCGGATACTCGTCGCTGCATCCGCGCGCACCGTGCAGTTGCACCGCGTCGTTGGCGGCGGCGACCGCCGAGGTGGCGGCGAATTGTTTGGCAATACAGGTCGCCATGATGGTGTCGGGACTACCGGCATCCTTCAATTGAGCAGCCTGGCGAACCAAAAGCCGCGCCGCCCGCGTATTGGTGGCGATGGTGGAGATCATCTGTTGCACGAGTTGGTGTTCGCGCAGCAGCGACCCGCCCTGATGCCGCGTGTTGGCGTAACTCACGCAGGCTTGCAGACACGCCTGCATGATGCCGACACACCCGGCGGCGACGCTGAACCTTCCGATGTCGAGCACTCCCGTCGCGATGGCCAACCCCATGCCCTCGGGCCCGATGATCGCGTCGGCCCCGACCCGGCAGTTCTCGAACACGATCTCGGCGACCTGGCTACCGCGCGTGCCGGTGATGTGCGCCACCGGAATTCGGCGAATCCCCGGACTCGCCGCGTCGACCAGGAACGCGGCCGGCCCGCGCTCGGTGCGGGCGAACACCAGCAGCACGTCGGCCAGTTGGCCACCGGTGACCCACAACTTGTGGCCGTCGATCACCCACTCGTCGCCATCCCGCTCGGCCGTGGCGCTGAGCGCGGCGAAATCGCTACCGGCCTCGGGCTCGGTGAGGCAGAACGCGCCGAGCACGGCGCCGGTGACCATATCGCCCTTCCACCGCCGCTTCGCCGTCTCGGTCCCCCATCGATCCAGCGCGTACAACGCCATCGAGTGCACGGTCAGCAGGCTGCGCATGGACGAGCAGCCGCGACCCACCTCCTCGTGCGCCCGCGCGAGCGCGATCATGCCCGCACCGGTGCCGCCGTCCGCTTCCGACAGCACCGCACCCCACAGCCCGCGCTCGGCGAACTCGGTCACCATGCCCGGGTCGATCCGCCCCGCACGATCGAACTCGGCCGCCCGCGGCGCAACCACCTCGTCGACGAAGGCGGAGATCGCCGTCCGCGACCAGTCGTGGCGCACCTCGGTCCGCACGGCCATCACGCCACCTCGGTGACCGAGCCACGACCGTTGCCGAGCCGGCCGACCAGGTCGGTCATCACGTCCACGGTGCGGAAGTTGTCCAGCGTCAGCTCGTCATTGGGGATCCGGGCATCGAGGTTCTGCTCGATGAACATGACCAGCTCCATCGCGAACAGCGAGTTGACGAAGCCGCTTTCGAAGATGTCGTGGTCGTCTTGCAGCTTCCCCTCGGGGAAGCGCTTGGCGACGAAGTCACGGAGTTCGGCACGGGCATCGGAGAACATAACTGCGGTCCTGTCGGTTACGGGGCAAATGGTTCGGTGTGCGAGCCCTCTGTTCAGGTGTACGAGAAGAAGCCCTGGCCGGTCTTCCGGCCGTGTAGTCCGGCATCCACCATCTTTTTCAGCAAGGGGCACGGTCGATACTTGCTGTCTCCGTAGAACTCCTGGAGGCCCTCGATGCTGTACAGGATGGTGTCGAGCCCGATGAGGTCCGCCGTTTCCAGCGGTCCCGAGGCGTGCCCGAAGCAGGACCGGAAGATCTCGTCGACCTCGGCCGCCGCGGCGACCCCGTCCTGCAACAGGAATATCGCCTCGTTGACCATCAGCATCAACACTCGGTTGGACACGAAGCCGGGCATGTCGTTGACCAGGATGCCGCGCTTGTCGAGGTCGGTGAGCAGTTGCATCGCGGTGGCGATGGTGGTCTCGGAGGTGTGCCAGCCGCGGATCACCTCGACGGTGGATTTCATCGGCACCGGGTTCATGAAGTGCATGCCGATCACCCGGTCCGGCCGGTTGGTCGCCCCGCCGATCTTGGTGATCGGGATGCACGAGGTGTTGGCCGCGAAAACCGTTTCGGGCGCACAGATCCGGTCCAGTTCCGGATAGATCTCGGCCTTGAGCGCCCAGTTCTCGGTGATGTTCTCGATGACGAACTCCGCCGGGCCGGCCTCGCCGATATCGGTGGTGTAGGTGACCCGCTGGGTCAGATCGCCGTACTTCTCGGTGTCGTGGCCGAACAGGCGCCCGGTGCGGGAGTATCGCACCACCTCCCTCTCCGCCCGGTCGAGCTGTTCGCGGGCGCGGTCCACGAGTACGACCGAAATCCCGTGCGCCGCAAGGGCTTGGGCCAGGCCGGTGCCCATGACGCCGGCCCCGATCACTCCGACGAGCTTCATGTCCGTGCCTTCCTTTCCGCTGTGGTCGTCGTGAGCAGGTAGTCGGCCATGTCCGCGATCGTCGGCGCTTCGAACAGCGCCACCGTCGGGATGACCGCGCGGAACTGCTGTTTGATCGAGTTGATCAGTTGCAGGCCGACCAGCGAGTTGCCGCCGGACTCGAAGAAGTTGTCGTGCGGGCCGACCTGGTCGACGCCGAGGGCCTGCTGCCAGAGTTCGGCGAGCCGGCGTTGGTAGTCCTCGCGGGTACGCTCGGGTGGCGCGGCGGTGATCCGCGGTGCCGATGAGGTGTTCTCGCGCAACGGATCTCCGCCGCCGACCCAGGCCTCGATGCGGTGGTGCAGTTGGCCCGCTGAGACGACCGCGCGGCGTGGGCCGCCCGCGATGAGGCGGTCGAGCACAGCGAGTGCGTCCGTGGCAGCGAACGAGTACTTGTCCAATGACTCTGCGACGCCGGAGTTTTCGCCGGGTTGCACGGTCGCCTGCCAGGTGTCCCAGCAGGCCGAGCGCCAGGCGGATCCGCCGGGCAGGCCGCGCATTGTGGCGAATTGGTCCTGGAAGGCGTTCGCGGCGGCGTAGGCGGCGAATCCGATACCGCCGAGGACCGCCGACATCGAGGACAGCAGGACGACGAAGTCGGGACGCTCGCCGCGGAGCGCGTCGGCGAGGGCGATCGTGCCGTCGACCTTGGCGCGGAAGTGTGCTCCGCAGATCTCCGGAGAGGTCTCGGCGATCGTGGTGAAGGCGTCCGGGGACAACACGCCGGCGGCGTGGATCACGCCGTCGATCGGTCCGAATTGTTTGCGGGCGTTGGCTATTGCGGCCGCTGTGGCGTCTCGATCACCGATATCGCAGGATCGCACGAGTACCTCGGCACCGGCCTTGGTCAGGTCGCGCACGGCGGTCGCCTTTGCCCGCGACGCTTCGCCTGCCTTGGCGACCGATTCCTCGTCGTCGAGATCCGGGAGCGGAGTCCTCGCGAGCAGTACCAGCTTCACCTCGGACGCTGCCGCGGCCAGATGCGCTGCCGCCTGGAGGCCGATACTTCCTGTCCCGCCGGTGATTACGTAGACGCCGCCGTCGCGCACGTACGGTGCGGGCGCGTCGAGCGTGAGCGGCCTGAAGCGTTTCACCAGTCTGCGCCGACCACGGCGAGCGATCGCGGTGTCGATGCCCGGCCAATTCAGCTCGGCGACAACGGATTCGGTCAGCTCATCCCACGAGCCGTCCTCGTCGTCGACGGGGGTGACGATGTCGAAGGTACGCACCGCCAGGCCAGGGTATTCCTGTCCCGTGGTCAGCGCGGGTCCGGTCACGGTCGTCTTGCCCGGATGCAGGTCATCCTCCGGATCGATGATCTGCGCGTGGTCGGTGACGACCAATATCCGGCATCCATCGATAGCCTGACTACCCAACTGACCGGCCAGTGCCATCAGGCTGTCGAACCCGAGACGTCGATGCGCGGCCGCATCGGCATGCGGATCAGTGTTCGGTCCACTCACCGACCACAGATGAAGAACGGTGCGCGGCAACAGGTCCCGATCGGAAAGCGCCGCGACGAGTTCCGCATAGTCGGCCGACACATCGGGCCGGATACGATAGCCGTCCGCGCCGGAAGTACCGAATTCGGTTCCCGGAGCGACGGATACCCAGTCGACGCCGTCCAGGATCTTGGCCAAGTGCCGGGCCAGTTCGGCACTGCACGTGTCGGGATCGATGAAGACGAGGTAGGGACCCTGCCGGTGCACGGCATCCTCGGATGCCGGAGCCGTGACCCACTGCGGTTCGAAGAGTTCCGTTGCCGCCGCGGCAACCGCCCTGACCGGCTGGGCCCGGCTATTCCCCGACTCCGGCCAGAACTGTTGGTGCTTGAACGAATACGTCGGCAGCGACAGCGACGTGCCCGACGAGCCGATGCGCGACCAGTCGACATCCACGCCGCCGACCCACAGGCGACCGAGCGTGCGGGCAACGATCATCTCGTCCGGATCACGCGTCGCCGAGCCCCGCAACGTCGGCAGCGCCGCGGCACCGCCGGACTGCACCAGCACCTGACTGACCAGGCTCGCCAGCTGACCGGCCCCGAGGTCGATCACCACACACGGATCCGACTCGGCAAGCGTGTACACACCCTCGGCGAACTCGACCGTCGAACACATCTGGTCCGCCCAGTAATGCGGGTCGCGCGCTTGCTCATCGGTGATCCACGTGCCGGTCAGGTTGGACACGAACGGAATTCGCGGCGCACGCAACTCGAGGCCGTCGAACAGGTCGATCAACCGCTCCCGCAACGGATCCAGCAGCGGAGAATGCATCGCGCGAGTAGTCGGCACCCGCCGCGCGGCGATCTCGTCCGCGGCGAGACGCTGTTCGAGCCCGACGATGGCGTCCTCGGTACCGGCGACCACAACCGTGTTGGGGCTGTTGATCGCGGCGCAGGACAGCTCCGGACCGAGATACTCGGCAACGCGGTCCGTGGCGGCCGCAACCGTGAGCATCGCGCCGGGCTCGGCCTCCGCGACGAGTTGCGCCCGCCGCACGACCAGCGGCAACGCAACCTCGACGTCGAACACGCCCGCCACGCAGGCGGCGGAATACTCCCCGAGGCTGTAGCCGAGCAGGCCGCTCGGTTCGACGCCGTAGCTCTGCCACATCCGCGCGGCGGCATAGCTCAGGGCGAACACCACCGCGTGCGCCAAGTCGATTCGAGTGACCGGCTCGCCGGCCGCGGCCGGACCGCCGCGCAAGGCCGCGAACGGGTCCGACGCCACCGGTGCCGCATCCGAATACAGGGCGGTGCGCAGGTCCGTGCCCAGCGATTCGGCCGCGACTTCGGCACAGTGATCGATCGCGTCCCGGAACACCCGATGCGATCGATACAGGTCACGGCCCATCCCGACGAACTGATCGCCGGTGCCCGGCAACACGAATCGCACGGTCGGCCGCGGTCCACGCGGCACGGTCGCGAGCGGCACCCGGCGCCCCACCTCGTCGAGCGCTTCGGCGGCGTCCAGGAGCGTCCGGAACGGGATCGCCGTGCGACAGGGCATGGAATTCCGCCCGGTCTGCAAGGTGGTGGCCACGTCGGCCGGGGCCAATCGCGGATGGCTGCGCAGATACTCCGACACCGCGTGCGCGGTGTTGGTCAGCGTCTCGGGCGAGCGTCCCGACAACGGCAGAATGTGCCAGCGCTCTTCGGGATCCGGCTCGGCCGCGTCGACCGGCGGCGCGGAAACGATGACATGCGCATTGGTCCCCGACCAGCCGAACGAACTGACCCCGGCGGTGGCAATGCGCTCGGCCTCGCGCGGCCACGGAATGTTCTCGTGCGGCAACCGAACCGGGCCGGCCGACCAATCGATCGCCGGATTCGGTTCCCGCAGATGCAGATTCCGCGGAATGGTGCCCCGGTTCAGCGCCAGAACGGTTTTGATCAACCCGGCCATCCCCGCGGCCCCGGTCAGATGACCGATGTTCGTCTTCACCGCACCCACGTACAGCGGCCGGGCTTCCGCCCGCGCAGCACCGAAAACCTCGGTCAACGCGCCGATTTCGATCGCGTCACCGAGCTGCGTCCCCGAACCGTGCGCCTCGACGAAATCGATGCTGTCGGCACTGATTCCGGCGTTCTGCTGCGCAGCACGGATGACGGCGACCTGCGCGGCCCGGTTCGGCGCGGTCAACCCGTTGCTCATGCCGTCCTGGTTCACCGCCGACCCACGCACCACCGCGAGCACCTGATGCCGCCGGGCTCGCGCATCGGAGAGCCGTTCGACGACGACCGCCCCACACCCCTCACCGAGCAGAAACCCGTCCGCTTCTGCGTCGAACGTCTTGCACCGCCCGTCCGCGGCGAGCATCCGCATCTTGCAGGCCTGCTGATAGGTGTCGGGATGCACGATCGCGCTGACCCCGGCGACCACGGCCCGGTCGCACTCGCCGTTGCGAATGCTGTTGATCGCCAGGTGCAATGCCACCAGCGACGACGAGCAGGCCGTGTCGACCACCAGGCTCGGCCCGCGCAGGTCGAGTAGATAGGACAGCCGGCCGGCCGCGACACTGGACGCGCTTCCCAGACCCACGTATGGGTCGTCCAATTCGCGGTGCCCGCCGTGGTCGACCAGCACGTTCGCATACCGGCTGTCGGCCATCATGCCGACGAACACCCCCGTGCGGCTCCCCCGAATCTGCTCCAGCGGGATCGCGGCATCCTCGAATGCCGCCCACACCGTCTCCAGCAGCATCCGCTGCTGCGGGTCCATCCGGATCGCCTCGCGCGGCGAGATGCCGAAGAACTGGGCGTCGAATCCGGCGAGGTCGTCTACGAACGCGCCCTTGGTCGTGTACGTCGTCTCCGCGGAATAGGGATCCGGATCGAAGAATTGCTGTGCGTCCCAGCGTTGCTGGGGCACGTCCGTCGCGGTATCGATGCCGTCGGCCAGGTTGCGCCAGAACAATTGCGGCGTGTTCGCCCCGCCGGGAAACCGGCAGGCCAGGCCGGCGATACCCACCACATGGTCATCGGAATCCAGTTCGCGCGCCTCGGGCTTCGATCCGGCGGTCTCGCCGATTCCACCGAAATCCGGTGCGGCGGTGGCTACTTGCGCGGCGGTGCCGACGAGTGCGGCACTCAACTGTTCGACCGTCGGGTGCTCGTACAGCAGGGTTTCCGGCAGGCTGCGCCCCAGCCACTCCTCCAGCTCACCCGACAGCCCTACCGCATCCGACGAGGTCAGACCGTACGCGGCGAACGTGGTGGTGCGATCGATCGCCGCCGGATTCATTCCGATGATCTGGCTGATCTTCTCTGCCACCCATTCCTCGATCGCCTGCCGATCGAAGTCACCGGACCCCACCCGATTCGTCTCCACCAATACCGCCCTTCAGACATCGGGGTCACGGCCTGAATGGGATTAGGAATAGCTCAGCCCCTGGTGGCCCCGAATCTAGCACCGACACACCCACCTCGCAACGCCGTTTATCGCATACTTCCTACCAGCACATTTGAATACAGGTCGTTTGAGACAAGGTATGCTTCCGCGCACGTCTGATCACATTGTCTCGTTATCGATGAAAGACGCAACCCCCCAATAAGGGGGCTACCGATTGCTGTCAAACCCCCCGATCGGGGGGTTTACAAACAACCTATCTGCTGCCATTAAGATAATGCAGAAAGAGCCCGTGACGTTAAATCGCAAAATGCTACGATGTGAGCAGCGTCACAGGCCCTTCAATGGTTACACACCGGTAGGTCGGCTACCTTGAAGACGGGGTGGGCTACAGGTTTTCCCATCCTGAAGCCGAGGTGTTATGAATTCGATTTAATTGATCAGAGGTCTACATTGCCTGAACTTTACCCGGGGGTAGTCATCCGATTACTCGGACGCTCAGATGCCCACGTCACCAGCAGTTTCCGACCGAAGTCGCGCGCAGCTACATTTTCGGCCGCCAGGTCACAGGACTAAGGATATCCAGTGGAAACTCAGCAGATCAGCTGCTCGACCGAAAGCATTTCGGCCACCTTTGCGGAGCGCACCGATACCCCGTTCGCCAAAACTCTGGACGGCTTGCGCACCAATCCGGATATGAAATTGTTCTGGGACTGCATCTGGACCCCGCCGGAAACGAAAGAGCAATTCCTGGAGTACGCCGGACAGTTACGCCGGTTCGCGACGCACAGCGGCGGATTACTCGGGCGCAGCCCGGACTTCCTGGCCGGTATCGTCTCCGCCTGGGCCGCCAACGCGGACCATTTCGGCGAAGGCGCGGACGCGATCCGGGAGTTTCACCGCGAATGCCGAGCCGGCAATTGGATCCTCACCCACGCGATCTCCGACATCTCCGAACGCGGGCGCATTTCCGAAGACCATCTGCTGAAAGTCGTGGCGCGCGACGCCGACGGTATCTACCTCAGCGGTTTCAAACAACTGGCCACCCTCGCGCTCTATTCCGATGTGCTGCTGATCTACCCCTACCGCCAGCTGACACCGGCCGAGGATTACACCGCGCTGTGCGTCGCCATCGCACCCGACGCCAGCGGCGTGACCGTGCATTCCCGGACCGGCTTCCGCGGCGCGCACGAGCTTCCGGACCAGTCCATCGATGTCCTCGACGAACAAGACGCGATCATCGAGCTGGACCACGCCTTCGTGCCCAACTCCCGGGTCTTCATCGACGGATCCATCGAGCGCTGCAACAACCTGCGCGCGGGCACCGGCATGACCCATCCCGCCTGGATCCAGGCGCTGGCCCGGATGGCCGCCAAGGCCGAAATGTATTACGCGCTCGCGCAACGCGTGCTCGACGGCGGTCAGACCTCGGTCAAAGAGCCGGCGGTGGTCCTGGCGAAGTTGCGCCGTTTCGCCGCGAGCACCGAACGCGATTTCCAGTCCGCGCTCGAATCCGCCACCTTCGACGAACGCTACGGTTTCTGGGCCGCCGAGCGCGGCATGCTGCTGCAAGGCATCGGCAACTTCACCGAGCGCATCGAGGGCGCCGCGACGCTGCTTTCGCAGATTGCCGGACTGGACCTGATCTGCCCGAAACCCGGCCGCACGACGCAGCACGGCCTGATTCCCGCCGCACCGCAGCTCTCCGATTGGACGTTGTTCACCAACCTTTCCTCGGGCGCCTACGGATATCGACAGAACAAATACGAGCTGGCCTTCGTCGGTGATCCCGATCGGCTCGCCGCTGGCTGACCGGCGCGAGCACAGACCGAAAGAGAGGTATGAACGACATGCTTAACCGGAATCGCCTGATCGAAGCGCTGGAGCCGTTCAGCGGATACGTGCAGTCGGCCGTGCTGTACAACCTGATCGAACACGGCGTGCTGGAACAGATCGTGGTGAACGGGGTCCCGGCGCGCAAGGCACTGGAGTCGGTGATCACGACACCGGAACGGGTCGAAGCGCTGCAACTGTTCCTGCGCACCGCGGGATATACCGACAACGATCGGGCCACCGACAAGCTCGTGCAGATCTGGGAGGCCCGCGGCTGGTATCAAATGATGATCGGCGGCTACGGCCGGACCTTCCTGGATATCGGCAACGGCTTCGCCGACCCCGCCGCGGTGCCGCGCGACGGCCGCATGGTCGGCGTCGGCAGCTGCGAAATCAGCGTGCACGACGCGATCCCGCTGATGTACCGGGTGCTCGACCAGCGGGGCAAGAGCTATCGCAGCGGTATCGACCTCGGTTGCGGCAGCGGCATCTTTCTCACCACGCTGGCCGAGAAGTACGCGGACATGCGGCTCACCGGAATCGAGCCGAGCCCCGAGGGCGCCGCGGCCGCGGTGGAATTCGTCGCCGGATCGGTGCACGCCGACCGGATCGACATCGTCAACGCGGACGCGATCGGCCATCTCGAGCAGACCGACGCGCATTACGACTTCGGCATCATCAGCTTCGTCATCCACGAAATCCTGGGTCAGGAAGGCGAGAACGGCGTCCGGAAGTTCCTGCGGACGCTGTTCGACAACAACCCGGGCATCGAACTGCTGGTCATCGATATCGACTACTGCTGGGACGACGCGGAGAAGATGCGCGACCCGCACCGCACCAACTACTACAACCACTATTTCCTGCTGCACCCGTTCACCGACCAGCGCCTGGCGCCCAAGCAGTACTGGGCCGATCTCTACGACAGCGCGGGACTGGAGGTGGTGGTGGACGACGTCGACACCCCCGGCCTGGACGAGACCGGGATCGTGACCGCAATGCTGTTGCGGGCCAAGGAAAATCGACATGACTGACTACACCGACAGCCAGGCGGTCTCCCGGCTCAGCTCGGGGCCGCGGACCTTCTTCCGGCTCCCCTACCGGCCGATCCGGGAGCTGACCGCCGAGGACGGGGTGCACGCGGTCATCCTCGGCGTGCCGATCGACGGCGCGACGGGCTATCGCAGCGGCGCCCGCTTCGGGCCGGAGGCGGTCCGCTCGGCGAGCACGCTGGGCCGATTGGGCAGCCGGGAACGCGATCTGGTCATCACCGACCTGCTCACCGTCGTCGACGGCGGCGACGTGCACATCGTGCCCGGCTACCACCTGCAAACGCTCGAGCTGATCGAGAGCAGCGTCAGCGCCGTGCACGAGATCGGCGCGCTGCCTATCCTGGTCGGCGGCGACCACAGCCTGGCGATCGCCGAATTACGCGCGGCCGCAAGGAAACACGGGCCGCTGTCGCTGGTGCAACTGGACGCGCACCGGGACGTGCTGGACAACTACTTCGGCATGAAGCACTTCCACGGCACGGTGTACCGCCGCGCCGTGGAGGAGGGCCTGATCGATCCCACGACCAGCATCCAGATCGGCATGCGCGGCAGCGTGCCCCGCGAGGACCTGGCCGACGACGGGCTCGGCTTCACCGTGATCCACTGCGAGGACGCACTGGACATCGGCCCGCGCGAACTCGGCCGGATCGTGCGGGACAAGGTCGGTTCGAACCCGGTCGCGCTGACCTTCGACATCGACTTCGTCGATCCCTCGTGCGCCCCCGGCACCGGCACCCCCGAGGTCGGCGGGCCCTCCTCGGCGTTCGCGTTGCGGCTGCTGCGCGAACTCGACCTGCCGGATATCCGCACGGTGTCGCTGGTGGAGATCTCGCCGCCGTACGACTCCGCCGACATCACCGCGCATCTCGGCGTCGCGGTGATCTTCGAAATCATGACCATGGCCGCTGCCGCCCGGCGGACCAAGACGCAACAGGATGGTCGTTTGCATGCCCGATAACATCACCGACCTGGAAGTCAAGGCGCTGGTCGACGGTGTCAACCTGTCCGACGGTCATCCGCGAATGTCGCTGTCCAGCACCCAATCCGAGATCGTCGCCGGCTTCCCTGAGGTCTTCGCACAGACCCGCAAGCTCCCGGTCGACGTGGTCGAGAAGAGCGCGCGCAACGCGTTCCTGTCCTCGATCGGGCAGCACAGCGCGCTGGCCGACGACGTCACCTTCCGCAGCTGCTACTCCTCCTCGACGGCAATCGACATGATCGGCAAGGCGATTCGCCTCGCCGACCGTCAGGTGGCCATGGTCGAGCCGACCTTCGACAACCTGCACGACCTGCTGGCCGGTCACGGACTCGCCATCCATTCGGTCGCCGAGTCCGAATTAGCCGGCGGCACACTCGAAGACGTGATCCCCGCGCACGGCGTGCTGTTCACCGTCTCGCCGAACAATCCGACCGGCGCCGTCATCGACGCCGACCGCCTGCACCAGATCGCCGCCGCCTGCGCCGACCGCGACACCGTGCTGGTCATCGACTCCTGCTTCCGCGCACAGGATCTGCGCGCCCAGTACGACATGTACGCCGTGCTCGGTCAGTACGACCTCGACTGGGCGACCATCGAGGACACCGGAAAGCTCTGGCCGCTACAGGAATTGAAGGCCGGGTTCCTGAATTGGAACCTCGGCAATCCGCTCCCGCTGGCCCGGATGTACTCCGATCACATGCTCTCGGCGTCGCCGTTCATCCTGCGGATCGTCGAATTGTTCGCCGAGGACGGCCGACACGGCGGCTACGACCGGCTGCGCGGCGGCATCCAGAGCAACCGCACGCTGGCCCGCGACCACATCAACCTGGCACCGGCCTATCCTGAATCCAGGATCTCCGTCGATACATTCCGGCTGCCGGAAGGCGTCGAGGCCAGCGCGCTCTACACCGAACTCGGTGAGATCGGGGTGCACGTGCTGCCCGGCGAACTGTTCTACTGGGCCCAGCCGAAACTCGGCACCGATCTGATCCGAATCTCGCTGGCGCGCGATCCGGAAGCCGTCGTCACCGGCTGCCAACGCGTGGACCAGCACCTAGAGGCATGGAGGCGTGTTGTCATCAGGTGATCGAGCAACGGTGGTCCTGTTACAGGCGAAGCAATCGCTCGGCACGGTCGGGCTGGCCGAATTCGGCTCGGCGGTCACCGCCACGGGTGCCGAACTACGGATTCTGCGCACCGGCGAGGTGCCGCTGATCCGCGAAGGCGATGTGGCACTGCACGATATCGGCGACGAACGGATCGCCGGCGTCGACGAGTGGGCGTCGCTGATCCCCGCCGGCACCACCGCGATCGTCACCAATGACGAGTACTTGCTCGGTGTCGCCGCGCAGCTGTGCGGCGACCTCGGCCTGCCGACGCCGATCCCCGCGGGCTCCTTGGAGAACTACCGGCACAAGGGTGTCATGCGCCGGACGCTCGAGGCGGCGGATATCCCGGTGCCCGAGACGCTGATCGTCGCCGACGGCACCGTCGAAAAGGCAGGCGGCTGCACCGGATTCGCCGACGACGAGCTGGTCATCGTCAAACCCGCCGCCGAGGCGAACCTGCGCGGGATCCGGACCGAGAAGTTCGGCGCCGTCGACCTCACCGCGCTGAGCGACGATCTGGTCGAACGGTTACTCGACGGCCCGCAATACCATTCCGAAGTGCTCGTCGTGAACGGCACTGTGACGCACCTGTTCTCAGGCCTCTACATTCGCTCGCTGCTCGACCTCACCCGCGGCGGCGGCTCCGGCTCGGCCAGGACCGACCCGGCGACCGAGGCGAAGCTGGCCGACCTCGCGATCCGGACGTGCACCGCCCTCGGCCTCGACGGGACGTTCACCGCGCACGTCGAATACCTCTCCAGCGGTGACGCTTTCGAGGATGTAGTGGTCAGCGAGGTGTGCGCGCGGGCATCCGGCGGCGAGGTCCCGTTCCAGTCCCGGATCATCACCGGCATCGATCTGGAGCTGCTCAACCTCCGGGTGCAGGCCGGGCTCGGCTGGGACGAGCCGAAGGCCGACGCCGACGCCTCGGGCGGGTGGATGTGGCGGGTCGGTCAGCCGATCGCCGGGGCCGAACTCATCGAAACCCATGCCGTCGAAGCGACATTCGATCGCATCCGGCTCGGCGGACGAGCGCGGCTCACCGGCCGCACCGACGCCGTCCTCGCCGCACTCGAGCTGCTGGCCACCGCGAACGAGGTGCCGTGAGTGTCGACTGAGCGCAGACCCATCGACCGGTCCCGGCGGCGCGGGAAACCGTTGACCGACTTCGCCTTCCAGGAATGGCGGGTGCCGACGCTACCGCCGCCGTGGGAGCTCACCCCGGTCACGCCGTCTACCCCGGCCGAGATCGACCAGGTGGTCGAGTGGATGGCGCAACCGCACGTGCAGTTCGCGATGCACAAGGACTGGGACCGGGCCGGCTGGCAGGCCGAGATCGAATTCCAGTTCTCCGACAACAAGACTCGCCCTTTCCTCGTCGGACAAGACGGGCAGCGGGGCGGCTACGTCGAGCTGTATCACGCCGCCTTGGACGTGGTCGCCGACTATTACGACACGCCGGAACACGACATGGGCATGCACGGCTGTATCGGCGAGCCCGACTATTTCGGGTACGCCCTGCCGTTCTGGGTCGCGCTCATCGCCGGCGTCTTCGAGACCTACCCGGAGTGCACCGGCGTGATCTCGGACCCGTCCGCCTCGAATCAGCTGGTGCGCACGCTGGACCGTAGCGTCTGCAAGGTGGTGGACGGCCACGAACTCGGCGAGATCGACCTGCCGCACAAGCAGGCCGCGCTGTTCCGGTTCGAGCGCGAAAACTTCTATGCCGCAATGCAACGCCAAGGGGGTGTCGACGTTGTCCTCCGTGAACTCGGTGGTCACTGATCCTGTTCGCTGGTTCCTACTACACGGCCCACTCCGGCTGCTGCCCGACTCGATGCTGGGTGACGAGAACGATGTCGGCCGGCTCTTCCTCCGCCCACCGGCCAAGGGCGACCCCTACCGGGCAATCCTCACGAAGATCGGCGCATCGGCCGGCGTGCACGACAGCGCGGCCGGCCTGGTGGTCACCGGATACGAGGAAAGCGAGGAGATCCTCCGCAGCAACGACTGGTCAGCCGACCAGCCCGTGGCGATTCCGCCGACCGCCGGCTTCTATCGCTGGCTGACCAAGCGGTCGGTGCCCATCGCGCTCGACGCCCCCGCACTGGTCTTCATGGACCCGCCCGAGCACACACGTCTGCGGAAATTGGTCTTCCCGATGTTCACCCACCGCGCGGTGACCGGCTCGGTCGACATCATCACCAAGCACACCGACGCGGTGCTCGCCGAACTCGACGGCCGCGAAAACATCGACCTGGTCGCCGATTTCGCCCGCAAGATCCCGATCCGGGTCATCTCCGACTTCCTCGGCATCCCCGATCTGGGCGACGACATGCTCGACTCGCTCGGCGGCCACGGCGCCAAACTGCTCGACGTCGGCATCACCTTCCCGGAATACCGGCGCGGGATGACCGAGGCGCGCAAGTTCACCAAGTTCGTGGCGGACTGCACCAAGGATCCGGACCTGCTCCAGGAGGGCTTCCTCAAGGACTGCGTCCGCAAGCACGCCGAGGGCGAACTCACCTTCGGCGAACTGCTCACCCTGGTCGGCTTCGTCTTCGCGGCCGGCTTCGAGACCACGGTCAGCTTCATCGCGAACTCCATTGTCACCGTGCTGGAACACGGCCTCGGCACCGAGGTGCTCGCCGACGGCCGCCTGACCGACCCCTGGTTCGAGGAGCTGCTCCGCTACGACTCCCCCATCCAGCTGACCCATCGCACCGCACGGGTGGAGACCAAGATCGGTCATCGGGTCGTCGCGCCCGGCACCGGGGCGTTGATCTGGGTCGGCGCGGTCAATCACGACGCGCGCGCCTATCCGAACCCCGGCCGGCTCGACGTCGAAAATGTCTCGGCGCGAACGAGTATGAGCTTTTCCACCGGCGTGCACCGGTGCCTCGGCTCGTCCCTGGCGAAGGTCCAGGGGCAGGTCGCGGTCGGCAGCTTCCTCTCCGCTTACCCGAACGCCCGGCTGCTGCCGGGCCGGCAATGGCGGGATTCGATTGTCCTGCACGGACATATCCGAGTTCCCCTGGCGTTGACCAGCGGACGCTGATGGGCGCCGTCACGGTGGATCCGGCGACGCTCTACTGCCTGGGCGCCTCCACCGACGCGGTCACCGTCGCCGATGAGCTGCGGCAGCTCGGGGTCCGTGTCGAACCGGCGCCGCCGGGAACCGCGCTGACGCACACGATGATCGCCCTCGCCGCGCACGACCTCACCGAAACCGAACTGGCCGAAACCGCTTCCGCGACAACGGATTCCTGGGTGCATCTGGTCTCGTCCGGACCCAACTACCCGCACATCCCCGCGCTCGCGCGGAACAATCTGGTGACCAGAAGCGCACGGGCCTACGCGCCGTCGCTGTCGGAGTATGTGATCACTCAGCACGTACTGCACTGCGCCAAGGACGTATTCGACGATGTGCCGAAACCCTTCCACCGGCGCGCGGCCCTCGTGGTCGGGTACGGCGCGTTCGGCCACACCATCGCGGCGACGCTGGCCGAACTCGGCGTCGCGGTGACCGTGGTCCGTCCGCGTTCGCGCACCGCGCATCCCTTCGGCAGCACCGAGGCCACGCCGCTCGACCGCCTGCCGAACCGATTCGCGCACTTGATGGTTGTCGCGCTCCCCGGACTGCCCGAGGTCACCGACTTCATCGATGACGCGCTGTTCCGCTGCCTGCGCCTGGACGGCCATCTGATCAATCCGGCGCGATCGTCGCCCGTCGACCTGGTCGCGCTACTGCAATGGCTGGCCACCGGCACCGGCCGGCTCACCACCGACGTCGAGACCGACGACCGCGCCGAACTGTTGCGCCCCTGGGCCGACAAGGGACGTGTCACGCTGACCCCGCACATCGCCTGGCGGCCGTGGGACGGCGATCCGCTGTATCACCGAGATTGGGCGGCGATCTTCACCACCGGAACCCGTGCTCCGTCGACAATGAGGGAGCAGTCCCTGTGCCTCGACCCGCGGACGATCGCCACGGACTACCTGATTCCCTGACCACCCGTCCCACTGGAGGCCCGATGCCGTTCTGGTTGATAGCGATCACCTTCGCCGTATTCGTCTTCTACACCGACGATTACATGATCGCGGGCGTGCTCCCGGAACTCGCCGCCGACCTGGGTATCTCGGAATCCACGGCGGGACAGCTGGTTTCGGCCTACTCGCTGGTGCTGGTGCTCGGCGCGCCGCTGATCGCGTTCGCCTCGGCCCGGCGCAGCCGGCTCGGCGTCTTCGTCGGCGCCTCCGTCGTGTTCACCATCGCGAATCTGCTCGCCGCCGTGGTCGATTCGTTCTGGCAGCTGATGATCCTGCGGGTGATCGCCGCGGCGGCGGCCGCCGCCTGTCTGCCCGCGATGTTCGCGCTCGCGCCCACGCTGGCCCCGCCGGAGAAGCGCAGCGCCTACATCGGGATCGTGTCCACCGGCATCGTCGGCGCGCTGGCTGTCGGTGTCCCACTCGGCACCCTGTGCGCCAGCATCTTCAGCTGGCGGGGCAACTTCGTCGCGTTCGCCGGACTGAGCGTGCTGTCGATGGTGCTGCTGTTCTGTGTTCGCGGACAGTTGAAAGTACCGGGCGAGTTGGTCTCGGCCCGAACGCATCTCACGGCGTTGGCGAGCAGGCCGGTGCTGACCGTGTTGCTGGGCAACACGATCCTGCTCGGTGGCGCGCTGATGATGTTCACCTACTTCGGCCCGTTCGCGGCCGACTTCTCCCATTCGTCACTGCGCGAACGTGGTCTGCTGTTCGCGGTGGCGGGTGTCGCCGGCCTGATCGGCTCGGTGGCCGGCGGCATCTACGTGGACAAGAAGGGCGCGTCGACCGCGCTGCGCATCGGCTTCGGACTGTTCCTCAGCACCATGATCGTCTTCGCCGTCCTGACCATGTTCGCGCCCATCTCGATGGTGGTGCTGGTGGCGCTGACGCTGGTGTGGTCGTTCTCGCTCTACTGGAACACCCCCGCCATGCAGACGATGCTGCTCGACGCCGCACCGGATTCGGCCACCCAGGTGCTCGCGCTCAATTCGTCCTCCACCTATCTAGGCGTCACCCTCGGCAGCATCGCCGGCGGCATCACCCTGGCGTTGTTCAGTCCCTTCGCCCTTCCGATCGCCGCCGCGGCACTGAGTGCGGTCGCCCTCCTCGTCATCGAGGTCCTCGGGCGGCGCGCGCCGGCGACGGAACGGCTCCAGCACGACTCGGCGGAAAGGACCACCTCATGACCGGCACATACCCACCGGCCCCGCGGCTACCGCGACTGCTACAGACCGTCCTGCACACCAAGCGGCACGCCCAGTTCCTCAGCGCGCAGGCGCGCCGCTTCGGCGATGTGTTCACCGTGCGGCTGCTGCCGCCGTATCCGGGGCGGATCGTGGTGTTCTCCCGGCCCGAGCACATCAAGGAGATCTTCGCCTCCGACCCGGCGGATCTGCATGCGGGCGAGGCGTACCGGGAACTCGCGATGATCATGGGCGAGCATTCGGTGCTGCTGACCGACGGCGGCGAGCACGCCCGCGCGCGCAGGCTGCTGATGCCCGCGTTCAACAACGCGGCGCTCAACGGCTATCGCGCCCTGGTGGAGGACATCGCCAAGACCCAGGTGGAGCGGTGGCACGCCGGGACGACCGAGCACATCCTGCGCCGCATGGAGGATCTCACGCTCGACGTGATCACCCAGGTGGTCTTCGGCGTCGCCGACGAGCAGCGCCGGGACGCGCTCACCCCGCAGCTGCGCCGGGTCACCGATATCAGCCCGGTGGTGCTGCTCGGCTGGAAATGGCCGTGGCTGCAACGCTTCGGGCCGTGGCAGCGCTTCAGCGCCACCCTGAGCGGCATCGACGAGCTGCTCTACGCCGAAATCGCCGGCCGCCGTGCCCATCCGGAGATCGATCAGCGCGCCGACGTGCTGTCCCGGCTGCTCGCGGTCGGCTCCGGCAACGATCCCGCCACCGAACCGCTCACCGACGCGGAACTGCGCGACCAGCTGGTCACGCTGCTGCTCGCCGGGCACGAGACCACCGCGTCGGCGCTGTCCTGGGCGCTGCACGAATTGGCCGCCGCGCCGGACGTGCAGGATCGGGCCAGGCAGGCGGCCCGCGACGGGGACGACAAGTATCTGGAGGCGGTGGTGAAAGAGGCGCTGCGCCATCGCATGGTGATCGGCCGGGTGCAGCGCCAGCTCACCCGGGACCTCACCATCGGCGGCGTAGCGCTGCCCCGCGACACCCGGGTGTCCACCTCGATCGTGCTCGCACACCAGAATCCGGCGAATCATCCTGCGCCGGAACGCTTTCAACCGGACCGCTTCCTCGACGGCTCGGTCGCGCCGAACACCTGGCTGCCGTTCGGCGGCGGGGTCCGCCGCTGCATCGGGGCCGGGTTCTCGCTGATGGAGGGCGCGGTCGTGCTGCGCGAGGTGCTGACCCGCTATCAGCTCGCGTTGCCCGGCGCGCCCGAGCGCGGACGGGTCCGCAACATCACCAATGTGCCCGCCCGCGGTGCGCGCATCATGGTCACCGCGTTGAACTGAGCGACGGATTCAGAAGGGCAACACGGGAACCGCGTCGAGCAGGGCCTGCGTGTACGGGTGCTCCGGATGCTCGAGCACCGTCTCGGCGGCGCCGCGCTCGACGATCTCCCCGTCTTTCATCACCAACAGCTGATCGCACAGCTGCTGGACGACGCCGACATCGTGCGAGACCAGGATCAACGACAGCCCGAACTGTTTCACCAGATCCCGCAGCAGCTCGATGATCTGGGCCCGGGTGGACGCGTCCAAGGCGGAGAACGGTTCGTCGCCGACGAGTACCTTCGGATTCGGCGCCAGCGCGCGGGCGATCGCGATGCGCTGCCGCTGCCCGCCGGAGAACTCGTGCGGATACCGCACCGCCGCATCGGGTTCCAGCCCGACCGCGACGAGCAGCTCGGCCACCCGGTAGTCGTGACTGCCCGGAATCCGCAGGCACTCCAGCGGTTCGGCGATCGAATCGCCGACGATCATCCGCGGGTCCAGCGAACTCAGCGGATCTTGCAGCACCACTTGCACTTCCCGGCGGAACCAGGCCAGGTCGCGACCGACCACCGGCTTGCCCTGATACCGGACCTCGCCCGCGTCGGGCCGATCGAGGGCCAGCAGCAACCGCAGCAAAGTCGACTTCCCGGAACCGGATTCGCCGACGATGCCCAGGTGGCTGCCCTCGGCGAGCGACAGGCTGACCTCGCGCACGGCGCGACGAATCGGCGGGGAACGCCGCAGACTGGTCCGCGGCAGCCGGAACGACCGGCTCAAACCCGTTGCCTCGAGCAGGATCACGACACCACCTCCGGTGAACCGCTGTCGGCGCCGAGCTTGCTCGCCCGCCGAAACGACGTGGCCCGCGCCAACTCCAGCAGCGTGCGCAGATACGGATCGTCCGACCCGTGCAGGATCTCGGTCAGGTCGCCGTCCTCGAGCACCTGGCCCTTCCCCAGCACCAGCACACGCTGTGTCACCTGCGCGAGCACCGCGAGATCGTGCGTGACGAACAGCAGCGCCGAACCCTCCTCGTCGACCAAATCCTTGAGCAGCGCCAGGATTTCGGCCTGCACCGTGACATCCAGGGCCGTCGTCGGCTCGTCGGCGATGAGCAGCGCGGGCTTCGCGGCCAGGGCCATCGCGATGCCGACCCGCTGCCGCTGCCCGCCGGAGAGCTGATGCGGAAACGCGCGCACGATGTTCGCCGGATCCGGCAGCCCGACCCGGGCGGCCAGCTCGGTCGCCGCGGCCAGCGCCTGCCGCCGGCCCATACCCTGGTGCAGCCGAAGCGGTTCCGCGATCTGCTTGCCCACGCGCATCAGCGGATTCAAGGCCGACAGCGGCTCCTGGAACACCATGGCCATCCGGCTGCCGCGGATCTTCGACAGCGCGCGATCGCTGCGCCCGATCAGCTCGACGCCGTCGAGCAGGATGCTGCCGCGCACCCGCGCCTCCTCCGGTAGCAGACCCATGATCGCCAGGGCGAGCAGGGATTTGCCGGATCCGGAGACGCCGATCAGCCCGAGCCGGGCGCCGGCCTCGATGCCGAAGTCGACCTTGTCCAGCAGGACCCGGCCGTCGATCTCGACCGTCAGGTCGGTCACCTGCAGCAGCGTCATGGCGTCGGCACCCCTTTGCGCAGCCGCGGATCGGTGACGCTGCGCAGGGCGTCACCCAGCAGATTGAAGCCGAGCACGGTGAGCGCCACCGCCAGGCCCGGCCACACCACGAGCAGTGGGCGCACCTTGATGTAATCCTGTTGCGCGCGCAGGATGCCGCCCCAGGACGGCGCGGACGGCGAGCTGCCGTAACCGAGGTAGGTCAGCGCCGCCTCGGCGAGCACGGCCAGGGCCATCACCCAGGACAGCTGCACGATCAGCGTCGGCGCGATCGCGGGCAGCAGGTGTTTGCGTACGATCCGCGCGGTGGACGCGCCCGCCGCCCGCGCCGCGAGCACGAAATCGCTGGTCAGCACGCGTGCTACCTCACCGCGGGCGACGCGCGCCACCGCGACACCGGAGCTGATGCCGATGGCGACCGCGACGGTCAGCATCGATCCGCCGTAGACCGCCGCGAGCACCATCGCCAGCAGCAGGGCCGGGAACGCGATCATGATGTCGATCAGCTGCACCACCACCGAGCCGACCGCGTGCGGGGTCAGCTGCGCGGCCAACGCGAGGAGCAGGCCGAGCGTGCCCGCGATCCCCGCGACCGCCAGCGCGACCGCCAGGGTCTGCCACGCGCCGGCCAGCAACTGGCTGAACACGTCGTGCCCGACCCGGTCGGTGCCGAGCAGATGTCCGCCGCTGAACGGCAGCAACCAGGCCTTGCTGGGATTGGTCGCCTGCGGGTCGTACGGCGTCCACCACAGCGCGATCAGGCTGGCCACCACCAGCGTGCCGACCACGGCGAGGCCGAAGATCCCGCTCGGGCGCCGGATCAGCGCGCCGAGCGCGACCTGCACCGCCCGCCGCCTGCGCAGCCATTTCGGTCGGTTGACGGCGTGAATCACAGCGTGGCCTCCAGCCGCGGGTCGATGAGCCGGTGCACGATGTCGACGGCGAAGCCGATCGCCAGCACCGCGCTGACGATCAACAGCACCTCGCCCTGGACCTTCACCAGGTCGCGGTTCGCCACATCGGACAGCAGCATGCTGCCGACACCCGGCAGGGTGAACACCCGCTCGATCACCACGGCCCCGACGATCAGGACCGCGAATTGCAGCCCGAGGATCGAGACCACCGAGGGCGCGGCATTGCGAAAACCGTGCCGCACCAACGCCTGCGTCCGGGTCAGTCCCTTCGCCCGCGCGGTGCGCAGATACTCCGAATACAGCACGCCGAGGATCGCCGAGCGGACGAAGCGGAACAACACCGCGCCCTCGGAGATGCCCAGCGTCACGCACGGCAGGATCAGGCTGCGGATCGCGTCGCCGGGATCCGCCCAGCGATCGGCCGGAAAGCCCTGTGCCGGGAGGAATTTCAGTTCCACCGCGAACACCAGGATCAGCAGCATGGCCAGCCACAGGCCCGGCACCGCGATGCCGAGCTGGGACAGCGCGTTCGCCGCCTCCCCGGTCCGGCTGCGATGCCGCACGGCCGCCCAGGTGCCGAGCGGGATCGCCAGGCCCAGCGCGATCAGCAGCGAGCCGAGAATCAGCGGGCCGGTCACGGCCAGCTTCTGCTCGAGTTCCGCGCCGACCGACGTCCCGTTCAGCTGGGAATGGCCGAAGTCACCGTTGAACACCCCGCCGATCCAGGACAGGTACTGCTCGGGCAACGACCGATCCAGGCCGAGGTCGGCGCGGATGGCGGCGATCTGCTCCGGTGTCGCCTGCAAACCGGCGACGGTGGCCGCGACATCGCCGGGCAGCAAGCGCAGCATCCCGAAGATGAGCACGCTCGCCACCGCTAGCGACACCAGCAACAGCCCGGCTCGCTGGATCAGATACCAGAGCAAAACACCTCCGTCACTTGGCCACCGCAAGCTTGGTCGCCGGGAACCGGTTGTTGGTCTCGTGCTGCGGGACTCCGTAGATACCCTTGCGCACCACCGTATTCAGTTCGACCAGGAACAACCAATCGCAGGGTGCGTCCTGGGAGATCTGCCTGGTCATCTTCTTCAGCAGCTCGTTGCGCGCATCCTCGGTCTCCGCGGTCAGCGCGTCCTTGTACCACTGCTGCACCTGCGGATTGTTGTAGCCGAAGTAGTAATCGGCGCGGGCGTAGTTGTTCACGTCGTGCGCTTCGGCGTGATTGACCACGCTGAGCTCGTAATCGTGATTCTTGTACACCTTCGACAACCAGGTCTGGAATTCCACCGAGCGGACGTTCAGTGTGATGCCGACGTCCTTCAGGTTGGAGACCAGGACATCGCTGAGCGCGGTGACGTAGTGGTTCGGGAACTCCAGCGTCAGCGTCAGGCCGTTGCCGTAGCCGGCGGCCGCGAGCAGTTTCTTGGCGTTGTCCGGGTTGTACTGGTCGATCGAGGTCAGATCCTCGTACCAGGGATCCTGCGGCGGCACCGGGCCGCCGATCTGGATGCCCGCGCCGACCGCCTTGATGATCGCCTTCTTGTCCAGCGCCTGCCGAATGGCATGGCGCACATCCGGATTCGCGAAGATCGGGTTGGCCTCGTTGAACGCGAGGGTGTACTCGTCGGTGCTGTTACCGCGCAGGATGTCGAACTTGTCGTTGCCGGTGAACGTCGACAGGAGCGTCGGGTCGGTCGCGGTCTGGATGTCGGTCTGCCCGGTCAGCTCCGCGTTGTTCGCGGTGTTGCCGTCGATGATGTAGTGGAACACCACCTTCGCCACCTTCGGCGTGGGACCCCAGTAGCCGTCCACCCTGGACAAGGTGAGGGTCGAGCCGCGGTTCCACTGGGTCACCCGGAACGGCCCGGAACCGTTGTCCGCGCCGTCCAGGGCGGCGAAGTCGGTCCCGGTCTTGTAGACGATGCCGCCGCGCTGGGTCAGATTCCACAGCAGGTTGGTGTCGCGCTGCTTCAGCTTGATCGTCACGGTGGCCGGGTCCGGCGCCGAGACGTCGGCCACGGCCGTGAAGTCCTGCGCACGCAACGACTTCGAGCCCGGCGCGGTCACCTGCTGCAACGACCACACCACGTCCGCGGAGGTCAGCGGGGCGCCGTCGTGGAACTTCGCGTTCTGCACCAGATGGAAGGTGTAGGTCAGGCCGTCCGGCGACTGGTCCCACGAGGTGGCCAGCCCGGGCACGATCTTGTCCTTGGCGTTTCCGTCGACCGTGACCATGCCCTGGTAGACGTTGTCGAGCAGCGCCTGATCGAGGGCGACGCCGGCCGTGGTGAAGGTGTTCAGGCTGACCGGTTCCAGCGCGAAGCGGACGTTCGCCGTGCCGTTCAGGTTCAGCTGATCGTCCGGCGGCGTCGCGGACTGGGTGGCATTGCTCGCATCCGTTCCGACCTCACCGCCGGTCCCGCACGCGACGCTCCATAGGCAGACCGTAAGGGCCAGCGCGACAACAGCAATCGAACGACCGCGCCTCACATCGCACCCCGGCGGGCGCGACGAGACATATTACGAGACTGCAATTCGGTACTCCTGATCTCGGTGCGGGGAGGAACGAGCGAGCGGGTGCGCCGCCGTCCGGTGCCTTCGGTTCAGCGAATCTGCTTCTGCGGCATACCTTCACGGAACGTTGCGTGTCCCGGCGGCGCGGCGGGCGCGCCGAATGGGTTGAGCCAGACCCGCAACAACTCACGGGCGACCTGATCGGTGTCGACAAAGGCGGTGCGGGCGTGCACGACGACATTATTGTTGAGGAATTGTATATCACCGGGCCGGATCTGCATGGTGACCTTGTGCTCCGGCCGGTCGGCGATCGACTCAAAGGTTTTGAGCGCCAGCCGTTCTACCGTGGACAGGTCCAGATCGAATCGCTCGGCGGCCGATTCGATGAAATGCCGGACGTAATACCGGCAGGTGAGCCTGCCCTCGTGCCAGGCGTAGACGGAATTGCGGTAGTACGGCCGCTCCCCGTCGGCCTGCTCGTCGCGCCGGTCGTAATAGAAACCGGCGTAATACAGGCCGAGCAGCTCCCGATGATGACGGAGCAGTTCGTTGTGGATGGTCACCGAACTGGTGATGCTGCTGTCGCCGCCCTTGCCCGAGGAACGCAGGCACAGCAGGCCGACGATGTCGGAGCTGTCGGTGTGGAACGGCAGCGCCTCGCTGGTCTGGTAACCGCGGGTGGAGGCGTTGAGCAGGCCGCCGTTGCCATAGTTCTTGACCGGCACCATGATTTCGCCGAGACCGTTCTGGGTCACCGCGGGGCCGAGATGCGCGCAGAGTCCCCAATACATGAGTTCGATATCGGAGCGCGCGAGTTCGGACGCGATCGGAAAGCCGCGCAGCACCACGAATCCGCGACCGTCGACGAGTTCGCGGGACACGGCGGCCAGTTTGGTCGCGAGGCGATCGAGCGGAAAGTCTTCGCGGGTGATCGCGCCGAGCTCTTTACCGGTCTGCCTGCTGTGCCGTAAGGCCGCGAACAACTCGCTCACATCATCCGGGGTCAGCGGCGTCGTCCACTGATCCGGATCGGTGTAGTCACTGCTCTGCCACGCGGCCGGGCCGGTGAGGATTTCGGTGCAGACGGGAGACGATGGGTTAACCATTTCGTTCGATCATTCCTATCGCGAGCGTAGGTACGTCACCAGTGGACGTCTGTCGAGACCGACCTCGGCGGGAATCAGCAGTTCTGCTCCGCGGCCGTGATCGCAGGTGAGCAGAAGCTCCAGCGCGAGATCGCGTTGAACCATGCTGCCGCCGACGCCGACCACGGCGGGCAGGACCGAAATCAGTCGCCGCGTGGCCTCTTCCGGATTCGACTGGCAGTAGTACGAGAAACTTTCGGCCACGCCGACCGCGGTGCGCCGGGTGCCGATCAGATGTGCCGCGGTATCGGTTGCGTCCGCGCCGATTTCCTTCGCCAGCTGGGTGGCCAGGTCGTGCAGATCGGCGCCGATGACGGCCAGCAGGACATGCAGATCGACGAACGCCGAATTCGAGGCGCCGCGAATTTCCAGCGCCTTGTCGGCCACCGCGGCGAAGTCGTCCGGCCCCGCGATGCCGGCCAGGCGCAGCCGCCACAGCAGCGAGACGGCATCGCAGAATTGCATGGCCGAGCACTCGGTTTCCAGCACCCGGGTGACCTCGGCGGTGAGCCCGGCCAACGCGTCGTGGTCGGCCTCGGCCATCGAGTTCAGCGCGTGATGCCAGCTGAGATGGGTTCGCAGCAGGCAACTTTCGGAGTTCCACCGACTGCGGGTCGAGGACAGCAGCGCCGACACGGCGTGGTTGTCCCGCGACTCGAACAGTGCGTGCGCACAGGCGTGCACCGCCCACGGGTTGTCGTCCGGGGCCAGCGCCAATGCTCGGCTACCGGCCGTGTACGCCTTGGCGAATTCGTTGTTCTCGCCGTAGGCGAAGGCGAGCATCGCCAACAGGTACGGGTAGGTCTCGGTCGTCCCCTCGGTCAACAGCGGGCTGGACGACAGCCGCGTGAGCAGCGTCTCCGTCGCGCCGGTCAGGAAATCGACCTGATGTCCGGCGGCCAAGGCGAGTTCGTCGGTCGGGAATTGGCGCGAGATTTCCAGCAGGGTGTCGCCGGCCAGGCCATAGGCGCCGTGCAGCAGGTGCCGGATCGTGTCGAGGTGAGCCGACTCCAGCAGGGATACCTGGGTCGAATCTATTCGGCGCAGCGCCTCGATCACGTCGACCGGCGGCCGGACGCCACCGAGCAAATACATATAGGCCCGCAGGATCACCACAATGGGTTGCTCGGTTTCGTCGCGATCCAGGTCGTCCAGTGCGGTCACCATGGTGCGATCGAATCGGAGCAGGCCGTTCAGCGATCCGGTGACGGCCGTGGCCACCCGGTCGCTGTACGACGACAGCGCTACACCATTCATATCCACCTAACTCTCCGCGGCCGGAAGTCCGCCGAGGTAGAGCTCGCGGATGCCCGGCCGAGCCTCGCGTGCCCACGCGATCGCGCTCGCCACTTTGTCCATATCGATGTCGAAATAGGGCTGCGACATATCCGTCAGGCCGAACGACGGCGGCAGGAAATCGACGTCGGCGAACAGCTTTTCGAATTCCGACACCGCGGTGTCCAGGCTGGTTTCCTTGTTCCAGTAGGACTCCATGATGCGGTCGGATTTCAGGTAGAACGCGTCGATGAATCCGTCCAGCCCCGCGCCCGGCGCCACGTCGGCCTTCGGCAGCGGAGCGGTTCCCTCGCCGCGGGCGGCGGCGAGTTCGGTCACCTGGCGCAGCCGGTTCTCGGTGCGCATGGTGCCCGTCACCTGATTGACCTGCCACACCCGGAACCACGCATTCCAGAGCCGATAGTCGGTGAACGAGCGGAAGGCATTGCCGACGATGAAGTCGTTCTCCTCGATCAGGCTGGACTGCATGTGTTCGATGTCGTCGAAGGTCTTGGGCGTGAATCCGCCCTCGAACTGATCGATCAGCCGTTCGGCCAGGCGATCCACCACGACAGCGGTGTTCTGCATGCCGCGGGAGAACAGTGGATCGATGAAGCCGGCCGCGTTCGAGGTGAGACACCAGCGGTCGCCGACGGTCTGCGTGGAGGTGTACTGCAACCGGCCCGCGCTGATCCAATCGCGCTCGTTCTCGGCTCCCTCGAACTGTTTGCCGATCTCCGGGTAGGTCTCCAGGAAATCGTCGAAGGCCTGCTGCGGGTTCGCGATCGGCTTCTCGTCGCCGTCGTCGATCCGCCAGGTGATGCCGACGCTGCACAGCGGGTTGGTCGATTTCGCGTTGTTGTCGAACGGGATCACCCACATCCAGCCGCCGTCGAAGACGTGATGCAGTGTGCCCGTATGCCATTCGCGTGGTCCGTGCACGGCGGTGATCTCGTCGAACGGGATGACGCCGGTCATATGGGTGAAGATCGACTTCGATTGGGTCCGTAGGCCTTCCGTCGTGCGCAGGCCGAGGGCCGTGGCGAGCGGCGAATTGCGGCCGCCGGCGTCGACGACGTATTCGGCCGAGATCTCGGTTCCGTCATCGCCTTCGAAGCGCACGCCCTGTTCGGTGATGTCGAGGTTGCGCGTGCCGACGCCTTCCAGCAGGACGGCGCCGTAGTCGACGGCGCGCAGCGCCAGCCAGTGGTCGACGTCCGCCCGGTACAGGTGCGACTCGGTTTCCACGATTTCGGACAGCGGGAACTGGTGTACACGGTCGGCGATGCCGCCGGGCTCGTGGTAGATGAAGCCGAAGTTGTTCTTCATGCCGCAGGTGCCGACGGACCCGATGAGGTTGTCGAACGAGGAGAGGACGGCCAGTTCCGGCACCCGGTATTTGATGCTCATCAGTTTGTAGAGCTTCGAGGTGTTCGGGATGGTCGATTCGCCGATGGCGAATCGCGGGTGCGGTTTCGGATCGACCAGGCAGGTGCGCAATCCGGCGGCTTGCAGGCACAGCGACAGTGAACTGCCGGAGAGCCCGGAACCCAATATCAGGACATCGAAGTTCCGGCTCATCGCTGCTCCCCCGATCCCCTATTGATCGGAGTCTGCTGATGATATTGCATCTGCCAGCGATTATCCCGGCGGATATACACCGTAGAAATGGCGGCATATATTCCGTCCAGACCTACGCGCTTCTGATACATTTCATAGAAGACGATATAACCGTCCGGACCCAATGGTCGTTCATGGAATTCGAGGATTTGATAAGTCTCGATCGGCGGCGCTCCAGCGACCGCGTTCAGCGCGATCTGCCGCGAGAGCGAAGAGTGCGGGGACGGCACGGCCAGCACCGCATCATCGGCGAGCACACCATCGTAGAATTCCGCGCCGGTACCGGCGCTCAGCGCCCGCCACTGCTCGAATTCGATTTCGGTCGGACTCGGATCGGCCGCATTATCGCCGACCGGTTTCCCGGCGTTTGTTTCCGCTTGTGTAACCATGAGCACCCGTCTAATTCCCGCGAGGAGACTGCCGGGCCGCCAGGGCCCTCCTCTGGGCCGCCGATAGTTTATCTTCCGTTAGGAACAGTATCACGGCCAGCGCATCCCAGGCAACAGTCCCGAGTTGTATAGAAGGCCAAATGATGATTCATCAACAAACTATTCATGATGTCACGAACCGGTGCGCCATCGGCGGTGTTCGGGTACGGTCGAAGTGGTTCATCCATACCCGTGTCTTCTGCCGGAGCACGTTTCGAACAATCAGGAGGGAGAATCGTTGGAGCGACTCGGCGACAGCAATTATGCGGACGACGCATTGGCTGTTCATCATGATCCCGCTGCAATGTCCAGTGTATCGCTCGCACTGCGGAACAGTGGTCGAGATGTTGCCCTCGTACCCACAATGGGCGCCTTACACGACGGCCATCTCGCATTGGTCGAGCAGGCCCGGGAAAGTAAATCCGAGGTCATTGTCTCGATATTTGTCAACCCATTACAATTCGGGGCAGACGAGGACTTGGACAAGTATCCGCGGACGCTGGAGGCCGACCTCGCGTTGCTCCGCGAGGCCGGCGTGCGTTCGGTGTTCGCACCATCGCCCGCGGGCATGTATCCGCAGGGCCCGCGCACGACCGTGGTGCCGGGACCGCTCGGCACCGAACTCTGCGGCGCGACCCGGCCGGTGCTGTTCGGCGGGATGCTCACGGTGGTGGCGAAGCTGTTGCAGATCGCCAAGCCGACCGTCGCCTACTTCGGCGAAAAAGACTATCAGCAGCTGATTTTGATCCAGCAGATGGTGCGGGACCTGAACTTCGGCATCCGGATCGTCGGGGTCCCGACCGTGCGCGAACCGGACGGATTGGCGCTGTCCTCGCGCAACCGATATCTTGCCCCGGCCGAACGGGAAACGGCCGTCGCGCTGCCGACGGCCTTGCAGGCGGGTGCGCGGTCGGGTGCGGCCGGCGCCGCCGCGGTACTCGATGCCGCCCGCGCGGTTCTCGATGCCGCCGCCGGCGTCGAGGTCGAATATCTCGAATTGCGCGACCCCGAACTCGGACCCGCGCCGGAATCCGGTCCGGCCCGGCTCCTGGTCGCGGCGCACCTCGGCAACACCAGGCTCATCGACAACATATCCTTGACCCTGAACGACATTCAGGGAACGTGAAACGGAAATACAATGTGCACTTGTATGTTTCTTCTCGACCGACAGAATGAGCGATTCGTTGCCGTCGAAGCCAGAGACCAATCGATCTATCGACCGCATGGTTTCGAGGCGGCCCGTAAACTCGGGCTGGAACACCGCTTTTCCTATGGGCCGCACTGGCGGGTCAACCCGTATCTGCGCGAACGGGTATTCACGATCCAGGCCGCGAACAACCCGGCACTGGCCGACGTCGAGGGTGGGCTCGACATCGACGGCGGAACCTGGCTGGCATTCAATCGCCGCACCGGCGTCTATTGCCGCATCTTCTCCGCCGGCTGGGACGACAACACCCGCACCGACAGCGAATTCCTCTCGCCGAGCGGGCTGCCGATAGACGGCGCGACCGCCGATTCGGCTCAGCACGCGGTCGAACTCCTCGAAAAGGGTTTGTTGCCCGCGCTGGACAGTTCGCGACAGTTGCCCGGATTCCAGCTCGTTGTCGCCGATTCGCGCGACGCGTTCGTGGTCGCGTTCGACGGCCGGGATTCCGTGACCACGACTCCCCTGGCCGCCGGCCGACCGCACGTGCTCACCACGAACGACGAATTCGGCAAGCAGTTGCAGACCCGAGCGGAGAGCAGCCAGGCACCGACCGAGATATTGACCTCGTGGGGCCCGTGGCTGTCGGCTTTCACCGCCACCGGAACCGACTACGGGAACGAGCGCTGGACCGCCGACGCCAATTCGGCGATCCGTCCCCCTTACTGCAATACCGCCGGCCCGGACCGGTACCAGAACGTCAGGCTTTTTCCCGAGACCGATCCGAGCCAGGCCGCCTGGACGAAAAGCGTCTCGCTCTACTCCGCCGGAAAAACGGGCGCGGAGTTGTTCGCCTACAACGAGCGGCAGTTGTTCGACTACCAACCGCTGCCGACCGAGGTGCGCCGGATGGGCTTCCCGACGACCACGGACGACTTCTTCGTCGTGATCGCGAACGAGAATTCCTGAGCCGAGGTGGCCGGCGTGGACGGGGTCGCTACCAATCGCCATTGTCGAACTCCGCGCGGACCGCGGCCACCGCGGCTTCGATCCGGCTGGTCACCTTCAGCTTCGCCAGAATGCGACTGACGTATTCCTTCACCGTCTCCGGGCTGATGTAGAGCCGGGAACCGACCTCACGATTGGACAGCCCGTCGACCACCAGCCGCAGAATCTCCCGCTCCCGCTTGGTCAGCGTCGAAAGCCGCTGCCGCACTTCGTAATCCTTCGCGACCCGGGGGCGCACGCGCGGGGAAAGACACTGCCGCACTTCATAATCCACCGTCACATCGGTGTGCACCCGATCCGGTTGCGGCGCCATCGCCAGCACCGCACCCGAGATCAGCACCTCCAGCACCTCCAGCACCGCGAACACCCCGCGGTCGAGCGCCACCACCGCGTCGACCTGGTCGATATCCGCCTTGGCCGCACCGTGATCCACCAGCAGGGTGATCATCGGCGCCTGCGCCAATTCGCGCAGCCGAGCCACCGTCTCGGCCAGCCCGTCCAGGCGCGCCGCCGAGGCGTCGAGCACCACCACATCCGGGCGCCAGCGCACGGCCCGATCCACCACATCGGGCCACGCACAGGTACCCGCCAGCGCGAAACTCTCGCTGACCGCTACTGCATCCTCGAAATCCGTTCTGGCGAAAGGTAAATCAGAGGCAACCAACAGCGTCCGGGGCTGGACCACACCGGGACTGCGCAACTCGATCCGCCGGCGACGGCCGTTACGGAGCTGCTCTTCCTGAATCGAACCGAACCCGAGCGTCATGGCGGACCGTCAGCCGCATCGACGCGAGAAATTTCCAGCACCTTCCCAGGGGTTCGACGTTCTTCCGGCGTTCGATCGTCCCCAGGCGCGCGGTGTTCCTCACCAGACGGACCGAAGACCAGACCCTGCTTCCAGCCGCTGCGCTCGAACATCCGCATGACTGGAGTGGCGACGAAGGTCGTGACGATCGTCATCAACGCGAGAATCGTGTAGAGCTGGCCGGTGATCAGGCCCGCGGTCAGGCCGATATTGAGCAGGATCAGCTCCATCAATCCACGCGCATTCGCCAGCGCACCCATCGCGCCGGCCTCCCGCCAGCCCATCCCCTGCCACCGCGCGGTGAGTCCGATCGCGCCGAACTTGCCCGCGAACGACACCACCATCACGACCGTCGCGACCAGCAGCACCTTCGGCTCGAAGATCAGGCTGAGCTTGGTGTTGAGCCCGGAGTAGATGAAGAACGCCGGCAGCAGCAGGTAGGCGACCAGCGGTTCGAACCGATCGCGGATGGTGTCGAGCAACTCGCCGCGCGGCATCACGGCACCGGCCACGAAGGCGCCGAACACCGAGTAGATGCCGACGTAATCGGTGAACCAGCTGCCGAGCAGCACGACCAGCAGCACGATGATGAGCGGCGTAACCGCAAGGCCGCCAGTGCGTTCGGTATCTCCGCTGCGTGGTTTCCAGGTGTCCAGCCGGGCCAGGAAGCGCCGCGCGACGAACATCATGAACAGCAGATAGCCCAGTCCGCCGAAGATCGCGAGGAACGCGCCGGACATGCTGTCCTTCGTCGTGGCCACCACCGTGGCCAGGAGCACCCAGGCGCAGGCGTCGTCGAACGCGGCGCAGGACAGCGCCATGGTGCCGAGCCGGGTGTTCAGCAGACCCGAGGCGTAGATGATCCAGGCCAGCATCGGGAACGCGGTGATGGCGACCGCCGACGCGACGAACAGCGCGCCCTGCACGGTGCCGACCTTTTCGGTGAAGTAGTCGCCGTGCTGGCCGACCATCCACGCGCCGACCGCGCCGCCGAGCAGCAGCGGAACCGCGATCCCGGCCAGCGAGGTGGCGCCGGCCTTGCGCAGGTGCGACTGGAGGATCTCCAGCTTGAACGAGGCGCCCACGAGGAACATGTACAGAACCAGACCGAGCTGACCGACCACGTAGATGGCGGTCAGGTTCGGATGGGTGATCGAGGCCGTGCCGACCTTCAGCGTGGTCGGGAACAGCCACTCCTGCGCGGACGGCCAGATCGCCCCCAATACCGATGGCCCCAGAACGAACCCGGCGGCCATGATCGCCACCACCTGGACCTGCCCGAGACGCCGGAACACCGGCCAGAGCAGGCGACAGGTCACCAGGATGAACGCGACCTGCAAAAAGAAATGTGTCGTGATTTCGAGCAAAGAGGGCATCGGCAAACCTCGCTGAGGTCGAAGACGTCCACCTCCGCCGGGGCGGAGGTGGACCGTCGGCTACTGGGCGGGAATCGGTAGAACCTGCACGGTGGACCGTGCGATCGCCACCAGCTTGTTGTCTTCGGTGTGTGCCTCGGCGTCGATGTAGATGGCCGTGCGACCCGGCTTGCGCACGGTCGCGGTCAGCCGCAGCCGCTGGCCGGGGAAGATCGCGCGCATGAAGTGCGTGGTCAGTTCCAGCGTGGTCGTCGGGCCGCGCGCGGTCAGGTAGCTCAGCGGGCCGATGAGGTTGTCGAACATCGCGGAAATGAAGCCGCCCTGCACGATTCCGACCGCGTTCGCATAGCTCGGCGGCGCCGCGGCCGTCGCGGTCAGCGACTTGTTCGGCACATACTCTTCGAACTGCATGTCCATGTCCTTCGCCGAGGGCGGAGGCAGCTGGAGGGTGACGCCGGGCGGGGTAAAGCTGCGAAAGAGCTCGATCGTGTATTCCAGGACCTTGTCGTTCCCGGTGATCGTGGCCTCATCGCTCATCTGTGCCTCCTCCGTTGCCGCGGCTGTGTTCCGCGGCGCTCAGAAATGATTCCCACATCGTGTTGAAACCAGGCGCGTGCTGGACGGCATGTCCAGCACCTGCCAAATGCACGCGCTCCGCGTCGAGCAGCGTGGCGAGACCATCGCACACTTGCTCGAGCGCGGGGTTGTGATCGCCGGAAAAAATCAGCGTCGGTACGCCCGCCTCGGTGATCGTCTCGAACCGCGGCGTGGCCTCGCGCGGGGAACGCAGCTTGCGGCCGAATTCCATTGCGTGCCTTATGTCGTCGCCGACGTTGGCCAGCATGCTCGGATCCACCCCGGACACCGCGAAGAACTCCGCCTCGGCCTGCTTGTCCTCCGGATGCTCGGCGAACCGATCGGACAGCGTCGCCAGCGCGCGCACCGATTCGTCGTCGGCGGCCGCGACCCAGAACGGGGCCTCGATCACGGTCAGCGACCGGACCAGATGGGGCAGCCGCTCGGCCGCGAGGACCGCGCTCAACCCGCCGTAGGAGAAGCCGATGAGATGCGCGCCGCCGGGGATTTCCTTGATCAGCTCGGCCAAATCGTCTGCGTCCGCGAGGAAGTCCTGCCAGGGCGCGGCCGGACTCGGCGGGAAGCCGCGGCGATTCGGCACGATCAGCGACCAGTTCTGCGCGAGCTGCTGCTGCGCGGCCCAGGTCATCGCCGCGGGCATGCCGCCGTGCACCAGCACGATCGGCGGGCCGGTGCCGGACCGGTGAATGACCAGTGGTTCCAATGTCATAACCGCTTAGTTCCTTCTGAAGTCATGGCCGCCTCCTTGTCCAGGGCAATGGCCGCGTAGCGCTCCGGTGTGAGCTCCTGGTAGACGCGCTCGCCCGCGTCCCGCACATAGATCGGCTCCCCTTCCCGCAGCGCGAAACCGTCGCGTTGCAGCGCCAGCTTGGCCAGTTTCAGCGTCGCCGTGGTTTCCAGCGTCGGACGGATCCGGATGAAGACCGGCCGTGCGTAGGGCGGCAACGCCGCATCGAGGTGCGCGGCCAGCGCCTCGCCGTCGAATCGAGCACCGTCGGCGAGCACGATGGCCGCCATCCCCGCGCGGCCTTCGCGGCCAGGTATCTCGACGCCGTACACGCTGGCGGCGGCGATGCCCGGCCACCGGACAAGCTGTTCCTGCACCTCGGTGGTGGACACATTCTCGCCCTTGTACCGGAACGTGTCACCCAGGCGATCCACGAAGAACAGATTCTTCTTGGCATCGATGCGGAACACGTCGCCGGTGTTGTACAGCGCGTCGCCCTCGTGGAAGGCGTTCGTGACAACCTTCGCGCGCGTGGCCTTTTCGTCGCGATACCCGCCGAACGGCGTGCGCTTGCGGATCGGCCCGAGCAGCACTCCGGTCTCGCCCGGCCCGCACGGAACCAGCCGTCCCGCGTCGCGGACGAAATCGTCGCGCTCGAAGTCCCATTTCGCCAGCTTGCCGCCGAGGCGCAGCTTGCCGACCGACCCGACTTCCCCGGCCAGGTTGATCGTGGCGATATTGCCCTCGGTGGACGCGTACATCTCGACGATGCGCGGTATCTCGAACCGGGTCTGCATCGCGGTCCAGATATCGGCCTGCAACCCCTGCCCGACCATCACCCGCACCCGATGCCCGCGTTCGCGATCGTCGGACGGCGTGTTGACCAGGTATCGGCACATCTCACCGATGTAGTTGAAGCCCGTCGCCTCGAAGCGGTGGATGTCGTGCCAGAACGTCCCCGCGGAGAACCGGCGGCCGAGGGCCAGCGTGGCGCCGTGCGCGAGCACGCTGGACAACGCGATCACCAACGCGTTGGTGTGGAACAGCGGCAGGCAGTTGTAGACGACGTCGCCCGGTTCGAGCCGCCAGGCGAGTGCGCCGGTGACCCGGCCGATGGTGGTCAACCGCTGGTAGCTCATCACCGCGGCCTTGGGCAGCCCGGTCGTTCCGCTGGTGAAGATGTAGGCGCCGGTGTCGCTGAGGGCGTGGGTGGTGGTCTCGACCGGATCGGTGGACGTCGCGCTCTGCACGAACCGCAGCAGACCAGCGGCGTCCCCGGCCGGCACCTTCCGATCCTCGTCCACCAGGCAGCGCTCGATCAGCCCGGGCGCCAACCGATTTCGCACCGCGAGGAACGCAGGCAGGCACTCCGTCCCGATGATCATCTGGTTCGCGCCGCACACCGAGATGGCGTGCGCGAGCCCGTCGCCGCGGGCCCGGGTATTCACCAGCGCCGCAACGACTCCGAGCTTGCCCGCGGCCAGGTAGTGCCAGACGAACTCGGGCCGGTTCTCCATCAGCAGGGCGAGGGTATCGCCCTTACGCACGCCGGCGGCCCGGTAGGCGTGGGCGATCCGGTTGACTATGCGATTGGCCTGCGCGTAGTCGAATTGCTGGTCCTCGTAGAGCAGGAACGGGCGCGCCGCGTGACTCGCCTGCCTGCTTCTGCGCTCGAGCTCGACGGCCAGCGTGCGGTTCGACCCGGAGCCTTCGAGCAGGCCCCGGGCGAGCGTTGTGTACGACTGGATTCGATGAGTCAGCGACACCCTATGCGCCCTCCGAAAGGTTCGCCGCGCCGGCCGGTTTCACGGCCGTCATTGCGGCGAAGTACTTTTCCCGCGCTTGGTCGGCGAGACGGTCCCAGCGCTCCCAGGTCATCGGAGTCGGCTCCCGATCGGGGACGACCCGGTACTGCGACAGATCCTCGACGCCCTTGTACTGCGCGAGGATCTCGTCGTCGACCAGCGCGTTGCCAGTGAACTTTGCCGGATCCTGTTCCAGCACAGCGAGAATGGCGTCGACGACGATGTCCTCGGTGCGCCAGTCCGCGGGGCTGCCGATGCCGAGGTTCTGCGTCGCCAGCGTGCCGATGAGCGTGCGCGTCCAGATGGCGTTGCACGCGATGCCCGACCCGGCCAGCTCCTGGGCCAGGCCGAGCGCGAGCATGGTGGCGTTCAGCTTGGACGCCATGTAGGCGACCTTGCCGCCGACATGCTCGGTCACGGCCGGGTCGAGCGGCGGGCTCAGGTTGACGATGTGACCCCACTCCCGTTGCCGCATATGCGGAAGGCAGTAGTGCGCGAGCAGGAACGGCGCGCGCGAATTGATGTCCATCACCAGGTCGAACCGCTTCTGCGGGGTGGCCTCGACCGCCTGGATCCACATCGCGCCGGCATTGTTGATCAGGAAATCGACCCGGCCGAACTCCTCGATCGTCCGGTCGACGACGTGCTTCAGGTCCGCGTCGGCGCGAACGTCGCACCGCAGTCCCAGCGCCCGGCCGCCGAGCGCCTCGATCTCCCGGACCGTGTCCGGCACACTGCCCGGCAGGCGGCCGCCGCTTTCCATGGTCTTCGCCGCGACGACCACCGCCGTGCCCCTGCTCGCCAACGCAAGGGACAGCGCCTTACCGATACCGCGGCTACCCCCGGTAACGATCGCTACTCTGTCCTCGAATTGCGTCAAGTTCCTTCTCCTGGTTGGTTATTGCGCCGAAGCCTGCAAGGCCGGTTCGGCCGGCGCCCGCACCGGCAGCTCGATCCGGGCGGCGATTTCCCGCTCGAACGAGTCCGCCCAGGACTCCAGCCGATCGACATTGCGCCGCATGTCCCGGAAGGTCTGCTCGGCGGTCTTGTCGGTCAGCAGGTCCAGGTGCAGCTGCGCGCAGATCGGCACCTTGCTGTACTCGACGAACAGGTACTTGTCCGGCTGCGGGGCCTGCGCCGCGAACGCGCGCAGGTTCGACTGCATCCGGGTCTGGATGCCGTGGAATCGGGACGCGATCGGATGGAACTCCGCCGCCGCGTCCGGGCTCTTGAGCAAGCCGCGGAACAGCATCTGCGACGGCAGCGCCCAGTAGAACGAGGTGTCCCACATGACCTTGGTGAACATGGCCGGCGCGTGCCCGAAGATCGGGTAGTTGCCGTTGTACATGGCCAGGTAGTTCGGCCAGAGGTCGTCGAGCAGCAGCTTGTTGTAGGTCTGCGCGACGTCCTGGGTCAGCTGGCCCTTGCGGTCCAGCTCGATCATCCGCGTGGTGATGGTGTTGGTGTAGGCGATGTAGTCCGAACCCGGGCTGTAGAACGCGTCCAGGAAGACCGCCGCTTCACCGACGCAGGACCACCGGTTGTGCGAAAACACCTGCGTCGACGCGTAACTCGCGTTGCGCAGCACCAGGAAGTCGAGCAGCTCGGCGTTCTCGGTGAACTTGGCCAGCGTCGGCTCGTGCTCGGCAATCCATTGCTTCGCTTTGGTTTCCGTCGAGTAGGTCCGGAACGGATGGATCGCCTCGTCGGTCACGATGCCGATGCTCGTGTTGCCCGAGGACAGCGGGATCATCCACACCCAGTACCCGGTGCCCATCAGGTGATTGGTGGAAAACCACCGGCGCTCCTGGGTTTTCGGCTGCCAGGTCGGGCTCTTGGCCTGCGCCATCACCTCGACGTCGTACTCGCCCTTGAGCCGCCACCAGGCCGCGTTGATCTTGTGCGGACTCGGAGCGCCGAGGCCGAGCTTGCGCTGGATCAGCTTGTGCCGCCCCGAGGCATCCGCGACGAAGCGCGCCCGGACCGTGTGCTCGAGCCCGCCGACCTCGTAGTGCACCACGTGATCGTCGTCGCCGTCGGCCAGCTCGACATCGGTGACCTTGGCCTGCTCGATCAGGTCGATGCCGAGATCCTTGGCGCCGTGGCGCAGATCGCGCTCGAAGATGCCGCGGTCCACCTGGTAGGACGGCACCCGGGGGAACCGTCGCGCACCGATCTCGGGCCGCGCCTCGAACGGGCCGTGCTGATCGCCGAAGAACAGGCGGAGCCCGAGCTTGTGCAGGTGCTGCTTGTTGAAATACCCGGTGAGGCCGAGCTGTTCGGTGAAGTAGTGCGCGCCGCCCTCGACGGTCGCCTCCCCCACCTTGTAGGCGCCGTCGGGGATGTCGCCCGCGGTCCGCTCCAGCACCAGCACCGTGAGGTCGGGCATGGTCCGCTTCAGCTGCCGGGACAGGGTCAACCCTGCCAGGCCGCCACCGCACACCACTACGTCGTAACGTTCGACCGGTTTCATCATTTTTCTCCGTTCGAGCTACTTGCTCAGTCCTCGATCACGAGGCTGGTGAAGGTCGGGAAGCTGTCCTCGGCGGACAGTTCGTCGGCGATTGTCCGCATCACCTGTGCGCTGGGGTTCTGGATGAACAGGTGGCCACCCGGCACGGTGGTGAGTTCGAACCTGCCGCTGGTCAGCTTCTCCCAGCCTTGGAGCTGATCAACCTCGAACAGATGGTCGTCGGCGCCGCGCAGAACCGTGATCGGCGCCCGCAACGCGACACCGTGTTCGAACCGGTAGTCGCCGAGCATCTTCAGATCCGCCCGGACCGCCGGCATCATCGGCTTGACCGATGCCTCGTCCTCGACGGGTATCGCGAGCAAGTCGTTGTCCCGCAACACCTCCAGCACCCGGCTGTCGGATTCGCGATCCATGTCGAAGCCGTCGCGAATGTGCTTGAGGTTGCGCACGTAGCTTTCCACCAGCGCCGGCGACGGCCAGCCGCCGATGATCAGCTTCAGCGGGACTTCGGCGTAGTTCTGCTCGAGGTACTTGGTGAGCTCGTAGGCGAGCAGGCTGCCCATGCTGTGCCCGTAGATCGCGAAGGTGCGGTCCAGGTGCGGCAGCATGGCGTCGGCCAGCTCCTCGATGAACGCGGGCATCGAGTCGATCGGCACCTCGTTGACCCGGTCCTCCCGACCCGGGTACTGGATGCCCACCACCTCGACGGTGTCCGGCAGGAAGTTCGGCCACGGCGTGAACACCGAGGCGCCGCCACCGACGAACGGGAGCGCGAACACCCGCAGCGAGGCCGTGCTGGAACGTCCCTTCACGGTATGGATCCAGCGTTGCGTGCCTGCCGCTTCCGCCGCCGCCGCGATCATCGCCGACCCGTCGCCGAACACCTGGGCCAGGACCTCCGAGGCGAGCTCGACAAGCGTCGGTCCGCGCATCAGGCCCATGGTCGGGAAGTCGATGTCCAGATGCTTGGCCAGCGCGTTGCGGATCTGACCCGCCATCAGCGAGTCCATGCCCAGGTCGGTCAGCGCGACATCGTGCGCGAGCCGGTCGATCGGCATGTCGAAGATCCGGGAGATCTGCTGCGAGAGCGCCTCCACCAGCCGTGGCTGCCGGGAACCCTCGTCGAGCTCGAGCAGTTCGGCCCGCAGTCCCTCGGTGCCACCGGTGCTGGCGGAGCCGACGCTGTCGGCCAGGGCCAGATGGGCAAGCCGCGGCGAGCTGCGGATGATCGGCATGACCTGGTTCATCTTCGCCCAGTTGACGCCGAACACGCTGGTGCTGGTGACCCCCTGGGCCAGGCAGCGACCGATGAAGTCGAGTGCGTGGTCCGGCGAGATCGGTGTCCAGCCGAGTCGAGCCAGGGTGTCGAGCTTGTTCCGGGCGACGAACCCGACCTCGGCCATCGCACCCCAGTTGATCGTCAGCGCAGGCAGTCCGCGCTCCCGGCGATGCGTGGCGAGGGCTTCCAGGAAGCCGTTGGCCGCCGCGTAATTCGCCTGGCCGGGGGTGCCGACGTTCCAGCTCATCGAGGAGAACATGACGAACGCGTCGAGATCGAGGTCCAGCGTGTGGTTGTGCAGGTGCCAGGCGCCGTCCACCTTGGGCTGCACGGTGCGCAGGAACTGCTCCTCGGTCATGCCGGCCAGCGGTCCGTCGGTCAGCACCATTGCGGCGTGGTAGATCCCCCGCAGCGGCGGCAGCTCCGCGATCCGTTCCAGCAGCCCGACCACCTCGGTCTCGATGGAGACGTCGGCGCGTTCGAGCACCACGTTGACCCCGAGGGTCCGCATCGCCTCGATCGGCTCCTCGTTCTCCTCGTCGATCTGCGCGCGCCGCCCGACCAGCACGACCGTGCGGGCGCCCTTCTCCACCAGCCACTCCGCGGTCCGCAGGCCGAAACCGGTGTAACCACCCGTGATCAGGTAGGTGCCCTCGGCATCGACCACATCGTCACCGCTGGAGGTCGGGTGAATCAGCAGCTCGGTGTCGGGCTGGTACTCGACGACGATCTTGCCGATCTGCTTGGCCGTCACCATGTACCGGAACGCGGCGGCCACCTCGGTGGCGTCGAAATCGGTGTGCGGCAAGGCGGGCAGCCTGCCCGCGGAAACCGCCTCGAGCACCTTGGTCATCGCCTCGCGGCACAGCGCCGGGTCTTCCTCCAGCAGTCGATCGATGTCGATCGCGGAGTAGCTCAGGTTGTTGCCGAACGGCTTCAGGCCCAGCTTGTAGTTGTCGTAGATGTCCTTCTTGCCGATCTCGAGGAAGCGTCCGCGTGGACGCAGCAGCTCGAGGCTCTTCGGAATCGTCTCGCCCTGAAGCGAATTCAGCACGATGTCGACACCGTCGTAACGCTGCTTGATCTCCTGGGCGAAGTCCAGCGAACGCGAGTCGAAGACATCGGCGATCCCCAGCGAGCGCAGGTAGTCCCGCTTCTCCTCGCTGCCCGCGGTGGCGACGACTGTCGCACCGAAGGATTGGGCGATGTGCACCGCGGCCAGTCCGACACCGCCGGCGGCGGCGTGCACCAGCACCCGGTCGCTCGCACGCAGCCTGCCCACTTCCACCAGCGCGTACCACGCGGTCAGGTAGGCCATCGGCAGCGTCGCCGCCTCGACATCGGACAGGCTCTCCGGCGCCGCGTAGACCCGCCGGGCGTCGGCGACCACCAGGTTGCCGAAGCAGCCGCGGGTGAAGGCGACGACCCGATCGCCGGGCGCCAGCCCGTCCACGTCCGGTCCGACCTGGGTGACGATGCCCGCGCATTCCACGCCGAGGTTGTTCTCGTAGAGACCACCGAAAGTCGCACCCGCGGAGAGCATTCCGAGGGTCAACATGATGTCGCGGAAGTTCAGGCCGGTGGCCAGCGGCCGGATGGCCACCTCGCCGCGATCGAGGAAGGGCAGCTCCTGCCGTTCGTAGCGCAGCTGCTCGACCCCGGGCTCGGTGGGCACCGCCAACGCGAACGGGGTGTCGTCGGAGACGCGGGCCGGGATCGCGACCGAGGCCTCGAACTCGGCCAGCGAGACATGCTCGAGGCGATCGATGAAGCGGGTGTCCCCGCGGAACGCGATCTCCTCATCGGCCGTGTCCACGTGCAGCAGTTCGTCGAAGAGCTGCGTGGCCCGCTGCGCGGCCGGAGCCGCCGGGTCGAAGTCGAAGATCTTCGCCCGCAGGCTGCTGTGCTCGCTCAACAGCACCCGCAGGATGCCCCAGCTCGGAACCTGACTCAGCGCAACGTGTTCCGCCCGATCCAGGACGTGGGCGCCCGAGGTCGCGATCCACAACCGCGGCGCCTGCGTCCATTCCAGCTCCTCGACCGCCTGGGCCAGCGCGATCACGCTGTAGGCCCCGTCGGACTCGACCGCGGGCAAGGCCGCGGTGGTCAGCTCGGCCTCGGCGAAATCGAGGTTCCACAGGTGCAGGACGCCGGCCACGTCACCGTCGTCGGTCCGCACCAGCTCGAGCACCCGTTGCAGATCCGCGCTGCTGTTGGCGCGCACCCGGAAGTTGGTGGCGTCGATCTGCTCGAATTCGTCACCGCGCGTGACGATCACGCCGGACGCGCCGGCCTCGGCCAGCAGGGCGGCGTAACCGTCGCCGACACCGTCCGCGTCCGCGAGCACCACCCACGGCGCCTGCGCGATCCGCGGCTGATGCGGCTCCAGATCAACGGCTTTGGCCCGGGCCAGGATCACCGAGTTACCGGTCTCCTCCGGCGTGGCCATGTCCGAGAAGATCTGCACGCCATGGAAACCGACGGTGGGCAGGAACTCGCGCCACGTCGCCTCCCGCATCAGCGGGTAGTCCGGCCGCAGGCCGTGGTCGGCGAAGGCCCACCAGCCCTCGGTCATGCCGAAGGTCAGATCGACCCAGTGCGGCGGCACCGTCGCCTCGACGACCAGCAGCAGACCGTTCGAGGTCAGCAGGCGCTGGGCGTTCTCCAGGGTGGCGGACAGACTCGCGGTGGCGTGCACGACGTTCGAGGCAACGACGATGTCGTAGTAGTGCAGGTCGAAGCCCTGCTCCTCGATGCCCTTCTCGATATCGAGAACCCGGTAATCGATGAAGTCGTATTCGCTGAACCGGTGCCGTGCCTTGCCGAGGAACAGGTGGGTGATGTCGGAGTACACGTATTCCGCACGGTCAGCGGGCAATTCGGACAGCACATACGGCGTGGTGCCGCCGGTGCCCGCACCGATCTCCAGCACCCGGATGGGGCGGTCGCTCGGCAGATCGCGCACGCACTCCGCGACCACGTTGCTGACGATCCGGTTGGCCTTGCCGAAGGAGAACGACGGGCCGTAAAGGTCGGCGACCGACTGGAATTCGTCCTCCGGGAAGATCAGCTCGATCGGGTTGACGTCGTCGCGCAAGACCGCGTCCAGCTCCGTACCGCAGCGGCGCAGCACCGCGAGTTCGGGCTCGTACAGATCGGGGTACTTGGCCTGCACTTCGGCGAGCATCGCCGCGGTGTCGACCCGGTCGGGTACGACCAGCACCCGCCACGCGTCGTCGTCCTGCTCGACGATTCCGTGCAGCGCAAGCAGTTCCAGCACGCGGCCGAGGTACCGGTGATGCTTGTCGTGCACCCCCATCTCGGCGGCGATCTCGGCCAGGCCGAAGTTGCGGGCGAGCACGAACTGCATGCCCAGCTTGTAGAACGCCTCGGTCACGTAGCCGATGCACAGCTCGTTCATCTCCGCCTCGGCGACCGCGTGGTAGTCGCGGTTGACCGACCAGTTCCGCAGCTCGTCGATCAGCGGGGCGACAGCGGTGTCGAGATCCGCCGGTGCGGGCAGGAACTCGGCGGGCGTGCGGGTCTTGGTCCGCATCCGCTCCGGGTGCCAGCGGAATTCGTAGAGCCACTGCAGCAGGGCGTCGCCGTCCTCGGCGGTCGTGGTGATCGACTTGCCCCGGAAACCTTCGAGTTCTGCTACGAGCGTCCCGTCCTCATTGACGATCCACAGATCACCGTGGCAGTACGCAATGTCGTCGCTGACTTGCGCGCGCCCGTAGCAGTACACGCGGCCCTTGGCTTTGCCGTAGAAGCTGAGCCGCTTGACCTCGACCGGAAGGTAGAGCGTCTTGTCCTCGCTGTTCGGGTCGTTGCCCATCGAGATGGACAGCGACTGGAAGCAGGAGTCAAGGACCGCCGGATGGATCGCGTGCCGGGGCGCCTCGTCCGCGAGGGCGGCCGGCGTGTCGATCCGCCCGAGCGACTTGAGTTCGGCGTACCCGAGCTTGGTGATCGCCTTGAAGGTCGGGCCGAGCATCAGGCCGTTGTTGCGGAGCTTGGCGAAGACCTTCGCCGGCTCGATCTCGAACGGGCACTCCGCCTCGAGCTCGGCGAAGGGCACCGGAAGCTCGGTGTCGGGCGCGCCGCGGCGTAGGGTGCCGACCGAGTGCAGCGTCCAGTCCTTGTCGCCGTCCTGGCGGCTGAACACCGAGTAGTGCATCGACTGGGTCAGCACGACCTGTACGACGGGCGCCGGGCGGTCGTCGAAGACGAACAGCGCGCGGCGGAACTCGACCTCCTCGAGCGTGTACAGGCCGGCGCCGAACGCGTCCTGCGCGCAGCCGAGCACCATGTCCAGGTAAGCCGCACCGGGGAAGACGATGGGGCCCTGCACGCGGTGATCGTCGAGCCAGGGGAACCGGTCCGGGTCGAGCACGATCTCCCAGACGTGCTTGTCCGGCTCGTCCGCGACCCGGCCCTGATCACCGACGAGCGGATGGCTGAGCGCCGGGAAGCGCCGCTCGCGCGCCGAAGTCGATTCCAGCCAATAGGTTTCGCGCTGCCACGGGTAGAACGGCAGCTCCACGCGCCCGTCGATCCCGGCGAACAGGGTGGCCCACGAGGGCTCGATTCCGGCCACGTACAGCGCGCCCAGCGAGGACAGCAGGGTGGCGCGGTCGCTCTGCTTGCGGTGCAGCGACGGGACGGCGAGACCCTCGACGTGGCGCTGCTCGAGCAGCTCGCCGATGGCGGTGGCGTGGATCGGGTGCGGGCCGAGTTCGATGAACGCCAGGTGCTGATCCTCGATCAGGCGATCGATGGTCGGCGCGAACTTCACCGGCTCGCGCACGTTGTGCCACCAGTATTCGGCGTCGAGCCCGCCGGTCGGCACGATGTCCGCGGAGACCGTGGAGTACATCGGAACCGTGGCCGGGCCGGAGGTGAGCCCGTCCAGCGAGGAGATCAGCTCGTCCTTCAGCGGATCCATGTGGTGGCTGTGGAACGCCACGCTGACCTGAAGCATGCGGGCGAAGATCTTCTCCGCGCTCAGCTCGCGCTCGATCTCTTCGAGGGCGTCCGGATCACCGGCCAGGGCAACGGATTCCGGGCCGTTGAGCGCCGCGATGGCGACGCGTCCGGTGTAGCCGGCGACCCGCTGCTCGACCTCGGCGAGCGGCAGGCCGACGGCGAGCATCTTGCCCTTGCCCGAGGCCTGCTGCTGGACCCGGCTGCGGTGGAAGATGACCCGCACCGCGTCCTCGAACGAGAGCGCGCCCGAGACGTAGGCGGCGGCTACCTCACCGATGCTGTGACCGACCACGGCGGCGGGGACGATGCCCCAGCTCTGCCACACGGCGGCCAGACCGAGCTGCACCGCGAACACGGCGGGCTGGGCGATGAAGGTCTCGCCGATCCGGCTGTCGGCTTCGTCGCGAGCGAGTTCCTCCGACACCGTCCAGTCGGCGTACTTGCCCAGTTCGGCGTCGATGCGCTGCACCGTCTGCCGGAACACCTCGTTGGTCGCGAGCAGCTCGCGCGCCATGCCCCACCACTGCGGGCCCTGGCCGGAGAAGACGAACGCGATGGCTTGCGCGGCAGGCGCTTTCACGCCGGTGCGGACGGCCTCCGGGGCCGAACCGCGGGCAACCTCACGCAGGGTGTCGCGCAGCTCGCCGGTGGACGAGGCGGCGACGGCGAGGCGATGGTCGTAGTGCGCCCGCGACTTGGCCTGGGTGGCCGCGATGGCGGGCAGCGCGGTGCTCGACTCCTCCAGGAAGTCGGCGTAGCTCTCGGCGTAGGCCCGCAGGGCGTCCTTGGTCTTCGCGCTCAGCGTGAACAACACCGGCTCTTGCTCGGCGGCCTTGTCCTGCTCCGCTTTTGCGTCGTCCGGCTGCGCGATCGCATCCGGCGCGCCTTCCAGGATCACGTGCGCGTTGGATCCGCCGAAGCCGAAGGAGTTCACGCCAGCAAGGCGCGGCCGGCCATCCGGCCACGACTGCCGGGACTGGGCGAGCTCCAGACCCAGGTCCTTGAACGGGATTTCGTGGTTCGGCACCGCCCCGTGCAGGTTCGCCGGGATCACTCCGTTCTGCAGAACGAGGCATGCCTTGATCACGCCGGCGATGCCCGCCGCCGACTCGAGGTGGCCGAGGTTCGACTTCACCGCGCCGACGATGCACGGCCCGTTGCCATTTCGGCCGATGCCGAGCGCCTTGCCGAGTGCGCGCGCCTCGATCGGGTCGCCGACCGCGGTGCCCGTGCCGTGTGCTTCGACGAAGCCGATGTCGGAGGCCGCGACGCCGGCGTCGCGGCAGGCGTCGGCGATCATCTGGGCCTGCGCGTCCTCGCTCGGGACGGTCATGCCGTTGGTGCGGCCGTCCTGGTTGGTCGCGCTGCCGCGGATCACCGCGTAGATGCGGTCACCGTCGGCGACGGCCGCGGACAGCTTCTTGAGCACGATCGTGCCCGAGCCCTCACTGCGGATGTAGCCATCGCCGGTCTCGCTGAACGACTTCGAGCGACCGTTCGGCGACAGGAAGGTCCCCTGACTGAAGCCGATGGTCGCCTCGGGAATGAGCAGCGTGCTGACGCCGCCGACCAGCGCCATCGACGCCTCGCCGGAGCGAATGCTGCGACAGGCGAGGTGGATCGCGATCAACGACGACGAGCAGGCGGTGTCCACCGTCATACTCGGGCCGCGCAGGTCGAGCAGGTACGAAACCCGGTTGGCCACAATGCAATTGGTGACACCGGTCATCGTGTGACCGCCGATGAGGTAGCGGTTCTCCGGGTTCAGCTGGATGATGCCGTAGTCATGACCCGAAACACCAGCGTAGACAGCGGTTTTCGTGCCCGCCAGGTCTTCGGGCACAATTCCGGCGTCCTGCAACGCTTCCCAGGTCGTCTCCAGGAAGAGGCGCTGCTGCGGGTCGATCCGCGCGGCCTCGTGCGGCGTGATGCCGAAGAATTGCGCATCGAAGGAGGAGACGTCGTCGAGGTAGCCGCCGTCGCGGGTACGCAGGTGGCCGGGGCGGGCCGCGTCGCGATCGTAGAAGGCGGTGCCTGTCCACCGATCCTCCGGGACCTCCCGAACGGCATCCCGTTCGTCCAGCAAGAGTTGCCAGAAATCGCCTACATCGGAAACTTGCCCGGGGAATCGGCAACCGATTCCCACGATGGCAATGCCCTCGTGAGCGGTCGATTCGGCCTCATTCGAGGAGCTGTGCACAGAATCCATCGCATTACCTTCGTTTGTGAACACACATCTATCGACCACGCGGGCAACGTCGAAGTTGTTGCCCTCGAGTCGATCAGGATCCGTATCGACCATTCCCGCTCAGCGTGGCGATGCGCGCAACCGCGGCATCGATCGCAAGAGCGAGGCGATATCGAGCAGGCTGATTTGATTGTCGAGTTTCCGACCGGTTGCCGATATTGTGCGGACGGTCATGTTCCCCCCTCGAGGAACACGGCACTCCCCTTATTGCCGACTGCGATGTCGGCCCCCTTCGAACGAGACCTCGGCGGTCGGGCCGAGCCGTTCGAGCCCCGAGCAAGCGGCGAGTCATCGGCTATGAGCCGGCTGGACCGGTGAACGCGGGCAGGCATCATGGCGCTGGAAGTCGTTCTAATCGCGCTGAACTTCCACATGATCGGTGCCCACCTCACGCCTAGTGCCCAGATCCGCACTCATGTACCGAATTTAACTACCACAAGCACTCATGTCAACACATTCGTGTGCATCGGTGTGCGTCCATGCTCCGCAGATGCGCATCGTCGTGGACGATACTGCGACCCAGAGTGTGCCGTAAGGGCATGATCTTGCTATTGCGACCATGCATGAGTGGTGATGCGTGGGCACGATGACCATCTCTGCGCAAACAAGTGGTACGATCCTTCCCATGGGCGACGAATTGGGCGCCAGCGAGACCGTGAAGCGTAATAAAGTCGAGTCGGCTGGACAGCGGTTCGGACGGCAGCTGAAAGCGTTCCGGCAGCGAAATCTTCCCGATGATCTGGTAACTCACCAGCACATCCACGACCTCGGCGGTCCGACGCGCAATGTTCAGTCCCGCATCGAAAGCGGGCAGGTGGACACGATCAGCGCGACCACCGAGGCGAAGTACAACCGTGCGCTCGAGGCGCTCGGTCTGCCGGCCGGGAGCGCGACCTCGGCCCTCTACCACGGCGGCGTGCTCATGCCGCCCGCCGCCGAGCCGCCGCCCGCACCTGTGGCCACGCCGGACGACGACGATGTCGAGAGCGGCGTCAGCGCGTTGCAGAACCTGACCCGCAAGCACCGCTCGGTCGTGGATCTGGTCACCGAACTCGACCGCCTCGGCATCGAATTGAAGCGGGCGCGCAGCCACACCGAGGGCTACCAGCTGATCTTCCCCAAGACGGCGATCGACCGGCTGCTGCATGCCTTGCAGAACACTGCCGAGCCCGGACCGGCCGGCCACGAAGCCGACGGAGACGACATTCTCTGATACGGCGTTTCCGTCGTGTCTCCGACAGTATTTGAGACACAACATATTCGAGCACGTGTCACGTACCGGTCGGTGTCTCCCGAACCCCAGCTCAGCTAGGCCGACGGCCGTATCCGACTGCCTCCGCACACACCCGGACGCGGCCTGAAATTCGCTCGGGGACTTGCTCTTTCAACATTCGACTTGAAGTCATTCCAGACTCGCCAATCCCCCACATACGAGCAGGTCAAGGGCGTAATCTAGGGGCCATGACGGGAAAACTACGGCTACGTGAAGTCCGGGTGACAGGTAGGGTATAAGCCAGCCCGGCAAGTCGATTATGGCGAGTCGACGTGTGTCGACATGCGGGTCACTGAAGTTATCCGGACAATGGAGAATGTCGCGCTCCCCGTTGAGCGGATGACTTCGACGAACAACATTGCGCCGGCGGCAACGATGCCGCTGTTGCGCGCGATAACAAGGTGTGATCTCCAGGTGCTCGGGGGAGGAAATCGTGAACACAGACGATCCGCATTCCACCGGCCTTGTCGCAGCAGCTCGGACCAGCGTTTATGCCGACGAGCCGGACCTCACTGGCGCGGATCGCCTCGTTCGGACGAGGGGGCTGGTGAAATGTTGAAACTGTTCCGCCGCAAGGTCTCCGGCCTCGGATGGAAGCCCACCCGAGGCAAGATCTCCACGCGCGCCCGACTGCAGGCCGTGGTCGACAGCCTCGAACTGCCTGCCGACTGGACCATCGAAGAGTTCATCGCGTCGGTCGAGCGCACCCGTGGGCGGCGGATCGTGCGCCTGCTGCTGCCGCCGACCGCGCCGGTCGGACTGTGTGGCCTGTGGCTGGCCTGCAAAGGCTACGACGTGATCTTTCTTCGGCAATCCTCCGATCCCGCGGTCGAACTGCACGTAGCTTTGCACGAGGTCAGTCATATGTTGCTCGACCACGGACAAGATACGTCGCTCTCCGCGGTGGAGTGGTCGACCCTGACGAGCGGAGTGGCGCTGAATCACGAAATCGACCTCTCCACAGTGCGGGCCGCGCGCGGAGCCTCCAGCTACGCCTCCATCGAAGAGTACGAGGCCGAGCTGCTGGCGACCCTGATCGGCTTCCGCGCCAGGACCGTCGGTCCGCGGCGCGACCCGATGCTGAAAGAGCTGTAAAGCATGTGGCCACATGACCATCTGCCCGCCGGGATCACCATCTCCGCGACGGTGTTCATCGTTGTCATCACGCTGATTCGGCTCGCCCTGACCCTGCACACCTCCGTCTTCGGGCGAATGATCAACACCCTGCTCGGCTTCGACGCGGCGGCCGCCCTGCTGCGCGAACCGATCTTCGCCCGCCAGGTGGCGAAATTCGTGCCCGGCGGCCTGCCCTCGGTGTTCGACACCTGGCACTGGCTGACCGTGACGGCCTGGGCCTGTGGGCTCGGGATGGCGCTGCTGCACGAGAACGGGCCGGTGCGCTACCGGTCCCAGTTCAAGATCGTCATCGGGATCTCGGCGGCGATCGGGCTGGCGTTCCTGTTCCTCAGCGCGCCCGCCCGTAACCAGGGCATGACGTCCATCGCGGAGTACGGCGGCTGGCGATACGGCATCTACATCGGGCTGTATTCCGCTCTGCCCGTTATTGTTTCGGGTTACTACTACATACTGAAGGTCCGCGGCACGGTGTGGCGGACGACCACGCTGTGGGAGCGGATCACCGTCGCCGCCCTGGTCTGCTTCGGGGTGGCCAGCTCGCTGCCCGTGTGCATGATGGCGGTCTCGGTCGCATTGGACGCGGTGGGCGCGGGCAATGCGTTCACCCGCAACACCTACAACCTCGTCGCCGACGGATTCGCCTCCGGTGAGCCCGGGCTGTTCGTGTTCGCCGCACTTGTCACGGTGTACGTGCCGTCCGCGGTGCAGGCCGTCGTGCAGCAGCTGCGGCTGGATCGCGAATCACGGGCCGCGCGCCGGATGTATCCACTCTGGCGGGATCTGACCTCGGCCGCGCCGCAGGTCGTGTTCCAGCTGAAACGTGCGGACAACTGGAATGTTTCGCCGCAAGAGCGGCTGCACCGGCGGCGGATGGAAATCCACGACGCGGCCGAGATCGTCGCCCGATATGTACTGCCGCTGCCGAATGCGATCGACGACCTGATCGAGGCCACGGTGGACGAGGACGATCAGGAAGAGCTCCGGATGGTCGCCGAGCTGTTCCTGGCGGCCAAGCGGCTCACCGACGCCGGCGGCGAACCGGCGGGCGAACCGGCCGCACGCGGGGCGGACGTGCCGGACGAGCAGACGCTGCTGCGGTTGTGGCAGCCGACGAAGGCGCTCATCCACACGGCCGGGCACGGCTCCGATCGCCGAACACCCATCAGCGCAAGACGTTTCACCTCCGGCATGGTCAAGTCGGGCGCCATCACCGTGCCGGCGCCCAAGCCGGCCCGCAAGTCCAATGACCCGGCCGGGCTGGCCGAACCGGGCAATCGTTTGGCGGTGTGACCGGGCGGTCCCTCGCATGCACGCGCATGAACATTTTTCTGTACGTCGTGCGTTCTATTGTGGTGTAATCGTCTCGGTGCTCTTTGCCGAATCATTCGCTGGCAAATGTGCTTTACCGAGGGTCGAGGGCGACCCGTGTGCAGGCAGCACAGCGCACCGGCTGCCGAAAAGCGTTTAAGCAGTGAGAGGGAACCATGGCATCGAGCGACCGCGTGAGCCCGGAACAGCCGAACGTCCTGATCGTCGGCACCGGATTGGCCGGTGTCGGGATGGCGATCAAACTGCTGGAATCCGGTGAGCGCAACTTCGTCGTGCTCGAGAAGGCCGACGGCGTCGGCGGTGTCTGGCGGGACAACACCTATCCGGGCTGCGCCTGCGACATCATGTCGATGATGTATTCGTATTCGTTCGCGCCCAATACCGACTGGACCCGGATGTACGCCGGGCAGCCGGAGATCCTCGATTACATCCGGCGCGTGGTCAAGGATTACGAACTCGAACCGTATATCCGCTTCCAGTCCGAGGCGGTGTCCTACGAATTCGACGACGGCAGCGACCGGTGGGTGGTCCGCACCGCGGACGGCGACGAGTACCGCCCGCGCGCCGTGATCGCCGCGCACGGTGCGCTGCACAAGCCGCACATCCCGGAGTTCAAGGGGCGGGAGACGTTCACCGGTCCGGTGTTCCACTCCGCGCGCTGGGATCACTCGGTGGACCTGACCGGCAAACGCGTCGCGGTGATCGGCACCGGGGCCAGCGGCATCCAGCTGGTCCCCCAAATCGCCGATGCCGCAGCACATGTCGAGGTGTATCAGCGCAACCCGCACTGGGTGCTGCCGAAGCTGGACCGCCCGGTCACCGGGGCCGAGCAGCGCCTGTTCAAGCTCTTTCCCCGCGCGATGAAGGTCTACCGCAATGCCGCCTTCTGGCTGCACGAGGCGCCGGTCTACGGCTACTTCCATCCCCGCTGGAACTTCCTGCTCAAACGGATGGCGCTGCATCATCTGAAGAAGCAGGTCCCCGACCCGGAGCTGCGCGCGCAGCTCACCCCCACCTACACCTTCGGCTGCAAGCGAATCCTGTTCTCCGGCGACTTCTATCCGTCGTTGTCCCGGCCCGACGTCGACCTGGTGACCGCAGGCATCGAGGAGTTCACCGAGACCGGTATCCGCACCGCCGACGGCGAACTGCACGAGGCGGACGTGGTCGTGCTCGGCACCGGCTTCTCCACCGACAACCGCTGCGCCGGTGAGCACATCGTCGGCCGCGACGGGCTCACCATCCAGGACGCCTGGCGCGACGGCATGGAGGCCTACCTCGGCATGACCGTGGCGGGGTTCCCGAACTTCTTCATGATCATGGGCCCGAACTCCGGCGGCGGCGCGCAATCGATCCTGTTCCTGATCGAATCCCAGGTGCGCTACATCGTGCAATGCCTGCGGATGATGGACGATCGGGGTTCGACGCGGCTCGAGGTACACGACACCGTGCAGCGCGATTTCAACAACTGGCTGCACAGCAAGCTCGACCGATCCGTCTGGGTCTCCGGCGGCTGCCACAGCTGGTTCCTCGACCACACCGGCCGCAACCGCCAGTCCTGGCCGGGCACCGGCACGAGTTACTGGCGTGCCACCCGCCAACCGAAGGCCGAAGCCTTCCAACTGTCCTGATCTCGCCGGGAGCGGGAACTCACTGTCCGGAGGTCTGGCGGTCGGCTAGGCGGCGACGGACGGTGTCCAGTCGGCTGACGTAGCGCGGCCAGCCGAAGCCGGAGGCGGCGTGCGCGGCGGTCGTCTCGTCGACCAGGGTCGCCGCTGCCGTGAAATCGCCCTCCGCCCAGGCCAGCGCGGCGGCGACCGGGAGTGCGGCGAGCCAGGTGGTCTGGCCGTGGGCGGAATCGTCGAGTACGCGATCCAACAGGTCGCGCGCCTCGTCCAGCACGCCGCGCTCGATCAGCACGTCCGCGAGATCTATGTCGGCCGTGCCGATTTCCTCGCCCATGAGGCTGAGCGCGGTGCGGCAGTGCACCTCGGCGGCGTCGAGATCGCCTGCGGCCGCGGCGATCCCGGCCCGAACCTGTTCGGTGAGGGCGAGGATGTGGCTGTCGTCGAAGCGCTTGGCGTAGTCGTCGGACTCGGCGGCGCACGCCGCGGCCTCGGCCATCTGCCCGACGCCGAGCAACGCCTTGGCCAGATTGCTGAGTCCGCGGGCCAGGCCGTGCTCGTCGCCCTCGGCGCGGTCGATGTCGGCGGCTCGCCGATAGTTCTCTGCCGCCGATCGCGCGTCACCGGCGAACAATTGGGCGGAGGCGCAGGCATCGATGCACGCGGATTCGCGCTGGAGGTTCCCGGCCCGGCGCGCGTACTCCGCCGCCGTGAGCAAGGTCCGGATCGCGTGCCGATAGCGTGCGCGTTCGATATCGATGCAGCCGCGGCAGTAGTACACCGAGATGGCCACGAGTCCGCTGTCGGACGGGTCGATCAGGGTCGCCGCCTCGTCGAGCAGATCGGCGGCCTCGTCGAGTTTTCCGATCATCATCCAGTGAAAGGCCCAGCGGCTCAGTGCTTCCGCGCGGTCGGTCGCCGGGATATCGGCTCCGGTCAACAGCGGGGCGTAATAGTGCCCGGCTTGCGCGTACCAGGACCGCATCAGCCACGGCCGGTGCATGGCGATCGCCAGCTGCACCGCGGTGGCGGCGGCAGGCGTGCCGGGTGCCCGATCCAGGGCCTCGGCGATGTTCGGCCACTCGGCGAAGACCGCCGCGGCCCCCTCCGCGCTGCCGTCACCATGCGTCTCCCCGGCGCTGCGCACGTGCTCGAGGCACCATTGCGCATGCCGCGCGCGGGCGGCGGAGAGTTCGCCTTCGGCCGTCAGCTGACTCTGCGCATAGCCGCGAACGGTCTCGAGCAGCAAGCAACGCCGGTAGGTGCCGTCGGTCTGCACCGCGATCAGGTTGCGGTGTTCCAGCTCGGCCAGCGCGGTGGCGATCCGGTCCTGGCCGAGGTCGGCGGGCAGCACCGCGGCGACCGCGGCCGGCGGGAAGCCGCCGGCGAAGACCCCGATCCCGCGCAGCACGGATTGCGTTGTGGGGTCCAGGATCTGGTAGCTGCAATCCAGCGCCATCCGGAGCGAGGTGTGCCGGTCGCTGACGCCGTCCCTGGTGCCGCCGACCAGCAGTCGCAGCGTGTCCACGATGCGTTTCGCGAGTTGACTCATCGAGAGCGTGCGGGTGAGACCCGCGGCCAGTTCGATGCCGAGCGGCAGCCAGTCGACCGCCGCGCAGATCGCGACCGCGTCGGCTTGGACGGACTCGTCGAGGGTGATTCTGGCCCGATCGGCGAACAGCGTGAGGCTCGCCCGGCGATCCAGCGGGTGGACCAGCTGAACGACCTCCCTGGGACAGCCGAGCGGCCGCTGCGAAGTGATCAACGGAGTGAGGGCAGGCGCGGCCGCGGATAGTGCGGCGACGATGGCGGCGACGTCATCCGCCAGATGCTCCGCGTTGTCGATCAGCAGCAGTGCCCCGTTCAATTCGGCGGCCAGCAAAGGTATTTCGTCGCCCGGCGCGGCATCGACGCCGGCGGCCTCGGCGATGGCCTGCCCCACCAGATCACCCTGCCGCACCGCGGCCAGCTGAACGGTGACGACCCGGCGACCGCCGCGCGCAACCACGCGAGCGGCTTCCACGGCCAACCGCGACTTACCGCATCCGGGCCCACCGGTGAGCGTGACGGGTGCCGAGTCGGCCAGCTGACGAAGCAACTCGGGCAGCTCGCGATCCCGCCCGAGAAAGGATGTCAGTGGACCGGGAATGTCGGCGGCAGTGGATGTTTCGGCGTCAACCGGAGACGGGACAGTGCGACCGGGCAACGCCAAACGGAGCAGCGGATCGTGCCGCAGCATCCGCTGCTCCAGCGTGGCGGTCTCCGGCGTCACCGAGCCGATCGGTCACCGCCCGGCGCAAACGGTCGAGGCTGCTCAACGCATCCGCCTGTCGCCCGGTCCGATACAGCGCCAGCGCGTACAGCCTCCCCAGCGTCTCGTGCACCGGATGCGCGGCGACCAGCCGCGACAACTCGGTAACCACCTCATCGGCATCACCGGACTCCACCGCCGCCGCGATCCCGGCGGTGGTGAGTTCCAGACGCCAGGTGTCCAGCCGGCGTGCTTCGGCGACCAACGGCGCGGACCGCACATCCGCCAGCGTCTGCCCACGCCAGTGACCAAGCGCCGCAGCAACTTCCGCCCGCACCGCCGCATGATCGCCGGTCAACTCCGCGGCCCGCACCCGCGCGGACGCCGACTCGGCGGCAAGCAGATCCGACATGGTCGCGGTACACCGATACCCCGCAGCGGTCCGCTCGACCACATCGGCCTGCGCACCCAACGTCGCACGCAACCGGGACACGACACTCCAAAGGCGTTCCGCCGGCCGCCCCCTGACCTCGTCACCCCACAGCCCCTCCGCCAGCCGGCTATCCGGAACAGCCAACCCCCGCGCAAGCGCAAGACAAACCAAGGCCGCCCGCTCCAGCGGCCGATCCACCGCGATCACCACGCCGCCGGCGCGCACCACCACCGGACCCAAGATGAGTACTTCCATGGCCGACCGCCGTCAGCTCGCGGGTTTCGAGTCGTCTTCGGCGCGGGGAAACGGTTGGTACGACGCGGCTTCGCCGAGCATCGCCTCGGGGCTTCCGGCTACCGGGCCGAATCCGGCCACGGCGGAGACCTCGGGAACGTCTTGTGGATCCGGCCGGGGGTTGCGCCGGGTGACCAGCCACCCGAAACCGGCCGCCAGTGGGAAGATCGCGACGCCGTAAACCGCTGCGGGGATGGCCATTTCGGTGCTGTCCAGGACGCTGATCGCGATGGTGATGGCGATGACGCCGTTGTGGATGCCGACCTCCATCGAGCAGGCGATCGCCTGACGGCCCTCGACGCCGAGCACGCGCGGGACGAGGTAGCCGACGGTCAGGCTGATCAGGCAGAACAGGATCATCGCCACGCCGATCGCCCGGACGTACGGAACGATGTCGGCACGCTGGTCGATGATCGTCGCGCCGATCACCAGCGTCAGCGTGAGCGCGGAGCCGATGCGTACCGGCTTGTCCATCCGGTCCGCGAAGTTCGGCGACCAGCGCCGGACCAGCATGCCGAGCACGACCGGTATCAACACGATCGCGAAGACCTGAACGACCTTGCCGAACTGCAATCCCACCGTGGCCGCGCCGTCGGGGTCGAAGTATTCGATGGCGAAGTTGGTGATCAGTGGCACGGTGCCCACCGCGATCACCGAATTGACCGCCGTGAGCGACACATTCAGCGCGACGTCGCCGTGGAAGAGGTGGCTGAACAGATTCGCCGCGGTCCCGCCCGGCGACGCGGCGAGCAGCAGCACCCCGATGGCGAGCACCGGCGACGGGTCGAACAGCAGCACCAGCCCGAAGGCGATCGACGGCAACACCACCAGCTGGCAGATCAGCGCGATGGCAACGGCCTTGGGGTTCTTCGCGATTCGAGTGAAGTCCGCGACGGTGAGCGAGAGCCCCAAGCCGAACATGATCACAATCAGAACCAGCGGCAAACCCACCGAAATAAGCGCAGAGTCCATGGTGTCCTCACCATTCGATCGAACCCGTCGACAGACCAAAGACGCTGCCACCGGCCTGTCTCGGCGCCGCCGATACTCGCCCTCGCGGCGCTACGCGCAGAGACCAACTCCGAACCTGCCAGAAGTGCTGGGGCGACGCAAGATAGCGCCGGGCCGTTCTGCGGCTACTCGGTGACCGCCCGCAGCGCCATGTCCAACCGGGGATAGCACCCCACCCGCGCATAGGCGCCGGTCAGTTCGAACGCCCGTTGCGCCGGCCGGGTCGACACCACGACCGCGAACCGGCGCCGGTTGTCGTCGGCCCGTTCGGCGGCGCGCACGAGCACATCGACCCCGGCGAAGCCCAGGAACGCGACCTCGCTCATGTCCACCACCATCGCCGGAGTGCGTTCGCTGTCGCGCACAACACGATCCAGCAACGGCGCGGTGGCCAGGTCGAGTTCACCGATGACGGACAGCAAACGCAGACCCGGTCGCGGCGTCTCGCCCCGAATGCGCAGCTGCCCATGCGAGAACACACCGACCATGGATGGTGGATGGTTATGCGACAGCAGCCGTCGAGACATTCGCGGCCGCCGCGGACTTACCTGATTCGCCATGCACAACGCTCCGGGTCAGCGCCGAACGGACCTGCCGCCCAGCGTGATCGGGTGTAGCCCCGACCCGGGCCCCGCCGAGGCGGGAATGCGCGAGCCAACAACTACCGTTGGCTCGTGTCTGAACCTGTCCGCAAAAGTACCCGCGTCCGCGTTCGAACACAACAGCGACTGGTCAGCATCGGCGCCGAGCCCGCCGATGTCAATGCTTGACTCGTTCCAGAAGACCGGCAAGACTTCCAGGCGTGCCTACGGCCACCGAATTCCAGCAGATGCTGCGGGGAGTTTCGTTGCGCGTGACCGCTCCGCGGGTCGCGGTGTTGAGCGCGGTGCACGAGCATCCGCACGCCGACACGGATTCGATCATCCGCGCCGTGCGCTCCCGTCTGTCGGCGGTGTCGCACCAGGCGGTGTACGACTCGCTGCACACGCTCACCGCGGTCGGCCTGATCCGGTGCATCCAGCCATCCGGCCTGGTGGCCCGCTATGAGACGCGGATCGGCGACAACCACCATCACGTCGTCTGCCGGACGTGCGGTGCGATCGCCGACGTCGACTGCGCGATCGGCGAGGCCCCCTGCTTGACCGCGTCCGATGACAGCGGCTTCGTGATCGACGAGGCCGAGGTCATCTACTGGGGTTTATGCCCCGAGTGTGCGGCCGCGCAGGCCGCCTCCGTCCGTCCCTGATCGCAGCCCGCATCACAATTCAGGAAGGAATGTCGTGACCGACAGCCCCACTCCAGGTTCCGAGACTCGCAGCGAAAGCGAGAGCGAGAACCCGGCGATCCCGTCCCCCACGGTCAAGACCGATCAGCGCCCGCACACCAACCGCGACTGGTGGCCGGAGCAGATCGACGTCTCGGTGCTGCACGCCCACTCGCCCAAGGGCAACCCGCTCGGCGCGGACTTCGACTACGCCGCGGAGTTCAGCAAGCTCGATGTCGACGCGCTCAAGGCCGATGTCGCGGCGGTGCTGACCAATTCGCAGGACTGGTGGCCGGCCGACTACGGCAACTACGGCGGCCTGTTCATCCGGATGAGCTGGCACGCGGCCGGCACCTACCGCATCGCCGACGGTCGCGGCGGCGGCGGTCAGGGCGCGCAGCGGTTCGCGCCGCTCAACAGCTGGCCGGACAACGCGAACCTGGACAAGGCGCGCCGGCTGCTGTGGCCGGTCAAGCAGAAGTACGGCAATAAGATCTCCTGGGCCGACCTGCTGGTGTTCGCCGGCAACGTGGCGCTCGACTCGATGGGCTTCCAGACCTTCGGCTTCGGCTTCGGCCGCCCCGACATCTGGGAGCCGGAGGAGATCTTCTGGGGCCCGGAGGACACCTGGCTCGGCGACGAGCGCTACAGCGGCGAACGTGAACTGTCCGGCCCGCTCGGCGCCGTGCAGATGGGCCTGATCTACGTGAACCCGGAGGGCCCGAACGGGCAGCCCGATCCGGTCGCCTCCGCCCGCGACATCCGGGACACGTTCGGCCGCATGGCGATGAACGACGAGGAGACCGCCGCGCTGATCGTCGGCGGCCACAGCTTCGGCAAGACGCACGGCGCGGGCAACCCCGACCTGGTCGCCGCCGAACCCGAGGGCGCGCCGATCGAGCAGCAGGGCCTGGGCTGGAAGAGCGCCTATGGCACCGGCAAGGGCAAGGACGCCATCACCAGCGGGCTCGAGGTCGTCTGGACCTCCACGCCGACCCAGTGGGGCAACGGCTTCTTGCAGAATCTGTACGGCTACGAGTGGGAGCTGACCAAGAGCCCCGCCGGCGCGTGGCAGTGGAAGCCGAAGGACGACGCGGGCGCGGGCACCATCCCCGATCCGTTCGGCGGCCCCGGCCGGACCCCGACCATGCTCACCTCGGACCTGGCCCTGCGCGAGGATCCGATCTACCGGGAGATCACCCAGCGCTGGCTGGAGCACCCGGAGGAGCTGTCGGTTGCCTTCGCCAAGGCCTGGTACAAGCTGCTGCACCGCGATATGGGCCCGGTCAGCCGCTACCTCGGGCCGTGGGTGCCGGAGCCGCAGCTGTGGCAGGACCCGGTGCCGGACGTCGACCACACGCTGATCGACGAGCAGGACATCGCCGCGCTGAAGAGCAAGGTGCTCGAGTCCGGCCTGTCGGTCCCGCAGCTGGTCAAGACCGCGTGGTCGTCGGCGGCGAGCTTCCGCAGCACCGACAAGCGCGGCGGCGCCAACGGTGCGCGCATCCGGCTCGAACCGCAGAAGAGCTGGGAGATCAACGAACCCGCCGAGCTGGCCAAGGTGCTGCCCGTGCTGGAGCAGATCCAGCAGGACTTCAACGGCTCCGCGTCCGGCGGCAAGAAGGTCTCGCTGGCCGACCTGATCATCCTCGCGGGATCCGCGGCGGTGGAGAAGGCGGCCAAGGACGCGGGCCACGAGGTCACCGTGCCGTTCGCGCCGGGCCGCACCGACGCGTCGCAGGAAAACACCGACGTGGAGTCGTTCGCGGTGCTCGAACCGCGCGCCGACGGCTTCCGCAACTATGTGCGGGCCGGCGAGAAGGCCCCGCTCGAGCGCCTGCTGCTCGAACGGGCCTACCTGCTCGACGTGACCGCGCCGGAACTGACCGTCCTGATCGGCGGCCTGCGCGCGCTCGGCGCGAACTACGGCGGCACCGAGCACGGCGTATTCACCGACCGCCCAGGCACGTTGACGAACGACTTCTTCGTCAACCTGCTCGACCAGAACACCGAGTGGAAGGCCTCGGAGTCGGCGGAGAACGTGTACCAGGGTTACGACCGCACCGGTAAGACCACCTGGACCGCCACCGCGAACGACCTCGTCTTCGGCGCGCACTCGGTGCTGCGCGCGGTGGCCGAGGTCTACGCCCAGCAGGATGCCGGGGCGAGGTTCGTCAACGACTTCGTCGCCGCGTGGGTCAAGGTCGTCAACAACGATCGCTTCGACCTCAGCTGATCTCGCTCGACGAAACCAGGCCTGCCGTTCGCGGTCGGCCTGGTTTCGTCTTTCCACCTACCTGCTCGGTGGGCGGAGAAACTTCAACGCGGCCTTCATGATCGGGCTCGGGACTCGATCACGCATGCTCAAAGCCGCTGCGGCGGCTTTGCTTCGAGCTTCGGTGCCGCGGCCGAACACCTTGTTCAGCGGGCCGCCCGACGGTTCCAGGTCGACGTGCAGCGGCGGCCTGCCTTCGGCCGCACCCAGCGCGTGCGAGATGACGATGCGCTGGATCTCGCTGGTGCCTTCGAAGATGGTGTACAGCTTGGCATCTCGGTACCACTTCTCGACCGGGTGGTCACTGATGTAGCCCCAGCCGCCGAGAGTTTGGATGGCGCGTTCGGTGGCCTTCACCGCCACCTCGCTGGCGGCCAGCTTCGACATCGAACCTTCGCCTCGTTCGAAGGGCACGCCGTTGGCGGCCATCCAGGACGCACGCCAGGTGAGCAGTCGGGCGCCGTCGATCTGGGTGGCCAGGTCTGCGATCGGGAACGCGATGCCCTGGTTGTCCAGGATCGGTGCGCCGAAGGCTTGCCGTTCCTTCGCGTAGCTGGTCATGTATTCCAAAGCGGCCCTGGCGATTCCGAGCGCCTGCGCGGCCACCATCGGACGTGTCTGTTCGAAAGTACCGAGGGTGACCGAGCCGGACCTGCCGCCGGTGCGGACCGCCTCGCGCCGTTTGGCCAGTGCGTGTTCGAGCTTGTCTACCCCACCGAGCAGATTCTCCATCGGCACCCGCACGCTGTTGAACTTCAACTCCGCGGTGTGCGAGGCGCGGCAGCCCAGCTTGTCGAGCTTGCGGACCAGCTCCAATCCCGGTGTGCCGCCGGGTACTACGAACAGCGCCTGACCGCGATGCCCCAGTTCCTCGTCCACGACCGCATTCACCACGTGCACATTGGCGATACCGCCGTTGCCGATCCACATCTTGTGACCGTCGATGATCCAGTCGTCACCGTCGCGCACCGCCCGGGTGCGCAGATTGCGCACATCACTGCCACCCTCGGGCTCCGAGATCGCCAGCGCCGCGAGCTTCAAATCCCCAGGTGTACCGAAACATTCAGGCGCCCACTGCAACATCTGCTTCGGTGTCGCCGCCTGCCCGATCGCCGACAAGGCCAACGCGGGCATCACAATCGCCAATCCGATGCCCGCGCACCCCCAGAACAACTCCTCCATGAACATCGGCAGCGACAACCCCGTCGGATCCCCGATGAGGTCCCGATAGAACAGCGGACTGTAGAACCCCCGCTCCGCCGCCTCCTGCAGCACCGGCCACGGAAACTCCTGCGCCCGGTCGTACTCGGCCGCCACCGGCCGAACGCACTCTTCCGCGAATTCGTGCGCCCGCTTGGCCAGATCATGCTGCGCCGCGGTCGGTGTCAGATCGAAAGTCACGACTCGGCGATACCCCACCACGCCCGAACTACTCGTATTCGATTCGCATTGCGGACCGTTGAGTACGGTCCAATGCCGCCCACGATGCGATTACACAGGTCAGGCGGTTATCGCACCCCGCCTCGACCTGCCGCACCGTGCTTGCTGCCCAGCGCCACACCGGCGACTCGGCCGACGGATGCGGGTCGGAACGCGAATTGAACGCGAGTAATTGTTCTTGTTAGAAACCTCCAGACAGCGAGGTCGACCCCCGATCCGCCGGCAGACCACGCGCTTATCGGAGGAGTCGAACAATGAACGACACTACGCCGTTTCGACCGCTGTCCCGTCGAGCGTTCATCGGGGCCGCCGCGGTGACGCTCGGTGCGGCGAGCATCCGGCCGGGTCGTGCGGGCGCTGCCGCCGCGAATCGGGTGGCGGTGCTCGGCGGGGGCATGGCGGGGCTCACCGTCGCGCATGAACTGATCGAACGCGGCTTCGAGGTCACCGTGTACGAACGCAAAGCGCTCGGCGGGAAGGCACGCAGTATCCCCACCGACCTGCCCACCGCGGGCGGGCGCGGCCCGCTTCCGGGCGAGCACGGATTCCGGTTCTTCCCGGGCTTCTATCACAATGTGCCCGACACGATGCGCCGAATCCCGTTCCCCGGCAACCCGAATGGCGTGTGGGACAACCTGGTGAACGCGCCGTCGGCGTTCGTCTCGGTCGCGGGCGAGAACATCATCGCGCCGTTCGGCCTCACCCCGGAGCTGCCGTCGGTGCTCACGCCGCAGGACATCGCCCAAACGCTGATCGGCGGCACCCGGATCGGTCTCCAGGTGCCGCCGCTGGAAGCCGCGGAGTTCGGCACCCGCATGCTCATGTTCCTCACCAGCTGCGACGAACGCCGTTACGGCCAATGGGAATACGTGTCCTGGCTCGACTTCGTCCGCGCGCCCGGCAAATCCGAGGCCTACCGACGCTTCCTGTCCAAGGCCCTCACCCGCGCCCTGGTGGCCGCCAAGGAACAGGTCGCCAGCGCGCGCACCATCGGCAATATGGCCGACGCGTTCCTCGCCACCCTTGTCCTGCAAGGCAATGACGGCGCACCCGACCGGGTCCTCAACCTGCCGACCAACGAGGCGTGGATCGACCCGTGGGTGGCACACCTGACCCAGCTCGGCGTCCGCTTCCAGACCCAGGTGACCGTGGAATCGTTGCAGGCCAACGGCGGTCGCATCGCCTCGGCCCACGCCCGCGACAGCAACGGCACAACCGTGCGGATCGACGCCGACTGGTTCGTCTGCGCCATGCCCGCGGAACGCGCTCGAACTCTGTGGGACGCACCGATATCGGCACTCGATGCAAACTTGGCCCGAATGCACGGACTCACCACCGACTGGATGAACGGCATCCAGTTCTACCTCACCACCGACGCCCCGATCATCGAGGGCCACTTGGGCTTTCTGGATTCCCCCTGGGCGTTGAGTGCCCTCAATCAAGCCCAATTCTGGAAGCAGCGCGACCTCCCTCGCGACTACGGCGACGGCACCGTCCACGACATCCTCTCGGTCGACATCTCCGACTGGAACACCCCGGGCATCCTGTACGGGAAACCCGCCTGCGACTGCACCCGCGAGGAGATCGCCGCCGAGGTCTGGGCACAACTCAAAGCCGGGCTGTACGGCGACAACAAGACCTTGTTACGCGACGACAGCCTGCACTCCTGGTTCCTCGACCCCGCCATCCAGTGGTCCGCCGCCGACCGCACCAACACCAACGACGAACCACTGCTGATCAACACCGCAGGCTCCTGGGACCTACGCCCGAGCGCGCAAACGAACATCCCCAACCTGTTCCTCGCCGGCGACTACGTCCGTACCAACGTCGACCTCGCAACCATGGAGGGCGCCAACGAATCCGGCCGCGCGGCCGCCAACGCACTCCTCGATGCCGCCGGCTCCTCGGCAGCCAGAGCCCGAGTGTTCGAGCTGTACCGCCTACCGCAATTCGACGCCGCCAAGCAGATCGACAAGCAGCGTTACGAATCCGGGCTACCCAACCTCCTCGACACCTTCTGATCGACCTCCGTCACATGCGCGACGTCGGCCGCCGTCGCTTCCCGATGATCGAATCGCGCACCCTCGAGATCGAGTTCGGGCAGTACCCGGGTCAGCCGGCTCGGCAACCACCACGCCACCCGGCCGAGTACCAGGATGACCGCGGGAACCAGGGTGAGCCGAACTATGAAGGCATCGATCAGAACGCCAACGGCGAGCGTGAATCCCAGGGCCTGCACGATCTGATCCGGCGACCACGCGAACCCGCCGAACACCGCGACCATGATGGCCGCGGCCGCGACGATCACCCGCGCGCTGCGCGAGTACCCACTGGTCACCGCCACGGAAGGCGCTGCGCCACCGCGTCGTTGCTCGCTGATCCGGGTGGTCAGGAACACCTGATAGTCCATGGCCAGGCCGTAGAGCACGCCGGTCACCAGAATCGGCAGCACGCAGATCAGCGGCCCGGGTTGGTCGACGCTGAATACGTCGGCCAGCCAACCCCATTGGATCACCGCCGTCGCGCAGCCCAGCGCCGCGCCGACAGTCAGCAGGAATCCGGCCGCCGCGATCAGCGGGACGAAGATCGATCGGAAGAACACGGTGAGCAACACCAGGGTCAGCACGACGACGATCGACAGATAGATCGGCAGTGAATCCCCCAGCTTTCTGGACGTGTCGATCGCCAACGCGACGTCCCCGGTCACCGAGACGCGAGCACCGCTGTCCGCCAACGCATCCGGCGCGGTGTCGCGGATCCGGTCGACCAGGTCCCTGGTGGCCTTGCTGGACGGCCCGGTCATCGGGATCACCGTGATGATCGCCAGATCATTACCGGCGTCGAACTGCGGCGGCAGCACCGCGACCACGCTCGGCAGCGCCTGAAGTCGTTGCGCGACCTGCGCACTCGCGTGCGTGCGGTCGGAACTGCCGGTGAGATCGACGGAGACGATGAGCGGGCCGTTGACGCCGGCGACGAAGCCGGAGGTGAGGATGTCGGCCGCCTTGTGCCTGCCGAGGCTGGGCGACGTCGTCTCGTCGTTGGGCAGCCCGGTGGCCATGCTGCCGATCGGCAGCGCGAGTACGCCGAGCAGGCCGACACAGACCACGATCACCGCCACCGGGTAACGCGCGACGAAGCGGATCCACCGCCCGTCTCGACCGCGAGACACTTTGTCGGACACTACATTCGGTGTGATCCGCTGGTCCGCGATGCCGAGCAGCGCGGGCAGCAGGGTCAGTGCGACCAGCACCGCGACCGCCACCGCGATCGACGCCGCCAGGCCCATCCCGCTGAGAAACGGTATGCCGACCACCGCGAGGCTGGCCAGCGCGATCAGCACGGTGGCCCCGGCGACCACGACGGCGCTGCCCGCGGTCGCCACGCTACGCCCCGCAGCCTCCGCGCGCGTGGCACTGCCGGCGATCTCCGCGCGATATCGGGACAGGATCAACAGGGCGTAGTCGATGCCGACCGCCAGGCCGATCATCGTCGCGAGCACCGGTGCGGTCAGGTGCAATTCGACCACCGAGCTGGTCACCATGATGACGAAGGTGACGACGCCGACCCCGACTATCGCGGTCAGCATGTTCAACCCCGCCACCAGAACCGCGCGGAACGTCGCGGTGAGGATTACCAGCGCGATGACCAGCCCGACCAGTTCGAGCGGCGAGGTAGGTATCGGCTCTTCCCGCGCGGTGCCGCCGATCTCGACGACCAGCCCGGCGTCGCGCAGCGGATCCACCGCACGGTCCAGCCCGCTGCGGTCGGCGGCGGTCAATTCGCCGGAGGTGATGTCATAGGTCACCACCATCATGGCGACCCGGCCGTCCAGCGAGATCCCGCGGTTCTGCGGATCGAGCGGACTACGCACGGCGGCAACATGATCGAGCGCGCCGATCGCGCCGACCGCCTGACCGATCGCGGCCGCGTCGGCGGGGTTCGTCACCCGCCGGCCCGGCGCCGCCTGGATCGCCACCCGCGCGGTCGCTCCCCCGGCGTGCGCTTCCGGCATCCGGGACTTGATCAGCTCGATGCTCGACTGCGCCTCCGTGCCGGGCACGACGAAACTGTTGGTCGGGCTGCCGCCGTGGACCAGTGCGAGCACACCCGTCGCGATCAGGAGGATCAACCACCCCGACACGACAGCCCACCGATGCCGGAAACACGACGCACCGAGGGTGTACAGCAGGCGGGCCATAAGCAGTGCTCCTAAGGGTGAGTCGGATCAACGTCGCGGGGTGCGGGGGTCACGGCGTAGTTGCGCACGGCTCGTTCGGCCAGTGCGTCGGCGAAGCGGGGGCGCAGCAGAATGCCGGAAACGATCACGGCCAGCGGCAACAGGCTCAGCGGATCGGCCGACGGGGTGAGCGCTTCGGCGCTGTCCCGGAAGATACCGCGGTTGGTCAGGGCCGCCCGGAGCTCGCCGAGCACCGCGCGTCGACGCCCCGTCCTGGAGGCGACACCGAGGCTGATCGCGGCCAGGCTGTGCGTGCGCACTCCGGGACGGCCGACCTGTACGCCGGCGGGCAAGCTGTCGCCGCGGGCCAGTCGCACGCCCAGCACCGGCAGGTCGACGCCGCTGGCCGCCGCGTTGAACGGCTCGACCGTGCGCGGATTGCATTCGATGTACTGCGGTATGCCGTCCTCGTGGAAATAGTCCATGGTCAGCCCGCCGTGCCACGCCAGCGCATCACCCAATAACGCAATGTGCTTGCGCGGCAACGCGTGATCCACGCTGACCCGGGCCGCCGCGCTGCCGCCGATCCCGATCGCCCGCTGCTCGGAGGTATGCACCGCGGCCAGCCGCCCGTGTTCGAACATCCCCTGCACCTGGGCGTAGTCCCCGCGCGCCGGGCGTTGCGCGAGCAGCGGACCGCGCCGGGCGAGGTCGTGCGGCGCACGCACCCGGCTGCGTTCGTCGGTGACCAGGCGCACGCCGTTGCCCGCGGTGCCGAAGGCGGCCTTGACGTAATACGGATATTCGAAGGACTGCCGGTCCTCGGCCAATTGCACCCAGTCCGGTTGCGGCAGCCCGAGATCATCGGCGAGCCGGGCGAATTCGAGCTTGCTCGCCACGCGGGCGACGCTGGCCGCCGATGAGATCGCCAGCGGCAGGCCGATCGGGAACAGCGAACGCCGACCCGCCAACAGGACCACGTCCTCGTGCGTCGAGAGCACTGCATCGAACGTACGGTCCCGGGTGACCGCGTCGAGTGCCCGGGCGAATCCCTCGGGATCGGCGCCCGCGGCCGGACCGCGGTGCACGCGCTTCAGCCATATGCTCCAGCGGCCGAGGGCAAAGGCATTGGCGGACAACGCTTCCAGGTGGTATCCCGCCGGGCCGAGCACGGTAAGGAACTCGCGTGCGGTAAGGCTGGAAACTTCGGTCAGTAGCACCCGCACCGGTGCTGCGTGGCCCCGGACTGGTGTCGACATATGATCCCCATCTGACGTTTCGTGCGCTGGTGGTACGATTCTCGCCAGTATTCGATACCACCGAGTATCGACTGGCGGGAGGTTGGTGTCAATGCCACGACCGGAAATTCGGCGTCGGCTCAGTTCTGCGGAGATGCGCAGTCGAATCCTGGCCGCAGCGGCCGCCGAATTCGCCCGCAACGGATTCGATCGCACCAGCCTCGACGAGGTCGCCGCGGCCGCCGGCTTCACCAAAGGTGCGGTGTACTCCCGGTTTTCGAGCAAGGACGAGCTGTTCTTCGCGTTGCTCGAGGAGCAGGTCATCGGGCGGATCGCCGCGGCGAAGGCCACCCTCGAACAGTCGATGGACGATGCCGGCGGCACGCATCCGGCCGCGGCGATCGGCCGCCAGATCAACGACGCGCTGGTCTCCGAGCAGGATTGGCAGATCCTGTTCGTCGAGTTCTGGCTGCGCGTGGTGCGCGACCCGCGCATCGCCGAGCAGTTCCGGGTCCTGCGCCGCCAGCTCCGGCAGACGATCGCCGACTTCGTCGAGGCGGAAGCGTTGCGGCGCAACCTGACCCTGCGGATCAGTCCCTATGAGATGGGGATCGTCGCCCTCGCGTTGTCCAACGGGTTGTCCATCGAGGAGATCCCCGACCAGGGCACAGTGCAGCAGGATCTGTTCGGCCGGATCCTGCAACTGGCCTGTGCCCCGGAGGAGTCCGACGTCAGCCCAGCTTCGTGAAGCCGCCACCGGTGTAGGTGGCCTTCGCCGCGAACCGCTGCAACTTTCCGCTGGAGGTCAACGGCAGCGTGCCGGCAGCGACGAGCACGACGTCGCTGGGCCGTAGCCCGTGTTTCTCCCCGACCGCGGCCCGCACGGCGCGGTCGATCTCGCCGGCCTGGACCTGCTTGACCCCGTCCGCGGCCTCCGCGACGGTGTCTACGATCTGCCAGCCTCGATCGATCTCGGCCACCACCACGATTCCCGCGTTTGCCGCTCCGTCGACCTGGAACGTGACGCATCGGTCGAGCCGGAGTGCGTCGTGGCCGGCCATCACGGTCGCCTCGATATCCGTCGGATAGTGATTGTGCCCGTCGACGATGATCAGGTCCTTCAAGCGACCGGTCACATACAGCTCGTCGTCGAGCAGGAAGCCGAGGTCACCTGTCCGCAGGAAACTGCCGTCCCGGTCCGGGAGCTGGACCCCGAACGACTCCGCCGACAGCTCGGGCGATTCCCAATAGCCTTGGCCGACACTGTCCCCGGCGATGCAGATCTCGCCGATCTGCCCGTCGGGCAGGGCGCGCAGCGTGTCGAGGTCGACGATCGCCATGGTGAAGCCACGGTTGGTCCGGCCGCTGGACACGATCTCGCGCCCGTTGTCCTCGTCCGGGACGAAACGGTGCGCGGCCAGCTGTTCCGGATTCGCCGTGCGCGTGCGCACGCCACTGCCGAGCGGGCCGCCGGTGACGAACAGGGTCGCCTCGGCGAGGCCGTAGCAAGGGAACAACGACCGCGCGTCCAGCCCGGCCGGCGCGAAGTGCGCGGCGAACTTGGCCATAGCGGCAGGGCGGATGGGTTCAGCGCCGCAGAGCGCGATCTTAAGGTGCGACAGATCGAACTCCGCCACCCGTTCCGCCGAAACCCGCTGCACCGCAAGCGCGTAGGCGAAGTTGGGGGCGGCCGTGATCACCGCCTTGTACTTGGCCAGGGCGGCGATCCAACGGGCCGGCTGCTGGACGAACGACAGCGGCGACAGCTTGACGATGGTGGAGTCGCTGAAGATCGGCTGGGTGACCGCGGAAAGCAGCCCCATGTCGTGGTAGGTCGGCAACCACGAAACGCCCCAGCTCTGCCTGCCGAGGTCGGCGTTGTCCCGCACAAGCGCGTTGTTGCTCAACACATTGTGATGGGTGAGCACGACACCCTTCGGCTGGCCGGTGGAGCCCGAGGAGTACTGCAAGTAGGCCACCGAATCGGCCGCGATCACCGGCAACGCGATATCGGTCGCCGCGCTGCGGTCGATGGTATCGGTGGCGAGCGTCTCCAGCCCGGCGAACCCGTCGAATCCCGCTGGGATGGCGGCCAATTGGCCCGCGATGTCGGCGGTGGTGAGCATCAGGTGGGCGCCGGCGTTGGCCCGGATGGCGGACAGCCGGGCCAGTGAGCTCTCCAGCTTGCTGATCTGCGGCGGCGCGACCGGCACCGCGATGATGCCGGCGTACAGGCAGCCGTAGAAGGCCTCGACGAAGTCCAGGCCGGGCGCGTACAGCAGCAACGCCCGGTCACCTTGGCGCGCAACGGTACCGAGCCGAGCGGCGATGGCGCGGGCGGCGGTGTCGACCGCGGCGTAGGTCAGCGTCGACGTCTCGTTCTCGCCGTCGCCGAGGAAGATGAACCTGGTGTCATCGGGTTGGCGCAGCGCCCTGGCGGTCAGCAACTCGACGAGGGTACTGGCGGCGTCACAGTCCGGATCGTCCACTTGGCTTGTGCGGCCGGTATTTTGCAGTTCGATGGTCATTGCGTGGCACTCCTGGAGCTGTCGAGAGGTTCGGCGCGCGTGGCTTCGGTCCGAATCAGTTTGCGCGCGATATGGTCGAGCACGCTGGCTCGTTGCGAGACGACGAAGAAATGGCCGCCCGCGACGAGCCGCACGCCGACCGGCCCGGCGGCACAATCGCGCCAACCGGACAGCTCGCTCGGCGATACCTTCGGATCCGCGGTGCCGCCGAACACCGTGACCGGCAGGTCGAGCGGCGGCCCCGGCCGATACCGATAGGTCTCGTTCAACGCGAAATCCGCACGGAGCAGCGTGAACAGGTTCGCCCGCAGCGTCTCGTCCGCCAGCACCTGATCGGGCGTTCCGCCGAGACTCCGTACGACATCGGCGAATTCGGCCTCCGCTGCTTCGTGGATGAGCGGCACCCGCGCGGGCGCCTGCGGCGCCCGCCGGCCCGAGACGAACAGATGCACCGGCCGTGGGTACCCGTCGGCGCACAACCTGCGGGCCAGTTCATAGGCGATGAGCGCGCCCATGCTGTGCCCGAACAGCGCGAACGGCGCACGCCACTGACCCGCCATGGCCGCGAGCAGGTCGTCGACCAGCGGATGCACATCGTCGAACGGCCGGTCCCGGAACCGCATTTCCCGTCCGGGCGGTTGCAGCGGCACCACCGAGATCTCCGGCGGCAGTACGCGGCGCCACTCGAGGAATCCCGAGGCGCCCGCGCCCGCGTGCGGCAGGCAGTACAGCGTCACCTGCTCCGCTGGCGCGGCCGGCGCGGGATAGGGCACCCACGGCGACGTCACGGCGGTCGGCATCTCTATACCCCCGGACCGGTGATGAGCTTCAGGTACTCCGGCGGCTCGGGCGGCGCCGATAGCGGAGCGCCGAGCATCTGCACGCCATCGCGCTCGTCGAGTTCCTCGAAGCCCGCGAAACGGTAGGTGACATACATGATTCGGTTGCGCCCCGTCGGCACGAACGCGGCGACCAGCCGGGCGCCGTTCTGCTGCGCCAATCGCACGGTGTGATTGAGCAGCACCGTGCCCACCCCGCGCGACATCACCCGGCACGACATCAGCAGCAGCTCGAGCTTCCACTCGCGCTCGCCCAATTCCACTGAGGCGAGCCCGATCTGGCCGTAGGAGCCATAGACGTCGGTCAGCTCGGCCATCAGCAGCAGATGCCGATCCGAGTCGCACCGATCGGCCAGTTCCTCCGCCGAATACATGATGCCGGTGGAATTCAGCTGATTCGTCCGGACCACCAGCTCCTCGGCACGGCCGAGATCCTTGCGCTGCGCCCGGCTGATGGTGAACTCCATGCCGAGGGTGGCCAGGAACTTCTCGCTGTTCCCGGTGAACTCCTCCTCGGCCTTCGTCCGGTCGATGCTCGCGAGGTACATGGCCCGGCGAGCGGCGGAATCCTCGGTGATGTACTTCGGCGTGAACTCCGGCCGCGATGCCAGTTCGCCCGCGTGCACCGCGTCGATGCACAGCACGCCGGGGTGCGTGAACGCGACCTCTTCGCGTTCGAACGGCTGATCGTCGATGAAGGCCAGCGCGTCGATACCGATATTGAGCGACGTCGCGATCTTCGCCACCGACTCGGACTTGGCGTCCCAGCCGATCTGTGGATACAGAAAGTATTGTGCGACACCGAGTTCGGTGAGCTTGGCCATCGTGGTGTCGAAGTCGTTACGGCTCGCGACCGAATGCAGGATCCCCCGCTGGTCCAGCGTCACGATCGTCTCGACCACCTCCGGCCGCAGCCGGACCTGGTCGCCGTCCTCGAGCAGGATTCCCTCCCACAGGGTGTGGTCCAGGTCCCACACCACGCATTTGATCGTCGACGTGCGCGTCGACTCCGGTGCGCTCTGTGCACTCATCCGGTGTGTCCTTTGCGAGTTAATGTTCATCGATCTGAACGATGCGGCCCCGGTTCTGGCACGCGTCGGCGGAAATCAGCACGTGCTGCAATTGCGTACTGCCCTCGATGATTTCCATGACCTTCGCGTCGCGCAGGTAGCGCGCGACCGGGTAGGCGTCGCTGCATCCGAGCGCGCCGTGCAGCTGCACCGCGTCGTTCGCGGCGGCCACCGCGCTGGTCGCGGCGAACTGCTTGGCGATGCAGGTGGACATGATGGTGTCGGGGTCGCCCTGTTCCTTCAACTGCCCCGCCTGCCAGACCAGCAGCCTGGCCGCCCTGGTGTTGGTCGCCATGGTCGAGATCATCTGCTGGATCAGCTGATGCTCCCGCAGCAGCGATCCGCCCTGGGTGCGCGAATTCGCGTAGCTCACACAGGCTTCCAGGCACGCTTGCAGAATGCCGACCGAGCCGGCGGCGACGCTGAAGCGGCCGATGTCGAGCACGTTCGTGGCGAGCGCCAATCCCATCCCCTCGGCACCGAGCAACGCGTCGGGGTCGACATAGCAGTCCTCGAAGGTGATCTCGGCCAGTTGGCTGCCGCGGGTGCCCATGATCTCCGGCACGGCGATCTGGTGCACCCCGGGCTGATCCGCGGATACGAAGAACGCCGACGGTCCCTTGTCGGTGCGGGCGAAGACCAGGAAGACGTCGGCCAGTTGACCGCCGGTGACCCACAGCTTGTGCCCGTTGAGCACATACCCGTCGCCGTCGCGGGTGGCGAAGGTGCTCAGCGCGGTGAAGTCGCTGCCCGCGTGCGGTTCGGTCAGGCAGAACGCGCCGAGGCGCTTGCCGGAAACCATTGCCGCAGACCATCGTTCGCGCAGCGCCGGGCTGCCCCAGCGATCCAGCGCGTACAGGGCCATGCTGTGCACGGTCAGCAGGCTGCGCATCGAGGAGCAGCCGCGGCCGACCTCCTCGTGCAACTCGCCGAACGCGGCCATACCCCGGCCGGTGCCGCCGGCTCGCTCGGGCAGCACCGCGCCCCAAAAGCCTTGTGCGCCGAACTCGTTCAGCACGTCGGCGCGGACCCGGCTGGCGCGGTCGAACTCGGCCGCGTGCGGGACGACGACGCGGTCGACCACGGCCCGGAAGCTCGCCCGGGTGTGCCGGTCGACCAGATCCGGCTCGAAGCCGGCGACGAGGGTCATGCCGACCTCTCCGCCGGCTTGGCGGTCCGGGCCAGCAGCCGGGACACGAGGGCGGTCATCGAGTCGATCGTGCGGAAGTTGTCCAGCCGGACCTCGTCGTTCGGAATTCGGTCGCCGATGTTCTTCTCGATGAACATGACCAGCTCCATCGCGAACAGCGAATTGACGAAACCGCTTTCGAAGATGTCCCGGTCGTCGGCGATCATCCCGTCGGGGAAGCGGCGGGCGGTGAAGTTACGGATTTCCGTGCGTGCGTCGGTGAACATGATGTGCGATCTCCCTGTTGTTTCGTTCGGTAGTGGCGTCCAATAGCTCAGGAGTAGGTGTAGAAACCCTGTCCGGTCTTCCGTCCGTGCAACCCCGCGTAGACCATCTTTCTCAGGAGCGGGCATGGCCGGTATTTGCTGTCGGCATAGAACTCGTACAACCCTTCGATGCTCAGAAGTATTGTGTCCAAACCGATCAGGTCGGCGGTCTCCAGCGGGCCGGAGGCGTGACCGAAGCAGGACCGGAATATCTCGTCCACGTCCGCCGCCGAGGCGACGTCGTCCTGGAGCAGGAAAATGGCTTCGTTGACGGTGAGCATGAGCACGCGGTTGGACACGAAACCGGGCATGTCCTTCACCACGATGCCGTGCTTTTCCATGCTGCTCAACAGGTTTCCGGCGACCTCGATGGTGGCTTCGGAGGTGTGGAAACCCCGGATCACCTCGACCGTCGACTTCATCGGCACCGGGTTCATGAAGTGCATCCCGACCACCTTGTCCTGGCGGCTGGTCAGCGACGCGATCTTGGTGATCGGTATGCACGACGTATTCGCCGCGAACACCGTTTCCGGCGCACAGATCCGATCGAGTTCCGGATAGACCCGGGCCTTGAGTTCCCAGTTCTCCGTGATGTTCTCGATGACGAATTCGGCGGAGCCGAGCAGCTCCAGATCCGTGGTGTAGGTGACCTTCTCGGTCATATCGCCGAATCGATCGGTCTCCTTGCCGAAGAGCCGACCGGTGCGATAGAACCGCGCCACTTCTTCTTCGGCTTTGATCAGCTGGTCCGGTGAATTGTCGACCAGCACCACCTCCAGGCCGTGGGCCGCGAGATCCTGTGCGAGGCCGGTGCCCATGATGCCGGCACCGACAACTCCGATTTGTTTCATACCTGCTGCTTTCGATCGAATAGGCGCCATTGCCGAAATGGATTGGTGACAACCAGCGCGCAGTCGGATGGTTACAGTGCGAAACTGGTACGTTCGAACGGATATGTGGGCAACGGGATTCGCCGAGCGGAGCCGTTGGCGACCGCGCTGTCGAGTCGGCCGCCGGCGACCCAGGCGGCCCCGGCGGCGGCCATTCGCGCCTGCGGGCCGTCGTCGGCGGTGACGATTGCCGGGCCATCGAGAGCGGACAGCAACTCGCGCTGGTTCGCGGCGATCACTGCTCGCCGGTACCGGAATTCCGGTCGGCCGGCGCGCAAGGTGTAGGCGAGATCGCGGATCGAGGTGGACGGCCGTTGGCTCACCCAGTCACGCAGTCGCCCAGTCATTTTCGTCAGCGCTTCGGGAGTTCGCGCGGACAGGACGACGAGTTGCGCTTCGTCGGCCGGTATCCGGTCCGGCACGGCGGGCGGCTCCTGGAGTACGACGTGCGCGTTGACGCCGCCGAGGCCGAACGAGCTCACTCCGGCCCGGCGCGGCCCGTCCGCCTTCCACTCCCCGCCTTGCGCGGACACCGCGAGGTTGGTGCACGCGCGCAGGGCCGAGTTGGGCGCGCGGAAGTTCGGTTGCGGGACGAGGCGCCCGTGCTCGAGCACCAGCGCGGCCTTGATCAGCCCGACGATGCCGGACGCGGCGTCCAGATGACCGACATTGGCCGCGACCGCGCCGACGAAGCACGGCTCCCCGGACTTGACCGAGCCGAACACCTTTGCCAGCGAGGCGATTTCGACCTCGTCACCCAGCTTGGTCCCCATCGCGTGCGCCTCGAGGTAGCCGAGACTGCCGGCCGGCACGTCGGCATTGGCCAAGGCCTCGGCGACGACCGCCGTCTTGCCCGCGACCCCGGGGGCGGTGTACGAGGCGCGGCGCGAACCGTCGGTGTTGGTCGCCGACCCCAGGATCAGCGCGTGGATGTGGTCACCGTCGCGAACCGCGTCCGCGGCCCGCTTGAGCACCACCGCGGCCACCGCGTTGCCGACGATCGAGCCGTCGGCGCCGACATCCAGGGCACGGCACACCCCACTCGGCGAACTCACGCCGGGATAGGTGATCGCCTGCGGGAACTTCACCGCCGCCGCGCCCGCGACGGCGAGGTCACACTCGCCGGAGAGCAGGCTCTGCGCGGCCTGGTGCACCGCGACCAGCGAACTCGACGAGAAGGTCCGCACGGTCATCGTCGGCCCGCGCAGGTTCAGTTTGTAGGACACCCACGAGGTCAGCGAATCGCAGTCGTTGGCCACGGTGATCGGCATCAGCCCGTGCTCGGCGACCAGATCGGGTCGCTGAGCCAGCAGGCCGAGCAGATAGGTGGGAAAGCACGAACCCGCGAAGAGCCCGGTCGTGACCCCGCTGTCGGCCGGGTCGTATCCGGCGGATTCCAGTGCGGTCCACACACATTCGAGAAACAGGCGATGTTGCGGATCGGTGATCAGCGCCTCCGCCGGATCGACCCCGAAGAACGCCGCGTCGAAACATTCCGCGTCGGCCAGCACGCTCGCGGTGACCGGCCCGGCCCCGTTCGCGCCGGCCGCGCGCAGCACCGCCGCGGACGGGCGATGCTGCCGGATCGCGGTCCGGCCCGCTTGCAGGTTCTGCCAGAGCGTGTCGACGTCGTCGGCGTCGGGGAACCGGCCGGCCATGCCGACGATCGCAACAGCGAACGGCGGTGGCTCGAGCCGGCTATCCATTGCGCCTCCGGTTGAGCAGAGCTTCCCGGCGCAGCGCGCCACGTTCGTTGCCGGTGCCGACCTCCTCGACGGAGCCCGATCCCGCGTCATCGATGAACTCGGCGAGATCGGCGATCGTCGGCGCCTCGTAGAGCACGTGCGGCGGCAGCGCGGGCAGCTTCAACTGAGCACGCATGGTGGTCACCAGATCGACGCCGAGCAGCGAGTTGCCGCCGAGTTCGAAGAAGTTGTCGTGCACGCCGACCTCGGACAGCCCGAGCGCGTCCTGCCAGATCTCCGCGATGGCGCGGGTCAGGTCGGTGTCCGGGGCGACCAGCGGCATCCCGAGATCTGGGCGCGGATGCTTCTCGCCCCGCGGCCTGCCGCTGGCGCCGGCCAGGGTCGCCACGGTCAGAGCCGCGGTGACCGCGACCAGGGTGTTCATCTCCTGTGTGGAGACCGAGACCTGTGGCTCGTCCAGCGCGAGGACGCGCAGGATCGACTCCCAGCCGTCGTCGAAATCGATGCCGATCCTGGCCCGGTTCGCGCGCAGGAATTCGACTGCGCCCGGGTCGAGTCCGGCCAGCGCGTCGTCCCAGCCGTTCCACTGCCAGTCGCCCCAGTTGATCGAGATCACCCGGTACGGGTCCGCGCTCGCGTGCGCGACGGCATCCAGGTAGGCGTTGGCGGCGCAGTAGTCGATCTGGCCGGGCCCGCCGCCGGTGAGCGCGGCGATCGAGGAGAACAGCAGCAGGAAGTCGAGATCGATGCCGGTGAGCACGTCGCGCAGCACGTCCGTGCCCGCGACCTTGGCGGCGAATACCTCGGCGATCTGCTCATCGGTCTTGAACTGCATCAGACCCTGGCCCGGCCGCCCGGCGGCGTGCAGGACGCCGTCGATACGACCGAATCTGGCCAGCGTCTCGTCGACCACCTTGCGCATGTCCGCCCGATCCGACACGTCGGCGGGCAGGACCAGTACTTCGGCGCCCGCCCCGACCAGCGCTCGCACCTCGAGGATGCGCCGGGCGAGCTCGGCCGGGGTGCCCGGATCGGCCAGCAGGTCGTCCCAGGTGGATTCGTCCGGCAGGCCGGTGCGACCGACGAGCACGAGTCGCGCCCGGACGTGTTCGGCGAGCCGGTGCGCCATCGCCAGCCCGACGCCGCCGAGCCCGCCGGTGATCAGGTACACACCGCGCTCGCTCAGCACCTGTTCGGGCGCGGGAACCGTGGGCGGGACGAGCCGTTCGAAGTGCGGGGTCATGCGCCGGCGGCCGCGCAGGGCCACCTGGGAATCGGCGCCGGCGCTGCACAATTCGCGCAGCAGCAGGTCGGCGTTCGAATCGCCGTCGCCGACGTCGATGTGGCGCACGCGCACCGCCGGGTACTCCAGCGGGATCACCTTGAGCGGACCGGTGACCATCGCCTGGTACGGATCGATCCGGTCGGCCGCCGTGACATCGAACGCGCCCGTGGTGATGATGTCGAGACCGACGTCCCCCAGGCCGGTTTCGGCGACCGCCTTCGCCAGCGCCAGCAGACTGTGGAAGGACGTGTGCACATCGGCGGGTGCGCCATCCTCGGTGCCCGACCACAGGTGCAGAATCCGTTGTGGCACCGAACCTTCCGCGACCAGTTCGGACAGCAACGCGAGCTGGTCCGGAGTCGAACCCGGCTCGACGGTGAACGAACCGTCCCCGGCTCGCGCGAACTCCGCTCCCGGCGTCACGGTCACCACCGATCCGCCTGCGGCGGTGATGGATTCGGCCAACTCCATCGCCCGCACGGAGACGTCGGTGAGCAGCAGCCAGGTGCCGTCCACCCGAACCGGCTCCGCCGGGGTCGGCGCCGACTGCCGCCAGGCCGGAATGGCGAACCATTCCTCGGCCGGTCGGCGGGCCAGGGTGGCCAGGGCACGGGCCGGATCGCGGGCCACGTCGGCCGTGCTGATGCCGTTGTCCCGCGTCTCGCCGGCCGGGCGCTCCTCGATCCAGTAGCGCTGTCGCTGGAACACGTACGTGGGCAGGGCAATTCGCCGGCGCGGCGCGTCGTGCACCGCTTTCCAGTCGACCGCGACGCCGTTGATCCACAGTGCCGCCAAGGTTTCGGCCAGCTTCGTCGCGCCGGTCGTCGGGTCGGCCTGCGCGGGTGCGGTGCCGACGATCATCCGGCGATGTTCCACGGGGCAGCGCTCGGCAATCAGATCGCCGATCGTGCCGGCGGGGCCGACCTCCAACAGGATTCGCTCCGGTTCGGCCAGGATCTCGTCGGCGGCCGTTTCGAACGCGACCGGCCCCTGGACGTGTCTCGTCCAGTACTGCGGGTCGAGCAGGTCTTGCGCGGCAAGTCCGGTTCCGGTGACGGTCGAGACGCAACGAACGGTCGGCTCGGCCGGGCTCAGCTGCCGGGCAACCCATTCGGCCAGCTCCCGGGCAACCCGGTCGAGGGCGCCGGGTGCCGCGTCGGCATCCGCCTGGTCGAGCAGCCGAGCGCGTTCGACCACCAGGCCCAGCGCGTCCGGCAGCAGCACCATGCCCGCCAGGCAGATCGCCACCAGCTCACCGATCTCCCGGCCGAGCATGACCTGGGGACGCAACCCCCACGCCGAGAGTTGCTGGGCAAGTGCGAATTCCACGACGAAGGCAGCGGCATGCGGCAGCGCGTTCGACGGCGACCCTGCGGCGAGCACATCGTCGACATCGAACAGCACGTCCCGAATATCGCGACCCACCAATGGCTTCAGGAGATCGGCGCAGGTGTCCACGGTCGTCGCGAAGACGCCGCAGGCGGCGTAGAGATCAGCGGCGACGTCGGCGCGGAAGCCCGCCAGCCCGGCGAACAAGAATCCGATCGGCCGGTTGTTGGACCGATCACGGTTGTCCGCCAGCCGATCCGGTCGAGCCCCGTCGAGCACGTCGAGCGCGTCGAGCCGGTCGGCGACCACGACCGCCCGTCGGTGCTCGAAGCGTTCCCGTCCGACCTGCAGGGTGTAGGCGATGTCGGCGATCGGCTGCTCCGGATGCGCATCCAGATGCGCGCGCAGATTCTTCGTCGCGGCGTCGAGCGCCAACTTGGTGCGGGCCGAAAGCACCAGCACGTTCGGCCGGCCGTCGTCGACCGAATACTGTTGCACCGGCGGCTGTTCCACCACGACGTGCGCATTGGTGCCGCCCATGCCGAGGGAGTTCACCCCGGCCCGGCGTGGCTGCCCGGCGCCGGGTTGCCACGGTGTCGATGCGGTGCTCACGTAGAACGGGCTGCGCTCGAAATCGATCTCCGGATTCGGCGATTCGTAGTGCAGCGATGCCGGAATGACGCCGTCGCGCACCGCGAGCGCGGCCTTGATCAAACCGGTCGAGCCGGCCGCCCGATCCAGGTGACCGATGTTGGTCTTCACCGAGCCGATCGCACAGTACTGCTTGCGCTCGGTGTCGCCGAAGGCCCGGGTCAGCGCGGCCACCTCGATCGGGTCGCCCAATTCCGTTGCGGTGCCGTGGGCCTCGATATAGCCGACGGTATCCGCGTCGACGCCCGCGACGGTCAGCGCCTTGGCGACTACCTCGGCCTGCCCCTTGATGCTCGGGGCGGTGAAGCCGACCTTCTGCGAACCGTCGTTGTTGATCGCCGATCCCTTGATCACCGCGGTAATCGAATCGCCGTCGGCCAGCGCGTCGGCGAGCCGCTTGAGCACCAGCACCGAGGCGCCGTCGCCGAAGAGCGCGCCCTTGGCCTTCGCGTCGAAGGTGCGGATGTGCCCGTCCGGGCTCTCCATGCCGCCCTCCTGAAAGAGGTGACCGACCTTGTCCGGCACGCGAACCGAGACACCGCCGGCCACGGCCATGTCGCACTCGCCGCCGATGAGGCTGCGGCAGGCCAGGTGGACCGCCACCAGCCCGGTGGAGCAGAAGGTCTGCACCGAGACAGCGGGCCCGCGCAGGTTCAGCTTGTACGACGCGGCGGTGGTGAGCGAGTCCTTGTCGTTGCTGATCACCAACTGGTAGTCGTTGATCATCTCGATGATGTCGGGATCCTGCGAGATCCGGCGCAGCAGATAGGTACTGATGTTCGCGCCGCCGAAGACGCCGACCGGCTTGCCGATCGAGCGCGGCGCGTAACCGGCGTTTTCCAGCGACTCCCAGACCACCTCGAGGAACAGTCGCTGCTGCGGATCGGTCAGCCGCGCGTCGAACGGCGTGAAGCCGAAGAACTCGGCATCGAAATCCTCGATGTTGTCCAGCACCGGGCGGGCACGAACATAACCGGGCTGATTGACCACCTCCGCGGGCACGCCGGCTTCGATCAGCTCCTCGTGGCTGAAGAAACTGATCGATTCGACCCCGTCCCGCACGTTCTGCCAGAACTGATCGACCGAGTTCGCGCCGGGGAAACGACCCGCCATACCGATGATCGCGATGTCCTCGACCAGCATGCCGCCGCGGCGAACCAGCCCGTCGGACACCGGAACCGGCGCGCTGACGATCGGAGCCTGCTGCGGCGATTCGCCGGGCAGGTCCGGGAGCAGATAGGCCGCCATATCGGCCACCGTCGGCGCCTCGAACAGGGCCAGCGTGGGCACCGTGACGCCGAACTCCTTCTGGATGGAGTTGACCAGTTGCAGGCCGACCAGCGAGTTGCCGCCGAGTTCGAAGAAGTTGTCGTAGAGGTCGACCTGTTCGACGCCCAGCGCGGTCCGCCACAGCGCGGCCAGCCTGCGCTGGTACTCCTGCACACCGACCGCCTCGCCGGCGAAAGCGTGTGGGCGATCGGCGGTTTCGCCGTCGCCGGAGCGAGCGGACTGTTGCTCCCCCATCTCCGGTACGCCATGGAACGGGTCGCGACCGGGAACCCAGGCGGCGATTCGGCTGGTCAGTTCGCCTGCGGAGACGATCACCCGGCGCGGTGCGCCGGCCAGCAGCTGGTCGAAGGTCGCCAGCCCCTGTGCCGTCGTCATCGAGTATCGGTTCAGTGAATCACCGACGCCCGCAACGGCTTCGCTCGCCGTGGTAGACCGCCAGGTGTCCCAGCAGGCCGAGCGCCACGCGGCCGGAACCGGCAGGTCCGCGGACTCGACGAACCGATCCTGGAAGGCGTTGGCCGCCGAGTAGGCGGTGAAGCCCAGGCCGCCGAGGATCGCCGACATCGACGACATCAGCAGCACGAACTCGAGGTCGTCGTGGCCGGCCAGGGCCTCGGCGAGGGCGACGGTGCCGTAGACCTTCGGGCCGAAGTGCGGTGCGATCAGTTCGGGGGTCAGTTTGTTCGAGGTCGCGAAGGTTTCCGGGCTGGTGAGCCCGGCGGCGTGCACGACGCCGTTGATCGGTCCGCACTGTTCTTCGGCGAGGGCAAACGCGGCGCGAAGCGCATCGTGGTCACCGAGATTCGCGGCCAGCACCAGAATTCGGGCGCCGGTCGAGGCCAGCTCGTCGACGATCCGCTTGCGTTCCGCGTCCGGCGAACCGGCGACCGGATCAGCCGGTAAGCCGGTTCGGCCCAGCAGCACCAGATTCACGTCCGGCTGAGCGCCGACGATATGGGTGGCAAGTTGCAGACCGATCTTTCCGAGTCCACCGGTGATCGCATACGTACCGCCGGCGCGGAACCCGAGCGGGCGGGCAGGCAGCGTGGCGGGGCGGAAGCGCTTGACGCAGCGCTTCGCGGCGCGATAGGCCACCGAGGTCGCGGTGCCCGGCCAGCGCAACTCGCTCAGCAGTTGCATGGCGAGCAGGTCCCATTCGGCGCCGTCGTCGTCGGACGGCTCGAGGTCGACCGTGCGCACGGCCAGGCTCGGATATTCCTGCGGGAGCGTCAGCGCCGGGCCCTGGATTGTCGCTTTACCCGGGTGCAACTGGTCTTCGCCGTCGACGATCTCGGCGAAGTCGGTCACGACGATCAGCCGTACGCCTTGTATCACCTTGCGGCCCAGCGCGTTTCCGAGCGCGATGACGCTGTCGAAGCCGATCCGCTGGTGTTCGGCCACCCGGTCCGGCGCGAGCGGGTCCGGGCAGGGACCGGTGACGGACCAGAGGTGGGTGACGACGCGGGGCAACGCGCCGTCGTCGGCCAGCGCATCCAGCAGTCGCGCATAGTCACCGGGCTCGTCGCGACGAATCCCGTAGGTCGATTCGTTGATCTTGCCGAACGCCGTACCCGGGACAACGGTGACAACCCGGGTCGACGGTGCCAGCACGCGGCGCATCCGATCGGCCAGCCGGATGCTCGGGCCCAGCTGATCGGCGAAGATCAGATGCGGCCCGGCGACGCTCCCGCCGGACGGCAGCTCGGGTTCCCAATAGGGTTGCAGCACGGCGAATCCGAAGTCCGAACTCGGCGCCTTCGGCGCGGCCGCGCGCTCGACTTCGCGCCCGGCTGTCTCGTCGGGCCAGTACTGCACGTGTTCGAACGGGTAGGTCGGCAGGTGCACGATGCCGCCCTCGGCCCGCCAGTCGACCGGCACGCCACGGGTCCACATCCGGCCCGTCGTGCGGGCGATCAAGGCGGGCTCTGGCTCCTTCATCGCCGAGGCGCGCAGCGTCGGCAGGACCATGGCGCTGTCCGCGTGGCCGGTCAGCGACTGCCGCACGAGGCTGCCGGTTTGCCCGGCGCCGAGGTCGAGTACAACGCCGGGGTGTTCGTTCGCGAGGGTCCGCACACCGTCGGTGAACCGGACCGTCGAGCACATGTGGTCCACCCAATAGCCGGGGTCCAGCGCTTGCCCAGCTGTCATCCAGGTGCCGGTGACGTTCGAGATCAGGGGCAGCGCAGGCGCTTTCAGCTCAACCTCGGCGAGCATCCCCTCGAAGCGATCACGCAGCGGACGCAGCAGATGCGAATGCATGGCCCGGCTGGTCGGCACCCGGCGGCAGACGATCTCCTCTGCGGCCAGCACCGCCTCCAACCGCGCCACCGCCGCCTCGCGCCCGGCAACCACGAAGGCCGACGGGCTGTTCACGGCAGCGAGGGACAGCTCGGAGTCCAGATAGCCCGCCAGGCGTTCGGCACTGTCGCCGACGGTGAGCATCACGCCCGGCTCCGACTCGGCGACGAGTTGCGCGCGTCGAATGACCAAGGGCACAACGGCTTCCAGCGCGAAGACGCCGGCCACGCAGGCGGCCGCGTACTCGCCGAGGCTGTAGCCGATCAACGCCGACGGCGCGATGCCGCGACCGAGCCACATCTGCGCCGCGGCGTAATCCAGCGCGAACACCGCGGCGTGCGCGAGGTCGGTCCGGCTGGTCAACGGCGAATCGACGCCGGAGCCGCCGCGCCCGAAGGCGGACAGCAGATCCGAATGATCCGCGTCCTCCTGCGCGAACAACACCGTGCGGAAATCCGTGCCGAGATGCGGGATCGCCAGCTCTGCGCACGCGTCGAGGGCGGCGCGGAAAGTGGCGTCACTGTCGTAGAGCCCGCGGCCCATGCCGACGAATTGGTCGCCGGTTCCGGGGAATACGAAGCTCACCGCGGCGACCTCGCCCCGGCGCGCCACCGCGGCCGGCACCTTCGTGCCGACACCGTCGAGCTGGTCGGCGGCCTCGGCGATCGTTCGGAAGGCAACGGCCGTCCGGTGCTCCAGCGCGCTGCGCCCGAACTGCGCGGTGTAGGCGAGCGCGCCCGGTGCGATATCGGCCTGTGCCCGAAGGTGATCCGCCAGGGCCTTCGCACTCACGGCGAGCGCGGTTCCGGTGCGGGCGGACAGCGGCAGCACATGCCACTGGTGCGGAGCGGAATCATCCAGCGCCGGTTGCGGTTCAGGCGGCGCGGCCAGCACGATGTGCGCGTTGGTCCCGGACCAGCCGAACGAACTCACCCCCGCGATCGGTGCGGTGTCCCGAGCGGGCCAGGCGGTCGGCTCGTGCGGCAAGCGCACCGGAGCCCCCGCCCAGTCGATCGACGGATTCGGTTCGCGCATATGCAGATTCGGCGGGATGACCCGGTGGCCGAGCGCCAGGATCGTCTTGATCAGACCCGCCATCCCGGCGGCGCCGGTGAGGTGGCCGACGTTGGTCTTGACCGCGCCGACGGCCAGCGGACCCGCCGCACGCTCGGCGCCGCCGAAAACCTCGGTGAGACTGCCGATCTCGATGGCATCGCCGAGGGGCGTGCCCGAGCCGTGCGCCTCGACGAAATCCACCTCGTCGGGGCGCACACCCGCGCGCCGCTGTGCCGCCCGGATGACGTCGACCTGGGCCGCGCCGTTCGGCGCCGTCAGCCCGTTGCTCATGCCGTCCTGATTGACCGCCGACCCGCGCAGGATCGCGTGGACCTGATGGTGGTGCCGCCGAGCGGTGCTCAGTCGTTCGATCACGACGGCGCCGCAACCCTCGCCGATCAGGAATCCGTCGGCCGCGGCGTCGAACGTCTTGCATCGGCCGTCGACGGCCAGCATCCGCATCTTGCAGGCCTGCCGGAACATATCCGGATGCACGATCGCGCTGACGCCGGCGACGATCGCGCGGTCGCACTCGCCGTTGCGCACGGCGGCCATCGCAAGATGCAGTGCGACCAGCGACGATGAGCAGGCGGTGTCGAGCACCAGGCTCGGGCCGCGCAGGTCGAGCAGGTAGGACACCCGGCCCGCGAGCACGCTGGGCGAGGTGCCGAGCCCGACATAGGGATCGTCCAGCATGGCCGGCCCACCTCGGTCGGTCAGCACGTTCGCGTACTGGCTGGTCGCCATCATCCCGACGAACACACCGGTGCGACTACCGCGGATCCGATCCGCGGGAATCCCGGCGTCTTCGAGCGCCGACCACGCCACCTCGAGCAGCATGCGCTGTTGCGGGTCGAGCCGAAGTGCTTCGCGCGGTGAGATTCCGAAGAATTTCGCGTCGAAGCCCGCGATGTCGTCCACGAACGCGCCGCGGGTGGTGTACGCGGTGCCCGGCGCGTAGGGATCGGGGTCGTAGAACGACCGCGCGTCCCAGCGCTGCGCGGGCACCTCGGCACTGGCGTCGACACCGTCGAGCAGGTTCTGCCAGAACTGCGCGGGCGTGTTCGCGCCGCCGGGGAAGCGGCAGGCCATGCCTGCGACGCAGAGCGGGTCGTCGACCTGGGCCGGAGTCTCGTCGAGCACGGCCGGCGCCTGCGCCTCGTCCGCCGATTCCGGATCGGCCAGCGCGCGAGCGAGCAGGCTGATCGACGGATGCTCGTACAGCAGTGTTTCGGCAAGCTTGCGACCCAGCATTTCCTCGAGCTCACCGGACAGGCCGACGACGTCGGCGGAGGTGAGACCGTATGTGGCAAAACTGGTTTCGGTGTCGACAGCCGCAGTGTCGACGTCCATGATCTCAGCAACTCGACCGATCAACCAGGTCCGGATTCGTTGCTCTGCTGATGACCCGTTTTCCTGCATTTGGCGCACGCTTCAGCCCTTGCTCAGACGGAGGGAAGTCCCGGGATTCGAGCATCTTCGACCGACTTACCCCTGGATGAGTGGAAAGCTAGCACCGGTCCCGAGCCCTCGCAATACCGGTGAGTATTGAATACTCCTAGGTATGACCCTACGTCAGGGTAGGTTTTTCGGCTTCCGGAATCCGTTGACGCCCAACCGGCGCAAGCACGAACACGGGTGTGGAATTGGCGACGAACGGCGCTGTCAGCAAGCGCGACCGGCGACCTCGCGGACGCAGTCGCGCGGACGCCCTCACCTCCCCCGGCACCCACCCGAATCGCGGCACGGCGCTGCGGGTTTGCCCACTACCAACCGCACGGTCGCTTTCGGTCGATTCAAGGCCACTCGCCGAGATGTGAATGGCCCCAGAATCGATCCGGCTATGTCACCGCCTCGTCGCGACGAGGCGCTCCGGACCTGCCCGATATCATCGCGCCTGGCCGTTCCGGACCACAGATGAAAAGCGTTCTGACTGTTCAATATTGTTCAGACGTTTACCAGAATATTACGCCCGCTGATAGGGGGTTATACCGCCATTACGCTCGACCGCCGAGTGTCCCGCGGCCTGGATCCGCTTGCGTCAGGCCGATAGTCGGCGGCACACCCGGTAGGGGCAGGCCGCTCCTCATCCGGCCATCAGTGCGTGCACGACGTGCAGGCGACCGGCGATACCAACATCGCGCGGCCTACGTTCGACGATATCGACGAGTCTGCCGTCGACGATACCCGAGCCGATCCGGCCATAGTGTCGGTACGCGATTGCGAGACAACACATTTCGGTGCCGCGGCTAATCACACTCGGCCAGATCGTCCGCCTCGGTGAAACCGGGCACCACATCGTTCACCGGTGCGCGGGCAACGACTCTCCGGTGCAGGCAACGCAGCGTGCTCGGCGCCCACCAGCAGGCTTCGCCGAGCAGTTTCATCGTCGCGGGGACGAGCAGCAGGCGCAGCACGGTCGCGTCGATGAACAAGGCGGTGACCATGCCGAGGGCGATGTATTGCATCATCAGCAGATCAGAGAGGGCGAAGGCGCCGGTTACCACGATGAGAATCGCTGCGGCGGCGGTGATTATCCGGCCGGTGCGGGCGACGCCGGTGCGGATCGCCTCGACGGTGGACTCCCCCGCCCGGTGGGCCTCGACGATGCGGGCGAGCAGGAACACCTCGTAGTCGGTGGACAGGCCGTAGATCACCGAGACGATCAGCATCAAGATCAACGGCATGATCGGCTGGGGTGTGTAGCCCAGCACGTCTGCGCCATGCCCTTCGACGAAGATCCAGGTCAGCACGCCGATGGTGGCGCCGAGGCCGAGCAGGTTCAGCACCGCGGCTTTCAGCGGCAGCACCACCGAGCCGAAGGTCAGGAACAGTAGGGCGGTCGTGGCGAGGAAGACCAGCGTGAGCATGAGGGGTAGCCGGTCGAGCAGTGCGTCGATGCTGTCGCGCTTCGCCGCGGGGTCGCCGCCGACCAATAGTGTTGTCCCCTTGGGCAATTCCATCGAACGCAAGTATTCGATGGTCGAGTCCGCCCAGTCCGGGCCGGCCAGTACGGTGTCGGTGGCATAGACGAACGGCTCTGCGCCCTGCATCGGAGCGGGGAACGGTGCAGCCAGTCCGGGAGCCTGGTTCGCTTGCGCCACAACGGCATCGATGTCCGAGCTGCGGTAGGTGATCATGACCAGCTGGACCGGATCGATCCGCCGGAGCGGGAAGATCTCGTCGAAGTGCTGCTGCGCCAATCGAGTCGGGTTGTCCGGCGGCAGGAAGCGTTCGGTGATGCCACCGAAGACGACATGCTGTATCGGCGCGATGAGTAGCAGCAGACCGGCGCACACCGGGATCACCACGGCCAGTGGCCGTTTCATTGCCGCTGCCGCGATGCGCCCCCAAATATTGTCTCGGACATCGTCGGCAGTCCGGGTCTTGCGGAACCAGTCGACGCCGAACGCGTCGACCCGATGCCCGAGCACCGCGAGCAGCGCGGGCAATACCGTGATCGAGGTCAGCGCGGCCAGTGCGACGGTGACCATCGCGCCGTAGGCGAACGACCGCAGGAAGCCTTGCGGGAACAACAGCACGCCCGCTGCCGCGACGACCACGATGGTCGCCGAAAACATCACTGTCCGACCGGCGGTCGTCACCGCCCGGCGCACCGCCACCGGCACCTCGTAACCGTCGGCGAGTTCGTCGCGGAATCGGCTCACCAGAAACAGCCCGTAGTCGATGGCCAGGCCGAGACCGATCATCGAAACCACTGGGGAGACAAACGAATTGACATCCGTGACGATGGTGATGGCGCGAACGACACCCCACGCGGCGACCACGGTCAGTCCGCCGACGATGAGCGGGAGCGCCGCCGCGACGACACCGCCGAAGAGAAAGAACAGCAGCACCGCGACGACCGGGACGGCGATCAGCTCCATCCGCCGTTGATCGCGGACCATGGTGTCGTTGAGCGCGCCCGCGACCGCCTGGCCGCCGGCGATCTCCAGGTCGACGCCCGGAATGTTCAGTCGGTCAGCGACTTTGCCGTAGTTGCGGATCAACGCGGTGTCGTCGCCGCCCCTCATCGCGACCGATGCGAACGCATGCCGACGATCCTTGGACCCGAAGAGATCCGGCAGCGTCAGGCCGGTCTCGGTCGGCCAGTAGGTGCCATTGATCTTCGCGATCTCGCCGGGGAACCGCCGCGGCAGATCGTTCAGATAGTCGACGATCTCCCCGCCGAAAGCCGGGTCGTCGATCGTCTTGCCGGGTGGCGCGTGGAACAGCAGAATCAGGTCACCGCTGGGGTCCCGGCCGAATGCCTCGTCCCGCAATCGGGCCGCCTGCGCGGATTCCGAGCCCGGATCATCCCAACCGCGCGAACTCAATTCATCGCCGAGCCCGAGCCCGTATGCGCCGAGGGCGGACAGCAGGAAAACCATAATTCCGATGACCGCGAATCGCCGCCGGACGACCAGGTCGGCCCAGTGGGTGAAATCGGCGAACAACGGCCGTCTCCTAATCCGTGCGTGAATTGCCCGACTCTCGGTGGCGTCCGGCGATCAGCCGGGAACGTACCAAGGGATACCACGGCACGAACACCGGCGATCGGAGATTCCAACAGGGCACAACTCGAGCGCCGACCAGCCTGTGAACTGTACCTATAGCCGCCTGGCCTGCCCGCGATCACCGCTGGGTAGCGCCGTAAAGGGCACTGAATCAGGACATTTCACAGACGATCACCGGTCGCAGTGCAGCGATCTCCAGAATTTCCGGGTACCGGTTATCGGCGTCGATATGATCGAGCCCGGTTTGCCTATTGTGTTGGACTTTGTTTTACGCTTCGTCGATTCGTGCGGCGGCGCAGAACGACCGTATTGGAGGGCCTACGTGTCGGATATCGCTATTGTCGGTATCGGGTGTCGATATGCGGGCGGCATCGACTCGCCGGATACGTTCTGGGATTTCGTTCTCGACAAACGCGACGGCGTGGTCGAGATTCCGCCGGACCGCTGGGATTACCGCCGCTACTACGATCCGGAACCGCGCACCCCCGGCCGCAGCTACACCAAGCACGGCGCGTTCATGACGACCGATCCGTGGGAGTTCGACCCGGACTTCTTCGGCATCTCGGCGCGCGAGGCGACTGTGCTCGATCCGCAGCAGCGCCTGTTGCTCGAGGTGACCTGGGAGGCGCTCGACGACGCGGGCGTCGCGGGGCGGGCCGCGGGCGCGCCGGTCGGTGTGTACGTCGGCGGATTCGTGGTGGATCAGTCGGTGATCGGTGTGGTCGGTCCGGCGTTGTTCCACACCGACATGCACACCCCGGCGAGCGCGTCGTACACCATGCTCTCCAACCGAATCGCCTACGCGCTCAACCTGACCGGTCCCGCGCTCACCGTCGACACGGCGTGCTCGTCGTCACTGGTGGCGTTCCATCTTGCTTGCCAGGCGCTCGAAAACGACGACTGTCACGTTGCGCTGGCCGGCGGCGTGAACGTCATGCTGCAACCGGAGACCTTCGTGCTGATGTGCAAGGGCAGCTTCCTTGCCGCCGACGGCCGGTGCAAGTCCTTCGACGCGGCCGCCGACGGCTACGGTCGCGGCGAGGGTGCGGGCATGGTGGTGCTGAAGCGGCTCGATGACGCGGTGCGCGACGGTGATCGAATTTACGCCGTGGTCAAGGCCACCGGGGCGAATCAGGACGGGCGGACCACGGCGATCACCGTGCCGAACGCCGAGTCGCAGGAGTCGCTGGCCCGCACGGTGTGTGCCCGCGCCGGGCTGACACCGGACGCGATCACCTATGTAGAGGCGCACGGCACCGGCACTCTGGTCGGCGATCCCGTCGAATTGCGCGCGCTCGGACGGGCTTTCGGCGCTCCGGCCGGACGGTCGAGGTCGCTCGGCGTCGGTTCGGTCAAAGCGACCCTCGGCCACACCGAGGCCGCCGCCGGAATCGCGAGCATCATCAAGGCGGCGTTGGCAATTCGGCATCGGGTGATTCCGCCGCAGGGCTGGCTCGACAAGCCGAATCCGGATATCCCGCTCGATGAACTCGGCCTGCACATCCAGGTGGACGCCGAGCCGCTGCCGCCGGATGCGGATCCGATGACGATCGCGGTCAACGGTTTCGGCTACGGCGGCACCAACGGCCACGCGATTCTCCAGGAGTACCTCGGGTCGACAGCGTCATCCACCGAGCCCGCGCGCCACCTCGGCATTCTGCCCATCTCAGCCCGCAGCACGGGCGCCGCCCGTGCCATCGCCGGTCGCTTCGCCGAGCTGATCGGGACGGGTGCCGACCCGCAGCGGCTGGCCGAGGCCGCGTGGACCCGGCTGGCGCACCACCAGTTCCGCACCGGCGTGCTGGTCGGCGAGGCCGGCGACATGCTGCACGAACTGCGGCAGTTCGCGGCGGGCGAGGGTCGTGACGCGGTGCGCACCGTCGCGTCACGCAATGCGGAGCCGGTCTTCGTGTTCTCCGGTATGGGGCCGCAATGGTGGGGTATGGCGCGTGAGTTGCTCTGCGCCGGTGGCGTATTCGCCGAGACGGCGGCGCAGATCGATGCCGAGTTCGGCAAGCTCGCCGAGTGGTCGATCATCGACGCACTGCTGCAACCCGAAGCCGAATCGCGGGTGACGAGGACCGAGGTCGCCCAGCCTGCCAACTTCCTCGTCCAAGTGGCATTGGTGAGTGAGCTTGCCCAGTACGGGATTTCACCCGCCGCGATCGTCGGGCACAGCGTCGGCGAGGTCGCTGCGGCGTACGTCAGCGGGATGCTGACGCTGCGTGACGCGGTTCGAGTCGCCTATCACCGGGCCAGGTTGCAGGCGACCACCGCGGGATCGGGCGGGATGCTGGCCGTCGGGTTGCCGCTCGATCGGGCCCGCGAACTCGTCGCGGACGACCCGCGCGTGGATATCGCGGCGATCAACAGCGCGACCTCGCTCACCCTGTCCGGCGATCCGGACCGGTTGGACGAGATCGCCGAAACACTCACCGAGGAGGCGGCTTTCGCGCGCAGATTGCGGGTGGAGGTGCCGTATCACAGCCGGTTGATGGATCCGATCCTGGACGCGTTGCGCACCGAACTGGCCGACCTGTCGCCACGGCCGCCGAGGGTGCCGCTGTATTCGACCGTCACCGGCGAACTCGTCACCGCCGCCGAGTGGGATGCCGAGTACTGGTGCGCGAATGTCCGGCAGCCGGTGCGTTTCCACGACGCGGTGACGAAGGCGATCGGCGCGGGCAGCCGGGTCTTCCTGGAGGTCGGCCCGCATCCGGTGCTGTCCGGCAATATTCGCGAGGCCCTGGTCGACGCGGACGTGCACGGCACCACCGTGCCGACTCTGGATCGCAAAGAACCCGATTCGGCGAGCGTCCGGCGCACGCTCATCGGTCTCTACAGTGCCGGGGTGCTCGAGCCCGACCAGTTGTTCCCGGACGACGCCCCCGTCACCGCGCACGTGCCGCTCCCCCGCTATCCGTGGCAGCGAACGCGATTGCATTCGACGCTGCCGCTGTTCGAGCAGGCTCGGCTCGGCACACCGGACAGCTATGCCATGCTCGGCGATCCGGATGTCGAGGGACGGTCGGACTGGCTGTTGCAGGTCGGTTCCGAATTGCTGCCCTGGCTGGCCGATCATGTGGTCAACGGGGTGCGGATCATGCCGGGCGCCGCGTACCTGGATGCCGCGCTCAGCGCGACGGCAACTCGGCTCGGGGTCAAACGCGTTGCGCTGGAACAGGTTCGCTTCGTCGCACCGTTGATCATGGCCGCGCCGGATGTGCCGCTCATGGCGTTGAGCATCGAGGAGTCGAGCGGCCGGTTCCTGATCCGATCGCGCAACGCGACCGGCACGGCGTGGACCGTGCACGCACACGGCCGCACCCTGACCGGCAGCCACTTGCCCACGAAGGCCACGGTTCCCACGATCGACGTGGGCGTCGATATCGATCCGGAGATGTTCTACGCGGGACTGACCGCGGCGGGCTTGCAGTACGGCCCGGCGTTCCGGCGGGTGACCTCGGTGCGGGTCGGCCGGGACCTCGCGGTGGCGACGGTCGACGGCACGATCGCCGCGGACTCCGGCCATCTCGCGCATCCGGCGGTGTTGGACGCGGCAATGCAAACCGCGGCAATGCTGTTCGCCGACGAGCGGATCAACGAGGGCGTCATGGTGCCGGTCGGGGTGGCCGCGGTGCGGCTGCTCGCACCGATCCCCGAGCAGGCGACGGTGGTCGCCCGGCGCGATCCGAAGGCGCGATTGCGGGCCGACGTCGACGTGCTGGACGCCGACGATAACCTCGTGCTGCGGTTGACCGGCCTTCAGATCGGCGCGCTGAAGCCCGGCGATGATCCGCTGCATCGGATGGTCGAGTTCTACTATCGCGAGACCATCCAGCAGTGCGACCCCATCGATCCGGCCGCCCTGCCCGACGCCGACTCGGCGACGTTGGTCGTCGTCGCGCTCGGGAGAAGCAGCCGGGCCGAGCAATTGGCGGCCACGGTCCCGGGGGCACGGCAGCACCTCGTCGACTCGGCCGGCGCGGAACTCGAAGCCGAACTGGTCGAGGTCCTACGGCAGGCCAATACGGCGGAGACCGCACGACTCCACGTCTGTGTGGTGGCCGGTGCCGGTACCGACGATCTGGCGGACCTGTGGACTTTGAAGCGGATCGCTGTGGCGATCCACGGATTCGCCAACCCGCAGACCGACGAACAGACGCCGCAGACGGTGTTCGGCGACGGTTCGGTGCATGCCACGCTGGTCACCGAGCGGGCATTCACGTTGCCGGACAGCACGATCGCGCCGGACTCCCGCCAGTCCGCGTTGGCTGGGGCACGACGGGTGCTGTTGAACGAGCAGACACCGTTGCGATGGCGGCTGATCGACGTGGCACCCGATACCAGCATCGCGGAGCTGGTCACGGAACTTGCTGTGCCCGGGGCATTCTCGTACGACAACGCCGACGAGGTGCTGCTTCGCGACGGTAAGCGCTGGGCGCCCGTGGTGACCAAGCCGCTCCCCAACCGCTTGGCGGCACACGACACCGCGGAGCCACTCACCGACCCTGAGGCCAACTTCGAGCTGGAACTCCCCCGCACCCGTCTGCTGTCGGCGCTGGCCTGGCGCGAGTGCCCCCGCCAAGCGCCGGGCCCCGGCCAGGTCGAGGTCCGTATGCAGGTGATCGGGCTCAACTACAAGGATCCGCTCAAGGTCATCGGCCTGCTCGGTGAACGAGAGCTGGCGCCGACCTATTTCGGCACCGTCCCCGGCATGGAGGGCGTCGGCACCGTGGTGCGGGTCGGCGCAGGCATCGAGGGCTTCTCCGCCGGTGACCTGGTGGCCGTCGCGGCCAAAGGCATGATGCGGCGCTACGCCCTCATCGATCGGCAACTGGTGATCCCCCTGCCCGCCGACACCGATCCCGGATATTGCACCAGCGCAATCGCTTTCGCCACCGCCGAGTACGGACTGCTGGAGCTGGCGCGGCTGGAACCCGGCGAGACGGTGCTGATCCACGGCGCGGCAGGCGGTGTCGGCACGGCCGCGATCCAGGTCGCCAAGGCGCGCGGCGCGCGGATCATCGGCACGGCCGGCACCGACGAACGGCGGCAGCACATCCTTGATCTCGGCGCGGATCACGCGATCAACTCGCGTTCGCTCGACTTCGTCGACGACGTGCTCGCCCTGACCGACGGTGTCGGCGTCGAGGTCGTGCTGAGCAGCGCGCCCGGCGAGATCCTGCGCCAGAACTTCAACGCCGTCGCCGAATTCGGGCGCATCGTCGAGGTCGGCAAGGCCGACATCTACACCGGCGGGCTGCTCGAGCTGGCCAACTTCGACAAGAACGTGGCCTACTACTCGATGGATCTCGACCGCCTGGTCGCGATCCGGCCGGAGCGGCTGGCCGGTCTGCTGCAACGGGTGTACGAGAACGTGCTGGCCGGCGTTTATCGGCCACTGCCCTACCGGATGTTCGAAACCGAGGACGTGGGAACCGCTTTCGAGGAAGTCATCCGCTCCGCCGGGCTCACCAGGATCGCGCTGCGCATCGACGCACCGGAGCCGCCGGTGCGGCCCTATCTGCCCGACATCGAGATCCGTGCCGACGCAACCTATCTCGTCACCGGCGGGTTCGGTGGGTTCGGCATGGCGACCGGCCGCTGGCTGGTGCTGCGTGGCGCGCGCAGGCTGGTGCTGCTCGGTCGCAGCGGTGCGACCAGCGAGGCGGCCCGGCGGCAGCTCGAGGCGTGGCGCACCGTAGGAGTCGAGGCGATCGAGGAGCTGGTCGACGTGACCGACGCCGACGCCGTGGCCGCGGTGGTTGCCCGGGCGCACGCTGCCGAGCGTCCGCTGCGTGGGGTGTTCCATGCGGCAGGCTCGGTGTCGGACAACCGGATCGACCTCATGGAGCACGAACAGCTGGCGCAGGTGTACCGGCCGAAAGTGCACGGTGCGCGCGCACTGCACCGAGCGGTCAGCGACGCGGGTATCCGGCTGGACATGTTCGTGCTGTACTCCTCCGGCGGCTCGATGTACGGCATCTACGGCCAGTACAACTACTGCGCGGCCAATGTCGCGGTCGAGGCGCTGGCCGAGCAATGGACCAGGGCCGGCGAGCGGGCGCTGTGCGTCGGATGGGGTCACCTCTCCGGGGCGACGGGCGGGATGGCCGCCGACGCGACGGCGACCAAATACCTCGACCTGGTCGGCTTCGGGCCGATCGACATGTCCGATGCCACCGCGTATCTGGAGCAGACCCTGCGCTTGGCGGACACCAGGGCGGCGATCATCCCGACCGACTGGGCCAAGCTCACCGGCACCTTCCCGCAGCTCGCCCGCACCGGCCGGACGATCGAACTGGCCAAGACGTCGGCGAAGGACACCTCCGAATTGGCCCGGCTGCGTGCCGAACTGGTCGATTTGGACGACAACAAGCGGGGGCCGTTCATCGCCCGCAAGATGGCCGCGGAGCTGGCCGTGGTGATGGGGGTTCCGGTCGATTCGATCGACCTGACGGTGCCGGTACCGGAACTCGGCCTGGACTCCCTGATGGCGGTGGAACTCGGGGCGCGGGTCACCAAGACCCTCGGCATCGATCTGATGTCGATGCAGATGGGTCGCTCGTTCAGCCTGGAACAGGCCGGGCCGAAGGTGGCCGAACTCGTGCTCGCCGCCGAACCCGGCCGGCCGCAACCGATTTCCGAACCGGTGGGCGCGCTGTGATCGACCTGGGACTGATCGACGAGTGGAACCCGGCGCCGGGTCGGCTGGTGACCTGGACCGCCACACCGGATTCGGTGGCGCGCGCCGCCACCGCGCCGGTGCATCCGGCACCGCCGTCGCACCAGCAGGAAGAGTATCTGCGGCTGGCAGATCGGCACGCGGCAGCCGACTTTCGCTACTCGGGTCTGTGCCTGGTGACCGTCGAGATCCCCATGGGCGACCTCGATCAGGCCGCCATGACCCGCAGCATCAACGCATTCCTGGTGCGCCACGACACCTTTCGGACGTGGTTCGCCATCGACTCCGCTGGCACTATCCGGCGACACCTGATCGACGCGGACGTGGTCGATTTCGCGCCGATCGACTGCGGTGAATTCGACGACGCGGAGGCCATCCGGGAGCATGTGCAGAAGACGACTCCCGGGCCGTCCCAATGGGATTGCTTCTCCTTCGGCGCGATCGTGCACGGCGAGTCGACGACGGTCTACCTCGCGGTGGATCACCTGCACACCGATGGGCTCGGCCAGTACCTGTCCTGCTCGGACCTGGCCTACCTGTACGCGCGGGAGGCCTGGAATTTCGGCGAGATCCTCGAGCCCGCCGCCAGCTACCTCGAATACTGCACGGCGGAGCGCGAGCACACCGCCCAGCTGACGCTCACGTCGGCCGGTGTCCGGAAATGGCTGGAGCTGATCCGTGGCAACGACGGCGAATTGCCCTCTTTCCCTCTGGATCTCGGCAAGCGCACCGATGGCTACAATCGCAGCGCGCATCGCACCATCACCCTGCTCACCGAGGCCGACGCCCGCCGATTCGAACTGGTCTGCCGCGCTCACGGCGCCGAGTTCGTCGGCGGTATCTTCGCGGCCGCGGCGCTGGCCGAGGCCGAACTCACCGGCGGCGACTACTACTTCGGCATGACCCCGATCAGCACCCGCACCTCCGCCGCCGAACGTGCCTCTGTGGGTTGGTATGTCACCCTCGTCCCGGTCGCCTTCCCCATCGCGGCCACCACCTTCGACCGCGCGGCACCCATCGCCCAGAGCGCTTACGAGAACGGAATCCGCCTCGCGCCCACCTCATTTCATCGCGTACTCGAACTACTCCCCGCCGACACCGACCTCGACGTCCGCCCCGGCTGGGCAACCCCGATGATCTCCTACGTGGATGCCCGCGACTTCGCCGGCCACGAATTCTTCGACCTGGTGAACGGCGGCATCTACGCCAACCGCGCCGCCTCCGAAGAAGTCCTCCTCTGGATCAACCGCATGCCCGCGGAAACCTCGCTCAGCGTGATCTTCCCGGACACACCAGTCGCCCACGAATCCGTTCAGCGCTACATCCAGACGATGCAGGCAGTATTCACCTCGGTGGTCGAGCAATCGCGGTAGACCTGAACACGGGCGCAGCGCCTCTCCCGGCTGACGATTCCTGCCGGCAGAGGCGCTGCGGGAAGCGGTGCTCAGCTGGCGCCGGCGGATTCCAGCAGGCCGGGCACGGTCTTGGTGGTGTTGTGGCGGAGGATGTTGACCGCGCCGACGACCTCGTCGGAGTCGTCCCGGATCGGGAAGACGTTGACCAGCGCGAGCAGCCGGAAACCGTCGGGCTGTTCGCAGATGACGTCGGCGTCGCGGACGGTGCCGCCGTTGTTGATGACCACCGACGGCGGGGCCGCCTCGTGCGGCATGACCTCACCGGAGGGGTAACGCAGGCGGAACGCGCCGCAGTACTTCTCGCTCGTGCCGAGTTCAGGAGTGCGTCCCCAGGCGCCGATCGCGGTCTTGTTGCAAGCGATCAGCGTGCCGTCCTTCTCCAGCACGTAGATGCCGACCTCGATGTCGTCCATGGCGGCCTGGTCGCCGAGCAGGCCACCGGGGACCAGGTGGCCGTCCTCGAGCTTGCCTTGAAACGTGAGATTGTCCAGCTGGCCGGCGGTGATTTGTTCGCTGATGCTCATGTCGGTTCCCCTGCACTCGGAAATAGGGTGTCGAAGCTGCGTTCGATGAAGGAATCGGGCGCGTCGCTCAGCCAAGTAGAGGTGACTTCCGCACCACTTTCACCGCATGCAAGTGTACCGAAATTGCCTGGACTGACAGCATGTTCGAACAGAAGGGGCGCTCGGCGTAGATACCGCGCGGAATTCACACAGCCGCAGCGAAGGCGTCATACGCCTCCGGGCCGAACAGTACGAAACGCACCTCCCGCACCGCCGTATCAGCGGCCCGCACAGTTTCGATCGCGATCCGGGCACCGTCATCGATCGGCCAGCCGAAGATCCCGGTGGAGATAGCCGGGAACGCAACCGTCTGCGCACCCAATTCATCTGCCACACGCAACGATTCGCGATAACAAGAGGCCAACAACGCCGAACGATCCGCCTGCGCCGACCACACCGGCCCGACCGTGTGAATCACCCATCGCGCGGGCAGATTCCCCCCGGTCGTCGCCACCGCCTTCCCGGTCGCCAGCCCTTTCCCATAATGCGACGCCCGCAGATCACGACAAGCGTCGAGGATCGCCGGACCGCCCTTGCGATGAATGGCCCCGTCCACACCCCCACCACCGAGCAACGACGAATTCGCCGCGTTCACCACCGCGTCCACATCCTGCTCGGTGATATCCCCCCGGACCAGCACAATTTCGACCATAGAGCCATTCTCGTCACCCGCGGAGACACAGCAAAATCAGGCCGGTGACGGCGTCGCACCGAGTACCTCCACAAGAGCTGCACAACACCTCCACATTTGCCTGGGCCGCAACCCGAATCCGTGGCAGTACTGTCAATCGAAGATCGGAGTCGGGTTGCGCCGCAGCCTGTCTCGACCCCATGAAGCCTTCGCAACCCGATTGCGCGACTACCGAGGACCAACTTCGAGATGTCTCTGTTCAAGGTCGCCACGACCGCTCTCATCGCCGCCGCCACGCTGACCAGCTGCTCGATCGACGGCGACGCGGAACGCGCCACCGTGCAGCAGATCCTCTCCGCCTCCGCCGCAGCAGCAGCGACAACACCGGCCGCGTCCACCCAGCTACGTCACACGACCTGCCAACAAGTACTGACCCTCATAGCCGACGCCACCTCCCGCAACAAAGCCGACTCCACTTGGACCCCAGCAAAGTTCGTCGACGAACTGATCACCACAACCCAATCGTCACCCGAATGGCAGACCCGCTCACCGGAAGACCAGCGCGCCTACCTGACCGGCTCCCGCGACGCCCAGACCGGCTCCTGCTCGTACTAACGAGGCGGGGTTTCGAGGCCTCCGCGGCGTCCGTCAGTGATTCGAACTGTCGGCGAGCGTCAGTTTGAAACCTACGTGGCTGGCTTCGAATCCGAGCTTGTCGTAGAAGCGGTGTGCGTCCACTCGGCTGGCGTGTGAGGTCAATTGCACGAGGGTGCAGCCGTGTTCGCGGGCGCGACGTACGCATTCCTCGATCAATTGGGATCCGAGACCGTGGCCGCGCAGCGGTCGGTCTACCCGCACCGCCTCGATCTGTGCCCGGACTGCCCCTTTGCGGGCCAGTCCGGGCAGGATGCTCAGCTGTGCTGTGCCCACTACGGCGCCGTGGCGCTCAGCGACCAGCAGCTCCTGGCGCGGATCGTTGTCGATCTCGGCGAAGGCCGCGCGGTAGGGGCCCAGATCGTCCGCGGACTCGCGGACGCTGCCGAGGGCGTCGTCGGCGAGCATCGTCACCAGCGCTGAAAGGTCATCGATCGTCGCGGACCGGAAGATGATCTCGTCCATACGCCAATTCCATCATGCGCCGCGAAAGGACCCGCTGATCGGTCAGCTGATACCTGCTTCGGCGTTCAGGTACACCACGAGATCGCGTGGCAGGCCGTGGGTATCATGCAAATAGCGGTAGTCGTCGTCGGTCAAAGTTCCAGTAAAACGACTGCGGAACAATATCTTTCGTCCCCGCTGAAGCAGCACGTCAAATTTGCGTTCCTCATCGAGCAGGACGGTGCGTACCTCGCTCGGGTCAACGGATTGCCGGAAATGCTCGAGGGTGTGTTCCACCAGCTCGATCGGCAGGTCGGACAGGGTGCGAGTCGGATCGTCGCGCCACAGCGTGGTCAGAACACGACGGATCAAACGACGCAGTACATAACCGCGACCGGACGGGGACGGCGTGACCTGGTCACCGATGATGACGATGCTGGATCGCAGGTGATCCGACAGCACTCGCAGCGACCGCTCATCCAACGGACTCCAGATTCGAGGCAGCGTGCTCAGCCACGGTTGGAAAACGTCGATCTCGAAGACGGACTGCGTGTTCCGCAGAATTCCTACCAACCGCTCCAGGCCCAGGCCGGTGTCGATGCTGGGACGGCGCATCAGTTCGAGACAGCCGTCCGAATGGCGGATGTATCGCATCATCACGTGATTCCATACCTCTACCCACCGGTCATCGGATATCGGTGTGCCCCTAGGCATTTCGTCTCCCGTCCAGACGAAGATCTCGGAATCGGGTCCGCAGAGCCCGGTCGGGCCGTTGGACCACCAGTTCTCGTCCGTGGTCGGTTCGACCGGCAAGCCTAGTTCGTCCCACGTGCGCCACGACTCGTGCGTAGTCGCCGAGCGACCAGGACCCGAGCATCTCGAACACGGTGAGGTGGGTCTCGTCGCCGACCTCGTCTAGATCGGTGGTGCGCAGGCATCGCCGCCTGCCGGTGAGCCGCCGGCCAAGCGGGTGCGGCCGGCCCATCAGGTAGGGGGTCAACGGGTGCATTCCGGAGGTGGTGAACAGCACCGGGTCCCCCGGCGAAGGTATGAGCGATCCGCCCGGCGTGAGTTCATGCCCGCGTTCGCGGAAGAAGTCGAGGAAGAGCTGAACAGTGTGGTCTGTGGTGATCATGGTGGTTGCTCCATCGAGGTGAAATCGACCGGAAGCGACCGCACATGGCAAGTCCGGCAACAGAACCGACGCACACCAGCGGACCGTTTCCGGTCGCCGGCATGGGAGAAAGGTCAAGCGGCAGCGACCGGCGAGCTGAGAGCTCGTGCGGCCGCGGCAGCGATTCGTGAAGTGACCTTCATAGCTGAACGGTAGCAACCAGGGTGTGCGGAGCACGACCGATTATCGGGGCGGAGCAACCAGGCACCGCGTGCGGTCAGGCGGCGGAAGCAGTGCGGCAGCTGATCTCCATGCCGTCTTCCACCGGGTAGTCGACCGAGGCGTAACCGTTGGCCGGATCACGGACGTAATTCAGGTAGTCGCCCATGGACGCCAAGGTGGTGTCGTCGGCAACCACGACGGCGCCGGGCGCAAGCCGGTCCTCCAGGAGCCGTAATACGGGCAGGCACAGGTCTTTCCAGCCATCGAGCAGCACGAGGCCGATCGGCCCTGGGATTTCGGCGAGGGTGGTCAGCGCGTCGCCGGGCAGGATCGTCACCGCCTCCGCCACCCCCGCCTCGGCCAGGTTCGCTTGCGCGGCAGCGATTTTCGTTGCGCTGAGTTCGGTGCTCAGCACGCGCCCGACGCCATTGTCCGTGACCGCGGCGGCCAGGTAGATGGTCGAGATCCCGAACGACGTACCGAACTCGACGACAGTCTGCGGCCGTGCCGCCCGGACCAGCGTGTACAGCAGCGTGCCGCCGCGCGCGGAGATCGGCATGAGGACGTCTTGGAGTATATCCGCACGCTCCTGCGCGGAGGCGTCGGCGTACGAGCGGCCCGCGGGCCAAGGGGAAGGGTCTTCGTCCTCGACGGCTGCCGCGGCGAACAAACGGTCGAGGACGGACAGCACGGATTCACTCTGCAAGGTGTTGGTCACGTCGTCAGAGTAGACGCAACGTTGCGTTTAATCTAGAACCGAGTGCGATCCATACTGTCGACGCCTCGCCACTGCGCGAGCCGCGCGGAAAAGTGGTTGCAATAAGCAATCGCTACCGTATATGGTTCCACCAGCGATTGCGAAGTACAACCGCTTGACCGATCGGAGTATCTGATGTCCCTCGTCCGGATCCACAACTTTTCTGTCTCACTCGACGGCTTCGCCACCGGTGAAGGCCAAGCGCCCGACGCGCCGTTCGGTCATGCGGGAGAACGACTGCACGAGTGGATGTTTGCCACCCAGTTCGGCAATCGGATGTTCGGTACTCCGGGCGGCAGCACCGGTGCGGACAACGCGTTCACCGAACGGTTCAACCCCGGAATCGGCGCCGAGATCATGGGAGCAGGCAAGTTCGGTCCGCCGGGCTGGCAGGACGACGCCGAGTGGAAGGGCTGGTGGGGTCCCAATCCCCCGTTCCACACACCGACCTATGTGCTCACGCATCGCCCGCGCCCGTCGATCGAGATGGAGGGCGGCACCACCTTCCACTTCCTGGACGCGTCGCCCGCCGAGGCGCTGGCGGTCGCCCGCGACGCCGCCGGGGGCCAGGATGTTCGCATCGGTGGCGGGCCGTCCGTCGTCCGTGACTTCCTGCGAGCGGGTCTCGTCGACCAGATGCATGTTGTGCAGGTCCCGATTCTGCTCGGCCGCGGCGTCCGGCTCTGGGACGGCCTGGAGTCCCTGGAGGACGCCTACGACGTCGAGATGGTTTCGACGCCCAGCGGCGTCACCCACATCACCTTCTCGCGGCGCGCTTGACGCCCGGTACCGCAACCTCACTCGCATGAATTGGTGCTGGTACACGGCCGCGCGCACGCTACCCGAGATCCGCCGCCTGCTGGTGGTCGATCTGACACTTGCCGACCGAGCGAGATTCTTTGCTAAGCAACCAATTCCATCAGCCCGCGTGGTGCGGTGGTCGGCTCGGTCGGGAAGCTGAACTGCACCAATCGATGTGGTGGGTCCGTTTCGAAGTAGGCGATGGCGGAGGGGATGAACCCGCCGATCATCTTGTCCAGCAAGCTGTTCACGTGGGCGAAGCCTGGTCGTAGGTGCACGGGCCAGCTGGCTGATCGGCCCGCGGGGACATCTACGGTTGTCCGCTTCAGCACTCGCGCCGTGACCGGCCAATGCACGGAGAAGGCCAGCCACATGTCCAACGACGTCTCGGCTCCTTCGGCGAAATCCAACCCGCGCAGCAGTGTCAGTCCCCCGACAAACGGCACTACGTTCGACGGGAAAGGCCCTACGCCACTGCTTAATTGAAGGTGGGTGGTGTCGAGGAAGTGCGCTTCCTCGCGGGAGACCACGGTGTGCTGCGAACGCGTCTCGGCCCGATAGTCGGCCGCGCGCAACCAGCCACCCACCCGGCTGAACCGCTGCTCGACGGTGATCGTCGGATTCCCGTCGCCCGCACGGAGTTCGACGGTCGAGTGGTAGTCGTGCTCCGCCCGGGTCACCACGCTCGTCAGCTCGAACGCCTGCGCCTGATCGGGGACGCCAATGGCGTACACGGACTTCTCACCATCGGGAATCCCGGGGTCGCGGAACGCAGTGCGCACATGTCCTCCTGCCGGCCGGTGACCGAATTCCTGCTCGGCTTCGACGCTAACGATCATCAGGCAGGGAAAGCGTGCCCACGACCCGGAACTGGATAGCTCACAGCTATCGGGCCGCTCGTTTTGGCACAGTTGCCTACAATTCGGCGGGATCAGGCAAGCCGTCGGGCGATCAATGCCGAACGCAGATACCACAATCCGCTCGCCCGGGCCGGATCGAAACCGGTCAGCTCACCGATCCGCCGCAGCCGGTAGTCGACGGTATTCGGGTGCACGCCGAGGCGTTCGGCCGCGCGCAACCTGCTCAGGTCGGCGTCGATGTAGATCTGCAACGTATCTCGCAGTTCTGGATGCTCGTCCAGCGGCGTGAGATGGTTGCCGAGCACCTCACGGGCGATCCCGGGACGGCTGAGCTGGTGCTGCAACGCCAATTCGGCGAATCGGTGCAGCCCGGGATCCAGCCCCATTCGCTGCGCGGTATCGAGAAGTTCGTGCGCCTGCCGGGCCGCGGTCGGCACCTCGTCGGGCCGCGCGTTGACCACGGTCGCGGTGATCGGCACCAGCGCCGCCTCGGCCAACGCCTGCACCAGTCCGTCGAGTTCGGCATCGGTGCTCGCGGTACACGGCACCAGCACGGTTCCCCCGTCGACGGAAAGCAACGACAGCGCCGCACCATCGAGCAACGCCGCGAGCGCCGATTGCAAACGACGCAGCTTGCGCCGGGCGACAACCTGCCGATCGAGCCCGGGCCGGTCTTCGTCGGGATGCCCGGGCACAGCGAGGGCGAGCACGAAATACTCTGCGGCAACCAGCAAGTCGTGCGCCGGCGGCTGACCGCCGAGCAGCGCGGAGGTCAGGTTGTGCGTCGCGGTCTGATGTTCGGCAGCGTCGGCCTTGTACTCCCGGACGTAGGCCTTGCTCACCGCACCGGTGACCAGCTTGGACAGCTCGACCACCCGCCCGATCCCGGTGACGACGCCAACCGTGTCCGCCGGCTCCAGCCGGGCGATCAGGTCGAGCCCGGTCTTGAACGTCTCGTTCACGGCGCGCAGCACCGTATCGATCGGAATTCCGGCATGCGCGCACCCGGCCGCCGCGCCCTCGAGACTGTCGGTACCCGCGGGCCCCGGATGCCCGTTCAACCGATGGATCAACCAGTCGAGGCAGATGCGCACCACGATTTTGACCTCGCCGTGCAGCGCGGCGCCGGAGAACGGCCCGGCCGCCGCGACGTGGTCGATCACGGTGCGGGTCAGCGCGTCGATCTCGCGCGCCGACAACGAAATCTGTCGCCCGAGCGCACCGAGCTCGGGTCGGTCGAGACTCTCGATCGTCACCGGTGGCCTCCTTGCCATTCCTCGTGGAAGCAACGGTAAACCGAGCGGGCGCTCACCTTCTACTCCTCTTTCCGCATACCACCGACGAGCGCACCCGCACCCGGTTACCAGGGGAATCGATGGCTCATCGAGGAGTTCGGACTGAGCAGAGTGAGGGCGTACCTAGCGAGGTGCTCACTTTTTGACGGCCGTGATTTCGGCATCGAGCCAGGCGGCCATCATCCGGGCGGTCATGTGGATCGACTCCGCGCGGGACGCCGCGTCCACTTCCAGCGCACTGGCTCGCAACACCGCCGCGAAACCGGTGTTGATCAGCACGAACGTCATCAGGTCGTACTCGTGGTCGTCGCCGGGGCCGAGCATCTGGATCACCAGCACCTTCATCAGCAGCCGCAGCCGGGGCTCGAACTCGGGAATGCCGCTGTTGTAGAACTGCACCCCGGCGACCAGCGCCCGCACCAGCAGTGCGTTTTCGACCAACTCATCGGCGATGACCGACAGGACGCCGTAGATCATCTCCTCGGTCGGCCGCTCACCCAAGCCGAATACCCGCTGGGAGAAGCGCCGCTCGACATTCTCGAGCAAGCGCCGGAGCAGCTCTTCGACCATGACCGAACGGTCGGTGAAGTAGCGGTAGACGGTGCCGATGCTGACCCCGGCCGCGGTCGCGATCCGGTTGGTCGAGGTGTTGGCGATGCCGCGTTCGCCGAACAGCTGCGCGGCGGTGTCGAGGATGTGTTCCCGGGTGGCTTTGGCCCGTTCCTGGGTCGGACGGCGGCGCTCTCCTGCGGCTTTCGGCGGCATCGGGTACTCCTGCCTGCTCGTGCTCGAAAATGAGCTTTGCTCAGTTTAGTCCGGCTCGAGTATGCAAGAGTGAGTGCCATCACGCGGCAGGTTCGCCAATGGAGGTGCGACAGTGGGCGATCGAGTACCGAGGGGTCGCCTCGCGCGCGGCAGCAAGCTGGGTCGCCTGGCCGCGGGACAGGCGGTGCGCGGAGTCGGCACCCGGTTATCGATGATCGGACGCACCGAGCAGGCCCGGCAGCGACTGTCCGAACGGTCGACTTTGCAAGCGGCACAACAACTTGTCACAGTGCTCGGCGGGCTCAAGGGCGCGGCGATGAAGCTGGGCCAGATGCTCTCCGTGCTCGACGTCGACCTGCTGCCGGAGGCGCATCGGGAGATGTTCCGGGTCAAGCTGGCCGAACTGCGCGATCAGGCGCCATCCGTGGCGTTCCCCGCCATGCGGCAGGTGCTCGAGGGCAATCTCGGGCCGATGGCGCGCGTCTTCGCCGACTTCGACGAGTCCCCTATCGCCGCGGCGTCGATCGGTCAGGTCTATCGGGCCCGGTTGCGCGACGGGCGGGCGGTCGCGGTGAAGGTCAAGTATCCGGGCGTGGACGACGCCGTCGAAGCCGATATGCGGAACCTGGCGCTGTTCAGCAAGCTGTGGAAATCCATGCTGCCGAGCGCCGCCGACGCGGACGTACTCGACGAGATCGCGCGCAATATCGGCAGCGAGCTCGACTACCTCCGCGAGGCGCACACCCAGCACCGGGTCGCCGCGCGCTACGTCGGCCATCCGTTCGTCACCGTGCCCGACAGCATCGAACAATATTGCGGCCCAGACGTTCTCGTGACAGAGTTCCTCGAAGGCAAGCCGTACCAACAGATCCGGGAGCTACCGAACGCGGACCGCAATCGGATCGGCGAACTGATCTACCGCTTCTACATCAGCTCCCTGTTCACCGACTTCGAATTCTGCGGCGACCCGCATCCGGGCAACATCATGCTCGCCGACGACGGCCGGCTCGGTTTCGTCGATTTCGGGCTCTACCACAGCATGAACCCGGTGCACGTCGAGCTCGAGCGGGCCTGCCTGCAAGCGGCGAGCGAGTACCGGGCCGACGATCTGTACGACCTGTGGGTCCGCCACGACATCATGGATCCCGACTCCGGCGTCGACGCGGCGGAGGTCCTGGAATACGTCTGGGCGGCCGCTGGCTGGCACCTGGGCGACGAGGAGATCACCATCACTCCCGAATTGGCCACCGGCGCATTGATTCTCGCCATCGATCCGCGCGCGGCCGAGTTCCGCGGCATGCGCCAGCAGCGACTGCCCGCCGAACATGTGTTCTCCCGCCGAGCTGATCTGTTCACTTTCGCCGCGCTGGGTCAGCTGGAAACCACCAACAACTGGCACCGGATCGCCCGTGAATGGCTCTACCAGGAGCCGCCGGTCACCGAGATCGGGCAGCAGGTCGCCCGCTGGCGTGCGAGTAGGTAGCGCCGGAATCCCGTTGCACTTTGGGCGAATTCACATGCGGGTGCCCCCTCGCTTGGGCAGCGCACAATGTAGGAGTAAATGGTGAGCAACTGCGCCGTCGCACCGCATACTGAGATCGATTGCAGGTCGCCGGCGCTGGTGCTGCCAGCCGGGTGACCCGTGGTCGAGGGGCACCCGCCGGCCCCCGAACTGTTCGAACCGGCCGACGAGAAGTGCATGAGTTGGTTACCGACATCATCGATGTGGGGGCGGACTTCGGAGTCGCCCGTAAAGCGCTGTGGGATCTGCTCCTCGAACCGCAGACCTACCCGCGGCTGTTCGCCGGAATCGGCGCCTGTGAGCTGGTCGAAGCCCGCCCGGACAGCCGGATCGCGCAGGTGCGCATCGGCACCGCCGCCTCCGGTATTCGCACGCATCAGCTGCTGCTGACGGTGTGGCGCTGGTACGAGAGCTTCGAATTGCAGTGCCCCGGAACGGGTAGCTTCGTCTCGGTCCGGCTGCGCGGTGACGAGGAGCGCACCAAGGTCACCATCACGGTGTTCGCGCCGGGCCGGTTGCATCCGGCCATCGCCGAGGGGTCCAACGCCGCCGTGGTGGCGTGGGTCAACAACGGGCTCAAGCGCGCGGTCGACGTCATTCGCGGCGCACGGACCTCGACCGTGATCAACGCGGAGAATTCCCCGGTGCGGCGGCAGGTCAGCGTGGCCAAGCAGATGGTCACCGTCGGCGTCGGCCGGACGGCGAACTTCGCCACCGGCGTCAAACAGGCTCGCTCCCTGGCGAAATGGGGCTTCAACCTGGCCGGCGGATACGCTACCGCGGCGGCGCACACACCGGACCAGATCGCCGTCATCGACGACTACGGCACCCGCACCTTCGCCGAGATGCACACGCGCACAAGCGCACTGGCCGGCGCGATGGCGCAGCTCGAGCTCGGCTTCGGCGACACCATAGGACTGCTCGCGCGCAATCACGCCGGAATGGTCGAATGCATGGTCGCCGCAGGCAAACTCGGCGTCGATGTGGCGCTGTTGAACGTGGGGTTGTCCGGCCGGCAGATCGAGGACATCGTGCAGCGGCACCGGCTCGCCGCGCTGTTCGTCGACGGCGACCTCGAACAGCTCGTGCACTATCTGCACTCGGACCTGCCGCGCTTCAATACCGACGGCCGCTCCGTCGCGCCGGGCCGGATCACCATCGATGACCTGATCGCCAAGGGCGAGGAGCGATTTCGGCTGCCTACCCGGGCGGGCAGGTTGATCGTGTTGACCTCTGGCACCAGCGGCACACCGAAAGGCGCGCGCCGTCCGCAGCCCAAGGGTTTCGGCACCATCGCGGCGCTGCTGTCGCGGATTCCGTTGCCGATCGCGGAGCCCATGCTCATCCCCGCCCCGCTGTTCCACACCTGGGGCCTGGCCGGATTGCAGATCAGCACGCCGTTGCGCGCGACGGTGGTGCTGCCGGAGCGGTTCGATGCCGAGGAGTGTCTGCGGCTGGTGGCCGAACACCGGGTCGCCAGCATGATCGTCGTGCCGACCATGGTGAACCGCATCCTCGATCTGCCCGCGGCGGTGCGGGCCCGCTACGACACGTCGAGCCTGCGCGCCGTGGTCAGCTGCGGTGCGCCGCTGGCCGGGGCGACGGTGCTGGACTTCATGGACGCCTACGGCGACATCCTCTACAACGTCTACGGTTCCACCGAGGTCTCCTGGGCCACCATCGCCACCCCGGACGATCTGCGGACCGCGCCGACCACCGCGGGCAAGCCGCCGCTGGGCACCAGGATCGCGGTGCTCGGCCCGGATCAGCGACCGGTGCCGGTGGGCGTCACCGGGCACATCTTCGTCGGCAACCACATGCTGTTCGACGGTTACGTGAACTCCGCGCCGCCGACCGAGGCCGACGGCATGCTCGACACCGGTGACCTCGGCTATCTCGATGTCGCGGGGCGGTTGTTCATCGCAGGCCGGGACGACGAGATGATCATCTCCGGCGGCGAGAACGTCTTCCCGCGTCCGGTCGAAGAGGCGCTCGCGCACCTGCCGCAGGTCAGCGAGGTGGCGGTGGTCGGCGTGCCGGATCAGGAATTCGGTCAGCGGCTGGCCGCGTTCGTGGTGAAACGCGAAGGGTCGGGGCTGGATTCGGACATGATCCGGTCCTATATCCGGCATCGGTTGAGCCGCTTCTCGGTGCCGCGCGACGTCACCTTTCTCGCGACGCTGCCGCGCGGGGAGACCGGAAAGATCCTCAAGCAGTTGCTCATCGGACCGCAGGCCGGCGAAGCGCCGCTGTCGTCCGCGCTCGGCGGTCCGCATTTGATCACGTGAACCGCTTGACGGGGTCCGGCAGGGCGAGGGTCGGCACGGCCATGGCCATCGCGCCGATTGCGATGGCGGACAACATGATCACGCTGCCGCCCAGGGTGTGGGCGCGGAAGAACACCACGCTCAACAGGGCGAGGCCGACCGCGTTGCCGATCTGTTCGATGGTGGGCAATTGGCCGGACGCTTCGGCCATCTGACGTTCGCGCAGACCTGCGAGCATCAAGGGCTGGAGTTGCACGCCGAACAGGCCGACGCCCAAACCCGCGATGAAGACCGGTCCGAGGGCCAGTGCGAGGTTCACGTTCCCGTTCGTCAGGTGCAGGTAACCCGCGCCGATCGCGACGCAGCCGCCGTATACGGCGATGCCCGCCGCTAGTACCTTTACCCCCCAGCGCTTTACCAGGAACGGTGAGGCGAGCGCGCCCGCACCCGCGCCGAGGGCGAACGGCGTCATCGCGATGCCGGTGCGTAGCGCGGAGAAGTGCAGTTCGTCCTGCAAGGTGATGGATACGGTGAAGACGAACGCGGTGAACAGGCCGAAGAAGCTCGCCACCAGCCCGGAGCCGAGGGCGAAACCGCGGTTGGCGAACAGATCCAGGCGCATCAATGGACTGCCACCGCGCCGGGTGAGCCTGCGTTCGTAGCCGATGAACACCGCGCCTACCGCGAGCGCCGCGGCGATCACTCCGAAAGGACCTGGCCGCCAACCGTTCTGCTGAATATCGGCGAGCGCGGCGAGTAGGGCGAACAGGCTGACGGTGGACAGCGCGACGCCACCGAGGTCGAGCCGGTCTCGTTCCTTCGGTTGGCCGAGACGCAGATAACGGAAACCGAGCGCGAAGGCGAGCAGGCCGATCGGCAGGTTCATCAGGAACACCGAATGCCAACCGAGCCCGGCGATATCGGCAGTGACCAGCGCGCCGCCGACGATCGGGCCGAGCATCCCCGCGAAGCCCGCCGTCGCGCCGTACAGAGCGAACACCTGCTGATGACGGCTCGGCGGAAAGCTCGCGATGAGGATGGCGATGGTCTGCGCCGCCATTCCGGCGCCCGCGGCTCCCTGGAAGATTCGCGCGATCACCAACTCCATTGCGCTGGTGGATATGCCACACCACACCGAGATCGCGGTGAAGGCGACCACCGAGACCAGGAATACGATGCGGCGACCGAAGATAGCGCCGATCCGGGCGGCGGTGAGCAGGGTGCAAGCGAAGGCAAGCGAGTAGCCGGAGACCACGAGCAGCTGCTGCGACGGCGAGGCGGCCAGGTCCGCGGTGAGGTCCGGCAGCGCGGTGTTCACGATGGTCACGTCGATCATCTGCATGAATACGGCGATGAGGCAGCCGGCGAACGCGAGCCACGCATCGATGCCACCGTCCGCGGGCGCGCCGGGCAGGTGGGTGCCGAGAGCACTATCCGACATCTGTGTTCTCCCAATAGTCTCGGTTCTCAGGCACATTCACCGATTCAATGCCGCGCTGAAGATCGGCCAGGAGTTGTGCAGGTCCTGCTGCCAGTACCCCCAGGAATGCGTGCCGGTTGTCCGCAGGTCGACCGTCGCTGGAATATCCAACTCCCGCAATCGGTCCCGCAGCTGTTGCGTGCACACGTTCGCGATCGCCTCGAGCGGGGCACCGAACATGTACTGGTAGGCCAGCTGCACCAGATCGCCATGGACCCCGTCGACAGTATCGAGCGGGCCGGGCCTGCCGTTGCCGCTCGCGACGTATATTGCTGTCCCACGCAACTTCTCGGCATGCAGGTACGGATCGTTGGCCGCCCAAGCCGGATCCCCCGGCGGACCCCACATGTTCACCGTATTGCCCTGCTGACTGGTGACAACGGCGTTGACCACGGCCTGACCGCGCGGGTCACTGGTCCGCACACAGCCGCTGTACGAACCGATCGCGCGATACACACCGGGCGCGGTCAGGGCCAGCTGAAAGACTGCGGTCCCCGACATCGAGATCCCCGCAATGGCGTTGGCGCCGGTCGTCTTCAACGTGGCATCGATGATCGGCGGCAGCTCACGGGTGAGGAAGGTGGCCCACCGCTGCGTACCGAGCGCCGGGTCGTCGGCGCGCCAATCGGTGAAGTAACTACCCCCTCCCCCGAACGGAATAACGACGTTGACCTGCTTGTCCGCGAAGAACTCCACGACATCGGTCGCATCGGCCCAGTTCTTGTCCGCACCACCGTCCGACCCGTTGAGCAGATACAGCGTCGGCGCAGGCGTCGAATCATCAGGAGCACGAAGCACTTTCAGAACGACCGCTCTACCCATCAACGCGGAGTAGATAGTCAGATCGATTCCCGCCCGACCTTCGGCGAAACTCACCACACGTGAGCCATCCGGAGCCGAAATCCACTCCGGCGTAACCGGTTCGGCCTGCGCGGTGCCGGCCAGCAGCACACCGGCCAACCCCGCTATCGCACATCGCACGGCCGTCACCACCACCGCGCCACGGACCATGCGATCGCTCACGCGGCACCTCCGCCACTCCGTGCAGTCCCTGATGTGCGCCGACGCTAACCCGCCCGCACCAGCCCGAACCAGACTTCCCGAATACCTTGGGACACCTGACCGATCAACCCACGGCCCACCTGGTGTGGGTCACAACCGCACCCGAAGTCGGGCGGAAATAGTCGGCCGCGCCGTCGGCGGTTCGCCTGACGACGCGGCCCGACCAGTGGTTACTCGGTGAAGGTGACGGCGCCGGAGGGGCAGATGTCGGCTGCTTCGCGGACTTGGGCTGCGGTGGCGGGGTCGGGGGTGGGGGTGAGGACTTTGACGAGGCCGTCGTTGTCGTCTTGGTCGAAGGTGGTGGGGGCGGTGAGGGCGCAGAGGCCGGCGCCTATGCAGACGGTTCGGTCGGCGGTTACTCGCATGTGCGGGCTCCTTTCGTGGTCGGTTACCAGGTGACCGGGAGTTCGTTCACGCCTTGGATGGTGCTGCCGGGGCGCAGGGTCAGCTGGTCGGTGGGGACGGCTAGGCGCAGGGTTGGGATGCGCTCGAAGAGGGCACCGAGGATTATCTCCAGTTCCAGGCGGGCCAGGTTTTGGCCGAGGCACTGGTGGACGCCGTAGCCGAAGGCGATGTGGTGGCGGGCGGAGCGGTGCACATCGAACGTGTCGGGCTCGGCGAAGACCGAACCGTCGCGGTTGGCAATGGAATTGGAGACGAGCACGCCTTCGCCGGCCTTGATCACCTGACCGTCGATCTCGATGTCGGCCGTCGCGAAGCGCCCACCGGCGATGTCGGCGATGGCCAGGTAACGCAGAAGTTCTTCTACCGCACTCGAAATGAGGGTGGGGTCGGCGAGCAGGGCGGCGTGCTGGTCCGGATGTTCGAGCAGGGTGATCACCGACAGCGAGGTCATCGATGCGGTGGTCTCGTGTCCCGCGACGAGCAGCAGGATCGCGGAGGCGACGAGTTCCTCGCGGTCGATCTCGCCGTGCGCCAATTGATCCGCGACCAGGCTGGACAGCAGTCCGGGGCCGGGTTCGGCCTGCGATCGGGTGATCAGTCCGTCCAGGTAGACGCCGAGGTCGTTGCGCGCGGTGATCGCGCCTTCCGCGGTGGTCGACTGCACCAGGCGCCGGCTGGCGTCCTGGAATTCGTCGTGATCCTCGTACGGCACACCGAGCAGCCGGCAGATCACCATCGACGGCACGGGCAGCGCGAACTGGCTGACCAGATCGGCGGGCGGCCCCGCGGCGAGCATGTCGTCGATGAAGCCGTGCACGATCCGCTCGATGTCGGCGCGCATGCCCTTGATTCGTTTCAGCGTGAACTCGCTGATCAGCATGCGCCGCTGCGCCCCGTGTTCCGGCGGATCGAGGCTGATGAACGCCGGTTTGCTCTCCTTGAAAACGCGGAAGCGCGGCGATAGGGCGGGAAAATTCGCGTGCGCGCGATCCGACGACAAGCGCGGATCGGCGAGCAGGGCGCGGGCGGTCTCATGTTTGGTGACCACCCAGGCCTGGGCTCCGTCGAAGAGCGTCACTTTTCGCAGTGAGGCCTCTTCGTCGCGCAGCTGCGTGTAGTGCTCGGGCAGTCGGTAAGGGCAGGTGCGGTCGCTCGGAAAGGCGGGAGCGTTGTCGGTTCGGGGTGTCGCAACAGTGTCGGTCATCGGTCCCCTCGAGATCGTAAGATACTCTTAGTACTCTATTTTTAGATTAGAGTGTCTTCCCAAGCAACGCAACGTTTTTCAGGAGCCAGGCCGCCAGTGAAAGTCCAGCAATCCGTCGACCCGGCAACCGATTACCGCAAGGGCACCCGCAGGCGCGGTGAGGAATTGGAGCACGCCATCCTCACCGCGACACTGGCAGAGCTCGCCGAGGTGGGTTACCCCGCGCTCACCATGGACCGGGTCGCCGTCCGAGCGCGCACCAGCAAGACCGTCCTCTACCGCCGCTGGGCCGGCCGCGCCGAACTGGTGGTGGACGCGTGCAAACTGGGCGGCAGCTCCGATGCCGAGATCCCCGACACCGGCGAACTCCGCACCGACGTGATCGCCCTGCTGCGCCAGATGGCCACGAAGATGGCCACGCCGTACGGCGGCATCATGCGCGGCCTGCTCGCCGAGATGACCCGCGATCCCGAGCTCGGCCGCCTCATCCGCGAACACGTGCACACGGCCGGGCCCGCGACGATCCACACGATCCTGGAGCGGGCCGTCGAACGCGGCGAGGTGGATCGCGCCATCCTGGACTCCCGCCGGGCCACGGTCGCGCCCGACCTGTTGCGCAATCATTTCCTGCTGTTCGACGCTCCGGTCGAGGACGAGGTGATCGTCGGCATCGTGGACGAGGTGTATCTGCCGCTGGTCCAGCGGCAACCGCCTTCGTCGCAATAACGACATTTCAGCGACGACGCCAGCACACGACACGTTCAACTGCCGACCGTAACGTTCGACGAGTAGTGGCGGACGGAGATCCCATGCTCGATCCACGACTCAGAACTGCCTGGCTGGCGAACATAGCGGTAGGCGCGGCGGCCGTAACGGTGCGGACACCGTTCTATCCGACGCCGCGGTTCACGCTGATACGTACCGATTCGGTTCGGACACAACGCGATTCGATGACCGTCTCGGACCTCGAACTGGTCACCGTGACCGACCGGTCCGCGATCCTGACCTGGACGACCCGGGCCCGCGATCGCGCCGGACGCTGGCGCCCGGTCCCCGCGGATACCGAGGTCCGCATCGCACCGGCCGACAGCATAGGTCCGGCGCGCACCCATCACCTCGACTCTCGTTCCACCGCATACCATTACGCGGAAATCACCGGACTGGAGCCGGGCCGCGCGTACCGGTTCGAGGCGTACTCGAACGGCCGCCGCGCCGTCCCCGCCCGCACCCTGGTGACCCGCCGATCCGGAACCCCGGAATCCACCGGCACATTCACCACCGCGACACCCCCACCGGGCCGATTGCTGCGCACCGTCGCGCTCGCCAACGACGTGCACTACGGCGAGCACACCAGCGGACTGGTCGTCAGTGGGCTACCGACGGGATTCCGCCACGACACCGCGCTGTACCCGGAGATCATGCTCGACGCCCTGCTCGAGGATGTGCGCAGCCCGGACCGCGCCGCCGATCACCTCATCATCGCCGGTGACCTCACCGACAGCGGCACGCGCGACCAATCACTCGCTGTGCGTGCACGATTGGACTCCTGGGGCACGCTGGGCCGGGACTACTTCGTCTGCCGCGGCAACCACGACAAGCCGGAACAACTCCGCGGCGAGACCCGTGACCACTGGGGCGCGGTGTTCCACAGCCGTCAGCGATTGGTCGAATACCACCTCGGCGGGCTACGCCTGATCGGACTCGACACCACCCGGCTGACCGGATCCGGCGGCACTATCGTTGCGCCACAACGCGATCAGCTGCGCGAGATCCTATCGGCGAGCCCTCACCAGCCGACTTTGATATTCGGCCATCACCCGGTGACATCGCATGCGGCAGTGAGCAATCCGGGCGGACCGGGCTTCGTCCTCGACCCGTCGAACGCCGCCGCACTACACACGCTCTACCGCAACGCACCGGGCGTCTTCCTGCACCACAGCGGGCACACACACCGAAATCGCCGCAGCCGCCCCAACATCGGCATCGATGTCGAATTCCTCGAGGTCGCGGCGGTCAAGGAGTATCCGGGCGGGTACATGCTGCTACGCATCTACGAGGGCGGGTACACGGCGAACTTCTACAAGACCCGCTCCGACGCCGCCCGCAGCTGGAGCACCCGCACCCGCCGCCAATACCTCGGCCTGCACCCCGATCACTCGCTCGGCAGCTGCACCGACCGCAACCATGTCACCCGACGCGACTTCTCCGGCCTGACGCGGCTGTGAATTCACTCGGCAAGATGCGAAAGCGGTTCCCCCGCCACAGCTTTACGCGCATTCGCGGCGAAAGTGGCGGCCATCGCGGCGTAGGACTCTTCGGTGACGCCACCGATATGCGGTGTGACGCACACGTTCTCGTTCAGCAGCGGGTCGGCGGGATCGATGGGTTCTTCCCACGTGACGTCCAGCCCCGCACCGGCCAGACGACCGGACCGCAGGGCGTCCAGCAGTGACTGATACTCCACGATCGGCCCGCGACCGACATTGATGAGCCACCCACCCTGCGGCATCGCCGCGAACTCGTCCGCACCGACCAGACCGCGCGTGCGCTCGGTCAGCGGACAACAAACGACCAGAACTTCGGTGCCCGCCAAGGCTTTCCGGAACTCATCGATCGAGTAGTACCGCTCGGCAGGCACCAGTCCGTCCAGCGCCGGATAGTCCCGATAACCTCGCCGCCCGACCGCCGTCGTGACTACATCGAACGCGGAAAGCCGAGCCAGCAACGCAGTACCGATCGAACCCGTGCCGAGCACCGTCACCGCCTTACCGGCCAACATGCTCCCACTCGGACTTCCGACGCGGCGCTCGGCGACATTCACCTGCGTTTCGCCGAACCGCCGCAACAACATCAACAGATGCAGCATCGCGATCTCCGCAACCGCCACCGCGTTCCCGGTATCGGCGGCAGGTACAAACGCGACCGGAATACCGAGATCCCGGGCAGCGGCAAGGTCTACCCCTGCAACCCCACCCCGAACTGCTGAATCAACCGAGGCCGAGCTGCCGCCATCAACTCCGCACCGACGCCGGCCCCCAACGGAATCAGCACATCCACGGCAGGCACATCCCGCGCGCCCACCACCAACTCGACCAACTCCGCCTCCGGCAACGCCGCCCGTAGATGACGGCGAACCTCGGAAAACTCGGCCCCGCACAGTCCGATGATCACCCGGCAATCCTGCCCGATTCACCCGGACGGCGCAGTCCCTCAACTATTCACCATTGCTAAGTACCGGTACTCATCGTTACTATCTACTAGTAGTCAGTGACGCCGAGTAGCTAGCAGCGCCGCCGCGAAAGGCACTGGAGGGCAAGGAGCTTCCTCCCGGAACCGCTCGAACAGCTCCACGAAGGAGACCGATGACCATGTCCGACACCGCGAACAGTGGCTTGATCGCCAAGCTGGTCGGCCCCAAGCGACGCTGGCGCCAGTACAAGACGCGCGTGCGCCAACTCCCGCCGAACTACCGTGCGGCGGTCGAAGCGATCGAGCAGCACATGATGCACTTCGTCCCGGTCGACGGCGAGCACGACGCCTCACGATTCGACGACCTCGCCGACCTGTTCGAACAAGCCGCCGCGGACGGAACACCGATCCGCGCGATCGTCGGCGAGGACCCGGTCCAGTTCGTCGGGACGTTCGTGGCGAACTACTCCGACGGCGGGTACGTCCCCGCCCGCGCCCGCAAGCAACTGACCGAAGCCATCACCCGCGCCGAGCAGAACCAGTCCCGACATCGAGGCCGGGATGATCACGCGGATCGCTAGATCCAGCCCTTCTCCCGCGCTTTGAGGGCGGCCTCGTAGCGGTTGGCGACGCCGAGTTTGGCCATGGCCGAGGACAGGTAGTTGCGGGTGGTGCCGGGGGAAAGGTGGGCGCGGCGGGCGATGTCCTCGACGGACGCGCCGTCGATGGCGTATTCGAGGACGTCGGCCTCGCGGGCGGTGAGCACGGTGTCGCCCGCGCTGATGGCTTCCGCGGCCAGTTCCGGGTCGACGTATCGGCCGCCGCGGTGCACGGTGCGGATCACCTCGGCCAGTGTCGCCGCGGAGGTCGTCTTCGGCAGGAAGCCGCGCACGCCGGCGGCCAGGGCCCGTTTGAGATAGCCGGGTCGGCCGTGGCTGGTGACGATCAACGTGCCCGCGCCCGGCGTGAGCCGCTGTAGTTCGACGGCGGTCTCGATGCCGTCGATGCCGGGCATCTGCAAATCGATGACCGCCACCGCGACCGGCTCGCCGGCCTCGCTGCGGCGCCGCCACGCGGCGACGAGTTCCTCGCCGGAGCCGACGTGATCGATCACCTCGAGGTCGGCTTCCAGATCGAGCATGGTCGCCAACGCCGCCCGGATGAGCGACTCATCGTCGGCGAGGAACACGGGAATCATTTATTCTCCCAATGAATTTCGAGGGTGAACTGCTCGGGTGTCGCGGTTGTCTCGAGGGTCGCGCCGATGGCCGCGAGCCGCTCGCCGAGGCCGCGCAGGCCGGATCGCTCGCCTGGTGTGCCATGCGGACGGTCGTTGCGCAGCGACATTCCCGCGTCGCCGAGCGTGAGCACCGCCGAGGTGGCCGACGAGTGCTCGACAATGTTCGTGGTGCCCTCGCGCACGACCCACGCGGCGACCTCGTGGAATCGCGCCGGCACCTTGGCCGCGTCGCCCTCGACGTCGAGCCGGCAGCCCACCGCCGACAGCAACGAGCGTGCGCCGCGCACCTCCCCCATCAGATCGATACCCCGGTAGCCACGCACCAGTTTTCGCATCTGCCCCATCGACTCGACCGCGAGCGCCTTGACCTCATCCATCTCGACCGCCGCACGGTCACTCTGACCGGATCGCGAAAGCACCGCGGCGAGTTCGCTTTTCACCGCGATCGCGGAAAACCCGCGACCGACGATGTCGTGCAGATCCCGGGCGAAGCGCAAACGCTCTTCCGCCACTTGCAATTCGGCCTCGACCCCCTTCGCCCGGTCCAGCTCGTCGACGACCCGCACACCCCACGCAGTCAGCAATGTCGTTGCGACGACGAAACATCCGGCGGCGAGGGTCACCGCGGCCAGAACCAGTCCCATCAGCGGTGACGAACCGATAAGCAGTCCGGTGGCCACGCTGACGCCGAGGACTATCCACCATTTGTGCCGCATGAACGCGACCACGGACATCATGCCGAGCACCGCCGCGAAGAGGCTGGCGACACTGGCTTCCTTGACGATCGACTCGCTGCCGGCCAGCCTGGCGACCACGGCGAAGACCAGCCACACCCCCACGAACGCCACGCCCGCGACCGGTAGCGCCCACCGACGCCACTGCGCTTCCGACGACCCGGCGAAGTCGGGTTGCACTTCCAGCGCGACAACGGACGCGACACCGGCCAGCACGACCCCGACGGTCAGCCACGGTCCGCGCGCACTGACCGACATCCCCGCGATCGCCGAGAGCACCGCGATCTGGATGGTGACGCGCGTGTAGAGCCGGAACTTGTCCGGCCCTGACAACGCGTCCCACCAGGAGGTCAAGCGGCTCAACCGCGATCGTCCCAGCGGAAGCTCTTGCGGGTCAGCGCGAGCGCCAGGACGGTCCATATCGCCAGTGTGGCAAACGGGCGGCCGAGTTCGGCGAAGGTGCCCGCGAAATCGAGGGCCACGTCGGATGCTGCGGCGGTGGACGTCTTGCCGGAAGCGCCGAGCGAGGCCAGGTCGGAGATGGCCGCGAACGGTGTCCAGTCGGCCAGCGCGGCCAGCCGGTCGGGCAGGATCGTGCGGATGGATCCGAGGCCGACCATCGCGACCACCATGATGGGCAGCGAGGTCATCTGCGCGGCCTCGGCGTTTTTCGTCACCGCACTGGTCGCGAGCGCGAGCAGGGAGAACAGGGCAACTCCACCCAGCAGTGCGAGCACGATCGCCAGCGGGTTGACCGGCGCGGGTGCGCCGGTGCCATAGATGACCGCGCCGACGACGACCGTGCCGAAGGCGGTCATCACCACGCCGGGAACCGCCGGCGCGGTCAGGATCTGCCAGTCGGCGGCCTCACCGGTGCGCAGCCGCTTCAGCACGCCTTCGCTGCGGCGCGTGGTGACCATCGACAGCACCGAGTAGTACTGCACGAAAAGCAAAGCGAGCAGGGTGAACATCTCGAACGCGATCGCCGTCGTGGCCGTCGTCGGTGCGTGATCTTTGGTGGCGATGAAGTACGTGGCGAGCGGGATGCCGATCGGGAAGAGGGTCGCCATCCAGACCAGCGTCTTGTTGCGCCGGAACTGCAAGTACTCGGCCTTCGCGAGCGCGACCAGCGGGCGGCGGCGGAAAGCGGTGGTGGGTGCGGCGAGGGTGGTCATCGGGCTGCTCCGATCAGTTCGGGGGCGGACGCGGACGGCGCGACCGGTTCGTTGGCGATGTCGAGGAAGACCGCCTCCAGCGAGGCGGCGCGCGCTTCGAGCCCGCCGAGTTGCAGTCCGTGCTCGCGGGCCCAGCCGAGCAGTTCGAACAGGTGACCTTGCAGGTCGTGGGTGCTGACCGTGACCCGGGCCTGCGCGTCCACCTGCGCGGACCGCAGCTGCGGCAATGGCAGTCCCGGGTGATCGAAGACGATTCGCGCCGGGTGGCCGTCGACGATCTCGCGCAATGTGCCGGCCCGCGCGACCGCGCCCTTGTGCATGATCGTGATCTGGTCCGCCAGTGCCTCGGCCTCGTCCAGGTAGTGCGTGGTGAGGACCATGGTCACGCCGGACGCCTTGAGGCCTGCGAGCAACTGCCAGGTCGCGCGTCGGCTCTCCGGGTCGAGCCCGGTCGTCGGCTCGTCCAGAAAGAGCAGGCGGGGCTGGCCGAGCAGGGCACAAGCCAGGTCGACGCGGCGCTGCTCGCCGCCGGAGAGCGAACCGACCCGGACGTCGGCGCGATCGACCAGATCCACCTGGGCGAGGACCGTATCGGCGGTCGTCGGGTCGCTGCACGTCCCGCGCCACATCTCCAGGGTTTCGCGGACGGTCAGCTCGGCAGGCAACCCACCGGCCTGCAACATGATGCCGACCTGCGCGCGAACCTGGGCGCGGTCCCGGCGCGGGTCGAGGCCGAACACCTCGACGACACCGGCCGAGGGCGCGGCGAGACCCTCCAGCATGTCCAGGGTCGAGGTCTTGCCCGCCCCGTTGGTGCCGAGCAGCGCGAAGACTTCGCCCTCGAAGACTTGGAGGTCAACGCCTTTCACCGCCTCGAACGCGGTCTTGCCGTGGCCGTAGGTGCGGCGTAGTCCGCGGGCGTCGATGACATCGCCGGTCGGTCGCGCCTGCTGTGCGCGGTCCGGAAAATGAGTGCTGTTCATGGCTTCTACGATCACGGACCGCGGCCGGCATCAGTAGTAAGCGCAGTCACCGAAAGCCGATGAGTTATCCACGGCTTCCCGATGACAAAAGTCATATGGTTGCGCCCGTGAGCTTGGGGTACATCCTGGTCACTATCAGGAGGTTCTACATGTTGGCCATTGCCGCCGCCGTAGCATTCGCACTCGCGTTGCTGCTCGATCTGACCACGACCACCCTCGGTGATTCCATCACCGCAGGCACCCTCACCACCATCGGACTGCTACTCGTGGCCCTGCATCTGGCCGGTGTCGGCACCGGGGCGCGCTCGTTCAACTTCCGTCGCCGCAGCCGCCGCTGAGCAGTAAACCCGCACTGGGACTACGCATTACGCGCATGGGTCTAGTGCGGTCGTATGTTGTCGCCGAACACACGAAGGCCGGTACGGACTGCAAAAGTCCGTACCGGCCATTGTGTCTCCAACCCGCGGGACGGCCTTGACTGTGCCGCGACGGCATGGTCTTGACTGTGCGCGTGCCGGCGCAGGCCTGCCATCTTCAGCTCGAAGAAGGTCATCGCCTGGCATCGCCGAGCAATCGCTATCGAGGGAGACAACCGTGTCAGCCGAGACCACCGCAGGTCCTGAACCGGCCGTAGGCATTGAGCCGCCGAGTAATTGGGGTCGCTGGGGCGACGACGACGAACTGGGCACGTTGAACCTGATCACAGACGAGGCGCGGGAGCGGGGTGCGCGCGAGGTGCGCACCGGACGCTCGGTGTCGCTGGCCGTGCCGATTCAACCCGCGCCGCTGATCAGCGGTCCCATGGGACCGCATTCGGCCGAGACCTCGCCGGTTCAGCTGGTCATGCAGTACACGGGGACTCCGGTGTTCGCGAACGCGGACATCATGACCGTCACCAATCACCACCTCAAGTCCACGCACCTGGATGCGTTGGCACACATGGTCGTCGACGGTCAGGTGTATCCCGGGCGGCCGCTGAGCGAGAGCGTCACCATGAACGGCGTACAGCACGGGTCGACCGCGGCGTTCGCCGCCGGGATCGTGACCCGCGGTGTTCTGCTCGACCTGGCGATCGACGGTCCGGTACCCGCCGATCGGGCGATCACCGCACTGGATCTCGACGCCGCCGAGCAGCGGCAGGGCGTCCGGCTCGAATCCGGGGACGCGCTCGTCGCCCGATTCGATTGGGTGGCAACGCGGTATCGCGGCAACCCGATGCCGGGGATGACGCTCGACGCGCTGCGCTGGATGCACGAGCGCGGCGTTTCGGTATATGCCGGGGACCTCTCCGACACCTACCCGCCGCAGCCGGACGGTCCCCCGGCCATGCACAGGGTGGCGCTGCCGCAGCTCGGCATGCCGCTGATCGACGGCGTCGACGCCGATGAACTCGCCGCGGTCTGCGCGGAACTCGGTCGCTATAGTTTTCTGTTCGTCGCCGCACCACCGCGCATCCACGGCATGACGGGAGTTCCGGTCAACCCGGTCGCGATCTTCTGATCCGCCTCGCCTACCTCGACCAGACCGTCTGGACGCCGTAATCACGGTGTCCGCGAAGGGATTTCCTCGGCAACCGGTTCGAGTCCTCGGCGGCGCAGGTCGGCGCCGGAGAGGAGGGGCCAGTCTTTGCGGAGGACGTAGTCGAGCCAGAAGCCGCAGGCCTGGGAGGTGAGGACGGCGGTGAGGACGAGGGTGGTGTAGAAGGTGGCGTTGATGATGCCGGTGTCGAAGGCGACGGAGGCCATGACGATGCCGGGGCCGCCGCGGGCGTTCTGGGTGACGGCGAGGTTGATGATGTCGAGGCGGTTCATCCCGGCGAGTTTCGCGCCGAGGCCGACGGACAGGAAGACGACCAGCGAGGTGCCGAGGAGGAAGCCGGCGAGCATGAGCGGGTCGAAGGTCTTCGAAAGGTCCAGGCGGTAGCCGACTATCGCGAAATAGAGCGGCACGAAGAAGTGACCGGAGACATCGCTGAGCGATTGCATCGGGTCACGGAAACGTTCCTGCTCGGTGCCGCGCATGCCGCCCATGACACCGAAGCCGGCCAGTAGGGCGGCGAAGGCGAGGGTCACGTCGAGCGCAGCGGCCAGGGACACATAGCTCAGGAACACGGTGAGCATCCACGCGATGGGCGAGTTGCGCGCCACCACATTCCAGCCGGCCCGCGAGAGTTTGCGCAGCACAGCGGGCATGACGGTGAGGGCGATGAGCACGTAGGCGGCATTGACCGCCAGGTGACTGCCGATGGTGGCGGTCAAGTCGCCGCTGTCGGTGTTCAGGGTGGCGGCCGCGATGGCGGTGGCCACCGACAGCACGCCCCACAGGGCGATGTCTTCGAGTACCGCGGAACCCAATTGGAGGCTGGCGAAGCGGGTGTGCAGGATGCCGAGGTCGTAGAAGATCTTGGTAATGACCGGGATCGAGGTGACCGCGGTGGCGGCGGCGAAGACGAGGACCACCGCCTGCTCGCTGCCCGCAGACCCGGTGAACTCCTCGAGCGGCAGCAGCGGCGCGGCGAAGAGCGCGATGAAGAACGGCAGCGGGGTGCCGATGCCGAGGATCCAGGCGGTTGCTTTCCGATTGTCCTTGCCCAGCAGGTGTTTTGCCGCGCAGCCGGAGACGAACATCAGCATGAGCAGCCCGAGGTTGTAGAGGAAACCGAATACCACGGCCTTGGATTCCGGATTGCCGGTGCCGAACAGGTCGGCGGCGAAGCCGGGCGCGAGCTTCCCGAGAACCGTTGGACCGAGCAGGATTCCAGCAAGAATCTCGCCGACCACCTTGGGCTGGCGCAGTTTACGGAACAGCTGACCGAGGAGGTTGGCCCCCAGCAGCAGCACCAGTATGGCGAGCAGGATCTGTCCCAGTTGCGGATTCGTCATCGAAGCTTGTCTGCCTTTCTGGCGGCACCTCCCCTGGGGCGGTGGCTACAGCAACTCGTGCTCGATCCGACGAAGGGTCCGATACGACCGTTCGATCTCGGCGGGGTCCTGATGGACCAGGAACACCACGCCCGGCGAGGAGTTGAGATCGACGGTCGGCCTGGTCATCATCTGGTCGGCGATGCGGAAACGCACACTCTCGATGGCCGGCAGTCGTTCGAGCTGCTCGCGCAGCACCCGGGCGGGCAACGGAACCTGCCGGTGCGCAATGAGATTCACGCAACGCGCCTGTTCCCGCCGCGCGTACACCAGTGGTTGGGCCGCCAGCGCCCGACCTTCGCCGACGTAACAGTCCATCGTCAGATCGACCTGGTTCACCCCGGTCCCTCGGTCGAGCGCGCCGGGATTGGCCAGCCCGGACAACCGGGCCCCGGTCTCCAGCAGCACCGGACCCGTTGCGGTATAGATCAATTCGGTATGCGCGGGCCCGTTGGCGATGCCGAGCGCGTCGAGCACACCCGACACATAGTCGAGGATCTCGCCGAACCGCGGGTCCGACTCGGAGAGCAGATCCTCGCAGTCGTAGATCCGGCGGTTGTCCCGCACGGTCACCTTGTGGCTGATCCACACATCGGTGAACCAATGCCGGCCGTCCCGGCTCACCGAGTTGACGATGTACTCGTCGCCGGCGAGATACTCCTGCGCCAGCACGTCCGCATTGGTCCGCAGCATCAGATTCGTTTTACCGAGAATCGTCCCGACCGCGGCACGGATCTCCGCGTCGGAGTCGCTGATGAACACGTCCTCGGATCCCGCGCTGTCCAACGGCTTGATCACCGTGCGCTCGAGTCCCGCGGCGCGCCGCCATTCCAGCAGTCCCGCAACGTCGTTGCCGCGCCGCTGCCGCGCGATCCGCAATCCCGCGGCGGCCACCGCCTCCAGCATGTAGAACTTGTCCCGCCGCACATACGACAGCGCCGGATCGTTGCCCCGCAACCCTAGTTTCGCGGCGATCTCGTCGGCCACCTCGACGCCGAACTCGCTCGCCGCGATGACCGCGACCGGCGACAGTTCCGCGAGCCGATGCAGCACGTCGTCGGCCTGGTCGGCGTAGGACAGATCCTCGTCGAACAACTCGGCGGGCAGGCTCGCCGCGAAGGTCGCGGGCAGATGGGCCCGGGACCGGACGTGGATCAGGCGATGCCCGCGCCGCGCGTGCCGGGCGAGCAGCGCGCCGGTGGAGAACGCGTCCACCAGGACGACAACGGACGGATTACCTTCGGACATCGAGCATCCCATCGGGGTGGCTGTCATAACTGTTGGCCACGTGGTCGAGCATCCCGTAGAGGGCTGCGGAGCCGAGTCGGGCAAGATCGTCGCGACCGGCGCTGGCGGGCAAGGGAAGTCGGCCCAGCTTCCCCCAGCGCAGCGCACCCTGCTCGTCGATGACCGAGGTGGTCGCGCCGAGGTTGTCGGAGTGCAGGCAGAAGGGGACGTCGAGCAGCCCGGCGGAGAACGCGGCCAGCAGGGCCTTCCCGACGTCCGGGTCGAGGTTGAGCACGGTGTCGATCAGGGTCCGCGACTCGTCGAGGACCTCGGCGAAGTACTGCCCCTCGCTCGGCGACGCCGGATCGAGCGGCCCGGCCGCCTCCTCCGACGCCATCCGCAGCGCCGCAACGTTTTCCGCGATCGACGGGATCTGCCAGGCCTCCGACACCGTCTTCACGATCATCCGTTCGCACCCGGTCGCCGCGGCCAGCCGGGCGCTGTCGCGGATCAGCCGGGTCGCGCCGTCGGGTGTCCGCGGGAACAGACCCATGTACGTGTACAGCACGACATGCCAGGTCACATCGCCCAGATATTCGGCGGCGAGGGTCCGCAACGCGCGCAGCGCACCGCGATCCTGTTCGGGCAGCGTGCCTTGCGCGTAACTGAACGACATGTACCGCAGGCCGTGCTGCCGGAAGAACAACCCCTCCAGCACCCCCATCGCCACCAGCAGCGAGGGGGGACACAGCTGACCGAGCAGGCAGCCGCCGAAGCTCTCGATGTGGCCGAATTCGGCGGCGTCCGCGAGATACCGGGTGCTTTCCGCCCACGCCTCGACCGCGTCGCGCAGCGGCAACCGGCTGTAGGGCAGGCAGTAGGAGACCGGACCGCCCTCGGTCGCGTCCAGCCCGACCTCGACCGACCGCTGGAAGACCCGCAACGGCAGCGCGGTGCCGTGCCGGACCTGCACCGGAAACGTGGGCCTGTACAAGCCGGACAACAACTTTCGGGTTTCTTCGACCGGGTGGGAGACGATCGGATACCCGTTCAGCTCCTCCCCCGCGGCCAGCCGCTCCAGCGGCGTCCGGTAGTCGCCGACGCGGGTGTAGCTGTCCAGCGTGAGCGTGCCGATCACCGGGAAATCCAGGTGCGCGACCCGAGCCAGACCGTCCCGCATGCCTTTCAGGCTGCCGAAGCCCATGCGCGGCTGCACGACCAGCTGCCCCGCGGCGGCGCGGTCCGCCACGAAACTGTCGAAGAACCCGGCCACGTCACCTACCCGAAATCAGCTCGAGGGTCGGACGTCCCGACTGCGCGTCGACCGTGTGCACCTCGGACTTGTGCGGGTCGCCCGCACGCACCCTGGCCATCACGGTGTCGCCGGAGGCGAAGTCCACCAGCGAACTGCCGTAGAGCGTGCGCAGGTGCGAGATGGACAGCCCGGACACCTCCGCCAGCCACCCGGCGGCGCTGTCGTTGCCCGGCTCGCCGCGCAACGCGGCGTGCAACGCCGGCAGCTCGGCGACCCGCTCGGGGTGGCGTCGTTCGACGAATTCGGCCAGCCGCGCACCCTGATCGGTGAACGGCGAGAACACCATGGCGACCAGCGCGTCCTCTTCCAGCCCGAACGCGCTCTCGGCATACGCGGCCGCGACCTCGCGCCGTTCGACGATCTTGTCCGGCGAGGCGTACCGGCCGAGGGCGAGATCGATGAGCCGGTCCGGCATTTCCTTGCGCCGCATCATCGTCTCGGCGAACTCCAGGTACTCGGTGATGCCGGCCTCGTAGGTCCGTCCCTCGACGTACTCGACCCGCAGTCCACGCAGATGCGCCATGAGAGTCGGGTTGGCGCAATCGGATTCGGTGAAGCTGAAGGCGAGATCGTCGAAGCGGAAGCCGAGGAAATCCACGATCAGGTCCCAGTGATCGTGCACGCGATAGCTGACCAGGTCGTAGATGGAGACGAAGGTGGGCTGCACCGACCGGTCCCCGACCGCGACCTCGCGTTCGGCCGGCTCGTGCTGGTCGTCGCCGAACAACTCGCGGAAGTACGCGTCGCCGACACCGCGCAACGCGGCCAGCAGGTCCTGGAACGTCATGCCCTTGCGTTGCACGTCGATGCCGATTCCCTTGGCCAGCCGCAGAATCCACGCGGCGTAGAGGGCCTGTTCGCGGCGGGAGTCGCCGGTCATGATGGCGTCGACGCCGCCGCGCCACCAGGCGGCCCGGCCGTAGAAATCAGCGACCGCAAGATTGCAGCTGTTGCAGAACGTGGGGCGTCCGTCGCCGGCCGATCGGTGTCCGTTCATCAGCACGTCGAGCCGGTTGATCGCCACCAGCTTGTCCGGCAACGGCAGATCGACGCGGAAACGGCGAATCTCGGTGTGGTCGATGGTGAGCAGCTCGGCGCGGTCGTCGTCGAGCAGGCCGAGCGCCGAGTACACCCGATCGATGTTCTCCATCACCGCGCCGACCACGCCCGCGTGCCGCATGTTCGCGACCCGCATCAGGAAGGTCCGGTCGTGGGTGAGTTGCAGGTGCAGCTGCACGGCCCGCACGAACGCGACGACATAAGTGCTGTCCTTGCCGCCGCCGTAGGCGACCATGACCTTGTAGTCGGCGAGGTCGTCGAGCCCGCCCGCGTCCTCGATCAACTTGTCGCCGACAGCGGCGACCCCTAGTCGCTCCTCCTCGGTGAGGAAGCCGATCAGCTGGTCATAGCGTTTCTGGTCGTCCTTGGCATCATGGTTCACAGCGATTCCGCCTCGAAGTCGAAGTTCTCGATGATCTTTCGGATGCCGGCCTCGACGACGTGCTCGTCCTCGTGCAGCAGAATGAAGCGCCCGCGATGCAGCGCGTCGTACGCGCCGCCCGGCGCCAGCACCTCGCCTTGCGCGGGCAGCAGTTCCCGCCACACGATCGGCACCTGGTCGCGCATGGACGCGACCCGCACCACCCGCTCGGACTGCTCGGCGGACTTGGGCATGATCAGCCACCCGCCGGAGGAGTCGACGACCTCGGGGATCGGCGGGACCGGACCACCCGAGAGCACCCGCAGGAACATCTCGTACAGGTTCACGCCGAACACCCGGTAGAGCAGGTGCGGTACTTCCGCGCCGCCGACCCGGCCGCCGATCTCCAGGAACACCGGATCACCGGCCGGGGTGATGAACACCTCGAGGTGAAAAGGTAAGCGGCGCAAGCCGAGTGTGCTGGCGATCAGCTGGGAGAAGTCCTCGATCAGCTTCCGGCGCGGTGACGGACTCATCAGGACCGAGCCGAGCGGAGCGCCGTGGGTGAAGGACAGGCAGTCGTTGATATAGCGGGAAACCGCCTGGAACGCGATGTGGGAATGGTCGTCGACGAAGCCGTCGACGTGGTAGATCTCCCCCGCGATGAACTCCTCGATCTCGTAGCCGTCCAGCTCGACGTTGCTCAGTGCCGCAGTCAATTCGGCGTCGTTGTCCACCCGGCGTACACCGATGCTGGCGGCAGCGGCGACCGGCTTGAGGATCAGCGGATAACCGTTGGCCGCAGCGAACGCACGTACCTGGTCCGCGCTCGTACAGCTGGCGAATCGCGGCACCCGGACGCCCGCCTTGTCCAGCACCTCTTTCATCCGGACCTTGTCCCGGTAGACGGCGACCTCGTCGCGATCGGGTCCGGGAATCCCGAGATCCTCCCGGACCTTGGCCGCGATCTCCAGGGTGAATTCCGAGAGCGCGAGGAGTTCGTCGATCGGGCCGACCCGATCGACGATCACCTGGACGGCCGCGCGCAGGGCGTCCACGTCGTTGACGTCGCCGACCTGCACCTGACAGGCGATCTTCGCCGGGTCCGCGAGCACACCCAGGGCGCCGGGACCGTCGACGACGTAGCTCACCTGGTTGGCGTCGTGGTCGATGAATTCCTCGTAGCGGGTGAGTTCGTTGTCCCAGCGGATCCCGTCGTCGAAGCGTGGCCATCGATTGACGATGACGATGTGCATCAGAACACCTCTCGGGTCGCGGCGTCCTGATCCCACGGGGTGATCAGCGCCGGGTCCGCGCGCCAGGCGGAGAAGCCTTGCGCCAGGCCGAATTTCAGGAAATCTTGGAAACGGTCGATGGCGTCGTCGCCGAGGAACACGTCGGTGAAGCCGAGCTCGAGCAGTTCGCTGCGCACCCGGTCGTCGTCGGAGACCGCGGTGGTCAGCTTGCCGCCGATGGCGCACGCCACCTCGAGACCGTTCTCCTTCAGGTGGTTCAGCAGGACCTGCGCGCCGTGGAAACCGTGGCCGTTGACGCTCGACACCACCAACAGGTCGGGGCGGTCCTCGCGAATGGCGGCCGCCACGTTGTCCACCGGCGTACACGTGCCGAGGTTGTGTACCGACGCGCCGTGCTCCTCGAGCAGCTTTTGCAGGTAGACCAGGTTCCAGAGATGGGAATCGGACTCCACGGTGCACAGCACGCACCGGAAACGAACGTTCATGTCACGACCTCAACGTTAGCGATCTCGCGGGCCTGCAAGGCTTTACGGAAGCTGGCCATGGTCAACGGCAGAAATACCGCGCCGAACAGGCAGAGCAGGATGCCCAGCCACAGCGCGAGTCGTTGGGGGCCGATGGTGGCGCCGAGACCACCGATCAGCAAGCCCGCGATCGGATAGGACAACAGGTTGAGCAGATAGAACGGCCCCATGACCTTGCCGAGGTGCTCGCGGGGAATCACCTTCACCCGCTGGGTGCGGTTGTAGATGTTGTAGAGCGCGTCGCCGACGAGCATCAGGACAAAGGCAGGGGCATAGACCCAGTAGGACGGTGCGAGGGCCGCGATCAGGAGCGCGGCACTCATCAGCCAGAAGCCGGTGACACCGATGGGTCCGACGCCGACGCGCCGGAGCAGCGCAGGCATCAGCAAGAGGTTCAGCAGCCCGGTGACGCCGACGGCCGCGTTGAGCGCGCCGTAGGCCGAGTCGGGTGCGTGAAAAACGTCGGTGACCAGGGCTGCGTTCGAGACGATCAGCACGCCGACCACCAGGTTGATGGTGAAGTTGAGGATGCCGAGCAGCAGCACCGGCCGGATGCGCACCATGAGCTGCCAGCCGATTGCCAACTCCGGCAACACGTGCCGGGCCGCCCAGCCCACCGCGGCGCGCACCTTCGGCCGGGGCAGCGGCAGCCAGGTCAGCGCGCTGATGCCGAAAGCGGCGGCGGCGACCAGCAACAGCCACAGCTTGCCGAGGAACGCCGCGGCCAAGATCGCGAGGGCGGGTCCGAGGGCCATGGCGAGCAGTTCCATGTTCTGCACCAGGGACTGCACGGTGGCGATCTGCGAGTCGCGGGCGATCTGCGGGACCATGCGCTCGATCGACATCCGGATGGGCGCCACACACACCGACAGGCACGCCCCGCCGGTCATCAGCGCGGGAACCATCCAGCCGGGTCGAATCAGGCAGATCAGCACGACGATCACCAGGATGACCGCGCGCATCACCGCGACCCGGGTGAAAAGCCGTGCGCCACCGTCCCGGTCGGCCAGCAGGCCGGCGAACGGGTAGGCGATCAGGGCAGGCAGCCACTCCAGGGCGAACGCGAAGCCGAGCGTGGACACCTGCTTGGTGTCGTGAAAGATCAACAGCGGCACCGCGAACAGCACTACCTGTTCGGCGACCAGTCCGAGCAGAACACCGGTGGCGAAGAGTGCGCTGACCTTACCCACCCGGTCGGCTCCGCCGCCTGCCATCCCCCAGCGCCGGGGCACCGCCCTGGTCTTCACCCCAGCCGTCTCTCGTGTTCACGAATGAGCGGCAGCACGTGGGTGTAGAAGATGCGCATCTCGTCGCGGGTGGGCCAGCCGGAGAAGATGAACTCGCTGACCCCGACCGCCTTGTACTGGTAGAGGTAGTCGGCGACTTCCTGGTAGCTGCCGACCACGCACAGCGCGGGTCCGCCGCGGTAGGGCACGAAGCCGGAGTAGATCATCGGCGAGAGCCAGTCGCCGTCGGCGCCTTCGGCGAGGCGGAACGAGGTCTTCACCGCCACCGAATCCGATGCGGCGACGACCTGCGCGACCCACGCGCGGTGCGCTTCGTCGGGGTCTTCCTGCATCGCGGCGAGATCGGCGAGGGCCTGCTCGCGGGTCTCCCTGGCCAGCACGTGCATGCGGGTTCCGACGCGAATTCCCTTGTCCAGCACCGGTTGTGCGGCGGCGCCCATACCTTCGGGGGTGTCGCCGTAGCGCAGCCAGCAGTCGCCGAACATGGCGGCGGTTTCCTGCGCGATGCCCGAGGCGCCGCTCAGGTAGATCTCGGGGCGGCCGCCGCCCTTGTAGCCGAGGCCGAGCGCGGCCTCCTTCAGCACGTAGTGGTCACCCTCGTAGGTCAGCGGTTTCTCGCCGCGCCAGAAGCGGTGACAGATCTCCAGGAACTCCTGAGTGCGCGCGTAGCGGCCATCGTGCGCGACGAAATCGCCGTAGCCCGCCTGTTCCGCGGGCGAGATGCCGGCCACCAGGTTCAGCGAGATCCGGCCGTCGGACATCCACGAGATCGTGTTCACGACCTGGGTGAACAGCGTCGGCGAGAGCAGGCCGGGGCGGTAGGCGAGGATGAAGGTGACATTCTGGGTCTCCCGGACCAGCGCGCCGATCATCGGCAGCGGGTCGGGCATGTAGTCGGCGATGCCCATCAGCAGGGAGTCGACGCCGAGCGCGTCCGCCTCCTGTACGAAGTCCACCATCCCGTCGAAGTCGAGTTCGCCGACTCGGTACTTCTCGGTCGCTTTCTGCTGCCCGCTGTCCAGCGGCGCACACCAATGAAACCTCAACTGTCCCTCGTCGATGTTTCGGGCGGCAGACAGCGGGGCGAAGTTCGTACGGTCGTAGTTCATTGTTATCGGGATTCACTTCCGGTATCGCAACGGCGGCATGAGAAGATGCTCAGCACCAATTCAGACAATAGCTGACTCCAAGACCGCCCTCTCAGAATTCACACACCCGAAGCTGTACCCCCCAGATGCTCCCAACGGAAGTCGCACCCCGTACCAACTCCCGGCCCTGTTAAAGCAAAGTTACATGGACTTCCGGTCGCTGTCAAAGGAGTATAAGCTGCCCCAGCGGCATGGTTTCAGCAATTGTTCGGCCACCCGCCCGCAGCGGCCCGTGCGACACTCTATAAATGATCTTCAACGCAACAACCCCCCATTCGGGGGGATAGACGCGACCCCCTGGCCGGGGGGTGGACAGCGTCATTCGCGAAGGGGAGAATTGGCCCGCAACCAGTGCGTATGCCGGAGAGTGGAACGGGATCGGGGGGTTCGACGAAAACCGTCACATAATGGTTTCCCGCCAGTTACCGAGTATTCAAGTCGACGACTCGCAGGATAGGGAACTTGGATATAAACGGTAGCCGATATTGGACCAATTGCATACGAGGGATCGTCGGATATCAGGTGATTTAATCCGCCTGTCACATAAACCCCTCGCACGACTATTGAACGGATCGGACTTTGCCTGAATTGACTGAACCGACCGCGCCGCCACTACCGCGCGTGCACCTCACGTCGAAGCGAACCGTTGCGGCGTTGACCGTGCAGGCACGATTCCTGGCCGCCGCGCGGGAATTCCTGACCGCGGAGGGATTCACCGAACTGCTGCCGCCCATCATCGGTCCGGTGACCGATCCGGGCGCGCGCGGCGCGAAACAGGTCGATATCGATTATTACGGCCACCGCTACAAACTGATGACGAGCGGCATTCTCTACAAGCAGGCCTCGCTGCTCGCCTTCGACAAGATCTTCCACGTGGCCCCGAACGTGCGGCTCGAACCGCTGGAGACCGCGGTGACCCACCGGCATCTCGCGGAGTTCCACCAGCTCGACGTGGAGATCGCGAACGGCTCCCGCGAAGACGCCATGGACATCGCCGAGCGACTGACGAAGTACGCGGTGGAATACGTCCTGAGCAGTGCCCAACGGGAACTGGAGGTGCTCGACCGCGACCTCGAACAACTGAAGCAGGTGCTGGCCGGCCCCTACGACCGCAAGCGGCACACCACCGCGGTGACCGAACTGCGCGGCCTCGGCTTCGACCAGCGCGAGCACACCGAGATCGAGTGGCAGGGCGAGGAAATCATCTCCGCCGCCGCCACCCGCCCGTTCTTCATCACCGACTACCCCAAGGGTTCGCGCGGCTTCTACGACAGCGAGAACCCGGACGAGCCGGGCATGCTGCGCAACTTCGACCTCATCTTCCCCGGCGGGTTCGGCGAAATGATGAGCGGCAGCGAGCGCGAGTCGGATTACCGCACGTTGCTGACCCGCATGCGCGAAACCGGGGAGAACCCGGCCAAATACGAGTGGTACCTGACCCTGGCTCGCGACGGCCTCTCGCCCAGCGCGGGATTCGGCCTCGGCGTCGAGCGGTTCACCCGGTTCCTGGGTGGCCTGGCCGCGGTCTGGCAGGCCACCGCGTATCCGAAGATTCCCGGGGAGCTGCGTCCATGAGCGTGCTCTCGGCGCCCGGCTTCCCCGAGCGGGAGGTCCGGGCGCGGGCGCGAACGGCGGCGGGTTCGGTCTTTCCGGACAACGCGCAGTACGGTTCGACGCTGTTCGGCCAGGAATCGCCCGCGGCGGGACCGGAATCCGATGCGATCGACCGTGCTCGGCTGGTGCCACCGGTGTTCGTGCCGCTACGGGCGGAGAAGATGTTCGATCTCGGGCGCGAACCCCTCGCGGGTGACGTCGACCTGACCACGACCATCGGCGGTCTGCGGTCGACGCTGCCGGTGTATGTGTCGGCGTTCGGGTCCACCGCGGTGGCCGACGGCGACCTCGGTGTCGCGGTCGCCGGACAGGCCGGCGCCGCCGGGGTGCCGATGGTGATCGGCGAGAACATCGTTCCGGTGTCCGGGTACGGCCGGATGGCCGACGAGCAGCAGAGTTCGCTGCTGCGCCGGCTCACCGAGTACACCAAGATGGCGGCCGAGGACACCGGCGGCGTGATCGTCCAGCAGAGCACCGAGGACGCCGACGCCGAGGTCTGGAACCTGGTGTACAGCGATCCGGCCAGCGAGGCGCTGCTGACCTCGGGCCGGTTGGCCTTCGAGTTGAAGGTGGGTCAGGGCGCGAAACCGGGTGTCGGCGGCATGACCCTCATCCCCCGCGAACGGGGCGAGGACCTGTCGGCGCAGTACGACATTCTGGATATCTACGATCCCGCCGCGGCGCAGGTGCTGCGTTGCGCCACACCCGGCACATTCACCGAAGAGATTCTGCGCCAGCAGATCCGGTTGATGCGCAACAACTATCCGCGCTGTCGCGTCTGGGTGAAACTGCCGCCCGCGCGGGATGTCGGCGACGCGGCGGCAGTCGCGTGGGCGGCCGGCGCCGACGCGGTGACCATCGACGGCGCCGAGGCGGGCACGGGCTGGGCGCCGCACGGGTTCCTCGATCATGTCGGGCTGCCGCTGGCCGAATGCCTGCGCCGGGTCGCCGGCCGGGAGCGGGACGGTCACAGCTTGCTGGTCTCCGGAAGATGTTGGGAGGGAACACGAGTCGTCAAATGCCTGGCGCTCGGGGCGTCCGCGGTGGGACTCGGTCGCGCGGCGCTGGTGGCCGCGGACGAGAATGCTGATCGTGGACTGACGAACCTGCTGTCGGCGTTCGAACTCGAGCTGCGGCTCTTGATCAGCGCGCTCGGCAAGTACCGGATCGCGGATCTGGCCGCCGAGGACATCTGGTTTCCCTGCTGACGAAAGGACGCGATGAACTCGGAGCGACCGTGGCGTGTGGCAGTACTCGGACCCGGAGGTGTCGGCGGACTGGTAGGTGCGCTGCTCGCCCGGGCCGGACATGAGGTGATCTTTCTCGGCGGACCGGATTCGGTGCGTGCCGTGCGGGAGCGAGGCATGCGGGTGCGTAGCGGGATGTTCGGTGATTTCACCGTGCGGGCCGAGGCGGCCGGCGAGTTACGTGCGCCCGTCGATGTGTGTTTGGTGACGGTGAAGCACAACGTGCTCGACGCGGCCGTCGAACGGGTGTCCCCCGCTGCGCTGGGCGACGGTCTGGTGCTGCCGCTGCTCAACGGGATCGAACATCCGGCCGCGCTGCGCGCGCGGTATCGGCCGGAACTCGTTGTGCCAGGTGTGATTCGGGTGGCGTCGTCGCGAGTTGCGCCGGGGTCCATCGTGCACGGCAGTTCGTTCGTCGAGATCGATCTGGCGAGCGCCAGCGCGTCGCCCGAACGGCTCGACGAGCTGGCCACGCTGCTCCAGGGTGCCGAGGTGCAGGCGAAGGCGCGCGCGGACGAGGCCGCCATGCTGTGGGGCAAACTGTTCTTCCTCGCTCCGTTCGCATTGCTGACCACGGCCCATCGGTGCGCGATCGGCGACATGCGCACCGTCCATCGCAAACAGCTGATCGACCTCGTCGCGGAGATCGCCGAACTGAGTCGGGCGGACGGCGCACCCGCGGATGTCGAAGCGGCACTGCGGTTTTACGACGCCTTCCCACCCGAGGCGCAGTCGTCGATGCAACGTGACGCCGAGACGGGACTACCGTTGGAGCTGGACGCGATCGGCGGTGCGCTGCTGCGCATCGGTCAGCGGCATGCCGTGCCGATGCCGCTGACCGAGCGCCTGGTCGCCGACCTGACCCCGCTGAGCAAGGGGTCGGCTGCGGCCGGATCGCGACGCTGACCGCTCGCCCCGCACCGCCGCCGATAGAATTCGGGCTCGATCGAATCAGGAGGTCGACTCGTGACAGCGAAGGAACCACTACCGAATTCGTCGGCGGCCGGTGCGTGGCGGGACAACGGCGTACAGGTCATCAAGGCAGACCAGCTCGACTCGAACACCGCCCAGACGCCCGGAATGGACCGGGCGGCGGCGATCAATGCCGCCCGTGTCGGCGCCCAGCAGATCTGGGCGGGAACCGTCACCATCCACCCGAATGCCAAGACCGGCGCGCATCATCACGGCGCGCTGGAAAGCGTCATCTACGTCCTGCGCGGACGCGCCCGCATGCGCTGGGGCGAGCGACTCGAGTTCGTCGCCGAAGCCGGCCCCGGCGATTTCATCTTCGTGCCGCCCTACGTCCCGCACCAGGAAATCAACGCCAGCACCGACGAGCCCCTCGAATGCGTGCTGGTCCGCAGCGACAGCGAGGCCGTCGTCGTCAATCTCGACATCGACGCGGTAGAGCAGCCCGACACCGTCCACTGGATCGATCCGATTCATCGGCAGCCATGACGACGCCGGGTGACCATCGCGGAGCTGTGATGCCGGCCGAATTGTATTCCGCGCCGGGGCTTCTCGAAGCGCCGGTGCTGGAAGCGGATGGCAGCGTGTTGTTCTCGAATGTCACCGGCGGTGGGGTGTTCCGGTACTCCGACGGCCGTGCCGCCACCGTGATCGAATCACGTCGGGGCATCGGCGGCCTCGCGGTGCATGCGAATGGCGGGCTTCTGCTGACCGGACGCGATGTGTCCTACGCCGAGGGCGGCGGACTTCGGCCGATCCTGACCGTCGACGGCGCGACCGGGTTCAACGATGTCACGGTCGGGGCCGACGGTTCGCTGTATGTCGGCGTGCTGCGGCACAATCCGCAGCGCGGTGAACCCGCCGGGCCGAGTGAAGTTCTGCGGATCGATCCGGACGGCGTGGTCAGCACCGCGGCGGCGGATATTCGATGGCCCAACGGGTTAGGGTTCGCGCCCGACGAGGAGACGCTCTACGTCTGCGAATTCGCCGAGAGCAGGGTGCTCGCGGTACGCGACGGCGAGATCCGGGTGTTCGCTACCGCGCCGCGCGGTGAATGCGACGGATTGGCGGTCGACGTGGACGGCGGCGTATGGGTGGCGCTCGGCAGCGCAAGCGCCATCGCGCGATTCGACTCCGACGGCACCCTCGACACGGTGATCGACCTGCCCGACGGTTTCGTCTCGTCGGTGGCCTTCGACCGGAACACGCTTTACATCACCTCGGCCGGACGTCTGCTCAGCCACACCGTCGAGCAGGCAGGGCTGCCGATACCGGTCGCCCGCATACCTACATCATGAAATACGCAGCAGCCGAAGCAATTCCGACTCGGCGATCCGACCGCGGCATTCGGGTAACGTGGCGCCATGAGTACCGTCGCTGATCCACGAGCCAGGCTCGGCGCCCTCGCCGATCGACCGGTCATCCGTCAGGCGCTCGAGCTGATCGGACAGCCCGGTTCGCGCCAGGCGATTCCGACTCCGGCGGCGGTGATCGACCGGGCGGCCATGCACCGCAACCTGATTCGGGCGGCGACGATCTGTCACGATGCCGGAGTCGCGCTGCGCCCGCACGCCAAAACGCACAAGTCCGCGGATCTGGCTCGGCAGCAGCTCGCGGCCGGTGCGGTCGGCATATGCGTGGCCAAAGTCGGTGAGGCCGAGGCCCTCTACGCCGCCGGAATCCAGGATCTACTGATCACCTCACCGATCGTCGGAGCGCAGGTGGCGGCTCGGGTCGCCGATCTGGCCGCGGCGGGCGCCTCGGTCGCCGTCACCCTCGATCACCCCGACAACGCCGCCGCGCTCGCCGCCACCGCCCGTACCGATATCGATGTCCTCATCGATGTCGACGTCGGCATGCACCGCACCGGCGTACCGAACCCGGCCGCCGCACTGGAACTCGCCGCGGTGATCGACACCGCGCCCCGGCTCAGGTTGCGCGGCGTCCAGGGCTACGGCGGCCTCTGGCAACACATCCCCGACGCCACCGAACGCCATGCGGCGGTGGCCGCCGGCATGGCACAGCTCAGCGCCGCCATCGAGCTACTAGATCGGCACGGCCACGACACCACCATTCGCACCGGCGGGGGCACCGGCACCCTCGACGCCGATCTCGCGATCGGCGTGCTGAACGAGCTACAGCCCGGCTCCTACACCGTGCTGGATGTGCAGTACCGCGTCGTGCGCAGCGATTGGCTCGACAGCTTGGAACACGCATTGTTCGTGAGCGCCACCGTGATCAATGCCGCACAACCGACGTCACTGACCATCGACGCCGGCCTGAAGGCTTTCGCCACCGACGCCGATCGTCCGGGCACCGACCTCGGCGAATACCTCTGGTACGGCGACGAACAAGGTCTCGTGCTGACCGACGCACCCGACCGTCCGCGGCTCGGCGCGCACCTCGAACTGCTGCCCCCGCACTGCGATCCGACCGTCGATCGCTACGACGTCATCCATGTTGTCGAGGACGATGTACTCGTCGATCTATGGCCCGTGCACGCCCGCGGTCGATCTCAATAACCCGAATATGTAGTCGTCAGCTACAAAGTAGTCAACGACTACACTGTGTCGTATGCCGAATCCTCCGTGTGCGCTATGAGCTTCCGTAAACGCTCGTACCACCACGGCGACCTGCGCGCGGAACTGGTGCAGCGGGCCGAGGAAACACTGCGCGAATCCGGCGTCGACGGCCTGTCCTTGCGCCAGCTCGCGCGTGACGCGGGGGTCAGTCACGCCGCACCCAGCCGCCATTTCCGGGACAAGCAGGCCCTGCTGGACGCACTCGCCCTGAGCGGCTTCGAACGGCTCGCCGAGCTGAACCAGGAAGCCACCATCGAGGGGACCTTCCCGGAACGCATGCTCGCGATCGCGCGCGTCTACCTGAAGTTCGCCATCGAGAATTCCGAACTGCTCGCGGTCATGTTCACCCGCAAGCACAGTCCCGATTCCGGCCCGGATACGGCCGCGGCGGCCGAACGAGCGTTCGCGGTGCCGATGGCCATCATCGCCGAGGGGCAGGCGCGCGGCGAGGTCGCGGCCGGCGACCCGATCCGGATCGGCCTGCCTGCCGTCGCCGCGATGCAGGGACTCGCCACGTTCGTCGGCACCGGATTCGTCACCGCGGAGAACTCCGACGAACTCCTCGCCGACACCATCGCGCAACTCATGCAGGGGTTGCGCCCGCGGGACTGACGCAACTCACACAGACGAGGGCACGCGGGTGAGCCGCTCGGACAATTCCCATAGCCGGCTTGCCTTTTCGGCGTCACTTGCTGCCGCGGAACGTCCGACGATGACGGGATTGCCGCGCAGTTCGAACGGCCCGCCCGGTCCGATGTAGCTGGCCGGCGGTAGTTCCTGGCTGGCGGCGTAGAGGGTGGGCAGCGCTCCGGCGGCCGCGTCCTGCGCGAACAGCTTGTTGCCGATCTGCATCACGCCGTCGACCAGCCGGCTACCCGAGTGGCTCTGCAAGTTCGTCGCGGCCCAGCCGGGGTGCGCGCTGTGCGCCTGCAACGATCCGGTGGCCGTGAATCGGCGCTGCAATTCGAGGGTGAACAGGAGGTTCGCGAGCTTGGATTGGGCGTAAGCGCCTGCCGCACTGTACTTCCGGGTTTCCCAGTTCAGGTCGTCCAGGTCGACGGTGCCGCGGCGGTGCGCGTGCGAGGACACGGTGACCACGCGGTCGGTGATATGCGGCAGCAACCGGTTCGTCAGCGCGAAGTGGCCCAAATGGTTTGTGCCGATTTGGCTTTCGAACCCGTCCTTGGTCTTGCCCGCCGGGACGAGCATGATGCCCGCGTTGTTCACCAGAACGTCGAGTTCGCCGGTCCATTCGTCGGCGAAGCGCCGGATCGAGGCCAGATCGGCCAGGTCGAGGGCGCGCACCTCGGTGCTGCCGTCGATCCGCCCGGCCACCTCGCGTCCGCGCGCGACATCACGCACCGCGAGCACGACGTGTGCGCCCACCCGCGCGAGTTCCCGGGTAACCACCAGGCCGAGCCCGCTGTTGGCGCCGGTGACGACGACTCGACGTCCCGCGAAGGAGGGTAGATCGCTAGAGGTCCATCTGTTATCGGTCATGTCCGCCAATGTAGGCGTCGACAACAAAGTAGTCAACGTCTACATTGCCGTCGCGGCAGCGGATAGACCGCGAGTTCCTGCGGGCGTGTAGGACAACCGGGTTCAATGAGGGTTATGACCGATCTGCGCCGAGACGCGCTGCGCAACCAGCAGGAACTGCTCCGCGCCGCGACCGCCGCGTTCTATCGCGACGGACTGCGGGTTCCGATGTCGACCATCGCCGCCGAGGCCGGCGTCGGAATCGGCACGCTGTACCGGCACTTCGCCACCCGTGAGGACCTACTCAGCCACCTGACCCATCGCTCGTTCGAGCAGGTGCTCGCCAATGCGCAAGCGGCCGAGCGAGACAGCGCGACCGCGGCCGACTGCCTCCAGCTCTTCATCGAGGCCGCGATCAGCCAACGCAACGAGCTGGTCCTGCCGCTACACGGCGGACCACCGGTGACCGCACCCGAAACCGAGGCCCTGCGCGCGGAAATCCACGACTTCGTGCAACGGATCATCGACCGGGGCATCGCCGACGGGACGCTGCGCCCGGACACCACGCATCAGGACATCGTCGCTTTCGGCGCCCTGGTCACCCAGCCGCGCCCCACCGACCCCGACTGGGACGCGACCTGTCGCAGGCTGCTCACCACCTTTTTGCGCGGCATCCGCCAAAACAGCTGAGGCTCAGCGCGATTCCGCGAGGACGAGTCCCGTCCAGGCCGCCGCCCGATGGGCGGCGACGTTCATGACCTGCCCGGTGGCGAGGGCGACGACATAGACGGTGCCTTCCGGGACGCCGCCGTCGTAGGTGTCGAACCAGGCGATGAGCCCGGATTGCGGCGCGTCACAGGGCCGTATGTCCGCGAACGCGCCCACGGCAAAGCTGAGCTCGGCGAGGCTGTCGGCGGTGAGCTTGGCCAGGTTGCCGTCGGACGCATCGGCGACGGCGGCCGCCTCGCCCTGGGATACGCACTCGGTGACCACGAAGAAGTGACCGTTCATGCAGGGGATGGTTGGCATGTCGCTCCGATCGAACTATCGGGAGGGCGGCTCGAAGCCGGGGATATCGAGTTTCGCGCCGATCGCCGCGATGGCGTCGACGAGCGACAGTCCGCCACATTGCGGCCAGCCCTGGCCACGCGGCCCACGCATCTGGATCCACTCCGCGCGAATCCGCGCCTCGGTGTCGCGCGGCAGCGGCACCTGGGTCGGCCCCGGCGGGACCGCGAATCCGGGGATGCCGAGCGTTTCACCGACCAGGGCGACGCCATCGACAAGCGTGTGACCGGCCAATTGCGGCCAGCCGTTGCCGCCGAGGCCCATGAAGTCGATCCACATGTCCGCGACCGGGTCCGGCGCGACCGACCCGACCCCGCAGGCATCGGCGAACTCCTCCGGCGAGTACCCGTTTGCGGCGTTCATGTCGCAGTTGCCGAAAGGCGGTGCGCCTTCGGGCAATCCGCCGCCGTAGCCGCGTCCGTCGGTGTACTGGTGGGCGATCTGGCCGGGCAGGTTGGGGTTGCTGCCGTACCCCGCGCCGATCACCCGGAGCCCGTCCGGGCGGACCCGCCACATGTTGTTGAAGTCGGACCGGTTGGCGTACCCGATCACCCGCTGGGTCGCGCCGAGCCAGTCGACCAGCCGCCAGTAGGCGCGATTGATGCCGTCGGACTGATCCCCGCCGGGATTGCCGCCGGATTCCACATCGACCATCGCGATCATTTTCGGATGCGGGCCACCCGCCTGACCGACCATCGACCGATGGGTGTCGACGGTATCGAGCCAATTCGGCCGCCAGTACATGTAGACGATGAAGCACGAGATCCGGCCTGCGTCCGCGGCGGCCGCCGCCCACGCATAGTTCCGGGCGAAATTATGATCTCGGTACGTGCCGTCGTTGGAACGTAGCGAGAAGATCTGATACGGATACGAGTCGTCCACCGGTACCTGGTATTCGGACACATCCGCGAAAAGTGAATCGACCATTGTTGCCTCCACTGAAGCGTTGTCGGTGACCAATTTTCCGCTTCCGCGGCGGCGTCGGACAAGCCCGTGATCCGCCCCACGGTACGACCGTCGGATATTCGGTTCGGGTTACGAACGCGCGCTCGAATCGGGGAGGGTGACCGGATCGGTACAACTGCTGGGCGGGTCGACGTAGGAGCACGCCAGCGGCGGGCGAGTCGGGCGATAGGTGGCCGGAACCCCGCCGGCGCGGACGATATCACGATAGGCCTCGACCGCGCCGGTCGGCTTGCGCACGAGGTCCGGATCGGTCTGGACGTCGACCGTATAGAGCCCGAAACGCGGTGTGTAGAAACCCCATTCGTAGTTGTCGGTGAGACTCCAGTAGCAGTAACCGATCACGTTCATGCCGTCCATCCGGGCGCGTTGCAGCCAGTAGACGAGATCGCGCAGATAGTCGGCGCGGTCGTAGCCGTCGGGACGGGATTGCCCGTTCTCCGTGGGCATTCCGTTCTCGACGACGTAGAGCGGCTTGTCCGGATACAGCCGTGCGTAGTGCCGCAGCGCGTAGTAGACGCCCTCGGCCTGCAGCGGAAGTTCCCAGATCTGGCGATCGCCCGGGGCGGGCTCGCCGGGATCGTCCGCGCCGAAGTAATAGTCGACGCCGAAGTAGTCGAGCTTGCCCGAGATGCGGTCGACCATAGGCTGATTCACCTCGGTCTCGCGCCCGGACACATAGCCGACGTTGCAGGTGACCATCGCGTCGGGCTGCACCTGATGGATGTAGTCGTAGCTCGCGTTGTGCACGGCCGCGATCCGCTCCTCGATGGTCTGCGCCGGGACTCCGGTGTAGCGCATCTCGTAGACGATGTAGGCGACCGGCTCGTTGACGGTGACCCACAACGGATTTCGCGGCGCGAACCGGTCGACCACCACGCGCATGTTGGCCAGCCAGTCCTCGACCATGCCCGGGTTGTTCCAGCCGCCGCGATCGGATTCCCAGCCCGGATAGACCCAGTGGTCCAGCGTGATCATCGGCCGCATGCCGGCCGCGACGATGGTGTCGAGCACCGCGTCGTAGAAGCGGAGCGCGGTTTCGTCCCACTCCCCCGGCCGCGGCTGCACGCGCGCCCATTCGACGCTGATCCGGAACACCTGCACACCCAACGCACCGGCGAGCGGAATGTCGGAGGTGTAGCGGGAGTAGAAATCGATCGAATTCCCGTACGGCTCGAAGTTCGACTCGTCGATGTAGCGCAGCCAGTTGCTGTCCGGCGCATGTCCTTCCGACTGGAAGCCCGAGGTGGCCACGCCCCAGAGGAAATCAGGGCCCAGCGGAGTCACCGTCTGGGGTGAAACATCGTCCCGCGCCACTTCATCTGTGTACCACAGCGCCGGAATTCGAAACGCAGGCCATTGTGCCGCCGCACGTAGCAAGACGTTGTACGGTTGCCCAGATGTAACACCGGGCTTCCCGGAAGTACGCCGAAGCGATCGGAGAAAGAAACTCATGTCGACCGATACCGGCCAAAACTCCGATGAAACAGCCACGCACACAGCCGGAAAGCCACCGGTGAAACGCGGTATCGATGGGCTTGTCTTCGGCATCACCGCGATCTGCGCGCTGGCGTTCGTCGCGTGGGGCATCGTCGATCACGCCGGCCTCGGCTCAGCCTCGGCCGACGCGCAGTCCTGGGTGATCACCAAGACCGGTTGGCTGTTCGTGCTGGTCGCCTCGGCGTTCGTGGTCTTCGTCATCTGGCTGGCCGCCAGCCGGTACGGCAAGATCCCGCTCGGCGCCGACGACGAGAAGCCGGAGTTCCGCACCACCTCGTGGATCGCGATGATGTTCAGCGCGGGCATGGGTATCGGCTTGATGTTCTGGGGCGTCGCCGAACCCGTCACGCATTTCACCAGCCCGCCGCCGGACACCGCCGCGCCAGGGAGTTCCGAGGCCGCCGAGGTCGCCATGGCGACGACGCTGTTCCACTGGACACTGCACCCGTGGGCGATCTACGCCGTCGTCGGCCTGGCCATCGCGTACGGCACCTTCCGCAAGGGCCGCTCCCAGCTGATCTCCTCGGTCTGCCGGCCGATTCTCGGACGGCACGCCGACGGCATCGGCGGGCGGGCGATCGACATGATGGCCATCTTCGCCACGCTGTTCGGTTCGGCCGCCTCGCTCGGCCTCGGCGCGTTGCAGATCGGCGCGGGCATGGAGTTCAACGGCTGGGTCGACTCGATCGGCAAGATCGGCCTTGTCGCCATCATCACCGGCCTGACCATCGCGTTCATCGTCTCCGCCATCTCCGGCATCGACCGCGGCATCCAGTGGCTGTCCAACATCAACATGGTGCTCGCGTTGCTCATCGCGGCCTTCGTGTTCCTGGTCGGCCCAACCCTTTTCATGCTCAACCTGCTGCCCACCTCGCTGGGCGACTACATCGACCTGCTGCCGAAGATGGCCTCACGCACCAGCGTCAGCGGCGGCGACGAGATGCAGAAGTGGCTGTCCAGCTGGACGGTCTTCTACTGGGCCTGGTGGATCTCCTGGACCCCGTTCGTCGGCATGTTCATCGCCCGGATCAGCCGTGGCCGCACGATCCGGCAGTTCGTCACCGGCGTGCTGCTGGTGCCGAGCCTGGTCAGCCTGGTCTGGTTCGTGATCTTCGGCGGCGCAGGTATTTTCCAGCAGCGCGAGACCGGCGACCTGACCGAGGCGGACGGCTCGATCGACTCCAACTTCACCCTGTTCCACCTGCTCGACCATTACCCGATCGCGTCGGTGACCGCCGTCCTGGTGATGATCCTGGTCGCGATCTTCTTCGTCTCCGGCGCCGACGCCGCCTCCATCGTGATGGGCACGCTGTCGGAGAAGGGCAGCCTCGAACCGTCCAAGGCGACGGTCATCTTCTGGGGCGCGGCCACCGGCGCCGTGGCGGCGATCATGCTCGTCATCGCCGACAAGGCCGACCTGGGCGGCGCATTGACCGGCTTGCAGGCCCTGACCACCGTCGTATCACTGCCTTTCGTCCTGATCATGGTCCTGCTGTGCGTCTCGCTCTACAAAGACGTCCGCTCCGACCCGATGATCCTGCGCGAAGAACGCGGCGCCGAACTCATCGAAAGCGCAGTCGTCTCGGTAGTCGAGAGCGAGGAACGCCACGACTGCGACTTCGGCCTCGTCACCGAACGCGTCAACGGCACCCAACCCACCACAGCGGAGCAGCCCGCCACCGAGTGAACTGTCACACACCTGTCACAAAAATCGATCAGCTGGAGTCTTATGCCCGAAGCCCTCGGAACATAAGGAGACACCATGGCTGGGAACATCGATGTGGTTGTGGTCGGCGGCGGGTATGCCGGTGTGCTGGCGGCGAATCGCTTGACGCAGCGCGCGGACGTGACGGTGACGCTGGTCAATCCGCGGCCGAGGTTCGTCGAGCGGATTCGGCTGCATCAACTGGTGGGCGGGTCCGATGATGCGGTGGTCGACTATCCCGAGATTCTCGGTGAGCGGATTCGACTGGTGGTCGATTCCGTGGCGCGGATCAATGCCGGAAGACGCAGCGTGTCATTGGAGAGCGGCGGCACGATCGGTTACGACTATCTGATCTATGCGGTGGGTAGTGGCAGTGCCGAACCGAGCGTGCCCGGTGCTGCCGAATTCGCGTACCCGCTCGGCACTTTCGAAGAGGCGCAGCGGCTGCGGCAAGTCCTCGACACCGCGCCCGCCGCGGTGACGGTGGTCGGGTCCGGTCCGACCGGCATCGAGACCGCCGCCGAGCTGGCGGAGCAGGGCCGCAAGGTGACCCTGGTGTGCGGCCAGGTCCTCGGCCCGTATCTGCATCCGCGTGGTCGGCGCTCGGTGGCGCAGCGGCTGGCCAAGCTCGGCGTGACCGTGCTCGACGGACCCGACGCGACGGTGACGGAGGTGATGAGCGATGCGGTACGGCTCAGTGGCGGCCATACGCTGCGGAGCCCGGTGACCATCTGGACCGCGGGATTCGGTGTGCCGGATCTGGCCGTGCGCAGCGGGCTGACCACCGACACGCTGGGTCGCCTGCTCACCGACGAGACGCTGACCAGCCTGGACGACGATCACATTGTGGCAGCGGGAGATTCGGCGTCGCCGTCGAACCTGCCGTTCCGGATGAGCTGCCAGTCCGCGACCCGGATCGGCGGGCACGCCGCCGACACGGTGCTCAACCGGATCGCGGGTGCCCGGCCGGAGCCGATCAATCTCGGCTTCTCCGGGCAGTGCATCAGCCTGGGTCGGCGCGCGGGCATCTTCCAGTTCGCGGCCAAGGACGACACCGCGATCAAGTTCTACCTCGGTGGCGGACCGGCCGCGAAGCTCAAGGAATTCGTCTGCAAGCACAGCCTCAGGCACCTGGCGGACGAGGCGCACAAGCCGGGCTCGTTGACATGGGTCAAAGATGACACGCGCCAAGAACTGGTGCGGGCCGAACATTCACTCACCCTGCGGTGAAACCGTTCTGCGCCGCAGGATCATCGGTAGTCCGTCGCGCGGGCGGAGGGTCAGGGTGGGCTCGGGCACGATCCGCGCGCCGGGCGCGAGGTCGAAGGTGTAGCGCTGGGTGAGCATGGCGAGGATGAGCTTGGCTTGGACGCGCGCGAATCCCAGTCCGATGCATTGGCGTTGGCCCGCGCCGAAGGGCAGATACGCGAACCGCGGGCGGCTCGTTTGCGCGCCGGTGGCCGGGTAGATGAATTGCCGGTTCTCGGGCAGGAATCGGCGGGGATCGAAACCTTCCGGGTTGGGCCAGGATTTCGGATCGTGGTGCAGCAGGTAGGGGGCGACGGACACGGTCGCGCCGGCGGGTATGGCGTAGCCGCCGAGGACGTCGTCGGCGGCGGCTTGCCGTTCGATCAGCCAGGACGGCGGGTACAGCCGCATCGACTCCTCGATGACGGCTGATGTCCAGGTCAGGTCGTCGAGATCGCCCGGGGTGGGGCGGCGGCCGCCGAGGACGGTGTCGACCTCGGCGACGAGGCGTTCGCGAACCTCGGGGTGGTTCGACAGCAGCAGCAACGTCCATGCGAGCGAGTAGGCCGTGGTGTCGTGCCCGACGAGCAGGAAGGTCACCAGCTCGTCGCGGACTTGGCGCGGGCTCATTGCCGATGCCCCGGCTTCGTCACGCGCGTCGAGCAGCAGCCCGAGCAGATCGTGCCGGTCGTCCTGCGGGGTGTCCTGGCGCTCCCGAATGAGCCGGGCGACAACATCATCGAGCACACCGACCGCCGCATCCAGCTTCCGCCAGCGCGGCGCTTGCAGCCGCAGCGCCAGGTCCGGGGAGACGCCGGGGATCCGGGCGGGCAGCCAGGTCAGCGGCGAGGTCATGGCTTTGCCTACGCAGCGCAGGATTTCGACGAGGGCCTCGTGCACGTGCGCGGCGTCGTCGGACAGATCGGTGCCGAACAGGGCGGGGCCGGTCACGTCCAGCGTCAAGGCGTTCATCGCGACGGAGACGTCGAGTTGGTCTCCGTCGGAACGGGTTTCCCAGCGCAGCAGGGTGCGTTCGGCCGCGGTGATCATGTATTCGACGAACCGGTCCAGCTGTCGTCGAGCGAAGAGCGGCTGCATGATCCGGCGTTGCCGCGCCCAGGAGTCGCCACCGTTGGTCAGCAGCCCGTTACCCAGTGCCATGGCCGCGACTTTGGCGTTCAGCGTCTTGACATAGTTACCCTGTCGCGCGACGAAAACGGCCTCGACGAGTTCAGGGTCGTTGACCAGGAACAGCTTTTGTCCCGCGACATCCAACCGCACGACGTCGCCATAACGCGCGATGAGATTCTGGAACGCCACACACGGATCCCGGCGCATTTCGGCCATTACCCGGAAGGCATCCATGCCCGTCGGACCAGGGGCTTGCCGTGGCTCGGCCACGGCATCGACAATGGTTGAGGTGTCAGTCACAGTCTTCGCTTCCCATATGTCTAGCACGAAATGGGTTACTGGTGAGGAGATTTGGATGCTACGTCGTTTTCACCAAGATCACCGCTGGATATCCGATTTGCAACCCCCCATCCGGGGCATGCCGGATCGCCGGCCGGCCTGCCAGACTGGGCCTATGTGCGACGATGCCGGTCGGGACCTGCCACGCGGGTGGGATGCGTTGCACGCCAAGCCGGTTGCGCATCGTCCGCCGCGCCGTCCGGACCGAGCCTCCAGGCCGCCGCCCACCCGTACAAGTCGCGGAAACTAGTCGTGCCGCCGGGGGGCGAGAGGATGCAGATGGAAGCGGTTGAGCAATTCCTGAAAGAGCATTCGATCACCATGGTCGAGCTCGCCACGCCGGATATGACCGGCGCTATCCGCGGGAAGAGAATTCCGGTCGAATCGTTCTTGGCCAACGGGATGTCGAACGGGGTCGGCCTGTCCTCGGCGGTATTGGCCTGGGACTACCAGATGGAAGTGATCGAGACCTCGGATTACAGCTGGTCCAACGGATATCCCGATATCTTCCTGCGCCCCGATGCGTCCACATTGCGGCTCGTGCCGTGGAAACCGAAGACCGCCTTGGTCTTTTGTGACGTCATCGACGCGGCCGGGAACCTCGCGGCGATCTCGCCGCGGAATGTGTTGCGCCGGACGGTAACCGAGCTGGAGCAGGCCGGCCTGTCCCCCTACATCGCCATGGAGACCGAGTTCTACGCCGTCGACGGTGAGACTCTGCGCCCGCATGACGGCCGCAATCCGGTGTACAGCCTGCACGACAACTACTATCTCGAACCGTTTCTCGACGAGGTCTGCGCCATGCTGCTCAGCGCCGACGTCGAGGTCGAGGCGTGTGGCGCCGAGTACGCGCCGGGCCAGGTCGAGATCAACCTCACGCCGTCGGATCCGCTCACCGCGGCAGATAGCCTGCTGTTCTTCCGGTATGCGGTCAAGCAGCTGGCGCCGCGGCACGGCTATCGCGCAACCTTCATGGCGAAGCCGTTCGGCGATCTCTCCGGCAGCGGCCTGCACATCCATCAGAGCATGTGGCGAGACAAATCGAATGCGTTCTGGGACAAGGACACCGGCTCGCTGAGCAGCATCGGCGAGAACTACGTCGCCGGCCTGCTGAAGTACGCGGCCGACCTGCAACTCGTGGCCGTCCCCACGCCCAACGGTTACAAGCGCGTCGCGGATCATTCGTTCGCGCCGACGAACCTCTCGTGGGGACTCGACAACCGTTGCGCCGCAGTGCGTGTCCTGGTCCGCGACGCCAAGGGCACCCGGGTGGAGACGCGCATCGCCGCCGCCGATGCCAACCCCTATCTGCTCGCCGCTGGCCAGCTGACGGCCGGTCTGGCCGGGGTCACCGAAGAGCTGAAACCGGCCCCGCCCGCCGCGAATTCCTATATCTCAGCGGAGTATTCGCCGCTGCCCACGAACATCTGGGCGGCGGCGACCCGCTTCGGCGAGAGCGAATTCGCCAGGCGCGCGCTCGGCGCGGCGACCGTGCAGAACCTGTGCCAGGTGGCGGCGAACGAGGCCGCGGCCGGCCAGCGAGAAGTGACCGAATGGGAGCGGGCCAGGTATCTGGATTCGGTGTAGTTGATCTGTAGTCGGCAGGGATAGGAGACATTCGTGTGTGGCGTGGTCGGATTCATTGACAGCGGATTACGGAAAGATCAGCGGCTGGATCTGGTGCGGCGGGGAATTCGGGCGATCGCCCATCGCGGCCCCGACGAGGTAGGCCTCTACGACAGCGCGGCGTTCACCCTCGGCACGGTCCGGCTCTCGGTCATCGACCCGAGGCTCGGCCAGCAGCCCATGGTGACGCCGGACAATCGATACATCGCCGGCTTCAATGGCGAGATCTTCAACTACCTCGAACTGCGCAGCGAGCTGGAAACCTACGGGATCCGGTTCAAGACGAACTCCGACACCGAGGTGCTGCTGCATTCCCTCGCCTACTGGGGACACGACGCGCTGCTGCGCCTGAACGGGCAGTTCGGTTTCGTCTTCTACGACAAATGGGAAGGGCAGCTGATCCTCGGCCGCGATCGCTTCGGCGAGCGCCCGCTGTTCTACACCGAGCAGGACGGCACCCTCTACTTCGCGTCGGAGATCAAAGGACTGTTCGCGTTCCCGCGCGTGCCGCGCGAACTCGCCGCGGACAAGGTGCGGCGCGCGATGCGGTACTGGAGCCCGGTCCCCGGCGAGACCTGCTTCACCGGCATCGACGCCATCCCGCCCGGTCACGTCCTGACCGTCCGCGACGGCAGGGCCGAGCTGTCGAAGTACTACCACGGCATCGCCCGTCAGCCCGCCGGCCCGCCGCCGAAGTCCTTCGAGGAGGCGAAAAGCGGCCTCCGGGAGGTCATTCGGGAATCGATCCGGCTGCGCCTGCGCACGGACTACCAGCTCGGCACCTACATCAGCGGCGGCATCGATTCGGCGGTCGTGTCCTCGGTGATGAACGAGCTGATCGACGAACCGCTCACCACGTTCTCCATCGACGCGGCGGACAGTCCGGTGGACGAGTGGCCGTATCAGAAGGCCATGGTGGACCAGCTGGGTAGCCGGCACACGCGAATCCCGGTCACGCGGGCGCAGGTTCGCGAGCGGTTCCCGCACGTCGTGCGGCAATGCGAACAGCCGCTGCACTTCACCGCTCCGGTGGCCTACGGCGTGCTGGCCGAGCAGGTGGGGCTGGCAGGCGTGCGCGTCATCCTCGGCGGCGAAGGCGCGGATGAACTCCTGGCCGGCTACGACATCGCCAAAGAGGCGACGATTCTCGAACGTTGTTTGCGGCAAGGTTCTTTCGCGGGCGCGGCCGAGGAACTCGCGCCCACGCTGAACGACATGCGCTACAGCGACGCCACGAAAACCACCGCGATCTTCCAGTTCTACGCCGACCGCGCGAATCGCGATTTCACCCTCGGGGCACATCTGCGGCGGTTCGAAACCGAACCCGTCGACCAGCTCATCGACGCCCCCGGCGACGTTTTCGACGATCACGCCGTGCTGCTGCGCCGGTTGCGCGCCGACTTCCCCGACTTCGATCAGCGACCGGCCGTCGACCGATCGATGCTGCTCGACATGCACACCTTCCTGATCGGCTACGGGATGACCTGCCTCGGCGACCGCGCCGGCACCGGCTTCGGCGTCGAAGGTCGTTATCCCTTCATGGATTTCAACGTCGTCGAGTACGCCGCGTCGCTGCCGATCGAGTGGAAACTGAACGGGGCGCGCGAAAAGCACATCCTGCGTGAGGCTTACGCCGATCGGCTGCCGCGCGAGATCGTCGACCGGCCCAAGTTCGGCATGCGGGTGCCCGGCTCCGGCGCCTTGCTGCCGGACGGCGACGACTGGGTGTCGGCCGTGCTGGCTCCGTCCACCATTCGCCGGGTCGGGTTCCTGGTACCCGAGGCGGTGGATCAGCTGGTGGAGAAGGCGAAATCGGCGACGACGCGGATCCTGTATCCGTTCGGCGACGCGTACGTGCATCTGCTCAGCGTGCTGCTGATGGAGGAGTTCCTGATCCACGACTTCCAGGTACCCGACGTCGATATCGACCGAATCATGATGCGCAACATCGACGGTGATCTCGATCCCGTCGGCACGGCCGCGCGCTGATCGACTGCTAGCCACGAGAGGATCATCATGCTCCCTGTCGATTTGGTCGACGATGTGCGAGAGGTCGGGACGGCGGTCCTCGAAACCCTCACCGCCCATGTCGAATCCGTCCGGACCGGTGCGGGCGAGGTCGTCTCCTCCGCCGATATGGATACCGTGGCCAAGCGGCTCGAGCTGAGCCGGTGGGTCGAGGAGGGCGGGATGACGCTGCCCGAATTGCTCTCCTTCGTCACCACATACAGCGATATCTCGGCCAGCCATCACCACCCCGGGTACATGGCGCATCAGATCGCGCCGTCGGATACGCCCGGCGTGGTCGCCGACATCTTGCAGGCGGTGACCAACAACATTCCGCTGGTGTACGAGCTCGCCCCGGCGGCCGCGGCCGTGGACCGAGCGGTGTGCCGGTGGATGCTGGACAACGTCGGCTGGGCCGAAACCGGTATCGGCGCAATGACAAACGGCGGGTCGCTCGGCAATTTGACCGCGCTGCTCGCCGCCCGATCGCACGCCGATGCCACCGCGTGGCGGGAGGGGAATTCCGGCGATCTCGTCGTGTTCGCTCCGGCGACCAGCCACTATTCGGTGCGGAAGGCGGCCGCGGTGATGGGGTTGGGTGAACGCGGGGTCTACCCGCTTCCGACCGATGAGCTGGGCCGGATCGATCCGGCAGGGCTCGCGCCCGCGCTTGCCGAAGTGCGCGCCCAGGGGCGGCGTCCGGTTGCCGTCGTGGCGAACGGATGTGCCACTGGGACAGGCTTATACGATCCGATCGCCGAGGTCGCGGACTTCTGTGAAGCCAATGATCTATGGTTCCACGTCGACGGCGCGCACGGCGCCTCCGCGCTGATCTCGCCGCGCTTGCGGGACCTGCTCGCCGGCATCGAGCGGGCGGACTCCACGGTATGGGACGGGCACAAGATGCTGCGGACCTCGGCGCTGTGCACGGGGGTGTTGTTTCGCGAAAAGCGTTATCTCAACACCATGTTCAAGCAGGACGCCAGTTACCTGTACCGGCCGGAAGCCGAAGAGGTGGACCCCGGACAGTTCACCTTCGAGACGTCCAAATCGCCGCTCGGCTTGAAGATTTTGCTTACCCTCGCCTACCGCGGCGAGGCCTCCCTGCGCTCCTACGTCGAGCGGCAGTACAACCTCGCCAAGGATCTGTGGGCGCTCATCCAGGAACGTCCGGATTTCACCGCGCCCTATCAGCCGCACAGCAACATCCTGTGTTTCCGCTACGAGCCGTGGGGCGATCGGCAGCTCGAATTGCGCGCCCGGCTGATCCAAGACGGGCGGTTCTACCTGTCGTCGTTCCAGCTGGGTGGCCGACCCTACTTGCGCGCATCCCTGATGTCACCGAACACCGACCGGGCGACCCTGACCGAGCTGTTGGAAGTGGTCGCGGAGGTCGCCGCGGCGTGACAGTTGCCCTGAGCAGGCGACCGTCGCATGGTCTCTGACCTGAACCGCGGTGACCTCCGTGACGATCCTGCCCGCCAGATAACGGGCCCCACGTGACGCACGCCACGAATCCATAGTTGAAACCTCGACCACCAACCTCTGCCAGCAGACCTCAGGTGTCCAAACGGTGAACGAAAGATCACGGCAGGCACCGGCAGCAAACATCCGTTTGCCAATAGTTAGCTGATGGGTTTTCCTTGACGCGATGGAGAACCCTCGAGGCAACTCCACGCGGAGACTCGACCCGGCAAAGGATGGATTCGATGACAAGGGTTGCGTTTCAACGCAGCGGTGCCGCCGCCGTGCTGGGCACGAGCTTGATAACAGCAGGGTTGCTGACCGGGCAGGGAACCGCATCAGCGGACGCTATCGCCGACAAGGCACGCGTGGTCGCCACCGATGACGGCTGGACGTTGACGGTCACCAAAACCGCCGAAACCCTGGACCGTTACCCCAACCTCGCCGCGACCATGTTCACCCGCGAAGGATTCGTCTCACTCAAAGCGATCGCCGAAGTCACCGGCAAGGGCACCCAACCCGTCAACGCCGCCGTCGTCAGCTTCGGCTACCAAATCGGCTGCCAGATAGATGTTTCCAGCGGCCTGACCACCAGCCTCGGAGTGTCCTTCGGCCCCAACGCCTCCCTCAACATCTCCTACCCACCCAGCGTCAGCCTCGGCGTCAACGCCTCAGTCTCACCGAATGTTTCGACAACACTCAAACCCGGCTCGATCGCCACCGTCGAATTCGGCAAGAAAGCCCTCGCGTCCGGACGCGCATCGATCGCCATGGACCAAGTCGAGGTGAAAGTCGACGCCTGCATGGGCCCGGTCTCCCTGCGCTCGTTCGCGACCGCCACCATGTCCACCCCCACCGCGGACAACACCACCACCGCGTACGGCGACCCCATCTGGCTCTAACCCTTACCCGCACAACACATTCCAACGCGGAGCCAACCCGGTAGCGGAATCCCAGAAGGAGATCCGACAATCATGACCAGCACCGACAACTCCGCAGCGGAACCAAACAATGTCACCCTGGCACCGGTAGCCCTACTAGCCGGCCTATTCCTCCTGATCGCCGCCTTCGCCCACCTGGACCGAATCCCGGACTGGGCCGACGACTACGGCGCGATCCTGGTCTACCTCGCCTTCTTCCTCTACATGTCCGTCGCCGGCCGCCTCACCTGGTGGGGCATCGATACGATCGCCACGCTGGTAAAGGCCCGCCGGGGCAGCCGGTGAATCGCCCGCGAACCGTCCGGCTCACCGCAGCCGCGACAGCCGCTGCCGCTGCCGCAGTCGGCATCAGCATCGGATTCGCGTTCTTCGCAACACCTTCCGCTAACGCAGTCCCCTGTGCCGAATGGCAGCAAATGCACCCGGGGTGGCCGTGCCTCGACACTCCCTCGATCCCGCCGGCACCTCCACCAGGCCCGCCGACCGCACCCCCGGCGTTGCCTGCACCCGCGCTTCCCGGCCAGCCGCCGAGCACCGGTGGCGGGGGAAGCCAGGCCGGCGCCCTCACTCCGCCACCGGTGGGTCTCGGCAACGGGACGCCGATCGTTCCCGTCCCCGGTGCGGAGAGCCCGGTACTGCCGGGCAACCAGTCGCCGCAACCATCCCTTCCGCAGCCCGCTGCTGAAATACCGTCGAGCGCAACGTCGCCGACCACGACGGCGACCATCCCGTCTCCCATAGCGACCGAACACGTATCTCCCCCAGAGCCTTTGGTGAAACCGAGCCAGACCGCACCGAACATCGATCGCTCCGAACCGGGGAAGGATGGCGGCTCCGGCCGGATCCCCTTGTTGTTGTTGGCCGGCGCAGCGGCTTTCCTCGCACCGGCAGTACGATTCCGCCGCGGGGCCTCGTCGCAACAACTGACGATCGCCAAGCCGTGGGACGGCGGCGAACAGACATTCGTCCTCATGACCGACCCGACCGCGCCCCGGGAATACCGCTTCCCGCAACAAGTTCCACCCGGTGGGCACCTGCGCACAAACCCCGACGGCTCCATCGATGTCCTCGCCGTCGACGGCAAAGTCATGTCCCACACGAATCCGCCTTGGGCCTACGACGCCCTGGGCCGCCCGGTCCGCACTTGGTATGACACCGACGGCGACACCATCGTCCAGCACATCGAACCCGATACCGACAACGTCTACCCCATCCTGGCCGACCCCGATACCTCGCCGTCCTGTTCGATCACCGACTACGGAAATGGTCAGACGAAGATCTCCATCGACAATCCCGACGGCACCACCACAACCATCGCCGAGGACGGCAAGGGCAACACCAGCCGGAACACCACCACCAGCGGAGCCACATCAACGGGCGTGAGCTCCGAACAGCAAGCCGTCGATCAACTCGCCAGGGCACACGGCGACGTCCCCGACGACTACTCCGGGCACGTCCCCGTACCCGCGAAACCGGCTCCGCAATCGTCGACGACGACCTCCGCGCAGAGCTCGGGGTATCAGCCGACACCCGGCGAGCAGCAGGCCGCCGACCAATTGGCGAGAGCGCACGGCGACGTCCCCGATGGGTTCACCGGCCACGTCCCGGTCGCACCCCCGCCGGGTCGCTCCGGGTCCGGCGACGACGGGACCGCGTCCGCGCTGAGCAACGGCAGCACGGCGATCGGTGGCGTCGGCGGAGCCGCGCAGGGCGCAGCTACCAAGACACCGCAGGGTAGTCATTGGGCGCCGGGCAGCGGGCCGGTCTTCACCCCCGAAGAAGCCGCCCGCGCGGGCAAACTGGCCGGGCGCCTGTCCGGCGCGGCCAACGCGATGGAGCTCTTCTCCATGGGCATCGACCTGGCAGACGGTAAACCGGCTGGTGAAACCGTCGGTAAAAGCAGCGGCGCGATCGGTGGCGGCTGGGCAGGCGCATACGCTGGTGCAGCGATCGGCGGCGCCGTCGGCGGACCGGTCGGCGCGCTGATCGGTGGCGGAATCGGCGCCTTCGCAGGCTCTACGTATGGCGCCAAGGCCGGCAAATGGCTCGGAAGTCTCTTCGACTAGGAAGGTGAGTGATCGATCATGGAAATCCTCGCGGCCCTCACCGCGGTGATCGCCCTCGGGATCGCGGTGTTCTCTGCCGTCGACGCCGAGCGAGGCCACCCGCGCCGAGCCACCACCACGTTGATCATCGGGCTGGCAATCGGCGCGACCGCGCTGTGCGTGCTGGCTCCGGCCGGCATTCGAGTAGGCATCGTGGCAGGCACTCTGGTCATGCTGGCGATCCAGCTCGCGCCCGCCGCCTCTCCTTACCGCGTCCGCGGCTGACGCCATGCACGCGGTCCTGATCGCGGGGGCGGTGTTGATGGCTCTCGTCGTGCTGTTCGCGGTCAACAGCGGCGACGAACGCCCCTACAACGCCCGCCTGTACTGGAACTCGGCAGCATGCGCGGCACTACTCGCAGCCCCTTTGATGGGAACCTTGCCCAGAGCCCTGGCCGCCACCTTCGGCATCGCGTTCGCCACCATCATCCTCGCCCTCCGCTCCACCCCCTTCCTCTCCCGCCGCCGCCCAGACGGCACCCGCAAAGTCGGCCACAACGACCTCAACTGGCCACCCAGGCTCCCCGGTCGACCGATCCCCCGAGTGAATCGGTACGACAAACGCGCGCGCGCCGCCCGCAAGCAACCCCCTGCCGAAAACCAGAGCGGCTGAGCAGCCCCCATCATCACCGTCTCGGCAAAGCAGCACGCGGTGGATAGGCTGCGCCGGTGACTTCGCAGGAAGACGAGTTCGCGGACGCTTTGGCTCGTGCGATCGCCGAAGACCTACGGGCGCACCCACCCGCGGGGGCGCTCGTCCGCGTCGTGGTCCGCTGGTTCGAAGAACGCCGCCCGCTGTACTTCACGGTCCACGCGCTCGGCGCCGAGGAGCGGGCTGAGGTTCCGCCTGAAGACGCATGGTGCCCGTTGGAGTGGGAGAACTTGGACGAGGAGCTGGCTCGCGGCGAACGGGTGGAGGACGATCCCCGTGTCCGGCAGGCCGGCGCGGACTTGGCGGCCTTCTACCAGACGGACCCTCCGGAACGCGACCAGGACGACTTCCGCCCCTCCCCTGCCATCATCGGCGTCATCCGCCGCCTCCCCGAAGCATTGCGCGCGGCGAACGTGCCGCTCGACGACGAATTCACCACGTCGGCAGCACATTTCGAAGGCATGGGCGCACTGGCGGTGCTCCAGGACCTCACACCCCCGCACCTCCTCGCCGCGCTGAAGGCTCGAGCAGAGATGCCGACCGACTAGACGCCGCCTCCGTTAACGCACCGCACTACTGCGGGGCGGGGATTGTTCTGCTGTCGCCGCGGAATTCGGCGATGACCTCGTCGCCCGCGGTGACGGTTACGTCGTAGATTCCGTTGCGCCCGTAGCGGGCTCGCTCGACGGCGTCGGCGATCAGGATGTCGCCTACTTTGGTGGGGCGGAGGAAGCGGATGTCGGCTCGGGCGGCTACCGCTGTGGTGGCGTGGGTGTTGCAGGCCAGGGCGAAGGTGGTGTCGGCGAGGGTGAAGACGTAGCCGCCGTGGGTGATGAAGTGGCCGTTCAGCATCGATGCGGTGATCGTCATGGTGGTGCGCGCGTGGCCGGCGGACAGGGCCAGCAGTTCGATGCCCAATCGCCGCGATGCTACGTCGGCTTCGAACATCGCTCTGGCGGTGCGCAGGCCGGGCGCACTCACCTGACGGATTGTTCTTCCTGGGTGAACATGGTGACCCCGCCGGTGGCGAAGTTGCGCAGATCCCTGGCCGTGGCGACCATTTCCGGTGAGGACATGCCTGCCTTGAGCGCTTGCTCGTCGGCGAAGTACAGGCTGGCCACCGCGTAGCAGGGCGGCTCACCGTTATCCACCGAAGCTACTTTGCCCCAGGTGAATTCGGTCAGTCCGGGAACCGCGCGGGCGAGCGGGATGTGCACGGCGGTGTAGTGCTCGTCGAATTCCGCCGGGTTCTCGGGCTTGCCGTAGCAGACGGCAATGCGATAGGTCATGATTCCTCCGGTTTCGCCACTAGGGTCAGCACGTCGTAGGTCGCGACGGCTTCGTCGTTCTGGTTGACAACCACTGCGTCCCAACGCACTTCGCCGTATGCGGCGCTCTGGCGTGGGGTGATCTGCTTCGCAGTCAGGGTCACGGTGAGCGAGTCGTCGGCCTTGACCGGCGTCAGGAACCGCAGGTTGTCGACGCCGAAATTCGCCAGCACCGGGCCGGGCGCCGGGTCGACGAACAGCCCGGCGGCGAGGGAGACGACGAGGTAGCCGTGCGCCACGATGCCGCCGAACAAGGGATTCGCCGCTGCCGCTTCCGGATCGGTGTGCGCGTAGAACGTGTCACCGGTGAACTCGGCGAAGTGCTGGATATCCGCGCGACTCACCACCCGCGGACCGCCGACGATGGTATCGCCGAGCCGCAGCTCGCCGAGGTCCTTCCGGAACGGATGCACGTCACCGGTGACGCGATCCGCGCCCTTGACCCACTTCTTCCCCACTGCGGTAAGCACATTCGGCGTCCCCTGCACCGCGGTGCGCTGCATGTGGTGCAGCACCCCGCGGATGCCGCCGAGTTCCTCACCACCACCGGCACGACCAGGGCCGCCGTGCACGAGAACAGCGAGCGGTGATCCATGCCCCGTCGACTCACGCGCATTTTCGCTGTCGAGCACCAGAATTCGCCCGTGGTACGGAGCGAGCCCCAGCACGATTTCACGGGCGGTGGCGGAATCCTTCGTCACCACCGAGGCGACCAGGCTCCCTTTCCCACGGGCAACCTGCTCGATCAGATCATCGGCGTCGTCGTACCCGAGCACCGTCGACACCGGCCCGAACGCCTCGATCTCGTGCGGCTCGGTCGCCGCTTTGTCTCCGCCGCGCAACAGGATCGGCGACATGAACGCCCCGGCCGCCGCAGAAGCTCCGACCACTTCGACCAATTCGGGATCACCGAACACGATCGTCGCCGATTTGGTCAGTCCCCGAACGGATTTCACCACTTCGTCACGCTGCTCGACGCTGGCCAGCGCCCCCATCGTGACGCCGTCGGTGTCCGGATCGCCGACGACAACCTTAGCCAACCGCGCCTTCGTCGCCTCGATCACGTCGTCGACCATGGCCTCCGGTACGAACGCGCGCCGAATCGCGGTGCACTTCTGCCCCGCCTTGGCCGTCATCTCGGTGACGAGTTGCTTGATGTAGAGCTCGAATTCGGGATCGTCGGTCGCCACATCCGGCCCCAGCACAGATGCGTTGAGCGAATCCGCTTCCGCCGTGAAACGCACACCCTCGCCGACAACATTCGGATGCGCGCGCAGCGTCGCCGCGGTGTCCGCAGATCCGGTGAAGGCGACGGAGTCCTGCCCGCCGAGATGGTCGACCAGCCCGCGGGCGCTCCCGCACAGCAACTGCACCGAACCCTCAGGCAGCACACCGGATTCGAGGATGCGCCGAAACACCAGCTCGGTCAGGTACGCAGTTTGACTGGCAGGCTTCACGATCGACGGCACACCGGCGATGAACGCGGGCGCCAGCTTCTCCAGGAACCCCCACACCGGGAAATTGAACGCGTTGATCTGCACCGCAACCCCGCGCCGCGAGGTGTAGATGTGCTGCCCGAGGAACGTGCCGTGCTTACCGAGCGGCTCGACCACACCATCGAGATACACAGTGTCGTTGGGCAATTCGCGCCGCGCCTGGCTCGCGTAACTGAGCACGGTGCCGATACCGCCATCGATGTCGATCCCGGAGTCGCGCTTGGTCGCACCGGTCAGCCGGGACACCGCGTAGAACTCGTCCTTGCCCGCCAACAACGCCTGACCGAGCTGCTTCAGCTTGGCGGCCCGCTCATGAAAGGTCAGCTGCGCCAGCGCCGGCCCGCCCACGGTGCGCGCGTACTCGACCGCGCCGGCGAGATCCAGACCGGTTGACGAAATCCGGGCCACCTCGACGCTGTCGATCGCACTGAGCAGCGGCGTGCCCTCGTCCGCCGCGGCAAACCAGCGCCCCTGGACATAGCTCTCCAACAGTCGGCTCACGAGGTCTCCGTCCCACCGTACGTTCGGTCGGTAATTACGATCCCCTCGGACAGCGAGCGTTGTCAAGCAAAACGACCCCGGAGACAATCCCGCCGGGGATGTCGCTCAGGTGCGGCGCAGACCGTCGAACACGAGCGCCACGACGGCATCGGCGAGATCCGTCGCGGACCCGCCGGCCCGCGGCCGGTACCACTCGACGAGCGAGTTGACCGTGCCGAAGACGAGCCGGGCCGTGAGCGCCGGATCGATCCCCGGCCGCAGATCCCCCTCGGCCGCGGCCTCGACCACGAGACCGCTGACGAAATCGTCGAACTCCCGCCGCCGGGCCAGCGCGCGCCGTTCCACCGGGGTGTTCCCGCGCACTCGCAGCAACAGCGTGACGTACGGCAATTCGGCACACAGGATCTCGACGCTGCGCCGGACCAGGTACTCGAGCCGGTCGATATACGGCCCGGTGACCGCCCGCTCCTCCGTAGTGACCGCGAACAGCGCGTTGAGCGCCCGGTTCAGCGCAAGCTCGAGCAGCTCGGACTTGCCGGACACGTGGTGATAGATGGACGACTTGGTGATGCCGAGCCCGCGCGCCAGCGCGTCCATGCTGGTGCCGTCGTACCCCTTGTCGTTGAACACCTTCACCGCGACGGCCAGGAGTGAATCCAGGTCATACCCCGGACGCCCGGGCAGCCCGGTCCGGCGCGTCACACGTGCGTTCGTCATGCCCCACATCCTCCCAGTTCCCGAAATCTGCCAGCGCAATGCACCGATCAACCCTTGCCAACCTACCGAATATTCGGTTATTAATGAAGGACACAACGGTGGAGGAGCACTGTGCGTAGCGTCGCCGTCACGGAACTGCCGGACCGGTTCGTCGTCACCCTCGACCGGCCCGCCCGGCGAAATGCCATCAATGCGCAGATGATCGGCGCATTGCACGACGTCTGCGCGACCATCGAGCGAAACCCCAAGTTGCTGTTACTCACCGGGCGTGGCGACGACTTCGCCGCCGGCGCCGACATCGACGAGTTGCGGATGCGCACCCGCGACGACGCGCTCACCGGCATCAACCGGAACCTGTTCGATCGCGTCGCGAAACTGCCGCTGCCCACGGTGGCGGCGATCAACGGCTACGCGCTCGGCGGCGGCGCAGAACTCGCCTACGCGTGCGATATCCGAATCGCCACTCCGACAGCGGTATTCGGAAATCCGGAACCGGGCCTCGGCATCATGGCCGCGGCCGGCGCCAGCTACCGCCTACCGTCGCTGGTCGGCATGTCGATCGCGAAACAGATCCTGTTGGGCGGACGCACCATCGACGCCGAGACCGCGCTGCGCACCGGCTTGCTCCTCGACGTCGCCGAGGACCCGGTCGCGGCGGCGCACCGGCTCCTCGACCGCATCGCCCGGCAGTCCCGACTCGCACTGCGGTTGACCAAGACGGTCGTCGACGCGCCCGGCTCGCACCCGTGGGCCGACGACATCGCGCAGGCGGTGCTGTTCGACACCGAGGACAAACACCAACGGATGACCGCCTTTTTGGAGAAACGATGACAGTTCGCCTGGAAACCGCGCACGGACTCGCCACGATCACCCTGGCCAGGCCGTCGGCACACAACGCACTCGACATCACGACGAAACTGGCGTTCTTCGAGGCGGTGACCGCGACCGCCGAGAATCCGGAGGTGCGCGCGGTACTGATCACCGCCGAGGGCCGCAACTTCTGCGTCGGTCAGGATCTGGGCGAGCACGCCATGGCGCTGGAGACCGATCCGACCACCGCGATGGACACCGTCGGCGAGCACTACAACCCGCTCATTCGCGCGCTGAAATCGCTGGAGGTCCCGATTGTCGCCGCGATTCCCGGCGCCTGTGTCGGCGCCGGATTCGGTATCGCGTTGGCTGCCGACATCCGCGTCGCCGGAAGCCGGACGACGTTCGCGACAGCGTTCACCGGCATCGCTCTGGCCAGCGACTCCGGCCTGAGTTACGCGCTCGTCGAAGCTCTCGGCAGCAGTCGGGCCACCGGTCTGATGTTGCTGGGCGACCGCGTAACCGCCGAGCAGGCGCTCGACTGGGGACTGGTCCATCGCGTGGTCGCCGATGATGAACTGCATACGACCGCAACAGATCTTGCCGCGCAACTCGCGACAGGCCCGACGGCGGCCTACCGCCGAGTGAAGTCGCTCGTCGCCGCGTCGGCGGCCGGACTGTCCGCCGCTCTGGACCGCGAACTCGCCGCACAACAGCATCTGGGCCGCACCGCCGACCACCAGGCCGCGGTGCAGGCCTTCCTGGCCAAGGAAAAATCGGCTTTCACCGGCGCCTAGGCACATTCGGCAAGGAGACCACATGTCCACCGCACACACTGCCGAAACAGGCCCGCTACAGGCCCTTTTCGACGAGACGATCGCCAACGAGCAGCGCATCGAACCCCGGGACTGGATGCCCGACGCCTACCGCCGCTCGCTGATCCGCCAGATCGCGCAGCACGCGCACTCCGAGATCATCGGGATGCAGCCCGAAGGGAATTGGCTCACTCGCACACCGTCGTTGCGGCGCAAAGCGATTCTCCTGGCCAAGGTGCAGGACGAGGCGGGCCACGGTCTCTACCTGTATTCCGCGGCCGAAACCCTCGGCGCCGACCGCGGCGATCTGACCGTCCAGCTCATCGAGGGCAAACAGAAGTACTCCTCGATCTTCAACTATCCGACGCTCACCTACGCCGACGTCGGCACTATCGGCTGGCTGGTCGACGGAGCCGCGATCTGCAACCAGGTTCCCTTGTGCCGCAGCTCTTTCGGTCCGTATGCCCGCGCGATGATCCGCGTGTGCAAGGAGGAGTCGTTCCATCAGCGCCAAGGCTACGAGCTGCTGATGACGATGATGCGCGGCACCGACGAGCAGCGCGCGATGGTGCAGGAGTCGGTGAACCGGTGGTGGTGGCCCGCGCTGATGATGTTCGGTCCGCCCGACGACGAGTCGCCGAATACCGAGCAGTCGATGAAGTGGGGCATCAAGCGGCACACGAACGACGAACTGCGCCAACGGTTCGTGGACATGTCTGTGCCACAAGCAGCGGCCTTGGGCGTGACGTTCCCCGACCCGGAACTGAAATGGTGTCCCCGGCGCGAGGCACACGACTTCGGCGAGCCGGACTGGGCCGAGTTCATGGCGGTACTCGAGGGCAACGGCGCCTGCAACGTCGAGCGCATCGCCAACCGTCGTGCGGCCCACGAGGACGGCGCATGGGTACGCGCGGCCGCAACGGCGTTCGCTGCCCGCGAGCAGGTAGCGTCGTGACCGAACCCATTGCGGTGAAGGCGGATTGGCCGCTGTACGAGGTCTTCCTTCGCGGCAAGCGCGGTCTCAACCACGTGCACGTCGGCTCGCTGCACGCCGCCGACGATCAGATGGCCTTGCGCCACGCGCGTGACGTCTACACCCGCCGCAACGAAGGGGTCAGCATCTGGGTGGTCCGGTCCGCCTCGATCATCGCGTCGAGCCCGGCGGAGAAGGATCCGTTCTTCGCGCCCAGCGGCGACAAGGTGTATCGGCATCCGACGTTCTACGAGATCCCCGACAACGTGCCGCACATGTGAGAGGTGCCAGATGCCCGATCACGACAATGCCTACGAAGGGCTGGTCGACGCGGACTCCCACGGGCAGTGGGCGTTCGGGACCAGCTTCGACGATCCGCTCGCCGGTGTGGACACCACGGTGCCGGGCGATGTCGACCTGCCTGCCCTCGCCGCGTATTGCCTCATGCTGGGCGACGACGCGCTGATCAGTGCTCAGCGACTTGCCGAATGGTCCACGCGTGCACCGGAACTCGAAGAAGAGGTCGCGCTGGCGAATGTCGGCCTCGATCTGCTCGGACAAGCGCGTCTGCTGCTTGCCCGGGCCGCCGCTGCCGATGGTTCCGTGGTGCCGTTCATTTCCGCCACCTCACCGGTGCCCGCCGAAGACGCGCTGGCATTCTTCCGGCCGGAGAACGAGTTTCGCAACGCCCGCCTGTGCGAGCTCGACAACGGCGATTTCGCCAGGTCGACGATCCGGTTGTTGATCTTCTCGACCTGGCGCCTCGCGATCTTCGACCGGCTCCGCACGTCTCGCGATCCGGTACTGGCCGCGGTCGCGCACAAGGGCGTCAAGGAGCTGACCTACCACCGCGACTACGCGGCGCGGTGGACGGTCACTTTAGGCTGCGGCACAACCGAATCCGCGCGACGGACAAGCGAAGCGCTCGAGCGAGTGTGGCCCTACGTCGACGAACTGTTCGTCCCCACCGACGCGGAGATCACCCTGTCGAAGGTCACGGTCGCCGTCGATCCTCGTGACGTCCGTGCGGAATTCGACGCGGTCCTCGACCAGGTCCTGCACGCCGGCGAACTGACGCCCCCGACCGGCCGCGTCGGCACGGTCGGCAGACGGGCAGGCCGGCACGGCGTCCATACCGAGGGGATGGGCTCGCTACTCGCCGAGATGCAGAGCGTCGCTCGCGCACACCCGGAGGGACTCTGGTGAGCACCAAGGAATTCCGCGCCCGCGTCGTCGCCGCATCGGTGACCGACCCGGAGCTGCCGCCGCTGACCCTCGACGATCTCGGGGTGCTGCGCGACGTCACGATCGCCGCCGACGGCGGTGTGCTCGTCACCATCACCCCGACGTACTCGGGTTGCCCCGCAATGGCCACCATGCGCGCCGATCTCGAACACAAGCTCCTCGACCACGGATATCACCGCGTACAGATCAGAACTCGCCTGACGCCCGCCTGGAGTTCGGATTGGATCTCCCCGGAAGGCCGCCGAAAGCTCAGCGCAGCAGGCTATTCCGTGCCTGGCCCGGCACCGCAGCGCACGCCGGGACCTGTTCCGCTGACACTCACGCCCAAGCCGCGCCACCTCAACTGCCCACAGTGCGGATCACCGAACACCGTCCTGCACTCCGAGTTCGGCGCAACGCTGTGCAAGGCCCAATACCGCTGCACGGACTGCCTGGAACCGTTCGATCACGTGAAGGAGATCTGAGCATGACCTCCCCGCGAACCAGAGCCTTCCACCCGCTGACCGTCGCCGACGTCGAACCACTCTGCGACGACGCGGTCGCCGTCCGCTTCACGGTGCCGGACCAACTGGCCGACGAATTCGACTTCCGCCCAGGTCAATCGCTGATGCTACGGCGCACGGTCGACGGCGTCGAGCATCGCCGGTCCTATTCGATCTGCGCGCCGGCCGGTGCGCCGCCGCGGGTGGGTGTTCGCGAGGTACCGGACGGCGTGTTCTCGTCCTGGCTGGTTCACCAGGTCAAGCCGGGCGACACGATCGACGTGCAGGGCCCGACCGGGACATTCACCGCCGACCCGGCGCAGGGCGGCAGGCACGTCCTGATCGCGGCGGGGTCCGGCATCACCCCAATGCTCTCGATCGCCGGTTCGATGCTTGCCAATCCGAGGGCGGAAGTCGTTCTGCTGTACGGCAATCGGCGCACTCGGTCGGTGATGTTCGCCGAGGAGATCGCCGATCTCAAGGACCGATTCGGCCCACGCCTGGACCTGATCCACGTACTGTCGCGGGAACCGCGTGAAGTGGAGTTGTTCAGTGGCAGATTGGACGCGCAGCGCCTGCGCGCGATCCTCGGCAGCATCGTGCCGACCGACGACATCGACCATTTCTGGCTGTGCGGCCCGTACGGCATGATCACCGACGCGCAGGAAGTTCTCACCACGCTCGGCGTCGACCAGAGTCGGATCCATCACGAACTGTTCTACGTCGACGACCTCCCGCCGCCACCGGTGATCCATCGTGAACCCGGAATGACCGGTCCGACAAGCGAAGTCACCATCGCGCTCGACGGCCGCTCGGTGACCGGCGCACTCCCCCGGGACCAGCCGCTGCTCGATTCGGGTGCGCAATTGCGGTCGGACCTCCCGTTCGCCTGCAAGGGCGGCGTCTGCGGCACCTGCCGCGCCAAGATCACCCGCGGCGACGTCGACATGCGCCGCAATTACGCACTCGAGGAATCCGAAGTCGCGGCCGGCTTCGTGCTCACCTGCCAGACCTATCCCCTCAGCGACACCCTGACCGTCGATTTCGACGGCTGAATCTGGAGTTCCGCGATGACCGGCGTCCTGCCCACTCCCACCGACACCCCCGATATCGAATTCGCCACGCGCGACCGCATTTCGGCGCTGCAACTCGAACGATTGCGCTGGTCCCTGGAGCACGCCTACGCCAATGTGCCGCATTACCGGAAGGCGTTCGACGACGCCGGAGTCCATCCGAGTGACGTGCACGATCTCGGTGATCTGGCGAAATTCCCGTTCACGACCAAGAAAGAGCTGCGCGAGAACTACCCGTTCGGGATGTTCGCGGTGCCACAGAATCAGGTCGCGCGGATCCACGCGTCATCGGGCACCACCGGGTGGCCGACCGTGGTCGGGTACACCGCGAACGACATCGGCACTTGGGCGGAACTGGTCGCGCGCAGCCTGCGCGCGGGCGGAGTCAGGCCGACCGACAAGGTGCACGTCGCCTACGGGTACGGCCTGTTCACCGGCGGGCTCGGCGCGCACTATGGCGCGGAACGGTTGGGCTGCACCGTGATTCCGATGTCCGGCGGCATGACCGACCGCCAGATCCAGCTCATCACCGACTTCGCGCCCGACGCCATCCTCGTCACCCCGTCCTACATGCTCACCATCGCCGACGCGATGATCGCCAAAGGGCTCGACCCCACGAAAACATCGCTGCGCGTCGGGGTATTCGGCGCCGAACCGTGGACCGAACAGATGCGGCGGGAAATCGAGCAAACCCTCGGTATGGACGCGGTCGACATCTACGGACTCTCCGAGGTGATGGGTCCCGGTGTCGCCATGGAATGCGTGGAAACCAAAGATGGCCCGCACATTTGGGAGGACCACTTCTATCCGGAGATCATCGATCCGAAGACCGGCGAGGTGCTGCCCGACGGCGCGGAGGGCGAATTGGTGTTCACCTCACTGTCGAAGGAAGCGACACCGATCGTCCGCTATCGCACCCGCGACCTGACCCGCCTACTCCCGGGAACGGCCCGCACGATGCGCCGAATGCGGAAGGTCACCGGCCGCACCGACGACATGATCATCCTGCGCGGCGTCAACCTGTTCCCCACCCAGATCGAAGAACTGATCCTGGCCGTCCCGGCGTTGGCTCCGCAGTTCCACTGCGTGCTCGAACGCACCGGCCGGATGGACACCCTCACCATTCGAGTCGAAGCCCGGCCTGGCGTTCTCGATGATCAACGGTGGGCCTCGTCCGCGACGCTGCGCGAATCGATCAAGAGCCGCATCGGCGTCACCGTTGCCGTCGATGTAGTCCCGCCCGCTACGCTGGAGCGCTCGATTGGCAAGGCGCGCAGGCTGATCGACAACCGGCCTCGGGCATGACGGCCTGCGCTATCGGTTCAGGTGGTGGGAGGTGTCGCCGAGCTGGTCCATAGTGATCCGCCGCCGGGCGAACCGCCACTGGCCCTCGATCCGAGCAAAACTGTCTTCGTAGCTGGCGCAGGCGATCACCTGCAACGGAAAGTCATCGGTCGATTGCGACACCATGATCGCGGAGGTGGCTTGCGCCCAATCAGCCCCGATGGGCGTACAAGCGAAGTTGGCGACGAGATGCCGGGTCTTCGGGGTTCCGGTGTCCGGATAGACCCGAACCGCTCGCCGGTACATAGCCGCCACGGCCGCGGAATTCGACCGAATCGGCTGATCGGCGCCCGGCATGGTCAGCTCTGCGTCGGCAAAAAGCTCCCCCACCTGATCGAAGTCGCCCGCGTCGACGGCAGCGGCATAACGCAACACCAAAGCATTGATCGCTCGATAATCGTCGAAATCCAACGAAAACTCCTCCGTCGCTTGCCCTCGCAGCCTGGGTCCCACAATGCTGTCGGACATGAGTGTCCGGTACCGCCTGCTGCCACCGACGTCGCTCGGCGAATTCTCCATCGTCATGCGCGGCGAAGCGGAGTTCGGCATCCGGTACTTCGTGCACGGCGAAGATACACCGACACCGTCGGGCATCGAGGTCGATGTCGACCTCGCCTTCCGGAAGTTCGACAAGATCCGGCCGGACTATCTACAGACGACCTGGGGCATTCCGCTGTTCTCCGCGGACTTCATCGACAGCGCACCGGCGCAGTTGCGCGGCGACATCGAAACCATCCCGGCGGAGCTGCATTTGAACGGCGGGCGCAGCACCTACTTCGCCGCGAAGACGACCAAATACCTGAGCTTGGTAGATGTCGACGCGTCGAAGTTCTCGTTTATCCGCGGCATCAGGATCCTCACGAAACCTTCGTTCGATCCGTCGGTCGGTGGTTTCTGTGTAGCTCGCGACAAGGAGTTCACGCGGGTGTTCGTCGCCTCGGAATCCCTGGTCACGGCGATCAGGGATCTCCGCGTCGGGTACCTGCCCTACTAGCCAGCCGCCCAGTATTTAGCCGCCGGACTCTCGTGCGGTGGCGATGCGAGCGGGCAGGGTGGAAAGGATGAGGTCGAGGCCGAAATCGAAACGTTCGTCGAAGGCGTTGTCGCCCGCGAATTCACCGGCCTGCGCGAGTGCGGGATAGGTGCCCGAGGCGACGAGGGCGGCCATCGCGTCGAGGTCGGCCAGCGGGTAGCCCTGCTCTTCCTGAACGATCCCGAGCACGAAATACACGATGGTCCAACAAGTCCAGGACGCCTGCTTCGGCGCGAGCCCGCCGTCGAGCAGGGCCTGCACGATCGCGTCGGCGACCCGCAGGGTGGCCGGCTCCGAGGCGTAGGTGCCCGCGACGACGGCCGCGCCGTCTCGATGCGCCAGCAGTGACTGCCGGTAGCGGTGGGTGAGCAGGCGGACCCGCTGGTCCCAGTCCTGCGGCAGGTCCGTGGTGACGGTGGCGCCCACGATGGCGTCGGCCATCAACGCCTGTAACCGCGCCCTGGTCTTGGCGTGCCAGAGCACGGTATTCATCCGGACACCGAGGCGGTCGGCGATCGCCCGGATCGATACCGCGTCGTGGCCCTTCTCGTTCAGGATCACCAGGGCCGCCTCGACCACCGACGACTGGGCCAGGCCCGCGCGAGCGGTGCGTACCGGTTGCTTGTTGGTCACTGACCCAGTCTAAGGCTCAGGCCGGAAGTGGTTCGAAACCTGCCGCGTCGAGCGCGGCGGCGAGATCGGCGGTGTCCTCGCCTACCCAGGCCAAGTGGCCGTCGGGACGGACCAGAGCCGCCGCGACGCCCGCCCACGGTTGCCGATCGAGTTCCGGAAGCGCCCTTACGACAAACGGATTCGTTGTCAGCGTGCCGGTGAAGTCGAGAACGAGATGGCCGCCACCGCGTAACGCGGCGAATACCGACGAGCCGTCGGCGAGCGCGAAATCCGGTGCGCGCGTGCCGGTCAGCGGATGCGCTCCCGGCTCGGCCGGATAGGCGACGGCGAGACCGGACATCTGTTCGGCCAGTGGGCGCGCGAATCCCGGTTGGGTGGCGACGAATTCGGAGAGCAACGCGCGCAATTGCCGGTTCTCGGGTGTGAAGGTGCTCATCAGCGCGGTCTGCGCTTGGGTGCTGCGCAGGAGCGTCGCGCCGACCGGGTGACGTTCGCTGTGATAGCTGTCCAACAGCCCTTCGGGTGCGCGTCCGCGCACCGTGGCGGCCAGCTTCCAGCCCAGGTTCATCGTATCCTGGATGCCGACGTTCATCCCGACGCCGCCCGCGGGCATGTGCTGATGAGCGGCGTCGCCCGCGAGCAGCACGCGCCCCGCGCGGTATTGCTCAGCCTGCCGCGACGCATTACCGAAGTGGGACAACCAGACCGGGTCATACATGCCCCAGTCGGTTCCGGTGATCGCGATGGTGCGACGGCGGACATCGTCGAAGGTCAGTTCGCCCGGATGGTCGGTGCGCACGTCTTCCGGGTTCATACCCACCAGCCGGTACAACCCACCGGGCAACGGCACGCTCATGATCTGCCCCGCCTCGGTCCACCTCGCCGACACCGAAACCTCTGGCGGCGCTGCCAGTTTCACGTCGGCCAGCCAGCCGAAGACGCTGGCGGCTGTGCCCGGATAGGCGATTCCAGCTGCCTCGCGGACCGTGCTGCGCACACCGTCGCAGCCCACGACCCAGTCGGCGGTGAGATCGGGCAGCTCTTCGAGATGCACCACCACCCCGTCCGCCTGTTGGGTCAGGCCCGAAACCCGTTGCCCCCTACGAATATCTGCACCCGCTGCACGGGCGCGGTCCTCCAACAGTTCCTCGGTGCGGGCCTGCGGCACCGCAAGCGTGAACCGGTAGGGCGTATCGAGCAGCCCGAAATCCATCCGATTGTCCAGTGAACCGAAGTGCCCGCTGGGAATTCGGGTGCCCTCCAGCAGAAACGGGTCGAGCAGTCCGCGCGAGGCAAGCAGTTCGATGGTCCGCGGATGAATGGTGAGCGCCTTCGAATTCGGATCCCGCTCCGTGCGTGCCTCCAGCACCACCACGGACACGTCCGCGAGGCGCAACTCCGCCGCCAGCCACAGCCCGGCCGGTCCGGCACCGACGATGGCGACCTCGTATTCAGCCACAACTACCTCCTTGTTGTTCACTGACCAACAGTGACCAACAAGCGGCAAGGTGTACGTCAGCTCACCGACGAGCCGGTTCACCCAGCCTTCGGCCGATCACCCACTTCGGGAAAGTTGTTGCGAAGCCGATCCAAACAGCGGCGGACCTCGCGCAGATCACGTTCGAGCCGCCGGCCTTCGGTGGTCGAGCGCGGGGTGCCACGTAGGGTCGCGGTCGCCCGGATCGCCGAACTCAGAGTTTCGGCCTCGGCGCTGAGTAGTTCGTAGAACACCCGCGCCTGCGCCAGATCGGATTCGTCGTGCACGGGACACCTACCTCGACACGGTCAACCCGTGCATCGTTCGCCTTTTGTACACACAATTGTCACCCATGATTCATGGGTTCGGAACGAATGGAGGCCGGAACCCGCAGCGGGCGTTGCTTATCGCTTCAGTGCTGCTCGAGGAAGCTCACGAGCCGAGCAGGCCGGTCAGACCGCAGCCGTACTGGCGTGGCGTATTTGGGCCGTCATCCGGCTACGGTGCCATGATCGCCGAACAACGCTACGAACCGGCCGGATTCCGGCTGCCGCTCGGTCTCAAAGATGTCGATCTCGCCCTGGCCACCGGGGCGGCGGCCAACGTGCCCCTCCCCTTCGGCAGCATCCTGCGCGACGCATTCCTCGACGCCCTTGCACATGGCGATGGCGACAAGGACTGGGCAGCGGTCGCTTCCGTCGCACGGCGGCGGGCGGACTACGGACGTAGCCGACTTACCAAGCGCCGATGAAGAATTCGAGCACGGCCAAGGCAGTCGCGGCGAGCAGCGCGATACTTGCCGAGACGGCCAGCGTGACGTACCGAACGCGACGGGAGCCCAGCCGGGAGGACCGAGCTGTGACGAAACCGCCTATACCGCCGAGCATCGCAAGCACCAGCGCACCACCGAGAATCAGATAGAACACGCTGCCCAACGCGGCATCGCCTGCCCCGTCGAACCCACGGGCGTAGTCCTCCGCCATCGGCACCGGGAACCGGTAGACCACCGCGACCAGGGCGGCGGCCACCGGCGCCAGCACGACCGCGGCGACCGCTCCCAAGCCGGCCGTTTTCAGGACGAACGCATTCGCGGTGGAGGTGTCGGACATAGTCCGAGCATATGGACCCTCACCCGTCCTTGGTCACCGAGAAACTACGCGTGTCGGTGAGTAGATCTACCGACCTGGTGCTGTCTTGCGGACTACTCACGGGGCGTACAGCGGAACGATGGTGCACGGCGCTACCACCGGATGCTCCGGGTCGAGTGCATTCCCCACCAACGCCACCGCGGTCGGCGAGTACGGCTGCGCGAAGTGCTGCGAGAAATCCGTCGGGCACACCTGATTGATCCACTCGGTCCGCGCATTGGGCACGGCCTGGGTATTCGCCATACCGCCCAGCGTGCTCAGATTCATCTCATCGGCGATATCGGTGATCTGCGTGTACTGAATATGCGGCTGAATAACGCTGACCTGCTTGAAAACCCACGGATCGGCGATCGCGAGCAGCCCCGGCCAGAGGACACCGTTGCGCACGATCGCGTCGTAGAGTTCACGCGGGAGGATATCGCCGATCGGTCCGGTGATGTCGAAGGGCCCGAGGACCTGCCATGGCGAAGACAGCAATACCATCTTGCCCACCTTGTCGATTCCCCCGAGCGCGTTGATGTAGTAGCGCCCCACCAGCCCGCCTTGCGAATGACCGACCAGATCAACCTTTTCCGCGCCGGTCGCGGCCAGCACCTGGTCCACCACGCCCACGATCGTCTTGGCCGAGAGCGCGATCGGATCGAGTCCGGTCAGGCCGGGCGGGAGGTTGTACATGTCGCGGCCATAGTTGAAGGTGAACACGCAGTAGCCCTGGTTGTGCAGGTACGGCGCGAGCGCGGTCCAGTTGACGGTGTCGGAGAGGAACGTCGAGGTAATCAGGACAACAGGATCGGGGTGCTCGGGCGCGGGTTTGCAGTTGTAGTCGTTCGCACCTGAGACAGGGCCGTTCCAGTTGGTCACGGCCGTGCGCAGCATTTCGACTTGGCCGTAGGGCACGGGCAGCGGGTCAGCCCGTGCGGGCGCGACCGCTAGACCGGCCAATCCGCAAGCTGCCAGCAGCGTTACCAGTTTGGCGGTGATCGTCATGCGCGAAACTCCTTTGTTTGGCACGTCGATAGGCGCGGAGGAGTCGAGCGACGACCATCCGTCTGAGACAGGAAGTGAACGTTCCCTAGGCTAGGACCGTGGCGCGCACAGTGTCAATAGCCCTGACATTGCCGGCCCGCTTCGAGTAGGCCTCGATCGAGGCCCGCCGACGTTCCAGCGTTGGCCGTGATCCCGCCGTACCCGATCGCCATACGGCGCAGGCGCTTTCGGACGCAGACGGTAATCCGCAAGTCCTGCAATGATTTCTCGAACTAATAGATCTACAAGGATCTGCTTAACAGCGCGAAAAGTGTGTATGTAGGCCACTTTTCAACAGTTAAGACCGTACTTACATCAGGTGCTCATTCGACGATTCAGCAGTACAGTCGCCGGTGCCGATCAGCGAGTGGCGGAGCTCGCTTTTCATACACACGGAGGTCTCCACGCTATGCCGACTGTTGCCAGACGTCGCAACTATCACGGGAAACATCGAGCCGCGAAGTCGCCGATGAATGGCACACCAAAATTGTTCGCCGCGCTGGTTGCCGGCACCCTACTCACTCCCGTCGGGCTCGGCCTGACGACCACCGCCACCGCCTCGGCCGCGGCCCCGAGTTTCGGCTTCCGGGCGAAGGTTCAGGGCTACGACTCGGACGGCCGGGCGATCATTCACTACAACAATAAAATCAAAGATGCCGGCATCGAAAACGCGGTCAAGCACCTGAACTCGACACCGGGCCTGAACTTCGTGCTGAAACCCGGCACGGGCAACGGCGCGATCAACATCAGCAACGAGCGTTTCGAAGGCGGCGTGGCCGGCCTCGGCGGATGGGACAACGGCGGGCCGTTCGTCAAACTCGATCCCAAGAATCAGAACTTCGATCGGGACGACAGAACCGAGATCGCCGCGCACGAACTCCTGCACTCGATCGGCCTCGATCACAATGACAGCGGATGCAGCATCATGGCCAGCTCGGTCAATCGGTGCAACAGCGGCCCGACTCCGTTGAGCAAGAATGAAATCGGTCAGCTCAACAGCATGTATCAGCGTGGAAAAGCGGACCCGAATAAGCCGACGAACACAAAACCCGACAGCACCACGAAGCCGGGTGGCCCGAAGGATCCGGGTAGCCGACCGAACTCCCAACAGCCTCGACCGGGTCAGGACGGCGGCGACGATTCGCAAAGCGGGCCAGGACAAGACAGCGGCGACGACGGGGACAGCCAGCCGGGGCAGGACTCCGGAGACGACTGGCAGAGCGGGCCGGGAGATGATCCCGGCGATAGTTCGCCGAGCGATCCCGGTGACGAATTCGATTGGCTCGGCGGCGACTCGTCCGACGACGACGGCATGTTCAGCGACGACGGCGGCAACCCCTTCGGCGACGGAGACAACGGCGACGGCTTCGACTGGCTCGGCGACAACGACTCCGGCGACCCCTTCGGCGGCGACGTCAGCGACCCGTCCAGCAGTGGCGACGGCTTCGACTGGCTAGGCGACAGCGGCAGCGACCCCTTCGGCGACACCAACCAATTCAGCACTGACAGCGGCGACCTGTTCGGCGACGGAAACCAATTCGGCGGCGACATCGGCGACATGTTCAACACCGGCGATATGTTCAGCACCGGCGGCAACGACGATTTCGACTGGTTCGGCAAGTCCGCCGGCAACCAATTCAACGGCAGCGACATGTTCAGCGACCTAGCCGGCGTCGGCGGCGGCCTGTTCTGACACCACCCCGACGAGAAGACGCCGAACTCCCCTGCACCGCGGGGGAGTTCGCCCGCTCAAACCCCTCCGTTCTGGCACACCGTGCAACATTGCATGCCTTGCACCTTTGCAGCCCAAGCCATTTCGAGGCCGTGCCGACGACACGCTGGGTAAGTCAGCCGCATTGAGAATGCGGTCCCAGAACTACTCAAACTCCCTGCACAGCAGCGACTTATAGACACCGCCCCACCCATACACTGTCCCGGTGACAGTGGCAGTGTGGGTCAAAGTGTTCGACGGCATCGTCCTCTCCACCGACTCGGCGACAACCCTCGCGCACCCGCTGGGTGAGCAGGTCTACAACAACGCCGACAAGATATTCAACCTCCATAGAGCCCTACCCGTCGCGGCAATGACCTGGGGTCTGGGCCATGTCGGACCGGCAAGCATCTCGACATTGGCTACTGAAGTTCCATGGCACAACACTGCATCCAACACCGACCCTCGAGCTGGACACCAACTACTTCACCGCTGAGCTCAACCAAGGAGAGCCCTCATGACCATCCACCTCAAGCGAGGCAGCGGTGAGCAGCAGGCCGGCTCGACGGAGTCCCGCGGATCGGTCTTTCAGTCCGGCGGGCAGACCAAGCAGATGCCGGCACGGCCGAAAGTCACTCCCAGTCAGCCGAAGACCAGCAAGTAGAACATCCCCGATCAACCGTTGTCGGGGAGGGTTGCGTGGGCGTCTAGTTGGATGCCGAGGCTGCGGAGTCGGTGGTCGAGGAGTAGCCAGGCTTCGGTGGTGAGCTGGTCTACCAGCTCGGGTTGGCTCATTTCGCGGTGGACCAGCCACCAGCGGACCGAGGCGTCGATGAGGCCGAGCAGGGCGACGACGAGGCGGTCGGCGGCCAGTGGATCGGCGCCGAACTCGGGGATGTATCTTGTTGCGGCGGCAGAGATCTCGGACGCGAAGGCGCTGCCGCCGATTCTGGGTTCGTCGTTGCCGCGGCGGTAGTTTCGTCCGAGCAGGAAGATGTACAGGTTCGGATGTTCGCTGGCCCATCCGACGTGTTCGGCGATCGGGGCTCGGATGATGGCGCGTGGTGAACCCTCGATCTCGAGCGCGGCCCGGATCTGCCGGGTGAGGTCGTCGTGCGCCCGGCGGGCCACGGCCAGGTCGAGCTCTTCCTTGCTGGCGAAATGCCGGTAGACGTGGCTGCGCGCCAACCCGGCCCGATCCGCGATCTGACCGGTCAACGCCTCGGGCCCGTGCTCCTCGATGGCCGCGATGGCCGCGTCGACGATGGTTCGGCGACGCTCGTCCCGGCCCGGGGCGCGACTGGTCGAGCGCCGCGCGGCGGCGGTATCGGTCCAGCGTCGTTGCTCCACGGGGTCTCACGCTATCGGACGTTCAGCCAGGCCATACCGAATCGTGTCTTGTCCGCGCGGCCGAGTTGGTACACACTGTTCCCGCCGGGTACATGCTGTACCCGCGAACCCTGGTTACATATATTTGCCAGTGGTGCGCCGAACCAAAGGAGCTTCGATGGCCGCCTACCGGTCGAGTTGGATGAACGACGATCTGGACGCGCTGCGTGACCTGGCCCGCGCCTTCTTCCAGAAGGAGGTCACCCCGAACATCGACAAGTTCATCGACCAGCATCACGTCGACCGGGACCTGTGGAACAAGGCGGGCGAGCTCGGGCTGCTGTGCCTGTCGATCCCGGAGGAGTACGGCGGCGGCGGTGGCACGTTCGCGCACGAGGCCGTGCTGATCGAGGAGCAGGCCAGGGCGCTGGACACGGCGTGGGGCGCGAGCCTGCACAACGGCATCGTCGCGCACTACCTGCTCGCCTACGGCACCGAGGAGCAGAAGCAGCAGTGGCTGCCGAAGATGGCCAGCGGCGAGGTGGTCGGCGCGATCGCGATGACCGAGCCCGGCACCGGCTCCGACCTGCAGAACATCAAGGCCAAGGCGGTCCGCGACGGCAACGAGTACGTGGTCAACGGATCCAAGACGTTCATCACCAACGGCGCGCAGGCCGACCTGATCATCGTCGTGGTCAAGACCGACACCACGCAGGGCGCCGCCGGCGTCAGCCTCGTGCTGGTCGAGGCGGACCGGGCCGGCTTCCGGCGCGGCCGGGTGCTGGACAAGATCGGGCAGAAGGGCCAGGACACCTCCGAGCTGTTCTTCGAGGACGTCCGCGTCCCGGTGGCCAATCTGCTCGGCACCGAGGAGGGTCAGGGCTTCGTCCAGCTGATGCAGCAGCTGCCGCAGGAGCGCCTGATCATCGCGGTCGGCGCGGTGGCGGGCATGGAAACCGCGCTCGAGCACACGCTTCGCTACACCAAGGAGCGAGAGGCGTTCGGCCGCACGATCTTCCAGTTCCAGAACACCAAGTTCAAGCTCGCCGAGGTCGCCACCGAGGCCAAGATCGCCCGCGTCTTCACCGACGACTGCATCGCCAAACACATTGTCGGCGAACTGGATATCGCCACGGTCGCGATGGCCAAGTGGTGGACCACCGACCGAGCGATGTCGGTGGCCAGCGAATGCCTGCAACTGCACGGCGGATACGGCTACATGACCGAGTACCCGATCTCGCGCCTGTGGGTGGACAACCGGGTGCAGATGATCTACGCGGGCACCAACGAGATCATGAAGGAAATCATCGCCCGCACCCTCTGACGGATGCCGGCCTGCGCGGCAGACTTACCCGCGCAGGCCTAGCCTTCTTGTTTCCAGGTCGGGAACTCCCCCGGCGCCAGTTCGGCGAAATCCGGCAGCCCGCGCAAGGCAGCCTCGGCACCGCCGGGTGTGTACGTCGCCACCAGGCGCAGCGGCCGCCAGCCCGTGTTGTAGGTGGAGTGCAGTGTGCCGCGCGGAATCCACACCGCGTCACCGGCCTTGATCGCGAATTCGCCACTGTCACCGACAGTTTGCCGCCCCTCGCCGTCCACCACGTAGAGGATCTCGTCGGATTCGGGATGCTCGTGCCGGTCATGTCCCTTGTTCGGGTTGATCACCACCTCACCGAGCGTCGATGACGCACCGTCGACGGTGTCGGGCGAGACGTGCCATTTGATCGATCCCCAGTCGAAAACCATTGTCGCAACGGCATTCGGATCGCGGTACATAGGACTCTCCTTCGAAAGATGAAGCTGCGCGGGATCTTCCCTCAGGACTGGTTGGGCGGTACGTCCTTGAACGCCCGAAGCTGGTCGGAGATGGCGCGTTCGGTGGGCAGCCGCTCCATCGATGAGGCACCGAAGAACCCCGCGACGCCGTGGGTGTGTTCGAGCACGTAGCGCACGTCGGCGGGTTCGGCGATCGGTCCGCCGTGACACAGCACGATGATGCCGGGATCCACCGCCGCGGCGGCATCCCGCATCTCCTGCACCCGTTGCACCGCCTGGTCGAGGGTGATCGCCGTGGTCGCGCCGATGCTCCCCTTCGTCGTCAGCCCCATGTGCGGCACGATGATGTCGGCCCCCGCCTGCGCCATCGCGGTCGCTTGCTCGGTGTCGAACACGTAGGGCGCGGTGAGCAATTCACGCTCGGAAGCCAGCTGAATCATCTCGATTTCGAGATCGAAACCCATCCCGGTCTCTTCGAGATTCGCGCGGAACACACCGTCGATCAGTCCGACGGTGGGAAAGTTCTGCACTCCGGCGAACCCGATCGCGCGGATCTCGTCGAGAAACCGCGGCATCTGCCGGAACGGATCGGTGCCGCAGACGCCGGCGAGCACCGGGGTCTGCTTGACCACAGGCAGCACCTCGGCGGCCATCTCCACGACGATCGCGTTGGCATCGCCGTAGGGCATCAGGCCGGCGAGCGAGCCACGTCCGGCCATCCGGAACCGGCCCGAGTTGTAGATGATGATGAGGTCGGCCCCGCCCGCCTCGGCGGACTTGGCCGACAGTCCGGTGCCCGCACCGGCGCCGATGATGGGGCGACCGGCCTCGAGCTGGCTACGAAATCCGGCGAGAGCCTGTACACGATTCACGGTGCGCTCCTGATGAGTCGGTGCAAATGCTCGGCGGCCGCCGTCGCGAACGCCGGGCTGTTGATGTCCTGGTCGTTGTCGATCACCTCGACGTGGGTTCCGGCCACCGCGGCGAGAATCGAGTCGATGCATGCCGCGTCCGCCTCGCGGTCCCAGAACGGTCCGCCGTCCACGTCCACGGCGGACAGGCCGCCGCGGGGAACGAACAGCGCGGTGGGTCCCGTTGCCGCGGCGAGCTTCTGGCCGAGCACCTCGCCAATTCTGGCTGCCTCCTTGGCATTCGTCCGCATCAACGTGACTGTCTCGTTGTGCACGAGCAACTGTCGTTCGCCGAACCGCTCCGGCACGGTATCGCGCGGCCCGAAGTTCACCATGTCCAACGCGCCGAGGCTGACGACCTGCGGGATGCCCGCCTTCGCGGCCGCGGTTAGTCGATCGGGTCCGGCGGACAACACCCCACCGACGATTTCGTCGGCGAGTTCGGTGGTGGTGAGGTCGAGGACACCCGCGAAATGCCCGTCGGCGACCAGGTTTTCCATGGTGCGGCCGCCGGAACCGGTCGCATGGAATACCAGAACCTCGTACCCCAGTTCCGTCAATCGGCTGCGGGCCGTGTCCACAGCGGGGGTGGTCACGCCGAACATCGTGGCGGCGACGAGCGGTTTGTCCTGGGCCGCATCGGGATTCGACCGTCTGCGCTCATAGCTACCGGCCATTCCCGCTATCGCGGCGGCGGCGTTACCCAGAACCTGACGGGAGATCGAATTGATCCCCGCCACATCGACGACGCTGTACATCAGCGTCACGTCCGTCGTCCCGACGTACGGCGACACGTCCCCACCCGCCATGGTCGAGACCAGCAGCTTCGGCAGGCCGACCGGCAACGCCTGCATGACTTTCGCGGCAACCGAGGAACCCCCGCTCCCACCGAGCGCGAGCAGTCCGCTGAGCCGGCCCCGCGTGTGCAGGTGCAGGGCGACAGCTCGCGCACCGATCGCCATCGCATCGAGGGCCGCGGCACGATCATGCCGCTGTCTCAGCTCTGCGAGATCTGCGCCGGCCGCAGCGGCGACAGTCGACGCATCCACATCGGCAGCGAGTGACGCGGTGCCCAGCACACCAACATCGACGAGAACGACGTCCGTGCCACTCGCGACGATCAAGTCACGGACGTACACGTACTCCTCTCCCTTGGTGTCGAGGGTGCCCAACAACATGACGGCCACGCGACGTCCTCCTAACGATCCAGTTCCGACGTCCCTCCTAATCTGTCCCAATTCGCCCGGCCTCGAGGGCCGATTGCGGGATAAGCGTTGGCCGACAAGGTGTTCCCGCTACCCGATCTCGACCACCCGTGCCCAATCCGGCGGCGCATCCGGAACGTAGTCGGGATTGTCCTCATCCCACGAGTCCGCGACCGACCGGCGGAAGAGACCGACCACCGTCCGGCACGCCGGCTTTCTGGACGGCCAGGGTGTCTGACCGTCGGTCAGCACCACGAGCACATCGGGCCCGGGCCGGTTCCGCAAGGCCTTCGCGAACCCGGCGCGCAGATCCGTACCCCCGCCGCCCATCAGCGGTATCCCCTCGGCTCGGCACAGCGGGTGCACAACCCCGGCCGCCGCGTCGCACGACAGCACGCTGACCAGGTCACGCCGCCCGCCGACGGCACGGCTGATCGCCGCCACTTCGAGCAACGCGGAGCCAAGTTCGGTATCACTGACCGACCCCGAGGTATCGATCAGCACGGTGACCCGTGGCGGTGTCCGCCGCAGGCTCGGCAGCACGACGCCGGGCACCCCCGCCGAGCGACGGGCCGGACGCCCATAGGTGTAGTCCTCGCCGACACCAGGGCTGGAGACCGCGGACCGCAAGGCCGCGCCCAGCAGATCGCGCCACGGCTGCGGTGGATGAAAAGTCTCCTTCGCCCAGCGCTTCCAGCCTTGCGACGCGTTCCCCGGACGCCCGATGATGCCCTGCGCCACCAGGAATCGGACCGCCTCCCGCTCCTGCGCGCTGAGGCCGTCGGCGCCGTCCGGGCCCAGTTCCCACTCGCGGTCCAATCCGTCTGCGCCACTGCCACAATCGAGCCAGGCCATGGCGTCCGTCAGCGGACCGAGCCGGAACTGGCGTAGGTAGTCCTCCATGAGTTCGCCCGCGTCCAGCCCCAATGTCGAAGGCAGGACGGCACTCTCAGGCCGGACCAGTCCGTGGCCGAACGCGTCGTCGTTGATCTCGCAGTCCGCGGCGATGTTCATTCGCAGGCGTTCCGCCGGGCCGGTCAGTTCGTGCTGCTTGGCGTATCGGTCACTGCGACCGTGATGGTCGCGCAGCAGGTGCGACACCTCGTGCACCCATACCGCGGCCAGATCCTCCACCGGCATTCGATCCACGAACGCCGGCGAGACATAGCACCGCCAGTACCGGTCGACACCCATCGTCGGTACGCTGCGCGACTCGACAACGGCCAAGGCGAACAGTGCCGTCGCCAGATACGGCCGGGCGCGGGCGGCCTGCAATCGAGCGGCGAAGAGTTTGTCGCGGTCCAGCGTTCTCGGCGTGGTCATCGACCTGCCTTCGCGGCGACGCGGGTAGCTGCCTGATCCGCTTCGCGGGACACCGATACCACCCCGGCGAGTTCCTCGATGGCCGCCGGGACATTCCAGTCGCCCTGCCGCAAAGTCGCGAGAGTCGTTGCGGGAACGACGATCAGATCCGGCGCGCCGGATTCGAGGGCTTTGACGAGGAGCGCCCATGCCGCGTCCCAGCGCGACCGCTCCGGACGTTTCCGGACTGCCGCCACAACTCCGTCGAGCACCGCTTGGCGCAGATCGCCGCGTTCGGGCAGGACGGCACCGGCCGGATCGGCGAGCAGGTCCTCCGGGTCCGGCAGATCCATCCGGTCCAGGCTGGCCAGCAGTTCGAAGCCCGGCCCGTCACCCACCGTGCCCCGGACCAGCAGGGAAAGCACATCGCGGGAAGAGCCTGCCGCGGTGGCGAAAGCGACGAGCCACAACGTCATCTCCCAGCTTCGAGGCGACGGCCACGGGCCACCCCGGCGCGATTCGCTGGTGGGGATCTGATGCACGAGAACGGGCCGAGCGGCCAGCAGGAAGCACACCGCGCGGCGCGCGAAAGCCACTGCCTCGGTGAGCTTTTCCGGTGCGAGGCGAGGCAGCGTCGCATGCGGCCAGGTGCCGCCGAGTCCGCGAACGACGACGTCGTGCTCGTGCGTCCATTGGAGGTGAACGAACCGGTTGGCCAGCGGCGGACTCAGTTCCCAGCCGTCGGCCGCCGAGGATCGCGGGTTGGCCGCCGCGACGATCCGGACATCGGGAGGCAGTTGCAGGGTGCCGATTCGGCGTTCGAGGACCAGGCGAAGCAGAGCGGCCTGGACCGCGGGCGGCGCGGTGGACAGTTCGTCCAGGAACAGCAGTCCGCGGCCGGCCCGGACGAGTTGCACGGCCCAGTCCGGCGGCGCCATCGGGACGCCCTGCACCGCCGGATCGTCGCCGATGATGGGCAGGCCCGAAAAGTCCGACGGCTCATGGACACTCGCGATCACGGTGGTCAACGGGAGGTCCAGGTCGGCGGCGAGTTGGGTGAGGGCGGCGGTCTTTCCGATGCCCGGCTCACCCCACAGGAGAACCGGTAGGTCGGCGGCGACGGCCAGCGCGAGGGCCTCCAGTTGGTTGTTGGGGCGTGGTTCGGTGGTTACCTCGCGCAGCATGGTCAGCAGTTCGCCTGCGACATCGAGTTGGGCGGGCGCAATGGGGTCAGCGGATGTGCGGACAGCAGTAAGCATGTGTGATCACCTTGGGGTCGACGGAGTTCGAGTGCGACGACGAGTCGTCGGGTCAGTGCGCGTTGCGCGGGTGTGTGCGGTAGTGATCGGGACGGACCCGGCCCGGCGGGGGCACGCGGTACGCCCTGGCAACCGAAAGACCGGCCTTGAACAGCCCGTACCTGATGCGGCGGTGCACGGCGGCCTCGAGTTCGTCGAGCAACGCTCCGTGGCGCAGGGACGCGTCGGAGCCGAGCAACCCGGTCACGACGGCCAGCGCGCCCGCGGTATCGCCGTGGTCCAGGCGTTCCCGGACGCCGGTGAGACCATCCGGGTGACGGTGTGCCGCATCGATCGCCTGTAAGCAGGGCAGCGGCGTACCGGTCAGCTGGACCAGCAGTTCCTCTCGCCGCAGTTCGGCACGGTCGTGGTCGAGCGCGGCCAAAACCCCGTCTACGAGGCCGATTCGGTGTTGTTCGCCTCGGCACTCGACGATGCGTGGCCGGCCTGGTGGATCCTGGATCCGGGGCGCATCGCCCGGCACGTGCTCAGGGACCAGAGCCGACGCGACCAGCGGATGCAATTGGTCGGCCGACAGCGCACCGGAACGGAGCAGTTCCAGATCAGGTAGCACCCAGGTCGCCGCATCCGGCAGGACCGGCAGCGCGGAGATACGACCGGCCGGGTACTCCGATGCGATCCGCAGTTCGGGGCCGTCACGGTCCAGTACCAAACGCTGCCTGGCCCCGAACCGCACGACGAACGGAATGGACGGCAATCCCGCAGCGCGGCAAAGGATCTCGCCTTCGTCCGCCCATCGGTCGACGGCACAGATCGCCGGCACCGTCGCAAGTAACCCGGGATCCGGTATCGGTCGAAGATCCGCGGCACCGGCCCGTTGTCGCAGTTCGTCCGCCCGGCGCGCATCCCAAAGATGGCGATGCAGATCCAGGCGAAAGCGCCGGTCGGGACGCGGGTGTGGATGCAGGCCGGTTGTCGATCCGTCCCACAGCGCGAGGCTGATCCGTTGACCGGCATCCGCCCAGGCCGGCGCGGTACGCACCACCAGTTGCATCGGATGTGGGTCAGCGCGCTCGTATCGCACCAGCGCGCTGGTCAGCCCTGGCCGCAGCAATCCGTCCGGCGCGACCCGCGGCATATGCCAACGCAGCAGGTCAGGAGCCAGATAGCGAAGATCGGCGCGGATTCGGGCGGCCAGTTCGGACCCGTGTTTACGCGCCACGGATCGCAAATCGAAATCCACATCGAAACCTGCTGCGGCGCAGGCGCCCGCCCAGTCCCCCACGCGGCGGCGGGCGGTGGCGGTCCGGATCATGTCGGGCGGCACGGCGAATTCGCGCACGCGCGGCCAGAAGGAAAAGCGGGAGTGATCTCCATTCGTGTCATCAGTGAGCATCAGCACTCACCTTGCACGAATGGGACCCCCAATCTTTGAACAGAATGAGTAGTCATCACGTTGATCATATAGGCACTCCCGGATCGCGGCCAACCGAGGCGGGCCGGCCGTGCGTCAGGTCGGCTGACAGGCGTTCTCGGGCAACACATTCGTGCCCGGGAGCATGACGCGCATGAGCGCGCCACCGCGATCGGAGGTCTCGACCGTGATCGTTCCGCCGTGTCGTGCCACGACTTGCTTCACGATCGCCAGTCCGAGGCCCGATCCGGGCATGGACCGGGCGGCAGTGCTCCGATAGAAGCGCTCGAAGACCAGCTCGCGCTCGTCGGGTGGGATTCCGGGACCGGCGTCGTGTACCGCGAGTTCCATCAGGCCGGTGCCGGTTTCGTGCATCGACACGGCTACCTCCGCGCCTTCAGGACTCCACTTGGCGGCGTTGTCGAGCACGTTCAGTATCGCCCGCTCCATGTCCGCCTCATGACCGTAGAGGAACCACGGGCGCAAGTCCGCGACGAACGTGATGCCCGTGCGACGCCGGCGGGCGCGTTCCAGCGCCCGCTCGGCGACCTCGCTGATATCGACCTGCTCGTAGGCTTCCGCGGCGACGTCCTCCCGCGCCAGATCCACCAAATCGCTGACCAGCGTGGCCATTTCCTCGATCTGTGCCAGGACGTCGGTCCGCAGCTCGACCATGTCCTCCTCCGGAATCGCGGGCGCGTCGGGACGATACGAGGCGATCAGCAGTTCCATATTGGTACGCAACGAAGTCAACGGTGTGCGCAGTTCGTGCCCGGCGTCGGCGACCAGACGGCGTTGCCGCGCACGCGATTCCGCCAACGCCAGCAGCATGGTGTTGAAACTCTCGGTCAGCCTGCCGAGTTCGTCGTCGCCGGTGACCGGGATCGGTTTCAGCTCGCCGGTGCGCGCGATCCGCTCGGTCGCCGAGGTCAATCGCGCGACCGGCCGCAATCCGGTCCGGCCGACCGCGGCTCCGGCGGCAGCCGCCAAAACCACACCGCTGCCACCGATTACGAACATCAGCAACGCCAGCCGATCGAGGATCCCCTGGGTCGGTCGCAACGACTGCCAGATCACCAGCGTCGTCCCGGTTTTCATGCGCTGGGCGAGAACCCGCCGATTATCGCTGGTACGCAACGAGAACTCGGCCGCACCCCGCGCCACCGCCGACTCCACCTCACCGATCGGCACCCGCACCTCCCGCGGCAACGCGACCCACTCATCGGTGCCCGGATATTGCAGCGCGATCGACACATCACTCGAGTACAAACTCCCCAGCGTGAGCACGAACCGAAAATCCAGCGCATCCAGATCGCTGTCGATCATCCCCGTGGCCCGCGCCTGCAACTGCTTGTCCACATCGGCATACAGCGCCCGAGACACCATCGCATACGCGGCGATCGCCGCCAACGCGACCGCAACCGCCACCACCGACGCCGCCAGCAACGTGACCCGCCACCGCAACGTCACCGAGCTCGACCCCGCCAACTGCCGCATCTCCCGCGCACCCAACTGCGGCGACACCCCCGCAACCACCGCCCGCCGCGAACCCGCCGACCCGACGGCCCCATTCCCCCCACGAACCACCTGAATGCGCATGCCTACAAATCTGACCGCACCGACTGAGAGGCGACTGAGAGCGCTACCCCGCGCGAGTCCCGTCCGGTACAGCACGCTCAGGCTGAGCCAACGCAGGCAGCAGACCATCGGCGGGACTGTGGATTTAACGGTGTTTCTGGCCTGATTCGCTGAACGAAGTTCAGCGGGGAAGGTGCCGTGATGGCGACACTGGATGGCGTGGCATCG
>NZ_JBFAYV010000005.1:514227-942631 GCF_040681495.1 Nocardia sp. NPDC051756 | reverse complement strand
CGGGGTGTCCTTCTCCTTGCGGGTCACCTTGAAGTGCTCGTAACCACCCTTGAACGGGACTTTCAGTTCGATCCCCGGCGGGGTGATGGGAACGATACGCGCGGGCATGTCTTTCGGCCCGCCCTCGAGGACAGCCTTCACAACAGTGCTCATCATCGGATGGTAGAAGCGTGGCGGTCCCGATTTCGCGGATTCACCGAAGCGCCGCGCGGAAAAAGTTTCGGTGTCAGGGCACAGTGACAACTAGTTTGCCGACGGTACGGCCGGTGTCGCCCAACGCATGCGCCTTCGCGGTGTCCGCCAGTGGGAACGTGCCCGCGATCGTCGGGCGCAACTCGCCGGACTCGACGAGCCCGGCCAGCGCGACCATGCCGGCGTGGTCGTCCTCCACCAGCATGCGCAGGGCGCGCACGCCGAGCCTGCTCGCCTCGGCCGCCAGGTCGACCTCGCCCATCGGGCGCAGCGTGACCAGCACGCCACCCGGACGCAGGGTGCGCAGCGAGCGGATGCTGTTCTCGTCGGTGATCGAGTCCAGCACCACGTCCACGTCGCGGACCACCTCGGCGACCTCGGTCGTGTGGTAGTCGATCGCCTCGTCCACGCCGATGGCGCGCAGGAATTCGTGGTTGGGTGCGCTGGCCGTGCCGATGACGTACGCGCCGCGGGCCTTGGCGATCTGGACGGCGAAATGGCCGACCCCGCCGGCCGCCGCGTGAATCAGGACCCGCTGTCCGGCTTGCAGATCGGCGGTGTCGACCAGCGCCTGCCAGGCGGTGAGCGCGGCCAGCGGGATCGCGGCGGCCTGCACGTGATCCAGGCGCGCGGGTTTACGGGCGAAGGCGCGGGCCGGGCCGACGGCGTACTCGGCCAATGCGCCGTGGCCGTACGGGTAGGGCAGCATGCCGAAGACCTCGTCGCCCGGTTGGAACAGGGTCACGCCGACGCCCGTCTCGGCGACCTCACCGGACACGTCCCAGCCGAGGACGAACGGCGGCGTGCCGAGGAAGCCGCCGTTGGCCCGGTGCTTCCAGTCGGTCGGGTTGAGTCCGGCGGCACGCACCCGGACCAGGATCTCGCCCGGGCCCGGGACCGGGCGAGGGAGTTGCACTTCGGTGAGGACCTCGGGGCCGCCGAGGGTGTCCTGGCTGATCGCACGCATATTTTCGCTCATTGCACCGAGTTTGCCGCTTGGGGCCGGGCAAGGAAATGGCACGATTGCCATTCTTCGATATGATCGTGCCATGGAGTCTTCGGTGCATCGGGTTGTGGTGCTGGCGTTGGACGGGGTCTATCCGTTCGAGCTCGGCATTCCGAATCGGGTATTCGGCAGTGCCGGCGGGCGGTACGAAGTTCGCACGTGTTCGCTGGATGGTCGGCCGGTGCGTACCGTCGCGGATTACTCGATCGCCGTCGCGCACGACAGCAGCATTCTGGACACCGCCGACACCGTGATCCTGCCTGCCTGCGATATCCGGATGACGCTCGACGGTGACCTGCCCCAGCCGGTGCGGGACGCGCTCGCCCGGATCCGGCCCGATGCCCGGCTCGTCGCCATCTGCACCGGGTCGTTCGTGGCGGCGGCTGCGGGTCTGCTCGATGGTCGTCCGGCGACCACGCATTGGCGGGAGGCCGACCTCTTCCGGCGCACGTTCCCGCGAGTCCGGCTCGATCCCGACGTGCTCTACGTGGACGATGATGACGTGCTCACCTCCGCGGGCGCGGCGGCCGGCATCGACGTGTGCCTGCACATCGTGCGCCGCGACCACGGCAGTGCGGTCGCCAACGCGGTCGCCCGGCGCTGCGTCATGCCGCCGTGGCGCGACGGCGGGCAAGCCCAATACATCGAGCAGCCCGTCCCGCCGCCCACCTCGGCCGGCACCGCCGCCGCCCGCCAGTGGGCCCTGGAAAACCTGCACCTCCCGCTCACCGTCGACGAACTCGCCGCCAGCGCGCGAATGAGCAAGCGCACCTTCGCCCGCCGCTTCAGCGAGGAGGTCGGCATGAGCCCCGGCCGCTGGCTCATCCAGCAGCGCCTCTTCCGCGCCCGCCACCTCCTCGAATCGACCGACATGACGGTCGACCGCATCGCCGGCGAGGTCGGCTTCGCCACCGGTACCTCCCTCCGCCAGCACCTACACGAAGCCATCGGCGTCTCCCCCCAGGCCTACCGCCGCACCTTCACCCGCACCCTCTCCCCCGCCTGAGCGAATCCCGCTCCCCGCGAGTGGGGCTTTGGTCATGTTCCGTTGGGGGTGGGTCAGGTGGGGTTGGGGAGGGGGAGGCCTAGGCGGGCGGTGATCCAGGGGAGGGAGGAGGTGAAGGCGGCGGAGGCGAATTGCCAGGTGTGGCCGCCCTGGGTGGTGTGGATGGTGCAGTCGATGCCTACTTCGTGGCCCTGGTTGCAGAGTTTTTCGGCGGCGCCTACCTCGCCGGTGTCCATGACGCCGTCGTGGCCGCCCATGCCTGCGGTGTCGTCGTCCTCGACCGGCGGACGGTTGCCGCGGGGTGCGGCGTTGCCGTTCGCGTTGTGTCGCTGGGGTGGAGTGAGGTCGTCGAAAAGGCCTGCGGTGCTGGGGTATTGGCCGTGCTTGACCATGACGGTCATCGGGTCGAAGGCGGCCCACTGGTCGGCATTGCCGCCGAAGAGGCGGGCGATGGTCTGGTCCTTGGTGCCGGAGACCGGGCCGATGTCGCCGGCGATGTCGACGAAGGTGCGGATCAGTTCCGGGTGCATGACGGCCAGGTCGACGGCGCAGGTGCCGCCCATGGACCAGCCGACCACCGCCCACTGCGCGGGATCGGCGGACGCGCCGAACTGGGATTCGAGGTAGCTCGGCACATCTCGCGTCAGGTGGTCGGCGGCATCGCCGCGCGGTCCGTTCACGCATTCGGTGTCGTTGTTGAAACTGCCGCTGGAGTCGACGAAGACGAGGATCGGCGCGCGACCCCCGTTGGCGGCGGTGAACTGGTCGACGGCGGGCATGATCTGCCCGCTGCGCATCCAGTCGGCGGGCGTGTTGAACTCGCCGCCGATCATCATCACCACCGGCAGCGTGGGCGGCCTCGGCCCGGCGAACCAGGCCGGCGGCAGGTACACGTACTCGGTGCGATGCGGAAACCCGCTGCCCGAGTCGGGAATTCGGACCGGCACGACCTTGCCCGTCGACACGTCGGTATTGCGCAGCCCGTCCAGCGCGTCGAGATCGGTCTGATGCGGCAGCGGACCGGCCGTGACCGCACCCCACGCGGCCTGCACGGTGGGGTAGTAGCCGACCCACTGATTGAGCACGATTCCGGTACTGAGCAGCGCCAACGGAATAGCGAGCAGGGCCACCCCGCGCCGCCACCAGCGTGCGCCCCGCCAGCCGAGCGCCGCGACGGCCAGCGCACCCGCCGTCCCGCCGACGCACGCCCACAGCAACGCGGGCGCGGGATCGGACGCCAGCCCCTGATTCGACACGTACCACCGCGCGACCAGCGCCCCGACCACGCCGATCAGCACGCACACCGGCACCTGAATCACCCACCACCGCCGCGTTCTGCGCGCGACGGCGATCAGCAGCAGCGCCACCGCGACCAGCTCGACGGTCAACGGCAGCCACCCGTGCAGCAGGGAGATCCCGTGGTGAAAGGTGTTCTGGTAGTTCGGATTCAGATTCGCCGACGGCAACGGCGGGGCCGGTGGTGGCACCGGGATCGCGGGCGCGGCAAACGGCACTCCAAGGGCAGACACGTACGGCATTGTCGACACCGTTCCTCGAGACACCCTGTGAATCGGCTCCAGGCCACCTGGGTGCCGGAACTTGTCGGTGGGCGCTGGCATAGTCGTCCCTGTGCCCTTCAGTACGCGTATCGAAGTCCGTGTGTCCGACCTGGATCCGCAGTTGCATGTCACCGGCGCTGCGTATCACCAGTTCGCCGATCACTCCCGTTTCGCCTGCGTGCAGGCGGCGGGCATCTCGGTCGACGAGTTGATCGCGGACGGATTCGGCCCGGTCAATCTCGAGACGACGATCAAATTCCACAAGGAACTACGCGGCGGCGACGCGGTCGACGTGTCCTGCAACTGGTTGTGGGGGACAGGCAAGACCTACCGCGTCGAACAGATCCTGACGCGTGCCGATGGCGAGGTGGCCGCCACGGTGACCAACGTCAGCGGACTGCTGGACCTGCGAGCTCGACGCCTCGTCACCGATCCGGCGCGCGAGTGGGCGGCACGCGCGAAGAATCCGGAGCTACTCGGATTCCCCGGCACGCCATAAACCCGCGGCGCATCGCGCGTCATACGTGAACACGGTGGATTGCCCGGAGTGACCGCGGGGGCAGTGTTCTGCGCGCCCCGACGTGCACCCGTGTCGCTGGACCGGGAGACCCCCTTCCTCGGCTAAACTCTCGAACAGTTGTTCGTGTCTGCGAGAGGGGATTTCGTGCGGGTGATGGGCGTCGACCCCGGTCTCACCCGGTGCGGCCTCAGCATCGTCGAGGGCGGTATCGGCCGGAAGGTGACCGCCATCGCTGTCGATGTGGTTCGTACCCCGCCCGACATGGACCTCGCGCAGCGACTACTCCAGGTTTCCGATGCCGCCGAATTGTGGCTGGACACGCACAAACCGGGGGCCGTCGCGATCGAACGGGTCTTCGCCCAGCACAATGTGCGTACCGCGATGGGCACCGCGCAGGCCGGCGGGGTGATCGCGCTCGCGGCCGCGCGCCGCGGCATACCGGTCGCGTTCCACACGCCCAGCGAGGTGAAGGCCGCGGTCACCGGCAACGGCACCGCGGACAAGGCACAGGTCACGGCCATGGTCACCCGAATACTAGGACTACAGGTCGCGCCGAAACCGGCGGACGCGGCGGATGCGCTCGCGTTGGCCATCTGCCATTGTTGGCGGGCGCCGCTGATCGAGCGGATGGCCAAGGCCGAAGCCCAAGCGGCCGAGGCACAACGCAAGTACGCGGAACGGCTTGCCGAACAACGGAAGGCGGTAAAGAGGTGATCGCGTCGGTTCGCGGTGAGGTGCTGGAAATCGCCCTCGACCACACGGTGATCGAGGCGGCCGGCATCGGCTACCGGCTCAATGTCACCCCCGCGACGCTGTCCACGCTGACCCGCGGCGAGGAAACCCGCCTCTACACCGCGATGATCGTGCGCGAGGACTCGATGACACTGTTCGGCTTCGCCGACACCGAGGCGCGCGACCTGTTCGGTCTGCTGCAAACGGTGTCCGGCGTCGGCCCGCGGCTGGCCATGGCGGTGCTCGCGGTGCTCGAACCCGAAGCGCTGCGCAAGGCGCTCGCCGAAAGCAACGTCGCCGCGCTCACCCGGGTGCCCGGCATCGGCAAGCGCGGCGCCGAACGCATGGTGGTCGAGCTGCGGGACAAGGTGAATCTCGTTCCGGTGCAATCCGGTCCGCCCGGCAGCACACCCATCCCGGTCATCACACCGGTGCGCGAGCAGGTCGTCGAGGCGCTCACCGGCCTGGGCTTCCCGATCAAACAGGCCGAGCAGGCCATCGACTCAGTGCTCGCCGAACAGCCCGCCGCCGACACCGCCGTCGGGTTGCGCGCCGCGCTCAACCTGCTCGGCCGGAATCGGTAGCTCGGCATGGATTACGACGAGGAAGCCGACGAATCCCAGGTCACGCCAAGTCTTTTGAAGTCCGACGGGGAGATCGAGGCCAGCCTGCGGCCGAAATCGCTGGACGACTTCATCGGTCAGCCGCGGGTGCGCGAGCAGCTCGCGCTGGTGTTGCGCGGCGCCAAACAGCGTGGCGGCACACCGGATCACGTGCTGCTGTCCGGCCCGCCCGGCCTCGGCAAGACCAGCATGGCGATGATCATCGCGGGCGAGCTCGGCACCGCGCTGCGCATCACCTCCGGACCAGCGCTGGAGCGTGCCGGTGATCTCGCGGCCATGCTCAGCAATCTGGTCGACGGCGACGTGTTGTTCATCGATGAGATCCACCGCATCGCGCGGCCTGCCGAGGAGATGCTCTACCTCGCGATGGAGGACTTCCGCGTCGACGTGGTCGTCGGCAAAGGCCCTGGCGCGACCTCGATTCCGCTCGACATCGCCCCGTTCACCCTGGTCGGCGCGACGACCAGGTCCGGAGCGCTCACCGGCCCACTGCGCGACCGCTTTGGTTTCACCGGGCACATGGACTTCTACGACCCCGCCGAATTGCTGCTGATCCTGCTGCGTTCGGCGCACATCCTCGGCGTGCAGATCGACCGCGAAGCCGCCGCCGAGATCGCCGGTCGCTCTCGCGGTACGCCGCGTATCGCGAACCGCCTGCTCCGCCGCGTGCGCGACTACGCCGAGGTCCGCGCCGACGGCCTGATCACCCTGCCCATCGCGCAGGCCGCGCTGGAGGTGTACGACGTCGACGTGCTCGGCCTCGACCGCCTCGACCGTTCCGTATTGGCCGCGCTGGTCCGCAGTTTCGGCGGCGGCCCCGTCGGCGTCTCCACCCTCGCGGTCGCTGTAGGGGAGGAGGCCGCCACCGTCGAAGAGGTCTGCGAACCATTCCTCGTCCGCGCCGGCATGGTCGCCCGCACCCCCCGCGGCCGCGTAGCCACCGCCGCCGCCTGGGAACACCTAGGCCTGGTCCCCCCACCCGACCTAGTCTTCGGCTCCATCGAAGTCCGCAGCCACAACCCCCAACCCACCCTCGACCTGCTGGAGTAAGACATCGAGTCGAGTCGAATGGTGGCAATCAGAGATCAATTAGCGACCGTATGACTCGACTCGGTTGCGCTGCCGTTGTGCCGCACACCTTTTGACATACGCACGCGTGTCAGTGCGGCGAGTTGGTGTGCGGGAAGTCGGAAGGTGTGCGGCTGGTGGTGCCGCAGGCCTTCCGGGTGGCCGCATCGGTAGGGCGAACTGCCTAGCCGTGCAGAGTTATTCGCCGACGTCGCGGTGCAAGGTCCAGCGGTGGTGTTGGTGTTCGGCGTGTTGCAATGCCGCGACGACCAGGTCCATGAACGCGTCCACCTCGTCGCCCTGATACCCGCGGGTGCCTAGTCGGGCTCCACTGAATCGCACCGAGCGCACGTCCGCGATGGTCAGACTGCCCGGCCCGCCGTGCGCGAGCGTCGCGGCGACCAGGTCGAGGAACGCGTCGACCTCGTCTTCGTGGTACCCGCGACGACCGACCGGCGCATACGTGAATCGCATGCGCTGCACGTCATCCGGCGTCAGGATCGAATGCCCGTTGCCTGCCGGCGTCGGCCGCGCCCCGCGCTGCCGGATCTCCAGCTCGACGCGCACCTGATCCAGATACTCGTCGACCTGATCCGCCCGATACCCCCGCGCACCGGGCCGCGGCGCGTCGAAGGTGACATGGCGCAGATCGTCGGCCGCAAGCGAACCTCGGCCTGCCATCGTCGCGGCTACCAGGTCGAGGAATGCGTCCACCTCGTCCGCGTGGTAACCACGCTGCCCGAATGGTGGTGTCGCGAAACTGATTCGGCTCACATCCTCGGGGGTCACGGGCGACATTCTGTCAGGCCCCACGCGCCGGGTCGGCGGAATGTGCGTTTTTCGTACTCCCTGGTCTCTTGCGACCACGAGCGCCCCCTGGCGGACTCGTCGGAACTGTTCCCACACCTTAACGCCGCCGACGCCGTCAGGGGGCTTATCGATTTGCTCAATCCTTGCGGACACCGTCGATCAGCAGCCGCCGAATGGCCTCGTTGAGACCCTGGATGGACCCCTCATCGGTTTCGCGCAGGCCGTGCACGATGCCGGCCAGCAGCATGCCGGTGACCGCCCGCGCGGTGTTGACCGTGTCCAGATCCGCTCGCAGATAACCGAGTTCGACGCCGTGGTCGAGATATCCGGCGGTGAGCGCGTCGGCCATGTCGAGCAGGCCGTAGAGGCGCGCGGTCAGCTCGTCGTCGATGCCGGGCGCGTGCACCAGCAGCAGCTGCGCGACCCGGCGGTCGTCCATCAGGATGTGCGTCAGCGCCTGGCCGATCCGGTCGGTCTGCGCGCGGTATTCGTCCAGCGTGGTGGCCGCGTCGGGCGCGTTCTCGGTGCCGAGGGTGTCGATGATCTTGGCGGACAGGTCGTCGATGACGTGGTCGATGATGTCGCGCTTGTTGCTGAAGTACCGGTAGAAGGTGCCGTGTCCGATGCCGAGGTGACCGGCGATATCGGCGATGCCGGTGCCGTGATAGCCCTTCTCCGAGAAGCAGACGAAGGCAGTGTCGATGATTTCCTGGCGGAGCTCGGCTTTGCGCCGCTCGGCACGCGTCAATGGCTTCGTCACGCCACCGATGATACAGTCGTCACAAACGGAATGATGTGTCATTCTGTGATAAACGGTTCACATACCTGGAGGTTCGGAGTGGCGCCTCAGTACGACGCTGTCGTGGTCGGTGCGGGATTCGGTGGCATGGGGGCGGGCATCGAGCTCGATCGGCTCGGCCTGAGCAACTACGTCATCCTCGATCGGGAGAGCGATCTCGGCGGCACCTGGCACGTCAACCATTACCCCGGCCTCGCGGTCGACATCGCCTCGGTCACCTACTCGTACTCTTTCGAGCCCAACCCGTATTGGACGCGACTGTTCGCGCCGGGCGCGGAGCTGAAGAAGTACGCCGGCCACATCGCGGACAAGTACGGCCTGCGCCGCCGCATGCGCTTCGGCACCGTGGTCGACGGCGCCCGCTGGGACGAGGAACACCAGCAGTGGGTGGTGTCGGTCGCGGGCGGTGAAACCCTCACTGGCCGTTACCTGCTCACCGCGACGGGCTTCCTGTCCCAGCCCTACACGCCGCCGTTCCCCGGCATCGATTCCTTCGCCGGCAAGATCATCCACACCACCGCGTGGGAGGACGATTTCGACCTGACCGGGCGCAAGGCGGCGATCATCGGCACCGGCGCGACGGCCGTGCAACTGGTGCCCGAGGTGGCCAAGAAGGCGCAGGCGCTCACCGTCTTCCAGCGCACCCCGATCTGGGTGGTGCCGAAGATCGACACCGCCATCCCGAAGCCGGTGCAGAAGCTGTTCGACCGGGTGCCCGCCACCCAGAAGGCCGCGCGGCTGTTCAACACCAGCCTGCTCGAGGCGCTCATGGTGGTCGGCGTGCTGCACTACACGCAGGCCAAGCCGCTGAACAAGGCCGCGGGCCTGCTCGCCAAGGCGCATCTGCGGACCTCGGTGCGGGACAAGGAAACGCGCAAGCAGCTCACCCCGCACTACGACTTCGGCTGCAAGCGCCCCACCTTCTCCAACACCTACTTCCGCTCGTTCAACCAGCCGCATGTGCGACTGGAGACGAACTCGATCGACCACATCGAGGCCGACGGCATCGTCACCGCCGACGGGCACAAGACCGAGATCGACACGCTGATCCTGGCCACCGGCTTCAACCTGTGGGACGTGAACTTCCCGGCCATCGAGATCATCGGCCGCGACGGGGTCAACCTCGGAAAGTTCTGGCGGGACAACCGTTTCCAGGCCTACGAGGGCATCACCGTGCCGAAGTTCCCGAACTTCCTCAGCCTCAACAGCCCGTACTCCTACAGCGGCCTGTCCTACTTCACCACCATCGAGGCGCAGATGAAGCACATGGGACGGCTCTTCACCGAGCTGTTCCGCCGCGGCGAGAACACCTTCGAGGTGACCGAGGAAGCGAACGCCGGGTTCCTCGATCGAGTCACCGACAAGCTCGGCACCTCGGTCTTCTACGGCGGCGACTGCTCCACCGCGCGCAGCTACTACTTCAACCCGCACGGCGAGGCCGCGCTGCTGCGCCCGACCAGCACGCTCAACGCGCACCGCGAGGCGGTCAGCTTCCCGCTCGACGATTACGTCTACGGAAAGTCCGCCTGACCCAGGATGCCCCGTTGCGCCAGCCCCGCCGGAACGATGCCGGCGGGGCCCGCGCGCGCCGCTACTTGGCGATCTTGCGCAGCACCCATTCCGCGAGCGTCGGCGTCACCACCGAGTGTTCGGTATTGGTTGCGTTGCAACAGAATTCGGTGAGCGCCGTGTGCTCGGCGGTCACCTTGCGCAGATCCTTGTCCAGCTCGACCTCCCAGGTCATCGGGTCGAAGTCCAGCGCGATCGCGCTGACCGATGGGACGAAGCAACTCCAGCGCTTCGCCTCCTCCATGTCGATCCCGAGCGTGGTCGCCACCTGCCCGAACGAATCCAGCATGCCGCCGGGCGCGCCGTCGAACGGCGCCACCGCGGTGGTCGTCGAGGTGCGCGAGGTCAGCCCGAGATGCATGCCGCCGACCGGCTGCTTGTCCCCGAACGCCGGCTGATACCGCGCGGTGGCGCTGCCGACCAGGCCGCCGAGGAACTTCTTGTCGAACACCACCGCTCCGGCCGGCAGCTCGGGACCCTGCCCGTCGCCGCGCCCGTTCGCCACGCCGAGCCGCACCGGCCGCTGCGGGAATCCACCCAGATCGGTCAGCTCCTGGACGAATTGGGCACGTAGCGGCGACGCGGTCGCGACCGGACCCGAATACCGCGCGTCCTCCACCCACGCCCACAGCAGCTGCTGCGCCGCCGGGCTGCGAATCAGACTGGCCTTGCTCGCTTTACCGGGCGTGAGCGTCTCGAAGAACTCGAAGAAGTACGCCATCTGTTGCAGGATCAGCGGAATCCACGCTCCGTTGTGTGGGGAATCCCAGGACAGATAGGTCCCGGTCCGATGGTCCTCGTCCGCCTGCTCCATCGCGGCGAGCGCGTATCGGGTGATCAGGCCGCCCATGCTCACTCCGCCGGTGATCAGCGGCGTGGTGCCCTGCTGCTCGGCGATCACCTTGCCGATGCAGGCCCGCGCCACCCCCGCGTTGACCTGGATGTAGTCGTGGCGGGCGTCGAAGCCGAGCAGCACGATGTCGATGCCCGCGGCCAGTAGCTGGTCGAACAGGCGCTCACCCGCGTCGGAATAGGGGTGGTTGAACCACTGCCACAGGCCGTCCAGGTCGCTGGCGCCGTAATTGAACCCGTCGGCGAAGATCATCGGATTCACCAAGCGCTCGTGCCCGTTCCCCAGATGCACCGCCGCCGTGCCCTTGCCGTATTTCCCCAGGTAGGAATGCTCGGAAACGAGTGGCCACTCGAACTCCGGGCGCCGCGCGGGCTCACCGTTGCGGGCGGTCGGCGTGCCGAACCACGGTCCCGATTCGGCGCTCCGGGCCAGGTCGTAGAGCTCCGGCGCGGAAAGGTCCCCCGCCGCTTTCTGCATGAGCGTTTTGACGTCGATTCTGGCTTCCTTGACCATCATCGTCCCCTTCGTAAAGGCACAGAAGGTCCCGAGACACGGCTCGAAGAATGCTGAGTTCGTGCGTAGATCAGGCTCCCCGGCCACGCCGTCGGGACGTCCTGCGCTGATGAATTCCCTGCGATTTCTACTGTAAGGCAACGGAATTCGTTACGGACGGGTTTCCCGCCGGAGAATTTCCGGGCAAACCGACCGGGCCTTTCGGACGCCGGTGGCGGCCCACGATTCGCCGTGCGATATGGCTCGCGGGCACATCGGTGCTCCCCAGCAGGTGTGCCGGTGTGGCGACGGAGACATGAACTGGCAGACTGTCTGAGTACATACCCATCCCACCCACAAGACTAGGGACTGACTTCGACGATGGAACTTCTGTTTCCGCTGCTGCTGGTAGCCCTGCTCGTGCCGATGTTCCTCGGCGTCCGCCGCCAGAAGCGGGAAGCCGCCAAGGTCACGGAGATGCAGGACACCCTCAAGGCGGGCGACCAGGTCATCACCACGTCGGGGCTGTACGGCACCGTCGTCGATCTCGACGACACCACGGTTGATCTCGAGATCGCCGAGGACGTCGTGACGACGTGGCTGCGCGCGGCCATCCGCGAGGTGCGCGTCGACACCGAGACGGTGGCCGACGAGGCCGACGCCGATGCCGACACGATCGCCGTCGAGCCGGCCGCCGCCGACGCCAACGGCGCGCACGTGGCCGACGCGGTCGAGGAATCCGCCGCGCAGACCGAGACCCGGCTCACCAAGGACTGATCGTCCCTCGGTGTGCCCGCGCGCCGGATGCCGCCGCGATCACGGCCCTCGGCCGACGCGCGGCGGTGTCCGATCCGCGGGCCCCGTGGCTCGTGCCACTACTGCCCGCACCGGCGTCGCCGGTGTGTGCCTGCCTGTTCCATGTTCGACTTCCCGCCTAGGAGATGACGTACTGTGCCACCTTCCCAGGGATCGGCGCATCCGCTCCGGCTGCTCGGCGTCTACGCCGCGCTGCTGGCCGTGATCTATGCGCTGGTGTTCTTCACCGGTGACAAATCCTCGACCCCACGGCTCGGCATCGACCTTCAGGGTGGTACCCGGGTCACGCTGACCGCCCGAACGCCGGACGGCGGCAAGCCGAACCAGGACAGCCTGAAAAAGGCGCAGGACATCATCGAGAACCGGGTCAACGGTCTCGGTGTGGCCGGGTCCGAGGTCGTCATCGACGGCGACAACCTGGTGATCACGGTGCCCGGCGACGACGGGCAGCAGGCGCGCGCGCTGGCGACCACCGCCAAGCTGTACATCCGTCCGGTGCTCAATGCCGTGCCCGCCGCGCAGCGCGGCCAGCAGCCCGCGCCGGGCGCGACGCCGCCGGGTGCGCCGGGTGAGGTGCCGCCTGCTCCGCCGGGCGCCGCACCGCCGGCCGCGGGCGAGCCTTCGGTCGGTGCGCCTGCCTCCGGTGGGGAGACCGTCGATCCGGTTCCGCAGCAGCGCGTGTTCCCGGCACAGGGACCGACGCAGCCGCCTGCGGATCCGAACCTCACGCCGCAGGAACAGGCGACCAAGGACATCCAGGACGCCAAGACCATCCGGCAGAGCGCGGACCCGACCATCCAGCAGGCCGCGATGGCCACGCTGGACTGCACCAAGCCGGACCCGTTGCAGGGCAACGACGATCCGAACCTGCCGCTGGTCGCCTGCTCGACCGACGGCCAGGAGATCCTGCTGCTCGACAAGAGCCGCATCGACGGCCAGGAGATCAAGTCCGCCAGCTCGGGCATGAACACCCAGCAGGCGCGGCACGAGGTCTACCTCGAGTTCAAGTCCGGCGGTAGCGACGCGTGGGCCCAGCTCACCGGCGAATACGTCTACAAGCGGGTCGCCTTCGTACTCGACACCAAGGTGGTCAGCGCGCCGACCGTGCAGCAGGGCCCGCAGCAGGGTGGCCGCACCCAGATCTCCGGCAACTTCACCGCCGCGTCGGCGAAGGAACTGGCGAACACGCTCAAGTACGGTTCGCTGCCGCTGTCGTTCCAGACCTCCGAGGCCGAGACGGTGTCGGCGACGCTGGGGCTGTCCTCGCTGAAGGCGGGCCTGCTCGCCGGTGCGATCGGCTTGGCCGTGGTCTTGCTCTACTGCCTCGCCTACTACCGGATGCTCGGGTTCGTCACCGGATTCTCTTTGGTGACTTCGGGTCTCGCGGTGTACGGCATCATGGTGCTGCTCGGCAGATGGATCGGGTTCACCCTCGACCTGGCCGGCATCGCCGGTCTGATCATCGGTATCGGTATGACCGCCGACTCGTTCGTGGTGTTCTTCGAACGGATCAAGGACGAGATGCGCGAGGGCCGCAGCTTCCGTTCCGCCGCCCCGCGTGGCTGGCAGCGGGCGCGCCGGACGATTCTGTCCGGCAACGCGGTCAGCTTCATCGCCGCCGCGGTGCTCTACATCCTCGCGGTCGGACAGGTGAAGGGCTTCGCGTTCACCCTCGGCCTCACCACCATCCTCGACGTCGTCGTGGTGTTCCTGGTGACCTCGCCGCTGGTGCTGCTCGCCTCCCGCACGAACTACTGGGCCAAGCCGTCGGTCAACGGGCTCGGTGCGATCCAGCAGGTCGCGCGCGAGCGTAAGGCGGCCGAGGCCGCACTCGGGAAGGCGTGAACGAGATGACGAACCACACGAGCACGTCGCGCACCCCGAACCCGGCCGAGACCACGGACGTGTTCGCCGCGGTGACCGAGCAGCCCAAGCACGGCTTCTTCAACCGCCTCTACACCGGCACCGGCGCCATCGACGTCATCGGCAAGCGGCGGACCTGGTACCTGATCACCGCCGCGATCATCCTGATCTCGTTGGGCAGCATCCTGTTCCGCGGCTTCAACTTCGGCATCGACTTCGAGGGCGGCTCGCGGATCCAGTTCCCGGCTCAGGGCGCGAGCACCAGTCAGGTCGAAGAGGTCTACCGCACTGCGATCGGCTCCGATCCGGTCTCGGTGCAGACCGTCGGCAGCGGTGGCAACGCCACCATCCTGATCCGCTCCGAAGCGCTGAACAAGGATCAGGTGGACACGCTGAACAACGCGTTGTTCAGCAAGTTCCAGCCCAAGGGCAAGGACGGCAACCCGAGTCGCGCCGCGATCAGCGCCTCGGACGTCAGCGAGACTTGGGGTAGCCAGATCACCCGCAAGGCGCTCATCGCGCTGGCGGTGTTCCTGGTCCTGGTCGCGGTCTACATCGCCGTGCGCTTCGAACCGCACATGGCGATCGCCGCGCTGGCCGCCCTGGTCTTCGACGTCACCGTGACGGCGGGCGTGTACTCGCTCGTCGGCTTCGAGGTGAGCCCGGCGACCGTGATCGGCATCCTGACCATCCTCGGCTTCTCGCTCTACGACTCGGTGGTCGTGTTCGACAAGGTCGAGGAAAACACCAGGGGCATCCTGCATGTGAACCGCCGCACCTACGCCGAACAGGCCAACCTCGCGGTGAACCAGACGTTCATGCGCTCGATCAACACCGCCCTCATCGGCATCCTGCCGATCGTCGGCCTGATGGTGATCGCGGTCTGGATGCTCGGCGTCGGCACGCTCAAGGACCTGGCGCTGGTGCAGCTGGTCGGCCTGCTGGTCGGCACCTACTCCTCGATCTTCTTCGCGACGCCGCTGCTGGTGTCGATCAAGGAGCGGTGGGGCCCGGTCGCGCGGCACACCGAGAAGATCAAGGCCCGGCGAGCCGGGGTCGCCAGCGCGCGGGCAGGAGTCGAGGCCGAGCGCCGGGCGACCGCAGCGACCGGCCGCGACTACGACGACGAACCGCGCAGGCGGGAGCCGGGGCAGGCGCCCCGGCCGGGCGCGCGCCCCAGCGGGAAACGGCAGAAGCGGCGGAACTGACACACAGGCAAGGGGTTTCATGCGCAAGCCAGATAGCCGAGCGATACGTCTGATCGGAGTGCTGGCCGCGAGCACCCTGGCCGCCGGGTTGGTGGTCGGGTGCTCGAGCAAGAACCAGGTGCCGTCCATCGGCTACGCCGTCGATGCCACCATCGCCAGCTACAACGGCGGCAGCACGCTCGGCGCGAGCACCGGATCGACCGCGGTGTTCGGCCGGGTGGTCACCGGGTTCTACTACACCGGGCCGGACGGTCAGCAGGTCGCCGACACCGACTTCGGCACCGCCAAAGAGGTGCCCGGTGAGGTGCAGACCATCCAGTACCGGCTCAACCCGGACGGTGTGTACTCCGACGGGGTGCCGACCTCGTGCGACGATCTGGTGCTCGCCTGGGCCGCGCGCAGCGGGCGATTCACCAAACCCGGTGACCGCGGCCAGGTTCCGCTGTTCGACGCCGCGAGCACCGCGGGTTACGCCGACATCGAGCGGGTGGACTGCCAGCCCGGTTCGCGCGACGCCACCGTGGTGTTCCGGCCGGACCGGCACTACTCGGCGTGGCGCAACCTGTTCACCGCCGGCGAGCTGATGCCCGCGCACGTCGTCGCGCGGGTGGCGAACGTGCCGAATGTGGTGTCCGCCTTGCAAACCGGCGACCCGAGCGGGCTCGGCCGGATCTCCGACTTCTGGAACACCGGCTGGAACTTCGCCGGGGGCAACCTCGACCTGACCAAGTTCCCGTCGTCCGGGCCGTACCGGATCGAATCGTTCAGCGACAAGGACGGTTTGGTCCTGGTCGCGAACGAGCGGTGGTGGGGGAACAAGCCCGCGACCGGGCGGATCATGGTGTGGCCCAAGAACATCGACCTGAAGTCCAAGGTCAGGGACAGCGCCGCGGGCGTCGTCGACCTCGGCACCGGATCGGTGAAAGACCTGAACCTGGACGGTTTCCAGGTGCGCAACGTGGCGGGCCGGGGCGTCGAGCAGCTGGTGCTGGCGACCGGGGGAGTGTTCGGCTCGGTGGACATGCGCCGGGCGCTCGCGCTGTGCGTGCCGCGGCAGGCGCTGTTCGACAAGCTCGGCAAGGTGGCCGACGCGCCGAAGACGGGGCTCGGTTCGGGCCCGTTGAACGCGCATATCGTGCAACAGGATTCGCTGTACTACCCGTCGGTGATCGGTGCGGCGGGCAAGTTCAACGGCGGCGATGTCGGCGGCGCGACCCAGGCGGTGGCCGCGGCGCGGGCGAACAATCCGACCGTGCGCATCGGCTATCTGCGCCCTGATGACCGGCGCGCGCAGACCGTGGCGATGATCACGGAAGCCTGTAAGCCGGCGGGCATCAACGTCGTTGACGCCGGAGCCCCCGATTTCACGCCGTCGCAGCTCACCGAGGGCAAAGTCGACGCCATCCTGGGCAGTACCGCGTCCGCGCCGGGTCCGGCCGGATCCATGTCCGGCGTCGCGGCGACCAGTGCGTTGCGCGGTAGTAGCGGGCTCAATTTCGGCCGATTCGGCAACGGCCGCTACGATGCGATCACCGATCAGCTTGCGGCCGACGACAACTCGACCACACAGCTGAATCTGCTCACCGAGGCCGAAAACCTGCTGTGGGCGGAGTTGCCGAGCATCCCCCTGTTCGCCTCGCCGCGCACCATCGCGTTCGGCAACGGTCTGCAGAACGGGATAGCTGCGCCGAACCAGGCGGGGTCAGGGTGGAACATGGACCGCTGGGTGTTGAAGCGGTGACAGGTGCTTGTGGTGGTGTTGTGATGATGGAGAGGTGTCGATGAGTAAGCACGCGGCGATCGAATCCGACGAGCTAGCCGCCGACCGGACCGGCCGGGCGGCCGAAGCGGTCGAGCGTTTGACCCGCTGGCGCGACGACTTCCCCACTCCCGGAGTGCGGTTCGCCGATCTCACGCCCGTGTTCGCCGACGCCGAAGGCTTCCGCACCGTCATCGACTGCCTCGCCTCCTGCGGCCCCGACGCCGACCTCGTCGCCGGCGTCGACGCCCGCGGCTTCCTCATCGGCGCCGCGGTGGCCGCCAGCCTCGGCACCGGCGTCCTCGCGGTCCGCAAGGCAGGCAAGCTGCCCCCGCCCGTCATTACCCGCGAATACCAGCTCGAATACGGCACCGCCGCCCTGGAAATCCCCGCCGACGGCGTCCCCCTGGCGGGCAAACGCATCCTCCTCCTCGACGATGTCCTCGCCACCGGCGGCACCCTGGCCGCCGCAGCCGACCTGTTCACCCAGGCCGGCGCCGAAGTAATCGCCGCCGCGGTAGTCCTCGAATTGACCTTCCTCAACGGCCGCGACCGCCAGGGTCACTACCCGGTGACCTCCATCGTCAAGGTCTGACCTGCGCGTGTCGTCGCGGTCCTGCTGACGACCGGACAGCCGCACACCTTCTGATCTCCCGCACACCGACTTGCCGCACTGACACGCGTGCGTTTGTCAAAAGGTGTGCGGCTGTGGAATAGCGCTGCAACGTATCCGGCTGGGCTGCCAGGTGTCATTGGTCGGGCCAGCGGGCTACGGCCTGGACCATTTGTTTGCCGAGGTAGTCGAGGTAGCTGCCGATTTCGGTGAGGCGGGCGCCGGCGGGGGTGGTTGGGCCGAGGAGTTGGGCGCCGCGGTGGGCGGCCTCGACTTTTGCTTGGGCGGCTTGGGCGAGGTTGAGGGTGGTGCGGTGCCAGGTGTTGTTGTCGATGTAGTAGTGGTCGCGGCGGTGGGTGGTGCGGTTGCGGCGGAGGAGGTCTCGTTTTTCCAGGGCGTTGACGGCGGTGGAGATGGAGGCGGGGCTGACCGCTAGTTGGTGGACGAGTTCGGCGGCGGTGAGGCTGCCGGAGTCGGTGAGGTGCAGGGCGGTCATTACGCGGGCCTGCATTCGGGGCATGCCGTCGTAGACGAGCAGGTCGGTGAAGTGGGTGGCGAAATCGCGGAGGGCCTCGTTGCCGGAGGGGAATTCGCCGGCGGCAGTGGGTGGGGTGGCGGCCTTGCTTCGGCGGGCGCGGGCGGCGGTGGCGCGGTGGGCTCGGTCGGCGCGGTAGCGGCTCGGGCCGCCGTTGCGGGTTACCTCGCGGCTCACGGTGGAGGCGGGGCGGTCGAGTTGGCGGGCGATCTGGGTGTAGCCGAGTCCTTCGGCTAGTGCGGCGGCGATGCATTCTCGCTCGTGCAGGGTGAGTCGGCCTCCTGGCATCGGTGGGCTCCTTCGGTGTGCGTTCAGCGGCAGCTCATTGCATGTGGGGTGTCTGGTGTGTGCGTTCGGCGGCAAGGTCATTGCACGGACAAAATCGAATCTACCTGTGGTAGCAGGGTATTGCTGCACGAGCTCTGTTGAGTGATCACGGAACGCAACTTAGCGTTCGGCTCCTACTGAATTCATGCGTCAGAAGGAATTCCATGACCGAGCCGCAGACCACTGTCTTGTCGTTGCCCGCTACCCGTCCTGTGGGCTGTCCCTTCGATCCACCGCCCGAACTCGCGCGGATTCGCGAGCGAAATCCACTGACCCGCATGGCTTTTCCAGACGGCCATCACGGCTGGCTGGCCAGCGGGCATGCTGTGGTGCGTGCAATCCTGGCCGACCCGCGCTTCAGCGCACGAGCCGAACTCCTGCACTCACCGCTGGTGGATCTCGGTCCGCTCCCGCCGGCCCCGCCCGGTAACTTCCTCAACCTCGACGCACCCGAGCACACGCGCTATCGAAAGCTGTTGGCGGGCAAGTTCACTGTTCGGCGGATGCGGCTGCTCGCCGAGCGGGTAGCGCAGATCAGCACCGAACATCTCGATGCGATCGAACATGCCGGTGGTCCAGTGGATTTGGTGACGTCGTTCGCGTATCCGGTTCCGGCGCTGACGATCTGTGAACTGCTCGGGGTGCCCGAAGTCGATCGGGGCCGATTCCAGCGTCTGGTTGCCGACCTGGTCACCAAGTTCAACGATCCCGCCCTGTCGCCGGACGAGCGTCTCGAACGGGGCCTCATTGCCTTCGAAGCGGCCCAGGAATACCTGCGCGACCTGGTCACCGCCAAGCGCGCCACACCGGCCGACGACCTGCTCAGCGACTTGACCCGCACCGATCTCACGGATCTCGAACTCGCCGGTGTGGGCGTGCTGCTACTGATCGCCGGCTTCGACACCGCCGCGAACATGCTGGCCCTCGGCACCTACGTCCTCCTGTCCCGCCCGGAACAGCTCGCCGCGTTCCGCACCGCCCCCGACCTCGCCGACCGGGCAATCGAAGAGCTGATGCGCTACCTGACCATCGCCCACACCGCGACCCGCTCCGCCCTGACGGACGTCGAACTGGCCGGCCAGGTGATCAAAGCCGGTGAAACAGTGGCCCTTTCGCTCCAAGCCGCCGATCGTGACCCGACCGTATTCGACCGCCCGGACCTCCTCGACCTACAGCGGAATGCGGTGGGACACCTGGGTTTCGGCTATGGCCCACACCAGTGCCTCGGTCAGCAACTGGCCCGGGTCGAAATGCGCACGGCGCTCACCGCTTTGACGACTCGGTTCCCGACCTTGCGCCTCGCGGTACCGGCCGACGAGATCCGCACCCGCGCGAACACCCTCGGCGTCTACGGCGTGCCGCACCTCCCGGTCACCTGGTGACGACCGCTTGGCAACCGTCCTACCTGCGTCGATAGGTAGATCATGGCGAACCGCGCAGTAAATCGAGTAGTCCGCTACGTAAGACCGATCCCGTCCCCGGCGTCTCGAGGTCGAGTAGCGCCGGTCAGGCGTTGGGGCGGGCGGAGCCTGGTCCGCGCTGGCGTTCGCCGTCGGTCACGGTGGTTTTGGGCGGCACCCGGCGGGCCAGGGTCGGGTACACCAAGACCAGGCCGTCCTCGTCGATGTGCAGGTCGCTGGTGAAACTGCCTGAGGCGTAACGGATGTCGGATCCGTCCTCGGCGAGGCTGAGGTGGGTGTAGGTCTGTGTGGACGGGACCACCCGTAAGGTCGGCACCTCGACGAAGGCCATCAGGAACTCGGCGGTCCCCGGATGGCGGTGCAGTCCGGTGCGAATGATGGGCATGGTGTTGGTCAGCGGGGAGCACGCGAGGTCGCAGTCGCGCGCGTCGGCGAGGTCCGGTCGCGGCTCCCCGTCGACCGTCCAGATGCCGTCCGCGCGACGCAGATCCAGCTGACGGTGTTCGGTCGCGGTGACACAGGTGATCTGTAGTCGCTCGGTGACGGCGTCGGCGTCGGTGTCGAGGGTGTAGGTCAGCCAATACGGTTCCGGGAGTTGACCGACGGCCCGGCCCTCACCGTGCAGCCGCAGCCCGTCCAAGTCGATCCAGGTCGACTCGAATCCCGCGGTCTCCTGAACCTGCCAGAGGATCTGCCGTCCGGTCAGCACTTCCGTCTTATCGATCATGCGACAGCATCGTATTGCCCGCGCGCCGATTAGGTGTCACGAGTTTGCCCGCAGCCAGTCCATGGCGTCCGCGCACGCGCGCAAGACCGAGACCGGCCCGTCGTCCGGCCGACTCCACAAGTGCGCCTTGGTAAGTCGTTGCCGCAGCCAGTCGGCATGCGCGGGCGGGACGCCGCGATCCTGTCCGCGTTGGACCAGTAGCACCGGCGCGGCGATCGCGCTCGGTGCGAGACCCACGGACGCGAACCACAGGCGAGCATATGTGGCCAACTTCCAAGCGCCATCCCCACGCACCGATAAGTTCTCCACCTGGGTGCCGCTTATTAGCTGTACGACCATCGCTTGACATGGAGTGCGCTCCAACTCCTAGCGTTGACCGCAGCACGTTCGGATCTCAGGAGGCACAACATGATCAACGTCCCCACTCGGCACCTCGGTGAGCTCGCGGTTTCCGCGCAGGGCCTGGGCTGCATGGGCATGAGTCACGGATACGGGGACGCGGATGACGCGCAGTCGATCGAGACCCTGCGCCACGCCCTCGACCTCGGCGTGAGTTTGCTGGACACCGCCGACTTCTACGGCGCCGGGCACAACGAGGAACTGATCGGCAAGGCCATCGCCGGCCGCCGCGACGAGGTGGTGCTGGCCACGAAGTTCGGCTTCGCCAACAAGCTGGGGGAGCCGACGCACATCCGCGGCGACGCCGCCTACGTGCATCAGGCCTGCGACGCGTCGCTGCGCCGGCTCGGCGTCGACCACATCGACCTCTACTACCAGCACCGCGTCGACCCGCAGGTGCCGATCGAGGAAACCGTCGGCGCGATGGCCGAACTCGTGCAGGCCGGCAAGGTCCGCCACCTCGGACTATCCGAGGCCGGCGCGCAGACCCTCCGCCGCGCGCACGCCGTGCACCCGATCGCCGCGTTGCAGAGCGAGTGGTCGCTGTGGACCCGCGACCTGGAGGCGGAGATCGCCCCGATCTGCCGCGAACTCGGCATCGGTCTCGTCCCGTTCTCCCCGCTCGGCCGCGGTTTCCTGACCGGCAAGTACAGCTCCGTCGAGGGCTTGGCGGACAACGATGTGCGCCGCACCCAGCCGCGTTTCGCCGACGGCAACCTCGAACGCAACCTGGCGATCGTCGCGAAGCTGAACGAACTGGCCGAGGCCGAGGGCGTCACCGCGGGCCAGCTCGCGCTCGCCTGGGTCCAGCACCGCGGCGAGGATGTCGTGCCGATCCCCGGCACCCGCCGCAGGCCGTACCTGGAGGAAAACCTCGCGGCCCTGACCATCGACCTGTCCGCCGCCGACCTCGCCGCCATCGAGGCCGCCGCGCCGCGCGAGCAGATCGCGGGCACCCGCTACGACGCCACCAGCCTCACCTTCACCAACGGCTGAACCGGAGGATTTCCGGAGCGTCGTCCCGATAGCGCGAATCCCGTTGGCAGCCGGCGATGGGACTGCAAGGATCTGCGCGTGAGTGTTGCGCCGCCGATGCGGCAGGTCAGAGCTGACTACGACACGGCGACCGTGGTTGTCTATCAGGCATATCCGGTAGAGATCGCCGAAGCTGCCGTTGCCGCAGGAACTTTCGTCGACCCGTTCAAACGGGACCGGATGACGTGGATCAAGCCTTCGTTTCTCTGGATGATGTATCGCTGCGGGTGGGCGACCAAGCCGGGGCAGGAGCGGGTGCTCGCGGTATCGATCACGCGCAGCGGTTTCGAGTGGGCGCTGTGGCAGTCCTGCCTGAGTCACTATGTGCCGGAGATGTATTCGGATCGGCAGGCGTGGATGGACCGGTTGCGGGTGAGTCCGGTTCGGATTCAATGGGATCCAGAGCGCGACCTGCACCACCGGCCGTTGGCGCATCGGTCGCTCCAGGTGGGGCTCGGCGGTCCGGCGGTGGGGTTGTACGTCGATCGTTGGGTCACCGGCATCCGCGATGTCACCGCCGAGGCCCAGCGGATCGGGCGGCTGGTGGCCGACGGGAAACTCGACGCCGCCGCCCGCGCGCTGCCGGTCGAGCGGCCCTATCCGCTGACCGCGGAGGTCGCCGGCGTGATCGGGGCAGGATAGCCGGAAAGCGGTTGTGAGCTGGTGTGATCCAAATATCACTGGCAACTTCGGCGCGGGTGTGGTTAATCTAGACGGGTCTTGTTCCCGTTGATCGGAGCCCTAACGTTGATTTCATGAGGTAGCCACTCGGGCGGTCCGCTGTCGCGCACCGCGTTTTCTGAGCGACCTCTGGAGTCATCATGGCAAATCTTTCATTTTCCGATCTCACCTTCGCCTGGCCGGACGGCACACCTGTGTTCGACGGGCTCAACGGCGTCCTCGGCCCCGGGCATGTCGGCCTGGTCGGCAGCAACGGTGCGGGCAAAACCACCCTGTTGCGGCTGATCGCCGGCCAGCTCGTTCCCGCCCTCGGTTCGATCACGGTCACCGGCCATCTCGGCTACCTGCGCCAAGACCTCGGTCTGGCCGCGGGCCAGCGGGTCGATGCCGTGCTCGGCATCGCCGAGGTCCGGAAAGCCTTGCACCGCATCGAATCCGGCGGCGCCGACGAGTCCGATTTCGAGCTCGTCGGTCACCGCTGGGATGTCGAGGAACGGGCCATCGCCCTGCTCGGCCGGCTCGGCCTGCACTATGTCGCCGACTCCGCCGAACAGCTGGATCGCCGACTGGAGACCCTCTCCGGCGGCGAGACCACGCTGCTCGGACTGGTCGCCGAACTGCTGGCCGAACCGGACATCCTGCTGCTGGACGAACCGACGAACAACCTGGATCAGCTTGCCCGCGAACGGCTTTACGAGGTGGTCGCGCAATTCTCCGGCACCGTGCTCACGGTCAGCCACGACCGTGAGCTGCTGGAGCGGATGGGCGCCATCGCGGAGCTGCGCCAGGGTGAACTGCGCATGTTCGGCGGCAATTTCAGCGAGTACGAGCGGATCATCGAGGCCGAGCAGTCAGCGGCCAAGGCGGCGATCCGCGACGCGCGCAGCGATGTGCGCAAGCAGGCGCGCGAACTCGTCGAGACGCGGATCAAGCTGGACCGCAGGCAGCGCTACGGGCAGAAGATGTGGGACACCAAGCGGGAACCGAAAATCATTATGGCCGAACGCAAACGTCAAGCCCAGGTGGCCGCGGGCAAGTTGCGCAACAACCACATCGGCAAGTTGGAGACGGCGAAGGACCAACTCCAGCAGGCCCAGGAACTGTTGCGTGACGATCGGGAGATCCGCGTCGATCTACCCGACACCCGGCTCTACCCCGGACAGGACGTCATCGACCTGGACGAGGTCGAGTTGGCCTGCGGGCCGACGGTGTCGCTGCGGATCAGCGGACCGGAGCGGATCGCCCTGACCGGACGCAACGGCATCGGTAAAACGACGCTGCTGCAACGGATCTCGGCGGCCGGCCCGAAGGTGCCGTGGCGGATGCTGCCGCAACGCCTCGACATCTTCGACGAGCAGCGGTCGGTGTTCGAGAATGTGGCGTCCACGGCGCCGCACGCGTCGGTGGAACAGATCCGAACGCAGTTGGCCCGCTTCCTGTTTCGGGGCGGCGACGCCGACGTGGCGGTCGCGGCGCTGTCCGGTGGCGAACGACTGCGGGCGGCATTGGCAATGCTGCTCTTGGCCGACCCGGCGCCGAGGTTGTTGCTGCTCGACGAGCCGACCAACAACCTCGACCTGCCGAGTCTCGAGCACCTCACGCAGGCGCTGGTCAGTTTCGAGGGGGCGTTGGTCGTGGTGAGCCACGATCCGCGCTTCCTCGACGACATCGGGCTGACCCGGCGGGTCGAGCTGACCGCCGACGGGCTGACCGAGACGTTGACCGGGTAGTGACTAATCGAGTTCGGCGACAAGCTTTTTCGGCGCGACCCTACGGTAGGCGTCGTGAATGATCTCGGCGAACTCGGTCCAGTCCGGATCGGCGTCCAAGCGGACGCCGATCCACCCGCTGTGGCCGACGTAGGGCGGGACGAAGAATCGCTCCGGTTCGGCGTCGACCAGCTCGGCCTGCACGCCCTCGGGTGCGGGGCACCAGATGGTCGGGCCCGGTTCGTTGTATCCGCCGGGGATGTATTTGACGAACGAGGTCTTTTCCCGCACGAAGAAGGTCGGGCAGCCGTGGCTGAGCCGTTCGCTGCACTCCGGTAGATCCAGGCAGATCGCGCGGATCCGCGTCAACGGGTCCATGGCCGCAGTTTACGGCGTGACGGCCCCGCGCATCGCCCTTCGGAGCACGCCGGGGTGCCTGAACAGGCGGGGAGCGAGCCAGACCGCGAGGGCGGTGAGGGTGAGCCACGGCCGCAGGTGCGGGTTCAGCGTGCGGATGCGGCCGTCATCGGCGAGTTCCAGGACGAGGGCCTCGGTCAGGCGGAACGGGCCGACGGCGGCCTCGGCGAGCAGTACCCGTCGCGTGCCGTCGCCGATCTGCTCGGTCCAGCGCAGCTCGGACAGTCCACCGTAGGCGGCGGTGAGCAGGATGCGCAGATCGTCCTTGCCGCGGAAGACCATTCGGCCGGACAGCGGGGAGACCAGGGTGGCGTCGGGGGTGAGGGTGTCCATCAGTGCGTCGAAATCGGCGGCTCTGGTCGCCGCGCAGAACCTGGCCACTGAGTCGGTGGCCGTTTCTTCCGGGTGCATGGCACCGAATCTAGCCGTAGTCCGTTGCAAAAAGCAATGGACTACGATGGGCGGGTGCCCAAAGCTGCTTTGTCCGACATCGTCTGCTCGATCGCGCGCACCCTCGACGCGGTCGGTGAGCGGTGGACGCCGCTCATCCTGCGCGATCTGTTCGTCGGGGTGACCCGATTCGAGGACCTCCGGCGTGATCTCGGTATCGCCTCGAATGTGCTCACCGCCCGGTTGGCGGCATTGCAGGCGCACGGCATCGTGGAAACTCGTGTGTACCAGTCGAATCCGGTGCGGCACGAGTATCTGCTGACGGCCAAGGGACGTGACCTGTATCCGGTGCTGACCATGATCGTCGCCTGGGGCGACAACTGGCTCGCGGGCTCCGAGGGGCCGCCTGCATTGGTCGTGCACGAGGACTGCGGGAAGGTCACCGCGGGTGTGGTGGTGTGCCGGGAGTGCGGGTCCGCGCTGACCGCGGACAACGTGCGGTTCCATCAGGGGCCGGGCGGTCGGCGCGGACCGGGGACGATGCTCGTCGGCGATCACATGGTGGCGCCGAGCGAAGGCTCGGTCAGTTGACCGCTACGGGCTCGGCGCCGGTTGCCTCGACCAACTCCTGGAAGGTGGTCGGGAAAACCGTGTGCGGATGTCCGGCCGCAGCCCAGATCTCCGTCTGATCGGCCAGCGTTTCGTCGATCATCGTGCGGATCGGCGCCGGATGTCCGAGCGGGGCGACACCGCCGATGGCCTGGCCGGTGTGCGCGCGGACGAACTCGGCGCTCGCGCGCGACAGCTTGGTGAGGCCGAGGTGCGCGGCGACCTTGCCGGTGTCCACCCGGTGCGCGCCGCTGGTCAGGACCAGCAGCGGCGCGCCCTCGGCGTCGAAGACGAGACTGTTGGCGATCGCGGCGACCGGGCAGCCGAGCTGTTCGGCCGCGGCGGCCGCGGTCGGGGCGGTCTCCGGGAGGACCCGGACCCGCGGGGCGACTCCGGCGGCGCGCAGGGCGGCCTCGACGGCGAGCACCGTCGGCCGCTGGGAGATTTCGTCCATGGCCGCGATCCTAAACCGCGGTTACCGGTGCGGGCCCGCCATTTTCCGGCCTAGCTTTCGTCGATCTCCAGCCGATCGAGGTGTACGGGGACCAGCGCACGCAGCAACTCGCCGGGCGCCCCGATCTGGCCGGCGGTGAGCAGTCCCGAGTAAGTCCCGGAAGTGATGTGCGCCAAAGCTTCTACCACGATCGGTGCGGTGACCGCGTAGATGTCGCGGCCGGCCAGGACTGCGCGGTGCTCGGTGGCCCCGGATCGGACCACCACCTCGATCAGGAATTGCTGGGCCGAGCGGCCGAGTTCGTCGGCGGGTTGCGCGGCGAGGTCGTCGGTGGAGGCGAGGTCCGCCAGCGGGGCCGTGGTCATATAGGTGTGCAGGGCAGCGGTTTTCACATGGCGGGGGAGGGTGACGCTGTCCGCGGTGATGAAATCGCCTACGACAGTTTGCTTTCCGAACGGAGCCGGGAAGGTCCAGTCGGTGATCGGAGCTTCGTCGTCGCGCAGGGTCAGTTCGCCGTCGGTGTAGACGAGACGCTTGCCGTTGCGGCGGCCGCGAGAGGCGCGCCCCGCCGCGCGGGTGCCCTCGGTGGGGATCCAGCTGTCCAGGGCGAAGGCGAGATGGATTTCGTCGGCCACCGGGAGGTCGGCCAGTGCGGCGGTAGCGAGGAGATCGCCGAGGCCGCCGTAGAAGGCGACGGCGGGCGCGATGACAATGCCCGCGTCGGCCGCTTGATCGTGGTACGTGGCAACGGTTTTCGCGACGACCTCGACCTCGGCGGCGACATCGAGGTAGTGGATGCGCGCGCGGAGTGCCGCCTCGACGAGCGGAGAAACGGTCTCGCCGAACGGTCCGGCCGCGTTGATCACCGCAACGCTGCCCGCGATGGCGCGATCCAGGGCGTCGGGATCATCGACGGCCGCCGGGCGGACCGTTGCGCCCGGGTAGTCGGCGGCGACGTCGTGTAGCCGAGATTCGTTGCGGCCGGACAGAATCGGCGTCCAGCCGCGACGGACCAGCTCGGCCACGATGAAGCGGCCGGTGTGGCCGTAGGCGCCGTAAACGGTCACGGTCGGCGGCATGGGATTCTCCTCGACGTTCGATGCTGTCGAGTCGAACCAACACCCGTGGTCCGCGCGGCATTCCCAGGTCAGCCCGCGGCGACGACCTCGATCTCGACCAGCCAGTCGTTGTCCAGGGTCTGCACCACGATCGCCGTGGTCGGCACGGCCCGCCCGCCCAGGGCCGCCACCCGGGCCGCGGCGTTCGCCTCGGCGTCGGAGGCGTCGCGCAGGTAGCTGGTGAGCCGGACGATGTTGTCGACGGTCATATTCGCCGACGCGAGGATGGCCCGCAGGTTCGACCAGATCAGTTCGAGTTGTTCGGTCAGGGTCGCGGCCGGCTTGCCGTCCGGGTCGAGACCCATTGTGCCCGAGACGAATAGCAGCCGTTCGGCGCCTCGGACCTCCATCGCGTGCACATAGTCGTCGGTGGCGGCGTAGACGCCTTCGGTCGGATTGCGCTGTAGGAGCTCCACCGCTCCGATCTTGCCAGGGAAGCGGGTTCACCGAGGGAGTTCCTTGACGGTCGGAGTTTTAGTCGCATACACTAAAACTAGATTCACGAGAGGAAGTGATCACATGGGATACGGAAATTGGGACGACACGGCCTACCGGGCGGCGAAGACCTTCCGGGCCAGCCGTGGCCTCGACGACTTCGGCTATACCGCCGAGCTGCGGGCCGTGCCGTATGCGGACTGGCAGGCGCACCCGACCCTCGACCCATTGGGCGTCGACGTGCGGGAATGCCGGGATTCGGCCGACCACGGCAACTCGCTGCCCATCGCGGTGTTGTTCGACGTTACCGGCTCGATGGGCCGGGTACCGCGGATCATGCAGCAGAAGCTGGGCAAGCTGCACGGACTGTTGCAGCGCAAGGGCTACGCGGACGATCCGCAGATCCTGTTCGGCGCCGTCGGCGATGCCGATACCGACCGAGTTCCGTTGCAGGTCGGGCAGTTCGAGTCGGACAACCGGATGGACGAGCAGCTGCGCGCCATCCTGCTGGAGGGCGGCGGGGGCGGGCAGAAGTCCGAAAGTTATGAACTGGCCGCCTATTTCATGGCCACCCACATCGTCACCGACGCGTGGGAGAAGCGGAACAAGAAGGGCTATCTGTTCCTGATCGGCGACGAGCTGAACAAGCCGAAGCTGGCGTCGCGGCACATCCGCAGCGTCATCGGTGACCCGGTGCGCCGCGATGTCTCGGTCGAATCCATCTACCGCGAACTCGCCGAACGCTGGCACATCTACTACATCCTGCCGAACCAGTCGAGCTACTACGACGATCCGGAGATCGCCGATCACTGGCGCGAGCTGCTGGGGCAGAGCTTCCTGAAGCTCGACGATCCCGCGGCTGTCTGCGAACTCATCGCGCTGACAATCGGTTTGGAGGAGGGGCGGGTGGACGTGGACGCCGGGCTCGCGGATCTGCGCGATGTGGGGTCGGCGGCCGAGGCGAAGTCCGTCGGCAAGGCGCTGGGGGTCAAGAGCCCGCGGATGCGCGCGCTGCCCAGCGGTCGCAGCTGACGTACTGCACCGGGCCGTTTGCCTGGATGAGAAAGGAGCGCACCGTGTTTCGGTCGCACATTGTGGTAGTCGACCTCGGCTTCGGGGATGCCGGGAAGGGCGCGACGGTCGATTGGCTGTGCTCCGCGGAAGCAGGGCTGGACGTTTCGGCCGTGGTGCGGTTCAACGGGGGTGCGCAGGCGGCGCACAACGTGGTCGCCGACGGCCGGCATCACACGTTCGCGCAGTTCGGGTCGGGGACCTTTTCCGGTGTGCCGACGCTGCATTCGCGACACGTGCTGGTCGAGCCGATCGCACTGGCGGGGGAGGCGCGGCAATTGGCCGTGCTCGGGGTGCCGGATCCGTTGGCGCTGTTGCACATCGACGGCCGGGCGCTGCTCACCACGCCGATCCATATCGCCGCCAACCGTGCCCGCGAGGACGCGAGGGGTTCCTCGCGGCACGGTTCCTGCGGACGGGGGATCGGCGAGACGGCGTGGTACGCGCTGGAGCACGACGCGCCGACCGTGGCGGATTGCTTGCGCCCCAAGGTGCTTCGGGACAAGCTCCTGGCGCTCGCCGCCCACTACGGTGCGCTGATCGCCCCGAGCGAGCATCGGTACGAGCCGATCGAGATCTTGGTCGACATGTATAGGGAGTTCGCCGCCGCCGTTCGCATCGTCGGCGGCGAACAGCTCGCCCGGTTCGCCCGGCGCGGTCGTCTGGTCTTCGAAGGAGCCCAGGGCGTCCTGCTCGACGAATGGCGCGGCTTTCATCCGCACACCACCTGGTCCACCGTGGAACCGCGCAACGCCCGCGCCATGCTCGCCGAAATCGGCTCGGCTGGTTACGTTCTCGGCGTCACCCGGACCTACATGACCCGGCACGGCGCCGGCCCGCTGCCCACCGAGGATCTCGGCCTCGCCTACCCGGAGCCGCACAACACCACCGGCCGCTACCAAGGCGAGTTCCGGCTCGGCCATCTGGACCCGATTCTCCTGAATTACGCCATCGCGGCATCCGGCGGCATCGACGGTCTCGCCCTGACCCACCTGGACACCCCCGGAACTCGGTACGCGGCAACGGGATACACCACCGATGACGGCGTGATCGACCGTCTGGCGCCGGGTGCCTGGCAGGACCTCGACCACCAGCAACGCCTCACCGACCTGCTGACCACGGCCCGCCCGATCCTCGCCGAAATACCGGACGACGTGGCCCCTTGGCTGGCCGAGACACTCGACGTGCCGGTGGTCCTGACCTCGAACGGCCCCACCCGAACCCACCGCACGCCGACCAGCACCGCCGTCGCCGCGTGACGCGTCTGCTGCGGCTACCTCTCTCCGACCGGCACCTCGTCGAGGGCACCGGTGCGCGACCGGACCGGCCGGGTGCGGCAGGATTGGTTCGCGTGGAGCAATCCGTTGTCTCGGTGGATGTGGTGGCGTTGCGGTTCTGGGGCGAGGACGCCGGAGTGAGTGTGGGGATCGCGCCGCGCGCGCTGGCGCCGTTCACCGGGCAGTTGGCGCTGCCGGGTGTGCTGCTCGGGCGCGGGGAGCGGCTGATCGGGGCGGCGCGGCGGGCGGTGCATACGAAACTCGGGGTGCCGGAGGCGGCGATCGGCGCGGTGGGGCAGCTGGTGACGTTCGACGAACCCAATCGCGATCCGCGCGGCCCGACGCTGTCGATCGCGATGTGGGCGGTGGTCGGGCCGCACGCGGGACCCGCGCACTGGGTCGGCTTCGACGAGGTCCCCGAGCTGGCGTTCGATCACAACCGCATCCTCGACGCGTCCCGCGGCCTGCTCGCCGGACTGCTCTGGAAGGACCTCGACTTCACCCAGGCCCTACTCGGCGACGAATTCCCCGCCACCAGAGCGGTCGCCGCCACGACGACTCTCGCAGGCACCCGCCCCGACCCCGCCAACCTCAACCGCACCCTGGCCGCCTTCCCCGGCCTGACCCGCACCACCGAACGCCGCCGCGTCAAAGCCACCGGCCGCCCCGCCGCGGTATGGTCCTTCGCCGCGGGCGACTAACCGAAAAGCGTTGGCGTCAGCGGGTGAGCAGGGATTGGACGGTGCCGAAGTCGAGGGCGTTCTCCAGCGACGTGTAGGTGCCGTGTTCGAGGAGCTCGGCGGTGGCGGTCTCGGCGAGTTTGTAGGCCGCTTGGGCTACCGCGGAGCCGACGCTGACCCGGCGGACGCCGGTCGTCGCGAGTTCGGCGACGGAAGGCGCTCCGGCCCCGGCCATGACGTTGATCGGCAGCGCGGATTTGCCGACAAGGTCGGTCAGGGTGGGGAGGTCGAGCAGGCCGGGGACGAAGAGGCTGTCGGCGCCGCTCTCGGCGTAGGCGGCGGCTCGGGTGAGGACGTCGTCGAAACGATCTTCCGGTGCGCCGATACCGAACAGATAGACGTCGGTTCGGGCGTTGATGACCAGTTCCGGCAGACCGGCCTGCTGTGCGGCGGCACGCGCCGCGCGCAGCCGATCGGCCTGGGCGGTGACGTCGAACAGCGGACCACCCGGGGCGGTCGAGTCCTCGAGGTTCACGCCGACGGCGCCGGCGGCGATCGCGGCGATGACGGTGGTGGCGACATCGTCCGGCGTGGCCCCGTAGCCGCCTTCGATGTCCGCCGTCACCGGCACGTCGACGGAGGCGGCGACGCGGCGGATGACGCCGATCGCGTCCTCCCTGGTGAGCTGCTCGCCATCCCCGGTACCGAGCGACCAGGCCACGGCCGCGCTGGTCGTCGCGATCGCCGGTGCGCCCGCCGCCGCGATCACCGCCGCACTGACCGCGTCCCACGCGTTCGGCAACACGAAGATGCCTTGTTCGTGCAGCGCCCGGAAGGCGGCTGCCGCGGCGCGCTGGGTGTCGGTGATGGGCTGGCTGTCCTGTGCCACGGTGGCTCCTCGCGAGATTGTTTCGATGACCGGTCGCGATGAAGGTAACGCCGGAGACCGGCTGGGGCATCCCGATTTCCGGCCCGAATCTCGATGCGGGAGAACGCTATCGCTCAGGTTGTGCGGCCGGCCGTGCCGCGAGCGACACCGTCGAGTCAGTGGCGCGGCGCGTACATGATGATGGCGACCCCGACGAGACAGATGCCCGCGCCGAGGTAATCCCAGCGGTCGGGATGGAACTTGTCGACGAGCATCCCCCAGGCCAGCGAACCCGCGACGAATACACCACCGTAGGCCGCGAGGATGCGCCCGAAGTTCGGGTCCGGCTGGAACGTCGCGACGAATCCATATGCCCCGAGCGCGACGATGCCCGCCGCGATCCACAGGATGCCGCGATGCTCCCGCCAGCCTTGCCACATCAGCCACGCCCCGCCGATCTCGGCAAGGGCGGCCAGGGCGAACAGCAGCAGGGAGCGGGCGACGGTCATGGAGTGAAGATACCGACCGGTTCCGGCCCTACGGACTTTGCCGCGCGGTGTCGGGTCGGGCCGGCCGGGGCAGTTCGCTACCCGTGTCGTTTCAGGCCGACTGGGCCTGCACCGGAATGAGGTCGTAGACCGCGTATGGCCGTCCGATCACCGGATAGGAAACATTGCGAACCGGCACTCCGCCTGCCGTACAACCGATTTCGGTCCCGCCATGCGCGTGTCCGTGCACCGCGAGCGACGCCCGTCCCGCGTCCACGGCGTCACCGAGCGCGTGGCAACCGAGTCCCGGGAAGATCTTCGGCGGCTCGCCGATCAGGGTGTCGACGACGGGGGAGAAGTGCATCAACGCGACGCGGATCTCGGTGTCCAAGCCGTCCAAGGCCTGACGTAGCAGCAGCGCATCGAGCGGTCCCCGCCGCATCCGCGCCTTGTGCTCCTCGGTGCCCTCATCGGGAGTTCCCGGATAGCCGGGAAACCCGCCACTGCCGCCCATGACACCGGCGATCCCGAGCCGAATCCCGTTCAGCTCCAAGGTGATCGCGGAACCTTCGAGCATGTGCACCCCGATACCGCTGAGCTGCGCGGAGATTCGGAACCCCAGCTTGTGATCATGATCGTGATTCCCGAGCACGGCGACGACCGGCACTGGCAGATCGGCGATTTCGGCACAGAGCAGGTCCGCCTCGGACAACCGGCCGCCCTCGGTGAGATCGCCCGCCAACAGCAGTAGATCGGCCTGCTCATCCAGCCGCAGGAACTCGGGCCGAAATCGCCCCGCCACGGCGCTGCGCAGGTGCGTATCGGCGACGGCGGCGATCCGGATGCTCCGCTGCGCGGACTCGGCTGGCATGGCGTCAGCCAGCCACATTCGCGCCGGGGTGTCAACCGCAATCTGCCGTTCATCCGCCCGCCACCCCTGCTTGAGCTGCCTACATAGCTTTTAGCTATCGAGAGTTCAGCCCGCGTTCAGCGAGGCAACGCGCGATGGCTCGACCGATGAAACGTCCATGAACAGTGCCGCGGCAGGCTTCCGCCGGCTCGCCGCGCCCCGCATGGTTCGGACTATGAGCGAGCGTAGAAGTCGGCTCCGGTTCTTCTCGAAAGCAGTTGCGGTCTTGGCTGTTACCGTTCTTCCCATGACCGTCGCGGCCGGTGGCGCGCAGGCCGACGCCCGCGTCGACAAGGTGGTCCTGATCGGCCTCGACGGCCTGATGTACGACAAGGTGCTCCAGGTCAAGGCGTCGAACCTGCTGCGGCTCAGCGCCGAGGGCATGCTCAGCCGCTCTTCGATCGCCCCGCACATCACCATCTCCGGCCCGTCCTGGGCCACCGCGCTGACCGGCGTCTGGGACCGCAAGCACGGGATCAAGGACAACAACTTCACCGCCGCTCCGTTCGCCAAGTATCCGACGGTCTTCACCCAGATCGAGCGCACCGACCCGGCCCGCAAGACCCACTCCATCGCCACCTGGGACCAGATCGCCACCATGTCCGGCAGCGGCAATCCCCGCGCCGACGTGGTCGTCTCCACCCCGCCGGTCCCCGACGACCCGGACGAGGCCAAGACCGACGCGGCCACCGCCACCGCCGTGGTCGCCGCGATCACCAAGTTCGCCCCCGACTTCCTCTTCACCCACCTCGACCAGGTCGATCACGCGGGTCACAGCGACGGCGCGGCCTCCGCCGAATACCTCGACGCGGTCCGCCGCATCGACGAACAGGTCGGCCGCATCACCGCCGCCGTGGACGCCAGGGCCGCGGCCAACCCGGCCGAACGCTGGACCATCCTGGTCACCGCCGATCACGGCCATAAGCCCAAGGGTGGTCACGGTGGCCAATCCCCGGACGAGACAACCAATTTCGTCATCGCCCGCGGACCCGACTTCACCGCAGGCGACACCACCTCCCGCTACACCCTGGTCGACCTCACCCCGACCATCGTCGACCTGCTGCACGTCCCGGCCAGCCCGGACTTCGACGGCCGGTCGATGCTCAACCGGGAGCCGGCCTCGCCGTCCACCATCCGCTAGATCCGCGCAACGCCTCCGCGACGACGCCCGATCTGTCAGGCTTTCCCCTACGCCTCGGAAAGCCCCAGCGAACCCAGCGCCATCCCGGCCGAAGAACCCGCAGGACGCCCGCCGCAACCGCGTGCCGGACGCCAGTGCGCGGCCGGGACTAAAGTTGGTGGTCTGGGCGGTTGCAGCGGTCGGATAGGGTGGTTCGATCGAGGCACGCGGCGCGAACGACAGGCCCGGAGGCGGTTGCCTGCGTACCCACGGAGGGACCGTGAGTGCCGGAATCGGGCACTGAGAGGTGGTGGCATGACTCAGCACTTGGGCGAGGCGAATGTCGAGCAATCGGACGACGCCCCGCAGTCGAACGGTGCCGCCACCGGGGGAGAGCAGTCGAACGAGAGCAAGCCGGCGAGCAATGCCACGCCGCCGCGTCAGCCGGGGACCTCCGCCGCCGTGCCCACCTCCGCCTCCCGCCGGGTACGCGCGCGGCTCGCCAGGCGAATGACCGGCCAGCGCGGCATCGCCGCGGTCAAGCCGGTGCTCGAGCCGCTGGCCAGCGTGCACCGCGAGCTGTACCCGAAGGCGAACCTGACGCTGTTGCAGCGCGCGTTCGACGTGGCCGACGAACGGCACAAGCACCAGTTCCGCAAGTCCGGCGATCCGTACATCACGCACCCGCTCGCGGTGGCCAACATCCTGGCCGAGCTCGGCATGGACACCACCACGCTGGTCGCGGCGCTGCTGCACGACACCGTCGAGGACACCGGTTACTCGCTCGAGCAGCTCACCCTGGACTTCGGCGCCGAGGTCGCGCACCTGGTCGACGGCGTGACCAAGCTGGACAAGGTCAACCTCGGCGCGGCCGCCGAGGCCGAGACCATCCGCAAGATGATCATCGCGATGGCGCGCGACCCGCGGGTGCTGGTGATCAAGGTCGCCGACCGCCTGCACAACATGCGCACCATGCGCTTCCTGCCGCCGGAGAAGCAGGCGAAGAAGGCCAAGGAAACCCTCGAAGTCATTGCGCCGCTTGCCCATCGGCTCGGCATGGCGACGGTCAAGTGGGAACTCGAAGACCTCGCGTTCGCCATCCTGCACCCGAAGAAGTACGACGAGATCGTGCGCCTGGTCGCCGATCGAGCGCCGTCGCGCGACACGTACCTGGCGAAGGTGCGCGCGGAAATCGTGAATACCCTTGCGGCGTCACGGATCAACGCGATCGTCGAGGGTCGGCCGAAGCACTACTGGTCGATCTACCAGAAGATGATCGTCAAGGGCAAAGACTTCGACGACATCCACGACCTGGTCGGCATCCGCATCCTCTGCGACGAGGTGCGCGACTGCTACGCGGCGGTCGGCGTCGTGCACTCGCTGTGGCAGCCGATGGCGGGCCGGTTCAAGGACTACATCGCGCAGCCGCGCTACGGCGTCTACCAGTCGCTGCACACGACCGTCGTCGGTCCGGACGGCAAGCCGCTGGAGGTGCAGATCCGCACCCAGGACATGCACCGCACCGCCGAGTTCGGCATCGCCGCGCACTGGCGCTACAAGGAGACCCGCGGCAAGCACTCGAACGACTCCACCGAGGTCGACGACATGGCGTGGATGCGCCAGCTGCTCGACTGGCAGCGGGAGGCGGCCGACCCGGCCGAGTTCCTGGAGTCGCTGCGCTTCGATCTGAAGTCGCCGGAGATCTTCGTGTTCACCCCGAAGGGTGACGTGATCACGTTGCCGCAGAAGTCGACCCCGGTCGACTTCGCCTACGCGGTGCACACCGAGGTCGGGCACAAGTGCATCGGCGCCCGGGTGAACGGTCGTCTGGTCGCGCTGGAACGGCAGCTGGAGAACGGTGAGGTCGTCGAGGTGTTCACCTCGAAGGCGCAGAATGCCGGACCGAGCCGGGACTGGCAGAACTTCGTCGTCTCGCCGCGCGCCAAGGCCAAGATCCGGCAGTGGTTCGCCAAGGAGCGCCGCGAGGAGGCCCTCGAAAACGGCAAGGAGCAGATCTCCAAGGAGGTCCGCCGGGTCGGGCTGCCGTTGCAGCGGTTGATGAGCGTCGACGCGATGACCGCGGTCGCGCACGAACTGCACTACACCGACATCTCCACCCTCTACACCGCGGTCGGCGAGCACCAGGTCTCCGCGCACCACGTGGTGCAGCGCCTGATGGCGCAGCTCGGCGGCATCGGTGACGTGGAGAACGAGCTGGCCGAGCGGTCGACGCCGTCCACCACGCCGAACCGGCAGCGCACCACCGGCGACGCCGGCGTGCTGATCCCCGGGGCGTCCGGCACCGTGGCCAAGCTGGCCAAGTGCTGCACCCCGGTGCCCGGTGACGAGATCATGGGCTTCGTGACCCGCGGCGGCGCGGTCAGCGTGCACCGCACCGACTGCACCAACGCCGGCTCGCTGCGCGATCAGGCCGAACGCATCATCGAGGTGTCCTGGGCGCCGTCCCCGTCCTCGGTGTTCCTGGTGGCCATCCAGATCGAGGCGCTCGATCGCACCCGCCTGCTCTCCGACGTGACGAAGGTGCTGGCCGACGAGAAGGTGAACATCCTGTCCGCGTCCGTCGCCACGCACGGCGACCGGGTTGCGATCAGCAAGTTCACCTTCGAGATGGGCGACCCGAAGCACCTCGGGCATCTGCTGAATGTGGTCCGGAATGTGGAAGGCGTCTACGACGTCTATCGCGTCACTTCGGCGGCATAACCGATGAATGTCCGGACTTACCTGGATTAGTCCGGCACGGTCATCTCCCCTTGACGTGTCAATTGTCGTGCGCGCAGCAACCTCTCGGCGAACTGTCCGCGAAGGCCGAGATATCTGCATGAATGCCGACGCCTTCGGGCGAACGGAAGGTGGAGTCCCGGTAGGGAATTCGCGTGACCGGTGGGTCGCCGGTCGGTTGCTCTCGTTTTCGGACCGTCGGAAAGTTGCCGGGCTGGGTTGCTCGGCACGCGGGAATGTGTGAAACCCGTTTCGGCAGTTCCTGGAAAGTTTTCGGCGAAGCCCCGGCAATAGTCGGAATCTGTTACGGTCTATTGCGTTTCATGGCGTTGAGGGTAACTGCGGCAACACGGATTGATTGCGGATCGCTATGACTGATTATGCGGCAAGAGTCACGGGGGTGCTGACAGCACTCGCCGTGACGGTGGCTACGGCGGGCGCCGCCGTGGCCGGTCCGTCGAATCCCGCAGGCCCCTCGACCAATATCGCGCTCAGCGCGTGTCCGGCATTGTACGCCTTGGGGATTCAGGGCACCGGCGAATCGTCACCGGATGCCGCGCCGTCCACCGACACCGGCATGCTGTCCACCGTTTTCCGGCCGATGCTGGCCAAGGCCACCGATCCCGGACTGGTCGATCGCGCCTACGTGCCTTACGAATCCGGCTTCGGCGGGGCGACCGCCGGCGGCGCGGCGCCGTACTCCGAATCGGTGACCGGCGGGCTGTCCCGGCTGCGCACGATGGCCAGGGCCGTCGCCGACCGCTGCGCGGACACCCGGTTCGCGGTGGTCGGCTATTCGCAGGGCGCGCACGTCGCTTCGATGTTCGCGCAGGAGGTCGGGCAGGGGCAGGGTGTGCTGCCTGCCGAAAAGGTCGCCGCGGTCGCGTTGTTCGCCGATCCGACCCGCAACCCGGGCGCGCCGCTGTTCCCCGGCTCGCCCGGCAAGGAGTCGCCGGATCCGGCGCCCGGCACCGCGGGCGACCAGCTCGCCGCGATCGCCGCGCTGCCGCAGGTGCCGGCGGACGGCGGCGGCATCGGCCCGGATCGGGACCGGGCGGCCAACTTCGGCGCGCTCACCGGCCGGGTGGCCAGTTTCTGTGCGGCCGGCGATCTCGCCTGTGACGCACCGTCGGGCGCGCCGATCCTCAAGGCGGTTACCAATGTCGTCGGCCAGTCCAAGCTGAGCGGCGGCGACCCGATCGCCTCGCTGGTCTCCATCGCGCAAGCCTTGGCGTACACCTCGATCAAGACCGCGACCAAGGTCGCCAACGAGGACATCCAGGGCAGCTCGCTCGCGACGCTGGCCATCTCGCCCAAGAAGTCGATCTCCCAGCGCCTCGCCGACGCCGCCGACCCGCGTACGCCACTCGACCTTCCCGCTGCGCTACAGGCGCTGCTGAAGGTCGGCATGATCGGCCTGAACGCGGTCGTCACCGTCGTCAAGGCCGTGATCAACCCGGCGACTATCGCCGAGCTGGCCACCGCGGGCCTGTCGAACCCGCCCGCCGCGCTGCTGTCGCTGGGTACCAAGTTGGTCGGCGCGGTCGCCCAGCTCGTTCCGCCGACCACCGGCGTCCGCCTGGTCACCCAGGCGTTCGACGCGGTGGTGCAGAACATCACCGACAACCGCGAATTGCTGAATACCGCCACCTGGGTGCGGTACTGGGACACCATCCAGCGGCACGGCGCGTACAACACCGCGACGGTCGCCGCCAACGGCGACACGCCGACCGCCTTCGTGGCCGACTGGTTCGCCGCGATCGCCCACGACATCGCCGGTAAGTTCGGCGCGAACAGCAGGCCGGTGGGTGGCGCGGACAAGCCGCCGACGGGATTCTTCGGCGAGCAATCCGGCGCGTCGACTACGCCGAATTCTTCCGGTACGGGACAATTTCCGTTCGGGACAGGAGCCGAAGGCGCCTCATCCGGCGGCGCGACGTCGATTCCGCCCACCGATCGACCCGGCACACCCAACACCTACCCGTTCTCCACGAACTGATCGCCGAGAGGGTCCGACGATGAGCTATGTGCCTCGCGCAGCGGGAATGGGGGAATGTTGAAGTCGTACAAAGAACTGTCCCGTTGGTATGCCGCGTTGGAGCCGGAGACCGCGCCGGTGCCGCCGAGCGCCGCGGGCCCGGTGCAGCTGGACGATGACGGACCGGCTCGGTATCCGCACTACATCCGCGATGAGCCGCAGCCGGAGGTCCCCGCGGACCTACCGCAGCGCAGCGAATTCACCGGCGGCTGGTCGGACTGGGTAGGCCGGGCGCCAGGCCCCGACGACGACTACACCCCGCGAGACGCGGACCTGGTGCGTTTCCCCTGGCCCGACGACGAGGACTACGACGACCCGCTGGACGAGCCGCGACCGCGCTCGTCCAGCGCCTTGCGTCTGGAGGCGCGCGCGCGTGGTTCGCGGCGCGGCCGGGTGTTCGTGGTCCTGGTCATCGCCGTGCTGCTGCTCGGCGCCGCCGCCGCGGGTGTGCTGTTCCTGCTGCACACCTCGAATTCGCGCGCCGCGGCCCCGCGACCGCCGGTCAGCTGGGCCTCGATGCAGTTGCCCGCGAGCAATGCCCAGGCGGGCGTGAGCACCGACAGCCTGCGCGGCAAGTCACAGGCCGGCGTGACCACCTACCGTACGACCGGGCCGTGCCCGACCGAGCGCACCGCGACCACCGTGCGCGGCGCCGAAACCGGCGGCACCGCAACGGGTCCCGACGCTATCCTGGCGTTCCAGTACGCGTACTACGTCGAGCGCTCCGGCGAGCAGGTCCGCCAGGTCGTCGCCCCGGACGCCAATGTCTCACCCGCACAGACGATTCAGCGTGGCATCGATACGATCCCGGTCGGCACCACGCATTGCGTGCGCATCGTCACCATCTCGGACAACCGGTACTCGGTGGAGGTCACCGAGTACCGCCCCGGCGGCGTGCCCGCCACGTACAACAAGCAGACGGTCACCACCGCGGTGGTCGACGGCCGCACCCTGATCACGGGTATCGCGGCCGGATAGAGGAGAGCAGGAAGCGATGGGAGAGGACTGGAGCCGCTGGCTCGACGAGGCGCCCGAACAGGGTGAATCGTCGGGCCGGCCTGTGCGCTCCAAGGCTCCGGTGGTGCGATTGCGGCGCGGCAAGGGCAGCGGTTCCGGTGCGGAGCAACCCTTACAGCGGCCCATCCTGGTGGTCGGCGGCTGCGGTGGTGCGGGCACCACCACGACGGCGCTGGGGATCGCGGGCGAGCTCGGCATGGCGGGTACCCCGACCGTCGCGGTGGACGCGACGGCCGCGGGCAGCGATCTCGCGCTGCGCGGCGCGGACGAACACCTGCACCCGATCAGCCTGCAATCGTGGCTGTACGGACGCGGTGACGACGAACCGGCGCCGCTGAAGGAGTGCCTGTCCCGGGCCACCTCCGGAATCGGTTTACTGTGGCGCGATTCCGCGCCGCTGCGCCGTCGGGCGACCTACCTCACCGTGGCGCGCGCGGTGTACGACTCCGGCTTCACCGCGGTCTACGACGGCGGCAACCCGATTGCCGGACGGCAGCTGCGCCCGCTACTCGACGACGCGGATGTTGCTCTGGTGCTTGCCATTCCGGCTCGCGCGGATGCCGCGAACCGGCTCCGGGTCACCCTGGAATGGCTCGACGACCAGTTCGGCGACTCCACCGAGGGGCAGGGCGGCGGCATCGTCGGCGACACGACAATCGTTGTCTCGCACCAGCATCCGGGCACCGAGTCGGGTGTAGCCGACCATTTGCGCGAGCACCTGTCCGGCTGGGTCCGCGACATCCGCGAAATTCCCTACGACCCGCACCTGGCCAGGGGTGAGCTGGTCCGGCACGCGTCGCTGTCGCTCGATACGCGCCGGGCGTATGGGCGCCTGCTGGCCGGGGTGGCATCATGACGGCCGCCATGAAGTTTCGCCGTCAGACCGAATCCGCGCCCGCGGGCGTCGTCGCCCCGCCGGAGTCGCGCCGCGCACCGATCTGGGACCGTCCGGTGCCCGGGGTCGGCCGCGCCCCGCTGGTGTGGGTGATGGGTGTGCACGGCGGCGCCGGAGCCAGTAGCCTCGCGCATGTGCTTGCGCCGGCGGCGGATTCGAGCCGCCGCTGGCCCGGCGTCTACGACCGCGAATCCCCGTTCGTCGTGCTGGTGGCGCGGGAGACCATCGCGGGCCTCACCCGCGCGCATGACCTACTGCGCCAACATCATTCGGGATTCGCCGGATCCTGCGAGGTGCTCGGGCTGATCACCGTCGCCGCGCGCCCCGGCCGGCTGCCCCCGGAGATCCGCCGCTACCGCGACGTGGTCGGCTCGCTGGCCGGGCAGCTGTGGCAGGTCCCGTGGTATGAGGAATGGACGCTGGTAGAACCGGAGAAGCTGCCGGTATGGGCGCCCGGTGACCCGCTGCCACCGAAGAAACGCAAGATCGACCCCTTGGAAGAGGTACCGCTCGATGTCCGGGAGCTCGGCGCCGACATCGTCGCGGCGGCTCGAACGGCACTGGAGGAGGCGCAACTCGGCGATCCGGCGCAGGACCGGGCAAGTAGAAAGCCACCCGATCAGTGAACGTCCGCATCGAATCGGCGACGACTCAACTACTTTCGAGAAAGGCACCCGATGAGCATGATTCTCCTCGCCGTGCAGGACACGTACGGCACCGTACTCGCGCAGGTCGGTAATCCGACGCCCGAGGCGCCTCCAGGTTCGGAGAAGATCCTGCAGCTGGTGCGCTACCTGACCTGGTTCGTGCTGCTGTCCGGCATCTGCGGAATCACCTACGCGGGCGGCAAGTTCGCCTGGGAGAAGTGGACGGGTGGCGGGCTCGAATCGCCGAAGATGGTGGCCGGCGCCATGATCGGCGGCGTCGTCGCGACCAGCGCCGGCACCATCATGAACGCCGTTATTGGAACCTGATGTCCGACATATCTACCGTGCGCGCGTCGGCAGCCGAGCTGCTGGCCTACAAACAGATGCCCGCCGAGGTACTGCAACCGCTGATGCAGCTGCTGAACTGGTTGCTGTGGTTCGTCCTGCTGGTGTGTCTGGCCTGGATGATTCTCTCCGCGGGCAAGCTGTGGATCGCCTTCCGCAGCGACCTGGCGATGAACGACGCCTCGCACGGGGTGCTGATGAGCCTGCTCGGGGCGATAGTGGCGAGCACAGCGTCGGGAATCGCGCTGGCTTTCCTGCCGACATGAGCGAACGCAGGGGGACCGTGGGCGCGTTCGGCGCGGTGATGCTGATCGCGGCGGTCGGTTGCGGCGGCGGCGACGGCCGCTCCGGACCCGACCTGTCGGCGGCGCCGACCGGGGTGCGGTGGCAGCCGTTCCAAGGCGTGCCGCTGCCGCAGACCGACCAGGGGCCGAAGTCGGTAGCCGACGGCGCCGCAACGGGTTTCGAGCATTCCCCGCGCGGAGCCGGCGTCGCGGCGATCACCCATGCGGTGCGCCTGGCGGTGGCCGCGGACAGCCAATGGGCGAAAGTGGCCGCGCAGGAAGTGGTTCCGGGCGCCGCGAAGGACGAGTGGGCGGTGAATCGGATCCAGCTCTCGATCAGCGGACCGGCGAGCCCCGACTACGCGCCGCGCGTGCTCGGCTACAAGGTCACCGGATACACCGACCAGCGCAGCACCGTCGACGTGCACACCGAGTACTCGGACAACTCCAAGGCGGTGAATCACACCACCGTCGAATGGTTCGGCCAGGACTGGCGCTTACGCCTGCCCGATCCGGGCGCCACTGCGAGACCTATCGACGCGATCGACGTAATACCTGAGGACTCAGTGAAATTGGAGGCACCGCAGTGAGGGAGCGCAGCGAGCGAACCATGTCGCAGCGTGCTTCGCTCGTGACGGAGCCGAGCGTTAGCGAGGCGGAGTCATGAGCGAGAAGGGGTCCTACGCGCGCGATCGCGTCTCCTTCGGTGCTGTCGCGTCCGCAGCCGTGCTGGCGCTCATCGTGATCGTGGGAATCGTCGTCTACATCAGCCGCGACGACAGCAGTCCGACGGCCGGTGCGCCCGCGCCCGCCGAGTCGGCCGGCGGCACCGGCTTCGCCGCCCCCGAGGTGGACATCCTCGGCCGGCGCGTCGACGTGCCGAACAACGCTGCCGGACAACCGCTTCCGCAGGATCCGACGCGGCAGCGCAAGCCGTCCGACGGGGACTGGCTGACCGCGGCGCCGGAGGGCACCACCGCGACGCACGGCTGGCAGCGGGTCTACGGCGCGTCCGTGCCGTTCTCCACCTCGGACGGGCCGACGCGCATCGAAGACGGTCTGGCCGTTGGCTATTCGCACACGCCGCAGGGCGCGGTGCTGGCCGCGGCGCAGATCACCTACCGGCTCAACGCCCGCCCGGCCGACCGCGATCTGTACGTGACGCAGGTGCGCGTCTCGGCGCAGCAGATCGCCGCCTACGACAAGGCGCTCGGCAGCAACAAGCTGCCCGAGCAGCAGCCGGAGCGGGTCACCAAATACTTCGTCGCCTCGGACGCGTTCAAGGTCGACGACTATGCCGACGACCTGGCCATCGTCCGGCTCGCCTCGCGCGGCCCGGTGGTCGACGGCAAACAGTTATGGGCGGCGATCCGCCTGGTCATGGTCTGGGATGCCGGCGACTGGCGACTCAAGCCCTCGACGTCCAATACCGCACAAACCGAGTACGTCGAATCGCTGGGCGGGTGGACGAAATGGTGAGCACGATGAGCAGGGCACGACGAGACCTTGATGGCCGACCTGCGGAGCAGCGAGGGGTGCAGACAATGGTGAGGCGACTACTCACGATCTTCGCGGTCATCTTCACGGTGATGATGGCGACGCCGACCGTGGCCTACGGACAGCAGTACGGCTTCGACGAGACGTGCAACGAGATCCACGACACGCTCGACAATGTCGGCCTGCCCGGCATCTCCCTCGGCGACGCCGCGTCGGCCGCGTGCAAGGCGGGCAACGCCGCCTCGCATCCGGGTCAGGCGGCCACCGCGGTCAAGGACAAGGCGTGGGACTCGACCTTCGGCAAGGTGGTCGACTCGCTGATGAACGGCCTCGGCGAGGCCATCATCCTGGCGCTGACCTTCTGGATGAAGGTGCCCAACGAGGCGGCCAGCGACTCGGGTTCGCTGTTCACGAAGATCAACGAATACACCTATCAGGCACAGATATTGCTCTTGATAGCCTCGGTGATACTTTCCGGCGCGCGCTTGGCCGAGGCCAGACGCGGGGCAACGATGAACGAGGCCGCCGAATCGTTCCGGATGTTCGCCAGGGTGGTGTTCAGTTCCTGGATGCTCGGCGCGGTGATCGTCGCGGGCACCCAGGCCTCGGATCGGTTCTCCGAGTGGATCATCAACGACTCGACCAACGGCAACGCCAAGGACTTGGCCGAGCTGATGGTGAAAACCAGTAAGCTGCAAGCGTTTTCGCCGGGCCTGGTGTTGATCATCGCGATCGTCGGGTTGCTCGGCGCGCTCGCGCAGATCGTGCTGGCCATCGTCCGGCAGGGGTTGCTGATCATCGCGGCCGGGGTGCTGCCGCTGGCGGCGGCCGCGTCCGGGATGAACGTCGGAAAGCAGTCCTACCAGAAGCTGATCGGCTGGATCATCGCGTTCATGCTGTGGAAGCCGGTGGCCGCGATCGTCTACATGATCGCGTTCACCACTGCGGGGCATGTGGATTCGCTGACCAGCACCAACGGTTTGCCGGATGGTGAGCAGGCGCAACGCATGCTGGTCGCGATCGTGCTGCTGTGCAGCGTCGCGTTCGTGCTGCCCGCGCTGATGCGGTTGGTCACGCCTGCGGTCGCGATCGTCGGTAGTGGTGGTTCCGGTTTGACCGCGACCGGCGGCACCTTGCTCGCCGTCGCGGGCCTGGGTGCCATGGGCACCAAAGCCGTTGGCGTCAAAGGCACCGCGGCCTCGGGCGCTCCGGGATATGTCGGCGGCAGCGGCGCGGGTCCGCGTCCGCCGGGCGGCGCGGGCGGACGCGGCAGCGGCGCCCCACGGCCGACACCGCCGCGCGGTGGCGGCGGTCCTGCCGGTGGTGCGGCACCGCGCGCCTCCGGACCCCAGGGCGCGGCGGGAGTACCGTCCGGTGCGACCCGGGCGGCGGGGCGGATCGGTGCGGCGCGTGCCGCGACGAGCAGCCTGAACCGTGCCGACCAGGCAATGGGTGATGTGGCCGGTGACCGTTGGGCGAATCGCTCGCCCGACCTCGGGAGGAGCACCATTCCGCGATGACGATGACGACGAACGATACCTACGAGCGTCGCTCGTACGGGCTGTGGCAGAAGCCCCGCAGCGCAGGACTTTTCGGCCTGCGCTGGGAAGAGACCGTGATCGGCTTCGTGGTGGTGATCACGGCGTTGATCACCGCGATGGTCGGCGGCTTCAAATGGGGTTTGATCGTCGGAGTCACCGGCGTGGTGATCATGGTTCCACTGGTGTGGCGGACCGGGGGCCGCTCGGGCTACGAGACGGGATTGATGATGTTCAACTGGATGCGCTCGCGCAAGAACGGCGAGCACGTGTACCGGGGTGGCCGGTTCTCCCGGATCCCGGGCGGCGTCACCCGGCTGCCGGGACTGCTCGCGCCGTCGAAGCTCTACGAGGGCATCGACGCGGGCGGGTACAGCTTCGGCATGATCCATCTGCCGCAGTTCGCCCAGTACACGGTCGTGCTGCGGGCCTGGCCGCAAGGCCACGAGGCCGTGGATCAGCCGGTGATCGATCGCTGGGTGTCGGCGTGGGGCACGTTCCTCGCCTCGGTCGGCCAGACCAGCGACATCGTCGCGGTCGTGCCGGTGATCGACACGGTGCCGGAGACCGGAAACCGTTTGCTCACCGAGGTTTCCACGATCACCCGGCCGGAGGCGCCGGAGCTGGCGCAGCAGGTGATGTACGAGCTCGCGACCGAGTTGCCGCAGGAGCGGGTGCAGCTGCTGCCGCGCGTGGCGATCACGTTCAAGGCCACCACGGCCGAGCGGCGGAAGAACCCGGCCGAGGAGGCGGTCGAGATCGGCCGCCGGCTGCCCGGCATCTGCGCGGCGCTGGCCGAGGCGGGCGTGCGCGCCCAGCCGATGTCGGCGGACGAGGTCATCTCGTTCATCCGGCGCAGCTACGACCCGGCCTCGCAGGCGGACCTGGAGGTCGCGTCGAGCGAGCCCGAGGGCCACGGCCTGGATTGGGCGGACGCGGGCCCGGTTTCGCACGACGAGAAGTGGGACCACTTCGTGCACGACGGTGGCCGCTCGGTCACCTGGGAGATGGACGCCGCCCCCGAGGGCGCGGTGGACGAGCGGGTGCTGCAACGGCTGCTCGCGCCCAATCCCGAAGTGCCGCGCAAGCGCATCGCCATCGTGTACCGGCCGCACTCGGCCGCCGACGCCGCCGAGATCGTCGACGACGACTTCAAGAACGCGCTGGTGGCCCAGCAGAGCGAACGCGGTGTGGTGTCCGCGGCGGCGACCCTGCGGGTGGGCGCCACCCAGCAGGCCCGCGAGGAGCAAGCCCGGGGTCACGGTGTGACCCGCTTCGGGGCGTTGGTGACCATCACCGAGCCCCTGCGCGGCGACCTGCCGCGGATCGAAGCCATCACGCGCGACCTGTCCACGCAGGCGCGGTTGAAGATCCGGCGGTGCTACCGCTACCAGGCGGCGGCCTTCGCGGCCTCGCTCGGTTGCGGGGTGATCCTGCCGGAGCACGCGACAATTCCGAAGGCACTGGCGGGGTGAGTAATACATGGCACGTGACTACGAGCCACCCGTACGCGACCGCGACGAGCCCGCGGCCCGGCACGACCGGCGGCGCGACGAGGACGAGTGGGGCGAGCGCCCCGAGCGCGGTCGCCGCGGCGTGCGCGAACGCTCCGGCCTCGAGGAGATGCCGGACCGCGCACGGCGATCCGGCCGGGGCGCGGCGCGCGTGACCGGCGACGATCGGTCGGGACTGGACGAGACGTCCGAGCGGGAACGCGCGCGGGCGGCGGCCGAACGCCGGGCTCGGGCGGAGAGCGCCCGGGCCGCCGACGGGTCGCGTCCTGATCGGTCGCGCACCGAAAACGGCCGGGGCGAACGCAGTTCGGACCGGGCGCGCGGTGACGCGGCCCGGACCGCGCGGGCGCGCGACGGCGAGCGTCCGGCGCGCGGCGAACGGTCCCGGTCGGGTCAGCAGCCGGATCCGCGCAGCGGAAAGGGCACCCGCAACGGCAGGCCGGAACGCGGCGTGCAGGACCGCAACGGTTCGCGGGCCGGCCGTAATCCGCAGCGCCCCACCAAGACCGACTACACCGCCGACCGGGCCATGGGCACGCCGGTGATGGACAAGGCGGCGCTGCGCGCAAAGGCGAAGGCCGACCGGCGCAAGACCTCCGGCCCGGCGCTGCTCGACGAGGCGACCCGGGCCAAGCTGGAGATGATCGTCCGCGAGCAGACCGGCCTGCGGGCGGCGTTCGCGCAGTTCCGGATTCGCACCGACGACATCCGCCGGCGCAACTACGCCGCGCGCGCCGAACAGGTCTTCGAGGACGGATTCGACCGCAGCACAGCCCAGCTCACCGATCGTGGTTACGCGGGGGAGGGCGGCGGCCGGATGAACGTGGTCGGCCGCCCGGTCGAATACCGCGCCACCACAGCGCAGGTCGCCGGCCTGTGGCCGTGGTCGGTCGGCGCCGGCGCGCCGCTGATCGGCACCCCGCTCGGCTCGCATCTGCACACCGGCGCGCCGGTCTGCTTCGACCCGATGAACTGGTTCATGCGCGGCAGCTTCATCACCGCGCCGAGCCTGTTCGTGCTGGGCCTCAACGGTTTCGGCAAGTCGTCGCTGGTGCGCCGGATCGTGCTCGGCGGCATCGCGCAGGGCATCACGCCGCTGATCCTGGCCGACGTGAAGCCGGACTACCGCAAGATGGTCGAGCTGGTCGGCGGCCAGGTGATCGACCTCGGCTACGGCCACGGCAAGCTCAATCCGCTCGCCGCGGGTGTGCTGGGCGCGGTGGTGCCGCGGCTGGATGATCATCCGGCGCTACAGATTCAGGTGTTGCAGGACCTGCGGGCACGTCAGGTGACGCTGATCGCCGGTCTGGTCGAACTGGTTCGCGGCGCGCGGGTGCGCGACTACGAAGAGACGCTCATCGCGACCGCGTTGCGCATCCTCTACCAGCCGGGCAGCGGCTACACGCCGGACCAGCCGCCGATCATGGAGCACCTGCTGGAGGTGATCGTGGCCGGCGGTGAGGAACTGATGCTCGACGCGGGCGCCGACGACCCCGAGGAATACAACAACGCGATCAAGAACCTGCGGCGTTCGCTGCGCGCGCTCACCCAGGGCCCGTTCGGCGCGATCTTCAACGGGCAGACCTCGGTGCCGATCGACACTGGCGCGGTCGCGGTCTGCATCGATGTCTCGCACATCCCGACCGGGGACAAGAAGCTCAAAGCCGCGGTGATGCTGGCCTGTTGGGCCGACGGGTTCGCCTCGGTGGAGGCCGCGCACGTGCTGTCGGACGCCGACCTCGGCCCGCAGCGCTACTTCCAGGTCGTGATGGACGAGCTGTGGCAGGTGCTCGGCCTGGGCGACTTCATGGTCGACCGGGTGGACGAGCTGACCCGATTGCAGCGTGGCATCGCCACCTCGCTGATCATGATCAGCCACACCATCAAGGACTTGCAGGCCCTCGGTTCCGAGGCCGCCATCGCCAAGGCGCTCGGCTTCCTGGAACGCGCGCGCGCCAAGATCTTCGGCGCGCTGCCCGGCGAGGAGGTCAAGCGGCTGGACAGCATCGTGCCGTTCACCTCCGCCGAGGAACAGATGGTCACCGGCTGGTCCGCGCCGCAGGCGCTGACCGGTGAGGCGCTCAAACCGGGCCAGCTACGACCATCCCCACCGGGCACCGGCAAGTTCCTGCTGAAGATCGGTGAGGATCGCCGGCCGGGCATTCCGTTCCACATGGAGTTCACGCTCTCGGAGAAGGAGAGCGGCATTCACGACACCAACCAGCGGTTCAGCGAGTTCACCGAATCGACTGCCCGAGGGACGGATTCGCCGAGCGGGAGCGCCGCATGAGAGATCAGCCGAGAAGCGGGTTATCGATGCACCGCCGCGCGGGGAGGTGCGTCGGATGATGCCGCACCGCTCCTACCGCCGGGTGTCGCCGGAGGTGCGCCAGGCCGCCGTGCAGCAGGTCGTCGCGCTCACCGCGCAGATGAGCAGCGAATCGGAGGCCTGCCGGGTGGTCGCCGAACAGATCGGCGTGCACACGAACTCGGTGCGCAACTGGGTGCGCGCGGCCGAGGGCCCGAGCCTGGAGCGGATGGACGCGTCCGCGCTGCGCCGCAAAGTGGCGCTGCTGCAACAACAATTGGCGGCCGCCGCGGAGATGAACCGCACCCTGGCCGACACCCTCAACGAGTCCCGGCGCGGCCAGTGAATCCTGTCCTGCCCGGGCGCGGAGGGCCGGGCCCGGCGAGGCTGCGGTGACCGGCAAGGCGCTGCTGTGGGGAGCGCTCGGCGCGGTACTCGCGCTGATGACCCTCGTGGTGGTCATCGTGCTGCCCTCGGTCGACGACCCGTGTGAGGGTTCCGGGCTGCTCGGCACGCAGTCGAACCTGCCGCCGCTGGGCGGCTATCCGCCGGGGGATCCGCGCGCGAATCCGTCCGGGACGTCGGTGCCGCCGCCGACCGAGTTCCCGTTCGGCACCAAGGCGAGTCCGGCGGCAGGCGCGGCACCGTCTGGGCCGCAGGCGAATCCGACCAGCGCCGGTGCGCCGTCCTTGGCCGCGGGCGCCGGACCGATCCGGCGTACGCTGCCGCTGGCCGCCGGAACCTTCACGGTGTCCGACGTTTTCGGCGCGCGCGGCGGCACCCACCTCGGCGTCGACCTCGCCGCCACCGACGGCACCACCATCTACTCGGTCTCCGACGGCCGCGTCGTCGCCGCCGGTCCCGCATCGGGTTTCGGCAACTGGGTGGTGGTCGACTCGGTGGACACCAACGGCCGCGCCTACTCCGCCGTCTACGGCCACATGTGGGACTCCGGGGTGCACGTGCGCGTCGGCGACGCGGTGACCGCGGGCCAGCCGATCGCCCAGGTCGGCTCCGCGGGCGAATCCAGCGGCCCGCACCTGCATTTCGAGATCGTGCCCGGCGGCCGGTTCACCGGTGGCCGCCAGATCGACCCGGTGCCTTGGCTGGACGGCGCGCCGACCCCGGATGTCGGTGGCGCGCAAGCCTTCTCCAACGATCCCCGATGCAGCCGTGGGTTCGGCAGCGCGGGTGGCGCGCTGGCCGCGGGCAAGGTGCCGCCGGAACTCGAAATCTGGTATCGCCGTGCGGGTTCCCTCTGCCCGCAGATCACCCCCTCGCTGCTGGCCGCGCAGGGCAAGCAGGAGTCCGGCTTCCGCCGCGGCGCCACCTCGCCGGCCGGCGCGCAGGGTCTGGCGCAGTTCCTGCCGAGTACCGCGGTGAGTGTGAACCCGGATGACGGGCAGCCCTACGTGATCGACGCCGACGGCAACGGCACCGCGAGCCTGTGGGACGACGGCGACGCGATCATCGGTCAGGGCCGCTACATGTGCGCCATCGCGCACAAGATCATGCAGTGGGAGTCCGAGGGCAAGGTGCAGGGCGACGTCACCGCGTTGACTCTGGCCGCCTACAACGCCGGCGAGGGCGCGGTGCTCGCGTCCGGCGGCATGCCGAATCAGGTTGCCGCGCACCTGTCCGAGACGCGGCCGTACGTGGCGAACATCCTCGCGATGGAGGCGCAGTACCGCGCGCCCGGCGCGCTCGGCCGGTTCGACCCGAAGGAGGGCGGCGGCGGAAGCCAGATCGTGGAGGCCGCGCACGACTGGCTCGGGCAGCCGTACGTGTGGGGTGGCGGCGGACCACAGGGTCCGAGCGGCGGCGGCATGGATGGTCCTGGTTTGACCTCCGCCGCGGTCTTCGCCGCCTCGTCCGGCTCGGTGACGTTGCCGCGCACCGCCGAACAGCAGTGGGAAGCCGGCGTCGAGGTGCCGATGGGCAAGATTCAGGAGGGGGATCTGGTGTTCAGCGCCTTCGGGCCGCGCGGCCCCGCGCAGGTCGGCATTTACTCCGGCAACGGACGGATGATCCAGGCGGTGCCCGGCACCCGTGGTGGCGGTGGTGTCGGTGAGGTGCAGGTGCCGGGCGACGCGCGCGCGAGGAGGGTTCTGTGAGTACCTGTTCCGAACACGCGACACAGAGACTCCCGAAGTGTCGGTCGGTGCGGCTAGCCTGGAAAGACAAAGCGAAAGTACGCGCGAAACTGGTGGTGGTGCTGGTGGTGAGCGTCGCGATGCTGGGCGCGGCCTGCGGTCGCGGAGACCGCGAGGACGCGGGATCCGGTGGGGGGCACCCGGCCACGTCAACGACCCGGTTGCTCGAAGGTGTGCCGGCACCCGATCCGGTCACGCCCGACGGCGTCGCGGTGGCCGCGCTGAAGGAGATCTACACCTGGCAGCCGGCCACCGAAAATCAGGGCGCTTCGCTGGCGCGCGCTCGGAAATGGCTGGGCCCCAGCCTGATTCGCATGCTGGACGGTTCACCGACCGGGCTGGAGACGCCGAAGACGACGTTGCAGTGGTCGGATTGGGCCACCGCCAAGGCGAACGTCCAGGCGTTCACCTTCGCCTCCGGCGAGAAGGCGCCCAGCGGCGGCGATCCGAACCTGCAGCAGTTCAAGGTCGGGATCGAGCAGACCGTGGTCTACCCGAACGGCCGCAAGGAACCGCTGCCGCCGGCGACGGTCATCGCCACCGTGGTGCGCACGCCCGACGGCTGGCGGCTCGACGCGTTCCGCTGAACACCAAGACATTTCCCGTACCGAACGTAGGAGGCAGCCATGGCGAAGAAGCCGGTGAAGGATCCGGCCGCGGTCGGGCCGGATACGACCATGATCATGCTGTACGCCGGCATCGCGGTCGTGGCCACGCTGTGGATTTCCCTGCATCTCGGCAACATGCTGGCGGTGACCCCGCAGTCGATCCCGATCAACCCGATCGCCATCGTCGCGGATCTGATCAAGGGCAAGCTGCATTGGCCGCGCGCGTCCACGGTGATCGTGCTGCTCGTGGTCGTCGCGGTGGTGGCCTGGGTGGTCGTGCGCAAGCGGCTGGCCAAGCGCAAGACGGTGGGCAGGCTGCCGGTCGACGACAAGGCCGATGTCATGGGCCAGGGCGGCGCCATCGCGCATCTCACCGCGAAGGGTGTGCGGGCGAAGGCCACTCAGCTCGGGGTGCGACTCGGCAGCGAGGATGTGCCCGGCGTGCCGATCGGCATCGGGATCGCCGACGGCGAGATGCTCTACGGCTCCTACGAGGATCTGCACCTGGACATTTGGGGTCCGCGGCAGGGCAAGTCGACCTCGCGGGTGATCCCGGCGATCCTCACCGCGATCGGCCCGGTGCTGGCCACCTCGAACAAGCGCGACGTGGTGGACGCGACCCGGGATGTGCGTGAGGCCAAGGGCAGTCCCACCTTCGTCTTCGACCCGCAGGGCGTCGCGGGCGAGGAGGCGACCTGGTTCTGGGATCCGCTGGCCTGGGTCAACGCCAGGGTCGAGGGCTGTGAGATGCGCGCCGCCCGGTTGGCCGGGCACTTCGCCGACGGCGACGACGGTTCCGATGCCAAGACCGACGCGTTCTTCGATCCGGAAGCCGAGGATCTGCTCGCCGGGCTGTTCCTGGCCGCGGCCGTCGGCGACCGCAACGGCAGCCGGCCGATCGTTCAGGTGTGGGAATGGGTGACCAACCCCGGTGACACCGAGCCGATCGAGCTGCTGCGCGCGGCGCGCCACCACTACACGGCCTCCGGCCTGGCGTCCCAGTACAACGCCGACTTGCGTACCCGCAGTGGCATTTTCGGCACCGCCAAGAAGATGATCCGCTGCCTCAAGCTGTCCAACGTGCACCCGTGGATCACCCGCGGTGGGGATCGCCGGGAGTTCGACGAGCTGGAGTTCATCGAACGCAACGGCACCCTGTACAGCCTTTCGCTGGAGGGCCGCGGATCGGCCGCGCCGCTGGTCAGCGCGCTCACCGAGGCCGTGATCGACGTGGCCATGCGCAAGGCCTCGCAGTCGCTCGGCGGCCGGTTGCCCATTCCGCTGCTCGCCGTGCTGGACGAGGCCGCGAACGTGGTGCGCTGGAAGGATCTGCCCAAGCAGTACAGCCACTTCGGCTCGCGCGGCATCGTGGTGATGACCGTGTTGCAGTCCTGGGCGCAGGGCGTGCGCTGCTGGGGCGAGCCGGGCATGAACGCGCTGTGGGCCGCCGCGAACATCAAGGTGCTCGGCAGCGGCGTGGACGATACGAACTTCCTGCGGGAGCGGTCCGAGGCGATCGGCGACTACGAGGTCGTGTCCGCCTCGGTGTCGGAATCCTCAGGCGGCAAGAGCTATTCGCGTTCGCTCGGGTCGTCGAAGACGTTCAGCGTGCAGGCGCTGGCCCAGTTGCCGCGCGGGCGGGTGATCGTCTTCCCGTCCGGCGCGCCGCCGGTGCTGGTTCGCACGGTTCCCTGGTGGGAGGGCGAGTACGCTGCCGAGGTGACGAAGTCCATCTCGCACCATGATCCGCAGCGCAAGACGGAGATCGGTGACCTGATGCCGGGCACGCCCTCGCTGAGCAAGGGCACCCCGCCGCCGGAGTACGGGAAGATCGAGGAGGTCAGGCCACTGTGAGTGGGCGCAGCGAGCGAGCCTCGGACGCAACACTTTTGGTCGTTGCGGAGCTGAGCGGGGTTCGGTCATGACTGAGCAACAGCAGCAACCGATGATCTACGCGAGTGTGGTGGAGTTCGTCGAGAACTACCTGAGCCTGGTGTATCGGCGTCAGGTGACCGATCTCAGCGACACCGTGTGGTGCCCGGAGTGGTGGCAGCACGCCGAGGCGATCGCCCGGCTGGACGCGATGTGGCGGGCCTGGGAGCACTTCCGGCTCGACGGGGCAACGGGATTGAGCGTGTGGTTCCTCGATCACGCGGATCCGCACATGGCCAAGCTGTTCGATCCCAAGGGGCCGTTCAAGTACTGCAGCGTGCGCAACGGGCACAAGGACATGCTCAGCCCGCTGCCGTTGAAGTCGCCGCAGCACGGGATGTTCGGCGACCCGACCATCGGCGACTTCCGGATGTAGCTTCCGGCCCGAAAAGTAAACGCCCGCTTGATAAGCGGGCGTTTCTTTCGTTCGTCGGCTAGCGGGTGCGTTCGAGTCCGCGTGACTCTTGTTCGCGAGCCCTGGTGACCGCGGGCGCCTCCTCGGGACGGGTGCGAACCGCCTCGATCGGGGGCTGGGCCTGACCTACTTCGATCAACATGCGTACCGCGGCGAGTTCGGGCGCGACACCCATCTTCGCCAGGTGCGCGGCGATCGCCATGCGACGTTCGGGAGAGTCGTATTGCAGCACCGGCGGCTTGGCGTGTGCCGCGGCGGCGATGCCTGCCATGCGGGTCGCCTCGGCCTGGGCGGTGAAGCGGTCCTTCTCCAGCGACACACCGCGTTCCGGGATCGGCTTCTCGATCATCCGGGCCAGCTCGGTGTTGCGCGGGTCCTTCGCCTTGGAGTCGCGGGCCTCGCGGATTTGCATCTCGCGGGCCTCTTTCATCCGGGCCTCGGTGACCTTGACGCGCGCCTCGGCTTCTTTTTGACCACGCTCGCGGGTCCGCAGTGCGACCAGCGTCGCAAGCTGCAACATAGTCCTCATCATGGCCGCTGTCTCGCGGCCGATGTCGTCCAGTTCCTCGGACATGGCTGCTCCCCGATGCTGCAGTGATCACTATGGATGTTGTGGTGCTTCGTCTGGACATCGCCAGGGGACTGTAGTCCGTCCGACGATGCCCCGGCTGCAAACGTGGACACCGGGAGAACTCGTGTCGTCGCAATTCCCTTGCTCGGGGGTCGCCCGTCAGAGGGGTTGCCACGCTACGCGAACTCCGTGTTTCGAGGTTACCCGAGAAAGCATCGCCGCAACCGTACGGCTGTGCCGCTTATCAGCATATATCGCACAATTCCGACAGTCTCGGTAACTCGCCGGAGGATCTCCGGTCTGAGCCAACCCTAACCGGAGGATTAGGGTTCCCTTCCTCGGCGCGACACGTGTCGGGCCCCGCACCGGCGATCGATGCGGGGCCCGAACGGTTTTCGCGGTCTCAGTCGATCCGGACCGACTGGATGTCGACCGGCTGGCTCGGCTTGCCGTCGCCGGGGCCGTTCGCGTTGTCCTGGCCGTTCTTCGCGATCTTGTCCAGGGTGCTCATGCTGTTGTCGTCGACCGTGCCGAAGATGGTGTAGTTCGGCGGCAGCTGCGAATCGCCGTAGACGACGAAGAACTGGCTGCCGTTGGTGCCCGGTCCCGCGTTCGCCATGGCCAGCGTGCCGCGCTTGTACGCGATCGGCTTCTGCGCCGCCATCGGATCGTTGGCGTCGAGCTGGTCGGTCGGGTACTCGTTGTCGAACTCGTAGCCCGGCCCGCCCATGCCGCTCGCGGTCGGGTCACCGCACTGCAGCACCTTCAGTCCCTCGCTGGCGGTCATCCGGTGGCAGCTGGTGCCGTCGAAGAACTTCTGCGCGGCGAGGCTGACGAAACTGTTCACCGTGCACGGTGATTCGGCGTTGTTCAGGGTCAAGCCGATCGGGCCCTGATTGGTTTCCATGCTGACGCTGACCTTCGCGTCGTTCCCGGTGGTCGGGATGCCGTCGGCCTTGGCCGGCTTGGTCGCCGGCTTGTCGGCCGGCTTCTGGCTGTCCTTGTAGACGCAGTTGACCAGCGCGGGCTTGGCCGCCGCCGCGGGCGGGGCCGCCGCCGACGGTGCGCTGCTCGAATTCGTCGCGTCCTTGGCATCGGAGCCGCTGTCGTCGCCCTTGGTCAGGAAGTAGACCCCGGATATGGCCGCGACCAAAACGACAACACCGAGCACCGACCCGGCGATCGTGAGTTGCTTGCGCCTGCGTGCGCGCTCGGCCCGGTTGGCGAGCTGGCGCTCCAACTTGCGTTTCGCCGCTGCTCGCCGCTGTTCGTTGCTCGGCACTACCACGTTCCTCCCGTGTCCGGTTGTTACGGCATGAGAGTCTGCCATTTATTCCTGAGACTGCCCTGCACTTCCTGAGAGCGGTGCGCCTCACAGGTGACCGGAATCGCGCATAACGGGCAGGAACCGGCCCAGGACGGGAGGTCGGCGTAACCGGTTGGACTTGCGGGGGCGTGGTGGTGAAAACTGGACCACCGTGACCAAGACCAGCAGCTTTTCCGCCCCGAAGGGGGTTCCGGACTACGTCCCGCCCGGCTCGGCCGAATTCGTCGCGGTGCGTGACGGACTGATCCGCGCCGCCCGACTGGCCGGATACGGACATATCGAGCTGCCGGTTTTCGAGGACACCGGGCTGTTCGCCCGCGGCGTCGGCGAGTCGACCGACGTGGTCAGCAAGGAGATGTACACCTTCCCCGATCGCGGCGACCGCAGCGTCACGCTGCGCCCCGAGGGGACCGCCGGGGTGATGCGGGCCGTCATCGAGCACGGGCTCGATCGCGGGCAGCTTCCGGTGAAGTTGGTCTACAACGGGCCGTTCTTCCGTTACGAGCGGCCTCAGGCCGGTCGGTACCGGCAGCTACAGCAGGTCGGCATCGAGGCGATCGGCGTGGACGACCCCGCGCTGGACGCCGAGGTGATCGCGATCGCCGACGCCGGGTTCCGCGGGCTCGGGCTGGAGGGGTTCCGGTTGGAGCTGACCTCGCTCGGCGACGACACCTGCCGGCCGCAGTATCGGGAACTGTTGCAGGAGTTCCTGTTCAAGCTGCCGCTCGACGAGGACACCAAGCGGCGGGCCGAGATCAATCCGCTGCGCGTGCTCGACGACAAGCGGGCCGAGGTGCGCGAGCTGACCGCGGACGCGCCGCTGATGATCGATCACCTCTCCGAATCGGCGAAGACGCACTTCGAGCAGGTGCTCGGATACCTGGACGCGCTGGGCGTGCCGTACGTGGTGAATCCGCGGATGGTGCGCGGGCTCGACTATTACACCAAGACCACGTTCGAGTTCGTGCACGACGGGCTCGGCGCGCAGTCCGGCATCGGTGGCGGTGGGCGCTACGACGGGCTGATGGCGCAGCTGGGCGGACAACCGTTGTCCGGCATCGGATTCGGGCTCGGGGTCGACCGGACGGTGCTCGCGTTGCAGGCCGAAGGAAAGACGGCGGGCGAGGCCGCGCGCTGTGCGGTGTTCGGGGTGCCGCTCGGCGATGCGGCCAAGCAGCGGCTCGTGGTGCTCGCGGCGCAGTTGCGGGCGGCGGGGATCAGCGTCGATCTGGCCTACGGCGGACGCGGGGTGAAGGGCGCGATGAAGGCGGCCGACCGGTCCGGTGCGAAGTTCACCCTGGTGCTCGGGGATCGCGATCTTACCGAGGAGACAATAGGTTTGAAGGAAATGGCAACCGGGGAACAGCGCCAGATCCCGATCGGTGACGCGGTTGCCGCGATTCGCGCGGCGCTCGGCGTTTAAGGGCCGTTTGTTGCGGCGGCAATACGGAACGGCGGCAACGTCTCCGAAGGGGGTACCGGAGTCCGGGTGTGGGGGTAACGTGACTGCGCGCACTAGGTGGCGCGGGAGTCGCGGAGAGGTGGGCCTGTGTCGAATTCCGGTGAGCAGCACACGGATCCGCCCGTAGGACTGGACCTGGTCGCGCCCGAGATGTACGCGCCGATGCTGCGTCGGCTGGCGCTGGCCGCGGCCGGGATCGGGATCGGCTCCGCGTTGCTCGCCGCGACCGTGGTCAGCTGGCCGATCGCGGTGGCCATCGGCGTGGTGGTCGGCGCGCCGACCGTCGGTTACGCGTTTGCCCTGCGCCGGCGGCGAATGTGGATGGCGGGCAACATGATCCACGCGCGCCGCGTGTTCGGCGAGCGGCAGGTGGAGGTGTCCGCGGCGACCGGTGTCGAGGTCCTCATCTTCCCCGCCCGGCTCAGCCGGATCGTCCTGCGCGTCACCGCGGGTGAGATCTCCCAGATCATCCCGCTCGCCATGTACACCGACGCGGGCAGCGGCCGCGAAATGCACCTACTCGGTCTTCGCCGCCTGGCCGACGCCCTCGCCACCAGCCAACTGGCCGCCGCGGTGTCGGTCTCCGCCCTCCTCGTCCACCAACTCCGCGCCGAAGCCCGCGACGCCGGCCTGCCCGACAGCCCCCTCTACCGTGCCGTCCAAATGGCCCGCACCAAAGACGCCATCTCCCCGGTAGTCCTCACCGACCGAGAAGTAGCCGCCCTCACCTGAGTGCCCGTTGTCGGTCGCCTCTGGTGAATTCGCCCGCGCATTTGCGCGCGTGGAAGGGTGTGCGCGGCGGTGACTGTCGTGTTGCTCACCGTGTGGTTTCGGGTGCGGCGTGAGTCGTTAGGGTGAAAGTCGAGAGCCCGTCTACTGCTGAGGAGTTAGTCGTGAGCACCGCTCGGACCGCGCCTGTGACCGTTGCCGTGACCGGAGGGGCGGGGCAGATCGCCTATGGGCTGCTGTTCCGGATCGCGTCCGGGGCGATGCTCGGTGCGGACACGCCGGTGCGGTTGCGGTTGCTGGAGATTCCGGCGGCGGTGGCGTCGCTGGAGGGCGTGGCGATGGAGTTGGAGGACGGGGCGTTTCCGCTGCTGGAGTCCATCGACATCAGTGACGATCCGTGGGTGGGGTTTTCCGGCGCGAATGTCGCGGTGCTGGTCGGCGCGCGCCCGCGCACGGCGGGGATGGAGCGGTCGGATCTGCTGGCCGCCAACGGCACGATCTTCACCGAGCAGGGCGCCGCGATCAACGCGAGTGCCGCCGATGATGTGAAGGTGCTCGTGGTCGGCAATCCGGCCAATACGAACGCGTTCATCGCGATGAACAACGCGCCCGACGTCCCGGCCGAACGGTTCACCGCGATGACCCGCCTCGACCACAATCGCGCGATCGCGCAGCTGGCGAAGAAGACCGGCGCGCCCGCCGCCGACATCGCCCGAGTTGCCATCTGGGGCAACCACTCCGCGACCCAATTCCCGGACCTCGCGCACGCGACCATCGCCGGCCGACCGGCCCTCGACCGCATCGACGACCCCGCCTGGCTGACCGACGACTTCATCCCCACCGTCCAACAGCGCGGCACCGCTATCATCCAGGCCCGCGGCGCCTCCTCCGCCGCCAGCGCGGCCAGCGCCGCCCTCGACCACATCCACGACTGGGTCCGCGGCACCGCCCCCGGCGACTGGGTCTCCATGGCTGTCCCCTCCGACGGCTCCTACGGCGTCCCCAAGGGCCTGATCAGCTCCTTCCCCGTAACCTGCGCCAACGGCACCTACACCATCGTCCCCGACCTCTCGATCGACGACTTCGCCCGCACCCGCATAGACGCCACCGTCACCGAACTGACCCAAGAACGCGACGCCGTAATCGATCTCGGCTTCGCCAAGCGCGCCTGAGCTCCCACCGAACGGGACATGCCCACAGTGGCTGGGGGATTCAGTCCTGGCTGATGGTCCAGGTTTCTTGGCCGGTGAGTAGGGACTGGAGGGAGTTCTGGTCGACTGGCTTGCGTTCCAGGGCGGTCGTTGTCTGGGCTCGTACTCCGTCGTCGTACGTCGGGCGGGTGACGCTGCGGAAGATGCCGGTTACTACGTGGTTCAGAGCCTGGTCGGAGAGGCGGGAGAGGGCGTAGGCGTATTCGGGGTTGTCGGTGTGGGCGTCGTGGGTGACTATGTCGGACTCGGGGACGGTGTCGGCGGGGACCACCTCCAGGCCGAAACCGCTTTGGACGACGGCGAATTCGTTGTCGGCTCCGAAGCGGATGGGTTGGCCGTGGTGCAGGGGTACGAGGTGGGCGGCGGCGTTGTCGCGGCGCAGGGCGTCGAAGGAGCCGTCGTTGAAGATCGGGCAGTCCTGCAGGATTTCGACGAACGAGGTGCCGCGGTGTTCGGCGGCGGCGCGCAAGACCTCGGTCAAGCCGGCCCGGTCGGAGTCCAAAGCCCGTGCGGCGAAGGTGGCTTCGGCGCCGAGCGCGATGGACAGCGTGTTGAACGGGTGGTCCACCGAACCCATCGGGGTCGACTTGGTGACCTTGCCTTCCTCGGAGGTCGGCGAGTACTGCCCCTTGGTCAGCCCGTAGATCCGGTTGTTGAACAGCAGGATCGTCATATTCACATTGCGGCGCAGCGCGTGGATCAGATGGTTGCCGCCGATGGACAGCGCGTCGCCGTCCCCGGTCACCACCCAGACCGACAGGTCGGGCCGGGTCACCGCGAGCCCGGTGGCGATGGCGGGCGCGCGGCCGTGGATGGAGTGGATGCCGTACGCCTCGAGGTAATACGGGAAGCGGCTCGAGCAGCCGATCCCGGAGACGAACATCAGGTTCTCCCTGCGCAATCCGAGCTCGGCGAGGAACCCGCGCACGGTCGCCAGGATCACGTAGTCACCGCAGCCGGGGCACCAGCGCACCTCCTGATCGGTGGTGAAGTCCTTCACCTTCTGCGGCCCGTCCGCGGCCGGCACCCCGGACAGTCCGGTCAGGCCGAGATCGGTGCCGACGAGCGAGGTTTCCACGATGGTCATTCGGTACCCCCAGTGGTGACGTATGTGGCCCGCGCTCGGGCGGCGAAGGCCTTGTCCTGTTCCAGCTCCTCGATCGAGCCGTCCAACGCGGCGTCGATCACCCCGACGAGTTCCTGCGCGGAGAACGCGGTGCCCGCGATCTTCGTCCACGGCCGCACATCGACCAGGTACTTCCCGCGCAACAGCAGCGCGAGCTGGCCGCCGTTCATCTCCGGCGCGACCACCGTGCGATAGCGGCGCAACACCGCACCGAGGTTGGCGGGCAACGGATTCAGATGCCGCAGATGCGCCTGCGCGACCGGCACCCCGCGGCGGCGCGCCCGCCGGCACGCCTCACCGATCGGGCCGTACGAACTGCCCCAGCCGATGATCAGCAGCTCGGCCCGCCCGTCCGGATCGTCGACCTCGAGGTCGGGCACGCTGATCCCGTCGATCTTGGCCTGCCGCAACCGGACCATCAGTTCATGATTGGCCGGTTCGTAGGAGATGTTGCCGCTGCCGTCGGCTTTCTCCAGCCCGCCGATCCGGTGCGCGCGCCCCTTGGTGCCCGGCACGGCGAGCGGCCTGGCCAGGGTCTCCGGATCGCGGGCGTACGGCTGGAACGGGTCCGCGTCGTCGCCGCCGGGTTCGAACGCGGGCTCGATCGGCGCGAGGTCGGCGACCTGCGGAATCGACCACGGCTCCGAACCATTCGCGATCGAACCGTCGGATAGCAGCAGCACCGGCGTGCGATAGGTGAGCGCGATCCGGGCCGCCTCGACCGCGGTGGCGAAGCAGTCGGCGGGGGAGCGCGGCGCGAGCACGGCGACCGGCGATTCGCCGTTGCGCCCGTACAGCGCCTGCAACAGATCGGCCTGCTCGGTCTTGGTGGGCAGACCGGTGGACGGACCGCCGCGTTGCACGTCGATCACCAGCAGCGGCAGCTCGGTCATCACCGCGAGGCCGATGGTTTCGCTCTTCAGCGCGAGACCGGGCCCGGACGTGCTGGTGACGCCGAGCGCCCCGCCGAGCGAAGCGCCCAGTGCCGCACCGATTCCCGCGATCTCGTCCTCGGCCTGGAAGGTGGTGACGCCGAAGTTCTTGTGCTTGCTCAGCTCGTGCAGGATGTCCGAGGCCGGGGTGATCGGGTAGGTGCCGAGGAACACCGGCAGGTCGGCGAGCTGACCCGCCGTGACCAGCCCGTAGGCGAGCGCGCTGTTCCCGGTGATCTGCCGGTAGGTGCCCGGCGGCAGCTTTGCCGGCGCGATTTCGTAAGTGGTGGCGAAACTTTCGGTGGTCTCGCCGTAGTTCCAGCCGGCCCGGAACGCCAGCACGTTGGCCTCGGCGATGTCCGGCTTGGCCGCGAACTTCTCCCGCATGAACTTCTCGGTGCCGCCGATCGGCCGCCCGTACATCCAGGACAGCAGGCCCAGCGCGAACATGTTCTTCGCCCGCTGGCCGTCCTTCTTGCCGACGCCGGTGGATTCGGTCGCGCCCATGGTGAGCGAGGTCATCTGGACGCGGTGCAGCACGAAATCCGACAGCGTGCCGTCGTCGAGCGGGTCGGCGGAGTAGCCGACCTTGGTCAGATTGCGCTTGGTGAACTCGTCGGTGTTCACGATGATCGTGGCGCCGCGCGGCAGGTCCTCCAGATTCGCCTTGAGCGCGGCCGGATTCATCGCGACCAGCACGTCGGGCTGATCGCCCGCGGTGAGGATGTCGTAGTCGGCGATTTGGATCTGGAACGACGAAACACCAGGCAGGGTGCCCTGTGGCGCGCGGATCTCGGCGGGGAAGTTGGGTTGGGTGGCCAGGTCGTTGCCGAACGCGGCGGCCTCGTGGGTGAACCGATCACCCGTCAGCTGCATGCCGTCGCCGGAGTCTCCGGCGAACCGAATGACTACCTTTTCCAATTTCGCTGCGTCGGTACCGTTTTGGGCCGAACCGACATCGTTGTGGTGCGAAACCATCTGCCTGCTTCACTTCCTCGTCGATGAGAGGGGTGCCATTCGCCAACCTACTCCGCACCGCGCGGTGCGTCCGCCCGATATGCGAGGTTTACCGGTACTGCATGCAGTTTCAACCAGGGCTCTAGGCGTCAGCCGAACAATGCCAGCTGTGGGTCGGCCGCGTGTGGACTTTCCGGTGGTGTCTCCGGTTCGGCCGGTATTTCCCGCTTCAGGGCGTGTCGCTCGAGCAGCGGATCGAGGCGGCCGCGCAGCCAGGTGGAGTACTCCGGCGTCACATAAGCGCCACGGCCGTACAACTGCCGATAACGCCGGACCAGCGCCGGATGCTGCTCGGCCAGCCAGCCCAGGAACCAGCCGCGGGTGCTGCCGCGCAGGTGCATCGGGAAGGCGACGGCCGAGTGCGCGCCGGCCTCGGCGATCGCGCCGAACAGTTCGTCCAGGTGGGCTTTACCGTCGGTGAGATACGGAATCACCGGCGCCACCATGACATTCACGTCGAAGCCCGCGTCGGTGAGCGCGCGCACCATGTCCAACCGAGCCTTCGGCGAGGGGGTGCCGGTTTCGAGGCTGCGGTGCAGATCTACATCGAAGATCGCGATCGACACCGCGACGCTCACCCGTACTTCACGCGCGGCGAGGGTGAGCAGTGGCAGGTCCCGGCGCAGCAGGGTGCCTTTGGTCAGGATGGAGAACGGGGTGCCCGAATCGGCCAGCGCGCGAATGATGCCGGGCATCAACCGGTATCGCCCCTCGGCGCGCTGGTAGGGGTCGGTGTTGGTGCCGAGCGCGACCGGTTCCCGATGCCAGGAGCGCCGGTGCAGTTCCTTGCGCAGCACGGCGGCGATGTTCGTCTTCACCACGATCTGCGAATCGAAGTCCTTGCCCGCGTCCAGATCCAGGTATTCGTGGGTCGGGCGGGCGAAGCAATAGCGGCAGGCGTGCGAGCAGCCGCGCATCGGATTGATCGTCCAGCCGAACGGCAGGCCGGAGCTCTCCGGCAGCTTGTTCAGCGCGCTCTTGCACAGCACCTCGTGGAAGGTGATGCCCTCGAACTCGGGGGTCTGCACGGTGCGCGTCAAACCCGCCCGGGTGAGCCCGGGCAGCGCGCCGTCGTCGGCGTCCAGGGTCTGGCTTTGCCACCGCACCCAATCAGTCGAACATATGTTCGCCTGGTTGGCAATCTTGTGGGTCAGAATTCCGGTGTGGCCGAAGCGGCCCCCCAGCCTGTCCACGATGGCGAGGAACGCCTTCGTAGCGGGGCTCGGGTTCAGGCGGCTCCACAGGATGTGTTCCGTTCGCGTCGGTCCATCGGTGATCTGGATGACCGAGAGTTCGTGGTGGGAAAAGGCGAACTTGGACGGGAGGAGCGTGATGGCCAGATTCTGGCGTACCAAGCCGATCATGAAATCTATCGAGGCGACTTCAAAAGACACGTCGCGATGGATGCAGGCGCGGGTGAAGGCCTGATCGCTCTGCTGCCGGCCGGGCGTTCCAGCGGGGAAATCCGCGAAGATCTCATCGGCCAGATCCAGCAGCCGAACTTCGCGTCGGGACGAGAGCGGATGCTCCCTGCTCACCACGGCAACGTGGCGGTCGGAGTCCAGCAGTCGTGACGCGACTCCGCGCGGCTCGCGGTTCCTGAGGGCGCCGATCAGGGCGACATCGAGTTGGCCCTCCGCGACGGCGGATTCGAGATCATCGCTACGACCAGCGTTCGCTACGACGCGTCGCCCGGGAACACAGGAACCGTCTTCGCCCTGAAGATCGAAGAGGACAGCGAACTCATCGGCTACCTGAAGCTCAAGCTGTGGGTCGAAGCCGACGGCTCCGACGACATGGATCTGACCGTGAGCGTGCTGAAGCTCGACTCCGCGGCGAACCTGGTGATGCGCGATGATACGTCTGGCATTGTCAAGCCGCTCATGGCGACCGGAAAGCTCCGCGTCTCACGTCGCGAACTCGACACCGAGAGGTCGACGGAATCCGAACCTGTTCTGCTGATGAAGGGAGAAGCGACTGACACCCGGTGAGATCGTTCCTGTGGAGCTCGCCATCTGGCCGACCGCCATGAAATTCAACGCCGGTGCGACGTTGCTCCTGTCCGTAGGGCCGCACTACTCACGCGTGATCGACCTCCCGTTCGGCACCGCCTCGATGACTGTGCCGAAGGAGGGCATCACCCTCCGCCCGGGCGACACTGTCGAGATGGTGACGCTGGGATCGTCCAGCGCGGACATCCCCGAGTGGATCGGCGAGCAGGAACCGTCGGCGGCGGAAAACCGGAACATCGGCACCCACATCGTGCATGTCGGCGGCCAGTACGACAGTCACCTGCTCGTTCCGTTGCGGAGGGTCTGAATCAGCAGGCACAGCGTGCCTACGACACTCCCGATTGCGTTGAGTCACTTGCCGGTTGAGCGGTAAGCGGCCTGGCCCGAACCCCTGTCATGTCGTCCGGCCTGTCGTCACGATCAGGTGCGGGTGCGGCGGTTCGGGCGGCGAAGGTGGCGCGGTATTCCGTGGGTGTCACGCCGACGATGCGGCGGAAATGGTGGCGTAGCAGCGGGCCGGTGCTCATTCCGGTCGCGCGGGCGATCTGTTCGACGTCCAGGGTGGTGTCCTCGAGCAGGTGCTGGGCGTGGCGGATGCGTTGCAGGGTGAGCCAGCGGTGCGGGGTGGTGCCGGTTTCGGCGGTGAAACGGCGTAACAGCGTGCGGGTGGACATGCTGGCCCGGCGGGCGAGTTCGGGGACGGTGTGTTCGACGGTCAGGTCGTCGAGGATGTCGTCGAGCACCGGCTGCAGGCTGGTGCCCGCGGTGACCGGTACCGGCTGCTCGACGAACTGGCGCTGTCCGCCCTCGCGATGCGGTGCGACGACCATTCGCCGGGCGATCAGATTCGCTGCGGCGGAACCTATTTCGCGACGGACGAGATGCAGGCAGGCATCGATGCCTGCCGCGGTTCCCGCGCTGGTCACGATCGATCCGTCATCGACGAACAGGACGTCCGGATCGATGTCGGCCTGCGGGAACCGCCGCTGGAAATCCTCGATGTAGCGCCAGTGCGTGGTGCATCGGCGGCCGTCCAGCAAACCAGCAGCACCGAGCAGGTAGGCGCCGCTGCACACCGACAGCAGCGTCGTCTTTCGATTCGCCGCGGCCCGCAGTGCGTCGAGGACGGCCGGTGAATAGTCGCCGCGCACCGCGGCCGCCGGGACGATCACCAGATCGGCGTCGACCAGGCCGGTCAATCCGACCGACGGAACGACCGCGAAACCTTGTGCGCAGTACAAGGGTTCACCGGGGCGTTCGCCGCACACCCGGAAATCGAATGCCGGACCGCCGTCACCCGTCCGGTCCACGCCGAAAACCTCGCAGACCACACCCAGTTCGAACGGGGTGAAATCCTCGACCAGAATGGCGGCGATCGTGCGCAGCATGGGTCAAGGCTAATCTCCTTGCGTTACCGCACGTCCAGGACGGTTTCCTCGCGGTGATAGAGCTTGGCCACGATCATCCAATGCGCTTCGACCAGGAGCAGGTTCAGGTAATCGACCATGATGTTGTCGTTGAGCCGCAGCCGCACCTTGGCCATGGCCATTTCCGGCGAAAGCGTATCGATGGCGAGTACGACATCGTTGCGCGGCGCGCGGTTCTGTTCCGGTGATCGGCGAGCCCGCATCAGCTCGCGGTACTCCTCGCGCGGACGGACCACGACCGCGCCGTCCTGGGCGGAGTAGAGCACGGCCGACGGGTGGAATACCCGGTCGAACAAATCCATGTTCTGCGTGTAGAGCACGTCGAAATAGTCCTGGAGCATTTCTTCGATTGCGGCAGTGGTTTCCGGCTCGGTCATGCTGATCTCCTCATTCTCGGGACATCAGCGATTCTTCGGCAATCACCGTGGGCGGCACCAGTGGCGAAAACGACGCCTGCTGACAAGAAAACGCCACGCGGTCGGGGGATGGCTGCCCCAGGCACGTCAGGTGGTTCGGTAGCGGGCGCGGGTGCGCAGGCGCTTTCCCTGAGGGCCGAGGATGCTGAGGAATTCGACCGGCTTGGTGTCGGCGTTGCCGAACCAGTGCGGCAGTTCGGTGTCGAATTCGGCGACTTCACCCGCGTTGAGGATCAGGTCTTGGTCGCCGAGTACCGCACGGAGCCGGCCGTTGAGGACGTAGAGCCAGTGGTATCCGTCGTGGGAGCGGGGTTCGGGCTCGAGATCGTTCGGCCCGGCAGGCAGGACCTGCTTGAACACCTGGAGTCCGCCGGGGTTGCGGGCCAGCGGGATGACGGTCATTCCGTTGCGGCTGAACGGTTGTGGGTAGACCCGGGGATCGCCGCTGGCCGGGGCGCCGACAAGTTCGTCGAGCGGCATCCGATAGGCCTTCGCCAGCCGCAGTAGCAGGCCGAGGCCGGGGTTGCGCTGCCCGGATTCGAGCCGCGACAGCGTGCTGATCGGAATGGCGGTGGTCTGTGACAGGGCGGTCAGTGTGGTTCCGCTGCTGCGTCTCAACCGGCGTAGTCGTGGCCCCACGGCGGCCAGCACGGTGTCGAACTCATTGCTCATACGGTCACTGTGCCCGGGGTTTGCGGGCGCGGCAAAGTAAGTTTGCCGATCGTCAAGACGCTCGTGCGCCGCTGCCGCCGGCCGCGAAATGCTCGACGAGGAGCCGGCTCACCGGTTCGGGTGCTTCCTCGGGGATCCAGTGCGACACGCCGGGCAGTACCTCGAGCCGGAACGGGCCGTCGGCATAGCGGCGGGTGAGTGTGTGTGCCTTGGCGAGAACCGCGGTATCGCCGTCACTCCACACCTGGAGTACCGGCGCGGTGACCCGGCCGCGCAACATCCGGGACGAGGAGAACAGCATCCCGCGATACCAGTTCAGGCCGCCGCGGGCGATCACTCGGTCGTGTACCCGAGCGCTGTCGCGTTGGGCGACTTCGGCGGACTGGCCGGTGTGCCGCAGCAGGCGGGGAAACAGGCCGGTGCGCACCACCAGTTCGGGGATCACGGGGAGTTGGAAGAAGTACATGTACCAAGACGCCAGTGCCTGCCTGCTCGTCACCATCGATCGGGCGAAGGCGCCGGGATGCGGCACGGACAGCGCCGACAGCGACCGCACCCGGTCGTGTCCGGTGATCGCCGCGGTCCATGCGGCGACCGCGCCCCAGTCGTGGCCGACCAGATGCGTCGGCCGCCCGATCTGGTCGATCATCGACAGCACGTCGGCGGCCAGCGCATCGAGCCGGTACGACCAGCGCCAGCGGGGTGCGGCGGTGGTGCTCGCGCCGCGCAGATCCGGTGCGAAGGTTCGGTATCCGGCCTGATTCAACAGGTCCGCCACCTGGGTCCAGCTGCGTGAATCCTGCGGCCAGCCGTGCAGCAGCAGCACCGGCTCACCGGTGATCGGCCCGGCATCACGAACCGGGAAAGTCAGTCCGGCCCGGCGGAATTCGGTGATTCGACCCGGCTCGCCGGCCTGGTGAGCAGAGATATCGGTCGTCATTGACCATGCACCTCCCGTGCTATGCGACATTGCTCTTGCAGCGTGTCACATCGCGGCAGTTAATGCTACCGAAGGTAACGGATAAATTTTGACGGTCAGGGTTTGTCGTCGGCCATCTCGAAGGCGCCTGCTTCGAGGCGGCGTAGCAGGCGCAGGGTCCACTCGGCGCGGGTATCCGCGGTGTGCAGCCACAGGCCGAGGACCTCGCCGACCGGGCCCCAGGTGTCCAGGTCGGTGCCGGGTGGGAGGTCGACGGTGACGGCTGCTCGCCACACCTCCATGGCGTGGGCGCGTTGCCGGAGCAGGTCGATGGCTTCGGCGCGGGGGAGATCGTCGATGAGGCCGACGGCGGCGGCGAGGATGTCCATTCGCGGGTCGCGCTGCGAGAGGGCGGAGCGGAGCAGGGCGAAGTAGGCTTGGTCGCCGTCGTCGGTGGTCTCGTATTCGATGCGTGGCGGTCCGCCGGTGGAGCTCGGGGTGGTCTCGTGGGCGAGCAGGAGTCCTTCGCCGGCCATGGCTTTGAGCGCGTGGTAGACGGAGCCGGACTTCACGCCTGCCCATTCGTGGGCGCCCCAGGACTCCAGGTCTGCGCGTACCTGGTAACCGTGCGCCCGGTCGTGGCGGCGGACGGCGCCGAGTACCAGTAGGCGAACCGCGGACATAGGGTCCTTTCAGTCGGTGATGATGCGTTGTAGTTCTTCGACATTGGACATGGCGTCGGTCAGCGCGTCGCGGTCGGCCTGGGTCAGCGGGATCGCGCCGATGCGGTCGAGTAGTCGGCGGGCGAGTTCGGGGTCGTTCATGCGTAGGGCCAGTTCGGCGCGGTAGGTGAGCGCGTCGACGAGGTCGATCGTCGTCGCGCTGTGCGACTCGCGTGCCAGACTGCCATCCAGAATCTTGGCACCCTGGGCATTGTCGCCGTGTGAATCGGCCATCACGACCGCGTTGTCGAGGGACTTGCGGAGCCTGCCGCGGTCCGATTCCGCCTCGGGCGGTACCGGCGTCTGGGGGAAGAATCGAATCCAGTTGCCGCCGGGATCGACCACCACGAAGCCGGCCAGGTTGTCCGCGTTCTTTCGCTTACGCGGCCGGGTGATCCGGGGCGTGCCCTTGACCAGCAGCTTGCCGTGCACCGCGCGCATTCCCTCGGCGAACGAGGCGAACAGCGCGCCGGTATCGGGGACGGCCACCAGGCATGTTCCATAGGATTTGGCCGGGTCGAACCCCGGGATGCCACCGAAATGCAGGTTGATGTCCTCGCGGCGCATCGCCAGATACGGGTTCGGGCGCATCTGGTAGTAGGTCTGTTCGAAGCCGAGCATCCGATAGAACTCGGCGACCTCGTCGATCGAATCGCACGGCAGTATCGGCGTCATCACTTCGCCTGCCATCTTGCCCAACCTCTCACTCTCGGCTAGCCAAATTTGGCTAGCTGGTGAAAAAGTAGCACCCGAGAGGCGGCTAGGCAAACTTGGCTAGCCGCGTCGGGTGCTGGTCAGAAGGTCAGGCGATCTGCCGGGTGTCCGGAGTGGCGGGGGTCGGGTCGGCGAAGAAGGCGACCAGGTCGCGGACGGTTTCGTCGGTGGGGCGCGGGCGGTAGTCGAGTTCGCGCTCGGCCTTGCCGTGATCCACTACAGGGGCCGAAATCAGTGCGCCCAGTGCGGCTTTGGAGACAATGTCGGACTTGAGCAGCTTGCCGATCGGCGCGAGGACCGGGATCACGCCGGCCACGAGCTTGGGGGAGATGGAGAATCGCGGGCCGCGCTTGCCGCCGTGATTGGCAGCGAGTCGGCAGAGTTCGAGCATCGAGATCATCTCGCCGCCGAGCAGGTAGTTCTCGCCGGTGCGGCCGCGTTCGGCGGCCAGGATCAGGCCCTGGGCGACGTCGCGCACGTCGACGAGGTCGAAGCCGCCGCCGATCATCGCCGGAATCCGGCCCTGCGCGGCGTCTTTCAGCGTGCGGTTGATGCGCGAGAGCGGCCTGCTGTAGTCGAGGGGGCCGAACACGCCGGTGGGGTTGCAGAGCACCGCGTCCAGGCCCTGGTCGATCACCTTGCGCAGCTCGATCTCGCCCGCCCACTTGGAGCGGTCGTAGACGGGGAGCGCGGAATCGGTCGAGCGCGGGGCGCTCTCATCGATATTGCCGCCGCAGGTGTACTGGTTGAACGCGTGGATCGAGCTGGCGTGCACCATGCGCCGCGCGCCGACCTCGAGCGCGGCCTCGGCGACCACCCGGACGCCCTCGGTGTTCACCTTCCAGGCCAGGTCGTGCTTTTCGGCGAGGGTGATCAGCGCGACCAGGTGATACACGATCTCGGCACCGTCGAGCGCGGCGCGCATCGACGCCGGATCGAGCACGTTTCCGCTCACCCAGGTGACGTTCGGCTCGGCGGCCGTCGGCGGCACGACCCGATCTATGGCGGTGACTTCGTGGCCGCGCGCGACGAGCAGGCGGAGCAGATTCGTGCCAAGGTAGCCGGCTGCGCCGGTCACTGCGACCTTCATGGCATCGAGAATATAGAACTTGTTCTAATTTGCAACACGTTCCAGTTCCTTTCTATTCCCCCTGCCAACCTCGGTATTCCCTCTGTGAACGTCGCGCTGGGCTCGAAAGTTGCCGGTACCGTCCGCTATATTGAGCCCATCCGTAGCGGTCATGCCGTTCGGCAATGGGCAGACGGTGACGACGAAGAAGTTCAACGACACTGATGTGCACGACGATTTGGGGGGCAACTCGATGAGTGATCTCTCGGTAGAGACCGACGCGGTCCGGGCGTTCGCCGCCACGAACGCGGGCATCGCCGGTGATCTTGCGGGGGCAGGTAATTTCGACGCGGTCAAGAACGTCTCGGCACTCGTGCCGGTGTTCGGCTTGATCGGGGCCGATTACCTGGCGATGTTCGCCGCGGCACAGGTGCTGCAGGCCAAGGACATCAACGATCTTTCGGCCAAGTACAACAAGCTTTCCGAGTCGGCGTTCAGCGCCGCCGCGGCGTACGACGCGACCGACTGGTCCAGCGCGGGCGCGCTCAACGCCATCGGCAACCAGATCGGCGGCGCCGTATGAAGCCGCTCGACACCGGGGTGATCGCGCCCGAGGAAATGGCGATGGCGCACTCCGCCGATCAGAACGTGGCGATCGGCCAGCAGGCCGTGCTCGACGCGACGCAGAACTCGGCGGTGCTCGACGTGCCGCTCGGGCAGGTGCCCGAGGATCTGCCGCCGATCGAGCCGCCGGACTTCGTGCTGTCCAAGCGGCTCAGCGAGGACCAGCACAACGCGATGGGCGCGCCGGGGGGCCTGCCTGGTCTGAACGGCAATCCGTCGCCGGACGCGCAGAGCATCTCCGGGGTTCCGTCCGATGTTTCGGCGCTGCTGGGCGATACGCACTCCGCGCTGCAACATGTCGCGGCGCCGGTGAACCAGGCGCTCGACCAGGCGACCGGCGTGCTGAACGGAGCCGTCGGCTCGGCGCCGAGCTCGGTCGCCGCCGCGGTCAGTCAGGCCCAGGCCGCGATCCCGACCTCGTTGCCCGCGCTGCCCGCCGATCCGGTCGCGGCGCTCATGCAGGGCATTTCGGTGCCCGCGCTGCCCGGCGTCGACCTGCTGATGAAGCCGATCCTCGATCTGCTCAGCAGCTTCGGCACCGGCGTCATCGGCGCGCTCGACCCGACGGCCATCCTGAGTTCGTCGTCCAAGATCATCGACATGGCCATGCAGGTGGGCAAGGGCAGCATGACCACCGTCGAGCAGCTGTGGCAGAGCCAGGCCGCGCGCAACGCGCAGGCCACCAGCCAGCAGAACAATGTCGAAGGCCAGGAAACCAGCAAGCGCGGTATCGATATCTCCGACCTCACTCAGAAGGCCGCCGCGGTGGTGCAGCAGGGCAACGCGCAATTGCTCACCGTCGCATCGTCGTTCGCCACCCAGGCGACCGCGATGGCGCCGGTGATCCTGACCCCGCCCGCCCAGGCCACGCTGATGGCCTCGGCGACCGAGCACCTCGGTCAGGCCGTCGGCATCGTCAACGCCACCCGCGGTGATCTGGCCGGCAAGACCGGCGAGCTGAGCGGCATGGTGCAGCAGCTGGTCGCGCCCGGTGGCGGACCCGCGCCGCAGGAGGTCGCGCAGGCGCTGGCGCAGAACGTCGGCCAGCCGATCCTGGAGCAGGCCCAGTCGACCGCGCAGGACACCGCGACCCAGGCCGCGGGCCTCAACTCGTCGACCACCGCGTCGCCGAACTCGACCACCACGGCGTCGGCGCACAACACCGGCAGCCCGAGCACGACCAACCACGGCAGTCCCGTCGGTGTGCCCGGCAGCCCGAGCCGGACCGGCACGGGAAGTCCGAGCCGTACCGGTACCGGCACCCCGAGCATCCCGTCGGTGCCCAAGACGACCGCCCTGCCCGGCACCAGCATGCCGGTCCGCCCGATCAGCGGCGTCCCCGGCAGCACCGCCTTCGGCCCCGGCGCCGGTACGCCGAGCACCACCACCGCGGGTGCCGGCGCAGGCAACAGCTTCATGGGCGGCGGCGCAGGTGCCGCAGGCGCTCAGGGCCGCAACGAAGACGAGCACTCCCGCACCGTGCAGCCCTACCAAAGCGCCACCGGCAACGACGACCTCACCGGCCCCCTCGGCGAGTCCACCCCGGACGTCATCGGCGCCACGCACTCCGACGAGATCGTCAGCTCCGACTACGAACAGGACCAGTTCTAGAAGGTCGTTCAGCGAGCCCGGCCCGAGCAGCGAAGTTCGCTCGGGCCGGGCTTTCTGCTGTTTGTCGCCGCACACCTTTTGACATCCGCACGCGTGTTGGTGCGGCGTGTTGGTGTGCGGGGTGTCAGGAGGTGTGCGGCGGTCGGTGCGGAGCCAGTTCGCCACCATGGGTAGTGCGCGCTCGGCCTCCGGGGAGCGTGTGAATCATTGGGCTGCCTGCGAATTCGTCAGCGTGTTTCTGCGTTCCGGGTAGTCAGGTGCGCGGCATGCGGGTTGCTTCGATGTCGGATGCGGTTCGGGCGAGGAGGGTTTCACGAGTCGGGATGTTTGCTGTGTGCAGCTGCACACCTTTTGACATCCGCACGCGTGTTAGGGCGGCGAGTCGGTGTGCGGGAAATCAGAAGGTGTGCGGCTGCTGGTGCGGTGCTCAGCGCGACCCTGCGTTACCGCGAGCTGGCGCCGCGCGCGAACTGCTCTGCTGTGCACACGAGCTCGGTCTGTGCATCGAATGTTCGCAGCGGCCGGGCCATCTGCTGTTCGGAGCAGCACACCCTTTGACATCCGCACGCGTGTTGGTGCGGCGTGTTGGTGTGCGGGGTGTCAGGAGGTGTGCGGCGGTCGGTGCAGAGCCAGTTCGCCACCATGGGTAGTGCGCGCTCGGCCTACGGGGCTGCGCATGAATTATTGGGCTGCCTGCGAATTCGTCAGCGTGTTTCTGCGTTCGGGTAGTCAGGTGGGCGGCATGCGGGTCGCTTTGATGTCGGATGCGGTTCGGGCGAGGAGGGTTTCATGAGTCGGGATGTTTGCTGTGTGCAGCTGCACACCTTTTGACATCCGCACGCGTGTTAGGGCGGCGAGTCGGTGTGCGGGAAATCAGAAGGTGTGCGGCTGCTAGTGCAGAAGGAGGCCCGTCACCACGGGCGGTGCCGTGCTCGGCCTGCCGTGCCGCGCATGATCGTTGGGCTGCGCACGAAGTGGTCAGCGATTTCATTCGTGCCAGGCGATCAGATGCGCCGCATGGCGGTCGCTTCGGTGCCGGGTTCGGTTCGCAACGAGAGTTATGGGCAGGGTGTCTGTTGTTCGGAGCCGCACACCTTTTGACATCCGCACGCGTGTTGGTGCGGCGTGTTGGTGTGCGGGGTGTCAGAAGGTGTGCGGCGGTCGGGGTGGTGCTCAGCGCGACCCTGGGCCACCACGCGCCGGTGCCGCGCGAACCGCTGTGCTGCGCACGCGAGCCCGCCCTGTGGATCGAATCTGCGCTGCGGCGGGCTTCTGCTGTCCACAGCCGCACCCATTTTGGTATCCGCACGCGTGTTAGGGCGGTGTGTCGGTGTGTCGGTGTGTCGGTGTGTCGGTGTGCGGGGCGCCGGGAGGCGTGCGGCTGCTGTCGTCCGCATTTGCCGGCAACCTGCGGTCCGCAGCCGACGAGTATTGCTGCGGCAGTGGAGCATTCATCGAGGCGAGTCATATGGTCGCTAGTTGATCTTCGACAGCCACCATATGACTCGACTCGATGGTTCTGGCGTGTGGTGCGCGGGCGTCAGAGGTCCTGGACGAATGCGTCGAGGAGTTTGCGGTAGAGGTCGGTGAAGCGTTTGCGGGCGGCCAGTTGTTCCGGGGCGAGGCCCTCGGTGGATTCGGGGGCGTAGACGACCAGGTGGGCGTCTTCCTCGGCGGACTGCGGCATGAGGTCGATGATCTGGCTGCCCTGGTCGGTGATGGTGGGCATGCCGAAATCGACGGTGGCGAGCGCCCTGGTCTCGGTCAGCGCGGCGGCCAGCACCTCGGGCGGAATATGACCATTGATCCGCTTCGGCAGGTTCTCCGGATTCCGTTCCGCGGCAACAGCATCGGGCAGCTTCACCGCATGCCCGTCCCCGGACACCTCCAACTGCGGCCGCAGATCCACCCGCGTCTGCCACCCATTCGGAATGGTGGTCAGCGTCAGCAACGCGATCGGCGAGGAAACCGGCCCGTGCGCGGTCGGTTGATCGGCCGGATCGGCGCTCGCGGTACCTCCGCTAACCATGACCGCCAAAATGGCAACCAGCAGTGCCGTTTTCGTTCGCCGCATCAATCCACTCTCCTGCTATCCGTGCCCACTGCGGCACCAGCGATTCGCCGAATCTCATGGCAGCGCGCCGAACCCGGGATAGGTTCGGCGCGCGGTCATGTCGATTATGGCGCGGTTCGATGACGACCGCGATGGTCGCCGCCGAACAGCGTGGTGCGATCCGGACTGGCGTGCCCGACTAGCGCAGTGCGGCAGCGGGGTTCAGCGCCGCAGGGCGGGTGGGGCGTCGAGGTTCTGGGCGGAGTAGGTGTCGCAGGCCTTGACCTGGCCGGTTTGGTAGCCGGTGAGGAACCATTTCTGTCGTTGCTCGGAGGAACCGTGGGTCCAGGCTTCTGGATTCACCCGGCCTTGCGACGCTTTCTGGATGCGGTCGTCGCCGACCGCGGAGGCGGCGGAGAGGGCGTCGCGGATGTCGTTCTCGGACAACGGCTTCAGGAACGGCTGGCCGCCGCCGGGGGAGGGCGTCTTGTCGGCGAAGTGGGCCCAGATGCCGGCGTAACAGTCGGCTTGCAGTTCGGTGCGCACGGCGCCGGACTCGGGACCGCGCGGATCACGTTGTGCGCGACCGATATCGCCGAGCAGGTTCTGGATGTGATGGCCGATCTCGTGGGCGACCACGTACTCCTGTGCCAGCGGGCCACCGCTGGAACCGAATCGGTCCACCAATTCCTGGAAGAAGGTGACGTCGAAGTAGCCGGTTCGGTCGGGCGGGCAGTAGAACGGCCCGATGTCGCTGGTCGCGTTGCCGCACGCGGTCGAGATGGCGCCGGAGAACAACCGCACGCTGGGTTGGGCGTACTGGCGTCCGGTCTGCTTGTTGAACTCGCCCGACCAGACCGAGTTGAGGCTCTGCGTGGTGAGCGCCACACGGCAGTCGGCGTACTTGTTGGCGTCCGCGCCGGTCTTGCAGTGGGTGGGGGTGCCCTCGGTGGCTTGGGTCTGCTGCTGGTCTTCGCTACCGGTGAGATCGCCGAGCAGGGAGCCGGGGTCGCCGCCGAGCAGTAAGGCCAGCACGAGCACGATGAGTCCGCCCGCTCCGCCGCCCAACGCGATCTTTCCACCCCTGCCGGGACCGCCACCGGAACTGACCGCATCCGGGTCGATCTGCATGCCCTCGTTGAAGGTCATCGTCGTCGCTTTCTGATTGTCGCTACGGCTCGGACATACCCCGCCGCTACAGCTTCGCACGGGTGTGGCGACATCGGTTTCCACTCGGTGGATGTGTCTCACTACGATGGGACCGCACCTGGTCATATCGCGCCGGTGCCGGAGTCGTCGAAAGGAACCTTGTGCTGCGCACCCACTTGGCTGGTTCGCTGCGAAGCGAGCATGCCGGTCAGACCGTGACCCTCACCGGATGGGTGGCCAGGCGGCGTGACCACGGTGGCGTGATCTTCATCGATCTGCGCGACGCGTCGGGAGTGTCGCAGGCGGTGTTCCGCGAGGGCGAGCCGGCCGAGCAGGCGCACCGGCTGCGCGCGGAGTACTGCGTGCGGGTCACCGGCGTGGTGGAGCTGCGACCGGACGGCAACGAGAACCCGGATCTGCCGACCGGCACCATCGAGGTGAACGTCACCGAGCTCGAGGTGCTGAACGAGAGCGCGCCGCTGCCGTTCCAGCTGGACGAGCAGCCCGGCGAAGAGGCCCGGCTGAAGTACCGCTACCTGGACCTGCGCCGCGAGGGCCCGGCGCACGCGATCCGGCTGCGGTCGAAGGCGAACGCCGCGGCCCGCACGGTGCTGGCCAACCATGAGTTCGTCGAGGTGGAGACGCCGACGCTGACCCGCTCGACCCCGGAGGGCGCCCGCGACTTCCTGGTGCCCGCCCGCTTGCAGCCCGGCAGCTTCTACGCGCTGCCGCAGAGCCCGCAGCTGTTCAAGCAGCTGCTGATGGTCGGCGGCATCGAGCGCTACTACCAGATCGCGCGCTGCTACCGCGACGAGGACTTCCGCGCGGACCGCCAGCCGGAGTTCACCCAGCTCGACATCGAGATGAGCTTCGTCCGCCAGGACGATGTGATCCTGCTCGCGGAGCAGATCCTGACCGGGCTGTGGAAGCTGATCGGCTACGACATCCCGACCCCGATCCCGCACATGACCTACGCGGAAGCCATGCGCCGCTTCGGTTCCGACAAGCCGGACCTGCGCTTCGGCATCGAGATCACCGAGTGCGCGGAGTACTTCAAGGACACCCCGTTCCGGGTGTTCCAGGCCGAGTACGTCGGCGCGGTCGTTATGCCGGGCGGCGCGAGCCAGCCGCGGCGCCAGCTCGACGCCTGGCAGGAGTGGGCCAAGCAGCGTGGCGCCAAGGGTCTGGCCTATGTGCTGATCCAAGAGGACGGCACGCTGGGCGGCCCGGTCGCCAAGAACCTGAGCGACGCCGAGCGCGACGGGCTGGCCAAGCACGTGGGCGCGGTGCCGGGCGACTGCGTGTTCTTCGCGGCCGGTCCGGCGAAGGCGCAGCGCGGGCTGCTCGGTGCCGCGCGCGCCGAGATCGCCCGCAAGGTCGGCCTGATCGATGAGAACGCGTGGTCGTTCGTGTGGATCGTGGACGCGCCGATGTTCGAGCCCGCCGCCGAGGCGACCGCGAGCGGCGATGTGGCGCTTGGTCATTCGGCGTGGACGGCGGTGCACCACGCGTTCACCTCACCGAAGCCGGAGTCGGTCGACACGTTCGACACCGACCCGGGTTCGGCGCTCGCCTACGCCTACGACATCGTCTGCAACGGCAACGAGATCGGCGGCGGCAGCATCCGTATCCACCGCCGCGACGTGCAGGAACGCGTGTTCAAGGTGATGGGGATCAGCCAGGAGGAGGCGCAGGAGAAGTTCGGATTCCTGTTGGACGCCTTCGCTTTCGGCGCACCGCCGCACGGCGGCATCGCGTTCGGCTGGGACCGGATCGTCGCGCTGCTGGCCGGGCTGGACTCGATCCGCGAGGTGATCGCGTTCCCGAAGACCGGCGGCGGCGTCGACCCGCTGACCGACGCGCCCGCGCCGATCACCGAGCAGCAGCGCAAGGAGGCCGGCCTGTACCCGAAGCCGGCGTCGAAGGACGACAAGGGCGAGGCGAAGCCGGCCGAATAGCCGGACGAACGGTACCTTTCGGACAGTTCCGATCCGTCGACCCGCGCCGGGCGGCACTGACCACGAGGGGATCCGTTGCTGCATCTGCGCATGATCAGCCCGCCGGACACGACCGGCGCGGTGCTGGCCGTGCTCGCCGCGAACCCAGGGGCCACGCATGTGACCCTGGCTCGCGGCGTCGCGCTGGCGCCCGCCGGTGATCTGATCCAAGCCGACGTCGCGCGTGAGGCGGCCAACGAGATACTCGAGCAGGTGACCGCGCTCGGCATCTGCAAGACCGGCGGCATCACCCTCGGACCGGTCGAGACGGTGCTGTCCGAGGCGGGGGACCGGGCGGTCGAGGCGGCGCCCGGCGACCCGACCGACGCGGTGGTGTGGGACGAACTGCTCGAGCAGGTGCACGAGGAGTCGACGCTCAATTCCAGCTTCCTCGCCTTTCTCGCGATCGCGTGTCTACTGGCCGCCGTCGGTGTTGCCACGGATTCGCCAGTGACCATCGTCGGCGCGATGGTCGTCGGTCCGGAGTTCGGTCCGCTGGCCGCGTTCGCGGTCGGGTTGGTGCGCCGGGACTTTCGGCTCGCGCGGCGGTCGGCGATCGCGCTGGCCGTCGGGTTCCCGGTGGCCATGTTGATCACGCTGGCGGCGACGCTGGTGTGGGAGCAGTTCGGCTGGATCACGTTGAACGGGGTGGAGAGCGTCAAGAATGTCGACTTCATCTATGAGGTCGGCCCGTTCTCGCTGGTCGTCGCCCTGCTGGCGGGGGCTGCGGGCATGCTTTCGGTCGTCACGGCGAAGTCGGCGGCGCTGATCGGGGTGTTCATCTCGGTGACGACCGTGCCCGCGGCCGGATTCGCCGTTGTCGCGGCCACTTTGGGGCAGTGGCATATCGCGTTCATGTCCGCGGGTCAGCTCGCGGTGAACCTGGCCGGGATCATCGTGGCCGGGGTGATCGTGCTCGAACTCCGGCCTCGCGCGGGCAGCGAGGCCGGGCCGGTGTCGCGGTTCAAGCGGTGGATCGGAATGCGTTCGCTCGCGGACAAATAGGACAAATCAGATCGACGAGACTGGTCCTCCGGTCAGGGTGCGGTAGGCGTAGGTGACCGCCATGACCGCGACCGGTCCGGCGACCAGCAGGCCGAGTCCGCACAGCAGGGCTCCGACAAAAGTGACGAAAAGGACAGCGAGCGCGAGCAACAGGACCGGCCACACGTTCGTGACCACCAGGGTCGCGCTGGATTTGAGCGCCTCGAACGGACCTTCGTTCTGATCGACGACGAAGTGCAGCGAGAACATGCACAGGATGCCGATGACCAGTCCGGGCAGGATGCAGACGGCCGCCCCGAGGAAGGTCAGGACGAACGCGAGCAAGGCGGTGATCAGCACATTGCCCGCGTTCACGAAACGGAAGTACGAACCGAAATGCGGTTTGTTGCCGTCGGTTTCGTACAGCGCGCCGCGGACCATCGCGGCCTGGAGCAACCACACGGCGGCCAGTACGGCGAGGAAGATCAGCAGCAGCGGGAGCATCGTCGTCGGGTCGGTGAGTTGCACGACGAGCACGAATCCGAGGTAGATGACCAGGCCGGCGGCGATCACGCCCATCCACGGTCCGGGGTTGCGGCGGAACTTCTCCCACCCGTAACTGAGCGCTTGACCGACATCGAGGGTGCCGGGGGCGGTGGCGGCTTGCTGGTAGCCGTAGGTCGGTTGTCCAGGTTCGGTGTACTGCGGTGAGCCTTGGGGCGGAACCGAACCGTACGGCATGTTTCCTTGTGGCGGCATCGATTCCGGGGGCATGGTGCCTTGCGGCATACCGCCGGTTGTGGCGGGGCCTGTTCCTGGTGGGCCGTAACTGGGCGGAGTGGAGTACCCGGGTTGGGCGGCAGAGCCTGGCTGGCCGGCGTAGTCGGGCTGGGCGGGCGACCCGGGCTGCGCCGAATAACCGGGCTGTGCCGTGGAACCTGGTTGAGGCGAGTAACCAGGTTGGGCCGCGGAGCCAGGCTGCGGCGAGTAGCCGGGCGGAGGTGCGGAGCCGGGCTGCGGCGAGTAGCCGGGTTGGGCCGCGGAACCAGGTTGAGGTGCAGAGCCGGGCTGCGGCGAGTAACCGGGCGGGGGTGCGGAGCCGGGCTGCGGCGAATAGCTGGGCTGGGCCGCAGAACCTGGCTGCGGCGAATGTCCCGGCTGCGCTGCGGAACCCGGCTGCCCCGATTGCTGTGAGGGTGCTACCGGAGGCGGCGGCTCGACCGGCTCGTTGCCGTACTGCGCCGCACCCGGACCCTCGAACTGCGGGTATCCCGCCGAACCGGCCATCTCGTGGCGGCCCTGCCCGGCGCCCGTGTCCGGAGGTTGTGGAGTGTGACTCTCGTGCTGGCCTGGCCGCGCCGGGTGGCGTTCGTCGTCTCCGCGGTCGGGAGCGTCGCCAGCTGATTCGTGGGGCGGGGGAGGCGGTGTGCCGGTCATGCCATAGACCTTTCCACTCAACTGGTTTGCGGTGTGGCGCAGAGCAGTTGACGATGAGAAAACCTGACGGGTGCAATCGTGTCAAGCAACGGCCGCGCATCCCGTAACCTCGAGGGAGACACGCCGAACGACGCGGAAAGGTTGTGTATCCGCTCGCTAGAAGTGACCTGATGCGAGTAACTTGAAGGGCGATGACCGCACTATTGGCCGAACGCGCCGCCGAAGTCGTGTCCGCAGCGCAACAGTTGCTCACAAAGCGAATGGGTGCTCCGGTAAAGCTGAGCGATCCGATCGAACTCAGCGGTAGTGGTAGAACGACGGTTCTCCGTGTGCGTGTTGCGGAAAACGCCTTCTCGTTGCCGCGGACCTTGATCGTGAAACAAGTTCGCGGACACTCGCATGACCGCACCACGGGCGGTCTCGCACCCGGAGTCGCCAGCATCGACTCCGCGTTCCTTCGTGAAGCGGTGTCGTATCAGTTCACCACCGCGTTGAGCCGCGAACAGCGGCCCGGTGCGTACCTGATCGCGCACAGCCTGCCCGAGCGTTTGCTGATCCTCAGCGACCTCGGCGAGAACTCGCTGCTCACCCAGATGTTGCAGTCCGGCGCCGAGCCCGCCACGCGCAACGGCATGATGGCGTTCGCGCAGGCGCTCGGCCGGATGCATGCCGCGACGGTCGGCCGCGAGGCGGATTTCGTTGCGCTGCTGCGGCGCGTCGATGTGGTGCATCGGGTGGACGGCATCGCTCAGCAGGCCGAATCCGCGATCGCCGAGGTGCCCGGACTGTTGCAGCGCGAGCTCGGCATCGAGGTGCCCGGCGAGATCGCCGAACGGATCGTGCGCGGTAACCGGCTGTTCTCTGCCGGACGGTTCCGGGCGTTCAGTCCGTCGGATCTGTGCCCCGACAACGTCATTCTCAACGAGGAAGGCGCGCGGTTCCTCGACTACGAGTGGGGTGGGTTCCGTGACGCCACCCTGGACATCGCGTATGCGCTGGTGTCGTTCCCCGGCTGCCTGTGCGACTTCGAGCTGTCTCGGGAACGGGCCAGGCAGATGGTCGAGGCGTGGCGCTCCGAGGTCGTGGGCGTGTGGCCGGCGCTGGCCGATGACGAGGTGATGTCCGAGCGGATCCTCGAGGCCCGGCTGATCTGGGTCTGGTTGTCCACCTACTGGTTCCTGCCCGCGGACCACGCGCGCATCGCCGCGGCGCGGGAGCACGGGTTGTCGGTGCCTCGGTCGGAGGCGCTGATCAATCGGTGGGCGGCGTTGGCCGAGGATGCTCGGTGCACCGGCGATGACATCGTCGGGGACTTTGCCGAGGATGTGTCGGCGATGCTGGAAGAGCGCTGGTCGGAATAGAATTCGCCGGTGGGTGGAATTCGTTCGCTTGACGTTTCCTGAAAGTTTTTGTCTGCTGCGGTGTTCGTGGTGGGTGGAAAATGCAGCAGCGTGATTTCAGGTGGGCTGAAGGTATTTCAGTTGGGCTGATGGTTGGCGCTGATGGTTCTGCGTTCAACTACCTTGCCGCCGCACATTTTTTGATCCCTCGCACACCGACTTGCCGCACTGACACGCGTGCGTTTGTCAGAAGGTGTGCGGCTGCGCCGGAAAAACAACGGGACCCTGTAATCGGGGGCAGGGGTCCGGCGATGGTCGCCAGTACGCTGAAGAGTTCAGACCACGGGGCTGGAGAGGGGTGGTCACGATGAGTGTTGTGCTACCGGTAATCATCGCGGTCGTTATCGTCGCTGCGGTGCTGGCGGCGTTCGTTCTCCATCGACGGACGCTTCGTAAGGACGTCGACCGGATGACTCGCGCTCGGCAGTCCGGCGGCGTACTGACCGCGCAGATCAGCAGTCCGCGGAGCCGCAAGAAGCGCCGCTCGCACGGAAACGGCGGCTGGGCCGTGGGCAGCATCGGGATGATGGGCGGCGGCGGCGATGGCGGCCATGGCCACGGAGGTCACGGCTGCGGCGGCGGTGGCTGCGGCGGAGGCGGCGGTTGCGGCGGTGGAGGTGGCGGCTGCGGGGGCGGCGGGTCGTAACTGGCCCGTCGGTTCACGGGGGCCGGGCGTGGTTCGAAGTGCCCGGTTCGCGTGAACGTCGCGTCCTTTGCCGGTCTTGGCGTTGCTTGGGTGTCCGGCCCGCGTCAGCGCTGCGTCCGTTGATCGGTTTCGGCGTGGCTTGGTCCCGGCTGGCGTGAACGCTGCATCCGTTAGCCGGTGCCACCGGAGCTTGGGTGCCTGGCTTGCGTGAACGTGTGTCCGTTAACTGGTCTCAGCGTGGCTCGAGGTGCTCGGCTTGCGTAGATCCTGTGTCCGTTGATCGGTGTCAGTGTGGCGGTTCTTTGCCAGGCATCTGGAGTAAGGCCGGAGCGTCCGATCTGCGGCACAACCGCCCTGATCGCGATCGGTACCGGCAACTCGCCGATGCCAGCCGGTCGGCGCGTCGGACTCAGAGCGTTCGGTCAAAGATGTTCCGGCCCAACGCTGATCGCTGGGTGCCCGGCTCGGGTGATTGCGGTGCCGGCGTGGGCTCGGCGTGGGCGAATGCTGTGTCCGTTGTCCGTTGTCCGTTGGCCGGTGTCGGTGCCGGCGTGGCTCGGGCTCGGCTCATGTGAATGCAGCGCGCATTGATCGGTGCCGGTATGGCTCGGTGTGCCCACTCTGCTTGAATGCTGCTTCGGTTCAACGGTATTGGGCGATGCCTCGGGTAGTCGGCCGTCCGAGTGCGCTGTCAGTTCGATGGTGCCGAAGGCGGTATGAGGCGGCCCGGATACTGCATCAGGTTGTGGATACTGGGCATGACTCGAGGGTGCCGGCTCGCTCGGACGTCGCTTCTCAGCTCACCGGTGTCGGGCGGGGTTCGAGGCGGCCGCCGGAGCGGACGGCGAGTGAAGTGGCGTGGCGGACAGCGGAATTCGGGTCTGTCACGTCGATCAGGTAGAACCAGTCCATCTGGGTCTGCTCGGGGGTGACCTCGAGGACGCCGTAGCCGTGTGAATCGAGTTCGACGTAGCGGAGGTGTCGGTTGATGCCCTTGATCGACTCGGCGATCGGTGCCGAGTTCAGCTTCAAGAGGTCGCCGATGCTGGTCGAGGTGATGGACGGGACGACGAACTCGGCGCCGGCGGTGACGCCTGCCGGGTAGTTCGCGGCGTCGACGGGCAGGTCGGCGGCCCAGGAGGAGTGGATGTCGCCGGTCAGGAACACCACGTCGGAGACCTGCTGCTCGGTGATCGCGCGGAACAGGCGCTGGCGGTCGGCGGTGTAGCCGTCCCACTGATCGCCGTTGACCGTGAGGCCGGATTGCGGCACGCCGAGGGCGGCGGTGATCGCCGCGGTGGTGGCCGGTTCGAGCGGCGGGAAGACCAGCGGCGCGATCATCACCGAGTTGCCGACCAGCTTCCAGCGCACCGGCGCGGAGGTCAATCCGGCAGTGAGCCAATCCATTTGAGCCTTGCCGGTGATGGTGCGCGCCGGGTTGTCCGCCTCGCGCCAGCCCGCGCCAGGCTTCGCCTCTTGGTCGCGGTAGCTGCGCAGGTCCAGCATGGACAGTTCGGCGAGGGTGCCGAAGCGGAGTCGGCGATAGATCTGCACATCCGCGCCAGAGCCCTTCGCGCGCACCGGCATCCACTCCAGGTACGCCTGCGCGGACGCGGCGCGGCGATCCTGCCAGTCGCCCTCGGTGGCCGGATCGTGATTGTTCGCGCCGCCGGACCAGGAGTTGTCGGCGGACTCGTGGTCGTCCCAGGTGCAGATGAACGGTTGGCGGGCATGCAGATTCAGCAGATCCGGGTCGGTCTTGTACTGCGCGTGGCGAATTCGGTAGTCGGCCAGACTTACCGTTTCGTTCGCCGGCTCGTGCGGCCGCACCGTGCCATTGCGCCCGCCGTACTTGCCGCGGCCGTACTCGTAGATGTAGTCGCCCAGGTGCACGATGGCATCGAGATCGGTGCGCGCGGCCAGATGCCGGTAGGCGCCGAAGTAGCCGGCTTCCCAGTTCGCGCAGGACACGATGCCCAAGCGCAGGCGCTCCGGTGAATCGGAGATCGCCGGCGCGGTCCGGGTCCGGGCAGTCGCGGACGTCTCCCCGAGCGCGGAGAACCGATAGAAGTAGACCGTGCCCGGCGCGAGCCCCGACACATCCACCTTCACCGTGTGATCGGAATCCGCTGTCGCCGTGACGTTCCCAGCAGCCGCAACCGAACCGAACCCCTCATCCGCAGCGACTTCCCAACGCACACTTGCCGATTCGCCAGCCCCGGATCCAGGAGCCGCCTCCTCGGAAACCGTCACCCGAGTCCACAAAATCACCCCACCCGGCAACGGATCCCCCGAAGCCACCCCATGCCGAAACACCCCACCCGTCGCCCGCGCAGGAGCGGCAGTCAACAACGCCGTCGCCGTCGCAACCGCCCCACCCTTCAGCAACGTCCGCCGCGCGAAGGGCCCTACCGGAGAATCTGAAACGACCACGTTTTCAGCCACAACTACTGATCCCATCCGATCCACCCGCCCCACGCAAATCGGCTCGCCGTACACCCCGGCCAACCGGCCCCCTAACCGCCCCGGTGGACAGCCCAAAGGAACTCAGATTCGCGAATGGGACCGGGTGGTGTCCGGTCTGCCGCCATGTCCCAATCGGCGATTGCACCCAGCTGATCGGGTCGTCGGACGGTACATGGTGGTGGCCGACCCGGCACGTCATTACCGCCATGTCCCGCTCGGTGGCTGCATCGCCCGTATGGGATGCCCAACGGGGCATGGCGGAGGCGCATTCGCCGTGTCGCCGTCGTCATGTCCCGCTCGACGTCAGGGCGCCCCTATTTCGATAGTCGAACAGGACATGACAACGGCCGATTGGGTGCCAACACGCCGGATCGCCCCGTTCGGATAGTCCAACGGGACGTGGTGGGGTGCATTCGGCGTGTCACTGCTGTCATGTCCCGGTCGGCGACCTGGGCGGCTGGTCGGGTTGTTGAGTGGGACGTGTGATGGATGGTCTGGGGCATTGACGGGTGGATTTGCCGGTTGTTGGTCGACAGGCGGATAAGGGGGCTGTGGTGGCGCCGACTGAGGTGGGTGGGGCTGGGTGCGGGTGTGGGGGGTTCGGGTTGTCGGTGGGGCTCGGTAACGTTGGCCGGTGTGAGCGATGGCTTGTTCGACGTGCCCGGAGACTCCGTGCCTGCGGAGCACAGCATCGATACGGTGGTGCGCCGGGATGCGGGGGCGCCGTTGGCGGTGCGGATGCGGCCTGCTTCGTTGGATGAGGTGGTGGGGCAGCAGCATTTGCTGGGGGCGGGGGCGCCGTTGCGGCGGTTGGTCGAGGGGGCGGGGGCGGCTTCGGTGTTGCTGTACGGTCCGCCGGGGACGGGGAAGACGACGCTTGCCTCGTTGATTTCGCATTCGACGGGGCGGCGGTTCGAGGCGCTGTCGGCGTTGTCGGCGGGGGTCAAAGAGGTGCGCGCGGTGATCGATGTGGCGCGGCGCAGGTTGTCGGCGGGCGAGCAGACCGTGTTGTTCATCGATGAGGTGCATCGGTTCTCCAAGACGCAGCAGGACGCGTTGCTGGCGGCGGTGGAGAACCGGATCGTGCTGCTAGTCGGGGCGACCACCGAGAATCCGTCGTTTTCCGTGGTGTCGCCGCTGCTGTCGCGGTCGCTGGTGCTGCAACTGCAATCGCTGACCGAGGACGACATCCGGCAGGTGCTGCTGCGCGCGATCCACGACAAACGGGGCTTGGACGACCAGTACACGGTGTCGGACGAGGCGCTTGATCACATCATCCGGATCGCCGGCGGTGACGCTCGGCGCGCGCTCACCGCGCTGGAGGCCTCGGCCGAATCGTCGCTGGACGGAACCGTCGGCGTCGAACTCGTCGAGGCCAGCGTGGACAAGGCCGCGGTCCGCTACGACCGGGCCGGCGACCAGCACTACGACGTGATCAGCGCGTTCATCAAATCCATCCGCGGCTCCGACGTCGACGCCGCGCTGCACTACCTGGCCAGGATGCTCACCGCGGGCGAGGACCCGCGATTCATCGCCCGCAGGCTGATGATCCACGCCAGCGAAGACATCGGCATGGCCGACCCCATGGCCCTGCAAACCGCCACCGCCGCCGCACAGGTGGTCCAACTGGTCGGCCTCCCCGAGGCCCGTCTCGCGTTGGCGCAGGCCACAATTCACCTCGCGAGCGCCCCGAAGTCCGGCGCGGTGATCGCCGCACTCGGCGCCGCCATGGCCGACGTCGCCGCAGGCAAAGCGGGCGCGGTCCCACCGCACCTGCGCGACGGCCACTACGCGGGCGCGGCCAAACTCGGCAACGCCCAGGGCTACCGATACCCGCACGACAACAAAGACGGCGTCCTCGCCCAGCAATACCCGCCCGACGAACTGGTCGGCGTGAACTACTACCAGCCCACCGACCACGGCAACGAACGCGAAGTCGGCCCGCGAGTTGACAAACTGCGCCGCATCATCCGCGGAAAATAGCACCACGCGGCGCGGCATCCGCCCGTGTCCCACACCACCCGACTCGATGAATAACCATGTGCACCGCACCGGTAGGCTGGATATCTGTGCAGACCCACGAGATTCGACGGCGCTTCCTGGACCATTTCGTCCGTGCCGGCCATACCGAGGTACCGAGTGCCTCGTTGATCCTGGCCGACCCGAACCTGCTGTTCGTCAACGCAGGCATGGTCCAGTTCGTCCCGTACTTCCTCGGTCAGCAGACGCCGCCGTATGCGACCGCGACCAGCGTGCAGAAGTGTGTGCGCACGGGTGACATCGAGAATGTCGGCATCACCACCCGGCACAACACCTTCTTCCAGATGGCCGGCAACTTCAGCTTCGGCGACTACTTCAAGCGCGAGGCGATCACCTTCGCCTGGTCGCTGCTGACCAACAGCGTCGAGGACGGCGGCTACGGCTTCGATCCGGAAAAGCTCTGGGCCACCGTCTACCTCGATGACGACGAGGCCGAACAGATCTGGCTGTCGATGGGCGTGCCCGCCGAGCGGATCCAGCGCCGCGGCATGGCCGACAACTACTGGTCGATGGGCATCCCCGGCCCGTGCGGCCCGTGCTCGGAGATCTACTACGACCGCGGACCGGAATACGGCATCGAGGGCGGCCCGGAGGCCGACGAGGACCGCTACATCGAGATCTGGAATCTCGTGTTCATGCAGAACGAGCGTGGCGCGGGCACCAGCAAGGACGACTTCGAGATCCTCGGGCCGCTGCCGAAGCAGAACATCGACACCGGCATGGGCGTCGAGCGCGTCGCGTTCCTGTTGCAGGGCGTGGACAACGTCTACGAGACCGATCTGCTGCGTCCGATCATCGACAAGGCCGAGGAGCTGACCGGCAGGTCCTACGGCGTCACGCACGAGGACGACGTGCGGTTCCGGGTGATCGCCGACCACGCGCGCACCGGCGCCATGCTGATCGCCGACGGCGTCAACCCGGGCAACGACGGCCGCGGCTACGTGCTGCGCCGCCTGCTGCGCCGGATCGTGCGTTCGGCCCGCCTGCTCGGCGCGGAGAAGCCGGTGATGGGCGAGTTCATCAAGGTGGTCAGCGACCTGATGTCGCCGTCCTACCCGGAACTCGCCACCGATTTCCGGCGCATCGAGACGGTCGCGGTGGGCGAGGAGACGGCGTTCCTGAAGACGCTGAACACCGGCTCCACCCTGTTCGACAACACCGCCGCCGCGGTGAAAGCCAAGGGCAGCAACACGATTGCCGGCACCGACGCGTTCACCCTGCACGACACCTACGGCTTCCCGATCGACCTCACCCTGGAAATGGCCGCCGAGGCGGGCCTGTCGGTGGACGAGGACGGCTTCCGTTCGCTGATGGCCGAGCAGCGCAAGCGGGCCAAGGACGACGCGCAGGCGCGCAAGCACGCACACGCCGACCTGACCGTCTACAAGGAACTGGTCGACCGCGGCGCCACCGAGTTCACCGGTTTCGACGAGCTGACCTCCGAGGCGCACGTGCTCGCCCTGATCGCCGACGGCGTGCGGGTGCCGGTCGCCACGGTCGGCCAGGACGTCGAGGTGATCCTGGATCGCAGCCCGCTCTACGCCGAGTCCGGCGGTCAGATCGCCGACCGCGGTTCGATCACCGCGAACGGGCTGAAGCTGCGGGTCAACGACGTGCAGAAGATCGCCAAGAAGGTGTGGGTGCACAAGTCCACTGTCGAGCAGGGACAGGTCACCGAGGGCGATGTCGTTCTCGCGCAGGCGGATCCGGCCTGGCGCCGGGGCGCCACCCAGGGCCACTCCGGCACGCACATGGTGCATGCCGCGCTGCGCCAGATCCTCGGCCCGAACGCGGTGCAGGCGGGTTCGATGAACAAGCCGGGCTACCTGCGCTTCGACTTCAACTGGCAGGGCCAGCTCTCCGAGCAGCAGAAGTCCGAGATCGAGGCCGTGTCCAACGACGCGGTCGGCGCGGATTTCCCGGTGAACACCTTCGTCACCGACCTGACCAAGGCCAAGGAAATGGGCGCGATGGCGCTGTTCGGCGAGAACTACGGCGACGAGGTGCGCGTGGTGGAGATCGGCGGCCCGTTCTCGATGGAGCTGTGCGGTGGTACGCACGTGCAGCATTCCTCGCAGATCGGCCCGATCACCGTGCTCGGCGAGTCGTCGGTCGGGTCCGGCATCCGGCGCGTGGAGGCGTTCGTCGGCCTCGATTCGTACAAGTACCTGGCCAAGGAGCGCGCGCTGCTGGCCGGTCTGGCGTCCTCGCTGAAGGTGCCCTCGGACGAGGTGCCGGCGCGGGTCGAGCAGCTGGTCGACCGGCTCAAGGTGGCGGAGAAGGAACTCGAGCGCACCAAGATGGCCGCGGTGCTGTCCTCGGCGGGCGAGTTCGTCGAGGAGGCCGAGCGGATCGGCAGCGTGCTGCTGGTCGCCGTCGCCGCGCCCGAGGGCGTGCCCGCCGGTGATCTGCGCACGCTGGCCACCGACATCCGTGGCCGGTTCGGCACGCTGCCCGCGGTGGTGGTGCTGCTCGGCAATGCCGACGGCAAGGTGCCGTTCGTGGTGACCGTGAACAAGGGCGCGCAGGAACTCGGCTTCAAGGCCGGCGATCTGGTCGGCGCGTTCGGTCCGAGCATCGCGGGACGCGGTGGCGGCAAGCCGGAGATGGCGCAGGGCGCCGGGTCGGATCCGTCGGGGATTCCTACTGGCCTCGCTGCCGTCCGTGCTCGGGTGGCCGAACTGGCCGGGTGATGGCGGACCCCGATAGTTCCGAGAGGTCGGCGCCGCACGGCGCCGACCGGCCCCACCCCGACACCGATCCCGGCCGCGGCCGGCGAATTGCCGTCGATGTCGGCAGTGTCCGAATCGGCGTTGCCTCGAGCGACCCCGACGGTGTCCTCGCCACGCCCGTGGAAACCGTGCCGCGCGCGAAGCCGAACAAGCGCTCGGTCGGCCCGGCGGCCGATATCGCCAGAATTGCTGAAATTGTGCGGGAGTACGAGGCCGTCGAGGTAATCGTGGGTCTGCCGCGAACGTTGCGCGGGGAGAAGGGCACTGCCGCTACCATTGCCACCGCATTCGCCGACGAGTTGCGGGCCGCCGTGTCGCCGGTACCTATACGACTTTCCGACGAACGTTTGACTACGGTGTCAGCTGCACGTGCATTGCGGGACAGTGGAGTTCGCGCGCGTGGCCAGCGGCAAGTGATCGATCAGGCGGCGGCCGTCTCGATCCTGCAAGGATGGTTGGACGAACGGAGTGCGGTGTTGAGGTCGGTTGAAGCGGTGCGTCATGCGTCGTCCGAGGACGACGCATGACGGATCGATGGGCGCGGGCCGAGGAACGGTTCCGACAGCGCGAAGCTGATCGGCGTTACCGGCGTGACGACCGAGCCTGGGGTGGGCAGAACAGCAGAGACAATCGCGGCAAGACGAACAACCGCGTGGTCGGCCGGGAGCAGGACGCCTGGGACGACTACGAGGACGACACGACGGTCATCCCGCGCTACACCGACGACATGGACGACCAGCCGCCGCCCGCCCCGGCGCCGCGGTCCAGGGAGCGGCGCGACGCACCGCGCCCGCGGGTCGGCCGCCGGGAGCCGGTCGAGGACGACGACGAGCCCGAGGGGCGGCGCCGGTCGAAGAGCCCGCAGCGCGGCAGGCGCTCCAGGGCCGCCTCGCGCAAAGCCAAAGAGCGCAAGCGTCGTCGGCGCACCCTGTGGTTGGTCGCGGGCGTCTTCGTGCTGCTGTTCGCGGGCGCCGCGGTGTTCGCGGGCATGAAGCTGATCAAGTCGCTCGGTAGCCCCGAGGATTACGCCGTCGGTGGACAGCCGGGGCCGCTGGTCGTGGTGCAGGTGCACGACGGGGACACCTCGCAGCAGATCGCCGCGACCATGAAGGACCGTGGCGTGGTCGCCAGCACGGGCGCGTTCTTCGAAGCGGCCGTGCGGAATTCGAACATGAACTCGGTGCAGCCGGGCTTCTACGCGATCCCCAGCAAGATCCCCGCCGCGCAGGCGGTCACCCAGCTGCTCGGTAAGCAAGCGCGCGTCGGGAACCTGGTCATCCCCGAGGGACGGCTGCTGCACGATCAGTTCGAGGTCGGCGGCTCCGGCCGGCGCACCGACGGCATCTACCGCATGATGGCGGCGGCCAGCTGCATCGGCACCGGCCCGACCCAGAAGTGCGTCACCTACGAACAACTCGACGCCGCGGGCGCGAACGTCGACCTGGCCGCGCTCGGCGTGCCCGCCTGGGCCGCGCAGGGCGTCAAGGACTGCCCGGACCGGACCAGGCAGCTCGAGGGCCTGATCGCCGCGGGCACTTTGGATTTCGACCCGAGCGGCACGCCGGAGCAGATGCTGCGCCAGGTCGTGGCGGCCAGCGCGAAGAGCTACGAATCCACCGGGTTGTTGCAGTCCGGCGGCGAGACCAAGCTGACGCCGTACCAGACGCTGATCGCCGCGTCGCTGGTCGAACGCGAGGCCAAGCCGCAGGACATGGGCAAGGTCGCGCGGGTGATCGTGAACCGGCTGCGGGTCCCGCAGATGCTGCAATTCGACTCGACGGTGAACTACGCGCTGGACCGCACCGAGGTGCAGACCACCGACGCCGACCGCGCCGCGGAAACCCCGTGGAACACCTACGCGAAAACCGGTCTGCCCGCCACACCGATCTCCGCGCCATCGCTGAACGCGTTGCGCGCCATGGAGAATCCGGAAGCGGGGTCGTGGTTGTACTTCGTCACCGTCGACAAGCAGGGCACCACCCTGTTCACCGACGACTACAAGCAGCACCAGCGCTACATCCAGCAGGCCCAGGCGAGCGGAATCCTGGACAGTGGCCGCTGAGCGCAAGGCGGCGGTGCTGGGCAAGCCCATTGCGCACTCCCGCTCGCCGCAGTTGCATCTGGCCGCGTATCGCGCGCTGGGGCTCGATTGGAGCTACGAGCGGATCGAATGCACGGGTGAGCAACTGCCCGGGCTGGTCGACGGGCTCGGGCCGGAGTGGGTCGGGCTGTCGGTGACCATGCCGGGCAAGGAGGCCGCGCTGGCGTACGCCGACGAGCGGACCGAACGGGCGGTGCTGGTCGGTTCGGCCAACACGCTCGTCCGCGGCGAGGGCGGCTGGAAGGCCGACTGCACCGATGTGGACGGGGTGCTCGGCGCGTTGCGTGGCGGTGGCGTGACCGATGTGGCCGAGGCGGTGGTGCTCGGTGCAGGCGGGACCGCGCGGCCGGCGCTGCTCGCGTTGTCCGAACTCGGGGCGAAGACGGTTACCGTGATCGCGCGCGATGCCGGACGGGCAAGCAGCGCACTGGATCTCGCGGAGCGGCTCGGCATGAACGCGGCGGTGACCAGTTTCGATCCGGCCGCGCTCGCCGGACTGTGCGAGCGGGCCGGTGCGGTGGTCAGCACGATTCCGGCCGAGGCCGCCGCGGTGGTCGCGGACGCGGTCGCGACGGCGCCCGTGGTGCTCGACGCGATCTACAACCCCTGGCCGACGCCGCTGGCCGAGGCCGTGTCGCGGGCCGGGCACACGGTGGTCAGCGGTTTGCAGATGCTGCTGAACCAGGCGTACGGGCAGGTCGAACAGTTCACCGGCCGCCCGGCCCCGCGTGCGGAAATGGCGGCGGCGCTCGACGACTGGCCTTCGTCCAGAAACTGATACCGGTTCTAGTTTGGTTCGGCGATGCGCAGGGTTATGGTGGTCCGCATGAATGCTTGGGTGTTGCGGGCCGTCGTGCTCGGTGCGCTGGTCGTCTTGTTGCGTGCCGTGCTCGGGTTCGCGATGGTGAACTGGCCGACCCACGGGGTCTGGATGCGGGTGTTCTGCCTCGTCCTGATCGTGGCCGCCGTCCTGTACTGGGGCGTGCTCGACGGCCGCAAGGACCGCTCGGCCCAGCCCGATCCGGAGCGCGGCACCGACCTGACCCTGCTGTGGCTCAAGGCTGCCGCGGCCGGTGGCGTCGGCAGCGGGCTCGCCGCGTGGATCATCGACTGGTTGCCCAAGTTCGACCTCGGCGACAACGGGATCCTCTTCGAGCTCACCGCGGGCGCGGCGTTCATCGTCCTGCTGATCTTCATCCCGGCGCTGATCGGCGTCGGGCTCGGCCGGATCCTGGCGGACCGCTCGCACAACAAGCAGTCGGCTCCCGTCGTACACACCCCGGCCTGACCTTTGCGCAACGGCGCACTCCGATCCTGGGGTGCGCCGTTTCTGCTGTCCGACCCTCGATGATGCACGCACGGACTGCCATCAACGGCGGCGCTGCCAACCTGCAACGCACTCTGCCAACCTGTGGCTGCCCGTGCTGTTTTACCGATTCCCGTCGATATTGTGTTGCTATCCAATGCATTTCAACGGGAGGGGACATTGTGATGTTGATTCGAGTTGGGGCCGCCGCCGCGATGGCGGTCGCCGCGTCCGCGGTCGTATTCGGCGGACAGGCTGCCGCGCAGGACAACGGCTGTGCGTCGAACCAGCCGCACTGGAACTTCGTCTGCCTGCCTTCGGTGGCGAACGTTTCGCTGGGGTATTGCCTGAAGGAAGGCCCGAACTGGAACAAGGACGGGGTGTGCGTCGCGCGCTGGGACAACGACCGGTACGACTACTGGATCCCGCAGCCCTGACGTTTCAGCAATAGCCCGGCACCAGCGGGCGGCGCGCTCGTCGGGGGGTGCGCGGCTGATCTCCGTGGCTCGCTGATCGTGCTGTGCTGAACCGGCGGGCCGACTGGCAGTGCACAAAGCTCGGCCAGAGCGGTGTACTGGCCGATCCCTGTGCACAAGAACGGCGCACCCCGATCACGGGGTGCGCCGTTTCTGTTGTCCGCGCTGTGATCTGCCGCCGCGATTCGACGGCTGTTCGGCGGGACCTTGCTACAGCAGGATGCCGGTGCTCGGGGTGCCTTCGCGGAGGATGGCGGAGTAGGCGGCGGCGAGGAGGGTGGGGTCGGGGCCTTCGAGGCGGCCGGGCTTGGCGAGACCGTCGAGGATGACGAAGCGCAGGACGCCGGAGCGGGTCTTCTTGTCGGTTTGCATGGTGTCGAGCAGCTGGGGGAGGGCGTCGGCGTCGTAGGTGGTCGGCAGGCCGACGCTTTCCAGGACCGTGCGGTGCCGGTCGGCGGTGGCGTCGTCGAGGCGGCCGGCCAGGCGGCCGAGCTCGGCGGCGAAGACCAGGCCGACGGAGACGGCGGCGCCGTGCCGCCAGCGGTAGCGCTCGCGGCGCTCGATGGCGTGGCCGAGGGTGTGGCCGTAGTTGAGGATCTCGCGCAGGCTGGCCTCTTTGAGATCGGCGGCGACGACGTCGGCCTTCACCTGGATCGCCCGCCGGATCAGCTCGGGCAGCACGTCGCCGGTGGGGTCGATGGCGGCCTGCGGGTCGCGTTCCACCAGGTCGAGGATCACCGGGTCGGCGATGAAACCGGCCTTGATGATCTCGGCCATACCGGCCACGATCTCGTTGCGCGGCACGGTTTCCAGCGTGGCCAGGTCGACCAGCACGGCGGCAGGCTCGTGGAAGCAGCCGACCAGGTTCTTGCCCGCCTCGGTGTTGATGCCGGTCTTGCCGCCGACCGCCGCGTCGACCATGGCCAGCAGGGTGGTCGGCACGTGCACGATCTGCACGCCGCGCATCCAGGTGGCGGCCACGAAACCGGCCAGGTCGGTGGCGGCGCCGCCGCCGAGGCTCACCACGACATCGTTGCGGGTCAGGCCGATTCGGCCGAGCACCTCCCAGCAGAAGCCGGCGACCGCGAGTTCCTTGCCCGCCTCGGCGTCCGGGATCTCGATGCGGTGCGCGTCGATGCCGGTGTCGGCCAGCGCCTTCCGCACCACCTCGGCGGTCTCGGCGAGCGGCGGTTGATGGAAGATCGCCACCGTCCGCACGCCGCTCGTCGCGCCGCTGACCGCCTCGACGAGCTCACCGAGCAACCCGCGGCCGATGATCACCGGGTACGGATCGGCGGTACGAACTTCGAGACGATAAGGCTCTGTCACGACTGCTGCTCCGATTCTGTTTGTGCTTCTTGGATTTTGCGGGCGCGCACGCGGGCGCGTCTGGCCCGGGCGCGCCGGGCCCGCCCGCTGGATCGCGGACCCTGGCTGGGCTCTTCCTGGCTGTCCGACGGTGCTGGTGCGTCGGTGTCGTCTTGGGTGGCCGCGCGGTTCTCCCCGGCGTGGGCCTCGGCGCGACGCGTGCGCCAGCTCCGGCCCCCCGCATTCGCGGCGGACTTCCCCATCGGAGCCGACGGCGTCTGCTCCCCGGCCGCTTCGGCCGCTTCTCGCCGACGTGCGGCGGCTCGCGCCCGTGCCCGGCGGCGGGCCCGAGATCGGCTGCTGCCCTGCGGGGTTCCGGTGTTCTCGCCGGCCGCAGCGGTCTGTGCTTCCGTGGTCTCGGGCAGATCCGGGCAGTCGACATCCGTCCCGGTGTCGGGATTGGCGGATTCGAAACCGAGTTTGGCGAGCACCATCTTCACGACGCGACCCGGGCTGCGACCGTCGGTGCGCACCCGAACCGTGGCGACCTCGCGATACAACGGCCGCCGCTTGCGCATCAGCTCGCGGTACTTGGTCGCCGGATCGGCTCCGTTGAGCAACGGCCGATTGGTGCTCGCTCCGGTTCGTCGAAGGCCCTCGCCCACACTGATTTCCAGGTAGACGACGGTGCGGCCGCGTAGCAGCGCCCTGGTGTCCTTGGACAGCACGGCCCCGCCGCCGAGCGAGACGACGCCGCGCTCGGCCAGGATCGCGCGGCGCACCACCCGCTCCTCGATCTTGCGGAATTCGGGTTCGCCGTCGGCGGCGAAGATTTCCGGAATGGTGCGACCGGTCTCGCGCTCGATGCCCGCGTCGGTGTCGTAAAGCTCGACGCCGAGTTCCTTGGCGAGCTTGCGGCCGATCGTCGTTTTCCCCGCCCCCGGCGGCCCGACCAGCACCACGCGCGGCGCGCGCGGATCGGTCTGCACGATCATGGCGTGCTTGGGTCAGCGGGCGCGTTGTGCGGGCGGACGCTGATCCGCTTGACGTAGCTGGTGATGTTCTCCAGGGTCTCGCCGAGCGAGTCGCCACCGAACTTCTCCAGCGCGGCCTGCGCGACGACCAGCGCCACCATCGATTCGGCGACCACGCCCGCGGCGGGCACGGCACACACGTCGGAACGCTGGTGGATGGCGATGGCTTCTTCGCCGGTGGTCATGTCGACGGTCGCGAGCGCGCGCGGCACCGTCGAGATCGGCTTCATCGCGGCGCGCACGCGCAGTGCTTCGCCGTTGGTCATGCCACCCTCCAGGCCGCCGGCCCGGTTGGTGGAGCGCAGCACGCCGTCGGTGCCGGGCTTCATCTCGTCGTGCGCCTGGCTGCCGCGCCTGCGCGCGGTCTCGAACCCGTCGCCGACCTCGACGCCCTTGATCGCCTGAATGCCCATGAGCGCGCCCGCGAGCCGCGAGTCGAGGCGGTTCTCACCACTGGTGAACGAGCCGAGCCCGACCGGAAGGCCCTCGATGACCACCTCGACGACGCCGCCGAGCGTGTCGCCGTCCTTCTTGGCCGCCTCGATCTCGGCGATCATCGCCGCCTCGGCGTCCTTGTCGAACGAGCGCACCGGGCTCTCGTCGATGGCGGCGAGGTCGCCGGCCGACGGCACGATACCGGTGGTGTTCTGCGCGGTGCCGATGGAGACGACGTGCGAGATCACCTCGACGCCGAATGCCTGCCGCAGGAAGTTCCGCGCCACGGTGCCCGCCGCGACGCGCGCCGCGGTCTCCCGGGCGCTGGCCCGCTCGAGCACGTTGCGGGCGTCGTCGAAGTCGTACTTGAGCATGCCGGAGTAGTCGGCGTGCCCGGGGCGCGGCCGGGTGAGCGGGGCGTTGCGGGCCAGCTCGGCGAGCTCGTCCGGGTCGACCGGGTCGGCGGACATGACCGCCGTCCACTTCGGCCACTCGGAGTTGGCGATCTCGATGGCGACCGGACCGCCCATGGTGCGGCCGTGCCGGACACCGCCGACGACGGTCACCTTGTCGGCCTCGAACTTCATCCGGGCGCCGCGGCCATACCCGAGCCTGCGGCGCGCCAACTGCGCGGAGATCTCGTCGGACGTGACCTCGACACCGGCCACCATCCCCTCGAGGATGGTGACGAGAGCGGGACCGTGGGATTCTCCGGCAGTTATCCAGCGCAACACGCCGTCCATCTTCCCATGTCGGCGCGGCTGCTCAGGCACGCGGCCCGCCGTGATGGTCGGCACGTTCGGCACACCGCCGTCCCACCCGCGCCTCATCAGGCCATCGATGGCCAGCGCGCATACCGCCACCGCGCATCGCAGGTCTGTGCGGTACGAAGATCCGGCGGGCGCGTCGGCAGGCGCTCAGGTTCGGTGCAGCCCGATCATCCGACAGTCCCGACGGCCAGCGCACACACCGTTGCCAGGCACATGGCCGGCCCGTGCGGTAGCGAGATTCGGTCGGCGGAACGGTTTCGAGGTAGCCGGAGCACCGCAACTCCGGCGCACGCGGTGAGCAACGGCGCGGCCAGCGCGGACCACACCCAGACCTGTCCGCCGCCGAGTCCCGCCACCGCACCCAACCCGATCGCGAGCTTCACATCGCCGGCACCGAACGCCGCGGGTAGCGCCAGATGTACCAGCAGATACGGCACCACGAGTAGTGCCGCACCTACCAAAGCGGCTGTGCATCGACCTGTGGACAGTGCGTAACCGAGCACCGCGACCGCACCCCCTCCGGTCAGCGGATTCGGCAACCGCCGCTGTCGAAAATCGATGACGCTCAACACAACACACCACGCGAGGAGGGCGGCGAAGGCGATGATCGGCATGCCGTCCACTCTTGTCCGATCGTGGCCAGGCACAACCCCGCTTCGTCGGATTGTGGACAGCTTTTCGACATGTGAACAACCGTCCTCCGCATTCCGTCCGGTACGGAAATCGATGAGCGCCAACGGCATTGCGCGATCGGCGCCAAGATCGTTCGCCGCAGGTCGGCGCGCCCACGGCGACCAGTCCACGTGTTGTATGCGGCTATACGGCGTGTCGGCGGTAGCTTTGAACCATGTGTGCTGATCACGTGGGCCAAGCCCCCGACTACGCCGCGCGGCGTGGCGCGCTGCGGAGCCTGCTGGTGGAAAACGGGGTGGACGCCCTATTGGTCACCGACCTGGTGAATCTGCGATACCTGACCGGGTTCACCGGATCCAACGCCGCGCTACTGGTGCATTCCTGGGACATGCGCAATGCCGAGGAGCGCACGGTGATCGGCACCGACGGCCGGTACCGGACCCAGGTCGCCGAGCAGGTCCCGGACCTGCGCGCCGAGATCGCCAGGGCCACCGCCCGCCGGATCATCGAGCTGGCCGGCGAATGGCAGCTCGGCCGGGTCGGCTACGAGAGCCACATCGTCACCGTCGACCAGCACCGCGGCTTCGTCGACCAATGCACCGGGCTGGAGTTCGTCGCCACCCCCGGCCTGGTCGAACAGCTGCGCACGGTCAAGGACGCCTACGAGGTGGCCCAGCTCCGGGCCGCCTGCACCGCGGGCGACGATGGACTCGCCACCCTGCTCGAACGCGGCCTGCTGCGTCCGGGCCGCACCGAGAAGCAGGTCGCCAGGGACCTGGAATGGGCGATGTTCGAGCACGGCGCCGACGCGGTGTCGTTCGAGACCATCGTCGCCGCCGGCGTGAATTCGGCTGTCCCGCATCATCGGCCGACCGACGCGGTGCTCGCCACCGGCGACTTCGTCAAACTCGACTTCGGCGCGATGATCGGCGGCTACCACTCGGACATGACCCGCACCTTCGTGCTCGGCCGGCCGAGCGACTGGCAGCGGGAGGTGTACGCGCTGGTCGAAGCCTCGCAGCGAGCCGGACGCGAGGCGCTGCGACCGGGCGTCAAGGTCGACGAGGTGGACGCGGCCTCGCGCTCGGTGATCGAGGCCGCCGGACACGGCAAACTCTTCGTGCACGGCCTCGGCCACGGGGTCGGATTGCAGATCCACGAAGCGCCGAGCATCGCGAAAAACGGAACCGGTACACTTCTTGCTGGCGTGGCGGTGACCGTCGAACCCGGTGTGTACTTTCCCGGCCGCGGCGGGGTCCGGATCGAGGACACGCTCGTGGTGCGCGAAGGGGGCCCGGAGTTGCTCACCAACACCAGCAAAGACCTGACCGTCGTCGAATGACGCCGGTTGACCAACATGTTGTTTACGAACTAGGAGATCCGAGGACAGTGGCGGACACCAGCGACTTCAAGAACGGCCTTGTGCTGAAGATCGACGGTCAGCTCCAGCAGATCATCGAATTCCAGCACGTCAAGCCGGGCAAGGGTCCCGCCTTCGTGCGGACCAAGCTGAAGAACGTGCTGTCCGGCAAGGTCGTCGACAAGACGTTCAACGCGGGCGTCAAGGTGGAGACCGCGACGGTCGACCGCCGCGACATGACCTACCTGTACCACGACGGTTCGGACTTCGTCTTCATGGACGGCGACACCTTCGACCAGATCTCCATCTCCGAGGCGACCATCGGCCCCGGCGCGCGCTTCCTGCTGGAGAACATGACCGTGCAGGTCGCCACGCACGAGGGCGCGCCGCTCTACGTCGAGCTCCCGGTCACCGTGGAGTTGCAGGTCCAGCACACCGACATCGGCCTGCAGGGCGACCGCTCCACCGGCGGCACCAAGCCGGCCACCCTGGAGACCGGCGCCGAGGTGCAGGTCCCGCTGTTCATCAACACCGGCGACAAGCTGCGCATCGATTCGCGTGATGGCAGCTACCTCGGCCGAGTCAACGCCTGATCGCCCTTCCTCTACTGAGATAATGGTGACTGTGGCTGAACAGCCGGTAGACAAGAAGTCCTTCAAGAAGCTCGGTACGCGGCACAAGGCCCGCCGCCGGGCTGTCGATCTGCTCTTCGAGGCAGAGGCACGCGACGTCGACCCCGCCGACCTGCTCGACGAGCGGGTCGATCTGGCGACCCGTGATCAGGCCGTCGCGCCGGTGCACGCCTACACGCACACGCTGGTCGAGGGCGTCGCCGACGACCTCGACCGGGTGGACGGCACCATCGAGTCCTACCTCAAGGACTGGGAGCTGTCCCGGCTGCCCGCCGTCGACCGCGCCATCCTGCGGATCGCGGTGTGGGAGTTGTTCCACGCCAACGATGTTCCGCCGGTCGTCGCGGTGGACGAGGCGGTCGAACTGGCCAAGGAGCTGTCCACCGACGACAGCCCGTCGTTCGTGAACGGCGTGCTCGGCCAGGTCGTGCTGGTCGCGCCGCAGGTCCGGGCCGCCGCGGCCGCGACAAGGGCGTCGCGCCCGGAGGCCGACGCGTGAAGAAGTTCCTGGTGATGGCGATGCGCACGCCGAACTTCGACGCCGCCGTGCTCCAGCCGCACAAGGACTTCCTGCAGCAGCTGAGCGAGCGCGGTCAACTGGTGGAGAGCGCGCGCTTCACCGACGGCACCGGCGGCGCGTACTTCATCGCCGCCGAAAACCTCGACGCCGCACGCGAACTCGCGTTCGCCGACCCGGTGCACACCACCGGCTCCTCGCACGTCACCGTGTACGAGTGGGAATCCACCACCCCGAACTGAGCTGTACGCAGCCGCACACCTCCTGATGTCCCGCACACCGAATCGCATGCGATTGGGTATGCGGCACATCAGAAAGTGTGCGGCTGTCGCATTTTCCGGGGTCCTTGCGCTCCCACCGGGGGTGTACGGGAGCCGGCGGGAGCGCAAGGGCTTGCTGCCGCCGAATGGGTAGTTCGGCGACCGGTTCCTATCGTGGTTCCTCAACCGCACTCGAGGTCAAGCGCGCGGGATGTGGGCTGGACCACGGGCGTTGGCGCGCACGACTTCTGATTTCCTTCGCGTCCCTCGTCCGGCTGCCTCTATCCTGGGGGGAACAGAGGGGAGGGCCGCATGGCGCGGTTGCTGATCTGGTTGCGTAACAACGTCGATGGTGTGGTCGCGTTGGTACTCGCCGTGGTGGTCGGCTTGCTCGCGGTCCTGGACGTGATCAGCGTCGACAACGTGAACGCGGCGGTGCTGCTGGTCCTCGCGTTGCTCGCGACCACGCTGCTGCGCGATCGGCACCTGTCGTCCAAGGCGATGCGCGACGCGAACTCGGTGCAGCTGCTCTACGGTCCCGAGATCGGGCACGCGCACACCCTGGCCCGGCGCGGCACCGAACAGTGGATCTTCAAGGGCGGCACCGGAACTTACATCCGCGCGGTGACGCTGCGCGAGTGCGTGGAGAACGCGCGGCGCGAACAACGCCCGCTGCGTGTGCAATTGGAGATCCTCGACCCGACCGACGAACCGCTGTGCAAGACCTACGCGCAGTTCCGTTCCTCGCTCTCGCCCGAGGCCGACCGCACCGGCGAACTGTGGACCACCGAACGCACCCGCAAGGAGGCGTTCGCGACGGTGCTGGCCGCCTGCTGGTATCGGCAGCGGTTCACCTTTCTGACCATCGACGTGGGCCTGTCGACGGTGATGACCACGTTCCGCTGGGACCTGTCGTCCAGTTGCGTCATTGTCACCCAGGACAATCCGAACACCCCCGCGCTGATGTTCGAGCGGGACAAGCCCTATTACCGCGATTTCAATCGCGAACTCGTCGCCAGTTTCAAGCAGACCCGGCAGGTTCCGCTTAGCCGGAGCGAGGAGCTCCAGCTGTCCGACGAACCGAGCGTCGATCAGGTTCGTGGCCTGTTCCAGGCACTCTCGCTGGAACTACCGGCCTCGTTCACCGATCGCGACGTCGCCGACATCGTGCGGCGCGCACTACAACCGAGGAACCCGTATTAAGTGAACGAATACGCCCGCCTGCGCACGTTGATCGGCTCCGATAGCACCGGGGCCGCGGTGCGTGGCTGGGCCCGCGACGTCCTCGCCGACGTCGTGGACGGTGGTTCGGACCTGCTCGCGGTGCGACATCCGTTGGGCTTCTTGTGTTTTCCCGCATGGCGCGGTGCGGGCCTCGGCATCTGCGTGCACGTGTGGACCGAAGGGGTGCGCGCCGATCCGACCACCTCGAAGGTGCACGCGCACAGCTGGGACCTGCTCAGCACGGTGCTGTACGGCACGGTCGGCAACGAGATCATCGAAATCCTCAGCGCGCCCGCGCATCCCACGCATCGGATGTTCGAGATCCAGAGCGCGGCCGACGGCGATCTGGTGCGTGCGACGCAACGACTGGTGACCTACCGGACCCGTTCGCGCGAGGACTTCCACACCGGCGAGGTATACACCTTGCCGCACGGCGCTTTTCACGTGTCCGACGTGCGCGGCGAAGCGGCAACCGTGGTCCTCGGCGAAGACAACCTCGGCCGCCCCGACCTGTCCCTGGGCACCCCGGCCACCATCGACCACTGGGTGCACCGAATCCTCTGCACGCCCAACGAAACCCGGCGCGCGGCGCACACCGTGCTCGCCCATCTGCGGGACCAACCCCTGCCGGAGCAACTGGAGAACCGATGCGAGCGGGCGACGTAATGAACCAGGTACTGCCGGACACGCTGCTCGACCGCGCGGCCGAAGTCGCGGTCGCGGCGGCCGTCGAAGCGGGCCGGGCGATCCGCGCCGGGCTGCTCGAGGCGCTGACCGTTCGCGTCAAGGACCCGACCGGGGACGTGGTCACCGACCTGGACCTCCTGGCCGAGGACATCATCCTGCGCCATGTCCGCCGAGCCTTCCCCGGCCACCGCATCCTCGCCGAGGAATCCGGTGTGCTGGACAGCGCCGACGACACCTGGTGCTGGGTCATCGATCCGCTCGACGGCACCAACAACATCGCCGTCGGCCTGCCGGTGTGCTCGGTCGGTATCGCGCTGTGCCACAACGGAACACCCGTCCTCGGCGTGGTGCACGAGCCGATCGCCGACCGCACCTGGACTGCCGTGCGCGGTCGCGGCGCCCACGGTCCGAACGGCCCGCTGTGGCATCCGACGCACCGCCCGGCCGCCTCCGCACCCGTCCTCGCGTGGCTCCAGGGCTACCCGGTCACCCGCGCCGACCCCACCGCCCGCGCCCTGCGCCTCACCTTGGAATCGGCGTCCCGCCGCCTGATTCAACTCTGGTCGCCCCTGCTGTGCTGGGTCATGCTGAGCAACGGCGACATCGACGGCTTCGTCGGCTACCGCGCCGGCCTGGTCGACCTCCCCGCCGGCGCGCTCCTCGCCCGCGAATCCGGCATGCACATAACGGATTTCGACGGCGCCGCACTGGACGAACGTCTCGAATTACCCGTCGGCGAAGTAGATTTCATCGCCGGCAGCGCCGAAATGATGTCCGACTTGACGCTATTGGTGAAATCCGCGGCGGGAGTCACCGTCACCGGTCTACCCGGCTGAACTCGGTGGCTCGGTGCCGGCGATCGCGTCCTTCAGCGTCTGCGCGATGTTGTCCGGGTCGAGGCCGAGTTTGCGCAGGTGCTGGGTCGGTACCGCGTCCGGGTCGGCGAGGATGGCGAGCATCAGGTGCTCGACGCCGACGTAGTCGTGTCCTTGGGCCTTGGCGAGATCCGGGGCGTCGTCGAGGATACGCAGTAGGCGAGGGGTTCTGATCAGGCCGTCGTCGGGTCGTTCGCTGGTCAGGTGCTGACCGATGCGGACGCGGTCGACCTCACTGGCGGGGATCACCAGCACGTGCTGGTCGAGTTCACGGCCGCCGTGAAATTCCAGCCCCGCCACGGTGACTCGGGTACCGGTCACCGAGTCGTACAGCACATCGCCTGCCTCGATGACGCCGGCACTGAGCCGACCGGCGACCATCACGACTCCGCGTCCGCTGATATCGAACACATTCGTGACGGTGAATTCGACGTGGTCCATGCGTTGTTCCCCCCGTGTGACGTTGCTCTATCCGATGATAAGCAGCGCCGCGACCGCGCCGGTAGTGCCGATTACGGCGAGTCCGAGGCCGGTCAGGACGAATCGGAGCATGGGGACGCGGACGTTGTGAGTGCGGCAGAACTCCAGGCAGAGCAGGGTCGCGAGGGAGGCCCACGGGGTGACGATCGGGCCGACGTTGGTGCCGATGAGCAAGGCCAAGAGCTGGTTGTGGTTTTCCGGCGGAACCACCGCCTCGCCCGCGGTGTAGGCGGGCAGATTATTGGCGATGTTCGAGAGCGTGGCGCCCGCGCCGGCCGCCCGGAATGCCCCTGCCGCACCGGAATCGGAACCGATCAGCGTGTGCATCAGATCGGAGAGACCGAGCCGGCCGAGCGTGGGCACCACCAGGAACAGGCCGACGACGAAAACCAAGAGCCGCCAGGGAATCAGCGAGAACCGCAGCGACGAACGGTCGAAGACGGCGAACGCGAGCACCGCGATGACGGCGGCGACGGTCGCGGCGATGCCGATGCGGTTGCCGACGAACGGAATCGCGACGATGAACAGCACGCAGGCGGCCGCCGTGGTGTACAGCAGCACCCGTTCCTTCGCGTTCTCCGGCCGGATCGGCTCCGGCGGCAGGTAGCGGTCGGTGTCGCGGCGTCCGCGCCGCCAGTACCAGACCCAGAGGCACAACATCGTCGCCACGAGCGAAACCAGCTGCGGCGCCCACATTTTCGCCGCGAACTCGGTCGCGGTCAGCGCAACCCGGTCGGCGGCAAGCAGATTGGTCAGGTTCGACACCGGCAGCAGCAGGCTGGCCGTATTGGCGAGCCAGACGGTGGTCATGGCCAACGGCAGCGGCGGGATGCGCGCGGGCACCGCCAGCGCCAGCATGACCGGAGTGATCAAGACAGCCGTCGTGTCCAGGTTCAACAGGATCGTGGTCGCCGACGCGAACAGCACGCACAGCACGAACAGCGCCGGGTAGTAACCCCGCCCGAGGATGGCCAGCCGGTGCGCGATCACGTCGAACACCTTGGCCTGCCGGGTCAGCTCGGCCAGCACGATCACGCTGCCCAGGAACAGCAGCAGCGGCCCGATCCGGCGCATGTTGTCGGCCGCCTCCGCACGCGGCAGCAGGCCCGTGAGCACGCACAACAGTCCGGCGAGCAGCAGTCCGATGCGCACCCAGTCCAGCACACTCAGCCCCCAGCGGGGTGTGGCGGCACTCGGCGGGGAGTTCCGTTCGGTGGAGTCGACCTGTTCTGGCACGCCTGCCATGCTATTGGCCTAGGCCATACTGGGGGCGTGACACAGCAGGGCGGGCAGGCACGGGACTTCTTCATCAGCTATTCCCCGGCGGACGAGCGATGGGCGACCTGGCTCGCCTGGCAACTGGAGAGCGCCGGCTATCGCACCCTGATCCAGGCCTGGGACTTCGTGCCGGGCACCAACTTCATCGACTTCATGGATCGCGGCGTGCGCGATTCGGCCGTCGTGCTCGCGGTGCTGTCCGACAACTATCTCCAATCGCGTTACGGGACAATGGAATGGCAGGCCGCGTTCCGTACCGATCCGGGCAAGCTGTTGCCGATCCGGATCGCCGACTGCGCGCTGGAGGGGCTGCTCGCCACCCTCACCTACATCGATCTGGTGGACGTGCCGACCGACGAGGCGGCGCGGCGCATCCTGATGGAACGGGTGCGGCATCTGCTCGCGGGCCGAGGGAAACCGCAGCAGGAACCGCGCTTCCCGAACGAACTCGGCACCGGCGCGCTACCGGACCGCTACGGCGACGAGGAACACACCGGGCCGGTCGAGTCGCCGCTGAACCGGCGCACTCCCGTTGCGGCTCCGGCGTTTCCGGGTGGCGCGCATCGCGACGAGCATCGTTGCGGGGTCAGCGTGCTGCACGTGGCCGGTCCGCGGTTCGGCCGCGGCTTGTTCGCGTCCGACGAGCCGAGCACCGCGCGCGAGTTGCAGGCCCGCATCTACGCGAACGTCACCCAGCTGGTCGGGCAGGGGGTGCCGAAACCCGACCTGATCGTGGTGACCGGCGATCTGACCGAATCCGGTCGCCCGCGGGAGGTGGACGAGGCGCTGACCTTCCTGACCGGGCTGCGGGTGCTGCTCGGACTCGAACCCGACCGGCTGATCGTGGTGCCCGGCAATCACGATGTCTCCAAGGTCGCCTGCCACGCCTACTTCCTGAATTGCGAAGCGCGCGACCGCAAGCCGCAGCCGCCGTACTTCCCGAAGCTCGAGCAGTACGCGCGGCTGTTCGCCGAGTTGTATCAGGGGCTCGACCATCTGGTGTTCGATGTCGGGCAGCCGTGGACGCTGTTCCCGATCCCCGAATTGCGGGTGGTGGTCGCGGGTTTGAACTCGACCATGGCCGCGACCCATCTGCCGGACGACGACTACGGGCGGATCGGTGAGCCGCAAGCGGCGTGGTTCGCCGAGCGGCTGCGTCCGTTCGAGGAGAACGGGTGGCTGCGGCTCGGTGTGGTCCGGCACGATCCGTTGCCCGGCTCGGCCGCGTCGCCGCGTGATCCGGCCCTGCTGCGGGACGCGGACACATTGTCGCGGCTGCTCGGCGGCCGGCTGAATCTGCTGCTGCACGGGCCGGGTCCCGGTGGGCCGCATCTTGATCGGCTCGACGGCCGGCTGCCGGTCATCCCCGCGGGCGCGGCGGGGCGCGACGAGATCATCCACCTGACCACCGAGGGCCTGTCCCGATATTCCGCCACCGCAGCGCAATCCGCGGAACCCACCGCGCGACTGACCGCGCCGTGGGCGAATGCTGTTGCGGCACTGGCCTCGAACACGCTGCCCGAGCTGACCGGTCCCGGCGATCCCGACGATCCCGGCACCGAGACCCCCGCCATCGTCGACCCGCACGGTCGCCTGCTGGAGCGGGTGGCCGAGGTGTGCGAGACCCGGTATCCGGAGGCCAGGATTCGCCGCGTCGAGTCCGATCCGCCGCATCTGTTCATCACCCATCAGCGCGACGAGGTGACCGCGCAGTGGCGTATCGGCGTGCACGTCGGCGACATGACCAGGCAGGTGGTCGAGGAATTCCTCGGCCTCGACCCGGAATACGGCTCCGAGCTGATCTATCGCGGTGCGCCGCCGCCGCGTTCATTGCGCGACGAGGCCGCGAGTCACGGCCTGCGGGTGCGCAGTTTCACCGAGTTCCAAGGCCTGCTCGATCTGGAGGACTACCTCGCCAAGCAGGTCGAGCGGTTGCGCACCGACCGCCGCTACCCACCGGACCTCTATGTGCCGCAACGGTTCCGGGCGCTCGAACACGGCGATCAATTCGTGCGGGACGATCTCGTCGCCGAACTGCTGCGGCTGGTCGCCGCCGATCACGGCCGATTCGTCCTGGTGCTCGGCGATTTCGGGCGCGGCAAGACCTTCGCGCTGCACGAAGTGGCCCGGCGCATCACCGAGACCATGCCCGTGCTGATTCCGATCCTGATCGACCTGCGCACGCTGGACAAGACTCATTCGGTGGACGCCCTGGTCGCCGCGCACCTGGCCAATCACGGCGAGGACCGGATCGACCTGAAAGCGTTGCGCTACATGCTCCGTGAGGGCCGGGTGGTGCTGCTGTTCGACGGCTTCGACGAACTCGTCACCCGGATCAGCTACGAATTCGCCGCCGACCACCTGGAAACACTGCTGCAAGCCGCGGTCGGCAAGGCGAAGATCATCGTGGCCAGCCGCACACAGCATTTCGAGTCGCGCGCGCAGGTGCTCACGGCGCTGGGGGAGCGGGTCGGACTGCTCCAGGACCGGCAGATCCTCAACATCGAGGAGTTCGCGCCCGCGCAGGTGCACGCCTTCCTCACCAACCGCTACGGTGGCGACGTTCAGCGCGCCGATGCCAGAATGCGGTTGATCACCGGCATCGAGGATCTGCTGGGGCTGGCCCAGAATCCGCGCATGCTCAGCTTCATCGCCGACCTGGACGAGCGGCGGCTGCGGGCCGCGGCGGGCGCGCAGCAGGCCGTCGGCGCGGCCGGGCTGTATCGGGAGATCCTCGAATCCTGGTTGTCCTACGAGACGGATCGCACCGCGGCGACCGCGGGTTCGCTGCCCGGGCTCGGGCTGCACGAATTGTGGCTCGCGGTCACCGAATTCGCGTTGCGGATCTGGGAGACCGGCGAGCCGTACCTGCGGTTGGCCGAATTGACCGAGGTGGCACAGAGTTTGGTGGAGATGACCGGCGCCAACCGGATGTCGGTGCAGCAGTCCGCGCACGCCATCGGCTCCGGCAGCCTGCTGGTGCGGACCGAGGACAATCTGTTCGGGTTCATCCACTCTTCGGTGCCGGAGTGGTTGGTGGCCAACCACATTGCCGAGCAGTTCGCCGCGGGGATCGCGGCGCCGCCGCAGCTCGCGCACGCGCCGCTGTCGCAGCTGTCCATCGACTTCCTGTGCGATCTCGCCGATATCCGGATCGCGCGCGCCTGGGCGGACGGCGTGCTCGACGACCCGGCCGCCGACGAGGTGTCGCGGACCAACGCGATTCGGCTGACCACCCGGCTGCGCACCGCGCCGACCGCCGATCTGCGCGGCGCGATCCTGGTGGGCGAGGACCTGTCCTATCGGGACATGCAGCAGGTCGACCTGACCGGCGCGGATCTCACCGGCGCGCGGTTGGTCGGGGTGAACCTGGACCGCGCGGTGCTGCACGGCGCGCGCCTGGTCGGGGCCCGGCTGGACGAGGCCAGCCTGGTCGGCGCGGACCTGACCGACGCCGATTTCACCCGCGCGCGGCTGGCTCGCGCGAACCTGACCGGCACCCGCGCAACCGGTAGCCGCTGGGATCGCGCGGCGCTGCTCGACGTCATCGGCACCCCGGCGGGCACCGATCTGCGTGGCGCGGCGTGGGTGCCCGGTTCGGCGGCGCGAACCGAATTCGCCCCCGCCTCGATCGGCGTCCGGCACGGGTTCCACGCCAGGCACGGCAGACTGCCGCAGCCACTGGCCTACAGCCCCGACGGCGGCACCCTGGCCATCGGCAGCGACGACGGCGGAGTGTTGATCTGCGACACCGAAACCGGGCTGCCGCTGCGCACATTGCAGGGGCATCGCAATCGTTCGTTCGCGGTCGCCTACACCGATACCGTGCTGATCAGTGGTTCCAGCGATGGCACCGTCGGCATCTGGGATGTGGCGAGCGGGGAGCTGCGCCGAATTCTGCACGGGCACAGCGAATGGCCGTGGCCGGTCACGCTGAACCGGGCGGGTGATCTACTGGCCACCGGCGACGCCGAGGGGATGTTGCGGCTGTGGTCGCTGCCGAGCGGTGATCTGCTGCACGAATGCGTGCCCGCCGGCGGTAGCCGAGAGTTGATCTTCAGCTTGGCAATTCACGAGGGTGTCGTTGCTGCCGCGTACCGCGACGGGGTGGTTCGGCTGTGGGATGTCGAAAGCGGGCGCGAACGAGGCGAATTCGTCGGCGCGAGCGGGGCCGTGTTCCGGGTGGTGTTCAATCCGGCGGGTGATCTGCTGGCGGTCGGCGATGTCCGCGGCATGGTGGCGCTGTGGGATCCGGTGCGGTGCGAGCTGATCCGGCAACTGCCCGGCCACACCGGGCGGGTCTACACGCTGGCCTTCCATCCTCGGCTGCCGCTGCTGGCCAGCGGGGATACCGATGGGGGACTGCGGATCTGGGATGTCGAGACGGGGGAGTCGAAGCACGCGCCGTCCGATCACAATGCCGCCCTCTACTGGGTGGTGTTCGATCCGAGTGGTGACCTGCTCGCCTCGGGTGACAGTGCCGGCCAGCTCTGCCTGCGGGACAGCGCGACCGGTGAACTGCGGCACCGGATCACCGCGCACACCGGATCGATCTGGCCGTTCGCGTTCCGGCCGGACGGCGGGCAGCTCGCCGTCACCGACGACCAATTCACCACGCGGCTCTGGGATCCGGCTTCCGGTGTGTGCAAGCACGTGCTCACCGGGCACGGTCGGCAGGTCAGGTCGGTGACGTTCAACGCGGACGGCACGCTGTTGGCCGCCGGCGGCAACGACGGCGTGGTTCGGCTGTGGGATCCGGTGACGGCCAAGCAGATTCGGCGGCTGGTCGGCAGCGAGGATCGACTGGTCACCTTCGAGAAGGGGCTGTTCAGCCGGAAACAACCGCAGCAGCTCGCGGTGGTCGGCAACGACGGCAGGCTCAGCCTGCTCAACCTCGACACCGGAATGTTCCAGCGGCACATCAATGTCGAGGCCGCGCCCGTCTGGGCGATCGCCTTCGACCCGACCGATCAATACGTGGCCACGGCGAACGACGACGACACGGTCATCATCTGGTCCCGCACCACCGGCGCACTGCACATGGTGTGCGCGGAGCATCACGGGCGGGTGCGGTCCATCGAGTTCAACGCGGACGGCTCGCTGATGGCCACCGGCTGCGACGACTCCGTGGTGCGGCTGTGGGACGTCGAATCCGGCAGGCTGCTGCGCGAATTCACCGGCCACCGCGACCGGGTGTACGCGGTGGTGTTCAACGGGGACCGGCTGGCCAGCGTCTCCTGGGACATGACGGTGCGCATCTGGGAGGTCGAGTCCGGCGCGAGCCTGCACGAGCTGACCCGGCACACCGGGCGGCTGTGGGCGGCCGCGGTCGACCCGCAGAGCGGGATCCTCGCCACCGGCGGCGAAGACCTGGTGGTTCGCCTGTGGGACATGGCGACGGGGCGGCACCTGCACACCATGGAGGGCCACAAGCGGCAGGTCTGGTCGCTCGCCTTCCACCCGTCCGGCCGCCTGCTCGCCAGCGGCGGCGACGACGGCAACACCATCCTCTGGTCGGTCCCCGGCGGCGACTACCCGGACGCGGAAACCGCCCCGACCATCCGCGCGGAACTGCTCGGGTTGCCCGAAGGCTGGGCCGCCCTGGCCCCCGACGGCCGCTACAAGTTCGAAGGCAACACCGCAGGCCAGTTCTGGCACGTGATCGGCATGTCCCGCTTCGAATCCGGCGAACTGGATCCGTACGTGGCCGAGGTAACCCAACTGCCCTTGGACGCGCCGTTCTAGCGCGAGGTGCCTGACTATTCGAGGGTGTGCAGGACCACGCTGACGAGGGTGGTGAGATAGAGATAGGGTTGTTGTTGCACTGTTGCCTTCGCGAGGAGATCGAGCATGGCCGAGACGAGCGGGTCGGGGGTTGCCGAGTTGGCGGCGCTGCGGGGGCAGCGCTGCACGGCTGAGCAGGCGTTGGCGTTGTTCGACAGGTTGCCTGCGGTTCCGGTTGCGGAGATCACGACCGGGCGTTGGCGGGGGGATGAACTCGATACCGGGCATCCGTTCGCGGGGGTGCTGGTTGCTTCGGGGTGGTATGGCAAGCAGTTCGATGATGCGGATACCGTGCATCCCTTGCTGTTCGCTGTCGACGGGGTGATCTTCCCGGTTGATCCGCGTCGCGTGCCGCTCGGGCTTGCGGGGCGGATTCCGCTGGCCGGAGTGCGGGCGAGTAAGAAGGCACTCGGGTATTTGCGGTTCGCGTTCCAAACACGCAGGCCGACAGCGCGTTTGCGGAATGTGGAGTATCGCGGGGTGGTCAGTGCCGCGATGGTCTATGACCATTTGCCGATCATCGATCACTTCCGGCGGGTGGACGAGCAGACGTTGCTCGGTGTGATGGATATGCGCGGGCTGGCCGAGCCGTATGTCTTCATTCTGCGGCAGGACACTGCTTCCTGATCGACGGCGTTTCGCGGGTCCCGGGCCGGGTTTCGGTTCGGGACAACCCATCTCGGCCCTCTGTGTAGTCAGCGGGCGTAGAATTCATCAAGCGTAGAATTCTGGCGATACCTGCTGCGGCACCGCGACCGAGGAGGACAGTCGATGGAACAGACGACATGCCTGGTGGTCGGGGGTGGTCCCGCCGGGATAGTCCTCGGGTTGCTGCTGGCGCGGGCCGGGGTCGACGTGACGGTGCTGGAGAAACACAAGGACTTCCTGCGCGACTTCCGCGGGGACACTGTGCATCCCACGACCCTGGACCTGCTCGACGAACTCGGGCTCGGTGCGGAATTCGCGAAACTCGGTGCGCGCAAACTGGAGCAGGTGCAGCTGGCGACCGCCGACGGGTTACAGACCTTCGTCTCGTTGAAAGACCTTCCGGGCAAGCACAAATACATCGCCATGGTGCCGCAGTGGGACCTGCTCGACCTGCTCGCGCGGGCCGCCGAACAGGAGCCGAGCTTCCATCTGCGGATGAAAACCGAAGCGACCGAACTGGTTTGGTCTGACGGCAAGGTAACCGGCGTCGCCTATCGGACCGCCGACGGTGCGACCGGTGAGATCCGCGCCGACCTCACCGTCGCCTGCGACGGGCGCGGCTCGGTGCTGCGCGGTGCGGCGGGGCTCGCCACTCGGAGCTGGCCGACACCGATGGATGTGTGGTGGTTCCGGTTGCCGCGCAACGAGATCGACCCCGCGGGCGCGGTCCCGATCGTCGCCGCGCACCGGGCCGCGGTGCTGCTCGACCGCGGCGACTACTGGCAATGCGCCACCCTCATCGCCAAGGGCACCGACGAGGCGGCGCGGCGCGGACCGGTCGACGAGATCATGCGCACCATGTCCGACTCGGCGCCCTGGCTGAAAGACCGCGTCGACACCCTCACCAGCTGGGACGAGGTGAAACTCCTCGACGTCCAGCTGGACCGCCTGACCACCTGGTACACCGGCGGACTGCTCTGCATCGGCGACGCCGCGCACGCCATGTCCCCGGTCGGCGGCGTCGGCATCAACCTGGCCGTGCAAGACGCCGTCGCCGCCGCGAGAATCCTTGCCGCCCCGTTGCTCTCGAAGACCGTCAGCACCCGCGACCTGGCCAAGGTGCAACGCCGCCGCACCCTCGCCACCGCGGTAACCCAAGGCATGCAACGCATCCTGCACGCCCGCGTGATCCGCCCCGCCCTCGAAGGCGGCATCAACATCGCCAACTCGCCCAAAGCACCCCTCCCGGTCCGCATCCTCCGCCGAATCCCCGTGCTCCGCAGCGTCCCCCCGTTCCTGGTCGCCCGCGGCATCCGCCCCGAACACGCCCCCGGTTTCGCCCGCCGCCCGGCGTAACGAACAACCCAGCCGCACACCTTCTGATGCGCCGCACACCAAATGGCATGCGATTCGATATGCGTCAGGTCAGGAGGTGTGCGGCTGCGTCGTATCAGTGCGGGGGTGTCTGGTCTGGTTGGAGGATGAACTTGCCCAGGGGGGCGCGGGTTTCGATCAGGTGGTGGGCGTGGGCGGCCTGGTCGAGGGGGAGGATGGCTTCGATGCCGGGGGTGAGGGTGCCGGTGGCGGCTCGGGTGAGGGTGGCGGGGCGGGCGTCGGCTACTCGGGCGAGCCAGGCGGGGCCGGCGCAGCCGGTGAGGGTGAGGCCGCGGGTGATGAGGTCGCTGGCGGAGAGTTGGGCGGGGGCGCCGGAAAGCCAGCCGTAGCTGAGCATTCGGCCGCGCAGGGGTGTCATGGTGTCGAGGAGGTCCAGGGCGGTCGGGCCGCCGATGGAGTCGAAGACTACGTCGACGGTTGTGCCGCTGAGGGTTTCACGCAGGCGGGTGGGCCAGTCGGGGTCGTTGTGGTCGATGACCTCGTCGGCGCCGAGTTTGCGGGCCTGGTCGATCTTCGCGGGGCCGCCGGCGGTGGCGATAACGCGGGCCGCGCCGTATTCCTTGGCGAGTTGGGTGAGGTAGCTGCCGATTCCGGTTGCGGCGGCTTCGATCAGGACCGTTTCGGTGCCGGTGAGGGCGGCGGTTTCCAGCAGGGGGAGGGCGACCGAGCCGCTCATCAGGACCGCGGCCGCGTCCGCCGAGGACAGGCCGTCGGGGATCGGGGTGACGGAATCGGCCGGTGCGCTGACGAATTCGGCGTAGGAGCCGAAACCCATGGTGGCCACCGCAACTCGGCGGCCGAGCAGCGCGCGGTCGACGTCCGCACCCACCTCGGTCACCACCCCCACCGCCTGGAAACCGAACACCAACGGCGGCTCGACGCCGAGCGGGAACTCGCCGGAACGCAGCTTGGTCTCGGGGAACAGGACCGGGATCGCCTCGGCGCGGATCACCACGTCACCCGGTCCGGCCTGCGGCGCCGGGGCCTCCTGGAGGGCCAGCACCTCGGGGCCGCCGGTTGCCGTCATTACGATTGCCTTCATCATGAACTCCATAAGTTGACTGCCGGTCCAGTTGCTCCCGCAACGATATGGACCGGCGGTCAAGTTGTCAACGAAAGTGGGTGTGATGACCGACGGGCGTCCGAAGGAACGGGCCGATGCCGCGCGCAATCGGCGGGCGATTCTCGACGCGACGACCGCGCTGCTCGCCGAACACGGCGCCGAGGCGATCACCATGGACCGGGTCGCCGCCGCGGCCGGGGTCGGGAAGGGCACCATCTTTCACCGCTTCGGCAACCGGGCCGGGCTGCTGCACGAGCTGGTCGCCGAGAGCGCGCTCACGCTGATGGACGCGATCACCAGCGGGCCGCCCCCGCTGGGCCCGGGCGCGCCGGCCGGTGCGCGACTGGTCGCCTACTTCGATGCGATGACGCGGTTGGTGATCGCGAACTCGGAACTCATGGTCGCGTATCGCACGGAGCCGCCGCATCCGCGCACCGGCGAGTTCCACGCGTTCTGGGACAACCACATCACCGCGCTACTGGGTGAAGCGCGGCCCGATCTCGACGCCGAGGTGGTGGGCAGGCTGCTGCTCGGCGCGATCGGCGGCGAACTGGTGCAAACGATGGTGCGTTCCGGCGAGACCGATCGCCTGCTCGACGCGGTTCGCGAACTGGTCGAATCCGTACTGCGCGCGCCCTGAAATCGCCTGAGTCGTCACCACATCGCGGCCAGCATCGGAATCGGCGCGTTGATGATTCCGTGAACCAGGAAGAGCAGCCAGGGATTTCGATATCGCGACCACAGGTAGCCGAGGAAGACGCCGTAGCCGCCGAGATGGACGAGGGTGGTGGCGAGGTCGATGCCGAAACCGTTGCCGCCGTGGATCGTTACGTGCCAGGCCGCGTAGAGCAGCGCGCTCAGCACGATCGCGGGCCAGCGACCGTAGCTTGCCTCCAACCGGGTCTGTAGCCAGACCCGGTAGAAGATCTCCTCCAGCATCGCGTTCAGCACGAACACCGCGATCAGTGCGATCAGGTCCGGTCGTGCGCCGGTGTAGTCGTGTCCGAACAGCGTGAACAGCGCCAGGAAGACGACTACCGCGGGGAGGGGCCGAAGCCGGCGGCCGTGGGTGTCCACCCGATACCATTCGCGCCACGAAACCAATCGGAACAGCAGCGGAACGGCAAGCAGTAGCGCGAGTTTCAGCCCGAGGAACCAGGTGTCGCCGCCGGGGGAGAGGTAGTAGCCGACCGCGAAGGCGAGGCCGAGCGCGAACAGCCACCACGCCTGACGGGTCGTGTGCGAATCCTTCGGTAACGGGTCGTCCTGTTTCGGCGGCACCAGCCAAGCGACCGCCAGCCCGCCGAACACCGTCAGGCAGATCACCCACAGCGGCACGGTGTCGTCCGTGTCGGCGGAGTAGCGCAACGCGGTGTGACCCGTCCAGATCAGCGTCACCACCGCGGCGACGAACACCAGGATTCCCGCTGCCAGCAGGACGCCGCCGGTCCGTCGAAGTCGCATGCGCACCACGATGCCATCGGCGCGCGCTCGTTCGGCCGCGCAGGCCGGGATGTCAGTCGGATGTCATCCGAAAGGACGACCGCGGATCAGTCGTCGTCGAGGATGGCCTCGAATCGTTCGTCCGCACTGTCGAGTTGGTCGAGGATGTGCTGTTTGACGTCGTCGGCCAGCGGCGTGTCGGCGCGGGTGACCAGGTCGCGGTAGATGGCGGTGAGCGGGCGGTACTTGGTGGCGAGCTTGTGCATGACCGGACCGGTGGCGTACAGGATGCCGACACCGTTGTCGGTGAAGTCGGACAGCTTGATGATCCTGGCCCACGGGGCGCGATCGAGGTCGGCGGCGACGTGCTCGCGGTATTGCAGGTGCCGGTCGATCGACGGGTCCGGTTCCGGATTGGTGACGGCCGCGACCAGCTCGGACACGCGTTCGCCGAAGCGGTCGGCGAGTTCGGCGAGGGCGGCCTCGGTGGGCGTTCCCGGTCGATCGCCCGCCAGTTCCGCCGGATGATCCTCGACGGAATCGTGCAGCAGGCCCGCGACGACCAGATCGCCGTCCGCGACCTTGTAGTGGCTGATGATCCGGATCGCCACGCGCAGTAGATGATTGAGATACGGTTCGCGGCCGTAGCGATCGTCGCGATGCAATTCCGTGGCCAGGTCGAGGGCCTCGGTGACTCGGGCGGCGTCCGGCAGGTCCGCGATCTCCAGCAGTAATCGTTCGCGCAGACCGGCCTCGCCGTAGACCTCGCTGATCGTATGCAGCGGCATCACGGCCAGGACTCCCGCCCCAGGATTGCTCATGCTGTCAATCTAACGGCGACCCGCGGTCGGCGTCGCCTACAAAATCCGTTGCCCGGTACCGCTCGGCCGTGGTGTCCTGAATGCCACGCGAGGCAGGAATCGGAGGTGAACGTGGCCGCGCAACAGAAACGGCCGCGACCCGGTTCGGCCGGCGACGAGATGCTGAAACTGCACCGGCGCACCATGGTGCTCGACGGACGGGTGTACACCGTCGTCACCCTGCGCCCCGGCAGCGATTTCCGCTTCTCCACCAACCGTTTTCACGACACCTGGCATGTGCTGTCCGACTGGCGTGGGGCGCGCGTGCTCGCGCGGTTGCTGTGGGGGTTGGCGTATCAACGGCGTCCGGGGACGATCGTCGTGATCGATCCGGCGCACCTGGACTCGAATCCGTTCGACGGTGCGCCGTCCGACCCGATCGTGCTGGTCCCGTCCGAGCTGACGGTGTTCACCCGCGAGGCCGCGGTGGCGTTGCGGCGTCGACTGCCGTTGCGTGATCGCTCCGAAGGCACCGTGCGCTGGCAGACCTTCGGGTTGAATCACGCGGTCGACGAGGTGGAGGCGTGGCGCGCCAAGGACATCGGCGAACGCTCCACCGACTACCTGCCGCAGCCCACCGGCTGGCTTCGGGTGGACCGAATCGGTGGCCTCATCACGGTGTTCGGCGCCGCCGACCAACTACGTGACCTGGCCCGAAGCCTCGCCACCCTCGGTACTTACGCCTACTGCGGCATGGACTACCACTACCTGGACTACCCCGAAACCAACGGCGAAGTCCAGATCTTCCGCCACTATCGCAGCCGGGTAAAGACGGCCCGCCGCGCCCGTACCGACCTCCTCGGCCAGGCCCACCGTGGCCCGATCACCGAAGAAGCCGAGCAGGCGATCTGGTCCCACGCCGCCGCAATGCGCCGCAACCGGCTTCCCCGCCTTCCCGAGCCCACCTCGAACTGACGCTCCCCACGCCAGAGACACCGCCCACGGGCAATCGGCCCGTGATCATGTCCCGCCGATCACGAACCGGCACCTGTAGACGAAATCTGCACCCTCACTCGGGATCTGCACTCGGAATAGAGCCCTAAAGTCAGTGCATATGCCGAGAGAGGGTGCGAATCTGCCGCCCTGGGGGCGCATCGTGCGGCTATCGAGATCATGGGGAACTGGTGTAGGTATCGCCTGAGGGGTTTCCTGCACCAGTTCCCCATGATCGCTTGTCCGACGGCTCAGCGCCGCACCCCTCGGAGATGTTGCGGCGCTGGGGCGTTGGACGTGCGGTTATTCGGCTTGGGGGATCAAGGTGTTCTGCCTGGCCGCGGTCCACCAGCGGCCGTTTTCCTTGACCAGGACGTAGAGGGCGATCATCGCGTGGTCGAGGTCGATCAGTTCGCCGTCGGCGGTGGTGGCGCGGGCGACCTTGTGCGCGAAGGCGACGTCGGGGCGCAGGAAGGTGATGTCGGTGACTTCGTAGCGGACGTATTGGTCCTTCAGGAAGCCGGCCAGTCCGCGGCGATTCGCCTCCAGCAGTACGTCACGACCGGTCATCAAGGCTCCGACCGCGTTGACGACGGCGGCGTTCGCGGTGAAGTCGGCGGTCATCAGTTCGGCGTCGTTGGTGTTGTAGGCAGTCTCGACATTGCCGATGATCTGCTTGATGGCCGCGATATCCGCGGTGTGGTCGACGGACTCGTCGCCGACGACCGGCGGCTGAAATGTCTTTGCGCTCATGCCCTTCAGCGTCCAACCTCAACAATAGTTCTGGTCAAGGCCGATTCGTATCGCCCGGCTCACAGTTCGATCCCGAGGCTGCATCCCGCGGCGGTAGCCGGCTGAAACCGCCGTTCAGCGAACCCCACGCGGCCGGAATTGAATGCTGATCCGCGGCCCGGTCGGCTTGCGCGACTTCGGCACCGCATGTTCCCAGGTGCGCTGGCAGGAGCCGCCCATCACCAGCAGATCGCCGTGCCCCACCTGGTATCGAATGCTTTCTCCGCCGCCACGCGGCCGCAGCAACAGCGCCCGCGGCGCGCCGATCGACACGATCGCGATCATCGTGTCCTGCGTCGCCCCGCGCCCGAAGTTGTCGCCGTGCCACGCGACGCTGTCTTGTCCGTCGCGGTAATAGCAGAGCCCGGCGGTGCGGAACGACTCGCCGAGTTCGCGCCGGTAGTGCTCGCTCAACGCTTCGCGCGCGTCGGCCAGCGCCGGATCGGGCAGCGGCTCGTGCTCCTCGTAGAACTTCAACAGCCGCGGCACGTCCACCACCCGGTCGTACATCGGCCGCCGCTCGGCCTTCCACGGCACGTCGTCGACCAGCCGTTCGAACAGCGCGTCGGCGCCGGACAACCAGCCGGGCAGCACGTCCACCCAGGCCCCGTGTTCGAGGACCGTGCGGCGCGCGGCACGAAGCGACCCGAATTCGGTATCACCGAACCCGTCGAGCAGTGAGCCCTGCAGCGGTGTCGACATGGCAGCGAATCTACCCGCAATCGAACGTATGTGCTAGCGGCAAACGGACGTGGCGGTCAGTTCCTGGCGAGGATGTCCCGCGCGATCTCGGCCGAGGCCGCGTAACACTCCGCGTCGCTCAGCGGCAGATCGCCCATCATGGCCGTGCTCCAGCTGATCGCCAGCAGCGCTTGGCGCGCGTGGAAGACGGCCCGCGGCGCCCGGTCGGGTTCGGTCATCAGATCGGCGAGCACCTTGAACTGATAACGCAATCCCACGTTGATTCCGAGTTCCCGGAACGCGGGCTGGTTTTCGGCCATGAAACGCACCATCCCGCGCCCGATGCCGTGCAGCAGCGCACCGTAGCGGTCGAGTATTTCGCGGGCCCGCTCCTGGCTGGGCGGTGTCGCCTCGGCCCAGGCGACGATGTCATCGATGCCGCGTCGCAGGTCGTCGGACAGGCTGACGACGATGTCCTCTTTGGTGCGGAAGTGGTAGTAGAGCGCGGCTTTGGTGACGTCGAGCTGCTCGGCGATCTCGCGCAGCGACGTCTTCTCGTACCCGCGCTCGGAGAACAACTCCATCGCCACCGTGCGGATTCGTTCGCGCATGTCGCTACGACGGCGATCCATGACGCTCCTTTTTGCTTGACGACCGGCTAGGTAAAGCCTAGCGTCACTGCCGAGCCCAATTGGCTAGCCGGGCGGCAAGTAAATATTCGAGAAGGGGAGTGGGCCATGGCCGAAACGAAGCCGGAAGTGCCGATGGCGGGGGTCGCGATGACTGCGATCGGGGTCGCGGTGGTCCGTGTGCTGGAATCCGGGCGGGCTGATCGGTTGTACGACGATCCGCTGGCGCGGGATTTCGTCGAGGCCGCGCGGCGCGGTTTCCGCGCGACTGCGGAGGGCGGGGAGCGGTGGACCCGGCTGGAAGCGTTGGCCGCCACGTTCTTCGAAGGTCGGACCGTTTCCGTCCGGCTGGTCGATGACCAGGTGGCCGACGCGGTGGCGCGCGGGTGCCGGCAGATCGTGGTGCTCGGCGCCGGATTGGACACGCGGGCATACCGAATGGGGCTGCCCGCGGACATCCGATTCTTCGAACTCGACCTGCCCGAGCTCTTCGCGTTCAAGGAGCCGATCCTGGCCGGCGCGCAGGCGGTGCCGACCTGTGACCGCAGCGCCGTCGCCGTCGACCTGCGCGCGGATTGGGCAGCCGCCTTGCGCGCGAACGGTTTCCGGCCCGAGCTCCCGACGTGCTGGGTCGACGAAGGTGTGCTCGCGTACCTGCCGCGCGCGGATGCCTTGCGCCTCGGTGCGACCCTGTCCGAACTCTCCGCTCCGGGAAGCCGTTTCGGCCTGATCCAGTTCGCGGTCGACGAAAACCGTACGGAATACCGCGAACTCCGGCAGTTGGTCCGGGCCGGGCAGGAAGGGGAACGCCGACCCGGGGGATTGGGGCCCGATGCCGAGCGGTGGCTCCAAGACCGCGGTTGGCACACCACGTTCCGCCGCTGGGCCGAACTCGTCGCGCCGTTGGCCCGCCCCGCGGCCGAGCACAATCCCGGTGTCGGCCTGATCGTCGCCGTGCGGGGCTGACCCCCGACCGCGAAGTCGCGCACATCACAGCGGGGTGATGTGTGCTCTTCGCCCGCCGCTCGTGGCCCGGCTCACACCGCGCAACACCTGGTGAAAGCCCGGTTGCGACCGCTGTTAGGCTGCTTGCCGTAAGACATCCTTTAACGGACCGTCCGGTGAGGCGGGGAAGGAGGTCGGCATGGCCGTGCCCGAACGGGCCGCCAAGTCCGGCGCTGCCGAAACATCGCAGCGACACACCCCGGAGGGGGTGGAGGCGGGGCGGGAGCTGTTGTCGGCTTCCGATGTCAGTCGGACCATCGCGCGCATCGCGCACCAGATCATCGAGAAGACCGCGCTGGACGCGGGCGAGCAGGGCGCGCCGCGCGTCGTGCTGATCGGCATTCCCACCCGCGGCACCTCGCTGGCCGCGCGGCTCACGGACAAGATCGAGGAATTCTCCGGCGTCCGCCCGGCCCTCGGCTCGCTCGACATCACCCTCTACCGCGACGACCTGCGCACCCGGCCGCACCGGCCGCTGGAGCGCACCTCGGTCCCCGAGGGCGGCATCGAGGACGCGCTGGTCGTGCTGATCGACGACGTCCTCTTCTCCGGCCGCACCGTCCGCTCCGCGCTGGACGGACTGCGCGACCTCGGCCGCCCGCGCGCCGTGCAACTCGCGGTGCTGATCGACCGCGGTCACCGCGAACTCCCGATCCGCGCCGACTACGTGGGCAAGAACGTGCCCACCTCGCGCTCCGAAGACATCTCGGTCCTGCTCACCGAACACGACGGCCGCGACGGCGTTTACCTGCGTCAGGAGGCTGAAGCGTGAGCGAGCGAACCAACAACACAGCGGCCCTGTGCCGAACGACGGAGCCGAGCGTCAGCGAGGTGGAGTCGTGAGGCATCTGCTTACGGTCGGTGATTTGGATCGCGCCACCGCCACGGAGTTGCTGGACGAGGCCGAACGCTTCGAACAGGCCCTCCTCGGCCGCGAGGTGCACAAGCTGCCGACCCTGCGCGGCCGCACCGTGATGACCGTCTTCTACGAGAACTCCACCCGCACCCGGGTCTCGTTCGAGGTCGCGGGCAAGTGGATGAGCGCCGACGTGATCAACGTCAGCGCCGGCAGCTCCTCGGTCTCCAAGGGCGAATCCCTGCGCGACACCGCGCTCACCCTGCACGCCGCCGGCGCCGACGCGCTGATCGTGCGGCACCCGGCTTCCGGTGCGGCACACCAGATCGCGCGCTGGATGGACGCCTGGGCGGTCTCGTCCGGCCGCTCCGGCCCGGCCATCATCAACGCCGGCGACGGCACGCACGAGCACCCGACTCAAGCGTTGCTCGACGCGCTGACCCTGCGTCAGCGGCTCGGCGACATCGAGGGCAAGCGGGTCGTCATCGTCGGCGACATCCTGCACAGCCGGGTCGCCCGCTCGAACGTCTTCCTGCTGGACACGCTCGGCGCCGAGGTGGTGCTGGTCGCCCCGCGCACGCTGCTGCCGGTCGGCGTCGACGCCTGGCCGGCCCGGATCGCGCACTCGCTGGACGCCGAACTGCCCGGCGCCGACGCGGTGCTCATGCTGCGTGTGCAGGCCGAGCGGATGAACGGCGGCTTCTTCCCGTCGGCCCGCGAATACTCGATCAACTACGGACTGTCCGAACGCAGGCTGGCCCTGCTGGCCGAACACGCGACGGTCCTGCACCCCGGCCCGATGCTGCGCGGCATGGAAATCGCCTCGCCGGTAGCCGATTCCGCGCAGGCCGCGATCTTGCAACAGGTGACGAACGGAGTACACATGCGCATGGCCGTCCTGTTCCGGCTGCTGGTCGGTACACAGGAGGCGGTGGCATGAGCGACATTCTGATCAAGGGCGCCCGGATCTATGGCGAGGGCGAGCCGGTCGACGTGTTGATCGCCGACGGTGTGATCCGCGAGATCGGCGCCGGTCTCAGCGCTGACGACGCCGAGATCATCGACGCACAAGGACAGATCCTGCTGCCCGGCTTCGTCGACCTGCACACGCACCTGCGCGAGCCCGGCCGCGAAGACACCGAGACCATCGAATCCGGTTCCGCCGCAGCCGCATTGGGCGGTTACACGGCGGTGTTCGCGATGGCCAACACCAGCCCGGTCGCCGACTCGGTGGTCGTCACCGACCATGTGTGGCGGCGCGGGCAGGAGGTCGGCCTGGTCGACGTGTACCCGGTCGGTGCGGTCACCGTCGGCCTCGAAGGCAAGCAGCTCGCCGAAATGGGCACCATGGCCAGCGGTGTCGGCGCGGTGCGGATGTTCTCCGACGACGGCCACTGCGTCTACGACCCGCTGCTCATGCGCCGCGCGCTGGAATACGCGAACACCCTGGGCGTGCTCATCGCTCAGCACGCGGAGGAGCCGCGGCTCACCAACGGCGCGGTCGCGCACGAGGGTCCGACCGCGGCCCGGCTCGGCCTGGCCGGCTGGCCGCGCGCCGCCGAGGAGTCCATCGTCGCCCGCGACGCCATCCTGGCCCGCGATGCCGGTGCGCGCGTGCACATCTGCCACGCCTCCACCGCCGGCACCGTCGAGCTGGTGAAATGGGCCAAGGCGCAAGGTATTTCGATCACCGCCGAGGTCACCCCGCACCACCTGCTGCTGGACGACTCGCGCCTGGAGACCTACGACGCGGTGAACAAGGTCAACCCGCCGCTGCGCGAGGCCTCCGACGCCGCCGCGCTGCGCCAGGCGCTGGCCGACGGCATCATCGACTGCGTCGCCACCGACCACGCCCCGCACGCCGAACAGGACAAGTGCTGCGAATTCGCCGCGGCCCGTCCCGGCATGCTCGGCCTGGAGACCGCGCTGTCCATCATCGTGCAGACCATGGTCGAACCCGGCCTGCTGGACTGGCGCGGCGTCGCCCGGGTGATGAGCGAGCAGCCCGCCGCGATCGTCGGGCTCGACGAGCACGGCAGGCCGATCGAGGTCGGCGAGCCGGCGAACCTGACGCTGGTCGACCCCGAAGCCAGCTGGACGGTGCGCGCCAAGGAACTGGCCAGCATCTCGAACAACACACCGTTCGAGGACATGACGTTCCCGGCCCGAGTGACAACGACGTTGCTCAGGGGCCGGGTAACTGCCCGCGAGGGCAAGGCCGGTGGGTAACCCCGCGGTGCGAGCGACGGGCCCGGAGGCGGTAGCGAAGCGTGACCACGCAGGGCCCCGGGAGCGCCGCCGATTGGACACAGGAGGTCCTTAAGTGGAAAGAACGCTGTGGGTGATCGGGCTGGCCGCGCTGTTCGCCCTGTGCCTCTGGCTGATGTACCGGGGCTGGCAGAACCGGGCCGCGCGCCAAGCGGCCGGCATCGGTGAACTGCCCGTCGTGCCCGCCGACCTCGGCGCCCAGGTGCTGGAGCCGACCACCGGACTGTATCTCGGCAGCACCATGGCGCCCAGCTGGCAGGACCGGATCGCGGTGGGCGACTTGGGTTTCCGGGCCACCGCGGAACTCACGCGGTTCGAACGGGGAATTCTGCTCGAGCGCGACGGCGCGACGGTGATCTGGATCCCGCAGGAATCCATCACCGCGGTGCGCACCGAGCGCGGGCATGCGGGCAAAGTGATGACAGAAGATGGTGTGCTGGTAGTTCGCTGGAAGCTGCCCACCGGGACCGAGATAGATACCGGTTTCCGGGGTGACGACAAGTCGGTGTACCCGGCTTGGACACGGGGCCTCCAGGCAGACCAGACCAGCACGACGACGGGAGACGACGAGGGATGACAGGACAAGACGCAGCTCTGGTGCTGGAGGACGGCCGGGTATTCCGCGGCTCGGCCTACGGCGCCGTGGGCCAGACACTCGGTGAGGCGGTGTTCTGCACCGCGATGACCGGATACCAGGAGACCCTCACCGACCCCAGCTACCACCGCCAGATCGTGGTCGCCGCGGCGCCGCAGATCGGCAACACCGGCTGGAACGACGAGGACGACGAGTCCGGCAAGATCTGGGTGGCCGGCTATGTGGTGCGCGACCCCGCGCGCCGCGCCTCCAACTGGCGCGCCACCGGCACGCTGCCCGAGGCGATGCAACGCCAGGACGTCGTCGGCATCGCGGGCGTCGACACCCGCGCGCTGGTCCGGCACCTGCGCACCCGCGGCTCGATGAAGGCGGGCATCTTCTCCGGCGCCGCCCTGGCCGGCACCGACGAGCTGCTCGGCCGGGTCACCGGCCAGCCGTCCATGCTCGGCGCCGACCTGGCCGACGAGGTGAGCACCGACTCGATCTACACCATCGAGCCGGCCGGCGAACCCCGCTTCACCGTGGTCGCGGTCGACCTCGGCATCAAGACCAACACCCCGCGCATGTTCGCCGAGCGCGGCATGCGGGTGCACGTGGTCCCGTCGAACACCTCGATCGACCAGATCCTGGAGCTGAACCCGAACGGGGTCTTCCTGTCCAACGGCCCAGGCGACCCGGCCACCCAGGACGGCGCGGTTGCGCTGACCAAGGGTGTGCTCGAGCGCGGGCTGCCGCTGTTCGGCATCTGCTTCGGCAACCAGATCCTCGGCCGCGCGCTCGGCCGCAAGACCTACAAGATGAAGTTCGGCCACCGCGGCATCAACATCCCGGTGATCGAGCACGGCACCGGCCGGATCGCGATCACCGCGCAGAACCACGGGTTCGCGCTGGAAGGCGAGCAGGGCGAACAGTTCGACACCCCGTTCGGCAAGGCCGAGGTCAGCCACGTCTGCGCCAACGACGGCACGGTCGAGGGCGTGCGCCTGATCGACGGCCGCGCGTTCTCGGTGCAGTACCACCCGGAGGCCGCCGCCGGACCTCACGACGCTGCTTATCTCTTCGACCGTTTCGCCGGTCTCATGGAAGGAGCCTGATGCCCCGCCGCACCGATCTGAAGCACATCCTGGTGATCGGCTCGGGCCCGATCGTCATCGGACAGGCCTGCGAGTTCGATTACTCCGGCACCCAGGCGTGCCGGGTGCTGCGGGCCGAGGGCCTGCGAGTTTCACTGGTGAACTCCAACCCGGCGACCATCATGACCGACCCCGAGTTCGCCGACGCCACCTATGTCGAGCCGATCACGGCGGAGTTCGTCGAGAAGGTCATCGCCAAGGAGCGCCCGGACGCCGTCCTGGCCACCCTCGGCGGGCAGACCGCGCTGAACACCGCGGTCGCACTGCACGAGAACGGGGTGCTGGAGAAGTACAACGTCGAGATGATCGGCGCCGACTTCGACGCCATCCAGCGCGGTGAGGACCGGCAGAAGTTCAAGGACATCGTCGCCAAGGTCGGCGGCGAAAGTGCCCGCTCCCGCGTCTGTTACACGATGGACGAGGTCCGCGACACGGTCCGCGAGCTGGGTTTCCCTGTGGTGGTGCGGCCTTCGTTCACCATGGGCGGCCTCGGTTCCGGAATGGCCTACAACGACGAGGATCTCGATCGCATCGCCGGCGGCGGCCTGTCCGCCTCGCCGACCGCGAACGTGCTCATCGAGGAATCCATCCTGGGCTGGAAGGAATTCGAGCTCGAGCTGATGCGCGACCGCAGGGACAACGTGGTCATCGTCTGCTCGATCGAGAACGTCGACCCGATGGGCGTGCACACCGGCGACTCGATGACCGTCGCCCCGGCGATGACGCTCACCGACCGCGAGTACCAGAAGATGCGCGACCTCGGCATCGCCATCCTGCGCGAGGTCGGCGTCGACACCGGCGGCTGCAACATCCAGTTCGCGGTGGACCCGGCCGACGGCCGCCTGATCGTCATCGAGATGAACCCGCGCGTCTCGCGTTCGTCCGCATTGGCTTCCAAGGCAACGGGTTTCCCGATCGCCAAGATCGCCGCCAAGCTGGCCATCGGCTACACCCTGGACGAGATCGTCAACGACATCACCAAGGAGACGCCGGCCTGCTTCGAGCCGACGCTGGACTACGTGGTGGTCAAGGCGCCGCGGTTCGCGTTCGAGAAGTTCCCCGGCGCCGACCCGACGCTGACCACCACGATGAAGTCGGTCGGCGAGGCAATGTCGTTGGGCCGCAACTTCGCCGAGGCGCTGGGCAAGGTGCTGCGTTCGCTGGAGACCAAGGCGGCCGGGTTCTGGACCCAGGCCGACGGCACATGGACCGACGTCGAAGCGATCCTGCAAGACCTGCGCACCCCGATCGAGGGCCGCATCTACCAGGTCGAGCGCGCGCTGCGGCTCGGCGCGAGCATCGAAGACGTCGCCGCGGCCTCGGGCATCGACCCGTGGTTCGTCGCCGAGGTCGCCGGTCTGGTGGAGCTGCGCCAGGAGATCATGGACGCTCCGGTGCTGGACGAGACGCTGCTGCGCCGGTCCAAGCACTACGGTCTGTCCGACGGTCAGATCGCCGCGCTGCGCCCGGAGTTGGCCGGGGAGACCGGAGTTCGCGCGCTGCGGCACCGGCTCAGCGTCCGTCCGGTGTTCAAGACGGTCGACACCTGCGCCGCCGAGTTCGAGGCCAAGACGCCTTACCACTACTCCACCTACGAGCTCGATCCCGGCGCGGAATCCGAGGTCGCGCCGCAGCGTGAGCGGGACAAGGTGATCATCCTGGGCTCCGGCCCGAACCGGATCGGCCAGGGCATCGAGTTCGACTACTCGTGTGTGCATGCGGCGCAGACGCTGTCGCAGGCCGGGTACGAGACGGTGATGGTCAACTGCAACCCGGAGACCGTCTCCACCGACTACGACACCGCCGACCGGCTCTACTTCGAGCCGCTCACCTTCGAGGACGTGCTCGAGGTGTTCCACGCGGAAAGCGAGTCCGGCAACGTCATCGGGGTCATCGTGCAGCTGGGCGGGCAGACCCCGCTCGGCCTGGCGCAGCGGCTCACCGACGCCGGCGTCCCGGTGGTCGGCACCAGCGCCGCCGCCATCGACCTGGCCGAGGACCGCGGCGAATTCGGCGACGTGCTGGTCGCGGCCGGGCTGCCCGCGCCGAAGTACGGCACCGCGACCACCTTCGCGCAGGCGAAGAAGATCGCCGCGAGCATCGGCTACCCGGTGCTGGTCCGCCCGTCCTACGTGCTCGGCGGGCGCGGCATGGAGATCGTCTACGACGAGAACTCGTTGGAGGGCTACATCTCCCGGGCCACCGAGCTCAGCCCCGAGCACCCGGTGCTGGTCGACCGGTTCCTGGAAGACGCCATCGAGATCGACGTCGACGCGCTGTGCGACGGCGACGAGGTCTACCTCGGCGGCGTGATGGAACACATCGAGGAGGCCGGCATCCACTCCGGCGACTCGGCCTGCGCGCTGCCGCCGATCACCCTGGGCCGCAGCGACATCGAGGCGGTGCGCCGCTCGACCATCGCGCTGGCCAAGGGCATCGGGGTCAAGGGCCTGCTCAACGTGCAGTACGCGCTCAAGGACGACGTGCTCTACGTGCTCGAGGCGAATCCCCGGGCCAGCCGGACGGTTCCGTTCGTGTCCAAGGCCACCGCGGTGCCGCTGGCCAAGGCGGCCGCGCGAATCATGCTCGGCGCCACCATCGCCGACCTGCGCAAGGAAGGCATGCTGCCGGGCGAGGGCGACGGCGGGCACGTTCCGCTCGACGCCCCGGTGGCGGTCAAGGAGGCCGTGCTGCCGTTCCACCGGTTCCGCAAGGCCGATGGCACGGGCGTGGATTCGCTGCTCTCCCCGGAGATGAAGTCCACCGGCGAGGTGATGGGCATCGACGCGGACTTCGGCACCGCCTTCGCCAAGAGCCAGACCGCCGCCTACGGTTCGCTGCCCACCGAGGGCACCGTGTTCGTCTCGATCGCGAACCGGGACAAGCGCGCCATGGTTTTCCCGGTCAAGCGCCTGCACGACCTGGGCTTCCGCATCCTGGCCACCGAGGGCACGGCGGAGATGTTGCGCCGCAACGGGATTCCGTGCGAGCGGGTGCGCAAGCACTCGGAGCCGGAGTCGGTCGACGTCAACGGCGATGTGCCGCAGCCAACGATCGTCGAGCAGATCCGCGACGGCGAGATCGACATGGTGTTCAACACCCCCTACGGCAACTCGGGCCCGCGCGTGGACGGCTACGAAATCCGCAGTGCCGCGGTCGGGGTGAACATCCCGTGCATCACCACGGTGCAGGGCGCGGCCGCCGCCGTGCAGGGCATCGAGGCGAGCATCAACGGCGGGATCGGGGTGCGCTCGCTGCAAGAGCTGCACTCGGTGCTGCGTGGGTGAGCCGGACGGAGTCGATGGAATGAAGAGCTTCGGCGCTCGATTGCAGCACGCCATGGGGCATTTCGGCCCCGTGTGCGTCGGCATCGATCCGCATCCCGGCCTGTTGGAGTCGTGGGGTCTGACCGCCGACGCGGACGGGCTGGAGCAGTTCGCGGAGATCTGCGTCGAGGCCTTCGACGGCCGCGTCGCGCTGGTCAAGCCGCAGGTCGCGTTCTTCGAGACCTACGGCTCGGCCGGAATCGCGGTGCTGGAGCGCACGATCGAGGTGCTGCGCGCCTCGGGCACGCTGGTGCTCGCCGACGCCAAGCGCGGCGACATCGGCTCCACCATGGACGCCTACGCGCACGCCTGGCTCGGCGACGGGCCGCTCGGTTCGGACGCGGTGACGGTCTCGCCGTATCTCGGATTCGGTTCGCTGGCACCGGCTTTGGACCTGGTCGAGGCCAATCACCGGGGCGTGTTCGTGCTCGCGGCGACCTCGAATCCCGAAGGGGCGCAACTGCAACGGGTCCTTACGGAGGACGGCCGCAGCATCGCGCAGACGATGGTCGACCAGGCTGCCGCGCGCAATGCGGGCGCGGAATTCGGGTCGGTCGGCGTGGTGATCGGCGCGACCCTGACCGAGGCGCCGGACCTGTCCGCGCTGAACGGGCCGATCCTGATGCCGGGCGTCGGCGCCCAGGGCGGGGGTCCGGAAAACGTCCGTGACCTGGTGCCGGAGTCGATGCTGGCGGCCGCGATCCCGACCGCTTCGCGCGAGGTGCTGCGGGCCGGGCCGGCGGTTCCGGCGCTGCGCGAGAGCCTGAGCGAACTCCAGGAAATGTTCGCGTTCCTGCGGAAATAACGACCGAGACCGGCGCGACCGCGCCGGTCTCGCCTCGTTTCCGGCCGCGTGTGCGGTCATGTGCACGCGTGCATGCGGCCCGTAGCGGGGCCTGGGTGCCCTGCTACGCCCGTTTCCCGGTCCGGCGGTGCTCCGATGGGTTGACGGGCCCGGATCGGCGCAGAATCGCGATTTCATCAGTGCAGGTCGACAAAACCGGCAGTGCAGATCGACAATCGATCGGCCCCCGAGTCGACCTGAATCGGTCGTTCGACCTGTTTGTGGTCCACGACACGCTGGAAGACAACGCGACACGCGGGAAATTCCGAGAAACTTCCTGGTCGGGCCGGGGTGGGTTTGCTGGCGGCACATGTCACGTCATAGCAACCCTCCCGCTAACCTGTGTCCATCATGAAAACTCCCTGCTGAGGAGGCATTTCGCGATTTCGGCGGTACGATCTGCGCAGCGACAGAGGAGCAGTGCGGATCGCGCCGCTCTCGCGTCTACGGCATCCGGAATCATGCGCTGACCTGGGGGGTGGGTTCGCAATCTGCGGATGCCGTGGGTACGGTCGCTGAGACTGCCGGGTTACCGGCAGGAGTTGATGCAATGAACGATGAGACGGAGGAACCGTGGCCCTTCCCCAGCTGACTGACGAGCAGCGCGCCGCTGCTTTGGAGAAGGCGGCTGCCGCTCGCCGCGCTCGGGCGGAGCTCAAGGAGCGCCTGAAGCGAGGCGGCACCAACCTGAAGCAGGTCCTCACCGATGCCGAATCCGATGAGATTCTCGGCAAGATGAAGGTGTCGGCGCTGCTGGAGGCCCTGCCGAAGGTGGGCAAGGTCAAGGCAGCCGAAATCATGAGTGAACTGGAGATCGCCCCCACCCGGCGTCTGCGCGGACTCGGCGATCGGCAGCGCAAGGCGCTGCTCGCCCGGTTCGACTTCGACGCCTGATAACGAGGGTGGTCGAACAAACGCGGAAGGGTCGGCTGGTAGTACTGGTCGGCCCCTCGGCCGTCGGAAAGTCGACCGTGGTCCGTTGTGTCCGCGAGCGACTGCCGCACCTGATCTTCAGTGTGTCGGCGACGACTCGGGCGCCTAGGCCCGGGGAAGTCGACGGTCTCGACTATCGATTCGTGTCCAGGGAAGAGTTCGACGCCATGATCACGGCGGGCGAACTACTCGAGTGGGCTGATATACACGGTGGTTTGCAACGTTCGGGCACCCCGGCCGCACCGGTACGGGCCGCCCTCGCAGAGGGTCTGCCCGTACTGGTCGAGGTCGACCTAGAAGGCGCGCGATCGGTACGCAAGGCCATTCCGGAAGCGACCCTCGCCTTCCTCGCCCCGCCCAGCTGGGACGAACTGGTCTCCAGGCTCACCTCGCGCGGCACCGAATCACCGGAAGTGATCGAGCGCAGGCTGGAAACCGCCAGGACCGAATTGGCGGCCTGTGACGAGTTCGACATCGTCATCGTGAACGACGAGGTGACTGCCGCCTGTGAGCAGTTGGTATCGTTGTTCGTTAGCACAAATTCGAGTTCGTAAACGCAGAATCCACCCGCCCCGCCGGCTTCGCCGGCTGCCATCCCCCAGACGCGCAGGAGCCCCCTCAGTGAGCAGTGCAGACAGCAAAGTCGTTCCCGCATACGACACCCCGATCGGCCTCACCAACCCCCCGATCGATGAGCTGCTGGAGCGCACCTCGTCCAAGTACGCCCTGGTCATCTACGCGGCCAAGCGGGCGCGTCAGATCAACGACTACTACAACCAGCTCGGCGACGGCATCCTCGAGTACGTCGGCCCGCTGGTCGAGCCGGGCCTGCAGGAAAAGCCCCTCTCGGTCGCCATGCGCGAGATCCACTCCGACCTGCTCGAGCACACCGAAGGCGAGTAGCCGGGTCGAGTGCTGTGACCACAACTAGGCCGGAGGCGTAGTGACCACACGGATCGTCGTCGGCGTCGGCGGAGGGATCGCCGCCTACAAGGCCTGTTCGCTAGTCCGGCGGTTCACCGAGACCGGACACCAGGTCAGGGTGATCCCCACCGAGTCGGCGCTGCAGTTCGTCGGTAAGGCAACCTTCGAGGCATTGTCCGGGAACCCGGTGCACACCGACGTGTTCACCGATGTGCCCGAGGTGCCGCATGTCCGGCTGGGCCAGGAGGCGGACCTCGTGGTCATCGCCCCGGCGACCGCCGACCTGATGGCGCGCGCGGCCCAGGGCCGCGCCGATGACCTGCTCACCGCCACCTTGCTGACGGCCCGATGTCCGATCCTGTTCGCGCCCGCGATGCACACCGAGATGTGGGAGCATCCGGCGACCGTCGCCAATGTCGCGACGCTGCGCGCGCACGGTGCGATCGTGATGGAACCCGCGTCGGGCCGGCTCACCGGCACCGACACCGGTCCCGGCCGGTTGCCCGAGCCCGAGGAGATCTTCGGCCTCGCGACGCTGCTGCTCGAACGTGCCGACGCCATCCCGCGTGACCTCGAAGGTCGCCGGGTGGTGATCACCGCGGGCGGCACCAGGGAACCGCTGGATCCGGTGCGTTTCCTCGGCAACCGCAGCTCCGGCAAGCAGGGTTACGCCCTGGCCCGGGTCGCGGCGCAGCGCGGCGCGCACGTCACGCTCATCGCGGGCAACACGATCGAGATGGCCGCGCCCGCGGCCGTCGACCTGGTGCACATCACCACCGCCGAGCAGCTCAAGACCGCGGTCGACAAGCACGCCATCGGCGCGGACGCGGTGATCATGGCGGCGGCGGTGGCGGATTTCCGGCCCACCGACGTGGCCGCGGCCAAGATCAAGAAGGGCGCCGGCGAACCCGACGTCATCGCGCTGACCAAGACCACCGACATCCTGGCCGGTCTGGTCCAGCAGCGGCGCGACGGGCAGTTGGCCGGCACCGCGATCGTCGGCTTCGCCGCCGAGACCGGGGACGAGCACGGCGACGTGCTGACCTACGCGCGGGCCAAGCTGGCGCGCAAGGGATGCGACCTGCTCGTGGTCAACGCGGTCGGCGAGGGCAAGGCGTTCGAGGTCGACACCAACAACGGCTGGCTGCTCGGTGCGGACGGTACCGAACAGTCGCTCGACCATGGGTCGAAGGCGCTGCTCGCCAGCCGGGTGCTCGACGCGCTCGGGCCGCTGTTGCGCTGAAATATGTTGTGTGACTGGGATAATGACCCGGTCATCAACCATCGATATCGGAGTGCCCTGGGAGACTGATCGGGCGAACTGTCTGAGATAGTGGTCTCTTGGTCCACGGGATGTCGGTGGTTTGCCATAGTCTGGAACGAAGGGTTGCGGGGTGACGGCATCGCGTTACTGTCGCAATCCGAGACGAAATACCCGTTGAGGGAGAGGGAACAACTGTGCGCACGTCCGGCAGCCGGCTATTCACCAGTGAGTCCGTGACCGAAGGTCACCCGGACAAGATCTGTGACGCCATCAGCGATTCCATCCTCGACGCGTTACTCACGGAAGACCCGCGCAGCCGCGTCGCGGTGGAAACCCTCGTGACGACCGGTCAGGTCCACGTCGCGGGTGAGGTCACCACCACCGCCTACGCCGACATTCCGCGGATCGTCCGGGAGAAGGTCCTGGAAATCGGATACGACTCCTCGGCAAAGGGTTTCGACGGAAACTCCTGCGGCGTCAACATCGCGATCGGCGCGCAGTCGCCCGATATCGCGCAGGGCGTCGACACCTCGCACGAGGCGCGCGTCGGCGGGTCCGACGACGAGATCGAGAAGCAGGGCGCGGGCGATCAGGGCCTGATGTTCGGCTACGCGACCACCGATACCCCCGAGCTCATGCCGCTGCCGATCGCGCTCGCGCACCGGCTCTCGCGCAGGCTCACCGAGGTGCGCAAGTCCGGCGTGCTGCCGTACCTGCGCCCCGACGGCAAGACCCAGGTCACCATCGAATACGAGGGTGATCGCCCGGTCCGGCTCGACACGGTCGTCATCTCCACCCAGCACGCCGCCGACATCGACCTGGACAACCTGCTCGCGCCCGACATCAAGGAAAAGGTCGTCGAGGCCGTCATCGCCGATCTCGAGCTGCCCTCGCTGGACACCTCGAACATCCGGCTGCTGGTCAACCCGACCGGCAAGTTCGTGCTCGGCGGCCCGATGGGGGACGCGGGCCTGACCGGCCGCAAGATCATCGTCGACACCTACGGCGGCATGGCTCGCCACGGCGGCGGCGCCTTCTCCGGCAAGGACCCGTCGAAGGTGGACCGCTCGGCCGCGTACGCCATGCGCTGGGTCGCCAAGAACGTCGTCGCGGCCGGCCTGTCCGAGCGCGTCGAGGTCCAGGTGGCCTACGCGATCGGCAAGTCCGCGCCGGTCGGCCTGTTCGTGGAGACCTTCGGCACCGAGAAGGTCGACCCGGCCCGCATCTCCGCCGCCATCTCCGAGGTCTTCGACCTGCGCCCCGGCGCGATCATCCGCGACCTCGACCTGCTGCGCCCGATCTACGCACCGACCGCCGCATACGGCCACTTCGGCCGCACCGACGTCGACCTGCCTTGGGAGCACACCGATCGTGCGGACAAGTTGCGTGCCGCAGTCGGCCTGTAGGCCCGACCACACCGAGTGAAACGACCCGCGGCGGGCACCCCCGCCATACCGGGGGTCCCGCCCGCGGGCCCCGCAGCCGTGGAGCACCCGATAGCTCGGGTGCTCCCGTTGCTGTCTCCGGCCCACCTGGACCGTGACTTCGATTACCTGGTGCCGGCCGAGTTGGACGAGATCGCGCAGCCGGGCGTGCGCGTGCGCGTCCGGTTCGCGGGTCGTCTGGTCGACGGGTACCTGCTGGAGCGGCTCACGCATAGCGAGCACGGCGGCAAGCTGGTGAAGCTCGAGCGGGTCGTCTCCGCCGAGCGGGTGCTGACGCCGGAGATCGTGCAGCTCGCCACCGCGGTCGCCGCTCGATACGCGGGAACTCGCGCCGATGTCCTGCGCCTGGCTATTCCGCCGCGGCATGCGCGTACGGAAACCGGTGGGACGAAGAAGAAGTCGGCGGGAGCCGAGGACGAAGACTCGACGGACGAGACTTCCGCGGTGCCGAGTCCGCCGAAGCGGCGAAAAGGCTCGACCGCCGACGCTCCACTCCGGGTCGATCCACCTTCCGCGGCCGATTCCGCCGGCGTCGAACGCGATTCGACCTCGCCCGATTCGAGTCCCGCAGCAGCGGCAACGGGCTCTGCTGCGGCACAACGTGTCCCAACCACGCCGTCAGGCGTAAGTGCGTCGGCAAACCCGCCGAAACCCGCATTCTCGGCCGCAGATTCCGCCGAATCCGACACTGACTCAGTCGGACTCGATTCGACAATCGATGGAGCGTCGTCGACGCCTGAAACGGCTGCCGCGGCGGATTCTGAAGCGCCGCAATCTGACTCGCCTGCAACATCAGGCACAAATGGAGCCGACCAGTCGGACCGGTCCGCTGACGCGTCGTCTTCGGATGTTGATTCTGTTGGCGTAGACACCGATTCGGTGACGCCTGATCGTGTGGTTGACGAGAGTTTTGCTTCAGACGCTGCATCCGACACGGCTGGTCCCGCGGCGGCACAAGCAGATTCGCCGAAAGTGCCAGGTAACGGAAACGTCGACCAGTCGGTATCGTCGCACGACCCGTCGTCTTCGAATGTCGATTCCGTTGATACCGACGCCGACTCGGTGACGTCTGATCGCATAGTCGATGAGAATCTCACTACAAACACTGCGACATATACTTCAGCTCCAACAGAGGTGCAAGAGAACACATCCGCGTCATCCACCGACCCCGTGGACCGGCCGAACTCAACGCTTGCCGATGCCGCGGGCGTCGAAACAGGTTCGGTCCCCACCGGTTCGGCAGTAGCGGCTGGCGTGGCCGAGGGGACACCCCTCGCCGAGTCCGCGGCACCAGCGGGTCAGCCGACAGCCGGGGGAGATGGGACGTCAGGCTCAGAGCCGGAGCTGGATGGGGCAGCAGGCGTGGGTGATGCTGTCGATCCCGCGGTCGCTGTCGACCATGGCCTATGGGGGCGGTACATCCATGGTCCGGCGTTCCTGACGGCGCTCGAAGGGGGGAAGGGCCCGCGGGCGGCTTGGCAGGCGTTGCCGGGGGAGGACTGGCCGCGGCGGTTGGCGGAACTGGCGGGGGCGGTGGCCGGGCGGGGGCAGAGCGCGATCCTGATGGTGCCGGATCAGCGGGATCTGGATCGGGTGTTGGCGGAATGCAATCGGCTGCTGGGGGATTCGGCGGTCGGGTTGTCCGCGGGGTTGGGGCCTGCGGCGCGGTACCGGCGGTGGCTGGCGGTGTTGCGCGGGACGGCGCAGGTGGTGGTGGGGACGCGGAGTGCGGTGTTCGCGCCGGCAAAAAACCTCGGGCTGATCGCGATTTGGGACGACGGGGACGATACCTACGCCGAGCCGCGGTCGCCGTATCCGCATGCGCGGGAGGTGGCGATGCTGCGCTCGCACGAGACGGGCGCGGCGTTCGTCGCGGCCGGTTTCGCGCGCACGGCGGAGGTCCAGGCGATCGTCGAGACCGGTTGGGCGCATGACCTGGTCGCCGACCGGATGGTGGTCCGGGACGCGGCGCCGCGGATCAGCGTGCCCGGCGATACCGATCTCGCGATGGAACGGGACCCGGTCGCCAAGGCGGTCCGGATTCCCGGCGTCGCCTACGCGGCCGCGCGGGCCGCGCTGAAGGAGGGCGCGGGCGTGCTGGTGCAGGTGCCGCGGCGCGGGTATGTCCCGTCGCTGGCCTGCGCGAAGTGCCGGACGCCCGCCCGCTGCCGGCACTGCAACGGGCCGCTCGCCTTGCCGGACGGCCGTGCGCGGCACAGTGATTCGCAAGCCGACGCCGCGCACAGCCCGAACTGTCGCTGGTGCGGCATCACGGAGGCGGCGTTCCGCTGTTCGTCCTGCGGTTCGCGGGCGCTGCGGGCCGTGGTGATCGGCGCGAGCCGCACCGCGGAGGAACTCGGCCGCGCGTTCCCCGGCGTGCCGATCCGCGGCTCCGGCGGCGGCGCGATGCTCGACACGGTGGAACCGGGCCCGCAGGTGGTGGTCGCCACCGTCGGCGCGGAACCGGTGCTGCCCGGTGGCTACGGAGTTGCTCTGCTGCTCGACAGCTGGGCCCTGCTCAGCCGCGCCGACCTGCGCGCGTCCGAGGACACGCTGCGCCGCTGGATGACCGCCGCGACCCTGGTGCGTTCGCGCGGCCAGGTCATCGTCATGGCCGAGGCCGCGATTCCCACCGTGCAGGCGATGCTCCGCTGGGACCCGGTCTGGCACGCCCGCAACGAACTCGCCGCCCGCTCCGAGGTCGGCTTCCCGCCCGCCGTGCGCATGGCCGCGGTCGACGGCACCTCCGACTCGATCGCCGAATTGCTCTCCGCCACAGACCTTCCCGCCGACGTCGAGGTGCTCGGCCCGGTACCGCTGCCCGACGGCGCCCGCAAACCCTTCTCCTCCGGCGACACCCCCGCCGAGGTCGAACGAATCCTGCTGCGCGTCGACCGAAAATCCGGCGCCGCCCTGGCCCGCGCCCTCACCGCCGCCCAAGCCATCCGCAGCACCCACCGCTCCGACGCCCCGCTCCGCATCCAGATCGACCCGGTCGACATCGGTTAACCCCGGTTCGACGCCCGCGGTCGCCGACGGTGCCTCCGCGTGTCGTACGGCGAGTTAGCCAGAAGTTATCGGAAACGTCCCCGACGTCGTGATTGAGTGGACGAATGACGACTTCTTCGCTCCGCCGCACCCTCGCGACCGCGTGCCTTGTGGTCGTCGCGCTCGGATTCGCGGCCTGTTCGGACGACGACGCCAAGTCGCCGAAGACCAACCTGACCTTGACCGTCACGCCGGCGGCACCGGGCTCGGCCCCGACGCACGTCACGCTCACCTGCGAGCCGGCCGGCGGTGATCACCCCAATGCCGAAGCGGCCTGCGCGGCATTGGCCGCGGTCGGTGGCGACTTCGACAAGCTCCCGGGCGATCCCACTACCGCCTGCATCCAGGTCTTCGAGCCGGTCGATGCCTCGGTGACCGGCACCTGGCAGGGCAAGCAGATCGATTGGCGCAAGGCCTTCGGCAACAAGTGCGAACTGAGCGCGCGCACGACGCCGGTCTTCTAGTCGGCGGTCGAGCGCATCGCTTCGATCTCGCGCTCGACCGCCGCCACCGTCGGCCTCGGCGGACGGCACGAGCGCGCTCCACTTTTCCGCGTCCCGGACCACCGCGAGCGTGCGCGGGGTCAGCTGCGGCGGTTGGCAAATCCACGCACCGGATAATTCTTTAACTGGCCGATCAGTTAATGATACGATCGGTGCGTGGCCCGCACCGTGGATCCGAATCGTGTCGCCGAACGCCGCCGCGCCATCACCATGGCCGCCGTCGAACAGTTCGCCACGCACGGCTACGAACGCACCACGGCCGCCCAGATCGCCCGCGCGGCCGGGCTGAGTTCGGGCAGCGTCTTCTACTACTTCAAGGACAAGGCCGCCGTGTTCCGCTCGATCTTCGAGCTGTCCATTCCCGAACACACCGAGCTGTTCGCCCGCCATATCGACCGAACCGATTGCCTCGCCGCCATTCTCGACATCGTCGACGCGCTGGCCGCCGAGGCGCTCGATCCGTCCGCCCCCGGCCTGATGTTCGAACTGCTGCGCCGCCTCGGCCAGGACGAGGAACTCGCGACGATCGTGCTGGCCGACGCACGCCTCAGCGCCGACGGGCTCACCACCCTGCTCGAGCGCGGCCTGCGCGCCGGGCAATTCGACCCCGGATTCGAGCCGGGGGAAACCGCGCGCTGGATCCTCGCCGTCATCGACGGCGCTTTTCTCAACGCAGACCCGGACAATCCGCACGACCCGCGCCCGCTGGTGCGCGCGACCGTGTCCCGGCTGCTGCGACCGATCGAAACGGAGCACCCATGACCACCGTCTCGGCACCCACCGTGCTGCGGATTTCCCCGATCTGGGCCTGGCTGTTCGGGGCGGGCGGCCTCGCCGTCGGCTGCGGCATCGGATTCGCCGTGCATCCGGTCGGCCGCTGGATGATCGACACCTTCGACGCCAGCCCCGGCCCGCTGAAACTCGCGACGAGCGTGCCGACGGTGTGGCTGGTGCTCGCCACCACCCTCATCGGAACCGTTGCGGGAGTACTGCTTTTCGAGATCGGCCGGTCCGAAAGCCTGACCCTCACGGTCGCCGACGACCACGTCGAACTGGTGAAAGAGGCTCGCGCGCAGCATGTGCCGCGCAAGCACGTCGCCGCCGTCTTCCGTGAGGACGCCGATCTGGTGTTCACCGATCGGAACAAGCGCCGCCTCGCCCGATTCGACGCAAACGACCTGAACCGCAACGACATCGAGCAAGCCTTCCGCCGTCACGGTTACCCCTGGCTCGACCGGAACGACCCGTTCGGCGCGGACTACTTCCGCTGGGCCGACGGCCGCCCCGAAACCGGGAAGGCCGTCGACGCCGTCCTGCGGGCCCGTCGCCGCGCGCTCGCCGACGAAAAGCCGCTGGACGTGGCGGAACTCGACGAGCAACTGCTCGAACTCGGCATCGACGTCCGAGATCGCCGAGGGGAGCAGCACATTCGGCTCTTCGACCGCGAGGGCTGAGCGCGCGGATACCGCGTCATGCCGCTCGCCGAGGGCTGCTGATCAGGCGAACACGGCCCGATTACGTTCTGCCCATTCGGTATAACTCGCCGGCACCCGACCCAGCACCCGCTCCACATCCGGACTGATCTGCTGCTCGGCGGCCGTCGGCTCGCCGAGAATCGACAGCGTGTGCTCGACCACGGACTCGGGCATGAACTGCGACATCCCCGTATGCGCCTGCGCCCGAGTCAATTCCACGAACCGCACCAGCGCGTCCAGTGCGGCGCCGATCGCCGCGGCCTGCTCCTGCGGCGTGCTCAGCGCCGGTCCGGTGAGGGTGTAGATCCGCCCGGCATGCCCGTCCTCGGACAGCGCGGCCGCCGCGACCGCGGCGATATCGGCCGGATCGATGGACGGCAACCCGATCGCCCCGAAGGGTGCCGCGACCGTCCGTTCGGTGCGCACGGATTCCACCCACGCATAGGTATTCGCGTAGAAACCCGCAGGCCGCAGGATGGTCCACGCCAACCCGGACCGCCGGATCGCCTCCTCGAACGCGATCAGCCGCGCGTAACCCTCCGCATCGGCCCTGGTGGCCACGCCCTGCGACGACACGAACACCACCCGCCGAACGCCGCCGGCCCGCACGACCTCCAGCACCCGCTCGGGATCCGGACCGCTGACCAGTTGCTCACCGGTGATGAGCAGGAACAACGCATCGGCGCCCGCAACGGCAGGGGCGAGGCTGTCCGGATTGCCCAGATCGGCGACCACCGAACGCACTCCCTCCGGCCAAGCGACGTCCTTGCTGCCACGCGACACCGCCGTGACGTCGTGACCCGCCTCGGCCAAGCCCCGCACGAGGTGTGCGCCGATGTTTCCCGTTGCCCCGGTAACCACGATCATCTTGTTCATCTCCATTTAAGTTAGTTGACTGACTAAAAACAATGTATCGGACGAACCCGCAGCGTGTCTATAGTGAGTTATGTGACTAACTCAGCACCCGTAGAGCGCCCGAAGGGTGGTAAACGCGAGCGCCTCGGCGCCGCGGCGGCCCGCGTGTTCCACGAGCAGGGGGTCGAGAAGACCACCATCGCCGACATCGCCCACGCCGCCGACGTCCCGGTCGGCAACGTCTACTACTACTTCAAAACCAAGGATCAGCTGGTCCGAGCCGCAATCGGCGCCCACGACCAGACGCTGGCCGCCCTCATTGCCCTGCTCGACCAACTGCCCACCCCGCGGGACCGCCTCAAAGCGCTGATCGGCGGCTGGGTCGACGAGCGCGAAACGGCCGCCCGATTCGGCTGCCCCTCGGGCACCCTCGCCACCGAACTCGACAAGCGCGCCGACGGCCTCGACCGCGAACTCGCCGACGTCATGCGCCAGCTCGTCGACTGGGTGGCGGAGCAGTTCGAAGCCATGGGCCGCGCCGACGCGCGCGAACTCGCCGTCGCGCTGATCGCGGCCTACCAGGGAATCTCGTTGCTCACCAACACCTTCCGCGACCCCGAACTGATGGTGACGGAGGGGGAGCGGCTCGCGCGCTGGATCGACTCGCTCGCGCCGTGAACCCTCCGGTTCTCCGGGAATCAGAAAATTGACCCTTGCGTTCGATGCATTGCCGATATATCGTCGACAACATGAAACGAACACGAGAGCCTGAGGAGGCCATCATGGAACACCAAGAACAACGAGAATTCGGCCGGCGCGGCCCGTGGCAGCGCCACGGCGGCGAGGACTTCGATCCCCGCCAGCGGTTCCGCCGCGGCGGACGGCACGGACACGGTCCCGACTTCGGACCGGGCTTCGGTCCAGGTTTCGGTCCGGGCTTCGGCCCGCACTTCGGTCGCGGCCGTGGCCGCGGCGGACGTGGCCGGCGCGGCGACGTGCGAGCGGCTGTCCTGCTGCTGCTCACCGAGCGTCCGATGCACGGCTATGAACTGATCCAGCAGATCCGCGAGCGCAGCGACGATGTCTGGCGTCCGAGCCCGGGGTCCATCTACCCCGCGCTGGCCCAGCTGGAAGACGAGGGCCTGGTCCTCATCGAAAAGGTCGCCGGGCGCAAGACGGCTCAACTGACCGAAACGGGCACGGCCTACGTCACCGAGCACAAGGACGAGCTGGGCGACCCGTGGGCGGACGTCAAGGAAGACGTCGGCGCGCAGGCCATCGACCTGCGTGAACTCGTCGGTCAGCTGATGGGCGCGGTCGCCCAGGTCGCGGCGGCGGGCACGCCCGCACAGGCGGCGAAGGCGGCGGAGCTGCTCACCGAGACCAGGAAGTCGCTTTACCGAATCCTGGCCGAAGACGAGACCCCCGAAAAGTAACGGGGTGTGAAACACCGCGCTGGAGCGCGCATTTGGGGCGGGTTCAGTAGATCATTGTGAGATGCGACAGTTTCGGGGTTTGTGGGTTTGGGGAATTTCACACTTGGGTAAGGTGGTGCTGGTCGCCGCACTCGCCGTGGTAGCAATGCTCGGCACCGGTGCGGCGCAGGCAGCGCCCGCCGGCTACCGCCCGCCCGAGATCCCCACCCAGCCCGGCCCGCCGCAGACCGATCACCTCGGTGCGGCAGCATATCTGCGAACCCACAAGAACGTGGTTCCGTTGGGCACCAACAACTTCGACTGCAAACCGAACGCCGCGCACCCGCGGCCGGTGGTGCTCGCGCACGGCACGGATTCCAGTGCCTACTCCGACTATTCGGCCATCGCGCCGCAGCTCGCCGCCGCCGGATTCTGCGTCTTCGCACTCAATTACGGCGGTAGCCCAGGGGCGGACAGCTTCGGCACCGAGGACGTGGTGCTCAGCTCGTATCAGATCGGCGCGTTCGTCGACCAGGTGCTGGCCGCCACCGGCGCCGCCCAGGTCGACCTCGTCGGATTCTCCCAGGGCGCCTCGGTCACCCGGTTCTACACCAACAAGCTCGGCGGCGCGCCGAAGGTCGGCCAGTGGGTCGGCCTGGCGTCGCCGAGCTACGGCGGGGTGATGTACGGACTGGTGCCGGTGGTGGAGGCGGTGCCGGGCGGGTTGCAGGCGTTCGCGCGGGTGACCTCGCTCGCCGCGGTGCAGCAGGCGCAGGGCTCGGAGGTCATGACCTCGCTCAATGCCGGCGGGGACACCGTGCCCGGCCCGAAGTACACGACCATCGGCAGCAAGGTCGACGAGATGATCCAGCCGAACAGCAATATCGCGCTGCGCGGCCCCGGCGCGGAGAACATCTCTCTGCAGGATCGCTGCCCGGTCGACCTGACCGGGCACTTCCACATGGTCTACGACCCGTTCGTCCAGCAACTGCTGCTGAACGTGCTGGATCCGAGCACGCCAGCGCCGGTCTGCCGTCCGGTGATGCTCGGCACCGGCATCCCGGAAGTGATCATCGCCGGCAACTCCTGAACCAGGGCGGCCGGACGGAGGACAACGCACCCCGTCCGACCGCACTGGAGTTCTACCAGCTTCGGGCTGGTGGATCGGGGACATTCGGTCGTCTCACTAGAATGAGACGACCGTGTTCGTCCGCTTCCGGGAGTTTGCCGTGACCATTCAGCCTGTTCGCCTGTTCGGCGATCCCATTCTGCGCGCCCGCGCGGCGGAGGTCACCGCGTTCGACCGGGAACTTCAGCAGCTGGTGACCGACCTGACCGACACCATGCACGACGATGGTGGCGTCGGCATGGCCGCACCGCAGATCGGAGTCGGGTTGCGTGTTTTCGTGTACGACACTCATGACGCGGCGGGGCACCTGGTGAACCCGCAGTGGGAAGTGGTCGGCGACGAGGAACAGGTCGGACCCGAGGGCTGCCTATCGATTCCCGGGGTGCGCTACGACACCCGGCGGGCGCTGCGGGTGCGGGCGCGCGGCGTCGACCTGCACGGTGCGCCGGTCGAATTCAGCGCTGAAGGGCTGTTGGCGCGCTGCGTGCAGCACGAGACCGATCACCTCGACGGTGTGTTGTTCATCGATCGGCTGGACCCGGCGTCGCGCAAGGACGCGATGCGGACCATCCGTGAATCCGATTGGTTCAGTGCGGGCGTGACGGCGCGGCCGTCGCGGTCGGTGACTGGAACGGGCCAGGCCGGTCTGTTCGGACGGGGTCGTTGATGCGCATTGTGTTCGCGGGTACGCCGGAGCCGGCCGTGCCGTCGCTGCGTCGGTTGATCGAATCCGGACGGCACGAGGTGATCGCCGTCGTGACCAGGCCGGACGCCGTTGCCGGTCGTGGGCGCAAGGTGACCCGGTCGCCGGTCGGGTTGCTGGCCGACGAGCACGGGATCCCGGTGCTGACGCCGCGGCGGCCCGCCGAGCCCGAGTTCATCGACGAGCTCACCGCGCTCGCGCCGGACTGCTGCCCGGTTGTCGCCTATGGCGCGCTGCTGCCGCAGCGGGTGCTCGACATCCCGCGCTTCGGTTGGATCAACCTGCACTTCTCGCTGCTGCCCGCGTGGCGCGGTGCCGCGCCGGTGCAGGCCGCGATCGACGCGGGTGACGAGATCACCGGCGCGTCCACCTTCCAGATCGAGGCCGGGCTCGACACCGGTCCGGTGTTCGGCATGGTGACCGAGAAGATCGCCGTCACCGACACCGCGGGCGGGTTGCTCGAGCGGCTTTCGGTGAGCGGCGCGCAGCTGCTCGAGGCGACCCTCGACGGCGTGGAAGACGGGACGCTGCAAGCGGTTCCGCAATCCACCGAGGGTGTCTCGCACGCCCCCAAGATCACCGCCGACGCCGCGCACATCCGCTGGGATCTACCCGCGCTCGCCATCGGCCGCCGCATCCGCGCGGTCACCCCGGCCCCCGGCGCCTGGACCGAGGTCGACGGCAACCGGCTGAAGCTCGGCCCGGTCGAACTGGTCGAGGAGGAACTGCCGCCGCGGACCATCGAGGTCCGCAAATCCGGCGTCTTCGTCGGCACCGCGACCACCGCGATCCGCCTGGATCAGGTTCAGCCGCAAGGCAAACGCATGATGGCCGCCCTCGACTGGGCCCGCGGCGCTCGGTTGCAGCCCGGCGCGGTGGTCGAGTGACGATCCTCGATCGTCGCGCCCGAAGTCCCTATTTCCGTGGCGATTCGCCGCGACCTCGACGAGAGCGGTGGAGCATGACGGCACGGTGCACGGATTTGCTATTCGATCGGACTGCCGGTTGCACGCAGGGCGCGGTGGTCGCATGACACCCCCGGAGCGCAAGCGCGGCAACGAGTCTCGTGACTCCTCGCGGTCGAGCGGCGAACGCAACGGTGCTCGAACGAACAGTGCGGGAGACTCCGCGCGTCAGTCCGCCCCACGGCGTGACGATGCTCGCGGACGGCCCGCTGGTGCGAATCAGCGTCCCGCACAAGCGAAGTGGAACCGGTCCGACGAGTCGAGCGGCGAGCGTCCGGTGCGTCGTGCGGGTTCGCCGAGTGCGGGCGCATCCGCCGGGGGACGTGCGGAGGCCGGGCGCAGCGGGTCGACGCAAGGCCGTCCACGTTCGGCCGACGGTGCGGCTCCGCGCTCGAATGCCGGTGGGCCACGGTCGGAGCCCAGCCGTGGTGGGCAGGGACGCTCGCGTTCGGCCGGCAGCCAGTCCGGAGGTTCGAACGCTGGGCGCGGTGCCGGAGTCGCGCGAGGTGATGCGGGTGGTGAGCGTCCGGTGCGCCGGGCGGGCTCGTCGAATTCCGGCGGCGGTGGACAAGGCGGGCGCGGCGGGTCGCCGCAGGGTGGTTCGCGTTCGGCCGATCGGGCCGGGGCTTCGGCGGCATCTGCGAAACGTGCCGGTGGACAGAAGGATCGGGGATCGGCCGCGGGTGGGCGTCCTGGTGCCGGCGATCCCGGCGACGCTCCCCGCATCGTGGCTCGGGATGTGTTGCGGGCGGTGCGGGAGCGGGACGCGTACGCGAATCTTGTGCTGCCGGGGCTGCTTCGGGAGCGGCGGATCAGTGGGCGGGATGCGGCGTTGGCGACCGAACTCGCGTATGGGGCTTGCCGTTCGCGCGGACTGCTCGATGCGGTGATCGAAGCCGGGGCGGGGCGGCCGATCGGGGAGATCGATGGGCCGTTGCTGGATGTGTTGCGGCTCGGGGTGTATCAGCTGTTGCGGACTCGGATCGGGGCGCATGCGGCGGTCGATACGTCGGTGGCGCTCGCGCGGGCCGAATTCGGTGCGGGCAAAGCGGGATTCGTGAACGCGGTGCTGCGGCGCGCGGGGGAGAAGACGGTCGAGGAGTGGGTGGAGCAGCTCGCGCCGAAGGATCCGGTGGGGCGGTTGGCTTTCGAGTTCGCGCATCCGGTGTGGATCGCGCAAGCGTTCGCCGACGCACTCGGCGCGCGGGCGGGGGAACTGCACGACGCGCTGGCCGCCGATGACGCGCGGCCCGCGGTCCACCTGGTCGCTCGGCCCGGTGAAATCACCGCCGAGGAATTGGCGCTGGTCACCGGCGGCGAAGAGGGCCGCTGGTCGCCATACGCGGTCTATCTGGACGGCGGCGACCCCGGCAAACTCGAGCCGGTCCGCGACGGCATGGCCGGTGTGCAGGACGAAGGCAGTCAGCTCGTCGCGCTCGCACTGACCCGCGCCCCGTTGAACGGCCCGGACGGCGGCCGCTGGCTGGACCTGTGCGCCGGACCGGGCGGCAAGGCAGCCCTGCTCGGCACGCTCGCCGCGATCGACGGCTTCCGCGTCGACGCCGTCGAACCCGCCGAACACCGCGCCGAACTCGTCCGCAAGTCCGTGCAGGGCCTGCCGGTCGACATCCACGTCACCGACGGCCGCGACAGCGGACTGACCCCCGGCTACGACCGCATCCTGGTCGACGCACCGTGCACCGGCCTCGGCGCCCTGCGCCGTCGCCCGGAAGCCCGCTGGCGCCGCACCCCCGCCGACGTCGCCGAACTCGTCACCCTGCAACGCGAATTGCTCACCGCGGCATGGGATCTCCTGCGCCCCGGCGGCGTCCTGCTGTACTCCACCTGCTCCCCGCACCTCCAGGAAACCGTCGTGGTGGTAGCCGACGCCGTCCGCCGCCTCGGCGCCGAACAGCTCGACACCCGCGAGCTCCTCCCCGGCGTCACCGACCTCGGCGACGGCCCGTCCGCCCAACTCTGGCCCCACCGCCACGGCACCGACGCGATGTTCATGGCCGCCCTCCGCAAGCCCTGACGTTCGCCGCGCATAGTTCCCCTGGGACGTGCGCGGGTGCATTGGGGGTGCGCGCCCGGCTGCCCTCGTCGGCCAGGCGGTGCGCCGAATAGAGCTGGACCTGGTGTCGGCGGCCTCTCGCGATACGCCGACACCGGTTCCGGTGATCATTCGTCCAGCCTTGGTGCGGAGCCATCGAGGTCAGGCGGTTACTTCTTCCATTTGTCCAAGACTGCGCGCCACTTATCCAGCAAACTGGCGATATGGCACTGACGTGGGAAGACGTGGTGAAGCTCGGGACCGAGCTACCGGGTGTCGAGGAATCGACGTGGTGGCGCAGTCCGGCGTTGAAGGTGGGCGGTAAGGGGTTCTGCCGGTTGCGGGTGGAGGCCGAGGGCGGATTGGCCCTGGTGTGCGATCTCGCCGAGAAGGAGGCGCTACTGGCCACCGGCGATCCGGCGTTCTACACGACCCCGCACTACGACGGGCACGCGTTCATCCTCATCGACCTGGAACACATTGCCCGCGAACAGCTTCGCGAAATGCTGGACGACGCGTGGTGGCTCACCGCCCCGCCGAAGGTCCGCGGGCAGCGCGAGTTGCAGGCGTAGTCACTCCCGGCTGGACTGTTCCCGCAGCCGGGCAAGGGTTTTCGCGAGAATGCGGGAGACGTGCATCTGCGAGATCCCCATCTGCTGCGCGATCTGGGTCTGCGTCATCGACTCGAAGAACCGCATGGTGAGGATTCGCCGCTCCCGCTCGGGCAGCCCGGCCAGCAGCGGCCGAATCGCGACATACTCTTCGACCCGGTCGAATTGGGTCTCTTCCTCGCCGAGCGTGTCCAGCAGCGACGCGTCGGTGTCGCGCCCGAGGGTGGCGGCGTCGATGGAACTGGGCTGATACGCGTTGCCCGCGATGACGGCCTGGGTCACCTCGTCCGGGTCCACGTCGAGTTCGGCGGCGATCTCCTTGGCGGTCGGTGACCGGCCGAGGCGCTGGGACAGCGCGTCGATCGCCGCGCCGATGCGCAGGTGAGTCTCCTTGACCCGCCGCGGCACTCGCATCGCCCAGGTGTTGTCGCGGAAGTACCGGCGAACCTCACCCATGATGGTCGGCACCGCGAACGACAGGAAGTTCGAACCACGCTCGACATCGAATCGATCGACCGCGTGCACCAGTCCGACCCGCGCGACCTGGGTGAGATCGTCGAACGGCTCACCGCGCCCGCTGAATTTGCGCGCGATGTGATCGGCCAGCGGGATGCAGCGGCTGATCAGTTCGGCGCGGATCGCGGTGTGCCGCGCGGTCCCCGGCTTGCTCGCGCCGAGTTGTTCGAAGAGCAACCCGACGTCGTCGTAGCCGGCGACGGTCTTCACCGCTTCGAGGGTTTCGGTTTCCTCGGCGGCGTCCTCGGTGGTGACGGTTTCCGCTTCTTCGGCGGGGCTTTCCGCCTCATCGGTGACGGTATCGGCGTTGTCGTCGCGATCGGAGTCGAACACGGTGTCCTCGTCCGCCACTACGCTTTCCCCCGGACCCGACGGAACTCGACCGTCGTCGGATATCCGGAAATCGCCGAGTCGAACGAATCCTGGGTCGCCTGTACCTCATCGGTGAGTGTGCGCAGGACGTGCCAGCCGAAGCTGCGCTGATCGGGTAAACCCTCCTTGCCGGCGATCCCGCTGACGCGGACCAGCAGTTCGGTCTCGCCCACGGTGAATCGGCAGTTCAGGCTGCTGTCGGGCTTGGCGACCGCGATCAAGGTCGAGCAGACCTCGTCGACGGCGAGCCGGATGTCGGCCACCTCGTCGAGCGTGAAATCGCTTAGTAGCACGAGAGTTTCGGCGAGCCCACGAACGATGGGCAGCTGTGTGACCGATGCGGCCACCCGAATCTCCACCGGGGTGCTGTAGAGCCCCGGTTCCGCCGAAATGTTGATCACCCTCATCAGGCTACCCACTCGCGCGCTGGGCAACCCCCACTACCGATAGACTGCGACGTTGTGTCCACCCCGACTTACGCGCGTCCGGCCGTCCCGATGATCGCCCCCTCCATCCTCTCCGCCGACTTCGCGCACCTCGCGGACGAGGCGCGCGCGGTAGCCGGCGCCGACTGGCTACACGTCGACGTGATGGACGCGCACTTCGTGCCGAACCTGACCCTCGGACTCCCGGTGGTCGAGAGCCTGCTGAAGGCGACCGACATTCCGCTCGACTGCCACCTGATGATCGAGGACCCGGCGCGCTGGGCGCCGCCGTACGCCGAGGCGGGCGCGTACAACGTGACCTTCCACGCCGAGGCGACCGACGATCCGGTCGCGGTGGCCCGCGATATCCGCGCGGCCGGCGCCAAGGCAGGTCTCTCGGTGAAACCGAACACACCGATCGAGCCGTACCTGGAGATCCTGCGTTCGTTCGACACGCTGCTGGTGATGAGCGTCGAGCCCGGTTTCGGCGGTCAGTCGTTCATCGCCGACGTGCTGGACAAGGCGCGCATCGTGCGCAATCTGGTCGACTCGGGCGAGCTGCGGCTGCTGGTGGAGATCGACGGCGGCATCAACACCGACACGATCGAGGCCGCCGCGGAGGCAGGCATCGACTGCTTCGTCGCCGGGTCCGCGGTCTACAACACGGCCGATCCCGGTGCTGCCGTCGAGGCGCTGCGCAGGCAGGCCGCCGCGCTGCGTACCGTCTGATCCGCGAAAGCGGTTACAGCGCGCGGGCTTTGCGGGTGCCGACGGCCCTGGTCGCCTCGATCACTGCGTTGAGCGGCGGCCGGGTGGTCGCCGACTCGGGCGGTCGGATCCAGGTGCGATAGCCGGTGTGCTCGTCGTCCGGTGAGGGCAGCACGACCTGGCTGCCGGTGCAGGCGACCGTGGCGTACATCCGGAACAGCTCGGCGGAGACCGCGGCGCTCAGGGTGTCCGGCCGGTACGGACCGGTCAGGAAGGTCCAGCGCTTGGCGCGCGGATGATCGACGACCGGCCCGGCGATGGCGGCCTGTTCGAGTCGTTGCTGCACCCGCTCGCCGAGATCGGCGGGCATGGTGATGGCACCGTAATGGGCGCCGATATGCAGCAGAATGCGACGCGAGGTGGGATCGATCGAGGCGGGCAGGTGCAATTCGCGGCGGTACTGCACGCAGCGAACTTCCAGCGTCGAATCGAGAAATGTGGTCACTCCGCGCCCCCAACTGTGTCGAACTTGATTTGACCCACTGTGGTTATCTGACTTCCTCGAGTGGTGGACAATCCCTGGGTCGAACTTCCCGGTGTCGCAGGCGCTTCACCAGGTCGAACGGTTCGGGATCGAACCGCTCGGTTCGGAAGTTGAACGGAAGGAATCAGCTACATAACAATATTGCGTCTATTTCGGTCACGGCGCAAGCAAACGTTAAAAGTGTGTTGCGAATGGGTATGCCCAGGATTCGCGGGTTGCTAGAAGTCTGCAAAACGCAATTGTGCGGTATCAATAGTGCGAAGAAAAAATTCTTGCCGACCTCAAATGTGCGATATATCCGCATGCTCGACTTCAATCGAGAATTAATTCGTTATTGGCCGTTTGCTCGGGCGGGTATCGCCTGACTGACGGTTTGGTTCCCTCGGCGGTTGCCGGGAAACGGTCCGATGGTTCCTTGGGTGGAACCGTGCTGTCCCCTACGACGAGCCGTCGTTAAGCTGGGTCCAGTGGCACCGACCGGCGGGAATACCCGCCGCGGCCGGGCTGTTCCGCAACCGGGGACTACGACGCGACAGGGAGTCAGGCATGTTCACAGGCATCGTCGAGGAACTGGGCGAGATCGTCGCCACCGAGCGGCTGGCCGACGCCGCCCGGCTGACGATCCGGGGCGGGCTGGTGACCTCCGATGCCGGGCACGGTGATTCGATCGCGGTGAACGGCGTCTGCCTGACCGTCGTCGAGGTGATCGGCGGCGACTCGTTCACCGTCGACGTGATGCAGGAGACGCTGAACCGGTCCAGCATCGGCAAGCTGGACACCGGATCCAAGGTCAACCTGGAACGCGCCGCCGCGCTGAACAGCCGCCTCGGCGGACACCTCGTGCAGGGCCACGTCGACGGCACCGGCACCGTGCTCTCCCGCACCCCCTCGGAGAACTGGGAGGTGGTGCGCATCTCGCTGCCCGACTCGATCGCCCGCTACGTGGTGGAGAAGGGCTCGATCACCGTCGACGGCATCTCGCTCACCGTCTCCGGCCTCGGCGTCGCCGACGAGCCCGCCGAAGCCGACAGCAAGGACTGGTTCGAGGTCTCACTCATCCCCACCACGCTCGCCCTGACCAATCTCGGCTTCGCCACCGTCGGCACGACGGTCAATCTGGAGGTGGACGTGATCGCCAAGTATGTCGAACGTCTGCAGCAACGAGGTTGAGCACCACGGATCGTGCAGCTGCGATCGTTCGATCACAGCGAAGGCGACCGACACGCGCGAGGCCTTCGAGCGCCGTTCGCGGCCCGTCTTGCGTCCGAGTGGCCGAAGCGCATGCGCCGCAGGCGCGAGTCTCGGCCGCTCGGACGCAAGACCACGGGGGCCGCGAACACGCAGCGCCGCAGGCGCTGCAGATCGAACACAGTAGTGTAGGGGCGGACCTATTTCGAGATGGAGCACAACAGACGTGACCAGGTTCGACACCATCGAGCGCGCCGTCGCCGACATCGCCGCCGGTAAGGCGGTAGTCGTCGTCGACGACGAGGACCGCGAGAACGAGGGCGACCTCATCTTCGCGGCGGAGAAGGCCACCCCGGAGCTGGTGGCCTTCATGATTCGCTACACCTCCGGTTACATCTGCGTGCCGTTGACCGGTGACGACTGCGATCGCCTCGGCCTGCCGCCGATGTACGCGATGAACCAGGACAAGCACGGCACCGCCTACACCGTGTCGGTCGACGCCCGCGAGGGCATCACCACCGGCATCTCGGGCGCCGACCGCGCGACCACCATGCGCCTGCTCGCCTCCGACGAGGCGAAGGCCGACGACTTCACCCGCCCCGGGCACGTGGTGCCGCTGCGCGCGAAGGACGGCGGCGTGCTGCGCAGGCCCGGCCACACCGAGGCCGCGGTCGACCTGTCCCGGATGGCCGGGCTGCGTCCGGCCGGCGTGATCTGCGAGATCGTCAGCCAGAAGGACGAGGGCCACATGGCCCGCACCGAGGAACTGCGCGTCTTCGCCGACGAGCACAACCTCGCGCTGATCTCCATCGCCGACATGATCGCCTGGCGGCGCCGGCACGAGAAGCACGTGGTTCGGGTCGCCGAGGCGCGCATCCCCACGGCGCACGGCGAATTCATGGCCGTCGGTTACCAGAGCATCTACGACGAGGTCGAGCACGTCGCGCTGGTGCGCGGCGATCTCGCCGACGGCGAGGACGTGCTGGTGCGGGTGCATTCGGAGTGCCTCACCGGCGATGTGTTCGGCTCGCTGCGCTGCGACTGCGGCCCGCAGCTCGACGCCGCGCTGGAGATGGTGGCCCAGGAGGGCCGCGGCGTGGTGCTCTACATGCGCGGGCACGAGGGTCGCGGCATCGGGCTCATGCACAAGTTGCAGGCCTACCAGTTGCAGGACTCCGGCCACGACACGGTCGACGCGAACCTGGAGCTCGGGCTGCCCGCCGACGCGCGGGACTACGGCACCGGCGCGCAGATCCTGGTCGACCTCGGGATTCGGTCGATGCGGCTGCTCACCAACAATCCGGCCAAGCGGGTCGGGCTGGACGGTTACGGGCTCAAGATCACCGACCGGGTGCCGATGCCGTTGCGCGCCAACGCCGAAAACCTGCGCTACCTGCGGACCAAGCGTGACCGGATGGGTCACGACCTGATCGGGCTCGACGACATCGATCTGGGCGAGACCGCCCGCTAATTCACCAAAGGGGAATCATCGATGAGCGGTACCGGCGTACCGACTTTCGCGCTCGCGGATGCCAAGGACCTGAAGCTGGGCATCGTCGCGTCGCGCTGGCACACCACGATCTGCGACACCCTGGTGGCGAACGCCGAGCAGGTGGCCAAGGACGCCGGAGTCCTGCACGTCACGGTGGTGCGGTGCGCCGGGGCGATGGAGCTGCCGGTGGTGGCGCAGGAGTTGGCGCGCACGCACGACGCGGTGGTCGCGCTCGGTGTGGTGATTCGTGGTGGGACACCGCATTTCGAGTATGTGTGCGATGCGGTGACCGCCGGGCTCACGCGGGTTTCGCTGGACGCGGGCAAGCCCGTGGCCAACGGGGTGCTCACCACCAACGACGAGGAGCAGGCGTTGGATCGGGCCGGGCTGCCCGGTTCGGCCGAGAACAAGGGTGAGCAGGCCTGCGCCGCGGCGCTGGATGCGGCGCTCACCTTGCGCTCGCTGCGGCAGTCCGCCTAACCGATGCCGGTCGTCCGCATTTTCCGCAGGAACGCCGAACCCGCTGTGGGACAGGGCGAATCGTCCGAGTGGGAGCTCGAGGTGCGGCCGCGCCGGGCCGTGCGCACCGCGCGGATCGTCGCTGCCGTGATCGCGGTCGCCTTTCTGGCCGGTGGTATCTGGTTGCGGACCGGCTCCACCGGGGTGAACTTCCGGGTGGCCGATCAGCTCGCGATGATCGGCATCGGGCTGTTGATCGCGGCCGCCGTGCTGCTGCTCACCCGGCCGCGGGTGCGGGTCGGGGCGAACGGGGTTTCGGTCCGGAACATCCTGGGTGACAGTGATTTTCCGTGGGACACCGTGCGTGGTGTCACCTTCCCGGACAAGAAGGCCTGGGCTCGGCTCGAGCTCGTCAACGACGATTACGTGCCGATGCTGGCGATTCGTTCCAACGACAAGGAACATGCCGCGCAGGCGATGGACAAGCTCCGCGAGCTGGGCGTGAAGTACACCGCCGATCAGAACTGATCCGTTGCTGCTGCATTGCGGGAGGTCGACGCACTGCGCGTGTCGGGCGTACATGGCGGGGTAGCGCTGCGTTTGCCCGTTAATCTGCACGTATGCAGACCGGTGCGTTCGTCCTTGCGGCGGCCTTCGCCGAGGATCCGCTGATGACCTATCTCTGGCCGCGTCCGGCGATCCGGCAGCAGGCGTTGCCGACCTTCTGGGACTCGCGCATCGTCTCGCGCGCCGAGACCGGCATGGTCGACTCCGCGTGTGACGAGAACGGGAACATCGTCAGCGTCGCGCTCTGGGAGCCGGCCGGCATCGTGTCATCGATTGCCAAGCCGTTCAGCCTGTTCCACACCCTCAAGGGCAGCCTTCCGCGCGCCCTCGCCGCGGCCCGCCAGATGGAAGACGTCCGCCCCGCTGCCCCGCACCTCTACCTGGCCGCCGTCGGCACCCACCCGGACGCTCAGCGCCGAGGCTTCGCGTCGTCCCTGCTCGAACAACGCCTCGCCACCTCGGCCGAACCCTGCTTCGTTGTCTCCAACACCCGCGCCAGCCTGGCCTTCTACCAGCGCTTCGGCTTCGTCCAACAGGACGAGCTACCGATAGACCACGGCCCCGTGGTCTATCCGATGCTGCTGTCCCGCTGAGGTGAGCCCGTCAGCGGGTGTCGCCGAGGACCGCGCCTTCGCGGCGGGGGTCGGCGCCGCCGACCCAGCCGTCGGGTTCGCGTTGGATCGCGCTGAGGCCGCTGGATTGCGGGGCGACCGAGACCTGGTGGCCTAGTTCGCGCAGGCGGGTGACCAGAGCGTCGTTGTTGCCGTTGTCGGCGGTGTTGATGCTGGGGTGTTCGCCGCCGAGGCCGGTGGCGGGGGCGTTGCCCGCGCCGAAGGCCAGCGCGGACACGGCCTGTTGCGGATCCAGACCCCAGTCGAGCATGCCGATGAGGGTCTTCACGACGAACTGGATGATCACCGAGCCACCGGGGGAGCCGGTGATGTGGGTGAGCTGGCCGCGGGTGCCGTCGGCGGCCTTGTCGAAGACCAGGGTGGGGGCCATCGAGCTGCGCGGGCGCTTGTTCGGCTGGAGGCGGTTGGCCACCGGAGCGCCGTCGGTGCCGAGCGGGTCGGCGGAGAAGTCGGTGAGCTGGTTGTTCAGCACGAAGCCGTCGACCAGGTGGAACGAGCCGAAGGCGGACTCCACCGTGGTGGTCATGGACGCCGCGTTGCCGTACTTGTCCACCACGGAGATGTGGCTGGTGCCGTGCTCGGGCGGCTGCGGGCCGACGCCGAGCGGGACCGGGCCGAAGTCGCCTGGCTGCGCGGTGCCCATGCTGTGGCCACGATCGATCAGTGCGGCGCGCTGCTTGAGGTAGTCCTTGTTCAGCAGGGTCTGCATCGAATTACCGGGCAGCGGAATGAAATCCGTGTCGGCCACGTACTTGTTGCGATCGGCGTAGGCGAGCCGCTCGGCCTCCGCGATGAGGTGCACCGCGTCGGCCTTCGGCTTGCCGCCGTTGCGCGCGTCGGTGCCGGAACCGAGGTTGTCCGGGGGCAACGCGGCGAGGTCGAAGTTCTCCAGGATGCCGAGGGTCGCGGCGACCGTGCTGCCGCCGGAGGACGGCGCGGGCATGCCGCAGATCTCGTGGGTGCGGTAGGTGGTGCAGAGGGCGGTGCGCTTCTTGGCCTGATAGTTCGCCAGGTCGGCGGTGGTGATCAGGCTGGGGGTGCGGCCGCCGGAAGCGGAGGTGGCGGCGTCGACGATGTCGCGGGCGATGGCGCCGGTATAGAAGGCATTGGCACCCTCGGACGCGATGGCGCTCAAGGTCTTCGACATGGCCGGATTGGTCAGCACGGTGTCGGCGGCCTTGGCGGTGCCGTCGGGGTTGAGGAAGTAGGCCTTCGCGGCGTCGTCGACGGCGAGATCCTTGGCCGATTCCGCGATCTGCCCGGCGAAGCGGGGACTGATCGGGAAGCCGCGATCGGCGAGGCCGATGGCCGGGTCGAACAGTTCGCGCCAGCCGGTCTTGCCGTGGTCGCGGTGCGCCATCTCCAGCATCCGCAGCACCCCGGGCACGCCGATGGATCGGCCGCTGGCCCGCGCGTTCGGCTTCGGTTCGGTCCGGTTGGCGTCGTCGACCCAGCGCAGGTAGTTCTCGGTCGCGGCGGCGGGGGCTACCTCGCGTCCGTCGTAGGCGTCGACGGTCTTGGCCGCGGCGTCGTAGTACATGAGGAACGAGCCGCCGCCGATGCCGGAGGCCTGCGGTTCCACCAGGCCGAGCACGGCCTGTGCCGCGATCAGCGCGTCCGCGGCGGTGCCGCCGTCGCGCAGCACCGCGCACGCGGCCTTGGTCGAGACGGGATTCGCCGTCGACACCGCGAACGTCTTCGTGTGTACCGGCGTCATCGCGGACCGGTAGCCCGTGGCGATCTCCGGGTTGGTGCTGATGTCCGGCGTCTTACCGGCCGGCGCGCCGGGTGACGTCGCGGCCACCGGCGTGCCGTTCGGCACCGTGTCGCAGACGTTGCTCGCCTTGTCCTCGTCGGACGAACAAGCCGTCACCGTCCCGAGGGCGAGCAGCAACGCCGCCGCCACACCCGTCCACGTACCTCGCGTGCGCCTCATGGGGGGACTCTAACGCTCGCCACCGACAGCCGGGGAGGGTTTTTCGTACCAGCGCCGAGCGGGGTACATCGGCCGCCGTCAGAGCGAGTTCCACGGACCCACCTGGTCGGCGACTCGCGCCCACAAGGTCGAAGGCACGCGCCGGATCCGGATGAACTCGGTTGCGCGCCAGCAGTTGTCGCCCAGATCAGCCGGGGCAATGCCCTGGCCTGCGACGACCTCGCCTACGACGGACCCGTCGGTACGCTGGTGCGGTGACCATCGAGGCGGTGCTCTTCGACTATTCCGGGACCCTGTTCCGACTGGAGGAGAAGGATTGGTGGGGTGACCAGTTGGTCACCGCCGACGGCCGAGCCTTCGACGTGCACGAGAAGGCCGAGCTGCTGCGCCGGATGACGGCGCCGGTCGAGCAGCTCGTGCGGTTCGGCCCCGAAGGGCAGTACGCCTGGGACAACCGCGACCTGGACCCGAAGCTGCATCGGCACGCGTACCTGGAGGTCCTGCGCAGGTCCGGCGTACCAACCGACGACCAAGCGGAGTTCCTCTACCGGCGCATGATCGATTCGCTGGCCTGGACGCCCTACCCCGACGTCGACGAAGTGCTGACTCTGCTTGCGGGCCAAGGCATTCAGGTCGCCGTGGTCAGCAATATCGCCTTCGACATCCGCCCGGCCTTCGTCTCCCGCAACTGGGACCGCTACGTCGACGCCTTCGCCCTCTCCTTCGAGATCGGCGCGGTGAAACCCGATCCGCGCATCTTCGCCGCCACCCTCGACAAACTCGGCGTCGAACCCGAGGCGGCCCTGATGGTCGGCGACAGCGCCGAGGCGGACGGCGGCGCGAGCGCGCTCGGCTGCCGATTTGCCCTGGTAGACCCGCTGCCGACCGAGCAGCGCCGGACCGGTCTGCTGGACGCGCTACGCGAGCACGGACTTTCGCGCGGCGAATGAACGGCCGATCACGGCCGGATCATGATCGAATCACGGTGATCGCGTCCGGGTTGTCCGACTCGTCCCGGTGATCTACCGTTCTGCGCGCGCCTGTTGATTCGGGCCGAAAGCGTGTGGATCGGGAAGTGGGGGGCGCCGTGGGCGCTGAGTCTTCGGACGATGATTTAGCCGTAGCCGAGCGATTATGGGCGCTGACCGAGCTGCCCGGACCGGCCAGGGAAGCGCGCGAAGCCGCCTGGGGCCTGGCGGGATTCGGCCTCGCCTACACGGTGCTCATGGGCCTGATGCTCGGCGGTGAAGCCGCAGGTGGCGCCGCCATTCAGTTCCTGTTCAGCTGGTTGCTCGCCCTCGTCGTCGGCGGCTTCACCCGCGGCGCCGGCGGCGTCCGCGTGCTGGCGACCATCCTGGCGCTCGCTCAGGCCGTGGTCGGCTGGCAAACCCACCCCATCGACGTCCCGTTCGCGCAATGGATTGTCGCAGTGCTGTATTCGCTCGGCGCATCGATCGCCATCGTCTACCAGCTCAACCGGGCCGAAGCCAAGGAATGGTTCGACAGCCAGCCGTAGTCGCGGACCTGTCGGACCTGCTCGATAGGCTTGACGGGTGGCAGATCCAGCGACGTACCGGCCCAAGCCGGGCACGATTCCCGTCGAACCCGGGGTGTACAAGTTCCGGGACGCACATCGGCAGGTCATCTACGTCGGCAAAGCAAAGAGCCTGCGCAGCAGGCTGAACTCGTACTTCGCCGACGTAGCTTCGTTGCATCCGCGCACGCGGCAGATGGTCACCACCGCCGCGAGCGTGGAGTGGACGGTCGTCTCCACCGAGGTGGAGGCGCTACAGCTCGAATACAACTGGATCAAGGAATTCGATCCCCGGTTCAACGTGCGCTACCGCGACGACAAGTCGTACCCGGTGCTCGCGGTGACGTTGAACGAGGAGTTCCCGCGCCTGTTCGTCTACCGCGGCGCGCGCAAGAAGGGCGTGCGCTACTTCGGCCCGTACGCGCACGCCTGGGCGATCCGGGAAACCCTGGATCTGCTGCTGCGCGTGTTCCCCGCGCGCACCTGCTCCAACGGAGTGTTCAAGCGGCACAACCAGATCGGCCGCCCCTGCCTGCTCGGCTACATCGACAAGTGCTCGGCCCCGTGCATCGGCCGGGTCAGCGCCGACGAGCACCGCCAGATCGTCGAGGACTTCTGCGACTTCCTGGCCGGCCGCACCGACCGGATGGTGCGCCAGCTGGAACGCCGCATGCAGGACGCCGCCGAAGACCTGGACTTCGAGAACGCCGCCCGCCTGCGTGACGACGTGCAGGCCTTGCGCCGCGCGCTGGAGAAGCAGGCGGTGGTGCTCGGCACCGGCACCGATGCCGACGTGATCGCCTTCGCCACCGACGAGTTGGAGGCGGCCGTGCAGATCTTCCACGTCCGCGACGGCCGCGTCCGCGGCCAGCGCGGCTGGGTGGTCGACAAATCCGGCGACGCCATCGACGCCCCCGAGGCGGGCAGCGAACTGGCCGTCTTGGTCGAGCAGTTCCTCACCCAGTTCTACGGCGAGCAGGTCGCCGTCGCCGAACTCGGCGAATCCGAGCAGCCCGCCACCGTGGTGCCGCGCGAGGTGCTGGTCCCCGAACTCCCCGCCGACACCGACCAGCTCCAGGAATGGCTGTCCAACCTGCGCGGCTCGGCGGTGCAGCTACGCGTCCCGCAGCGCGGCGACAAGAAGGCCCTCGCCGAGACCGTGCAGCGCAACGCGATGGAGGCGCTGCAACAGCACAAGCTCAAGCGCGCGGGCGACCTCACCTCGAGATCGGCTGCGCTGCAAGCGATTCAGGACGCACTCGAACTCGACAGCGCCCCGCTGCGGATCGAATGTGTGGACATCAGCCACGTGCAGGGCACCGACGTGGTCGCCTCGCTGGTGGTATTCGAGGACGGCCTGGCCCGCAAGTCCGAGTACCGGCACTACACGATCAAGGAGGCGGCCGGCGACGGCCGCTCCGACGACGTCGGCAGCATCCGGGAGGTGACCAGGCGGCGGTTCTACAAGTTGCAGAAGGAACGCGACCTGCTGGCCACCGAGGACCTGGAGGCCGAAACCGCCGACGACACAGCCGATCTCCTGTCCCGCCCCGGCATCGACCCGAACACCGGCCGCCCGCGCAAGTTCGCCTACCCGCCCAACCTCTACGTGGTCGACGGCGGCGCACCCCAGGTCGCGGCCGCCGCCGAGGTGCTCGACGAGCTCGGCATCACCGACGTCGCGGTGATCGGCCTGGCCAAACGCCTCGAAGAGGTGTGGGTGCCGGGGGAGAGCGACCCGGTCATCATGCCGCGCAACAGCGAGGCCCTGTTCCTGCTGCAACGGGTCCGCGACGAGGCGCACCGCTTCGCCATCACCTTCCACCGCAGCAAACGTTCCCGCCGGATGACCGCCTCCGCGCTGGACTCGGTGCCCGGGCTGGGTGCGGCGCGCCGAACCGCATTGGTTACCCATTTCGGTTCGGTCGCGAAGCTGAAGCAGGCCACGGTGGAGGAGATCACCGAGGTCCCCGGCATCGGCCTGGCGACCGCCAAAGCCGTACTCGCTGCCCTGCAAGGAGGCTGAGAAACATCGGAATCATCTGCTTCCCTGCCATCCACCTATATCCTCGGTACCGTTCCATCACATGTTTGTGAACCATCCAGTTGCTCCACGGAAGGTAATCACGCATGTCTGCGCCCGATACCGGGACCGGTGCGGGATGATTCGAGAGGTACCCAAGAGACGGATCCCATAGGACATGACACGCGTCGAATCGAACAACACTGCGGGTAATCCGCGACAGACCGAGGGGCGGGCCGGCCCCTCGAGCGCTGTCGCAGCGGCGAACCCGCAGGTCGAAGTCGTCATCGTGACCGGACTATCCGGCGCGGGCCGCGGCACCGCGGCCCGCGTGCTAGAGGATCTCGGCTGGTACGTGGCCGACAACCTGCCGCCGGAACTGATCGGCCGGATGGTCGAACTGGGCGCCTCCGCCGAGCCGCCGATCCGCAGCCTCGCCCTGGTGATGGACGTGCGCAGCCGGTTCTTCACCGGCGATCTCTCGGTGGTCACCGATCAATTGCGCAAACTCGGCATCGAAACCAGGGTGCTGTTTCTCGAGGCCTCCGACGACGTGCTGATCCGGCGCTTCGGTTTCGCCCGGCGCAGGCATCCGTTGCAGAGCGAGAGCAAGGACGGCACGCTCTCGGCGGGTATCGCCGCCGAACGGATCCGGCTCTCGGCCGTGAAAACCGCGGCGGACCTGGTCATCGACACCACCGAACTGTCCATCCACCAGCTGCACCGCAAGCTGGAGGAGGCCTTCGGCGGCGGCGCGCCGAGCGCGTTGCAGCTGACCGTGCAGTCCTTCGGCTTCAAGCATGGGGTTCCACTCGACGCCGACATGGTGTTGGATGTGCGTTTTCTACCTAATCCACATTGGATACCGGAATTGCGGGAACACACTGGTCAGGAATCAGTGGTGAGCGAGTACGTGTTGTCGCGCCCCGGCGCGGACGATTACCTGCGTACCTGCCACCACCTGGTCGAGCTGACCATGAACGGGTACCGCCAAGAGGGGAAGCGATACATGACGGTGGCAGTGGGCTGCACCGGAGGCAAGCACCGCAGCGTGGCGATCGCCGAGGCGCTCGGCGAACTGCTGAGCGAGGGCACCGGCGTGCCCGAGGGATCCGCCGACGTGGTGCGGGTCGTGCATCGGGATCTGGGGCGCGAATGAGTGAGCGCAGCGAACGAATCATGTCGCAGCGTCCTCCAGGAATGCCGGAGCCGAGCGTTAGCGAGGCGCAGGCATGAGCGGTTGGGAATCCGACCCCGCGATCGTCGCGCTGGGCGGTGGGCACGGCCTATACGCGACGCTGACCGCGATCCGGCGGCTGACCAGGAAGATCACCGCGGTCGTCACGGTCGCCGACGACGGCGGCTCGTCCGGTCGCCTACGCGCCGAACTAGGCGTGCTGCCGCCCGGCGACCTGCGGATGGCGCTGGCCGCGCTGGCCGCGGACTCCGACGGCATCTGGACGCAGACCGTGCAACACCGCTTCGGCGGCACCGGCGCACTCGCCGGCCACTCGGTCGGCAACCTCATCCTGGCCGGGCTGACCGAGGTACTCGGCGACCCGGTTGCCGCGCTCGACGAGCTCGCGAAGATGTTGCGCATCACCGGACGGGTGCTGCCGATGTCGCCCATCGCGCTCGACATCGAAGCGGATGTGGCTGGGCTGGAAGCGGATCCGCGGGTCAGCCGCTGCATTCGCGGCCAGGTCGCCATCGCGACCACGCCCGGCAAGGTCCGGCGCGTGCGGCTGATCCCGTCCGATCCGCCGGCCAGTCAAGCAGCCACCTCGGCCATCGAACACGCCGACGTGGTCGTTCTCGGACCAGGTTCCTGGTTCACCAGCGTCATCCCCCATGTGCTCGTCCCCGAACTACGAGAGGCGCTGGTGTACACCCGAGCCAGAAAAGTTCTGGTGCTGAACCTCGCCGCCGAGCCCGGCGAAACGGCGGGTTTCTCCGCCGAACGGCACCTCCATGTATTGTCCCAGCACGCACCGGAATTCGTGGTCGACGAAGTTTTGGTCGATTCGGGGTCGGTGCCCGAGGGTCGCGAAAGAGAACATGTGGCGAGAGCCGCCGAACAGCTGCGCGCACGGGTAACCTTCTCCGATGTCGCCGAGGCGGGGACGGACCGGCATCACCCCGGAAAGCTTGCCGCCGCACTGGATCAACTGATCCGGCAACCTCGGCCGCAAATGGCAGGGCTTCGAGTCGAGGGACGGCACATGGGTCAGGATGTGCGTTCCGGGTTGGGTGGAAAGGAGCGCGTCTCGTGGCGATGACAGCCGATGTGAAAGACGAGCTGAGCAGGCTCACGGTGTCGCAAGTCAGTTCCCGCAAGGCGGAACTGTCCGCACTGCTGCGCTTTGCGGGCGGCCTGCACATCGTCGGCGGGCGGGTGATCGTCGAGGCCGAGGTGGACATGGGTTCCATCGCCCGCAGACTGCGCCGGGAGATCTTCGAGCTATACGGCTACGGCTCCGATGTGCACGTGCTCGGCGCGGGCGGTCTGCGCAAGACCTCCCGCTACGTGGTGCGCGTGTCCAAAGAGGGCGAGGCGCTGGCCCGGCAGACCGGGCTGCTCGATGTGCGCGGTCGTCCGGTGCGCGGGCTGCCCGCCCAGGTGGTCGGCGGCAGCATCGCGGATGCCGAAGCCGCTTGGCGCGGAGCGTTTCTCGCGCACGGCTCGCTCACCGAGCCGGGTCGTTCGTCCGCGCTGGAGGTCAGCTGCCCGGGCCCGGAGGCGGCGCTCGCGCTCGTCGGCGCGGCCCGCAGGCTGGGCATCACCGCCAAGGCACGCGAGGTGCGCGGCACCGACCGGGTCGTGGTGCGTGACGGCGAGGCGATCGGCGCGCTGCTCACCCGGATGGGTGCGCACGGCACCCGGATCGTCTGGGAGGAGCGCAGGCTGCGCCGCGAGGTGCGGGCCACCGCGAACCGGCTGGCCAACTTCGACGACGCCAACCTGCGCCGCTCGGCCAGGGCCGCGGTCGCCGCGGCCGCCAGGGTGGAGCGCGCGCTGGAGATCCTCAGCGACGACGTGCCCGACCATTTGGCCGCCGCGGGCAAACTGCGCGTGCAGCACCGTCAGGCGTCGCTGGAGGAGCTCGGCCAGCTGGCCGACCCGCCGATGACGAAAGACGCTGTGGCGGGCCGGATTCGGCGCCTGTTGTCGATGGCGGACCGGCGGGCGAAGGAGCTCGGCATCCCCGACACCGAGTCGGCCGTGACCGCCGAACTGCTCGACGAGGCCTGACGGTCCCGCGCCGCCGTCCCAGTGAATGCGGAGACCGAGCAGGGACTTCGGACCTCACCCCGCGGCCCGGCATTCGCCGACCGCGGGGTGATCCGCGCCGGTCTGACGACCCGGCCGCGCATCCGCACTCTTTCTCGGGATCTGCACTGGCTTTAGGGCCCTATTCCGAGTGCGGATCCCGAGGGTGGGTGCGGATCTTCGCTGGCGGGTGTCGATCCGGGCGAAGGGGACGTGTGTCACCCAGGTTGGGTAACCGCATCGGATTGCCAGGGTGATTGACAGCGCTGCGCCGCTGGTAGGCGGTCCGTACTGTGAGGAAACAGACCGGTCGGTGATTGATTTCGCTGGTTACCGTAGTGGTGTGTCCAGGTGCATGTCAGTGCGGTAACAGGCGGGCACTACTGTTACAAGACATCGGAATGATCCGCTTGAAAGCTGAGGAGCGATAACGTGACTGTCCGGGTAGGCATCAACGGCTTCGGTCGTATCGGACGTAACTTCTTCCGGGCGGTGGAGGCGCAGAAGGCGCTGGGCACCACCGACATCGAGATCGTCGCGGTCAACGACCTCACCGACAACGCGACTCTCGCGACCCTGCTCAAGTACGACTCGATCCTCGGCCGCTTGCCGCAGGATGTCTCGCTCGACGGCGACGACACCATCGTGGTCGGTGACCAGCGGCTCAAGGCGCTGGCCATCAAGGAGGGCCCGTCGGCGCTGCCGTGGGGCGACCTGGGTGTGGACGTGGTCGTGGAGTCGACCGGCATCTTCACCGACGCGACCAAGGCCAAGGGCCACCTCGCGTCCGGCGCCAAGAAGGTCATCATCTCCGCACCCGCCAAGGGTGAGGACCTGACCGTGGTCATGGGCGTCAACGACGACAAGTACGACGGCAGCCAGAACATCATCTCCAACGCCTCGTGCACCACCAACTGCCTCGGCCCGCTGGCCAAGGTGCTGCACGACAGCTTCGGCATCGAGCGTGGCCTGATGACCACGATCCACGCGTACACGCAGGATCAGAACCTCCAGGACGCGCCGCACGCCGACCTGCGTCGCGCCCGCGCCGCCGCGCTGAACATCGTGCCCACCGGCACCGGCGCCGCGAAGGCCATCGGCCTGGTGCTCCCCGAGTTGCAGGGCAAGTTGGACGGCTACGCGCTGCGCGTGCCGGTCCCGACGGGCTCGGTCACCGACCTCACGGTCAAGCTGGCCAAGTCGGCCTCGATCGACGAGATCAACGCCGCCTACCAGGCCGCCGCCGCGGGTGCGCTGAAGGGCTACCTCAAGTACAACGTGGACCCGATCGTGTCCAGCGACATCGTCACCGACCCGCACTCCTGCATCTACGACGCGCCGCTGACCAAGGTCATCGACGATCAGGTGAAGGTCGTCGGCTGGTACGACAACGAGTGGGGCTACTCGAACCGTCTCGCCGACCTCATCGGCCTCGTCGGCAAGTCGCTCTGAGGCCATGACAGTCAAAACTCTCGACGATCTGCTCAGCGAGGGTGTCGAAGGTCGGGGCGTGCTCGTGCGCTCCGACCTGAACGTCCCCCTCGACGACAACGGCCAGATCACCGATCCCGGTCGGATCATCGCGTCCGTGCCGACCATCAAGGCGCTGGCCGAGGCCGGCGCCAAGGTGATCGTCACCGCGCATCTCGGCCGGCCGAAAGGCGAGCGGGACGCCAAGCTTTCGCTGGCTCCGGTCGCCGCGAAGCTCGCCGAGGAACTGGGCCGCAACGTCCAGCTCGCCGGTGACGTGGTCGGCGGGGACGCGCTCGCGCGCTCCGAGGGGCTGACCGACGGCGATGTGCTCCTGCTGGAGAACATCCGCTTCGATCCGCGCGAGACCAGCAAAGACGACGCGCAGCGGGCCAAGCTGGCCGCCGCGCTGGTCGAGCTGGTCGGCGACGACGGCGCGTTCGTGTCCGACGGCTTCGGTGTGGTGCACCGCAAGCAGGCGTCGGTGTACGACGTGGCGCAGCTGCTGCCGCATTACGCGGGCCAGCTGGTCGCGGCCGAGGTCGACGTGCTGGCCAAGCTGACCACCGACACCGAGCGGCCGTACGCGGTCGTGCTCGGCGGGTCGAAGGTCTCCGACAAGCTCGCGGTCATCGAGGCGCTCGCGCCGAAGGTGGACACGCTGGTCATCGGTGGCGGCATGTGCTTCACCTTCCTTGCCGCACAGGGCCTTTCGGTGGGTACCTCGCTGTTGCAGGAAGAGATGATCGACACCTGCAAGGACCTGCTCGACCGGTACGCGGACGTCATCCACCTGCCCCGCGACATCGTGGTGGCGAACAAGTTCGCCGCCGACGCGGACTCGAAGGTCGTTCCGGCGCACGAGATTCCGGACGGCTGGATGGGTCTGGACATCGGGCCCGAGTCGACCTCCCGGTTCGCCGCGCTGCTGACCGAGGCGAAGACGGTGTTCTGGAACGGCCCGATGGGCGTGTTCGAGTTCGAGAGCTTCGCGGCGGGCACCAAGGGCGTGGCCGAGGCCATCGTCGTCGCGACCGGCAAGGGCGCGTTCACCGTCGTCGGCGGCGGCGACTCCGCGGCGGCCGTGCGTGCGCTCGGGCTGCCCGACGACGGTTTCTCGCACATCTCCACCGGCGGCGGCGCGTCGCTGGAATACCTGGAGGGCAAGGAACTTCCGGGCATCGCAGTGCTGGAAGATTGAGGAGTGCTACGGCTGTGACAAAGTCTTTCGCCAGGAAGCCGCTCATCGCGGGCAACTGGAAGCTCAACCTCAACCACCTCGAGGCGATCGCGCTGGTGCAGAAGATCGCGTTCGCGTTGCCGGAGAAGTACTTCGCCAAGGTAGATGTCTCGGTGCTGCCGCCGTTCACCGACCTGCGCAGCGTGCAGACGCTGGTGGAGGGCGACAAGCTGCTGCTCACCTATGGGGCGCAGGATATTTCGGCGCACGACTCGGGTGCCTACACCGGCGAGATCAGCGGCGCGATGCTGGCCAAGCTGGGCTGCACCTTCGTCGCGGTCGGGCACTCCGAGCGCAGGCAGTACCACCACGAGGACGACGCCATCGTGCTGGCCAAGGCCAAGCAGGCGTTGAAGTATGGGATCACGCCGATCGTCTGCATCGGTGAGGGCCTGAACGTGCGCGAGGCGAAGACACACGTCGAGTACAACCTCGAGCAGCTGCGTGGTTCGCTGAAAGGCCTGACGGCGGAGGAGATCTCGAAGGTCGTCATCGCCTACGAGCCGGTCTGGGCGATCGGCACCGGCAAGGTCGCCACCCCCGCGGACGCGCAGGAAGTGTGCGGCGCGATCCGTGCGGAGCTGGCAAAGCTGGCCACGCCGGAGATCGCCGCGGGCGTGCGCGTGCTCTACGGCGGCTCGGTCAACGCCAAGAACGTCGGCGAGTTGGTCGGGCAGACCGACATCGACGGCGCGCTGGTCGGCGGTGCTTCGCTGAAGGGTGACGAGTTCGCCACCCTGTCCGCGATCGCCGCCGGCGGTCCACTGCCGTAACCGTTTTCACGAAAAGAGCCGGGCATCCAACAGATGCCCGGCTCTTTCTCGTTGCGGGTCTACTCCGCGCGCAGGGTGAGGCCGTTGCCGTTCGCGTTGCGCAGGGTGAGGGTGTTCGCGTCGACGGTCGCGGTTGTCTTGCCGTCCAACGCTTTCAGCACCGACTGCTCGACGTCCATCACCTCGACCGGGCAGAGCATCTTCGTGGTGGCGATCTGGAAGGTGAGCTCGGCGTCGGAACCCGTTGCGCGGCCGGTCATCCGGTTGCAGCCGGCGGTGCCGGTGACGCTGCCGTCGTCGGCGATGGTGAGCGTGGGTTTCACCTCATCGATGGTCTGCGAACGGATTTGGGCGTCTGTGGTGATCAGGGCGGTGACGATCCAGGTGGTGCCCTTGATCGGCTTGTCCGGCACTGCGACCTTCTTGTCCAGCAGGGTGACGGTCAGGTTGTCGGACTTCAAGGTCAGCTTCGCGCCGTCGAGCTGCCAGCTGGGGTCGGAGTTCAGCAGGCCGTTGAGCCATTCGTCCGCGCCCTGCCGATCGCCCGTACAGCCCATCAGGGTGCTGGCCAGGCCGGACACGCGCAGCTTGTGGTCGTCGAGGGTGACCGCGCCCGAATAGGAGTTACAGCCCGCGTCCGCGGCGATCCGGTCGTCCTTGAAGGTGAGGGTCAGCGGGCCGCCGCCGGGGATCGGCGTGCCCTCGACCCCGGTCGATAGGAAGGTGTGGCCGGCCAGGTCGGGCGTGGTCGAGGGGGACTTCGAGTCGCCGCTCGAGCAGGCGCTGACCGCGAGCAGGGCCAGCAGGGCGACCGGGCCGAACCGCACGAAATTAGCCGACATGACGCGATGGTACCGACGTCGTGCGGTCCGGCCGGGTTTTCGGCAGGTCAGACCGGCATGCCGAGCGCAGAGGCGAGAACCCCGCCGAGGGTGTTGACGACGGCGCCGAACGCGCCCGGATCGAGGATCTGCAACGGCACGTCGCGGTTGCTGCATCCCTCCGGCGCGGGGACGCCGTTGAGCCGATCGTTGAGCCACAGCACGGCCGAACCCGCGCCCGAGACGGCGGCGATGCCGTGCTCGCTGATCAGTTCCCGGGTGTAGAACACCTTGGCGCTCGGGTCTTTGCAGTAGGTGTCGTAGACCTTGTTGAGCGCGTTGACCGGCATCACCTCGTCCAGCGGCGCCTCGTAGAAGTACATCGGCGAGATCGGCGTGCCGCGGCGGCCGAGGCTGATTTCCTCGAGCATGGGTTGCAGTTCGGGCGCGCTGAGCGGATCGCCGCCGGGGTAGTCGAACAGTCCCTTGATGTTCACGAACGGGAACCCCGCGAATTGCAGTGCGACGCATTGTCCTTCGTGCACCACGCGGATGGCTTTGCCGAGCGGGTTCATGTACCGGTCGACGAATTGGTTCAGCTCCGGGTATTCCCTTGCCACGCCGAACAATCCGCCGAGCACCGCACCGCCGAAGGTGGAGGTGGCGTTGTTGTAATCGATCGCCGCGCGGATGTCGGCCATCACGCCGCCGGCCGCGGTGCCGACCAGGTTCAGCTCCGGTGCGTACGCGCGTTGCAGTTCGGCGGCGTGCGCGGTCGGGATGGCGCCGCCCGAGTAGCCCCACAGCGCGGTGCGCGTCGCCGCACCCGGCAGCCCGGCCGGTTCGAAGTTCTGGGCCGCGCGAATCGCGTCCAAGGTGATCCGGCCGCCGAGCGGGCCGGTCGCGTAGGCTGCGTTCGGTCCCTGATGGTCGGGCACCACGACCGCGTGCCCGAGCTGCAACATGGCCTGGACCTCGAGGAACTCGGCGCCGATCACCGGGTTGGTCGGGTTGGGCAGCGAGCCCATTTGCAGCACATAGGACGGCGCGCAGTTCACCGACAGCGAGTCCTCGGCGAACTGGAACGAGACCAGGCTGCGGTCGGGCGTCGGCGACGGGCGGTACGGCACGATGACCGTGGCGACCGCGGGGATCGCCTCGCCGCGCGTGTTGGTGCTGCGATACGACAACTGCCAGGCCCGCACGTTGAGCGGGATCAGGAAGAAGTTCGCGAGATTGACCTGGCGTGCGCCGAGGATCTCACCGGGCTGGGCCGCGGCGATCCTGGCCGGATCGGGGTTGTAGAAGCCCGGATCCAGATACGGCGGGGCCGGGGGAAGCGGAAACGGCAGCGGCGGTGCGACCGGCACCGGATCCGCGTGCGCCATGCCGATCACCATGGGGCTCATCGCCATGGTCAAACCGGCGGTCAGAGCCAGGCAAGTGTGCGCGACCATCCTCTTGGTGCCCGCGGCAGTGCCCATCTTCATTCGGAACTCCTCGACCTTTACGCAACGCTGCGCGCCACGGCTCTCGGGCAAAAAGAGAGCAATTGTTTCCTAACTGGCGCGTCGACTGTAGAGTGCGCTCTGTCGCTGTGTCAACGATCACGCTGACCCGATGACCGCCCGTGCGGGACCGGGCGGGCAGGATGGGTAATCATGACCGGGAGCGCCGAAACATCGCGTCCACGGCGGACGCAGCAGGAACGCCGCGCGGCCACCGTCGCCAAGCTGATCGATGCGACGATCGCCGCGATCGGTGAGGTCGGGTATCAGCGCACCACCGTGCAGGAGATCTGCGGTCGCGCCGGATTGTCCGTCGGGGCGATGTTCCGGCAGTTCGACAGCCGGCTCGACCTGATCGTGCGGACCGCCGAGGCGATCGTCACGCGGCAGCTGGCCGCGTTCAGCGTGGTGATGGAACATCTTGGGGATCAAGCGAGTCCGCTCGATACGGCGTTGCGGTTCTTGCAGGCGGCGCAGCAGGACAACACCACGCATGCGTTGCGGGAGATCTATCTGGCGGCCCGGTCGGATGCGGAGTTGCGGGTGCGGATCGCACCTACCGTCGAGAACTACTACGACGAGATCGTCGCCGCGGTGGATCGCACCGGGGTGCTGAGCCAGTTCCCGCAGCGGCTGCGTGAGCCGATTTTCTTCATGGCGCTGCACGTATTCTCCGGTCAGGCGGTCGTTCGCGGCGTATATCAGCGGCCCGAGCTGGATGAAGAGGTGCTGAAGCTGGTCGGGGACATGCTGCGGAGCTATGCCGAGTCGGTCGACGAATAAGGTGCGGTTGTGGACGCTCCAGGCGCCCGAGGTGGTTGCCGCGGTGCGGGCGAGTGGTCGCTACCGCGCCGACTGGGATCTGGTGTCCTCGAACTTTCGGCCGACGTTCCGGGCGATGACGGACGAAATGGCAAGGCGCGGAATCGATTGCGGGGATGCGCCGCCGGTCTGGTGCTGGCCGGGGCGCGGACTTCGCCGGACACCGGTCCGGCGCACCGCGAATGCGCTTCTCGGAGAACATGAATGGGCGCACGGGCGGTGGTTGCTGAAACTCCGGGTGCCGGAGGCGGTTACGCTTTCGACGTCGTACTCGGCGTGGAACGACCACCTCGCCTACACCCTCGGCGACCCGTACGGCACGGCCGAGATGGACTGGTCCGGTCGGCTGCACACCGACTGGGACGAACGGCAGGTGACGATCCCCGAGCTGCGTGCCGAATGGATCGTGCGCGCCCGGCCCTATCCACCTGATGCCGAGACAGCCGCCAGGATCGCGGCAGATCCACTGTTGCGCGGGCCCGAGCAATAAACCCGGGCGACAAGTCCTGCGGCCAGACGTTAGGCTCGGCCGCGTGCACCGATTCTTTCCGATTTCCCCGCCGCTCGCCTCCTGAGCGAGGTGTAGGCGTACTTCCGCATTCGCTCCGGTCAGCGGTCTGACGACCGCCTGCGTCCGGTAGCGCCCCTTCAGCGTATCTGCGCTGCGGTTCTTCGGCATTCGATGTGCACCTCGCTTCCGCGACCCCATCCCTCTCTGTCGCAGGAGCGCAATCCTTCATGTCCATATCTCTGTCCACGGCCGGTCGTTCCGGGCTGGTCTACCTCGTCGGCGCCGGAATGCTCTGGGGGACCGGCGGTTTGCTCGGCACCCTGCTCGGCCGTGCCACCGGGCTGTCACCTATCGCGGTGGCCACCTGCCGGCTCGCCGTCGGCGGCTTGCTGCTCGTCGCCCTGCTCGCGGCGACCCGGCGGCCTTGGCCGCGAAACCTGGTGGCCTGGCGCAGGATCGGCGCGGTGGCCGTCCTCGCCGCCACCTTCCAGGCGTGCTATTTCGGCGCGGTGGCCGCGTCGTCGGTCAGCATCGCCACGTTGATCACCATCGGCGCGTCACCGGTCGTGGTCGCGCTGCTGGAGCAGTTCACCGGCCGCCGCGCCGTCGATCGCAGACGAGCGGCGACCATCGGCCTCGCACTCTCCGGCCTGGCCCTACTGGTCGGCGTCCCCGCCGATGATGTCGGCTCCACCGGCCTACTCGCCGGCGCCGCGCTCGCCGTCGCGGCCGCGGCCGCCTTCGCCACGGTCACCGTCATCAGCTCCCGGCCGATCGAGGGCCTCGACCCGATGACCACCACGGGCCTCGGATTCACCGGCGGCGCAGCCCTACTCACTCCATTGGCCCTCACCACCGGCATCACTTTCACCCCGACCCCCGGCAACCTCGCCCTCCTCGCCGCCCTCGGCCTGATCCCCACCGCGATCGCCTACTCCCTCTACTTCCGCGGCCTTCCCGACGCAGGCCCCGGCACCGCCGCCATCCTCGCCCTCCTCGAACCCCTCACCGGCGCGCTCCTCGCCACCATCGTCCTGGGCGAACGCCTGACTCGCTTGGGCCTGCTCGGCGCTGCGCTGCTCACCGTGGCGCTCATCCTGACCAGCAACCAGCGCTCGACTCCAGCGGGTGGCTTGCGACACTCCTCGACTGCCCTGGATCGCCGGGGAGGTGGGCCAGCCTAAGCTTCAGTGAGTGATCACTGCTCCGAACGCCGCTGTCTCGACCTGGGCTCCGTTGCGGTCGCCGGTGTATCGCGCGTTGTGGATCGCGCAGCTGGTCTCGAACCTCGGTACCTGGATGCAGACGGTCGGCGCGCAGTGGGTGCTGGTCGACGAGCCGAATGCGGCGGTGCTGGTCTCGTTCGTACAGACCGCGATCACGCTGCCGGTGATGCTGCTCGCTATCCCGTCCGGGGTGATCGCGGATCTGGTCGATCGGCGCAGGTTGCTGCTCGGGGCGCAGTCGACGATGGCGGTGCTGGCCGCGGTGCTGGCGGTGTCGACGGCGACCGGGCACACCACGCCGGCGGTCTTGCTCATCCTGCTGTTCCTGATCGGCTGCGGGCAGGCGCTCACCGGGCCGGCCTGGCAGGCGATTCAGCCGGAACTGGTGCCGCGCGAACAGATTCCGTCGGCGGCCGCGCTCGGCAGCATGAGCATCAATATCGGGCGCGCGGTGGGACCCGCGATCGCCGGCGTGCTCGTCTCGCTGTCCGGCCCGACGTTCGTGTTCGTGCTCAACGCGGTGTCGTTCGGTGGCATCGTCGCGGTGCTCGCCCTGTGGCGCAGGCCCGCGACGGATCGGCAGCTACCGAGCGAACGTCCGTTGGCGGCGTTGCAGGCCGGGACCAGGTTCATCAAAGCGGCCCCCGCGATCCGGCGGGTGCTGCTGCGCTCGATCCTGTTCATCGCCCCGGCCAGCGCGGTGTGGGCGTTGCTTCCGGTGATAGCGCGCGACGAACTCGGGCTGTCCTCCTCCGGCTACGGCCTGATGCTGGCCGCGCTCGGCATCGGCGCGGTGCTCGGCGCCGTCGGCCTGTCCCGTCTGCGCACCCTGATGACGCCCACGCAGCGCTTGAGCCTGGCCGCCGTCCTGTTCGGGCTCGCGTCCGCGACCACGGCGCTGGTGCACATCGTGCCCATCGTGCTGGTGCTGCTGGTCTTCGCCGGCTTCGCCTGGCTGCTGGCCATGTCCACGATGAACTCGACCATGCAGCTGCTGCTGCCCGCCTGGGTGCGTGCGCGCGGGCTGTCGGTGTATCTGCTGGTGTTCATGGGCGGGCAGGCGATCGGCTCGCTGGTCTGGGGTGTGGTCGCGGGGGCGATGGGTCCGGTGTTCGCGCTGCTGACCGCGGCGGTGCTGCTCGCGCTCTGCGCGGTGAGCACGGTGTGGCTGCCGATCGGGCACAACGCGGAGAACCTGGACCAGACGCCGTCGGCATATTGGCCGGAACCGCAGCTCGTGGTCGAACCCGAACCTGCCGACGGACCGGTCATGGTGCTGCGCACCTACGACGTCCCGCCGGAGAACGTGGACGAGTTCATGGCCGCGATGGCGTTCGTCGGCCGATCCCGGCAGCGAACTGGGGCGATGGAGTGGCGACTGTATCGCGACGTCGGCGTGCTCGACCGCTACGTGGAGGCGTTCGTGGTCCGCTCCTGGGCCGAACACATGCATCAACACCAGGTCAGGCTCACGGCGCAGGACCAGATCCGCGAGCAGGAGGCGTCGAAATACACCATCGGCGACGACCAGATCACCCACCTGGTCGCGATTCTGCCTGCTTAGGATCGGCGTTGCCGAGTGCCTGATTCGGTGGGATCGGATCGTCCGCATACACTGTCCGGCATGCGGATGTTCCTCGATATCCTCCTGATCATCGCCAGCGTGCTGCTGGTGCTGCTGGTGCTGCTGCACCGCGCCAAGGGTGGAGGTCTGTCCAGCCTGTTCGGCGGCGGTGTGCAGTCCAGCCTCTCTGGCTCGACCGTTGTGGAGAAAAACCTCGACCGAATCACTGTCTTCACCGGCCTGGTATGGGTCATCGCCATCATCGGCATCGGCTTGGAGATCAAGTTCGCCTGATCAGGCGCGTCACCACACCGGCCGCGATCGTCGAACCCGCCAGCACGACGGCGGCGATGACGAACGCGGCCGGATAGCTGTCGCCGATCACCGGCGCCACCACCAACGGACCGAGCATCTGCCCCGCGCCATAGACGGCGGTCAGTGGTGCCGCCGCGTTGCCGTCCGACAGCTCGCCGCCGATCCGAATCGCCAGCATCACGATGCCGAGGAAGGTCGCGCCGAACAGCGCCGCCGACAGCACGGCAGGCCACACCGCGGTGCTTAGCGCGGGCAGTATGGCCGAAACACACTGCGCCACCAGCGCGATCGGCATGGCGACCGCCGGGCTCCAGCGGCGTGCGGCAATGCCCCACAGCACGGTGGCCGGTACCGCGGCCGCGCCGACCACCACCCAGATCCACGCGCCGACCACCTGCCCGCGCTGATCGCTGATCGCCGCCACCAGGAACGTGCCGATCACGATGTACCCGAGGCCCTCCAGAAAATAGGAGACCAGCAGCGCCCGCCACGCCCCCTTCGACCGGATCGTGGCCTTGCCCGCACGGCGACCGGGCTGGATATCGAGCCGCCACGCGGGCAGCAGCAACACCACGGTCAGCACCGCCGAGACCAGCCACATGCTCTGCCAACCCAGGAACGGCCGCACGGTCAGCACCAGCAACCCGGTCAGCGCGATCCCGAAACCGACTCCGCTGATGGCGATTCCGGCCGCCTCCCGGCTGCTGCCGTGCCTGGCGGCCACCCCGGCGCACGCGACGAAGATGACCGCGCTGGTGACACCGGCGACAAGGCGAAGTGCCGCAGGAACAATCGTGGGTGCGGGTACCGCCATCAACAGTTCGCTGATGATCAGCAGTGCGGCGGAGAGCCGAAAGATGTTGCGGGTGTTCAGTTCCGGCCAGCGAGTGAGCAGGATGGCGCCGAGCAGATAACCGGCGTAGTTGGCGGTCGCGATCACCGCGCCGTCGTTGGCGTCGATCTGGTGCGCGTCCACCATGATCGGCAGCAGCGGCGTGTAGACGAACCGGCCGACGCCCATCGCGGCGGCCAATCCGGCGGCGGCCGCGAAAGCCGGTGCGAGACTGCTGCGCGGAGCTCGAGCGAGAGTAGCGGTCACTTCAGCGACCGTACGGTCCATTTTCCGGTCTGGGAAATGCTTTCTATGCACCGTATATACGCTGGATGCATGGATGAGGCAGCGCGGCCGGACGGAGTGCCCACACCGGCCGGCGGATCGGCGAACATCGAGCTGCGGCACCTGCGCGCGTACGTCGCGTTGTGCGAGGAGGCGAACTACACCCGGGCCGCCGTCCGCCTGCACCTGAGCCAACCCGCGCTGACCAGGACGATCCAGCAGTTGGAACGCCAGATCGAGTGCCGGCTCATCGAACGCACCTCCCGGCGTTTCGAATTGACCGACGAGGGTGCCGAACTGCTGGCGCACGCCAGGCGAATCCTCGCCGACGTCGACACGGTCACCGCGCAGCTCCGCTCGCGTGCCACCATCGAGGTCGGCTTCGCCTGGCTGCTGCCCACCACCTGGCACACGGCCACCCGCCGCCGCTACGAGGCCCTCGGCGGCCGCATCACCCTGCACCGCATCGACGACCCGCTCGCGGCGCTCGACACCCGCGCCATCGATATCGCCATATACCGCAGGGAAACTCGGCTACCGAGCCACCTCGAATCCCGCCGGATCGCGACCGAGCAGCGCGTGCTCGCCGTCGCCGCCCACTCACCGCTGGCGGAAGCGACCGGCCTGCGCTGGGCCGATCTCGCCGCATATCCACTGGTGGTGAACGTGGTCTCCGGCACAACCCACGCCGACTCGTGGGAACACGCCGACCCGAACCGGCCGATCATCACCTGCCGCAACTTCGACGAGTGGATCGAACTGGTCGCGGCGAACCGCGGCATCGGCGGAGCCCCCGCCTTGGCCCGCACCCGCGCACCGCACCCCGGCGTCGTCTACCTGAACATCCCGGACGCCCCACCGTCCCACGTCTACCTGGCCTGGCGAGCCAAACCCGAACCCTCCCGCGCAGTCCAACGCTTCCTCGGCGTCGCCTGACTTCGCCCCACAGCCCCTTGACGTCGAAATCCGCACCCTTACTCGGGACCTGCACCGACTTTCGGGCTCTATTCCGGGTGCAAATCCCGAATGCGGGTGCAGATTTTATCGACAGGTGCCGTGGCAACTCCGAGGGTGTCAGTCGGGGCGGGGGATGCGGCCGTCGAGGTCGGTGAAGCCGTAGGCGTCGGCGAGATCGGCTACCCGCCAGGGCGATCCGGTGCGGGAGCGGCGGTCGGGGTCGGTGGCGAGGGCGACGACCGCGCGGCCGGGGAAGCGGGGTGTTTCGGCCTGGGCGAGGTCGAAGGTGCCTTCGCCGGGCAGGGTGACCAGGCGCTGGCCCTGCGCGTCGGCCGGAACCAGTTGCAGCAGTTCGGTATCCACGATGCCGGGCCAGAGCGAGACGACGGTGACCTCGGTGTCGGCCAGGTTGTGCGCCATGTCGGCGGTGAGGCGGTCCAAGGCGGTTTTCGCGACGCCGTACACCGCGTTGTGCATGTACCGGATCGCGCCGGGGGAGGAGATGTTGACGATCAGTCCCTCCGACTCGATCAGCAGCGGCGTCGCGAAAGCGCTTGCCACGTAATGCGATCGGACGCCGATATCGAACGTCTCGTCCCAGGCTTTCGGCGGTACCTCCCAGAACGGCTTACCGAGCCAGCGGGCGGCGGCGGGGGAGTTGTAGACGTTGTTCACCAGCACATCGAGGTGCCCGTGCTCGTCGCGGATCTGCTGGAACAGCCGCTGCACCGCGTCGTCGTCGCGATGATCGCAGACGAACGGAACGCCGACTCCGCCCGCCGCGTCGATCGCGGCGGCGGTCTCCCCGACCGTGCCGGGCAGTCGCCCAGGCGTATCCGAGCGTCCGGTGACGTACACCGTCGCCCCCGCCGCACCGAGTTCCAGGGCAATGCCCTTGCCGATCCCGCGACTCGCGCCGGTGACCACCGCGATCTTGCCGGTCAGTGGGTTAGGTATTCCGCTCACGACTTCAGCACACTACCGTGAAACGAGAACACGTTCTAGGTTTTGGAGGCCGCAGTGGAGTTGACGCATCGGTTCGTGACGACCAACGGCGTCCGGATGCACGTCGCCGAGCAGGGCGAGGGGCATCCGGTGATCTTCTGCCACGGCTTCCCGCACACCTGGTTCATCTGGCACAACCAGCTGGAGTCGGTCGCGGCGGCGGGCTACCGCGCCATCGCTCCGGACCTGCGTGGCTACGGGCAGACCGACCTGCCCGCGGACGTCGACTCGTACACGAACGAGGCCGTGATCGGCGACCTGCTCGCCCTGCTCGACGACATCGGCGCCGAGCAAGCGGTCTTCGTCGGCTTGGACTTCGGCGCAGCCCTGGTGTGGGAGTTGGCCTTACGCGCACCCGAACGGGTGAGCGGCGTCATCGTCCTGAACAACCCGTTCGCCCCCCGTCCGCCGCGCTCGCCGTCGCAACTGTGGGCCAAGGCCGCCGCGCGACACTTCCTGCACCTGCACTACTTTCAGACCCCCGGCGTAGCCGATGCCGAACTCGCCGCTCGCCCAAGGGAATTCCTCCAGCGCGTCTACTACTCGCTCAGCGCCGACTACCACTACCTCGATACCTGGCAGTTCCCGGCGGAAGGCACCGGCTACCTCGACGTGCTGCCGGAGGCCCCGCCGCTGCCCTGGCGCTGGCTGACCGAGCGCGAATTCGACACCCTGGCCCAGGATTTCGAACGCACCGGCTTCACCGGCGGCCTGAACTGGTATCGCGCCCTCGACCGCAACTGGGAACTCACCGCCGACTACGCCGACGCCTCCGTCACCGTCCCCGCCTACTTCATGTACGGCGACCACGACCCGGACATGGAGGGCTTCAGCGGCCGCGACCCCCTCACCACCCTGCGCAACCACGTCCCCGACCTCCGCGCGGTCACCAAGATCGCCGACGCCGGCCACCTCGTCCAACTGGAACGAGCCACCGAGGTCAACACCCTCCTCGCCACCCACCTCCGCGAACTCGTCCCCAACCCCTCCGACGTCCCGGCCTAGCCGCGACTGCCGGAGGCGTGCGCGTTGGTCGTCGACGTCCGTAAAGTCGGCGCATGGCACTGCAATTCGACGTCCAGCCCGCCCCGCCGTTGCACCTGACGCCGAGCTGCACGATCTATACCGGAATCGTGCGGCTCGCCATCACCGGCAGGTTCACCCGGTCGCTTCGCGCGCCGGCCGACGAGTTCGCCTTCTTTCTGCCCGGTGTTCCGCCGCTGCTCGACGGCGCGCCCGAACCTCAGTTGTGGGCCGAAGCGTTCGTCGTGAGCACCAAGTCCGCTCCGGCGGGCGGGTTTCCGGCCGGTGTGGACTATGTGCGCGCGACCTACCTGACCGATCCGCGCGCCGGCGTCGGCCGATGGCTGCATCTCGGCGGCGCGGCATACATCGAGAAGGGAATCAGTCTCGGCTACCGGGTCACCGCGCAGACCGGCTAGCGTCAAACGCCTTCCGTCGGTGCGCCGTTCATGTCGGTGGGTGTCGCTAATGTTCGCTCATGAGTTACAGCCTGAGCGTTTACGTCGTCGAACTGGATAGGGTCAGGGCCGCGATCGGCTCGCGGGACGACAAGCTCCGGCGCATGATCGGCGGCCGGTTCAAGGCGCAGCTGGCGCACGCCGACGACTGGTTCGCCGAGGAGATCGCCAACGGCGCGCCCGCCCGGTACGACGCGGTGCGCGCGGTGATCGACGGCGGCCCGTTCGATCGGGGCTACGGCTTCCAATACGCCTATGCGTACCAAACGATCTGCCAGTTCTACGGCAGGTTCCTGGACAACCGCTACTTCTCCCCGTTCCGCGGCAGCTGGCTGGAACAGGTCGACGAGGGCCTGGCCGAGCTCGGCATCAAAGCGATCAGCCTCGCCGATTTCGTCTACCATGCGCTGCCCGCCGCCCTGCCCGAGCCGGAAGAGCTACCCGGCTACGGCGAATGGACCCCGGAGCAATGCGCCGAAGCCCTGGTGCAATGGGAATCGACGACCCCGAAGCAGCGCGAGGAGGTCGACCACGAGGTGCTCGCGGCGATCGAATCGTGCATGGAGTGGATCCGCGAGGCCCAGGCCCGGCCGGGCTGGGGGATCGCAGGCTTCTTCGTCTGACCGCTCAGCGGTATTCGTCGGCCCGCTTCGGGTAGTCGGCCCACTGCGGCAACGGTTCGTAATCCAGATAGGCGGTGAGCCGATCCAGCAGGTACTGCCAGCGCGGTCCGATTTCGCGCGCGGCGGCGGGGCTGACATGCCGGCGGATCAGCTCGACATTGGTCACCACACCGACCTGGGTCATCCGCACCTCCAGCAGACACCCGTCGATGTGCACGATCAACTCGTGCGGCGCCTGGCAATGCCCGACCCGCACCGCGACCGGCCGCGACACCGGTCCGTCCATCGGCTCGATGGTCAGATTGCCGCTGCCGCCCGACACCGCGCCGAGCCAGTGCGCCAGCTGCCCGCGGTCGGTCGCGGCCGACCACACCTCGAGCACCGGCTTTCGGAACGAGCGCAGATAGTGCAGGAGCACCAGCTCGCCGTCCGCCGCGCGATCGTGCTCCGGCCGAACCTCACCGAGCATGGACATCATCGTCATCGCTGTGCCCTCCACCGCTGGTCGTCACCGCCACTGTGGTTCCCAGTATTCCCCTGTCGAATCCGAATCGCGGGAATACCGCCACGGCGTGCCTACCCGGGTTTCGACGTTGCCTCGGCGAAGACTGCGGGCGGCGCCGACATGACCGCTGTGTGACGAAGCGGTGTGCGCGACCACTACCGGATGGTAGCTTCCGAATTGCCGACCTCATTGAAAAATAAAGTAGCGCAATACAATACAACTATTGCGCGGCTCGCTTACATCGCCTGTTAGTTGTCTGCGCCGAGATGCGGAACTGCTTGGTGGTCTGTACATTTGGTGCAGCCCGAACGCGCAGGAGGGGTCGGGACACCATCAGCATGCCTTCTTGGTCAACGTGAGTGCGGAAGTACGGAACTTGTCACAGTCATTGATCGCGCCGGAAGGCGAGCGTCGGGAACCATTGTTTCGGCGTCTGCGCATGCCGCTGCTAGCCCTGCTGACCTGCGCCGCCATCACCTCGGTCGCCGTGGTGATCGCGGTGTACTACGCGCCGACCGATTTCCGCATCCCGCTCACCGCGGGCGCGGTCACGGCCGCTATCGCGTTGTGCGCCACGGTAACTGCGGCGGTGCACTATCGCGGTGCGGCCCGGCGAGCCCGGGCATCCGCGGCGGCGATCACCGCCGAGGCGACCGCCAGAATGGCGGCCGCGAGCGATGCCGCCGGCGTGCACGCGTGGGAAGCGAAGAACAGTGACAGCCGCCGCTCCGCCGCGATGGCCGCCTTCGCCGGTGCGGCGGGCCGCATGCAGGCGATGACCACCAGCATGCTCGCCGAACTGCGCGAGATGGAGCATCGGCACGCGGATCCGAAGGTGCTCGCCGACCTGCTGCACCTGGACCATCGCACCGCCCAGGCCGGTCGCCTCGCCGACAGCATCGCCGTACTCAGCGGCGCCCGATCCGGGCGACGCTGGGCCAAACCCATTGCCATGGAGTCGATCCTGCGTGGCGCGATGGGTCGCGTCGCGGGGTATCAGCGCGTCCGGTTACGCGCCATCGCGGAAATCGCCATCGCCGGTCACGCGGCCGAAGGCGTCATGCACACCCTGGCCGAACTGCTCGACAACGCCTGTAATTTCTCCCCGCCCACCACCGAGGTGCACGTCTACGCCGCCGAGGTGCCCGCGGGCGTGGTGCTCACCATCGAGGACAGCGGCCTGGTGATGAGCGAATCGGCGCTGCGTCGCGCCGAGCAGACCGTGTCGAGCACGAGCACCGACAGCCGCGGCCAGCGCTCGTCGGACCTGTCGTCGCTCAGCGGCACGCGGCTCGGCCTCGCGGTCGTCGGCCACCTCGCGCGTAAGCACGGCCTCACCGTGTCCTACCGCCCGTCCGCCATCGGCGGCACCGCGGTCGTCGTGGTGGTGCCGCGCGATCTCACTGCGCGCGTTGACCGTTCGCAGCCCGCGTCGCTGGCCACCAACCCCTCGATCCCGACCTCGTCGTTGCCCGCCGCGACGTCGCCGGTCGCCCTCGCGGCGCCGCCTAGCGCGCCGACGCCCGTGCCTGCCGAGGAGGTCGCGGCGATCCCGGACCCCGCGGCCATCCCCGCGCCCGCCGCCGAGCACACCAGCATGGGCCTGCCGAAACGGCGCCGCGGCAGCACCCTGGCCGCGGTCCACCCCGCCGGCCTGTCCCTGCCCTCGCTCGACGCGCCCGCACCGACCCCGCCCGCGTCGACTACGGCGAACTTCGGTGCGTTCCAGCGGGCGTTGGCCGGTCGTGACACCGACAACTCCGCTGCCGCAACACCTTCCCCTTCCCCTACCGTTGCCGTGGAGAATGATCGATGACAACGTCTGTTCCGTCGCAACTCAGCTGGCTGCTGGAGCAGCTGCTCGCCCGCACCCCTCGCACCCGGCACGCGCTATTGCTATCCGGGGACGGGCTGAAGATCTGCCACACCCCTGAACTGAGCATGGACAAGGCCGACCAGCTCTCCGCCATCGCCGCGGGCATCCAGAGCCTTTCGCACGGCGCCTCCGTCGAGTTCGGTGACGGCAGAGGCGGTGTGCGCCAATCGATGACGGAGTTCTACGGCGGCATCCTGTTCATCGTCGAGGCGGGCCTGGCGGCGCACATCGCGGTCGTCGCGGCCGAGGACGCGGACGCCGGCCTGGTCGGGCACAACATGCGGGAGCTGGTCGAGCAGCTGGGCCACCATCTAGCGTCGAAGCCACGAGTCGGGGGAGCGAGCGTGTCGTGAACAGGCCAGGGCGCGACGACGATCCGGACCGGCTGTACACACTGACCGGGGGACGCAGCAAACCGGACTCCGACAGCTTCGATCTGGTCACCCTCGTGGTCAGCGAATGCGATCCGACCCAGGGCATGCAGTCCGAGCACGTCGCGATCCTGGACATGTGCCGCGCGCCGACCGCGGTCGTCGAGATCGCCGCCGAGCTGCGCATCCCGGTCGGCATCGCCACCATCCTGCTGTCGGATCTGTTGCACGCAGGCAAGATCACCGTCCGGCATCCCAGTACCGGCCCCAGTTACCCTGACGCGCCGTGGAATTCGGTGCCCGACTCCACCACCCTCGAGAAGGTGCTCGTTGGACTCCGCAACCTTTGACCCTCGGCCCGCCCGTGCCGACGCACCGCTGAACAGCGCAACCCGCCAGGGACTGAAGATCGTCATCGTCGGCGGTTTCGGGGTCGGCAAGACCACCATGGTGCGCGCGGTCAGCGAGATCCGCCCGCTCGACACCGAGGCCACGATGACCAACGCGGGCATCGGCATCGACGATCCGACCGGCGCGCCGGGCAAGTCGACCACCACGGTCGCCTTCGACTTCGGCCGGATCACCATCGACGCCGAGAACGTGCTCTACCTGTTCGGCGCGCCCGGGCAGGAACGGTTCTTCTTCCTCTGGGACCGGTTGTTCTCCGGTGCGCTCGGCGCGATCGTGCTGGTCGACCAGCGCCGGATCGCCGACTCCTGGTACGCCATCGACCGGCTCGAAGCGCAGCGCACCCGATTCGTGGTGGCCTGCAACAACTTCGGTGGGCCCTCCCGGCTGCAAGAGGTCCGCGACGCCCTCGATCTGGATCCGCAGGTGCCGCTGGTCGACTGCGACGCGAGGTCGCGCGAATCCTGTAAGGGCGTGCTGATCAGCCTGGTCGAGCACATCTATGCCGAGGCCCCGCGAGCGGAGACCGCATCATGACCACCTCCAGCGCAGCCGCGGCTGCCACCGGCGGCTGCCCGGTCACCGGCGCGGTGCCGCTGAGCGGCCCCCGCTTCCACACCGACCCGCAGCACCTCTACCGGGAGATGCGCCGCGAGCACGGGCCCGTCGTCTCCGTCGAACTGCCCGGCAATGTGCCCGCCTGGCTGGTCATCGGATACCGCGAGCTGCATCAGGTCACCAGCGATCCGGAGCTGTTCCCGCGCGACGTCAGCCTGTGGAACCAGTGGCCGAACATCCCCGAGGACTGGCCGTTGCTGCCGATGGTCGGGCAGCCGCGTCCGTCGATCTACTTCACCGCGGGCGCCGAGCATCGCCGGCATGTGGCGATGGTCGAGCCCGCGCTGGAATCGGTCGATCCGTTCGAATTGCGCCGCACCTGTGAGGAATTGGCCGACCGGCTGATCGACGGGTTCTGCGGGCGCGGCGAGGCCGACCTGGTCGCCGAGTTCGCCGTGCCGATGCCGGTGCTCGCGCTCGCCTGGGCCCTCGGCTTCCCCGACGAGGACGGGCCGCGGCTGGCCTGGAGCATGAAGGCGCTCGCCGACGGCGGGGCCGACGCGCAGGCCGCTTACGGGAGCTACTACGAGCAGATGCAGCAGGTGCTCGCCGCGAAGAAGGCGCGGCCCGGCACCGACCTGGTGTCCCGGATGCTCGCGCACCCCGGCCCGTTCAGCGACGAAGAGTACGTGCAGGACCTGATGGCGGTCACCGCCGCCGGGCATCTGCCGACCGCCGACTGGATCGGTAACTCGGTGCGGCTCATGCTCACCGACGACCGGTTCGCCGCGGCGCTCGGCGGCGGGCGGCGCAGTGTCGGCGAGGCGATGAACGAGGTGCTGTGGGAGGACACGCCCACCCAGATCCTCGCCGGACGCTGGGCGGCGCGCGATACCCGGTTGGCCGACAAGGTGATCCGGGCCGGCGACATGCTGCTGCTCGGGCTGGCCGCCGCGAACGCGGATCCGCACGTGCGCCAGCACCTGGTCGACGGCGTCGAACCCGCGCACACCGGCAACAGCGCGCACTTCGCGTTCAGCTACGGCGAGTACCGGTGCCCGTTCCCGGCGCAGCAACTGGCCGAGATCATCGCGCGGACCAGCATCGAGGTGCTGCTCGATCGGCTGCCCGATATCGATCTGTCCGTTCCCGCGCAGAACCTGGTCCGGCGTCCGTCGGCGTTCCTGCGCGGCATGACTTCTTTGCCGGTTCGTTTCACCCCAGTTCGTGCAGTCGGAGGTACCCAGTGACCCAAACATGTCCATTCGCCATCGATCCGATGGTCGGTGACCTCGCTGGAGAGACCGCCTATCTGCGTAACGCGGGTCCGGTTGCCCGCATCGAACTGCTCGGCGTTCCGGCGTGGACGATCACCGAGCACGCGGTGGCGCGGCAGCTGCTGGTCGATCCGCGGCTGATCAAAGACATCAGCGGATGGTCGCTGTGGAACTCCGGTGTGGTGACACGGCAGTGGCCGTTGATCGGCATGATCGACGCCGGGCGGTCGATGTTCACCGTGGACGGCGCCGAGCATCGGCGGCTGCGGATCAAGACGACGCAGGCCTTGTCGCCGCGCCGACTAGAGGACATCCGCCCCGTCGTCGAGCGACTAACGGCGGAACTCCTGGATGATCTGAGCGCCTCGAGCGGCGGCGATTCCGTCGTCGATCTCAAAGAGGTTTTCGCGTACCCGCTGCCGATGCGCGTCGTCGGTGAGTTGATGGGCGTGGATCGGGCCGATCACCCGATGCTGCTCACCTGGTACAAAGCCTTCTTCTCGCTGGTCACCCCGCAGGACGAGCGGTTGCGGGTGATCGACGAAATGGATGTCTACTACACGGATTTGGTGCGCAAGAAGACCGCGAACCCGACCGACGATCTCACCAGCGCGCTCATCCTGGCCGCCGACGGTGGCGAGCCGCTGACCGAGGAAGAAGTGGTCGGCAACCTGAAGGCGCTGGTCGCCGCGGGTCACGAGACCACGGTCGGACTCATCCTCAACGCGGTTCGCGCGCTGCTGGCTCGTCCCGAACAGCTGGACAAGGTCCGCTCCGGCGACATCGAGTGGAAGCAGGTCGTGGAGGAAACCCTGCGCTGGGACAGCCCCGTCAGCCACCTCCTGATGCGCTTCGCCACCGAGGACATCACCATCGGCGACACCGTGATCGAAAAGGGCGAGGGCGTCGTCATGTCCTACCGCGCCATCGGCCGCGACACCGCCGTACACGGCGAAGACTCCGACGACTTCGACATCACCCGCTCAACCTCCAACCGCCACTTGACCTTCGGCCACGGCCCCCACATCTGCCCCGGCGCCGCGCTGTCCCGCCTCGAAGCCGGCATCGCATTGCCCGCGTTGTTCGAGCGTTTCCCGAACCTGCGCCTTGCGGTCCCCGACGAGGAAATCCGCAATCTGCCGGTGCTCACCCAAAACGACCTGGCCGCCTTCCCCGTGCATCTGGGCTGACCCCCGCCCACACACCGACCCTCAGGATCCGCACCCAATCTCGGGATTTGCACCCGCTTTCGGGATCTGCACCCACCCTCGGGATCCGCACCCAGTCTTGGGATCCGCACCCTCTCTTGGGATCCGCACCCAGTCTTGGGATTTGCACTCGGAATAGGGCCCTATTCCCGGTGCAGATCCCGAGAGAGGGTGCGGATTTCTATCCACAAGGTCGGAGTTGTGCACATTGAGGGGGTGGTGGGTGGTGTGAGGGTGTGTCCGGGGTGAGGATGGCGGGCATGGGGATGTCGGATGTGCGGCGGCGGGGTGCGGAGTTGCGGCGTGGGCACAGTGATGAGGAGATTCGTCGCCGGTATACCGGCACTGACTGGTATCGCCTGCGGTGGGGTGCTTATGTCGAGCGTTTGCGGTATGCGGAACTCGATGCGGTCGGTCGGCACCGGATGCTCATCGACGCCATTGTGCCCACCATGGCGGAGGGCACGGTAGTCAGTCATCAGTCTGCCGCATTGATCTATGGAATACCCCTGTGGCAGGTGCCATTGGACCATGTTCTGGTGACCCGGAATCGTCGCTCTGGTGGTCGGATCAAGTCGGATGTCAAAGTTCATTGCGCGCCGATGGATGCGGTGGTCGAAGTCGACGGGCTGCTGGTTACGACACCGGCCAGGACCGTGGTAGACCTGGCACGGACATTGCCGTTCGAGTCGACAATAGTCATGGGCGATGCGCTGGTTCGTGATTTCGGTGTATCGGCGGTAGCGCTCGCGGCTGAATTGGCGCTGGCGCGATCTCGGCGCGGCGTGGCGGCAGCGCATCGCGTGGTTTCGTTCCTGGACGGACACAGCGAGAGTGTGGGCGAGTCGCGTAGCCGGGTGATGCTCGCTCGTCTGGGTGTGCCCGCGCCGATCTGCCAAGGAAACGTCTTCACCTCGGCGCACAAGCTTCTGGGACGAGTCGACTTCTCTTTCGAAGGCACCGGAGTGCTGTGCGAGTTCGACGGCCGGAGCAAGTACGGACGCTTGCTTCGCCCCGGTCGAGCGGCCGGCGATGCCGTGTTCGCCGAGAAGATCCGCGAGGACGCGATGCGCGCGTGCGGATTTCAGCTGGTCCGTTGGACGTGGCAAGACCTGACCACCGAACACGCGGCAACCCGGATCCGTGCGGCATTAGCCCGAGACCGAAGCACCTCATACGACGGCTACGTCGTCCAGGCCCCACTACCACCACCCCGCCCCATTGCCATCCAACACTTGTGACGCCGGTGGGCGTCCGCCGCAGGATTTGCACCCTCAATCGGGATCCGCACTCGAAATAGGGCCCTATTTCGAGTGCGGATCCCTAGTCAGGGTGCGGATTTCGTCTGGGGGTGGAGGCGTAGTCGGCGGGCGGCGGTGTTGCGGACTTGTCGGGTGCGTCCTTGTTCGGCCAGCAGGGTGAGGGCGGTGGGGGTGGTTGTGGTGTCGGCGGCTTTGCGTTGGCACCAGTCGGTGGCGGTGCGGAGGTCGTCGGGGGTCCAGGGGTGGTTCAGGGTGATCGACTTCAGGAGGGTCCATTCGTGTAGGCGGCGGGTCAGGAAGTCGTGGCCGGTGATTTGTTCGGCGATGGCATGGGCCCACTGATCGAAGTCGTGGGTGCCGAGTTGGATCAGTTGTGCCGCACGGATATCCAGGTGGCCCGATACTGCCGACTCGGCCATTGCCTTGTCCGGGTCGCGTAGGACGGTGGCCACGAGTTCCGGTTCGGCAGTGGCGGATACGGCCGCCAGGTTTTGCATGTGCTGCTGGTATCGCAGGTGTTCGGCGGGGACGGTGTGCTCGTCTTGGGTTGGCATGCCTACTCCGCCAGGAGTTTTCCGGCGGCGGTTTCTATTTTGGTTTCGTCGAGGAGGACGGTGTCGGCGGCGGGGCCCAGGGGGACGAAGCTGTTTTCGCTGGTTACTCGGGCGATGCGGCCGTCGAAGCCGGCGTCGATGAGGGCGGCGCAGAGGGATTCGGAAACGCCTCCGCTGTGGCGGGTTTCGTCGGCGATGAGGACTCGGCCGGTGGCGCGGGCGTGCTGGAGGAGGTCGTCGAGGGGGAGGGGGGAGAGCCAGCGGAGGTCGAGGACTCGGGTTCGGATGCCGCGGTCGGCGAGGCGGCGGGCTACCCGCAGGCTCATGGGGACGCCGTTGGCGAAGGTGACGATGGTGAGGTCGGTGCCGTCGCCGTAGACGCGGGCCTTGCCGATCTCGGCGTGGGTGGTGTCGGAAGGTGTTGCGAGCCAAGCGTTGTCGCCCGGTTCGTGCAGGTCGCGGGTGTGGTAGAGGGCGATGGGTTCCAAATAGACGCAGACGCGGCCGTCTACTCGGGCGGCCGAGACGCAGGTGCGCAGGAGGGCGGCGGCATCGTCCGCGCGGGCAGGGGAGGCGATGACGAGGCCGGGGATGTCGCGCAGGGCGGCGATGGAGTTGTCGTTGTGGAAGTGGCCGCCGAAGCCCTTCTGGTAGGCGTAGCCGGCGATGCGGACGACCATCGGATTGCGGTACTGCCCAGCGGAAAAGAAGGACAGGGTCGCCGCCTCGCCGCGCAACTGGTCGGCGGCGTTGTGCACGTAGGCCAGGTACTGGATTTCGGGGATCGGGACGAACCCGGCGAGCGCGGTGCCGAGGGCGGTGCCGAGCACGCTCTGCTCGTCGAGCAGGGTGTCGAAGACGCGGCGCTTGCCGAATTGCTTTTGCAGGCCCTTGGTTACGCCGTACACGCCACCCTTGCGACCGACGTCTTCGCCGAAGACGAGCACGTCGGGGTCGCGGGTCAGCAGGTTGGCCAGGGTGCGATTGATCGACTGCCCGAGGGTCATCGGATCCGGCACCGCCGCACCATGATTCGGTTCGCCACCGGCAGTCTGTTGCCTGGCGGTGGCACGTGCTGCCTCGGTGTCTGATGCGTCCGCTCGGGGTGTAGTCGTCTGCGCTGCCGAGCCGGCTGATGCCCCGAGGTTGACCAGCTGCCTGCTGGTTTGCGGTTCCTGGCCCGAGCCGGTTGCCGACTTATGCGTCGGTATCGCTGCGGCCGAATGTATTTCGGCGGCAGGTCCTCCGGCCGCCGCGTCGCCGAGTCTTGTGTCGACTTGGCGGCCGTCGCGTACCGGCGTGGCGAGCTGCGGCACCACTGTGCCGGTCGGCGCTTCGGCCGCGGACCGCCCGGCCGCGGACGCCGGGTGGCCCGGTTTTGCGACTCGGAGTACATCCTCGCGGACCTGCGCGGGGTGGGCCGGGGCGAGCGTTGCGATCACCGATGCCGCGGAAGTCAATTTCGGTTCGCGCCAGACGAGTTCGGCGGTGGTGGTGACGCGGTGGGCGATGTCGTCGTAGCGTTCCAGGACCTCGGCGGGGGTGGCGACGCCGGTGGCGACCAGCAGGCGGGCGGTCGCGGTCACCGGGTCGCGGAGGAGGTCGGCGGCGATATCGGTGGGCTGGCGGTAGGCGGCCTCGACGTCGGAGCCGGCGTGGCCCATCAGCCGGACGGTGCGCATGTGCAGGAAGGCGGGCTTGCGGTGTTCGCGGACCCAGGCGGCGGCCGCGGTCGAAGTGGTCAGTGCGTCGACGGGATCGCAGCCGTCGGCACCGAAATATTCCAGGCCGGCGCGGGAGCCGTAGGCCTGCTGGATCCAATCCGCCGGGGTGGGGACGCTGATCCCGATGCCGTTGTCCTCGCAGAGGAACAGGATGGGCAGCGGAACACCTTGGCGCGCAGTATGAATCGCGGCGTTGATCGCGCCCGCCGCGGTGGAGTGGTTGGCAGAGGCGTCACCGAAACTGCACAGCACCAACGCATCCGACGGCCATTCGCTCGAAACGCCCAGTCGCGCAGCACGATCGATCGCAAAGGCGAGCCCGACCGCGCGCGGCAGGTGAGAGGCGATGGTCGAGGTCTGCGGGATGATGGCGGCGGGCTTGCTACCGAACACCTTGTGCCGCCCACCGGAAATCGGATCCGCCGCCGCCGCGACAATGCCGAGCAACACGTCGCGAATCGGATCGAGCCCCGGCACCCGCCGGGTGCGCTGCACGAAGAACGCCCCCGACCGATAGTGCAGCAGCGCCGGATCGGTCACCCGAAGCGCCACCCCCAGCGCCGCATTTCCCTCATGCCCCGACGATCCGATGCTGTAATACCCGCGCTTGCTCGCCCCCAACTGCCGAGCCGCCAGATCCAACTGCCTGCTCGTAGCTTGCGACTCGAACAGCTCCAGCAAAACCGCACCGGTAATCCCAGGCGCGATATCCTCCGCTGAAGCTTGCCCCGGTGTCAGCGCCCCAACCGCCGCCCGAAACCGATCATCAAGAACCTTGCCCGGACTTGCCCCAGGCTTCGCGTCCCGCTCGCTCATTCGCGCCAGCATATCGGCCCGCCGATGATTTTGCGTGCCATCGACAGTCTGGCCGGACAAATTCCCGCCAATTAGACACATTCCACCCGAATGGTCGGCCAAACCCGCACTCAGCCGACCATCTCTACACCCACGCGACCAGCGCGGACGGCTAGTCCGGGAGTTGTAAGGCCGAGGCTGCTTCTTGGTCGAGCAGCCAGGTGGTGGATTCGTGGCCTACCGCGCCGGCGGAGGGAATGTCCACCGGGTCGGCGCCGGAGATGGCGGCGGCTACGGCTTCGGCTTTGGCTGCGCCGCCTACGACCAAGACCACGTGGCGGGTGCGGTGGATGGCGGGGAGGGTGAGGGTTACCCGGACGGGGGGTGGTTTGGGGGAGTTGGTTACCGCTACGACGAGTTCGTGGGTTTCGCGGACTGCGTCGGTGTGCGGGAAGAGGGAGTTGATGTGGCCCTCGCCGCCCATGCCGAGGAGGTGGAGGTCGAAGGAGCCGTGGTCGGCCAGGTAGGCGTGGACCGCGGTGGAGTATTCGGCGGCGGCCTCGATGGGGTCGGGGTATTCGCCGTCGGAGGCCGCTACGGGGTGGACCCGGGCCGGGTCGACGGGGACGTGGTCGAGCAGCGCCTCGCGGGCCTGGCGGTCGTTGCGTTCGGCGTCGGCGGCGGGGACGAAACGTTCGTCGCCCCAGAAGAAGTCGACGTTGGACCAGTCGATGTCGCCGGGGGATTTGCGGACCAGTTCGAGCAGACCGATGCCGGTGCCGCCGCCGGTCAGCACGACCGACGCGGTGCCGCGCGCGGCCTGGGCGGCGACCACGATGTCGACGAAGCGGGCGGCCGCGGCGGCGATCAGGGATTCGGTGTCGAGGTGAACCTCGACGGTATCTTCGGCGGACTCACTCATAGGTCACCTTCTCGATTCCGGCGAGGGCCTCGGCGTAGATCTCGTCGGCATCGAGTCGGCGCAGTTCCTCGGCGAGGCAGTCGCGAGTTTCTCGGCGGGCCAACGCGATTCGCTGATCGGGGTCGCCGGTGCGGGTCAGCGTGGCGGTGCGCCCGGTCTGCGGTCGTTCGATGGTGACCGACACGGACGGGCGGTGGATCTCCACCCGCAGCGCGCCGGAGCGGCGGATGACCGGGCAGTCGAGGCGGATGGCGAGCCAACCGGCCAGGGTGTCCAGCGCCGGTTCGTCGCGCAGCCCGGAGACCAGCACCGATTCGACCGGCTCGAAGGGCGGTTCGTCCAGCGCGGCGGCCAGCAGCGCCCGCCAGTAGGTGATCCGGCTCCAGGCCAGATCGGTGTCGCCGGCGGCGTAGGACTCGAGCCGCTTCTTGATCGCCGCCTGCGGGTCGGCGGCGAAGGTGGCGTCGGTGATGCGCCGAGTCGCCAAGCGCCCCACCGAATCCTTGGACGGGAACTCCGGGGCGCCGCGCGGCCACCAGGCGACCACGGGGGTGTCCGGCAGCAGGAACGGGATGACGACGCTGCTCTCGTGATTGATCAGCTCGCCTTGCAGCCGCAGCACGATCACCTCGGCCGCGCCGGCGTCGCCGCCGACCCGGATCTGCGCGTCCAGCCGGGTCTCGGCGTCGCGATCACCGCGCGCCAAAACGACCACCCGGCAAGGGTGTTCGCGGCTGGCGTCGTTGGCGGCGTCGATCGCGTCCTCGGCCTCGGAGCTGTCCAGCGTGCACACCACCAGGGTGAGCACCCGCATCATGGTGATCACGCCATTGCTCTCGCGCAGCTGCACGATCCGCTTGGTGACCTCGCCGGTGGTGGTGTTCGGGATGTCGATGATCACGGCCGCCGCCATTCGCGCCCGGTGCGGGCGAGCATCTCGTCGGCCGAGGCCGGACCCCAGGTGCCTGCCTCGTACGGTTCGGGTTTCCCTTCTTCGGCCCAGTGCTCGAGCACCGGATCCAGGATGCCCCAGGACAATTCGACCTCCGCGTTCACCGGGAACAGCGACGGCACCCCGAGCAGCACGTCGAGGATCAGGCGCTCGTAGGCCTCGGGGGAGGACTCGGTGAACGCCTCGCCGTAACTGAAATCCATGTTGACGTCGCGCACTTCCATGCTCGAACCCGGCACCTTCGAGCCGAACCGGGTGGTGATGCCCTCGTCCGGCTGCACCCGGATGACCAGCGCGTTCTGCCCGAGATCCTCGGTCATGGTCTGGTCGAACGGCAGGTGCGGCGCCCGCTTGAACATCACCGCGATCTCGGTCACCCTGCGCCCCAACCGTTTTCCGGTGCGCAGGTAGAACGGCACGCCGGCCCAGCGGCGGGTGTCGACCTCCAGCGTGATCGCGGCGTAGGTCTCGGTGCGCGACTCGGGGTCGAAGCCCTCCTCGTTGAGCAGGCCGACCACTTGCTCGCCGCCCTGCCAGCCGTCCGCGTACTGCCCGCGCGCGGTCGTCTCATCCAGCGGCTCAACGAGTTTCGTCGCCGAGAGCACCTTGATCTTCTCCGCCTGCAACTGCTTGGGCTGGAAGCTGATCGGCTCCTCCATCGCGGTGAGCGCGAGCAGCTGCAACAGGTGGTTCTGGATCACGTCGCGGGCGGCGCCGATGCCGTCGTAATAGCCTGCGCGCCCGCCCAATCCGATGTCCTCGGCCATGGTGATCTGCACATGGTCGACGTAGTTGGCGTTCCAGATCGGGTCGTAGAGCTGGTTGGCGAAGCGCAGCGCCAGGATGTTCTGCACCGTCTCTTTGCCGAGGTAGTGGTCGATCCGGAAGACCGTCTCCTCCGGGAACACCCCGTTGACCAGTGCGTTGAGCTCCTGTGCGCTTTCCAGATCGTGCCCGAACGGCTTCTCGATCACCACCCGGCGCCACGGCTTGCGCCCGGCGGCGTCGGTGCTGCTCGGCTGCGCGAGTCCGTGCTCGGAGAGCTGGTTGAGCACCACCGGGAACATGTTCGGCGGAATCGACAGGTAGAAGGCATGATTGCCGCCGGTGCCGCGCTCCTTGTCCAGCGTCGCCAGGGTGTCGGCGAGGGTGGCAAAGGCCTTGTCGTCGTCGAAACTGCCCTGCACGAACCGGATTCCCTCGGCCAGGTGGTCCCAGACCTCCTGACGGAAGGGCGTGCGGGCGTGCGTCTTCACCGAGTCGAGCACGACCTTGGCGAAGTCTTCGTCGGCGTAATCGCGCCGAGCGAAGCCGACCAGCGCGAAACCCGGGGGCAGCAGCCCCCGGTTCGCGAGGTCGTAGATGGCCGGCATCAACTTCTTCCGGGACAGGTCACCGGTGACACCGAAGATCACCATGCTGCACGGGCCCGCGATGCGCGGCACCCGCTTGTCCCGCTCGTCACGCAGCGGGTTCTGCCAGGTCGGGGTTTTGGGGCCGGCCATCGTTGTCAGTTTTTCCCGGCCCCGGCGGGCGCGTCAGGCCCGGAGGAGGTAGCTTGCGTGGCCACGGAGGGCCCCGCGTCCGCCGTATCGGCTGCTGCGAGCTCTTCCGTGGTGGCGGAAAGCAGTTCCGCCCAGGACTTCTCGAACTTGTCCACGCCTTCGGTCTCCAGCACCTGGAACACGTCGTCCAGGTCGATGCCGACGGCGGAGAGCTTGTCGAACACCTCCCGCGACGCCGCGGCGGTGCCGCTGAGCGTGTCGCCGCGGATCTCGGCGTGATCGGCGACGGCCTCCAGGGTCTTCTCCGGCAGCGTGTTCACCGTGTTCGTGCCGACCAGCTCGGTGACGTACATGACGTCGGAGTACTCCGGGTTCTTCACGCCGGTCGAAGCCCACAGCGGCCGTTGCCGATTCGCGCCCGCGGCACCGAGGTGGTTGTAGGTGGAGGTGTGCGCGCCACCGTCGAACACGTCCTGATATTCGGCATAGGCCAAGCGCGCGTTGGCGATTCCGGCCTGCCCGCGCAGCGCGAGCGCCTCGTCGGTGCCGATCGCCTCGAGCCGCTTGTCGATCTCGGTGTCCACCCGGGACACGAAGAACGAAGCGACCGAATGGATCTTGCCCAGGTCGTGGCCCGCGGTCTTGGCGCCGCGCAGGCCGTCGAGGTAGGCGCCCATGACCGCGCGGTAGCGCTTGACCGAGAAGATCAGCGTCACGTTCACGCTGATGCCCTCGGCGATCACCTTGGTGATCGCGGGCAGGCCCGCCTCGGTGGCCGGGATCTTGATGAACAGGTTCGGCCGGTCGACGGTCTTCCACAGGTCGATCGCCTGCGCGACGGTCTTGTCCGCGTCGAAGGCGAAGCGCGGGTCGACCTCGATGGAGACGCGGCCGTCGACGCCGTTGGACGCCTCGAACGCGCCGGCGAAGACGTCACAGGCGGCGCGCACGTCGTCGGTGGTGATGGTGCGGATCGCGGCGTCGGCGTCCGCGCCCTGGGCGGCAAGCTCTTTGAGCTGTCCGTCGTAGGCGTGGCCCTTGCTCAGCGCGCCCTGGAAGATCGTCGGGTTGGTGGTGACCCCGACGACGCTGCGGGTCTCGATCAGCTCGGCCAGGTTGCCGGACTGGATCCAGTCCCTGGACAGGTCGTCGAGCCATACGGACACACCTGCCGCGGACAGGGCGGCGGTATTCGCGTTCTGTGCCATGAGCGCTTATCCCTTCACGTTCTCGAGTGCGCGCTGCGCGGCGGCAACGACGTTGTCCGGAGTGAAGCCGAACTCGCGGAACAGAGTCTTGTAATCGGCCGAGGCACCGAAGTGCTCGATCGAGACGATCTCGCCCGCGTCACCGACGAACCGGTGCCACGGCATCGCGATGCCCGCCTCGACGGCGACCCGGGCGCGGATCGCGGGCGGGAGCACCTCGTCCCGGTACGCCTTGTCCTGCGCGTCGAACCACTCCACACACGGCATCGAAACCACCCGGGTGCCGATGCCCTGCGCCTCCAGCGTAGTCCGGGCGTCGACGGCGAGCTGGAGCTCCGAACCGGTAGCGATGAGGATCACCTGCGCAGTGCCGGTGGAGGATTCGGCCAGGATGTAGCCGCCCTTGGCGACGCCCTCGTAGCTGGTGCCCGCCTGGATCGGCAGATCCTGCCGGGTCAGCGCGAGCGCCGACGGGCCGTCCTGGTGCGGCAGCTCGGAAACCGAGAAGTGCGAGGTGTGCTCGCTGCTGTCGCGCTCGAGGATGGTCCGCCACGCGTAGGTGGTCTCGTTGGCGTCGCCGGGGCGAACCACATTGAGGCCGGGGATGGCGCGCAGCGCGGCCAGGTGCTCGATCGGCTGATGCGTCGGGCCGTCCTCGCCGAGGCCGATGGAGTCGTGCGTCCACACGTAGATGGCGGGCACGCGCATCAGCGCGGCCAGGCGCACCGCGGGCCGCATGTAGTCGCTGAACACCAGGAAGGTGCCGCCGTACGGGCGGGTCGGGCCGTGCAGGGCGATGCCGTTGAGGATCGCGCCCATCGCGTGCTCGCGCACCCCGAAGTGCAGGGTGCGGCCGTACGGGTTGGCCTTCCACATGCCGGTGGAGATCGACTCGGGGCCGAAGCTGCCCTCGCCGGACATGGTGGTGTTGTTGGACTCGGCGAGGTCGGCCGAGCCGCCCCACAGTTCCGGCAGCACCGGGGCCAGCGCGGCGAGCACCTTGCCGGAGGCCTTGCGGGTGGCGACACCCTTCGGGTCCGGCTCGTAGGTCGGCAGGCTGTCGGCCCAGCCCTTCGGCAGGTCGCGCTTGGCCAGCCGGTCGAAGAGGGCCTTGTTCTCCGGGTTGGCCTGCGCCCACGCGTCGAACTGCTCCTGCCAGGCGGCGTGCGCCTGCTTGCCGCGCTCGACCGCCTTGCGGGTGTGCTCGATCACCGCGGCGTCGACCTCGAAGGTCTGCTCCGGGTCGAAGCCGAGGATCTTCTTGGTGGCGGCCACCTCGTCCGCGCCCAGGGCGGCGCCGTGCGCCGCGCCGGTGTTCATCTTGGTGGGCGCCGGGTAGCCGATGATGGTGCGCAGCACGATGATCGACGGCTTGCCGGTCTCGGCCTTGGCCGCGGCCAGCGCCGCCTCGATGGCGACGACGTCCTCGCCGCCCTCGACGACCTGCACGTGCCAGCCATAGGCCTCGTAGCGCTTGGCCACGTCCTCGTCGAACGCGATGGTGGTGTCGTCCTCGATGGAGATCTTGTTGTCGTCGTAGATCAGCACGAGGTTGCCGAGCTGCTGGGTGCCCGCGAGCGAGGACGCCTCGGAGGTGACGCCCTCCTCCATGTCCCCGTCGGAGGCGATCACGTAGATGAAGTGATCGAACGGGCTGGCGCCGGCCGCGGCGTTCGGATCGAACAGCCCGCGCTCGCGGCGCGCGGCCATCGCCATGCCGACCGCGGAGGCCAGACCCTGGCCCAGCGGGCCGGTGGTGATCTCGACGCCGTCGGTGTGGCGGAACTCGGGGTGGCCCGGGGTGAGCGAGCCCCACTTGCGCAGGTTCTTCAGGTCGTCCAGCTCCAGGCCGAACCCGGCCAGGTACAGCTGGATGTACTGGGTGATGCTGGAGTGACCGCAGGACAGCACGAAGCGGTCCCGGCCGACCCAGCTCGGATCGCTCGGGTCGATCCGCAGGGTGCGCTGGTAGAGGGAGTACGCCAGCGGCGCCAGGCTCATCGCGGTGCCCGGGTGCCCGTTTCCGGCGTTCTGCACCGCGTCCGCGGCGAGCACTCGGATCGTGTCGACGGCCTTGGTGTCCAGATCCGTCCAGTCGTCCGGGTGATTCGGCTGAGTGAGGGCGCGGATGTCGTCTGTGACTGACACGACCGAGGTTCTCCTGACATTGGTTTCGTCGACGGCGGCATTACTGGCGGCGATGAACGCACGGCAGCGGCGCGTGCAAGCCGGTGTGTACCCAACCACCCTAGATGTGCCCGCTCAGCAGCACGAGGGGAACCCTGTGTTTATCGGCTGCGTCTGTCGGCCACACGGCCGCGGCCTGTTCGCGGGCCCGGAGGTCGCGCGCGAATGATGTCCGTTGCCCCGTGTGCTGGACCACATTTCGGACGTTGTTGCGTGGGGCTATGCGCGGAGCAGGGTCGGCGGGGGTCTACCATCCTCTGTAGTAGTAGCCGCGCCGCACGGCTGAAGGGGCGCCGAGGCGGGCGAAGGTCCAGCTCTCGCGCATCCAGGTCGGCGGGACCGAGCGCGCTGCTTGGTCCATGCCGGATGCGATGCACAGCGTGCGAGGAGAAACAGTGCGGATTGGGCAACAGCCGGGTGGCAATGGCGCGCACGGCTCCGCTCCGACGGCGCTGGCCGACCGGTTCGCGGGTCCGGGCCTGCCGTCCCGATTGACCCGGCGGGTGCTCGCGTATATCGCGCTCACCAAGCCGCGGGTCATCGAATTGCTGCTGGTGGCGACGATTCCGACGATGCTGCTCGCCGACCGCGGGCACATCGACATCCGGCTCATCCTGGTCACCCTCTTCGGCGGCTGGATGGGCGCGGCCAGCGCGAACACCCTGAACTGCGTCGCCGACGCCGATATCGACAAGGTGATGAAGCGGACCGCGAAGCGCCCGCTGGCCAGGGAGGCGGTGCCGACCTCGCACGCCTTCGTGTTCGGCGTGCTGCTCGGCCTGGCCTCGTTCGCCTGGCTGTGGTGGCAGGCGAACCTGCTCAGCGGCGTGCTCGTGGTCGCGACGATCCTGTTCTACGTCTTCGTCTACACCCTCGGCCTCAAGCGCCGCACCTCGCAGAACGTGGTGTGGGGCGGCGCGGCCGGCTGCATGCCCGCGCTGGTCGGCTGGTCCGCGGCGACCGGCGGCATCGGCTGGCCGGCCATCGCGCTGTTCGGGGTGATCTTCTTCTGGACGCCGCCGCACACCTGGGCGCTGGCCATGCGCTACAAGGAGGACTACCGCGCGGCCGGCGTGCCGATGCTGCCGGTAGTGGCGACCGAGCAGGTCGTGACCAAGCAGATCGTCATCTACACCTGGCTCACCGTGCTCACCACACTCGCCCTGGTCCCCGCGACCGGTGTCGTGTACGCGGCCGTGGCGCTGGTGGCCGGAGCGTGGTTCCTGCTCATGGCGCACCAGCTGTACTCCGGCGTGCGGCGCGGCGAGTCGGTGAAGCCGCTGCGTCTGTTCCTGCAATCGAACAACTATCTCGCCGTGGTGTTCTGCGGCCTCGCCGTCGATTCCGTGCTGGGCTGGGACACCTTGGGCAGCTTCCTCTGACCGACCGCTGCCCGACTTTGCTGGTCGTGAGCAGGCTTCGCGTTGCGAGCTGGTGCGGCGTGGGTTGTGTGCGCCGACACAATTCACCGTCAGACGGGAACCGAACCGCATTGGCCCCCGTCTAATCACTGTGATCTGCCTAATCACAGTGATCTGCACCAGTATTCGAGGACTGCCCTATGACCGGCTCACCTAGCTCGACCGACTTCGCCCTGGTCCCGGAGGAGGTCACCGACGCCGGCCGCTATCTTCAGCAGGTAGCCGAGACCCTCGTCAACGGACTGACCTCCCTCGACACCGACGTCACGACCATGCTGTCCAACTGGCGTGGTACGTCCGCCGATTCGTTCAGCGCAGGCTGGACCGAAACCAAGCAGGGCGCCGATACCATCCTCGAAGCGCTGGCCGACATGGCCGAACTGCTCGGCGTCACGAGCAAGACACTCGAGGACCTGGACAGTGCACGGATGACGGCCACCTCCGCCCTGGCCGGGTCCCTTGATCTGCCGGGTCTCTGATGGTCGAGAACGCGCAACCCTTCCGCGTCGATCTCGACGAACTCGAACAGCTCGTCGCCCGGGTGTCCGGATTCGTCGGCTTCCTCAACGACAGCCTCGACGGTTTACAGCAACGGGTTTCCGCCGTCCAGCAGAACTGGAACGGCGCCGCCGCCGACGCCCAGGCCGCGGCATTCCGTGAATGGCACACCGGTGCAACCGATGTCGCCGACGGTATGGCCACCATGCGGCAAGCAGTCCTGGACGCGCACGGTAGATACAACGCCGCCATCGCCGCGAACCTCACAATGCTGGGCAGGGCCTGACACCGATGTCGACCCTGGTGGTCGACCCCACCGTGTATTCGCTGGCCGGGGCGTCGATGCATTCCTATGCCACCGAGTACCAGCGGGTGTACGCCGCGCGGATCGCTGCCCTCAGCGGCACCGCCAATATGGGCGGCAACGTCGGCGAGTCCAAAGCGTGGGCAACGTCCTACGATTCGACCGTCACGACGGCGATGAGCATGACCGAGTTGCTCATCACCGCGATGGGCAACTACTCCAATATCCTGCGCGAGCTCGGCTATAACCATGCCTTGGCCGACTATGTCGCCGGCACCGGCCGACCGGAACCGGCCAAACCGACCCAGCTCGCCCCGGTGTGGGCGCCGTGCCTGGTGCCGCCGCCATCGGCAGGCGGCCCGGGCAGCGGCCTGTTCGACGACGTCGGATTCGCGGTGTCGGCGCTGGAGAACTTCGGCGTTTCGATGCCCGACGGCGAACCGCATGACCTACTGACCGCCGCGGATACCTGGGACAAGTTCGGCGACGAGTCCGGTGTGGGCAACCTGCCCACCCTGCTGGACCAGCTCGCGAAGACCTTCGACAGTGAGACCGCGCCCGACGCAGCGCATGTCGATGAGGACATTCGTGAGTTGAAGAAGTCGGCTGAAGGGGTCCTCACTCTCTACAAGGACCTGGCCAAGTCCTGCCGCGAGCACCGCTCCGCGATCCTGGAGTTCCGGACACAGCTCGGCCAGTTGCTGGTCGATCTCGCGAAGGACCTCGCCCAGGAAATCGCCGAAACCGTCGTCCTCAGTGTCATCGCGGGCGCCTTGACCGCCGGATTCGGCGCCGCCGCCATCGCCGCCGCCAAGGCAGGCAAGCTCGCGCTGAAGATGAAGGCCTACGTCGATCGCGTGCTTGCCGCCAAACGCGCAGCCAAATTCGTGGAGAAGGTCGCCCAGACCGGCGATGATCTCGAAGCCCGGCGCACCGAGATGCAGCGGATCGCGGACCTCCTGGCGAAGCGCGTCGGTGACGTGACAAAAGCCGCCAACCGCAAGCGCCAGGAGTCCCTCGACTATGCCTTGAAGGACGATCCGATGGGCCACGTGTTCGACAAAGTGGAGCACAAGCTCGACGGCTTCGTTCAGCAGTCGGGCGGCCGTAATGCAGCCATGACGAAGTTGATTGATAGCGTTCAGGGGGTGCCCGATGGAGTCTACGGCCCGGCCAACCCGCTGGTACGCACCATCGATGGTCAGACAATCCACATGCGCGGAGCGATGATCGATGGAGTCTTCAAGATCAGTACAGCGTTTATCCCCTGACAAATAAGATGCAGACCAAAGCCGAGGAAGCATGAGTAGAGTACAGGTAACCCCGCGCCGACTTAATACTCGTGAAGAGTCGATTATCCGAAAGTTGCTATCGGTGGATTTTCCTGGCGTGGAAGAATTCGTGTCTCAAATTTCGCACACCCAGGTGGTCGCTACGTGGGGTAAGGGGTCTCAAAGCCTGGACTTCCGTGTCCTTCCCGAAGTGCCGAAAGGTCCTGCTGCGGATGGCGAGTTGCCGGTGTTCGGGGAAGTCGCAGACGCCAACGGGACCATTACCGGCTTTATTACACTTTGGGTAAAGGACGGCCTCCTGAATGCGCTCGAATACGGATCGCACACCGATGACAGTCCGGCGTCACTGCCGGATCTTCCGGCTGTCTCCGTTAGTCGATTCAAATAGGATCAGGACTGCTCACAGCAGAAGATCTACGCGGCCGGTGAAAACCTACCTTCAACTGTGTTGGGCGAGGTAGCCGTCGGGACGGACCACAACTCGGGTTCCGTCGACCGCGTGGTACGCGGCGAATGCGTGACCTTCGACATCGACGACATGGCGGCCTGCTGCGGTGGTGCCGGGGCGGATGACGGCGTAGGCGTCGGCGGGGAGTTCGCCGGTTTCGCCGAAGTACAGGTGCGTCGTGTGCGGACCGCGGAACAGGTCGAACATGCGAATCGGATTGCCTGCCATGTCCTTCAGCGGTGCGTCGGGGGCACGATCGCCCGGGACCAGCGGGCGGCGGTCGGCCGGGTCGCGGTAGCTGATGTCGAGTTGCTGGGTTTCCGGGCCGCGTTCCATCGCGTCCTCGTCGCCGTCGACCAGTTTGTCGAGCAACGCGGAGCTGACGCCGAGCACGCTGGCGGCGACGGTTCGCCGCTCGGATTCGTAGCTGTCCAGCAGTGATTCGTCGCCGTTCAGGGCGGCGGCGAGCTTCCAGCCGAGGTTGTAGGCGTCCTGGATGCCGGTGTTCATGCCCTGCCCGCCGGTCGGCGGATGCACGTGGGCGGCGTCGCCGGCCAGGAAGACGCGTCCGTCGCGGAACCGTTCGGCCAGCCGGACATTCGGCCGCCAGACGGTGACCCAGGTCAGTTCGGTCAGCGTGAGATCGGTGCGGCCGGAATAGCGGTCGGCGTACTCCTGCAAGACCGCGAGGGTCGGCTCGGCGTCGCCGGTCAGCGGGGCGGCGAACTGGAACTGCCGCCCACCGGGCAAGGGGGACAACGCGATTCCCTCCATCGGCCGATCGGCCCCGGCGAACCAGTAACCGAACTCGTGATCGAGCACGTCGGCCCGGACATCGCCGAGCAGCATGCGCAGCGACTCGTCGGTGGTGCCCTCGAACGCGATACCCAGCTGCTTGCGCACGGTGCTGCGCCCGCCGTCCGCGCCGACCAGGTAGTCGGCGCGCACGGTCTCCTCGGCCGCGCCGCGGCGCAAGGTGGCGGTGACGCCGGTCGCGTCCTGTTCGAAGCCGGCCAGCGCCGTGCCGAGCTCGACCTGAACCCCGAACTCCGCGAGCCGCGCGCGCAGGATCGCCTCGGTGCCGGACTGCCCGAGCAGCCACGGATTGGGGTAGGGGAGCGCGGGCGTCGGCTCGATCGGCTCCCACATCCGGCGCTCGCCGACGAACTCGCCGCCGAGGTAGGCCCGCATGATCGGCGTCGGAATGCCCGCGGCCAGCACCGCGTCCAGCACGCCGAGGTCGTCGAACACCTCCAGAGTGCGCGGCTGGATGCCGTCGCCGCGCGAGCCCGCGAAGAACTCGGTGGCCTGATCGATGACGCGCACCGGGATGTTCCGGCGGGCCAGATCGAGGGCGAGGATCAGGCCGGTGGGTCCGGCGCCGGCGACGAGTACCTGGTTCCGCATGATTTCTCCTTGATGAACTTACATTCAATGAATTCTGATTCAGTATTGGAGTTGGTACGTTCCCTGTCAAGGAGGTGGGTGCAGGTGTCGATGAGTCGCAAGGAGAAGTCGGCCGAGACCGAGCTCGCGCTGAAGGCGGCGGCCCTACGGCTGTTCGCGGAGCGGGGCTACCTGAACACCAAGATCGTCGACATCACGACCGCGGCCAATCGCGCGGCCGGGTCGTTCTACAACCATTTCGCCGGCAAGGAGGAACTACTCCAGGCGCTGCTGAACGACGTCGCGGCGGCGGGCGACGTGACCGCGGAGGGCCCGGACCACAACCCGGACTTCACCGATCCGGCGGCGATCCGCTTCCACGTCGAGGGCTACTGGGTCGCGGCCCGCCAGCACTGGGCGGTATTCCGATCGATCCAGCAGGCGGCCCTGGTCAACGACGAATTCGCCAGGCAGGCTGGGCAGTTCGCGATCCAGCAGCGGCAGGACATCGCCGATCACCTGGACGGGTTCGGACCGCGTGGGCTCACGTTACCGACCACGCCCGATGCCAGCCTGGCGATGATGTTCCTGCTGACCACCAGCATGGTGCAGGCCGTCGAAGAAGGCACCGTCGAACTGAACGACAAACAAGCCGTAGAAGCCCTGACCCGCTTCATCTACCGCGGCCTCACCGGACTGGATTACTGACCTGACGTAGCGAGCGTGTTCTTGACGCAGGTTGCAGCGTGCGTCAAGAACACGCTCGCTACGTCAAGTCAGGGGAGCAGGACGATGGAGCCGGTGGTTTTGCGGGCTTCGAGGTCGCGGTGGGCTTGTTCGGCTTCGGCTAGGGGGTAGGTTGCGCCGATCAGGATGCTTAGCGTGCCGTTGGCGATGGCGTTGAAGATATCGGTTGCGCGCCAGACCAATTCGGCGCGGTCGCGGGTGTAGAAGGCGAGGCTGGGGCGGGTGACGAACAGGGAGCCGGCGCCGTTGAGGCGTTGCAGATCGAACGGGGGGACCGGGCCGCTGGCCGCGCCGAAGAGGGCGAGCATGCCGCGCACGCGCAGCGACGCGAGGCTGGCCTCGAAGGTGGCCGCGCCGACTCCGTCGTAGACCGCGGCGACGCCGGTACCGTCGGTGAGCGCCCGGACCTGATCCGCGAGATCGTCGTCGTAGCGCAGCACCTCGGCGGCGCCCGCCTCGCGGGACAGCTTCTCCTTCGCGTCCGAGGACACCGTGGTGATCACGCGGGCGCCGCGCGCCGCGGCGAGCTGGGTCAGGATCAGGCCGACGCCGCCCGCGCCCGCGTGCACCAGGACGGGCTCCCCGGGCTGCGGGGTGTAGATCGACTCGATCAGATAGTGCGCGGTCATGCCCTGGAGCAGTGCCGACGCGGCGACCGCCGGTTCGACCTCGTCGTGCACATTGATCGCGGCCTCCGCGTTCACCGCGACCCGCTCGGCGTAGCTGCCCGGTCCGGCGGCCCACGCGACCCGGTCGCCGACGGCGAACTCGGTGACGTTCGCGCCGATCTCGGCGATCACCCCGCTCGCCTCTGAGCCGGGGACGTACGGCACCGCCTGCGGGTAACGCCCCGTCCGGATGTAGGTGTCGATGTAGTTGATGCCGATCGCCTGCACGTCGACCAGCAGCTGGTCCGGGCCGATCTGCGGATCGGGCACCTCGACGTACTTCAGCACTTCGGGACCGCCGTGTTCGGACACCTGGATCGCACGCATGAGATCTGTTCTACACCGACAGGTGCTGGACGGTTTCCTACTGGTCGGTAAACTTCCCTCCATGAGTGCTCAAGCCGCCACGGCCCCAGTGAAGTTGTCGGGCGCCCTCGTGGAGTCCGTCAAGGGATTCGTCGCCGATCACGACGGTTCGGCCACCGCCGTGCTGCAGCCGGTCGGCCGGGCCGGCGTCCGGGTGACGCTGGTCGGCGCCGACGGCATCCTCGGCGACCGAGTGGTCGCCGACCTGGAGACCGCGAAGGAACTCGTCGCCACCGTCGACGGCCTGACCGAGGCCGACGAGTGGGACCGCGAGCTGACCTCGATCGTCACCCCGCGCAAGTCGCACTGGGCCCAGATGGCCGGCTGGGTAGCCCGGCAGAAGAAATTCCCCAAGGCGCGCAACGAGAGCTGAGCGATGCGCGGAACGCGACTGCTCAGCGCGCTGCTGCTGGCCGGGACAGCCCTTGTCGCACCGGCGATTCCGGCCGCCGCCGAGCCGAATGCCCTGCGCGTGTGCACGCCGGGCGACTATCCGCCGTATTCGATCGCCGCGGGCGGATACCGCGGCGTGGACATCGATCTGGCCCGCGGATTCGCCGATGTACTGCGGCGGCCGGTCGAATTCGTTCCGGTCACCTGGGCCACCCTGAAGACGGATTTCGCTGAGCGGCAGTGCGATATCGCCGTCGGCGGCATCTCCGACTCGCCCGCCCGCCGCGCCTTCGCCGACTTCTCGATCACCTACGGCACCGACGGCAAGACGCCGATCACCCGGCGCGGCAACGACACCGACTACTCGACCATCGAGCAGATCAACCGCCCCGAGGTGCGGGTAATCGCGAATCGTGGTGGCACCAACGAGGAATTCGCCCGCAAGAACTTCCCGGACGCCCAGCTCACCCTCTGGCCGGAGAACCTCACCATCTTCGACGAGGTCGAACAGGGTCGCGCGGACGTCTTCGTCACCGACGGCGTCGAGGGTCGCTACCGCGTCCGCCAGCATCCCGGTCTCCAGGTGCTGCATCCGGACAAGCCGTTCGACTCGTTCGGCAAGGTGCTGCTGGTCCGCAGAGACGATCCGGTCCTGTCCACCGCGCTGAACGCTTGGCTGGCAACGCAACTCGTGACCGGCGGCGTGGATCGCCTGTTCGACCAGTGGATCGGGCCGAACGCGACCGTCCCGGTCGGCTGAGCGGCCTGTGGGTGGGCCGCTGCCCCGTATGGTTTTCGTAAAGATGCTTGCGGCAGGCGATTCGGCGGGGTCACCGTGAAGGGTCGAACCGTAGGGGTCGGAGGTATCGGTGGCGACGGACGTGATCGGTAAGGTCGCGCGCGTAACCGCGGCGATTCGGCCGGACCATCTCGGCGAGGTGGTGATCGAGGTGCGGGCGGGGACCGAACGATTCCTGGCGCGGGCCGCGGACGGGGAGACAACCATTCCGAAGCACACCCAGGTGCTCGTGATCGGGAGCCTGGGTGGTCGCACGGTCGAAGTCACTCCCTTGAAATGAAGGTGCATCATGGACGTCCAACTCTTGGTCGTCATCGGGATCGTCGTCGTCGCTCTCATCCTGTCCGCCGTGCTGTTCCGCCTGTCCTGGCGCGTCGCGGAACCCGATGAGGCACTGATCATTTCGGGCTTCCGGGCCGGCGAGGGTCCATCCGGGGTCGGCGAGAGCATGGGCTTCCGGATCGTCACCGGCCGCGGCTGCTTCGTCATGCCCGGCCTGACCAAGGTGCGCTTCATCTCGCTGGAGGCGCACGAGAGCCAGATCCTGGTGCCGTGCGTGAGCCAGCAGAAGATCAACCTGCAACTGGGCGGCGTGGTGGTCTACAAGATCGGCGACGACTACCGGTCCATCGCCAACGCCGCCCGCCGCTTCCTGGATCGGCCCGCCGAGGAGCTGGAAACCAAGGTGCAGAACGTCTTCGTCGGACATCTGCGCGCGATCGCGGGTTCGATGACCGTCGAGGACATGATCAGCGATCAGGACAAGTTCTCCGAGCAGGTGCGCGACCGCTGCTCGCAGGAGATGGAATCCTTCGGCCTGGTGATCGACAGCTTCCAGATCCAGTCGATCGCCAGCGGCTCCAATTACATTGCCAACCTTGCTATTCCGCATCAGGCCGCGGTCGAGCAGCAGGCACGGATCGCGCGGGCGAACGCCGACCGGGAGGCGATCGAGCAGGAGCAGGCGGCGCAGCGGCAGATCGCGCTGGCGATGCGCGACACCCAGATCAAGAAGGCGGAGTACCAGGCCGAGATCGACAGCGCCAGTCAGGAAGCCGCGCAACAGGGTCCGCTCGCGGAGGCCACCGCGCGACAGGCCGTGGTCGAGGTGGCGACAAAGGTCTCCCAGCTCGAAGCGCAGCAGATGGAACAGCAGTTGCAGGTGGACGTGCGCAAACCCGCGGACGCGGAGGCCTACCGGCAGACCACCCTCGCGACCGCCAGCCGCGACGCCCGCATCAGTCAGGCCGAGGCCGACGCCCAGGAAACTCGGTTGCGCGCGGAAGCCGCTGCGGCACAAACGAAGATGCAGGCGCTCGCCGAGGCGGAGTCGATCAAGTTGCGGGCGGCGGCGCAGGCCGACGCGACCCGGCTGGCCGGTCAGGCCGAGGCGGACGCGATCAAGGCCCGCGGCCTGGCCGAAGCCGACGCGGTCCGCGCGCACATGGCGGCCGAGGCGGCGGGCATCCAGCTGCGCTCCGAGGCGATGAGCCAGAACCAGGAGGCGGTGATCGCCCAGCAGATCGCCGAGAAGCTGCCGCAGATCGTCGCCGCGGCCGCGGCTCCGTTCGAACACATCGACAAGTTCACCGTGCTCAACGGCGCCCAAGGGGTGACCTCGGCGCTGGCCGAGATCATCCAGCAGGCCGGCGCGCTGACCTCGATGGCCCGCGAATCACTGCTCCCGGCAATGACTTCCGGCGTCAAACCGGCGGAGAACGGTCACTCCGGCGCCGATCTGCCGAAGTGACCTCGCGGCGCTGATCGCCGCCCGAAACCTGGTGCGCAACGCTCAATATTCGCCGCGCACCAGGTTTTCGGCTCTTCGCCCGCGAGGAAGCGGACGATCTCCGCGCGGACGACGGCATAGCCGCGTTCGAAACTCCCGGTGCTGTTGCCGCCGACGTGCGGGGTGAGGACGAGGTTCGGGGCGGTCCACAGCGGATGCCCCGGCGGGAGCGGTTCGGGGTCGGTGACATCCAGCGCGGCCCGCAACCGGCCCGACCGGAGTTCGGCCACCAGCGCGTCGGTGTCGACGATCGGACCGCGGGCGATATTGACCAGGATGGCGTGGTCGTCCATCGCGGCGAGGAACGCGGCGTCGACCATTCCGGTGGTGCGCGAGGTGACCGGGACAGTCAGCACGACGACCTCGTGTCCGGGGATAAGTCCAGGCAGTTCGTCGACGCCGTGCACGCCGTCTCGGGCCCGGCTGCCGACCAGCGTCACCGCGGTGTCGAACCCGGTCAGCCGGCGAACCAGCTCGGCGGCGAGATCACCGGCCCCGACGATCAGGATCCGCTTGCCGACCAGCGTCTCCGTTTGATGGAAGTCCCAGTGCTGTGCGCGCTTGGCATCGGTGAAGCCGCCGAGGTCACGGTAAATATGCAGCAACGCGGCCATTACCCACTCCGCCGAACTGCCGCCGTGCGCGCCGCGTCCGGTGGAAAGCCGCACGCCGTCGGGCAACTGACTGATCCAGCCCTCGGCGCCCGCGGTCATCGTCTGCACCAGCCGCAGCTTGGTCAGCCGGCTCAGGTCGACCGTGTCGGCTTTGGAGAGAAACTCGGGTACCAGCACCTCCGCGTGCTCGGCACCGTCCGGCAACACTTCACCTGCGTGGTAGCGCAATAGTTGCACGTCGTCGATCCCGGACAGCGCCGTCATGCCGTAGTCGTCCGGCACCAGAACAATGACCGCCATGTAGGCCAGGTTAGTGGCCGCGGCACCGGACGCGCAGGCTTGTGTCCGGACAATTTCCGGCCGTTGCGGCCAGGAGAGCGCATTTGTCCGCAACTGTCTCAGTCGGTGAGAGGAATCCATCAAAACGACCGCAGAGTGACATATCAGTCGGTTAAATTGGGCCTCGCCGGGGGGAGCCGGTGGAATCGAGGTAGCAGTGGTCGTAGACAGGGTCGCTCGGGTGTCCGAGCCACTGGTGCGGTGGGGATTCGATCTGGTGCTGAAGAGTTTGCGGACCTTCGGCCGGACACTACAACTGGCGGCCGCCGCGTTCAGCTTCCTCGTCGGCGACATCATCAAACTGCGGCATCCGTGGCGGGACACGCTTCAGCAGGGCTGGTTCATCGTCAGCGTCACCGCGATTCCCGCTGTGCTGGTGGCGATTCCGTTCGGCGTGATCGTCTCGGTCCAGGTCGGCAGCCTGACCCAGCAGGTCGGCGCGACCTCGGTGGCCGGCGCGGCGGGCGGGCTCGGCGTCATCCGGCAGGGCGCGCCGATGGTGACCGCGCTGCTGCTCGGCGGCGCGGCCGGCTCGGCGATCGCCTCGGATCTCGGGGCGCGCACGATCCGCGAAGAGGTAGACGCGTTGCGCACCATGGGCATCGACCCGGTGCGGCGACTGGTCGCGCCGCGGCTGGCGGCCATGATCGTGCTGACGCCGCTGCTGTGCCTGCTGGTCATCTTCATGGGCGTGTTCACCGGTTACGTGGTGGCCGTGGGCTTCCAAGGCGTGACGCCGGGCAGCTATCTGTCCTCGTTCGCGGCCTTCGCGACCATGGCCGACCTCGCGGTGGCGATCGCCAAGTCGGTCGTGTTCGGGGTGATCGTGCTGATCGTCGCCTGCCAGCGCGGGCTGGAGGCGACGCACGGACCGAAGGGCGTCGCGAACGCGGTGAACGCGGCCGTGGTGATCGGGGTGATCGCCGCGTTCGGCGTGAATCTCGTGATCACCCAGCTGGTTTCGATGTTCCTGCCGCAAAAGGTGGGCTGATGACCGAGATTCCCGCCCAGTACCGGCCGTTCGGCCGGGCAGGCCGCCTCGTCGAGCGCGGCGCCCGCGGACCGATGTCGCTGTTCGAATCGCTCGGCCATCAACTGACTTTCGTGATCCAGGTGCTCGCCGCGGTGCCGCACACGCTGCGCGCCTACCGCCGCCAGACCATGCTGATCCTCACCGACATCACCTGGGGCAGCGGCAATATCATCGTCGGCGGCGGCACCGTGGCGGTGCTGGTGTTCCTCGGCGTCGCGGTCGGCGGCTCGATCGGCGTGGAGGGTTTCACCGCGCTGAACATGGTCGGCATGGGCCCGCTCACCGGATTCGTCTCCGCCTACGCGAACACCAGGGAGATGGCGCCGATGGTCGCCGCGATCGGTTTCGCGGCGCAGGCGGGCTGCCGGATGACCGCCGAGATCGGCGCGATGCGCATCTCCGAGGAGATCGACGCGCTGGAAGCCATTGGCATCCGGCCGATTCCGTTCGTGGTGTCCACCAGGGTGATCGCGGGCATGATCACCATCGTCCCGCTCTACCTGCTGACGCTGATCCTCAGCTACCTGTCCTGCGCGGTGGTGGTCAACGTGCTGCACGGCCAGTCCTCGGGCACCTACTACCACTACTTCGACGCCTTCCTGCAACCCGGCGACGTGATCGCGTCGCTGATCAAGGCGACGGTCTTCGTGGTGATGATCATCCTGATCCACGGCTACCAAGGGTTTTACGCGACCGGCGGACCCGAGGGGGTCGGCCGCGCCTCGGGCCGGGCCATCCGCGCCAGCCTGGTGCTGGTGGTGATCGCGGACATGATCATGACGATCGTCTTCTGGGGTCTCGATGTCGGAATCAAGATTTCGGGGTGACGCGTGCCGATATTCGTTGATCATTCAGGGCGCACCGCCGGGCGGTGGATGCTGCGACTACGCGGGCTGGTCGTCGCGGCCGTCATCGTGGTGGTGGCCGTGTTCACCACGCAGTACGCGCGCGGGAACTTCGCCGACAAGTTCACCCTCACCATCGATGCGGCCACCCTCGGCGAGGGGCTCGCGCCGGGCGCGGAGGTGAAGTTCCGCGGCTTCGGCATCGGCACCGTGCGCAAGGTCCAGACCGTCGACTACGGGCACCAGCGCATCGAGCTGGCCTTGGATCGCACGCAGGCGGCCGCGCTGACCGACGACGTGTCGGCGCGGTTCACCTCGTCGAACATCTTCGGTTCCAGCGCAATAGAATTGGTGAACACCGGCCACGGCGGACGGCTGCCGGAGAACACCACGCTGTTCATCGGCGCCAACGCGAGCAACGCGACCGTGTCGAGCGTGTTCCGCCGGGCCGCGCGGCTGACCCAGGTGCTCGACTCCGACACCGTGCGCGCGCTGTTCGATCTGCTGCTGGACAACACCGCCTCGCTCGGTCCCGCGGTGCAGTCGTTCTTCGCCACCGCCAGGGTGCTCGCATTGAATCAACGTGCGCCGCTGGGGCATTACCTGGATATCGGCGCCGACATCGGCACCGGCGCCGCGCAGGTGACCCCGCCGGTGGTCGACGTGATCCTCGGGGTGCTCGACAACAGCGAGTATTTCGGCAGCGCGGAGAACCGCGAGCGGACCAAGCATTCGCTGTCCGCGTTGGATACCGGTCTGCTGCTGTCGGTTACCGATCTCCTGCGCAAGGACAACCCCGATCTGGCGGTCATCCTCGGTGGCGTGCTGGATCTGGTGGTGCCGATCAGCGCGTCGATCGGCACCGTCGCGCCCGCGTACAACCGGTTGCCCGCCTTGCTCGCCCGGATCGACAGCGCGTTCCCGGTGGTCGACGGCCGGGTGCAGTTGCAGCTCGAGGTAATCGTGAAAAACATGCCCTATCTGGCGGATTCGATCATCGGGGTACCGCGATGAACAGTGTGACCGGCGCGGCCGTCAAGCTCGGCATCTTCGTCGCGATCGTCGCGGTGTGCTCGGCTTTCATTGTGGCCGCGCTGAATACGCCGGTACCGGAGGACAAGGTCTCCTACGACGCTGTCTTCACCGATATTTCGGGGCTCTACGCCGGAGATGTGGTGCGGATGTCCGGCGTTGCGGTCGGGAAGGTCGACGACGTCGCGCTGGACGGTGCTCGTGCGCGAGTGCGATTCACCGTCGACCGGCGGCGCCCGGTGTTCGACAACACCGAAGCCGCTGTGCGGTACCAGGATCTGATCGGGCAGCGCTACATCGAGTTGATGACCCCGAAGACCGGCGGGGTACGGCTCGGCGCCGGCGCGACCATTCCGGTGGAGCGCACGATTCCGAGTTTCGATGTGTCCAAGCTGTTCAACGGTTTCAAGCCGCTGTTCGAGACGTTGGATACCGCCCAGCTCAACCAGTTCGGCACCAACATCCTGCGGGTGTTGCAGGGCGACGGCAGCGGCATCGGACCCGCGCTCGCCGACCTGGAACGGCTCACCAAGCACGCCAAGAGCAGCGAGGCGGTGGTCGTGCTGCTGATCCACAACCTGGGTGAGATCTCCCGCTCGATCGGCGGAAAGTCCGCGGCGGTAGGCGATCTGGTCAAACAGTTGAACGGCGTGCTGAGCGCGTTCGGCAGCCGGACCGCGGCGATCATCACCGCCATCGAACAGGCCAACCGCACCCTGGTGCCGCTCATCCCGCTGCTCGAGGAACTGCAAGGGGCCTACGACCAGAGCTATCTGCCGCTGGACGGGCTGCTGCGCAGGCTGTTGCCGCAGACCGATCAGCTGGTCGAAATCCTCTCGCTGGTGCCGTCATTGCTCGCCGGGCTCAACCAGAACATCCCGGCGAGCGGCGAGGCGAAGACGTATTCCTGCGCGGGCGGGGAACTCGGGCTACCCGGCATCGGCAACGTCGTGCTCGGCAACCAGAAGCTGGTGGTGTGTAAATGACCGGTGCGGCAAGGCAACTGGCCGGGCTCCCGTTCCGGCTCTTCGGCGAGCTGAAACAGCTGCGCGGCGAGAAGTCGGAATCCTGGTCCCAATTGCGCTGGGGGATCGCCGGAGTGCTGGTGAGCGTGCTCGCTCTGCTGGCCGCCGCGGTCCTCTATGTGGTGCCCTTCGGTGAGCAGTCCTACACGGCGGACTTCCGTAGTTCCGGCGGCACGCGCACCGGCGACGAGGTGCGGATCGCGGGAATCAAAGTGGGACAGGTCCGTTCGGTGGAACTGGTCGGCGACCACGTTGAGGTGCGCTTCGGCGTGGACCGCGAGGTGCACGTCGGGGACGCCTCGTCGGTGGCGGTGAAGATGCTGACCCCGATCGGCGGGCACTACCTGTCGCTGGCTCCGCAGGGGGAGTCAGCGCTGGGCGGCAAGCACATTCCGCCGGAACGGACCGCAACGCCGTTCGAGCTGACCGACATCATCGACGTCGCCACCCCGGTGCTGAATCAGGTCGACGGCACCACGCTGCGCGGCACCATCGCCGAGGTGAACGCCGCGCTGGCCGGTCAACCGGACGCGGTGCGCTCGATCATCGGCAACTTCAACGACCTGACCGGCGTACTGGCCGACCGGTCCAAGCAGCTGGATTCGGCGGTGCAGGTGTCCGACGAATACGTCGGCGCGATCGCCACCGACCGGGCCGTGCTCGCCGACTTCGTGCGGGAACTCGGCGTCGTCGCGGTGGTGCTCGGCCAGCGCAAGGGCGAGGTCGTCCAGGTCTTCGAGCTGTTGAAGCGGCTGTTCGCGGTGATTCACCGGCCGGTGCTGGCGTACGGCGATTCGATCGAGCCGTCGGTCGCCGAATTCGAGGCGCTGTTCAACAAACTCGTGCAGGATCCCGGCCGGCTCGACTCGGTGATCGCGGGGATCAAGGACTTCATCGGGAAGATCTCCGCCATGCTCGGCGCGGACGGGGTGACCATCGACCAGTCCGCCAGCGTGATTCGCGGTCCGGCACTGTGCATTCCGTACGAGGGGAGGACGTGCTGATGCGGGCCTGGGGCAGAACAGGATTGGTCGTCGCCGCGGTGGTCGTAACGGTCGCGGTGGTGGTCGGCGTGAGCGGCGCGACCTGGATCGACCGGGTCCAGCCGGCGAAGCAGACGATGTGCGCCGAATTCACCGACACCGTCGGGCTTTACGAAGGCAACACCGTCACCATGCTCGGCGTGGAGATCGGCACCGTCTCCGGCATCGAGGCGCTCGGCGATCGCATGAAGGTGACCATGACGATCGACGGTAAGCGCGAGCTGCCCGCCGATATCAAGGCGGTGACCATGTCGAGTTCGATCGTCACCGACCGGCACGTCGAGCTGACCAAGACCTACACCGGCGGCCCGAAATTCGATACCGCGCACTGCATTCCGCTGGACCGGACCAGGACGCCGGTCGGCATCAGCGAGGCGCTGGACGCGCTCGGCAAGCTGTCCGGCGACCTGCTCGGCGGGCAGCAGTCGCCGACGCCGGGCGCGCCGTCGGACACCCTGCTCGACCAGACGATCACCGGCGCGGTCCGTTCCCTCGACGGCACCGGGCCGCAGTGGAACGCCCTGCTGCAACGCCTGTCCCAGGTCGTCGGCGATCCGGCGGACCGGGATGTGGTGATCCGCAGGCTGGTCGACAACCTCGATCAGCTCACCACCATGTTCATCACGAACTGGCCGGATATGCAGGTGCTGCTGGACAATCTGAAGAACGGCGTCCAGCTGGTCGACGGCTTCTCCGCGGAACTGTCCAGGGCGGTCGATCTCGCGCTGCAATTCCTGCCGGTGATCGCGCGCAATGTCGGCAAGTACGACCAGCAGTCCTACGAGTTCCTGGACCGGATCGTGCCGGAGGTGCACCGGTACGCGGTGCTGGCGGGCAGCATCGTCGACCTGCTGGTGCAGTTGCCGCCGCTGACGAATCAGCTGACCCAGGTGTTCGACCCGGCGACCGGCGCGGTGCGGGTGAATTACCGTCCGCCGCACTATGAGTCGGCGGACGGCAGTCAACCTGGTCTGGTCCAGGTGATCCTCGGATCGTTGGGGGCGCCGTGAAGCGACTGATACCCGCGCTCGGCGCGGTGCTGCTGCTGTTGACCGGTTGTGGCCTGCGCGCGACCGACGTGCCGATTCCCGGAACGTATCTGGCGGGGGACACCTTCACCATCCGGATCGAATTCGGCTCCGTGCTCAACCTGCCCGACCGGGCCAAGGTGATCGCCGAGGGCGTCGAGGTCGGCATGCTCGACCGGATCGAACTGGTCGGGGACACCGCCGTTGCCACCGTCGACCTGAAATCCGATGTGCAACTGCCCAAGTCGGCCACCGCGGAACTGCGGCAGAGCACCATCCTCGGCGACATCCACATCGCGTTGCAGGCGCCGCCGAACGCGGGGCCGCCGTTCCTGGTGAACGGCGACGTCATCCCGCGCTCGCGCACGGTGCCCGCCGCCAATGTGGAAGACATCCTGCGGGCGCTGTCGAACATCGTCACCGGCGGGCGTTTCGGTGAGATGCAGGAGCTGGTCGCCAGCGTCAACGCCTCCTTCCCGGCCGACCCGGCGGATCTGGCGCGTATCCTGGCCGGCGGCAAGAACGCGCTGCACGACCTGGCCACGCACGGCGAGGACATCGATCGGATCCTGGCCGCCGCGGCCAGCGTGACCACCACCCTGGAAGCGAACAAGGACAACGTCGACCGCACGCTCACCCTCGGGCCGAGCCGCGCCGCCGGCCTGTCCGACGTGCTGTTCGGGCTGGTCCAGCTGATCATCGACGGCGGCGAATTGGCCAGGTATGTCGGCGATCTCGCGCTGCCGATCCGCGGCGACCTGCACGACGTGATCAGCGTCCTCGCGCCCGCCGCGCGCACCATCGCGAGCGCGGACACCACGGTCCCGATGAACGTCGACGCGATGAACCGGTTGCTGCGCGACAAGCTGATCCCGTTCTTCAGTGCGCCGCCGAACATCCGGGTGCAGCGGGTCAGCGCGGACGCGGTCGCCGCCGACGCGGCGGCCCGCTCGGACCAGATGATCCAGGTGCTGCGGTCGATAGGAATGGTCCGATGAAGCTCTCCGGTCCGGTCTCGCTGGCGTTGCTGCTCGTCATGACGGTGGTGTGCGCCGCGTACATGGCCATCGGCGTGCTCGACATCGATCCGCGGCGCACGACGAATACCGTGACGGTGCTGATGGATTCGTCCGGCGGGCTGATGCAGACCTCCCAGGTCGACCTGCGCGGCATGCGGATCGGCAAGGTGCGCGCGATCACCGCCACCGGCACCGGGCTCGCGGTGCGGATCGAGCTGGACGCGAAGTACCGGGTGCCGATCGGCAGCGAGGTGCACGTCAGCAATCTGTCCGCGGCGGGCGAACAGTTCATGGACTTCCGCCCGACCGGCCTGGCCGGCCCGTATCTCGGCGACGGCAGCGTGATCCCCGCGCATCAGGTGCGCATCGCGACGACGGTCAGCGAGGCGCTGGCCAAGCTGGACGTGCTGAACGCGCAGATCGATCCGGCCAAGATCGAAAAGCTCGCCGCCATCCTGTCCCAGGGTTACGCAGGCCGGGAGCAGGAGATCGCCAACCTCACCCGGGCGCTGACCATGACGGCGCAGATGCTGCACGACAAACGCGACGAGATCACCCGGCTGTATGTGAACGGGCAGGACCTCGCCGAGAACTTCAACGGGTACGGTCCGGTGATCGGCGGCTGGGCCGACGATTTCACCTCGGTGCTGCCCGAGGTGGTGCACCTGATCAAGGGCTTCCAGGGTTATTCCTATGCGGGCGAGCATGTCTGGGACGAGCCGCTCGGACCGCTGGTGCAGAAGATCGATCAGTACCTGGCGGTGCTCGGGCCCGATCTCGCGCACATCGCCACCGCGTTGAAGCCGTCCACCAGTGTGCTGAAACCCGTTCGGGTGGACGCGGGTTCGATCATCGACCTGCTGTCGGCGACCTTCCCCGCGGACGGCACCGCCCGAATCACGCTCGACGTTCCGAAATAGAGAGTTGAGGACACCATGACCACGAACGAGCCCGCCGACGCGTCCGAAACCGGCACGGAGTCGACGACTGCCGCCGTGCCGACACCCGTCGCCACACAGGAGCCGAAGAGCTTGCGGCGCAACGGCATCGGCTACCTCCTCGGCGGCATCACCGTCCTGCTCACCGTGCTCAGCATCGCGCTCGGCCTGTCCTGGCAGTCCACCTCCGACGAGCTCAGCGCATTGCGCGGGCAGAACGCCGACCGGGACAAGGCCGCCGAGATCGCGAAGGACTACACGCTGCGCTCGCTCACCTACGACTACAAGAACCTGCCCGGGTTCTTCGACGGCGTGCAGCGCGGCACCTCCGACGCACTGCGCAAGCGCTACGACGAGGTGCACGACACGTTGGCGAAGATCATGAACGAGGCGCAGGTGGTGGCGACCGGGCAGGTACTGGGCACGACCGTGGACGCGCAGGGCAACGATCAGTTCTCGGTGACGGTGTTCGCGACGCAGAAGACGCAGAACATCCAGCAGCCGACGCCGGCCACCGTGCCGAACCTGCTGGTGGTCACCGTGGCGAAGAACGGCGGCAACTGGCAGGTCGTCGACTACGGCCCGAAGGGCGAGGCGGCGGCGCGTTGATAGGCTGATGAGCTATTTGTGCTGGTTCTGACGAAGGAGTGCTGTGCCGGAGCAGCCCCGCGCCGCCCGTCGTGGTCGGCCACCGCTGGCCGGCCTGCCGGAACGGCGCAGGCGGCAGATCATCGAGTCGGCCTATGCCGTGTTCGTCGAGCGAGGGTACGAGGCGACGGCGATCTCCGATGTGGCCGCGCACGCCGGTATCGGACAGGGGACGGTATACCGGTACTTCGCGAGCAAGCGCGAAATCCTTGATCATGTAGTCGATTTCGGGTTCGAGAAGCTCGTCGGCGCGTTGGAGCCGCATACGCTGCTGAGCCGTCCGACGTCGGCGGCGGAACTGCTGGCCGGGGTGCAGGCGGCGATCGTGCGGTTGTACGCCATGCTCGAGCACGATCCGGACTTCATCCGGCTGGTGCTGGTCGAGGCGAACGCGATCGACAAGGAGCTCAGCGATCGGCTGCTCGGGCTGGAGCTGCTCGTCAGTACCATTGTGGCGCAAGAACTTCGGCGCGGAGTCGCGGCCGGGTGGATTCGCGCGGACATCGACCCCGAAGTGACCGCGCACATTACGATGACCCTGGTGGTGCCCGGGCTGTTGCAGGAGATGCGCGGGGACAACACGCCGCAGGCCCGGGAGCGGGCCACCGCGGGGGTGCTCACCATGCTCGAAAAGGCGTTGCGGCCACGCGATTCCGTCGCCGCCGGACCCGAGCTATGAATGCTGCCCAACGCCGCGCCGAGCTGGTGTTCGCCGCCTATGAGCTGTTCGTGGACAAGGGATATCGGGCGGTGGTCGTCGCCGATATCGTCGCCCGGGCGGGGGTCAGCCACGGCACCTTTTACAACTACTTCACCAACAAGCGCGACATTCTCGACGCGGTCATCGACCACTACTTCGAGTTGATCCGCGACCGGGTGTTCGGCCGGGCGGTGGCCGGACAGCGGCCGCAGACCCTCGATGAGTTCTGCGTGCTGTCGGCTCGGGTCATCGACCAGTGCTACGAATTGGTCGAGGACGAACCGGGTTTGGTGACCTTCATCCTCCTGGAGGCGACCTCGATCGATGACCGGGTGGCCGAGCGTTCGATGCGGAATCTGACCGTGTACGGCGACGAGGCCACCGCGTGGATCAGGAACGGAATCGCGCTGGGGTACATGGATTCCGCGCTCGATCCGCGCTTGACCGGAGAGATCCTGCTCTCGATCCTGTTGTCCGCCTTGCTGTCCGCGATCCGGGCCGGCGCGGACGGGCTGGATCAGGTGCGAGTGCGCACCGATCTGGTCGGGTTCGTCCGGGCGGCGCTCGAACCCTAGCGGCGGCCGAAGCGGGCGACGGCGTCGAGGATGGTCGCGCGCATGGTGGGGCTGCCGGTGTGGCCGGATTCGTCGATGACGTGCAGTTCGGCGTCGGGCCAGGCCTGTGCCAGCTGCCAGGCGTTCCGGAGTGGGGTGCCGAGATCGAGTCGGCCGTGGATCAGCACGCCGGGGATGCCGACGAGCCTGTGCGCCTCATCGAGGAGTTGCCCGTCCGGAATCCAGGCGTCATTGGCGAAGTAGTGCGTGCAGATTCGGACGAAGGCGAGCAGCGCGTCATCGGGTCGGTCGCTGTAGGCCCCTGGGCTGCCGAGGGTTTCGTGCGCGATGACGGCGTCCTCCCACGCGCACCAATTGCGCGCCGCCGTCGCGCGCACGTCCGGATCGGGGTCGTTCATCAAACGGCTGTACGCGGCAACGAGATTCCCGTCGCGCTCGGATTCGGGCAGTCCGTTGCGGAAGGTCTCCCACGGGCCGGGCAAGAAGCGCGCGACGCCGCGATAGAGCCAGTCGGTCTCCTCCGGTCGGGTCATCGTTACGCTGACCAGCACGATCTCCGAGACCCGCGCGGGATAGCGTTCGGCGTAGGCGAGGATCAGCGTCGAACCCCAGGAACCGCCGTAGAGCAGCCACTTCTCGATGCCGAGGTGCACCCGGAGGCGCTCCATGTCTTCGATCAGGTGCTCAGTCGTGTTGTGGGCCATATCGACTGCCGGATCCGACGCGTGCGGCAGGCTCTCGCCGCAGCCTCGCTGATCGAACAGCACGATGCGATAGACGGCGGGATCGAAGTTCCTCCGCGCGCCGCGCTTCCCTCCGCCACCCGGCCCGCCGTGCACCACCAGGGCCGGCTTGCCGTCCGGATTGCCGCTGGTCTCCCAGTAGATCCGGTTGCCGTCGCCGACCTCGAGCAGTCCGTGCGCGTAGGGCTCGATCTCCGGAAATGGTTGTGTCACCGAGACGATGCTAGAAGATCCGAGCGGCCTCGGGGCGGTGGGTTCGGGCATGCAGCGCGAGCACGAATCCCGCCGCGGCGGCGATCGAGGTGAGGACGCGTGCATGGTTCCACCAGATCCACTGGGTGAACAGGTCGGCCCATCGCGCCGCGGCGTCCGGCGACGCCGGGTCGAGGGCGTCCACCGACGCGCTGATCGGGACGTTCCCTGCCCCGGTGATCACACCTACGGCCAGCAGGAACGCGATCCCGGCCGCGAGGGTCCACGGCGCGGCCGCGCTGCCCCAGGCGATGGCCGCCCGGACGATCAGCACGATGCACAGCGCGGCGGTGCCGAACATCAGCAGCATGAGCGGCGGGGTCACGGCGGTGCGGTTGAACGCCTGCATGGCCGAGATCCCTTGCGCGGCAGGCAATTCGTGCAGGCCCGGCATGATGACGAAGGAGAAGTCGAAGAACACCCCGGCGTTGATCGCCGCGGCGACGGCGGCCGCCGAGGTCAGCCGGCGGTCCGGGCTGCGGGTTCGCTTGTCCTGCGGGTGCGCTGTGTATTCGGTCATAGAGACAGCACATCAACCGGCGGTCCGATGCACCATGGCCGACAGGCGCACGGACATGCGGCATCGTCTACGACGAGCCGTCGGTCAGGCGGACTGCTTCGCGGTCGCGGCGGCGGGGAGCGGCTCGTGGGTGCGCAGCGACGCCCACAGCGCGGCGGTGGCGGCGACGCAGGCCGCGGCCCCACCGACGTGGATGACCACGAGCGCGGCCGGGACGTCGGTGAAGTACTGCACGATGCCGACCAGCGACTGCGAGCAGACGAGCGCGAGCAGCACGAACAGGCGTTTGCGGATTGCGGGGGTGATGCCGACCGCGAACAGGCCGAAGCCCAGGCCGATCAGCAGCGCCAGATAGCCGACGAGCAGCTGCGAATGCAGGTGCACGAGGGTGACGATCTCGATTTGCAGGCGCTCGACCTGACGCTCGATGCTCTTGTCGCCCGCGTGCGGCCCGGCGGCGGTGACCAGCGTTCCGGCGATCAGCACGCCGCTCAAGGCGACAGCGCTGAGTGCGGTCAGCCAGCGCAGTGGTGCGGGCGCCTGCACGGTGTCGACGCCGTCGTCGGGTTCGCTGATCTTCGCGTAGAGCACCACCGACAGCCAGACCATCAGCATCGAGGCGAGCAGATGCACCGAGACGGTCCACCAGAGCAGGCCGGTGCGCACGGTGATGCCGCCGATGATGCCTTGCAGGAGCGTGCCGCCGGGCATCAGCCAGGCGTAGATCAGCACGTCGCGGCGGCGCCGGGCGCGGATCACCGCGAGCACGATCAGCGCGGCGAACAGCGAGACGACGAAGGTGAGCAGCCGGTTGCTGAACTCGACGGCCTGATGCAGCACCGGCACCTCGGAGACGCCGATCGGGGTGAAGCTGCCGGGGAAGCACTCCGGCCAGGTCGGGCAGCCGAGGCCGGAGGCGGTGACCCGGACGACGGCCCCGGTGACCGCGATGCCCGCCTGCGTGAGGATGACCGCGATCGCGGTCAGTCGCTGCACCCGCAGCGAGGGCAGTGGCAGCTTGTCGACGAGTCGCAGAAAGGCGCGATACAGCACGTCACGATGGTAGAGCACGGTAAACTACACGCTGTCGTTGGTACCGGCTCTGCGGGCTACTCGAAGCGGAAGTAGCGGGCGGCGAGCAGGCCCGAGATCGCGCCCCAGACGGCGAGCACGGCGATGCCGAACCAGTCGATGCTGCTGCGCATCGCGTCCTCCAGGGTGACCGCGAGCGCGCCCGAGGGGACCAGGCGGGCAAGCACATTCACCGCGGTGGGCAGGTCGTCGGAGGCGAACACGATGCTGGCGATGCCGAGCATGACGAACCACAGGATGTTCGCCAGCGCCAGCACGATCTCTGCCTTCAGCGTCCCGCCGAGCAGCAGGCCCATGGCCGCGAACGTCGCGGTGCCGAGCGCGATCACCAGCGCGCCCAGCGCGAGCCCGGCCGGCTCGGGCCGCCAGCCGAGCGCGAAGCCGATCACGCCGAGCAGAATCGCTTGCAGCACAACGACGATCAACACCGCCGCGCTCTTGCCCGCGATGATGCCCCAGCGGGGGAGCGGGGTCGCGCCGAGGCGTTTCAGCGCGCCGTAGCGGCGGTCGAAGCCGACCGCGATGGCCTGCCCGGTGAACGCGGTGGACATCACCGCGACCATCATCACCGCGGGCACGATCTTGTCCACCCGGTCGTCGCCGAGGTCGCCGAACGGCAGCAGGCTGAGCCCGACCAGCAGGGTGATCGGGATGAACATGGTCAGCAGCAGCTGTTCGCCGTTGCGCAGCAACAGGATCAGCTCGAGCCGGGTCTGCGCGAGCATCATCGCCGCGCGCGAGCTCGGCCGCGGGTCCGGGGCGAAGGTGCCCGGGGTGAAGCGGTTGGCGGTCAGGTCGGGCTGAGTCATCCGCGTAGGTCCCGTCCGGTGAGTTCGAGGAAGACGTCTTCGAGCCTGCGCTGATCGATCCGAATGTCGGTGGCCAGCACGTTCACTCGCGCGCACCACGCGGTCACCGTGGCCAGCACCTGCGGATTGATCTCGCCCTCCACCAGATACGTGCCCGGCGTCGTCTCGCGGGGCGAGAACCCTTCCGGCAGCGCCGATTTCAACAGATCCAGATCGAGTTTCGGTGGGGCGGAGAAGCGTAACTGTCCCGCCGCGCCGTGCGCGGTCACCTCGGCGGGCGTGCCGGAGGCCACGATCTGCCCGTGATCGATGATCACCAGCTGATCGGCCAGCTGCTCCGCCTCGTCCATCAGGTGGGTGGTGAGCACGACGGTGACCCCGTCGCGCCGCAACGCATCGATCAGCTCCCACACGATCAGCCGCGCCTGCGCGTCCAACCCGGCCGTCGGCTCGTCCAAGAACACGATCTCCGGCTTACCGACCAGCGCACAGGCCAACGCCAGCCGCTGCTGCTGCCCACCCGACAACCGCCGATACGGCGTCCCCCGATTGTCCTGCAACCCGAGTGTCTTCAGCAGCCACTCCGGATCCAGCGGATCGGCAGAATAAGCGGCCACCAGATCGAGCATCTCGCCCGCCTTGGCCCCCGGATAAGCCCCGCCCCCCTGCAACATCACCCCGATCCGCGGCCGCAACCGATCCGAATCCGCGATCGGATCCAACCCGAGCACCCGCACCGCCCCCGCATCCGGCGTCACGAACCCCTCACACATTTCCACCGTGGTGGTTTTCCCTGCGCCGTTGGGGCCGAGAAGGGCAAGGACCTGCGCGCGTTCGACCTCGAAACTCACACCGTCCACCGCGGTGATGTCGCCATAGCGTTTGACGACGCCGTCGATGCGAACAGCGGGTTCTGAAGCTGCGGTCACGAGGCAATACCGTAGGCGGTCGACCCCTGTGACCTGGAAGACACCCCTGTCAGACCTTGAAAAGAGCTGTCGTGGTTGACTATTCGTGATAATCGAGTAATGTCCACAGGGAGTCGATCAGGTTGGCAGATGGGAATGCCGACCGGAATGCATCGAAGCCGGGCGGGGGTCCATTATGTGACGGTTTTCTGGGCAATTCATCTATCGAATTCGGTTGAACAGGTGAGCTGGACGTCTGTCGCTCATCGCATTTATCGACTGCCGCTGCCGTCATTTGTCGGTTCGGCAGATAAAGCAAACTCGGGGGAGTGTGCGTTATGTTCAAGAGAATCTCGCTGTGTTTCATGCTGGCCGCGGGCATCATGACCGCGAATTCCGTTACGGCACAGGCTGAATCGTGGACTACCTGGGACGGATGTGTTCCCTTGATGATCGGCAGCCCAATGCACGATTGGCTCTACAACGCCGACATCAGAAGCGACTACATGAACTGTGACACGCCGCGTGGATCGTCCACGCAGCTCCATATCTTCGGCGGTGGCGTCGACCAACGGTCCGAATGGGCGGAATGGCCTTATCTGACCGTTGCGGGCCCGCCGAAAGGTTCCCAGAAACAGCCGTTCTGGGTGTGTGGCGAGGCCTGGCGAAAAGACAAGCCGAGCGATCAAGCACGCCTGCTCGGCCGTCCCTGCGCGAAGGTCGCGGCCAGTGGCGGCCGGTCGGGCTGACCTGCGCGGCTAGGCGACCGATTCGCTCGTTCGGCGTGGGGTCGGGGCGGGTTCCTGCTGGCCGCGCCACGGGAGCTTGTTGCGGGTGACCACGAAGAACAGCAGCGTGACGATGACGGTGGCGATCGCGGCGCCGACGATTTGGAAGACCTCCAGGTCGGCGCCGCGCGGCATCAGGATGACGCTGACGATCGCGGAGAACGCCACCGCGGGGACGCGGAAGATGGGGCGGGTGGCCCAGGCGGCCAGCGGGACGATCGCCCACAGCAGGTACCAGGGCTGGACCACGGGGAACAGCAGCACGATGGCGCCGAGCGCGACACCGAGCGCGCCGACCGCGTGCAGCCGGCCGATGCCGGTCGCGATCAACATGCGCACCGCGAGGAACCCGGCGATCACCGCGGCGATCGGTCGGGTGATGCTGAGCAGCGCGGTGGTGTGGTCGCCGAGCCCGAGCAGCACCCCGCCGAATCCGGTGATGATGCCGAGCACCGTCGGCACCGACATCCAGCTGCGCACCGCGTTCGCGACATTGAGGGTGTGGATCCAGCCGAATCCCAGCCCGCTCGCCGCACCGATGAAAACCGTTGTGCTGAGCGCGATCGCGCCAAGCAGGGCGGCCGCGACGCCGACGGTGCGCAGGCTGAACCCCCAGCGGCGGGCCAAAGCCATCCCGACGAAGCCGAGCGCGATGATCGAGGTGAGCTTGATCGAAGAAGACATCGCGATGACAACGGCCCCGCCGATCAACCACGCATAAGCGCGTCCGTCGAACGGGTGTATGTCCTCGATGGCGTGCAGGCAGAGCTCCAGGCCGGCCAGCATCAAGCCGAGCATCAACGCGTCGTTGTGCACGCCGCCGACCAGGTGGAACAGCACCAGCGGATTGGCCGCGCCGAGCCACAGCGCGCTGACCGGCGCGACACCGCAGCGCTGGGACAGCCGAGGCAGCGCCCAGACGATCAGCGCGACGCCGGCGATCGCGAGCACCCGGTGCACCCAGACGCCCAGGATGATGTTGTCACCGGTGAGTTCGGCGATACCGCGGCCGATCCAGAGGAACAGGGGGCCGTATGGCGCCGGTGTCTTCTGCCAGATGGTCGGCACGTTGTTCGTCAGCACGTTATCGATGCCGAGCCCGGCGACCGGTCCCTCTTGATACGGGTCGATGCCGCGGGCCGCGATTTCGCTTTGTGCCAGATAGGAATACACGTCGTTGCTGAAGAGGGGCGGGGCGACGCTGAGCGGGATGATCCACAGCAGCAGGGTGCGGTCGAGTTGGGAGCGGGTCAGGCGGTGACGGGGGGCGCCGCCGATGCCGCCGACGGCGAAGCGGCCGAGCAACAGCCAGGCGAGCACCACGACGACCGTGCCGGTCATGCACATGGCCAGTGACCCGGTGTGGGCGCGGGCGAAGATGCCGAGGACGCGGACGCCGGAGGTGGGGTTTTGGTGGACCGGCTGGGCGCCGATGCCGAGGGCGCTGATCGCCATGAGGACGGTTCCGGTGGCGCCCATCAGGCGGATGCGGTCCAGTTGGACGCGTTCTTTCCGGTCGAGGCCGGGAACCTCGGTCTCGTCCTGGTGCAGGACCGCGATCGTGTGATCGGCGGTCGGCACGTCCAACCCGAGTGCTCGGCGCCCGAATGCCAGTGTCCTGCGCCGCGCGCCCTCCAGTACCGCCACGAGACGAAGCATAAGGGGCGCGCTCGCGCGGAGTCCCGGCACAGACCGGTGACGGCGGTGCTCGTTCCGATCGGAAGCGTCGCCGGCCGGGGCACAATCAGACACATGGTTTCGGAGTCCAGGCGGCGGATCGAAGTCGCCGCGTGCGGGCTGCTCGCGCGGCACGGGTATCACGGGTTCGGTCTGAAGGCGTTGAGCGAGGTGGCCGGATTGCCGTATGGCTCCATCTACCACCACTTTCCAGGTGGCAAGGAGGAGATCGCGGTGGCCGCGATCACCGGCACCGGGATGCTCACCGGGCGGATGATCCGGCAGGCCCCGACGGACGTGTTCGCCACGACCACCACCATTTTCGAGTTCATGGTGCGCAAGCTGGCTGCCTCGGAATGGGACGACGGGTGCCCGATCGGCACACCCGCGCTGGACGGCGGCAGCGATGTCGAGTCGATCCGCGCCGCCTGCGCGACCGCCTTCGAGGCGATGGAGCAGGCGTTCGCCGGACTGCTCGCCGAGCTGGGGCTGTCCGCGCAGGACGCGGGGGAGCTGGCCACCACGGTGGTCGCCGCGTACGAGGGCGCGACCATCCTGTCCCGGGTGCGGCGCTCGGACGCGCCGCTGCACACGGTGGCGGCGGCGATGGAACGGCTGATCCGGGTGACGTTCACCGAGGCAGGCCTGCCGAACGGCGAACCGGGTGCGGCGGGCAACGGCGAGCCGGGCACCGGGTCGTCGGATGTCGACGCGGGAATGATCGAGGTGGACCAGGCCGCCTCGGTCGAGGAGCGGGTGGTGGCGGCCGCCGCGGAGTCCGAGGTCACCGGAAATGTTCCGGAAGTTGGTGCTGAGCGGGGAAATTCCCTATGAGGCATTGACTAGAAAGAACGTTCTAGCGAGACTCGGTCCATGAAGCGTCTGATGTTGACCGGTCCCGGCGAGCTGCGCTGGGAAGAACACCCTGAACCTCAGCTCGGCGGGCCGGGTCAAGCGCTGGTGCGTCCGATCGCCCTGGCCACCTGCGATATCGATCCGGCCGTGCTGCGCGGCGCGTTCCCGCTGCCGGGCCCGTACTCGTTCGGGCACGAGGGGGTGGTCGAAGTGGTCGCGATCGGTGACGACGTGCGCACCGTCGCGGTCGGTGACCGCGTGGTGGTGCCGTTCCAAATCTCTTGCGGCACCTGCCGTGCCTGCCTGCGCGGCCGCACCGGCAACTGCACCAGCCACCCGCCGTTGTCCAGCTACGGCCTCGGCCCGCTCGGCGGCCTGGACTGGGGTGGACTCTGGGCTGATCTCGCCCTCATCCCGCACGCCGACGCCATGCTCGTGCCGCTCCCGCCCGGCATCGACCCGGTGGCCGTCGCGAGCGCCAGCGACAACATCCCCGACGGCTATCGCGCGGTCGGCCCGCAGCTCGCGGACAACCCTGGCGCCGAGGTGCTGATCATCGGCGGTCCCGCGGCTCCGTCAATAGGCCTCTACGCCGCAGGGCTCGCCGTCGCGCTCGGATCCGATCGAGTCGTCTATCTCGACGACTCGATCGAACGGCTGGAGATCGCGAAATCCCTGGGCGCCGAGGCGATCGAAGGCCCGCGCGACGCCCGCGTCGGCCGATTCCCGATCACCGTCGAATCCGCGGGCGGCGCAACGGCCCTGCGCGCCGCGATCAACGCCACCGCCTACGACGGCTGGTCCACCAGCGTCAGCGTCCAGCTCACCGACGTGCCGCTGCCGATCTTCGAGATGTATTCACGCTGCTGCACCTTCCACACCGGACGTGCGCACGCCCGTCCCGCGATCCCCGAGGTCCTGGACCTGGTCGCGGCCGGTCGGTTCGATCCGTCGCTGGTTACCACCCGGACAGCAAACTGGGACGAGGCCGTGGACGCACTGCTGGAGACGCCGATGAAGCTCGTCGCCGTCCGCTGAACGGTCTCGGCGAGGTGGTCGAATGACCATGTGTGATGTATCGCACTGATCACGATCAGGACCGAATGGACCATCGGAACGTCCGCGGCCGAGCCGGCCGCTGCGCAGGCGGCGAACTGCTCGCTTGTCCCGGTGCTCGGCGGCCGGTCGCTGAACATGCAGGTCAGAGCCTATATTTGTGGTCGTTTTAAGACTCGGCTTAAATAACGGCCTACTCGCGTATCGATTCGCAACTCCGCGGCACCGCGGACGACCCTTCACGAGACCTCGCGTCAACGGTCTATGCAGGTCACGAGCCCCGAGAACTCAGGGCACCCTTATTAGATTTCGGGAACGAATTCCGCCACACTGATGTTGTGAAAACCGTGGGTTTGCGGAATGAGGACGAAAGGGCTGGTCGTAAGACCGGTACCGGGTCGTCTGCTGCGCCCGCGACCGCAGGCGAGGGACACACCCGCGCGGCCATCGTCCAGCTGCTGCTGGAAGAGGGTCCGATCACCGCGACCGCCATCGGCACCACGCTGGGGCTTGCCCCGGCCGGCGTCCGGCGGCACCTGGATGCGCTGATCGATTCCGGTCAGGCCCGGGCCAGTAGGTCCGCGCCGTGGCAGCAGAAGGGGCGCGGCCGTCCCGCCAAGCAGTATCAGCTCACCGCCGCGGGCCGTGGCCAATTGGGGCACGCCTACGACGACCTGGCCGGCGCCGCGATCCGCCAGCTCGGCGAGATCGGCGGCGAACAGGCCATCACCGAGTTCGCCAGGAAACGGGCCAGGACTATCGTGGCCGGGATCGCACCGGTCGAGGAGCACACGCCGCAACGCACCGAGGCCAAGGCCGAGGAGATCGCGGACGCGTTCACCGAGGCCGGTTTCGCCGCCTCCACCCGCAAGGTGGGCACCGGCGTGCAGATCTGCCAGCACCACTGCCCGGTCGCGCACGTCGCGGAGGAATTCCCGCAGCTGTGCGAGGCCGAACTCGAGGCGTTCCGTGACCTGCTCGGCACGCACGTGCAGCGGCTGGCCACGATCGCCAACGGCGACTGCGCGTGCACGACGCACGTGCCGCTGCTCGTACTACCGATCACCAAAAAAACTTCAGCAGAAATCGCTGCACAGCCCGCAGCGGTACGAACGAACGACTCCGGAAGGAGTGCCGAATGACGACAACCACCGACCAGGTGCAGCCGCTCACTCAGGAAGAGACCATCGCTTCGCTGGGTAAATACGGCTACGGCTGGGCCGATTCGGATGTGGCCGGAGCCAGCGCGCAACGAGGCCTGTCCGAGGCGGTTGTTCGCGACATCTCGGCGAAGAAGAGCGAGGCCGACTGGATGCTCGACATCCGGCTCAAGGCGCTGCGCATCTTCGATCGCAAGCCCATGCCGAACTGGGGTTCCAACCTCGACGGCATCGACTTCGACAACATCAAGTACTTCGTCCGCTCCAGCGAGAAGCAGGCGGCGACCTGGGACGACCTGCCCGAGGACATCAAGAACACCTACGACAAGCTCGGCATCCCGGAAGCGGAGAAGCAGCGCCTGGTCTCCGGTGTCGCGGCGCAGTACGAGTCCGAGGTCGTCTACCACTCCATCCGTGAGGATCTGGAGAAGCAGGGCGTCATCTTCCTCGACACCGACACGGCGTTGAAGGAGCACCCGGAGCTGTTCCAGCAGTACTTCGGCTCGGTGATCCCGGCGGGCGACAACAAGTTCTCCGCGCTGAACACCGCCGTGTGGTCGGGTGGCTCGTTCATCTACGTGCCGCCGGGCGTGCACGTCGACATCCCGCTGCAGGCCTACTTCCGGATCAACACCGAGAACATGGGCCAGTTCGAGCGGACCCTGATCATCGTCGACGAGGGCGCCTACGTGCACTACGTCGAGGGCTGCACCGCGCCGATCTACAAGTCGGACTCGCTGCACTCCGCGGTGGTCGAGATCATCGTGAAGAAGGGCGGCCGCTGCCGCTACACGACCATCCAGAACTGGTCGAACAACGTCTACAACCTGGTTACCAAGCGGGCCAAGGCGGAGGCGGGCGCGACCATGGAGTGGGTCGACGGCAACATCGGCTCCAAGGTGACGATGAAGTACCCGGCGGTCTGGATGACCGGCGAGTACGCCCGCGGCGAGGTGCTCTCGGTGGCGTTCGCCGGCGAGGGCCAGCACCAGGACACCGGCGCGAAGATGCTGCATCTGGCGCCGCACACCTCCTCGAACATCATCAGCAAGTCGGTGGCGCGCGGCGGTGGCCGGGCCTCCTACCGCGGCCTGGTTCAGGTGAACAAGGGCGCGTACGGGTCCAAGTCGACGGTGAAATGCGATGCGCTGCTTGTCGATACGATCAGCCGCTCGGACACCTACCCGTACGTCGACATCCGCGAGGACGACGTGACGATGGGTCACGAGGCCACCGTGTCGAAGGTGTCCGAGGACCAGCTGTTCTACCTGATGAGCCGCGGCATGACCGAGGACGAGGCGATGGCCATGGTGGTGCGCGGCTTCGTCGAGCCCATCGCCAAGGAACTGCCGATGGAATACGCGTTGGAACTGAACCGGCTCATCGAGCTGCAAATGGAAGGGGCCGTTGGCTGATGGCGACAGGTGTGATCGGAGCAGTTGAAGGGGAGAACCCTTCGAAGCCGATTCAGAACCCGGGCGCTGGGGCCGCGACCAACAAGGGCGAGGTCTTCACCTCGTTCGACGTCAACGCCTTCGAGGTGCCCTCGGGCCGCGACGAGGAGTGGCGGTTCACCCCGCTGCGTCGGCTGCGCGGCCTGCACGACGGCTCCGCGGTGCGTGACGGACAGGCCACGGTCGAGGTCAGCTCGGTCGAGGGCGTCCAGGTGGAGACCGTCGGCCGCGGCGACGAGCGGCTCGGCGCCGCCGGTACGCCCGCGGATCGCGTTGCCGCCCAGGCGTTCTCGGGCTTCGAGTCGGCCACCATCGTGTCGGTCGGCGCGGAGTCCGAGGTCGCCGAGCCGGTGGTCGTCACGGTCACCGGCCCCGGCGAGGGCCGGACCGCCTACGGCCACCTGCAGATCCGGCTCGGCAACTTCGCCACCGCCACCGTGGTCATCGACCAGCGCGGCAGCGGAACCTACGCGGAGAACGTCGAATTCGTGCTCGGCGACAGCGCCAAGCTGACCGTCGTCGCGGTGCAGGACTGGGCCGACGACACGGTCAACGCGACCGCGCACCACGCGCTGCTCGGCCGCGACGCCACGCTGCGGCACATCGCCGTCACGCTCGGCGGCGACCTGGTTCGCCTCACCGGAACCGTCCGCTACGCGGGCCCCGGCGGCGACGCCGAACTGCTCGGCCTCTACTTCGCCGACGCGGGACAGCACTTCGAGCAGCGCCTGCTGGTCGATCACTCGCAGCCGAACTGCAAGTCGAACGTGCTGTACAAGGGTGCGCTGCAAGGCGATCCGAACTCGCCCAAGGGCGACGCGCGGACCGTGTGGGTCGGCGATGTGCTGATCCGCGCCGCCGCCGAAGGCACCGACACCTTCGAGGTGAACCGCAACCTGGTGCTCACCGACGGCGCGCGCGCCGACTCGGTGCCGAACCTGGAGATCGAGACCGGCGAGATCGCCGGCGCCGGTCACGCCAGCGCCACCGGCCGCTTCGACGACGAGCAGCTGTTCTACCTGCGCGCCCGCGGCATCCCGGAAGACGTAGCGCGCCGCCTGGTCGTGCGCGGCTTCTTCCAGGAGATCATCCAGAAGATCGCGGTCCCCGAGATCCGGGAGCGGCTGGAGTCGGCCATCGAGGCCGAGCTCGCCGCTGTCGGCGTCTGATCCCGAAAACTCATACCCCACAAAGGAACTCGAATTCGATGACCACCCTGGAAATCAAGGACCTGCACGTCGAGGTCGCCAACCCGGACGCCTCCGGCGAGCCCATCAAGATCCTGAAGGGCGTCGACCTCACCATCAAGTCCGGTGAGACGCACGCCATCATGGGCCCCAACGGCTCCGGCAAGTCGACCCTGTCCTACGCGATCGCCGGCCACCCGAAGTACACGGTGACCTCCGGCTCGATCACCCTCGACGGCGAGGACGTCCTCGCGATGTCCGTCGACGAGCGGGCGCGCGCGGGCCTGTTCCTGGCCATGCAGTACCCGGTCGAGGTTCCCGGCGTCTCCACCTCGAACTTCCTGCGGACCGCCGCCACCGCCGTGCGCGGCGAGGCGCCCAAGCTGCGGCACTGGGTCAAGGAAGTCAAGGAGTCGATGGCCGAGCTGGAGATCGACCCGGCCTTCGCCGAGCGCAACGTGAACGAGGGCTTCTCCGGCGGCGAGAAGAAGCGCCACGAGATCCTGCAGCTGGGCCTGCTCAAGCCGAAGATCGCCATCCTGGACGAGACCGATTCCGGCCTGGACGTCGACGCGCTGCGCATCGTCTCCGAGGGCGTCAACCGCTACAAGGAGCGCGAGAACGGCGGCGTGCTGCTGATCACGCACTACACCCGCATCCTGCGCTACATCGAGCCGGAATTCGTGCACGTCTTCGTCAACGGCCGCATCGTCGCCGAGGGCGGCTCGGAGCTGGCCGACGAACTCGACGCCAACGGCTACGTCCGTTTCACTCAGACAGCCCCAGCAGGAGCCTGATATGACCGCCACGGTCCGCACCCTCGACGTGGCCCGGATCCGGGCCGACTTCCCGATCCTGAGCCGCACGGTTCGGGACGGGAAACCGTTGGTGTACCTGGATTCCGGCGCGACCTCGCAGCGGCCGCTGGCGGTGCTCGACGCCGAACGCGAGTTCCTGGTCACGCACAACTCGGCGGTGCACCGCGGTGCGCATCAGCTGGCCGAGGAGGCGACCGACGCCTACGAGAACGCGCGCGCGGACATCGCCCGGTTCGTCGGGGTCTACGCCGACGAGATCGTGTTCACCAAGAACGCGACCGAATCGCTGAACCTGGTGACCTACTCCTTCGCCGACGACCGCTTCCCGTACCGGGTCGGTCCCGGTGACGAGATCGTCATCACCGAGCTGGAGCATCACGCGAATCTCGTTCCGTGGCAAGAGCTTGCGCGTCGCACCGGCGCGACGCTGAAGTGGTACGGCGTGACCGATGACGGGCGGATCGATCTCGATTCGCTCGAATTGTCGCCCGCCACCAAGGTTGTCGCGTTCACCCATCAGTCCAACGTGACCGGCGCGATCACCGATGTCGCCGAATTGGTCCGTCGCGCAAAGACGGTCGGCGCGCTGACCGTGCTCGACGCTTGCCAGTCGGTGCCGCACATGGCGGTCGACTTCCGCGAGCTGGAGGTCGACTTCGCTGCGTTCTCCGGGCACAAGATGTTCGGTCCGTCCGGGGTCGGCGTGCTGTACGGGCGGCGCGCGCTGCTGGCCGAGACGCCGCCGTTCATCACCGGTGGTTCGATGATCGAGACCGTGACCATGGAGGCGACCACCTTCGCGGCGCCGCCGCAGCGGTTCGAGGCCGGCGTGCCGATGACCTCGCAGGTGATCGGATTGGGCGCGGCCGTGCGGTATCTCGAGGCGCTCGGCATGGACGCCGTTGCCGAGCACGAACACGCGCTGGTCGGTGCCGCGATCGAAGGCTTGAACGCGATCGACGGGGTGCGGATTCTCGGCCCGGTCGAGAACGTGGACCGCGGTGGCGCGGTGTCGTTCGTGGTCGAGGGTATCCATGCCCACGACGTCGGGCAGATTCTCGACGACGAAGGTGTCGCCGTCCGGGTCGGTCACTTCTGCGCGTGGCCGCTGCTGCGCCGGTTGGACGCGGCCGCCGCGGTGCGCGCCTCGTTCGCCGCCTACAACACACTCGATGAGGTGGACGCACTGGTTGCCGCGGTGCGGAAGGCTCAGCAGTTCTTTGGGGTTGCATAGAACATGCGCATGGAGCAGATGTACCAGGAAGTGATCCTGGACCACTACAAGCACCCGCACCACCGCGGGCTGCGGGAGCCGTTCGGTGCCGAAGTGCACCACGTGAACCCGACCTGCGGTGACGAGGTCACTCTGCGCGTGCAGCTCGACGCCAACGGCGACGTCGCCGACGTCTCCTACGACGGTCAGGGCTGCTCGATCAGTCAGGCCTCGACCTCGGTCCTCACCGACCAGGTGATCGGCCTGCCGGTGCAGCAGGCGTTGAAGGTGGTCGACTCGTACAGCGAGATGATCTCCAGCCGCGGCACCGTCGAGGGCGACGAGGACATGATCGGCGACGGCATCGCCTTCGCCGGCGTCTCGAAGTACCCGGCGCGAGTGAAATGCGCCTTGCTCGGCTGGATGGCGTTCAAAGACGCGGTGGTCCGGATAACCTCGGCAGAAGAGGCGCAACGTTCGATGGGAAACGGGGACCAGGCATGACCGAAACACCGGCAACCGAGACAGCTGAGCAGGTCGAGCTGACCGCCGAGGACATCAAGCGCCTCGAGGACCTCGAGGAGGCCATGCGCGACGTGGTCGATCCCGAGCTCGGCATCAACGTCGTCGACCTCGGCCTGGTCTACGGCCTGTCCGTGCAGGACGAGGTGGCCATCCTCGACATGACCCTCACCTCCGCGGCCTGCCCGCTCACCGACGTCATCGAGGACCAGTCCCGCAACGCGCTCGTGCGCAGCGGCCTGGTCGACGACCTCAAGATCAACTGGGTCTGGATGCCCCCGTGGGGCCCCGACAAGATCACCGAAGACGGCCGCGAACAACTCCGCGCCCTCGGCTTCACCGTCTGAGTTCCGAGTCCATCGACAGCCGCTGACGGAACTTCCTGGCCACAGGAGGTTCCCGCAGCGGCTGTCGGCGTTTGCGCGGGTGGTCGCTGTTCGCCCGGTTTGCTCCGGGCGATCGGTCGGTTATTAGGTGCGCCGCCATCGAGTCGGGCCAAAGGTCGTTGGGGCAATCGAGGTTAGTCAAATGGTTGCTGTAGAAGATCAAATAGCGACCATATGACTAACCTCGATTGCACGGCATTGCCAATTAGCGGGTGCACGGGCGTGCTCGGCTGATTGCGAGTTTGATGGGCTCGGTGAAGGTGGCTGGGTGGTGGAGGACGTCCTGTGCGGTGGCGTAGAAGATTGTCCAGCCCTGAGTGGTCAGCTGGTTGTGGCGGGTGTTGTCTCTTGCGGCGGCGTGTAGGCCGCAATGCCAAGCGACGCTGTCGTATTCGAGTCCGATGCGATACTGCGGCCAACCGAGGTCGAGTCGACGGGAGCCGTCCGCGGTGAGAACTTCCAGTTGTGGTCGAGGGTGAGGAAGTCCGGCGTCGACGCAGCGTAGCCGGGTGCGTGATTCCATCGGCGATTCAGCTCTGCCGTCCATCAACGCGATCAGGTCGACGGCCTGCCGGAAGCCGCGCCGGCGATGATGGCGGGAGAGTTCCTCGCCGAGTTCATCTGGTGCGAGCCCCAGCCCGCCGGCGGCATCCAGCGTGGCCAATGCGTCCATCCGATTCAGGGTGCGCGCCAGATCGATGGCGGTGCGAGCGGCTGTGGTCGTGGGTACACCGTTTGTTGATGCCACCTGCACAGAGTGGAGTCGATCGCGGTGTACGACCAGTTGTTTCGAGCGAGATGGTTGCACACCCAGCACGTGGGTCGCATTGCCCTCGATGATCGAGAACCCGTGCAACTCGGCGGCCGTGTCGTAAGCGGCGATCAGGACTGGCAATCCCATCGACAGACGCGCCGCCTCGACGCGCAGTTCCGGTCCCGGCTGGACGGTCGCCTCCCGGTAGACACCGTGGAACACCGGCACCCACTCGCCACGGTGCAGGCGTGCGCGCAGTTCCGCGCGGGTGTATTCGATCCGCGCCTGTGCGGTGGTGAAGACGCCGAACTGCTTATCCCGGAACCCTTTCAGTAGTGCCCTCATGTCCGCCAGCATCGCGCACCGTCCTGTCAGCCCCGGCCACCCCACCTGCGCGAACAATTCCCCTGTGCACAACCACCCGGCTGGGGACAGCCATCGAGGGGAGTCATATGGTCGCTGTAGAAGATCAATTAGCGACCATATGACTCACCTCGATGGAGTTCATGTGTGAGGGGGGCTGATATGACGACGAAGGCGGTGGCGCGAGTAGTTGCCTCGGTCATCGTGGCGGCGGTGGTGAGTGGATGCGGGGACAGCTTGAAAGACCCGTACCGCCCGGCGCCCAAAGCTGATATCGCCGAGGCCGCAGCGAAAATGCGGAAGTTGCCGTCGGTCGAAGCCACTGAGCGCGACCTCATGGCGGTGATCTCGCAGATCGCCGAGGCCACGAAGGCCGCTGCCCCGGGGCTCGACTGGCAAACGGTCGTCAACCGTAACCAGAGCAAGCTGGGCTGCCCGTCGCCATACCTCGAAACCGAGGGAGTATCGATCTCGACCGACCGCCTCACCTCTGCGGTGCCGATCGCGGACGATGAATGGGCGGCGGTACTACAAATCGCGCGCGACATCGCGGCGCGAAACGGCATCACATCGTTCACTGTTCGGGCCGACCAGCCCGGACGCCACGATGTCGTGCTGCATTCGCCGGACCAAGGCAACGAGATCAAGCTCGCGACCGCCAAGGCCGCGCTTATCGGCGGCGTGACCGGTTGTCGGTACCGCGAAGTAGACCTGCACAAACAGCCGGGAAACTGACCGGGCAAAAACCGATGGGGCGCAACGGAATACTGGACAGGGAGGCATCGCTCGGCGATGATCAGCTCCGCGTTACTTCGTTGAAACGGGGAGATTCTGTTGTCAGTTCTGGGTAGGGCCGCGTTTGGTGCGGCTCTGACATCCACCGCGGCGCTTGCCCTCTTGGGGGGCGGCTCGGCGGGTGCGGCGGGTAATTACTATGGGACGCTGGCGCTTTCGCCGGGGACCGGGAAGCTGGTCGCGGCGACCGACCAGCCGAGCTGGGTGGCCGCGGATGCGGCGGCGATCCGGGACTGCGCCGTGTACGACTGCCGGATCATGGTGCGGTTCGCCAATGGTTGCGCGGCGATCGCGCGCGGCGCGGACGGGCAGTACGCGGCGGACTGGGCGCCGGCCCGCGAGGACGCCGAGCGGTTGGCGATCGCCAAGCTCGGTGAAAGTGCGCCGCCGTTCCCGGATCTCGGCAGCGCTTCGCCGCGGGCGGCGAGCGTCGTGCTGTCTTCGTGCACGAAGAACGCGAGCTGAGTGCGCGCCACGATCTGAGGCTTTCATTTCTGAAGGCTCTGTGGCCCAATCTATTTCGGGCTCGAGATGATTTTGGACTATTCGGGTGCCGTGCCCGATGATCTGACTCGAAGTCAGTTTTCTTTCTCGGGGAGGATCACAATGTCGTTGTCGCGCAAGGCTGCTCTCGGCCTGGTCGTGTCATCCGCGGCCGTCTTGGTCGCAGCCGGTGCGGGCGTCGCCCAGGCCGGGCCGGATGCGGAGGGCAGGTACTACGGGTCGATCGCGTTGAACCCCAGGAACTGGGACACCGCGTCGGCGTGGAACTACTCGAGCTACGCCGGGTCCGACGCCCGCGCGCTGGCCGAATGCGGCAGCCGGGACTGCTTCGTCGTCGTCCGCTTCTCGGACGGCTGCGGTGCGATCTCGGCGAGCTCGGACGGTCACTGGGCCGTCGGCACCGGCCGGGACCGGGGCGAGGCGGAACGCAACGCCATCGCCGCCCTCGGCCCGCTGGCGCCGCCGTTCCCCAACTTCGGCAGCTCGGCGCCCAAGCGCGCCGAGATCCTGCACTCGCAGTGCTCGCCGGAGTAAGCACGCCATAACCGAACGAGGGGTGTCCGCGCATAGCGTGGACACCCCTCGTTTTGTTTACCTCAGCGGCGCAATACCTTTCGGGCCAGCCAGTTCCCGAAGAACTGAATGCCCTGCACGCCGGCGATGATGATCAGCGTGGCCACCAGGGTCACCTGCCAGTCGAACCGCTGATAGCCGTAGACCAGCGCGAAATCGCCGAGTCCACCGCCGCCGACGGTGCCGGCCATGGCGGAGATGTCCACGATCCCGATCACCACGAAGGTGTAGCCGAGTACCAGCGGCCCCAGCGCCTCGGGAATCAACAGCGTGAAGATGATCCGCAACGGCCCGGCGCCGACCGCCCTGGCCGCCTCGATCACGCCCGGATCGACCGTCACCAGGTTCTGCTCCACGATCCGCGCGATGGCGAACGACGCCGCCACGATCATCACGAACGCCGCGGCATCGGTGCCGATGGTGGTGCCGACCACCTTCAACGTCACCGGGCCGAGCGCCGCGAGCAGGATGATGAACGGGATCGGCCGCACCACGTTCACGATCACGTTGAGCAGCACGTTGATCGGCGCGTTCGCCAGCAGTCCGCCCTTGCGGGTGGTGTAGAGCATGGTGCCGAGGAAAAGCCCGATCAGCCCGCCGACCACGAAGGTGATCAGCACCAGATAGATGGTGGTGCCGATCGCCTCGGTGAGGACCGGCTGGAGTTTGTCCCAATCTGTATGCATCGGTACTCCTTTCAGCCCTTCTGGTCGGTCCGGGTGACCTGAACGGGGTCGCCGGCGCGGCGATCGAACTCGTCGATCACCTTGTCGATCGCCGCATCCGCGCCGTGCAGCGCCAGGGTGACGCTGCCGAATGTCTTGTCCTGCAACGTGCTCACGCCGCCGTAGACCACCTCGAAGCGCACGTCGGCGTGCGCCGCGGTGGCCAGTGCCGCGCCGATGCCGCGCCGGTCGTCGATGTCGACCGTGACCAGCCGGCCGCCGTGTAGCTCACCGAGCCTGCGCAACTCGTCCGCGGACGGACGGTTGTGCAGCACCGTCTCCACGAACGACTGCGTCGGCGCCGCCTGCGGGGTCGCGAAAACCTCGAAGGTGCTGGCGAGTTCGACGATCCGGCCCTCCGCGAGCACGGCCACCCGATCGGCCACCGCGCGGATCACGTCCATCTCGTGGGTGATCACCACGATGGTGACGCCGAGCTCCCGGTTGACCTTCTTCAGCAGCCGCAGCACCTCGCCGGTGGTTTCCGGGTCGAGCGCCGAGGTCGATTCGTCGGCGAGCAGCAGCTTCGGCGAGGTGGCCAGGGCACGGGCGATGCCGACCCGCTGCTTCTGGCCGCCGGAGAGCTGATCGGGGTAGCTGCGGGCCTTGTCGGACAGCCCGACGAACTCCAGCAGCTCAGCGACCCGTGCCTTGCGCTCGGCCCGCTTCCAGCCCGCCACCTTCAGCGGATACTCGACATTGCCTGCGGCCGTGCGTGATCGGAACAGGTTGAACTGCTGGAACACCATCCCGATATCGCGGCGCAGCCGCCGCACCTCGGCCTCGCGCACCCCGGTGATCGGGGTGCCGGAGATCTCGACGGTGCCGCTGGTCGGCTTCTCCAGCGCGTTGATCAACCGGACGAGCGTGCTCTTGCCCGCGCCGGAATAGCCGATCACGCCGAAGATTTCGCCCTCTTCGATCCGCAGATCGATAGCGTCCAGCGCGACTTGGGCCGTCGCGCCCTTACCGAAAACCTTGGTGACCGAACGGAACTCGACAGCGGGCGGCCGTTCGGTCACTTGGTGTCGCGGATGGTCTGCTGCACCCGCTGCAGAATCTGTTCCAGCTCAGGGCCGGTGCGCCGCACCTCGACGGCGGTGCCCTTGGTCACCTCGCTGTGCGCCTTCTGCACCTCGGGGTCGTGCCAGAGCTCGACCAGTTGCAGCAGCTTCGGATTGTTCTTGTCCTCGGCCCGGGTCACCAGCGCGTTGATGTAGGGCTCGGCCGCCGGGTTCTTCGGATCATCCTTGTACAGCGCCGAATTGGGGTCGACGCCGGAACGATCGAGGAAGGTGTTGTTGATGATCGAGCCGTCGACCGAGGCGAGCGAGAGCGCGGTCTGGGCCGCGTCCACCGGGGTGACCTTGACCTTGGACGCGCCCTTGTCGATGTCGGCCGGGCTCGGCGACTTGACGTCCGAGGACAGCTTCAGCAGGCCGGCCGCCTGCAGCACGAACAGGGCCCGCGCCTGGTTGGTCGGGTCGTTCGGGATCGCGATCTCCGCGCCCTGCGGCAGGTCCGCGAGCGTCTTGTGCTTCTTGGAGTACAGGCCCAGCGGCACGATGTAGGTGGCGCCGATCGGCGTCAGTGTGTCGTTGTTCGCGACGTTGTAAGCGCCGAGGAACTGTAAGTGCTGGAACAGATTCACATCGATCTGCTTCTGCGCGAGCGCCAGATTCGGCTGCTTGTAATCGGAGAAGTTCGTGATCTTCAGCGTGATGCCCTTGTCCTTGGCCCGCTGCTCGAAAACGTCCCAGGCTTTGTCCTTGTCGGTGGTGCCGATCCGCACTACTGTGTCGGAGGAAGCCTTGTCGTCAGAACCGCACGCCGTAAGGGTGAGGGCCGCGGTTGCTACCAGGACCGGGATCGCCAGTACCCGATGGAATTTCACTCGTGCTCCCGAAATGCTTGTCGCGATATGAACCCGGTAATCCAAGCGACCGGGCAACGAGGGAGACAACGGTTTGGATTGTGGTGAGCAAAACCCTTCCGAAAAGTTGGACGACCGTCTAGTTTGCTCGCAATGCGCTTGCTGCACCGACTACTGCTGATCCCCATCCTGTCCGCCCTGGCCGTCGCCTCGGTTTCCTGTGGCGCGGAGCACCGCGACGACGTGATCCGCATCGGTGTGAACGATCTCGGACTGCCGCACTGGGACGTGTACAAGAAGAAGGCCGCCGATCAGGGCATCGACATCGAGTTCGTCAACTTCACCGACTACAACCAGCCCAATCCCGCACTGGCGCAACGCCGCATCGATCTCAACAAGTTCCAGCACGTGCGGTACCTGGCCAACTACAACGCCCGCAACAACGACACCCTGGTTCCGGTCGGCGCGACCGAGATCTTCCCGCTGGCGCTGTACTCACGTAAGCACAAGTCGGTCGCCGACATTCCGCAGGGCGGCCAGATCACGTTGAGCAACAACCCGGCCAACCAGGTGCGTCCGCTGCTCAGCCTGGCCGCGGCCGGGCTGATCGTGCTGAAGGGCAACGCGGGCTGGGACTCCAAGCTGGAGGACGTGGACACCGCCGCCTCGAAGGTGAAGCTGACCCCCATCGACCCGACGCTGACCGCGCAGTCGCTCGGCAGCGTCGACGCGGCCTTCGTCGACGACACCTTCGCTCGCCCAGCGGGTCTGACGCAGAACGAGACCATCTACACCGACGATCCGGAACGGCCGGAACTCAAGCAGTACATCAACATCTTCGCCGCCCGCGCCGCCGACAAGGACAACTCGACGCTGCTGAAACTCGCTCGGCTGTACCACGATCCGGAGGTCGAGGCCGCGGTGCGCGCCGAGACCGGATATCAGGGCATCTTCAAGACCAACGACCCGGCAGACCTTCAGGCCGCGGCTACGGAGCTGGAAGCCAAGTTCCGCAAGTAGTTTCGGTTACGAGCGCGCCGAGAGGGCCCGTGCGGCTTCTCGCTGCGCGTTCGTATTCGGTTGCAGGCCACGGGAACCGGCGAGTTTCGCCTGGACGTGTTCGGCGACCGTGATCGGTGCGTACTTGCTGCCCGCGCCGATGCACGAGGGCAGGGTCTCGATCAGTGCGTCGAAGTTGCCGTCGTGGAAGAACGCCGCGCTGCGCCGGCGTTCGACGGTGCCGTCGACGATCGGCGGCATGACGCGGTGCAGGGTGGAGAGCCAGCGTTCGTTGGTCCAGCGGGCCATCAGGTCGCCGAGGTTGATCAGCAGGGCGTCGTTGGCGGGCTGCACGTCGTGCCAGTGGCCGTCCGCGCCGAGCACTTGCAGGCCCGGCACCTGGTCGGCCCACAGGACGGTGACGATGCCGTAATCGGTGTGCTCGCCCATGCCCTTCAGTTCGCCGTCGAGGTCGATGCTGCCCGGTGGCAGCGCATAGTTGTTCATGCGCAACACATTCAGCGAATGATCGGTGAAACGGTCGAAGTAGCCGGCCGGCAGATCGAGGGCGTCGGCGAAGATGGTGGTGAGGGTGCCCGCGACGCGCGCGGCCTCGGCGTAGTACGTCAGGACTCGCTGCTGGAACGTGGGAAGTTGTGCGGGCCAGACGTTTTCGGCGTACCCCGCCGCCGCGGGCAAGTCCAGGCCCGGATAGTCGGCCGTCGTCGTGCCGATATTGAACGCCTCGAAGAAATCGTTCATCCGCGTCGCCGACGCCACCCCGAGACTCAAACTCAGGCTCTCGCTCTTCGGCGGCGAATACCCGCGATTGAACTCGACCGCCGCCCGATACCCCTCCTTCGTCGCCTGATCCAGGGCGAAGAAGTCGTCGAGCGCCGACGCGAACTCGTCCAGCACAGACTGCGCGATGCCGTGCCCGCGGATCTGCATGAACCCGACGCTCTGCGCCGCCTCATCGATCTGCCGCGCAACCACTGCCCGCTCCGCAGCGCTCGCACCGCCGATGTAGGCCGAGATATCGATGACCGGAACCTGAAACTCCACCACGAGCCGTCCTTCCATGAGCCGATGACCGCTCCCAGCATGGAACGCGCGGACGTTCCAAACCGCACGTTCGGGTCACATTCCTGTAAATCAGGTTCCAGTCGGGACCGTATCAACGGTCGTTTTTGGAACCTTGCCTGCTCGAGGCGTTTTTCCGGCCGATTCCGCTAGCGCGTCCGCCTGTGCCCGGGCCACACTTGGGGCCGCAATTTCCATTCGAGACAGGGGGCTACATGTTTGCAACACTGCCGGCTTTGGGAAAGCGTGTGACTGCGTTGGAGAGGAAGCACGAGTCCTGGATCGAGTCCTGGAGGGACGACCGCGCTGCCTACCAGGACGAAATCGTGAAGATCCTGGAGATCGTCAAGGTGGTGGAACCGGGCGTCGCCGTGCTGAAGGAAGACGTGTCGGTGCTGAAGCACGATGTGTCCGGGTTGAAGCAGGACGTGTCGGTGCTGAAGCTGGACATGTCCGGGGTGAAGGAAGACGTGTCGGTGCTGAAGCACGATGTGTCTGGATTGAAGCAGGACGTGTCAGTGCTGACGCGCGGCGTCAACGCGATCGTGTCCTACTTCAAGATCACGATTCCTGAGGACGAGAACTAGCAGATAGTCGACCATCTCATTCCGTCTTCCAGCGACGTCTTCGATGCCCGCAGCTGTGTGCGGCAACACCGCGAAGGGCGGATGGGTTCATTCGATAAGGCAGGGGGTTTGTGTGGCAAGGCTGGACGAGCTCGAGTACCGGGTAAGTGTGCTCGAGAAGCTGGTAGGGGATCGTGGCGAGACGCCGTTCTCGGCAAATGACGCCTTGAAGGGCGTACGAAAGCGGATCCTGTCGATGCAACTGAGCGTGATCGGTATGCGACGTCAGCTCGAGGAGCTCGTTGACGACCGGAGCAGCCAGGGGCTAGTGGTTGCCGCGATCGCGTCGCATCTGGGTGTGAAACCTCCCGAGGAACGGGAGGACGAGGGCTAAGCCCTAGGCGAAATCCTCTGCGTTGAGCGTCCACACCGGACATGATTCCGGTGTGGACGAGCAGATTTATGTGCGATCTCGGCAGGCGTTGCATGCGGTGGCGGAGTTGTTGATCGCGGGACCGCAGTATCGGCAGCACGGGACGATTCGGTTGCGGGCGGTGCACCAGGGGTTCGGTGGTGTGCAGTGGCCGGTTTCGGTGGTCGGCGCGGAATTGGTGTGGGACGCAGGACGGGCTCCGTTGCGGGGGACTTATCGGGAGCTCGGGCGGCTGGCGGGGTTCGAGCCGGAGGCGCCGAAGGGCGTGTACAAGGACACGACGGGGGTTGAGCCCGACAGTGTGATCGATATCGATCCGGAGGCGGCGCGGCTGGTCGGGGACTGGTTTGTGCTGGGGGACAAGGCTTTGCGAGAGTTCGCGCCGGATGCGACGCCGGTGCTGTGGCCGGAGCACTTCGACCTGTCGATCACGGTCGACGAGGTGAATTACGGTGTCTCGCCGGGTGATTCATTCCATCCGGGCCCGTACGCATACGTCGGCCCGTGGACCCCACGCACCGGCGATTTCTGGAACGCCCCCTTCGGCGCCTACCGCCCGCACGCCGAGGTCGACTCGGACGCAACCCTGCTGGAGTTCTTCGAACAGGGCCGAGCGGCAGTCAAGTAAGCAGCCGCACCACTTCTGATTTCCCGCACAGGATTTCGCATGCGATTTCCGGTGCGGGAAATCAGAAGTGGTGCGTGTGCGCGGGTTGGTCGGCGAGCGCGTGCAGGTAGTCCGAGGTTGTCGCGTCGGAGGGGAAGTAGGCCTCGACGGCGATCTCGTCGAGGGTGATGTCGAACGGCGCGCCGAACGTCGTGATCGTGTTGAAGAAGCAGAGTTCGGTGTCGCGATGCCGGATCCGGATCGGCAATGCGACGTCGGCGGGGTCGATCGGAGTCGGCTCGGCGGTAGGGTGATACGCGCTCAATTCGTCATGCAGCGTGCGTAATTCGGGATCGCCGGTCTGTGCAGCCTGCCTGGCTAGTCGGGGCAGCAGAAAGCCGCGCACCTGATCGGCATTGCGCAGGCGATCGCCGAACCCGTTGGGATGCAGCCCGATCCGCATCATGTTGACCGGCGGCCGCAGCAGCTCCGGATCGACCTCGTCGAAGAAAACTCGGGTGGCGGCGTTGGCGAACAACAGGTTCCAGCGCCGGTCTACCGCCAACGCCGGGAACGGCTCGTGCAGATCGAGCACCCGGCGTATCGCGTCGCGCGCCCGCGCCAACTCCGGATCGTCCGGCGCGCGATGTCGATAGACGGGCGCGTGCCCGGCCGCGACCAGCAGCAGATTCCGTTCCCGCAGCGGGACATTCAACTGCTCGGCAAAGCGTTCGACCATCGCCGCACTCGGAATGGTGCGCCCCGTCTCCACGAAACTCACATGCCTGGACGAAACATCGGCCTGAATCGACAACTCGAGCTGACTCAGCCCGCGCCGCAATCGCCACTCCCGCAGCAACTCACCAACCGGCCGATCCCCGTGCTCCACCCCGTCAGTATCGCCGCGCACCCAGCACCCGGCCATTACATCCCTGGTAATCGACAGCGCACACCCGCGACTGCGACGGTTGCGCCATGACCGACATCGACAACAAGAACCTCGTCCTGGACGCCCTCGCCGACTTCCAGCAGGGCAATATCGACGGATTCCGCGCACTCCTGCACGAGGACTTCATCGCCCACGCCCCCGGAACCCCTTCCGGCCGAGACGCTTTCCTCGACTACACCGTCAATTCCCCGATCGGCACAGCCGACATCGAGGTCAAACGAGTCATCGCCGACACCGACTACGTCGTCGTGCACCAGCACCTGACGCCGCGCGGCGCCGACCGCGGCCTCGCCATCATCGATATCTGGCGGCTGACCGACGGCCGCATCACCGAGCACTGGCACGCGGCCCAACCGGTGCCGGACGACGATCAGATCCCCAACGGCATGTTCTAGCGCGCGGCCCGGTGGTTGTCGCCGGCCAGTCGCCCGCGCCGGATCAGGGCGCGCTTGGTGCCTGGCGCGATGGCCGCGGCGTCGAGCTGCGAATCCGGTTCGGGGTCATTGGGATTCGGGCGGACGAACAGGGTGACGGTGGCGGCGGGGATGAAGCCGCTGCGGGTCATCAGGGCGGTGGAGGCCGCGTTGCGATCCTCGACATCGGTGACGATCCGCCGGGCGCCGCGCGCGAACAGCGCCTCCGAGCAGACGTCGACCAGCCGCCGGGCGATGCCGTGGCCCTGCATGTCCGGCGCGACGGCGATCCACTCGAGGTAGGCCCAGTCGTCGCGGTTCTCGAATTCCATCGACCCGAGCACGAAACCGACCACACGGTCTGAGTCGAGCGCGACCCAGCAGGCGTTGTCGGGGCTGTCCAGGTGCTCGGCGACCGAGGTCAGCGACCACGAGGTGTACGGCTTGGTGGTGATGTCGAAGACTTCGTGACCGAGATCGAGGACCTGGCGCAGGTGGCCGAGACCCATCGGGACGATCACAACGGCGGAATCCATACCCGACAGTTTGCCAGGAGTGTGCGCCTGTACTTACGCGCCCTTGCGGGCCGCCGCCTTCTTGGCCGCCTTTTTCGCCGGCTTCTCGGCGGTCTTCTTGGCCGCGGTCTTCTTCGCGGCCGGCTTCTTCGCCGGTTTGGCCTTGCCGTTGTCCTCGGCCTCGCCCGCCGCGCGCCGCCCGCTGGCCTCGAGACTGCGTTGCAGCGCGGCGACCAGGTCGACCACTTCCGCGTCCATCTCGGCGGGTGCGGACTCGGGTTGCTCGGGCACCTTGCCGGTGCCGCTGGCGATCGCCTCGTCGAGCAGTCGCTTGAGCTCGATCTGGTATTCGTCGGTGTACTGATCCTGGTCGAAGTCGTCGGACATGGTCTCGACCAGCGTCTCGGCCATCTTGATTTCCTGCGGTTTCGGCGCGGCCACGCCGTCGAGGGCTTCGAATTCGACCTCGCGCACCTCGTCGGGCCACAGCAGGGTTTGCAGCACGAGCATGCCGTCGCGCACGCGCAGCGCGGCGAGCCTGGTCTTCTGCCGCAGGGTGAAATGCACGAGGGCGGTGCGGTCGATCTGCTCCAGCGTCGTCGCGAGCAGGACGTACGCCTTGGGCGTCGCCGAATCGGGCTCCAGGTAGTAGCTCTTGTCGAACAGGATCGGGTCGATCTGCTCGGACGGCACAAACTGCAACACCGGGATCTCGTGTTTCTCGGCGGCGGGCAGTTTGGCGAAGTCCTCGTCGGTGAGAATGACCTTGTCGCCCTCGGGGGATTCGTACGCCTTATCGATATCGGCGTACTGCACGGACTTGCCGCACACCGTGCAGACACGGTCGTATTTGATCCGACCCCCATCCTTGGCGTGCACCTGATGGAATCGGATGTCGTGGTCCTCGGTCGCGGTGTAGACCTTGACCGGGACGTTCACCAGCCCGAATGCGATCGAGCCTTTCCAGATCGACCTCACTGCTGCATCCCCTCGACGCGGGTACCTCGGATGAGTGCCGGACGCTGAGTCCCACTCATCCTTCCATGATGGCCGACGGTATTCGAATACGCGAGCGAATGCCGATCCCGAGTGTCGCGGCGGCGACGCGCCGACGGAGCTGGGGCGGGAGTGCGCCGAAAAGGGTGCGCATGGCGGTAACGGTGCCGGTCAGGTCGGTTCGCCCGGACAGATAGGCCCGCTGCGCGGCGGGCGGCATGGTGAAGAAGGCGTCGAAGAAAACCGGGAGATCGGCGGGCGGGAGCGCGAGCAGTGCGCGCAGGCCCGCGGCGCGGAGCCGGTAGACGGCGCGGGCCGAGGCGGGCCACGCGAGCGCCCCCCTCGCGACGGCATCGGCCGCGGTCAGCGACGCGGCGACGCTGTAACCGGTGGCCGGATGCGCGAATCCGCCTGCCGCGCCGAAGGTTCGGCGTCCGGGACGGCCCCCTTCGACCGGGAAGCGCACCCGCTCGACGCGTTCGTTGCCGGTGAATTCGATTCCGCGGGAACGTAATCGATGATGCAGCCGGTCGCGCAGGGTGGTGCCGTCGAGTGCGGGCCGACCCGCTAGGCAGGTCTCCTCCAGCAACATCGACCCGTCGCCGAGCGGTACCGCGTAGAGAAACGACCTAGGTGCCTCGGCGTCCGCGCCGTTGTCCGTGCGCCAGTCCATGAACAACGGTTCGACCCCGGCGCATCGCCGCGCGTCGAGAACGAGCCCGTAAGCCGTCTGCTCGGCCAATGCGGCAGATCGGGCAATTCCCCGTGCATCGACCACCCGTCGAGCCGTCAGCGGCCGTCCAGCGGCCAGCACGACCGTGTCGGCGGTCAGCTCCACCGCGCGATCCGCGACAACCTCCGCACCGGCTAGATCGAGCGACTCCCGCAGCCGATCCGAATCGAGCACGACGTAAGGCCGATCAATCCGATGCGCCCGCGTTCCCCACGCCGTCGGCTGCTCGACCGTGGCCGCGATCGCCGTCGGATCCAGCCATCCGGGCAACTCGTCGCCCCACGCCGCGTAGGTCGCTGACCACCGGCGATCCGGCGCGGGATCGACCACGGTGACCGACAGCCCACGCGCGAGGCAGCGATGCGCCAACGCCCTGCCCGCAGGCCCCAGCCCACAGACGACGATGTCCGCGGTCATGCCGGCACCGTCAGCAGCAGCCCCAGTTTCGGCGCCAGGCGCCGCTGCACCGGACCGCCTCCTGCCGGAGGGAAACGGCCCTGCCGGGAGGGGATGACCGCCATACACCGGACGGGCGTGAGCGCCGCAGGATGGACGGGCGTGAACGCCGCGCGACGGACGGGCATGACCGTCGCGCGACGATCAGCCATCACCGCGAGTCCCGACGGGCATCGACATTCCGGAATGGTCAGAGTCCGCCGGTCGACAGCAGTCCGCCGTCCACCCGCACCGTCTCACCGGTGATCCACGCGGCCTCGTCGGACACCAGGAACCCGATCAGCCGCGCGACATCCTCGGGCGTGCCGAGCCGCTTCATCGGATAGATGCTCGCCGCCCGCTCCTCGTCCGCGGAGTACAGCGCGTCGGCGAACTTGGTCTTGATCACGCCGGGCGCGACCGCGTTCACCCGGATCTTCGGCCCGAGCTGCCAGGCCAACTCGTCGGTGAGCCGGATCAGCGCGGCCTTGGACGCGCCGTACGCGGCGATCACGCCGGACGACCGGATGCCCGCGACGCTGGCCACATTGACCACCGCGCCGCCGTGCTCGCCCATCCACGCCTTGAACGCCTGCTGGATGTAGCCGAGCGCCGCGACCACGTTCACGTCGAAGATCTTGCGCACCGCGTCGAGGTCGGCTTCCATCAGCGAGCCGAACACGGGATTGATGCCGGTGTTGTTGATCAGGATGTCCACCGAACCGAACTCGGCCATCAGCCGGTCGATCGCCGCCGCGCGGTCTTCGGCGTGCCCCGAGTTGCCGGCCAGCGCGACGACCTCGCCCTGATGTCCGAGGGCCCGCAGCTCCGCGGCGGTCTCGTCCAACGGATCCTTCTTGCGCGCGGTGATCAGCACGTTCGCGCCGCGGCTCAGCAGTTCCGCCGCGACGGCCTTGCCGATGCCCCGGCTGGCCCCGCTGACGAGCGCGCTTTTGCCCAACAGATCAGTACTCATGCATGGGCAGGTTACTCGCCGGTTCAGTTACGGCCGTCACACCCGAGTCGCTGGGTGTAAAAGCGCTACCGGAACCCAGGTAAAATCAGTGGTTCTTGTGCATATCGCGTCGCACAATCGAGTAGCTACCGCCCAGCACCACTGATCCGCGAGGAGAAATCTGTGATCACCGCGACCGACCTGGAGGTCCGGGCCGGAGTCCGCACCCTGCTGTCGGCCCCCGGACCGGCCTTGCGGGTGCAGTCCGGCGACCGGATCGGACTGGTCGGACGCAACGGTGCTGGCAAGACCACCACGCTGCGCATCCTGGCGGGCGAGGGCGAGCCGTACGCCGGAAAGATTCTGCGCTCCAGCGATATCGGCTATCTGCCGCAGGATCCGCGCGAGGGCAACCTCGACATCCTGGCCCGCGACCGGGTGCTGTCCGCGCGCGGCCTGGACACGCTGATCCGCGACATGGAGAAGCAGCAGGCGCTGATGGCCGAGGTGGCCGACGAGAACGAGCGGGACAAGGCGGTGCGCAAGTACGGCCGCCTGGAGGAGCGTTTCTCCGCGCTCGGCGGCTATGTCGCCGAGAGCGACGCTGCCCGCATCTGCAACAGCCTCGGCCTGCCCGATCGCGTGCTCGCCCAGGCGCTGCGCACTCTGTCCGGTGGTCAGCGTCGGCGAATCGAGTTGGCGCGCATCCTGTTCGCCGCCTCCGACGGCAGCGGCGGGCGTTCGGACACCATCCTGCTGCTCGACGAGCCGACCAACCACCTCGACGCCGACTCGATCACCTGGCTGCGCGGTTTCCTGCAGAACCACGACGGCGGCCTGATCGTGATCAGCCACGACGTCGAACTGCTCGGCGATGTGGTGAACAAGGTCTGGTTCCTGGACGCGGTGCGCGGCGAGGCCGATGTCTACAACATGGGCTGGCAGAAGTACCTCGACGCCCGCGCCACCGACGAACAGCGCCGCCGTCGCGAACGCGCCAACGCCGAGAAGAAGGCGAGCGCGCTGCGCGTGCAGGCGGCCAAGCTCGGCGCCAAGGCCACCAAAGCCACTGCGGCACAGAACATGGCCAAGCGCGCCGACCGCCTGATCGCCGAGCTGGACGACGTGCGCGTGGCCGACAAGGTCGCCAGGATCAAGTTCCCCGAGCCGGCTCCATGCGGCAAGACGCCGCTGATGGCGGAGAACCTGACCAAGGTCTACGGCTCGCTGGAGATCTTCACCGGCGTCGACCTGGCCATCGACCGCGGCAGCCGGGTCGTCGTGCTCGGCCTCAACGGCGCGGGCAAGACCACGCTGCTGCGCATGCTGGCCGGGGTCGAGCAACCGACCGCGGGCAACCTGGTCCCCGGACACGGCCTGAAGGTCGGGTATTTCGCGCAGGAGCACGACACCCTCGACGATCAGGCCACGGTGTGGGAGAACATCCGCCATGCCGCGCCGGACGCGGGGGAGCAGAGCCTGCGCAGCCTGCTCGGCGCGTTCATGTTCACCGGTCCCCAGTTGGAACAGCCGGCCGGCACGTTGTCCGGCGGTGAGAAGACCCGCCTCGCGCTGGCCGGGCTCGTTTCGTCGGCCGCGAACGTGCTGCTGCTCGACGAACCGACCAACAACCTCGATCCGGTCTCGCGCGAGCAGGTGCTCGATGCGCTGCGCACTTACGCGGGCGCGGTCGTGCTGGTCACGCACGATCCGGGCGCCGCGGAGGCGCTGTCGCCGGAGCGGGTGATCTTGCTACCGGACGGTTCGGAAGACCATTGGTCCGCCGAATATTTGGAACTTATTCAGCTTGCGTGACTTTCATCACAAGAATCCGTTGATCACGGACCCTCGAGTGCTTAGCCTGGAAAGAGCTGCTCGGCGACTCGGAGGAAGCCATGAGCGACAGGCCCACGCAAGTCAAAGCCACCCTGGGTAAGGGAACACGCGTCACGGGGAAGTCCCGGGACCGCCTACAGACCCAGTTGAAGAAGCAGTACGAGGCAGGGGCGAGCATTCGCTCGCTGGCGCGAGCAACCGGTCGCTCCTACGGCTTCATCCACAACGTGCTGGTGGAGTCGCATGTGCAACTCCGCAGTCGCGGCGGTGCCAACCGCCGTAAGAGCCAGTAGCGTCCGGACGACTCGAAACCGGTTTCGGCGGTATGTTTTTCGCCGACACCGGTGAGTTCGGCGGGTCCGGTGCGATCTCGTGTCCGGCCAGCCGGTGCTGCGCTGCCGATTCGTTCCAGGTCAGCGCGCCGGCGACGACTGTTGTGCCGGCACAGGCCGATCCGCGCTCGCGTGCGGGATGTGCTTCGCTCACTGAGGTTTCCGGGTGCGCCCAGCGCGGCGGCGGTCCGGTTTCCGGAAACGGGCGCGCTGCCACGGACTCTCGTCAGTAGCCGCTGACTGCCCCATCGCCGTCGACGAGGAGATTGGCCAGGCTGCGGAAGATCGGCAGGCCCGTCTTGATCTCCAGATAGGCGAACTGGCCCTGCGGGTTGACCTCGAGGAAGTAGTACTCGCCGTCGAGGCCGAGCCGAATATCCAAGACGCCGAAGGACAATCCGAGCGCGCCCATCAGCGTGGCGAGCGACTTGCTCACCGACGCGGGCAGGTGCTCGGGCACGAAATCGACCGAGGTGTCCAGGCGGGAATCGACCCGGCCGACGCCGGCCTGCGAGTCGATCCGCACCGTCCACTCGACGCCGTCCACCCAGACGACCCGCAGATCGCACTCCGCGTCGATGTAATCCTGGAACGTGGTCGGCGAGGAGCGGATACCGGCGAGCCTGGGGTAGTCCGCCTCGGTGATGATCCTGGTCTCGGCGAACTCGGCGCGACTGGTTCCGGTGCGTTTGTAAACGACTGGGCCCGGCCGGGATTCGGCGAAGCTGCGGGCCTCGTCCGGATCGTTGGTGATCAGCGTCTCCGGCACCGCGAATCCGGCGCGCAACGCGGTCTCCAGCTGCACGATCTTGCGGGTCGCGGTGCGGTCGGCGCCGGGATCGTTGACCCAGCCGGCCGGGATGGACCAGAGCAGGCCCTGGATGAAGCTGTCGCATTCGGCCTGGCGGTATTCGTCGTCGGCGGCGCGCACCCCGCCGGGCACCTGGCTCAGGTGCGGGCGGCGCCACCAGACCGAGCGCACGTCGTCGAGCCCGATCACGTGCGAGAGCGAGCGCGCGGTGCCGAGCCGGTCCAGCCGAAAACTGCCCGACTCCCGGGGGAAGTCGCGCAGGTCGAGGTGAATTGCGTTGAGCGCGTGGTGTTCTCGCAGCGTCGCCGCCATCGCGGTGGCGTGTAGATCGTCGGTTTCCGACACTATGAGGACCGAGCTCGCCCGGCGTGCCGTCATGCGTGCACCGCTCAGTCGAGACTGTCGCAGTTGATGCCGTCGTCGCTGGTCGCGAGCGACTTGGTCTGGCAGTACGTAAACGTCGCGCCGTGCGCGCCGGTGAGATCGGCGAGTTGCATGCGGTCGGCCCAGGTTTCGGTGAGCTGCTGCAACTGCTCGTCGCCGAGCGCCGCGGACGGCGCCTCGGTGAGCGTCATCGGGCGGTCCACGAGATCGATGCGCAGGCGGCGGGTGAAATCGGCGGTGGCGCCCGCGCGGATATCCACCAGCACCGGGCGACCGGGCTCGGCGTTTCCGTCGGACACGGTGCAGACGCCGTCGGGAACGAACGAGACCCCATCGGGCAGCGGCGAATCGAGCACGCGCAGCACATCGGACCGACAGAAAGTCCACGTTCCCTCGGCGACCCGCACGGTGATATCCCGTTCCGACTCCGCTACCAGCAAACCCTGGAGCGGGGGAACGCGGTCACTCTTCGGCGCGGTGCCAGGGAGGCGGAGTGCGTCGGTCATAACTGTTTCTCCGATCTGCTCGCGATTTGCCACGACCCCCGAGCGTGAACTGGATCATATCGCGGAGCGAGCCCGGATCGGTTCGGATCGGGAGATTTCACGGCCGGTGGCAAACCAGATTTCGATACCGGATGCGCTAGCGCCGAAAGATTTTCGGTACACCATGATTAGTTCCTGCGCAATCGTTTAGCTATTTCCGAACGGAAAAGTTGAACTACGCATTGCCGAAGGTTGGCGGCTGTGCATTCGTACTTACCGTTTCGCCGACCGAGCAGGTCGGGGCGCTCGGCCTGCGATGCGAGGTGTTCGCTCCGCGCGGCGGCGAGTGTGCGGGCGGCGAGATCGAGCCGCCCGGCGGTCGTCGATATCTCGGCGGAGACGGTTGCCGTCGAGTTTGCGGATCCCGTGCCGGGGCTCAGCGGCGGTTGGCGTTGCGCTCGGCCCACCAGTTCGGCGCGTCGACGAAGTGATTGTCGAATTCCTCCTGGGCCGCGGCGAGTTCGGCCAGCTCCGATTCGCCCTTGGCGATGCGGTCGAGTAGCCGGAAGTACTCGAAGCGCTGTACGCCGGGCATGAGGGCGATCATGATTCGCGCCCCGCTGTCGGGCGTGGCGCCGAACGCGTGCGGCATGAACTTGGGCACCACGATCGAGCCGCCGGTGCCGACGGTGACGATCTTGTCGCCGGCCAGCAGTTGCAATTCGCCGTCGGCGACGTAGAACAGCTCGTCCGAGGTGGTGTGGAAATGCGGCGACGCGCCGTCCGCGCCCTGGCGCATGGTGACCTCGAGCGTGCTGAGCGTGCCGTCGGTGTCGGCGGCATCGAGGAGTAGCCGCATGGTGACCGCTTCGGTGCCGAGGGTCTCCGCGTCCTGCGCCTGCCGGATCGAGACGTCCATGCGGGGGGTGGTGGTGCTCATCGTGCGCTCCAGGTAGTTCGGTGGTTGATAATTCGCTACCGAACTATATATCAGCGAATAGAATCCTGTCCATGGTTGAAATGCCCGAGCCCCCGCCGCACCGCGACGCGGCGGATCCCGTCGACGTGATCATCGATCAGTGGCGGCGCGAGCGACCCGATCTCGAGCTGGAGGCGATGTCGATCCTCGGCCGGCTCGCCCGGCTGCTCATCATCGGCCAGCGGGTGGTCGAGGAGGTCTTCACCGCGCACGGATTGCAGCGCGGAGAGTTCGATGTGCTTGCGGCGCTGCGCCGTTCGGGCGATCCGTATGAGCTGAACCCGTCCGTGCTCGCCGACACGCTGATGCTGTCGCGGGCCGGGATGACCGGGCGACTCGATCGGCTGGAGTCGGCCGGTTTCGTGCGACGGATCGCCGACCCAGATGATCGGCGCGCCGTGCGCGTGGCACTGAGCGAGGACGGCCGCAAGCTCATCGACCGGGTCGTCACCGCGCACGCCGAGAACGAGACCCGCATGCTGGCCGTCCTTTCGGCCGAAGACCGCAGGGAACTCGACCGCATCGCCCGCGCGCTGCTGGGCAGTCTGGAGTCGGGCAGTAGCTGAGTCCGCCGATCTCACAGACCGTGCATACCTCTCACAGGGACCGAAACTCCTGTGACAGGTATGCACGGTCTGTGAGCCCCCCGTCGGATTCCCTTGCATGAGAGTTCTGAACGGGACCACAGCCAAGTGACCACGCCGGAACTCCCACGTTGCCCATACCAACAGCGGGAGGTAAGCCGGGGACCCCACCTGACGCGCCCAGCACTGCTCCAGTGAAAACCTGGGACAAGTCTTCAGAACCATCGACCAGGCCCTCATCGCGAATCTTTCCCCTTGGAGCAGGTACACCTACCCGGTAGGTACAGCTAAGGACATCCAGGCGGTGACCTGGCCAGTGAAAACTGAAGACCTACACCGGTTTTCACTGAAGTAGTGCTGAGCACGTCGTGTGCCGTACCCGGCTTTAGTTATCCGTCAGGCACGCAGTCTCGCGTTCCAGCGTGGTCATCTGGCTGTGGTCCCGTCACAAACGCTTCGGACAACAGCGGGTCGGTCAGCGGCGGTTTTCGTGGTGGTTTCAAGGCGCCGCCGTCGGCGAACCTGCCTGCGAACGCCTCCCCCGCCGGTCTCCCCGAAGATCCGCACCCTCTCTCGGGATCCGCACTGAAAATAGGGCCCTAAAGTCGGTGCGGATCCCGAGTTGGGGTGCGGATTCTGCCGTTGACGTGGCGCGGATCGGCGGATTGCCCACAGCAGTGGTTTCAAGGTGGTTCGGGGTGGTCTCGGTGGTGGACGTGCCTGTGGGCCTCCCGCCCGTCGGTCTCGCCGAAGATCCGCACTCTCTCTTGGGATCCGCACCGAAAATGGGGCCCTGGAGTCGGTGCGGATCCCGAGTTGGGGTGCGGTTTCTGCCGTTGACGTGGCGTGGATCGGCGGATTGCTCACAGCAGTGGTTTCAAGGTGGTTCGGGGTGGTCTCGGGGGTGGACGTGCCTGTGGGCCTCCCTGCCCGTCGGTCTCGCCGAAGATCTGCACTCTCTCTCGGGATCCGCACCGAAAGTTGGGCCTTAGAGTCGGTGCGGATCCCGAGTTGGGGTGCGGATTCTGCCGTTGACGTGGCGTGGATCGGCGGATTGCCCACAGCAGTGGTTCCATGGTGGTTCGGGGCGGTCTCGGGGTGGACGTGCCTGTGGGCCTCCCTGCCCGTCGGTCTCGCCGAAGATCCGCACTCTCTCTTGGGATCCGCACCGAAAATAGGGCCCTAGAGTCGGTGCAGATCCCGAGAGAGGGTGCGGATTTTGGTGGGCCGTCAGGGATCCGTCAAAGCGGGGGTGGAGGGCTTGTCTGGGGGTGTCGGGCGCGGTTATATCGAGGGGTGACCGCAACTTTCGGCCTTGGTCGCGCGCTGCGCGGGGTGCTTGGGGTTGTCGTGTGTCGTGAACAGGATCTCCCGTCCGCCTTGGAGCGTGTTGGTTTCGGGAGTGAGGACGAACCGCCGAGTCCCGGTTCGATCTGACCTATTCTCCGCGCGCCGAATGCGTTGCGCGGCTTTCTTTTCGTGCGCCTGACCTGTGAGTCGGTGCGCGCGTTCAACATCCGCGGCTTCTGTGCGCGGATCCATTCTCCGCGTGCGTCTTCGGTGATCGCCGGGCGCGCGCTCCCTCGATAGGAGAGCTATGTCCGAAATCCCGTCCGGCCGGACCGTGTTGGTTACCGGTGTGGATGAGCGCCTCGGTTATGCGACGGCGAAGCGGTTGGCGACCGACGGTGCCACGGTCATCGTGCATGCCCAGGACAAGGAACTCGCCGACTATGCGCTGGAACGGTTGATCGCCGACGGCGCGCAGGCGCGGCAGGTTCGCTCGGTGCACGCCGATTTCACCGAACTGGCCGAGGTGGACGAACTGGCCGGGCTGCTGGCGGCGACCGTGCCTGCGCTCGATGCGCTGATCAACGCGGCGGCGATGCCGGGTTTGCAGCGGCGTTCGCATACCGCGGGCGGCAACGAGCTGACCTTGCAGTTCAACTATCTCGCACCGCAGCGGCTGACGCTTGCCTTGGTCAACGCGCTCGCGCGAGCGCAGGGGCGGGTCGTCAATGTGACCTCGCGGCTGCACGTCGGCGGCAATGTCGACTACTCGGACCTGGACCGCAACCGTGGCATCTACACCCCGATGTCGGTCTACGCCCAGTCCAAACTGGCGCTGACCATGTTCACCCGCACGCTCGCCGAGACCGGTCCGACCGGATTGACCGCAATCAGCGTGAGCCCGGCCGATTTCGAACTCGACATGCCGCAGCTACGCAGTCACACCGCCGCGCCGGTCGACGGAGCCGCCGATCTGCTCGCGTTGCTGAGCGCTTCGTCGACGCCGGTGGTCAACGGTGGCTACTACGACGGCATCGAGCAGGCGAAACCTGCTGCCCTGGTGCGCAATTCACGCGCTCGCGCACGCTTGGCGGCGTGGAGCCGGCAGCCCGCGTAGCCCCCACCACCCCAACGAAAGCAGGCACACCAGTGTCCAAGCGCGCGAACAAGAAACGCGCCCGCCGCAAGAGCAAAGCCAACCACGGCAAACGCCCGGGCGCCTGAGCCCTCGCTATCCCTCCTGGCAATAGCGAGCCCGGTCCGCCGCGACTCCGAACGGGGTCGCGGCGGGTCCGTTCGGAGTCGCGGGGTCGGTGACCGAATCGAGTAGTTCGTTACTCACACAATGGCCGCGCAGCGGGCCTACCGTGGGGTTCTGCGCCGAAATCCTCGGTGTGGTGGGCTAGGAGACCAACGATGATCGACAGCATCACCCTCCGCGGAACCGGCGAGCCGCGGAACTCGAACGGTGCGCCCGCGGGAATGCTCTACGACGTCACCAAACTGCTCGATACCGAACGCTTCTCGTTCTTCGAACCGAATTGGCCCGCCTCGGTCGGGCCGTCGCCGGATGTGTGGGGGTCCTCGCTGGACACCTCGGTGCGGTTGGGTACTGCCGCGGGGGTCAAGGCGATCCAGGATTCGCCGAATGTTTGTGGGCTGCTGAGCTATTCGCTCGGCGGGATCTGCGCGAGCCACATTCTGGAGGGGGTGCGCTCGGGTAAGTACAAGAACACCGACGGGTCGCCGCTGGAGATCGCGTTCGCGGTGAACATCGCCAACCCGCTGCGCCGGGCGGGTCAGTCGGTGGGGAATCTCTGCCCGCCGTCGACCTACGGCCTGCACGGTCAGCGCGGCGGGTGGCCGGCCGTGGTCGCCGTCCGGGAGTACGCCAATCCGGGCGACATCATCACCGCCGCGCCCGCCGATTCGCCGCTGCGCTTCATCGACGTCGGCATTTCGCCGTTCTCGTTCCTGGAGGGCGCGCGGATCGGCAACCTCGGTCCGCTGATCTTCGCGGAACTGCTCGAATGGTTGATGCACGATCCGATCGCGAACCTCGATCGGTATGCGACGGCCGTCCGCGGGCTCATCGGGTACCTGACGCCATGGCCGGACGGTCAGCACGTTTTGTACTCCGGGCACAACATGCCGGGCACCGATCATCTGTGGACGACCGACGCGGCCGAGTACATCAACGACAACTTCTGAAATCGGGTTCATCGAGCTGCCCGACGGGGAAGTGGGTGCGTTTCTCAGGGTTCGCTGCGCGCCGAGAAAAGATAGCCAAAGTGTCGCTAGATCTTCGATTGTGAACTTTTGCAGTCGCTGAAAGCTGCATGTCAAGAGTAGCGACCGTCAGTATCCCGTAAACGCATTCCGCGGCGGAAAGGTGCAATCTGCCAGCCTAGCTGGTCGGATGTCCAATGAGACCTTTTTGTCCATTGACGGCCGCGGGTCGCTTCCCAAACCTGGAAGCATGACCAGTTACGAGAGATGCGGAAAAGTAGCTACCGCACGTGCGTCGGTCGTACTGCGCTCACCGTCCGCCGTGCGACCGGTGCACGACCCGCCGTCGGGCGGGTGTTCCGCGGCCTGTCCACCCGGGTCGAGATCGCCGTTCCCGCGGGGCGCAGGCGTCGAACAACGCGCGTATCTGTGCTCTCGCGACGCCGGCGGCGCGATCCTCGTCCGCCTTACGACCACCGCCGGAATCGCCGGTTTGTGGTCACGGACGGTTCGCGCGACCGGTGCCTCGGACCGGTCCGATCGACGAATCCGTCCCCATTCGAAGAGATCGGCGCGAGTTCTGCCCGCCCGGCCCGATCCGGCCGCGTACTCGCTGCATCACCTCGATCGAAAGGTCCTCGTATGTTTGCAACACACAAACGTCGTCGGGTGACCGCGCCCGGCGCGCGGCACCGCAAGGGGCGCTACGCGGCGGCCGCGGTCGCCTCGCTGGCCACCGTCCTGTTGTCGACCGGTCAGGCGGCGGCGGAGTCGCCGCCACCGCCACCGGTTCCCGCGAACCCGAGCGACCTCGTTTCCGGCGTGAACTCGGCGGTCTCCCTCGCGGTGCCGGAGATCCGCCGGGTGGTGACCGAGTTCGGCGACTCGGTGCCGCCGCCCACCGGGGTGCCCGAACTCGATGACCTCGCGACGACGTGGGGTCCGGTCGTGCAGAGCGTGCTCGGCCAGGCGCTGGCCGCGCTGGGTCCGGTGCCTGCCGTCCCGCAGGCCGTCGGCACGGGCGAGATGATCCACGACCTGACCGCGCCGGAGCCTCTGCTCTCCGCGTTGCCCACAAGTCTGACCTCCGACGACCCGGCCGCTGCCGACCCGACCGTCGCGACGCCGCTGCCGATCGCCGAGCTGGCACTGGCCGCCGGGCGACTCGCCGACACCGCCGATCTGGGCCAACTGGCCGACGCGGCGGTGCCGAGTGGGCCGCTCGGTCAGCCGGTCCGGGATCTGCTCGTGTTCGTCGACGAGGCAATCGAGCAGGCCGGCGTTCGTCGCGACCTGCTCGGCGCACCGCTGGCGAACGTCGCGGACCAGGCACGCAGCCTGTTCGGCTTCCCGACGACCGGGCCTGATCCGGCCGAGGCGCTGCGCGATCTGCTGAACCCGTTGTCCGGTCAGGCGACGAGTGGAGGGGATTCGTTGCAGGGCTTGGCCACTGGCGGAGGCCAGGTCATCGGTGACCCGGCCGCCGGCGTCGGCTCGCTGCTGAATCCGCTGCTCGGTCAGGGCGCGGGTCGCGGAGACTCGTTGCAGGGCTTGGTCGCTGGCCTCGGACGGCTTGCCGGTGACCCCGCCGCTGTTGACCTTGGCTCGTTGTTGGATCCGTTGTTCGGTCAGGCCGCAGGTGGTGGGGATTCGTTGCAGGGCTTGGCTATTGGCCTGGGACGGCTTGTCGGTGACCCGGCCGCCGTTGGCCTCGGCTCGCTGCTGAACCCGACGGCTGCCCGCGGCATGCTCAACGACGGCGGCCTGCTCGGCAGGCACGACGCGATGCTGCCGTTCCTCGATCTGCCGATGATTATCGGCGGCGGTTTGCTTCTCGGAACATTGGCTCTGGGTGCCGCCGGGACGCTGGCCGTGCTCGCCGCGCCGGAGATCATCGGCGCACTCGCGATCGGCGGAATCCTGCTCGCCCCGATCGCGATTCCCGCGGTTCTCGGCATCGGTGCGGTGCTCGCCGGCCTCGAAGTGCTGGCCTTGCCGTTCGAGATCGCGATCGCGGTACCGGTGCTCGGCGCGCTCGCGCTGGGTGCGGCCGTGCTGGTTGGTGGCGCGTTGCTCGCGGCTCCGGAGGTGCTGGGGGTGCTCGGTCTGGGTGCCGCTGTGCTGTTCGGTGGTGCGCTGTTGGCCGCGCCGGAGGTGCTCGGCGTGCTCGGCTTGGGTGCTGCCGTTCTGTTCGGTGGTGCATTGCTGGCGGCGCCGGAGGTGCTCGGGGCGCTTGCTCTGGGTGCGGCGGTGCTGTTCGGTGGCGCGCTGTTCGCGTTGCCGGAGGTGCTCGGGTTCGGCGTGTTCGTGCTCGGCGCGCTCGCCGGACTGATGGCAGGTGGCGGTGCCGCGCTGCTCGTGGTCGGCGGAATGATCGCCGGTGCGGTCGGCACGCTGCTGATCGGGACGTTGATGGCGGGCTCGGCCGCGGCCGCTACGGCTGCCGTCGGTCTGGGACTGGTGACGGTGATCGGCGTTCCGCTGCTCGAATTCGGCGTGCCCGCCGCGTTCGTGGTGCTGCTGACGCTCGGGATGCTGTCGATGCTGTTCCTGACGATCCCGTTGCTGGAGGAGATGGAGGGCGCCGCGCTCTTCGAGGAGCTGATCGGGTCGCTGCTGACCGGATTCGCACCCGAGGTCCCGCGCAGCACGCCGTCCCCGTTCGGTGCCCCGGCGCCTTCGCCCTACGGCGGGGTGGGTCCGGCTCCGTCCCCGTTTGGCGCCCCGGCTCCGTCGCCCTACGGTCAGGCGACTCCGTCGCCGTTCGGTGCACCGTCGCCGTATGCCCCCGCTCCGTCGCCGTTCGGTGCGCCGTCGCCGAATGCCCCGGCTCCTACGCCATTTGGTGCTCCGGCTCCTTCGCCCTACGGCGAAGCAGGTCCAGTTCCGTCTCCGTTCGGTGAGGCACCGCGCACTGCCCCTTCGCCTTTCGGCGAGGCACCCCGGACCGCGCCGTCGCCTTTCGGGGAGCCCGCTCCTCGTACGGCACCGTCGCCTTACGGTGAGACGGGTCCGTCGCAGACGCCGTTCGGCGAATCTTCGCCGCGCACAGCGCCTTCGCCCAATGGTGAGACCGGCCCGCGCACAGCACCGTCGCCCAACGGTGAGACAGGCCCGCGCTCGGCGCCCTCGCCTTACGGTGAGCCCGGCCCGCAGGCTGCCCCCTCGCCCAACGGTGAAACCGGCCCGCGCACAGCGCCGTCGCCCTATGGCGAGACCGGCCCGCGCACGCAACCGGGTCCGTACAGCGAGCCCGCTCCGCAGGTTCAGCCGAGGCCCTACACCGAGCCTCGGGTGGAGCCCCGGCCGTACATCGGACCTGCCCCGCGGCCGTACAGCGAGCCGGCACCGCAGTTCGAGCCCCGGCCGTACGCTGAGCCGAGGGTCGAGCCCCGGCCCTACTCGGCCCCGCGCCCGTACAGCGAGCCCGCTCCGCAGATCCAGCCCCGGCCCTACTCCGAGCCTGCTCCGCGAGTGGAACCGTGGCAGTACAGCGAGCCCGCGCCGCGAATCGAGCCCGGACCCTACGTCGAGCCATGGCAGTACAGCGAGCCTGCCCCGCAGGTCCAGCCCAGGCCGTACGCGGAGCCCGCTCCGTACCCCCAGCCATGGGAGTACTCCGAGCCCGCACCGCAGCCGTACGCACAACCCGCGCCGCAGCCGTATCTCGAACCCGCGCCGCAGCCGTACGCACAACCCGCGCCGCAGCCGTACGCTCAGCCGGCACCACAGCCGTACGCCGAACCCTGGCAGTACAGCGAGCCCGCACCGTACGCGGAGCCCGCACCGCGGCAATACGCCGAACCTGCCCCCTGGCAGTACTCGGAACCCGCACCGCGGCAGTACATCGAGCCCGCACCACAGGTAGGCCCCCGGGCATACGGCACGGCATACACCAACTCCATTGCGCCGCAGATCGATAACGGCGCGCCGGAAGGGCTAGGCGCGAGTGACCGCCAACTGGTGACGGTCTGATCGGTCCGCCGACCGGAATCATTCGCTCGCAATGGAATACGACGAACATAGGAGTTCGAGATGAACCCCAATCTGGATACCAGTCCTGCGGGATTGCTCGATATCAGTTCCGCGCCAATCGGTTTCGGCTACTACTCGCGGAACGCCGAGGATGCCGTAGCTGTCTCTCGGGACGTGGACCACGTCGGCTGGTGGTCGCGCCATCGGCGGCTCACGATCGGCGTCGGCATGATGCTGGCGACGGCCCTGGGATTCGTCCCCGCGGTGCAGTTCGCCGTGCTCCTGGTGCGGTCATAGCGAACGGGTGGCGCGCACTGTGATCACGGTGCGCGCCACCCCCGATGCGATGGACCCGCACTGAACATACCGACTGGTATGCTCAACAAATCGCTGGAACCGGCTCACGGCCCCAGCGTTTCCTCAGCTCAGCCCGCAATTCCTGGACACCCGACCCCATGGTGGTGAACATGCGATTGTTCGGTTCGCTGGTCTGTCCCAACCCGACGCCCACCCGCGGATAACCACCCGTGGTCGACCAACGAAACGTCGCCGCCCCGAGCCGAGCCGAAGGCCGCCGCCTGTTCGCCGACCGGCTCAGCGACCTGTTCGCCGCGGCCGGCGGCCCCCCGTTGAAGTCGGTGGTCCGCGCCGCCAACGCCCGCCTCCCCCAGGGCACCAGCAAGATCACCTTCCAGCGGATCAGCGACTGGCGACGCGGCCAGCGCACGCCGGCCGTGTTCGACTCGGTCCGTCCGGTGCTGGAGGTCCTGATCGCGGACGCCCGCCGGCGAACCCCGGACAACCCGCGGATCGACCCCACCTTGCTCGATCTGGAACGCTGGCACCAGGACTGGGAGGCGGCCAAGGTCGAACCGCCGGGCATGGACGCCGATCGCGCACCCTACCGCGGTCTCCAGTCGTACCGGGTCGAGGACAGCGATCTGTTCTTCGGCCGCGCCGACGCGAAACACCGCCTGCTCGACCTGATTTCGGCGGTCGAGTCGAGCGAGCGACCGGCCGCGGCGCTACTGCTCGGCCCGTCCGGCATCGGCAAGTCATCCCTGCTCGCCGCCGGATTACACGCTGTGCCGGGACCGCGCACGCCGATCACCATGTCGCCCGGCCACGACCCGGTGGCCGCCTTGGCCGCCGCACTGGCGGACCAGCCTTCGACCCGCACGCTGCTGCTCATCCATCACGGCGAGGAGCTGTTCACGCTGTGCACGGATGACGCACTGCGCCAACAGTTCCTGCGTAAGTTGACCGCCCTGGCCGACCCCGCGGCCGAACCGCCGACCACCGTCGTCGCCGCGTTCGACATCGCCTTCCTGCACGAGCTGCTGCACGCCTTCCTGCGGTACTCGTGGACGGTGGAACCGCTGCGTCAGCACGCGATGCTGCTCGACCCGATGACCCTGCCGGAGCTGCGCGAGGTGATCGTCCGCCCCGCCGAGGCCACCGGCCTGCGGGTGGACGACAGCCTGGTCGAGGTGGTGTTGCAGGATCTCGGCGCCATCCAGGCGAACAGCGCGGTCCGGCTGCCGCTGCTATCGCTGGCCCTGTCCATGACCTGGGCGAATCGGCACGGCCGTGCGCTGACCGTCGACGGCTATCGAGAAGCAGGCGGCTTGAGCGGGGCCTGCGCGATCAGCTGCGAGTCGGTCTGGTCCCAGCTCGCCGAACGCGAGCAGGTGACCGCCCGGCAGGTCCTGGTCGCGTTGACCATCACCGAACCGACCACCGTGGTGCGCAACCGGATGCCCGTCGAACTGCTGATCGAGGAATCGGCGGATCCGGAAGCCGCCCGCGCCGCGATCGCGAAGCTGATCGCGGGCCGGATCCTGGTGCAGCACAACGACGATATCGAGCTGGTCCACGAGCTGCTGCTCACCGGCTGGCCCCGACTCGCCGAATGGCTGTCCGAGGAACGGGAATTCGCCGCCGACCGGCAGCGCATCGAGGCCGATGCCCGCGAGTGGGCGCGGATGGAACGGCCGATATCGCTGCTGTACACCAAGACTCGGCTGGAGAACGCGACCGGATGGATGCGACGCACGGAATCGTCGAACCGGCTCGCCCGAGAGTTCGTCTCGGTGTCGCAGGCTCGGCACCGCGCCCGCACCATCCGATGGCGGGTCTTCCTGTCCGCCGTGGGCGTGCTCACCGTTATGGCGCTGGTGCTTTCGGTCGTGGTGGTCGGTCAACGCGCGACCGTCACGCAGGAGCACAAGGACACGCTGCTCAGCCAACTCGTCGACCAATCCGAACGCGTCGAGAACGCCGACCCGGTGCTGTCCACCCAACTCGCACTCGCCGCCTACCGCCTGAACCCGGACGATCCCGCCGCCCGCGCTCGCCTGCTGGCCGCCCAGGTGCAACCGATCGAACTCGTCACGGCCGCCGCCCACGACGGTCCCATCCGCCGCCTGGCATTCAGCGCGAGCCGCCGCTTGGTCGCCACCGCCGGTGACGACGGCCTGGTAAAGCTCTGGGACATCTCGAATCCCAGCGCGCTCACCCAGATCGGACCACCCCTGAGCGGACACCGAGGCGCGGTCGAATCCGTCGAATTCAACCAGGACGGCACCATGCTGGCCAGCCTCGATTCCGGTGGCACGCTGCGACTGTGGGACATCCACGAGCCGGACAAGGCGAGCCTGGCCGGAACCTTCGACAACGCCGCCCCGCTCACCACCGTCGCCTTCCTGCCCGGCAATCGCACACTGGCCGTCGGCGGCGACGACGGAACCCTTGCCTTCCTCGATATCGCTGCACCACAAGCCATTCGGCGACTGGGCGCGGTCCTCGGCGCACACCCGACCGCGATCAAGACGATGGCCCTCGCACCGGACGCACCGGTGCTCGCCACCGCGGGCGACGACCACACCGTGCGCCTGTGGGCCGTCGACGACCCCGAACAGCCACGCCCGGTGGGCATCCCGCTCGACAGCGGGGGAGCCGTGCAGGCCATCGCCTTCGGCGCCCTCGGCCGGCTCGCCGCGGGCACCGCCGACGGCCAACTGCTCTTCTGGGACGCCCGCGACCGCGACCGACCCCAGCTCGTCGACCGGAAACAGACTCGCCCCGTACCGATTTCGGGCCTGCAGTACTGGCTCGACGGACGCGCGCTCGTGGTCACCGACTCCGGCGGCACCGCCCGGGAATGGAACACCAGCCGCCTCGATCGCGTGTCACCCGTCGTCCTGGACCTGGTGAACAGCGATGCGTTGCAATCACTGGTGGTCGTCACGAACACCACCGCGATCAGCGCGGGCGCCGACGGAAAGCTGCGCACCTGGAGCCAGGCGGGGGCGCGCCTGCCCATCGTGTTCGCCAGCTCGCTCACCTCGCTCGGCTTCGATCAGGCAAGCAAGACGCTGGTCAGCGGATTCCGCGATGGTGAAGTGGCCGTGTGGGATACCGGCACCCCGCTGCTCAGTTCGATGCTCAGCGAGGTGCGGGCCGGCCCGCCGGATCGCCACGGGACGCAGGTGGCCCTGCGGCCCGACGGCACCCTGATGGCCACCACCGGCGCCGACGAGGTCCGGCTGTGGAGTCTGGCCGACCGGGCCCGCCCCGCACCGCTGGGCGCGGTGCCCGCCACCGAGCCGATCGCCTTCGCCCCGAAGGGAGATCGGCTGCTCACCGGCGTGGGCCACCGATCGTTGCAACTGTGGGACGTCTCCGACCGGTCCGCCCCGCGTCCGCTCGGTGGGCCGTTGGCCATCGGCCGCGACCGCCAACTCGACCTGGCCGCCTTCGCTCCCGACCGCCCCTTGGTCGCGGCCGCCGACGACGATGCGCGAATTCACCTGTGGGACATCACCGATCCGGGAAAGTCGGCCGCGGTCACGCTGGACCTGCACGGCGCGAAAGCCCGCGCCCTGCTCTTCGCGCCCGACGGCAAAACCCTGTTCAGCGGCGACGACAGCGGCATGATCCGCTCGTGGGACATCACCGATCCGGCAACGGCCCACGAACTGGACGCGGTCCGCGCCCACACGGCCGCGCTCCGAACGCTGGCAATGGACCAGTCCGGCCACCGCCTCGCCTCCGGCGGCGCGGACGAAACGGCCCGCCTCTGGGACATCACCGACCCGTCCCACCTGCGCGCACACGGCGACCCGATCGAGGCCAAAATCGGCTGGACCTGGTTCCTGCGCTTCGACCCCGCCGACGAATCCCGCCTGCTCGGCGTCGGCGACCAGCTCTCCACCCTCTGGTACACCGACCCCGCCGCAGTCGCCGAAAAGCTCTGCTCCTTCTCGTCCGCCATGCTCGACGAACACGAGTGGCGCAACCTGCTCCCGTCGGTGCCCTATACCCGCCCCTGCTGAGAACCCGCACGCCTCTTGATTTCCCGCACTATTCTTGATTTCCCGCACCGAGAATCGCATGCAAATCTCGGTGCGGGAAATCAGAAGTGTTGCGGCTCAGCTAGATCGGCGCAACAGTGGCGAGCTCAGTCGCGGCGCCGCACCGAAGCTTCGACGAGATCCAGTACCGCAGTGAGGTTTTCGTTGGTATGCCCCGACGCGATCCGCGCAATCAATCCATCCAGCACCAGATCCAGATACCCGAGCAACACATCGGTAGGCACATCATCGCGCAACGCCCCCGCAGCTTTGCGCCGCTCCAGCCGAGCCAACGTCGCCGCGGTCAACTCCGCCGACCGCTGAGTCCACCCCGCACGGAACTCAGGATCGGTACGCAATCGCCGCGCGATCTCCAAACGCGTTCCCAGCCAATTGAATTGCTCGGGATGGGCGAGCATGTCCCGCATCACCCCGACGATGCCCTGGTTGGCCGCGACGTCGGCCATCCGTTCGGCATCCTCCTGCGCCAGCGCAAGGAACAGCGCGTCCTTGTCCCGGAAGTGGTGGAAGATCGCGCCGCGGGACAGGCCGATCTCCTCTTCCAGCCGACGGACCGTGGCGCCCTCGTACCCGTATTCGGCAAAGCAGCGCCGCGCCCCGTCGAGAATCTGGCTGCGCCGGGCGGCGAGGTGATCATCACTGACTTTGGGCATAGCGGGCGTGCTCCTCCACGAGGTGTGAGAAGTCCGCGCACCGCGAAAACGCGGTGCGCGGACCCTCGACTAACGGCGTGTGCGTGATCAGCCGCGAATCATGTTGCGCAGCACGTACTGCAGGATGCCGCCGTTGCGGTAGTAATCGGCCTCACCGGGGGTGTCGATCCGGACCACGGCGTCGAAGGTGATCTTCTCACCGTTCTCCTTGGTGGCGGTGACCTTCAGGGTCTTCGGCGTCGTGCCCTCGTTCAGCTTGGTGATGCCCTCGATGTCGAAGGTCTCGGTGCCGTCCAGCTTCAGCGACGCGGCCGACTCGCCGGCCGGGAACTGCAGCGGAATGACGCCCATGCCAATGAGATTCGAGCGGTGGATGCGCTCGAACGACTCGGTGATGACGGCCTTGACGCCGAGCAGCGAGGTGCCCTTGGCGGCCCAGTCACGCGAGGAACCCGAGCCGTACTCCTTGCCGCCGAGCACGACCAGCGGGATGCCCGCGGCCTGGTAGTTCTGCGAGGCGTCGTAGATGAAGGCCTGCGGGCCGCCGTCCTGGGTGAAGTCGCGGGTGTAACCGCCCGAGACGTCGTCCAGCAGCTGGTTGCGCAGCCGGATGTTGGCGAAGGTGCCGCGGATCATCACCTCGTGGTTACCGCGACGCGAGCCGTAGGAGTTGTAGTCCTTGCGCTCGACGCCGTGACCCTCGAGGTACTGCGCGGCCGGCGTGCCTGCCTTGATGTTGCCCGCGGGGGAGATGTGGTCGGTGGTGACCGAATCGCCGAGCAGGGCGAGCACCCGGGCGCCGGAGATGTCGGTGACCGGCTCCGGGTTCTGCGGCATGCCGTCGAAGTACGGAGGCTTGCGCACGTAGGTGGAGTCGGCGTCCCAGTCGAAGATCTTGCCCTCGGGGGTCTCCAGCCCGCGCCAGCGCTCGTCACCCTTGAACACGTCGGCGTAGGACTTGATGAACATGTCCTGGCTGATCGCGGTGCCGATGGTCTCCTCGATCTCCTTCGAGGACGGCCAGATGTCCTTCAGGAAGACGTCGTTGCCGTCGGCGTCCTGGCCGAGCGCGTCGTGCTCGAAGTCGAAGTCCATCGTTCCGGCGAGCGCGTAGGCGATGACCAGCGGCGGCGAGGCCAGGTAGTTCATCTTCACGTCGGGGGAGATGCGGCCTTCGAAGTTGCGGTTGCCGGACAGCACCGCGGTGACCGAGAGGTCGTTGTCGTTGATCGCCTTGGACACGGCCTCCGGCAGCGGGCCGGTGTTGCCGATGCAGGTGGCGCAGCCGTAGCCGACCAGGAAGAAGCCGAGCTTCTCCAGGTAGGGCCACAGGCCGGCCTTGTTGTAGTAGTCGTTGACGACCTGCGAACCCGGCGCCATGGAGGTCTTGACCCACGGCTTGGAGGTCAGGCCCTTGTCCACGGCGTTGCGCGCGAGCAGCGCGGCGCCGAGCATGACCGACGGGTTGGAGGTGTTGGTGCAGGAGGTGATCGAGGCGACCACCACGGCGCCGTGGTCGAGCACGAAGTCGCCGTACTCCTCCGAGGACACCTTGACCGGCTTGCTCGGGCGGCCGACGGCGCCGTTCGCGGCGGACGGGACCAGCACCGCGTCGTCGTCGGCGAAGGACAGCACGGCCGGATCGCTGGCCGGGAAGGACTCCTCGATCGCCTCGTCCAGGTGCGTGTGCGGGGTGGCGGCGGCGGGGCCGCTCTCCGCGTCGTTGGTGTAGTTGTGGATGTCCTTGCGGAACGCGGTCTTGGAGTCCGACAACAGGATTCGGTCCTGCGGACGCTTCGGGCCCGCGATCGACGGGACCACGTCGCCCAGGTCGAGCTCCATGTACTCCGAGTACACCGGCTCGTGCTCGGCGTCGTGCCACATGCCCTGTTCTTTGGCGTACGCCTCGACCAGCGCGAGCTGGTCGTCGCTGCGACCGGTCAGGCGCAGGTAGTCGATGGTCACCTCGTCGATCGGGAAGATCGCTGCGGTGGAACCGAATTCGGGGCTCATGTTGCCCAGGGTGGCGCGGTTGGCCAGCGGCACCTCGGCGACGCCCTTGCCGTAGAACTCGACGAACTTGCCGACCACGCCGTGCTTGCGCAGCATGTCGGTGACGGTGAGCACCACGTCGGTGGCGGTGACGCCGGGCTTGATCTCACCGGTCAGCTTGAAGCCGACGACGCGCGGGATCAGCATGGAGACGGGCTGGCCGAGCATGGCCGCCTCGGCCTCGATTCCGCCGACGCCCCAACCCAATACACCGAGGCCGTTGACCATCGTGGTGTGCGAGTCGGTGCCGACGCAGGTGTCCGGGTAGGCCTGGCCGTTGCGGACCATGACGGTGCGGGCCAGGTGCTCGATGTTGACCTGGTGCACGATGCCGGTGCCCGGGGGGACGACCTTGAAGTCGTCGAACGCGCCCTGGCCCCAGCGCAGGAACTGGTAGCGCTCGCGGTTGCGCGAGTACTCGATGTCGACGTTGCGCTCCAGCGCGTCGGCGCGGCCGAACACGTCGATGATCACCGAGTGGTCGATGACCATCTCGGCGGGCGCGAGCGGGTTGACCTTGTCCGGGTCGCCGCCGAGGGTCTGCACGGCCTCACGCATGGTGGCGAGGTCGACGATGCAGGGCACGCCGGTGAAGTCCTGCATGATCACGCGGGCCGGGGTGAACTGGATCTCGATGCTCGGCTCGGCCGAGGCGTCCCAGTCCGCGATGGCGCGGATGTGATCGGCGGTGATGTTCGCGCCGTCCTCGGTGCGGAGCAGGTTCTCCGCGAGGACCTTGAGTGCGTAGGGGAGTTTCTTGGTGCCGGGCACGGCGGAGAGGCGGAAGATCTCGTAGGAGTTGCTTCCGACCTCGAGGGTGCCCTTGGCGCCGAAAGTATCGATACTTGTCGTCACGTCAGCTCCACTCGTCTGTGAGGGTTGGCCGTCGGCGGGGCTGTGCCGGCGACCGAGTCTTTGCAGGTGCTCCGGCACTAGTTGCGCCGGTTCCTCGCGCTACGACCTTAACAGTACGCTTGTCCTGTGAGCGCATCGGCCCCGCCCGCTCAGTCTGCGCCAGGGCCGCGCACACAGCCGCGCGGGGGCGCGTCGCGTGCCGTCTGCGCGTGCACCGACTCTCCGTCGCGTACTGTGCTTTCGGAGCCAGCCGGGTGGCGTTGCGCTCACCCAGCAGTGTTGGATGCACGTCGCTTCGGATGCCGATGCGGCTCGACAGACCGGATGGAAGATGACCGTCTCGCACACCTCGGTTTTCACCCCCATGGCCGCCGGCCTGCCGCCGAACGTCACCGAGGACACCGTCACCACCATCAACGCCGACCTGGCCGACAATCACGTCGCCACGCTCGACGGCAAGGATCAGACCGAGCTGGCGGCGGTCGCCGCCGACGCGAACGCGCACGGAATCCCGCTGAACATCGTGATCGTGCCCGGGGCTCCCGGCCACGAAAGCCTGCGTGATCTGGCCACCACGATCGGCAAAGACCAGCAGGGCACCGTTCTCGTGCTGAGCGACGACTGGGCGGGCACCTACAGCGACTCCATCTCCCGGGTCCGGCTCGAGTGGGCCGAGGACAAGGCGAAGTTCAACGGCGGACACTCCGCCGAGGCGGCACAACAGTTCGTGGCCAAATTGGAGCAGCCGGAGGCTGTCTCCTGGACCACGATCGCCAGTGTGTTGCTCGCGGGTACCGCCGCGGTCGTGATCGGGCTCTACTTCGTGAAGTCGCGTCGGCGTGCCGAACCCGCCACGCCGGTGAGTGTTTCAGATTCGGACGGCGATCGGGCCTCCACCGTATAGCTGGTTGCTAACCAGCTACTTTCCCTGACGACCGGTATGTAATACCGCTCGGAAACCTTTGCCACATCCGGCTATTTCCAGGCAAAGGCAAAATTACGCGCCTGTCATTCTGTGGCTGGAGTTCCTTTGGTGACTCGAGTGTCGTACGGTCGTGTAGTTACCGATGGGGAAGAAGTGTGGTCAAGGGTTATCTGCCCACCATCGAGCATGTAGGTGCGGTTGGTGCTCGTGGGGCGTAGCCGGAGTCGGGTCCTTGGGAGGTGCGATGCGCAACAACGGCGAAGCCGCCTATCGGCGTCCGCTGGGGATCGCTCTGGGGTTGCTGGTGTCGGTCGCGGTAGTCCTGGCCGGACCCGCCGCCGCGGTGCCGCCCGCCCCGCCGAACCCGAGTGACGGCGAGATCGCCGGTGCCGGAGCCCAAGTCGATGCCGGCGTGACCGAGGTCGGCGGGCTGATCAATCAGGTCGCGGTGGTCGACCAGCAGTTACAGCAGCTCGACAGCGAGGTCGCCCGCAAGCGCGAAGAGGTGAACAAGGCGCTCGTCGACCTGCAGAACGCGCGCGACGCCGCCGACGCGGCCGCCGTCGTCGTCGACAACACCCAGCGCGAATTGGCCGACGCCGGAACGAAAGTCGGCGCGGCCCGGCGCAACTTCGACCAGTTCGCCGCCCAGGCCTACACCCGCCCCGCGGCCGAGTCCATGGTCGTCTACCTAGCCGCGGCCACGCCCGCCGCCGCCCTCGACCAGGCCCAGCTCCTATCCTTGGTCTCGAAGAACCAGCAGCAGGTCCTCGACGGCCTACGCCGCGCGCAGATCGACCAGGGCAACAAGAATTCCAGTGCGCGCCAAGCGAAGTCGGACGCCGACGCGGCCGCCGCGGCCGCCGACCAGGCCAAGCAGGACGCCGAGCACGCGGTGGTCGCCGCCAAGGCCGCGCTCGACCAGCAGACGGTGCAGCGGGACAACCTGCAACGCCAGCGCCAGGATGCGCAGGGCCGCTTGGACTTCGCCCGACAGAACGTGGCCGGATTACAAGGACAGCGTGACGCCTACTTGAACTGGGAGCAGCAGCGCAAGGCCGAAGAGGCCGCGGTGCGCGCCGCGGCCGCGGCCGCCGCCGCCCGCGCCGCCGCCGACCAGAACGCGCAGGGCCGGGCCGGCCAACTCGGCGACGGCAAGCGCCCACATACCCAAATGGAGAACTCGCCACCACCGCGCCGCAGCACCCCGCGTCCGAGCCTGCCGTCGGTCGGCGGCTCCGCGGCGGTCGAGACGGTGGTCGACCGCGCCATGTCTCAGCTCGGCGTCATCTACGCCTGGGGTGGCGGCGACGAGGACGGCCCGACCTACGGCATTCGCGACGGCGGCGTCGCCGACAGCTTCGGCGATTTCAACAAAATCGGTTTCGACTGCTCCGGCCTGATGATCTATGCCTTTGCCGGGATCGGGGTTTCGCTGCCGCACTACAGCGGGTACCAGTACAACGCGGGCACTCGCGTGCCGGTCGATCAGCGCGCCCGCGGCGACATGCTGTTCTGGGGCGCCAACGCCAGCGAGCACGTCGCGTTGTACCTGGGCAACGGGCAGATGATCGAGGCGCCGGAGTCCGGCGAGGTCGTCCGGGTGACGTCGGTGCGCGAGGGTGGCATCATGCCGTACGCGGTGCGGATCGTCAGCTGACGTTTATCCTTCGCCGTGCCGCGGATCGACCGAACCGGACATCTGAAAGCTTTGAATTCCCTTCATGTCGGGTCCGGTTGCGGCACATACGGCCATTACCTGGAATAGTTGTGGCAGCACGCACAGGACCAAGGCGAAAGCGGGGATGTTGGTGACTTCGACAGACGGTGTGAGCGGGGCGAAATTGGCGAAAGATGCGCCAGCGTCCACGCCCGACACCCTGGAGCGTGACGTCCAGACCCTGGAGAAGGCGATCTATGAGGTCAAGCGGGTAATCGTCGGCCAGGATCGGCTGGTCGAACGACTGCTCGTGGGCGTGCTCGCGCGTGGTCACGTGTTGCTCGAAGGCGTGCCCGGCATCGCGAAGACGCTGGCCGTGGAGACCTTCGCCAAGGTGATCGGCGGCTCGTTCTCCCGGGTGCAGTTCACCCCGGACCTGGTGCCCACCGACCTCATCGGTACGCGTATCTACCGGCAGGGCCGCGAGGAATTCGACACCGAGCTCGGCCCGGTCGTGGCGAACTTCGTGCTCGCCGACGAGATCAACCGCGCGCCCGCCAAGGTGCAGTCGGCGCTGCTCGAGGTGATGGCCGAGCGGCACGTCTCGATCGGCGGCAAGACCTACCCGATGCCCAACCCGTTCCTGGTGATGGCGACGCAGAACCCGATCGAGAGCGAGGGCGTGTACCCGCTGCCCGAGGCGCAGCGCGACCGCTTCCTGTTCAAGGTGGTCGTCGACTACCCCTCGGTCGAGGAGGAGCGCGAGATCATCTACCGGATGGGTGTCACCCCGCCGGAGGCGACGCGCATCCTGACCCCGGAAGACGTGGTCCGCCTGCAAAAGGTCGCGGCCACCGTGTTCGTGCACCACGCGCTGGTCGACTACGTGGTCCGGGTGATCGCGGCGACCCGCAAGCCCGCCGACTTCGGCATGCCGGACGTGGCCAGCTGGATCGCCTACGGCGCCTCGCCGCGCGCCAGCCTCGGCATCATCGCCGCGGCCCGCGCCGTCGCGCTGATCCGCGGCCGCGACTACGTGGTGCCGCAGGACGTCGTCGAGGTCATCCCGGACGTGCTGCGTCATCGTCTGGTGCTGTCCTACGACGCGCTGGCCGACGAGATCAGCCCGGAGGAAGTGATCAAGCGGGTGTTGCAGACCGTCGGCATGCCGCAGGTCGCCCCGCAGGCCGTCGCCCCGGGTGCGCCCGCCGCGCCGCCCGCCGGTTCCGGTGCGCCGCAACAGCTTTCGCAGCAGAACGGACCGGCGCCGCAGCCGGCCCAGCAGCCGCAGCAGCAGGGTGTGCCGCAGGCAGTTCCGCAGCCGCCGAACGGGCAGCAGTCCCAGCCCGCCGGCAACGTCCAGAACAAGTGACCGCGGCACCGGAACCGCTTCCCGCAGTGTCTACCCACCCCCAGTCGGCTCCGCCTCCCTACCATCCCCCAGCGGCAAGGTCTTCGCACGCTCCGCCGTCTTTCCACGCGGGCGAGCTGACCGACCCGCGGCTGACCGCGGCGCTGAAAACCCTCGAACTCACCGTGCGCCGCCGGCTCGACGGTGTACTGCACGGCGACCACCTCGGCCTGATTCCCGGACCCGGCTCCGAGCCGGGCGAGGCGCGCACCTATCAGCCGGGTGACGATGTGCGGCAGATGGATTGGTCGGTCACCGCCCGCACCACCCATCCGCACGTGCGGCAGAGCATCGCCGACCGGGAGCTGGAAACCTGGATGGTCGTCGACCTGTCGGCCAGCCTCGACTTCGGCACCGCGCTGTGCCAGAAGCGCGACCTGGCGATCGCCGCCGCGGCCGCCATCACCCACCTCACCAGCGGTGGCGGCAACCGGATCGGCGCCGTCGTCGCGACCGGCGAGGAACTGGTCCGGGTACCCGCGCGCAGCGGCCGGGTGCACGCCCAATCGCTGCTGCGCAGCATCGCGACCACCCCGCACGCCCGCGACGGCGTGCGCGGCGACCTGCGCGGCGGCATCGAATCGCTGCGCCGCCCGCAGCGCAAGCGCGGCCTCGCGGTGATCATCAGCGACTTCCTCGGCGACATCGACTGGCAGCGTTCGTTGCGCGCCATCTCCGCGCGCCACGACCTGCTCGCGGTGGAGGTGCTCGACCCGCGCGACCTGTCGCTGCCCGACGTCGGCGACGTCGTGCTGCACGACCCGGAGACCGGGCGCACCCGCGAATTCAGCGTGACCCCCACGCTGCGCGCCGATTTCGCGGCCGCCGCGCAACGGCACCGGAATCAGGTCGAAGAGGCGTTGCGCAGTTGCGGCGCACCGGTACTCACCCTGCAGACCGATCGGGACTGGATCTCCGACGTGGTCCGGTTCGTGTCCACCCGGCGCCACAGCTTGGGCGCCCCGACCGGGCGGGTGCCACGCCAGTGAGTATTTCGCATTTCACCGCGCAGATCTGGCTCGGTTTCCTGGCCGTCGTCGCGTTGATCGCGCTCGGCTACATCCTGGTCCAGCGCAGCAGGCACAAGCACATGCTGCAGTTCAGCAACATGGAGCTGCTGGAGAAAGTCGCCCCGTCGCGGCCGAGCCAGTTCCGGCACGTGCCGGTCGCGCTGATGCTGGTCGGCCTGGTCTTCCTGACCGTCGCGGCCGCCGGGCCGACGGCGGTCAAGAAGGTGCCGCGCAACCGCGCGACCGTCATTCTGGTGATGGACGTTTCGCTGTCCATGGAGGCCACCGACGTGCCGCCGAGCCGGTTGCAGGTGGCGCAGAAGGCGGGCAAGGAGTTCGTCGACGGGCTCACCCCCGGCATCAACCTCGGCTTCGTCACCTTCGCCGGCACCGCCTCGGTGATGGTCTCGCCGACCACCAACCGGGAAGCCGTCAAGGCCGCTATCGACAACATCAAGCTGGCCGAGCGCACCGCGACCGGTGAGGGCATCTTCACCGCGCTCAATTCCATCGACACCCTGGCCTCCGTGCTCGGCGGCGCGGAGACCCCGCCGCCCGCGCGCATCGTGCTGATGTCGGACGGCAAGCAGACCGTGCCGGACGACAAGGACATCGACAATCCACGCCACGGCTTCACCGCCGCGCGGCTGGCCAAGAACAAGAACATCCCGGTGTCGACGATCTCCTTCGGCACCGAATGGGGGTCGGTGGAGATCCCTGACCAGGACGGACAGGGTTCCCAGCGGGTCAAGGTGCCGGTCGACAACGACTCGCTGCGCGAGATCGCCAAGCTCTCCGGCGGCGATTTCTACACCGCGTCCAGCCTCGCGGAACTGACCGCCGTCTACGACACCCTCGAACAGCAGATCGGTTACGAGATGACCAGGGGTGATGCGAGCAGGCCGTGGCTGTTGCTCGGCATGCTGCTGGTCGCCGCGGGCGTCGTCACCGGATTGCTTTATCGTCAACGCCTGCCGTAACGCCATGCGACTTGTGGCATCTACCAAGGGGTAGAGCCAAGGCGCGGCGTCCGAACCTCACCAGATAGGTTGATCGTCATGTCGAACATCACATCCCGGTCCGTCCTCGTCACCGGCGGTAATCGCGGCATCGGGCTCGCGGTCGCCCAGCGGCTGCTGGCCGACGGTCACAAGGTGGCCGTCACGCATCGTGGATCCGGCGCGCCGGAAGGCATGCTCGGCGTGAAATGCGATGTGACCGATAGTGCTTCGGTCGATGCGGCCTTCACCGAGGTCGAGGAGAAGCAAGGGCCGGTCGAGGTGCTCGTCGCGAACGCGGGCATCACCGATGACACGCTGCTGATGCGGATGACCGAGGAGCAGTTCACCCGGGTCATCGACGCGAACCTGACCGGTGCGTTCCGCTGTGCCAAGCGGGCTAATCGCGCGATGCTGCGGGCGCGTTGGGGCCGGATGATCTTCCTCGGCTCGGTGGTCGGCCTCGGCGGTGGCCCCGGCCAGATCAACTACGCCTCATCCAAGGCCGGTGTCGTCGGTCTGGCGCGTTCGATCACCCGTGAACTCGGCTCGCGCTCGATCACCGCAAACGTCGTCGCACCCGGCTTCATCGAGACCGACATGACCGCGGAGCTGCCGCAGGACATGCGCGACATGGCCAAGAAGTTCATCCCGTTGCAGCGGCTCGGCCAGCCCGAAGACGTCGCGGCCGTGGTCAGCTTCCTGGCCTCCGAGGACTCTCGCTACGTGTCCGGCGCGATCATCCCGGTCGACGGCGGCATGGGCATGGGCCACTGACCTGACGGACCCGGCGGCCATCGAAACCTCGACGGCCGCAAGCAATTCCACACTCGACTCCAGGAGAACCGAAAACTTATGGGCGGACTGCTCGAAGGTAAGACCATTCTGGTCACCGGCATCATCACCGACTCGTCGATCGCGTTCCACGCGGCCGCCGTCGCGCAGGAGCAGGGCGCGAAGGTGATCATCACCGGCATTCCGGAGCGGCTGCGGCTGATCGACCGGATCGCCAAGCGGCTGCCGCAAGAGGTCCCCCCGGCCATCCCGCTCGACGTCACCAACGAGGAAAACCTCGCTGAGCTGGCGGACAAGGTGCGCGAGCTGGCGCCCGAGGGCGTCGACGGCGTGCTGCACTCGATCGCGTTCGCGCCGCGCACCCTGATGGGTCCGGAGGCGCGTCCGTTCCTCGAGGGCCCGGGCCCGGACGCGGCCAAGGCGTTCGAGATCTCCGCGTGGAGCTACGCGTCGCTGGCCCGCGCGGTGCTGCCGGTGATGAACGAGCGCGGCTCGATCGTCGGCATGGACTTCGATCCGCGCACCGCGATGCCGTACTACAACTGGATGGGTGTGGCTAAGGCCGCGCTCGAGTCGGTCAACCGGTACGTGGCGCGAGAGGTGGGCGCCGCCAAGAAGATTCGCTCGAATCTGATCGCCGCCGGCCCGATCAAGACCCTGGCCGCGAAGGCCATCGCGGGCACCGCGACCGACGATGCGGCCAAGCTCAACCAGCTCAACGAGTACTGGGACGGCGCGTCGCCGATCGGCTGGGACGTCGACGACCCGACGGTGGTGGCCAAGTCCATCGTCGCGCTGCTGTCGGACTGGCTGCCGGGCACGACCGCGTCGATCATCTACGTCGACGGCGGAGCCAGCCACAACACCTGGTTCCCCGAGGGCATGTCGATCAACTGATCTCCGAGGAGGGCATTGTGGTTCGGGCTGCTGATGCGCTGCTGCTGCTGTCCTTCGGCGGTCCGGAACGCCCCGAGGACGTGATGCCGTTCCTGGAGAACGTCACTCGGGGCCGGGGTGTGCCGCGCGAACGTCTCGAAGAGGTCGCCAAGCACTACCTGCACTTCGGCGGAGTCTCGCCGATCAACGCGCTCAACCGGGACATCATCGCCGCGGTCGAGGCCGAATTGGCCACGGCCGGAATCGATCTCCCGGTGTACTTCGGTAATCGGAACTGGGCTCCGATGGTGGAGGACACCGTCGCGCGGATGGCCGCCGACGGTGTTCGCTCCGCACTGGTGTTCCCCACGTCGGCGTGGGGTGGGTACTCGGGATGCCTGCAGTATCACGAGGACATCACCAGGGCGCGAACCGCTTTCGGCAACGACGCTCCGGATCTGCTGAAGCTGCGTCAGTACTTCGATCATCCGCTGTTGATCGAGGCCTTCGCCGACGCGATTCGCGCGGCGCGGGAAGAACTTCCGGCGCAACGGCGAGCAGGTGTGCGGCTCGTGTTCACCGCGCACTCCATCCCGATCAGCGCCGACACTGCCGCGGGGCCGCCCGCCGACGGTGGGCACCTGTACAGCCGCCAGGTCGGCGAAGCCGCCCGATTGGCTGCCGCCGCAACCGGTTTCACCGATTACGACGTGGTCTGGCAGTCGCGCTCGGGACCGCCGCAGGTGCCGTGGCTCGACCCGGACATCGTCGATCATCTCGATGATCTGGCCGCCAAGCAGGTCGAGGCGGTCATCGTCTGCCCCGTCGGTTTCGTGTCCGATCACCTCGAGGTGATCTGGGACCTGGACAACGAGGCAAAGGAGAAGGCCGCCGAACTCGGCATGGCGTTCGCCCGCGCCGCCACCCCCGGCACCGACCCGCGCTTCGCTCGGCTGGTCGTCGAATTGATCGATGAGCAGCTGAACGACACCGCCTCCCGGCACCTCGGCGAGGTCCCCGGCTACGGCTGCACGCTGAACGGCACGCCCTGCGCCATCGGTTGCTGTGCGCCGCAGCGGCGTCCAGCGGTCGTCGAGTGACGCGAATCGACTTGCGATAGCATCGCTTCGCCTTCGGAGAAAGCCGAAGCGGGGCGAAAGATGAAATTGGATGAACTATACCGAAATGTTGACCACCGGGCTGCTCGATCCGCAAGTCTGGTCCGACCAGAGTGTGTGGGCGGCCGGACTGGAGACGACCGAAGCTCGACGCCGCGGTAGCCATGGGGGGAACAGCGGCGGCTCGTGGGTGGTCGGGTTCGTGTGTCTCGGCCTGGTGTTGGTCGGCATCGTGGTGCTGGTCGTGATCTCACGCAAGAAGAACTCGAACAATAACCAGCAGACGCAGTTCCCGCAGCAGCATAATGCGCCGCAGCCGTATCAGCAGCAGTATGGCGGGCAGCAGCAATACCCGGGTCAGCAGCAGCAATATGGTCAGCAGCCGTATCCGGGCCAGCAGCAGCAGTATTCACCGCAGCAGTACCAGGGGCAGCAGCCCTATCCGGGCCAGCCGTACGCGCCGCAACAGCAGTACCAGCAGCCGTACACGCCGCAGCAGCCGCGACAGCAGTACCCGCAGCAGCCGTATCAGTAGGCCGGTGCGGCACTGAGCTGACGCACGAGCTGTCCGCCGTTCAGAACGTGACGGCGGACAGTTTCGTGTAGACCCCCGGAAAGCCCGGGCGGGCAGCGCCTTTGCCCCACGAGGTGAGGCCGGCCAACTGTCCGTCGACGAGAAGCGGTCCGCCACTGTCGTATTCGGCGGTGTCGGCCTCGGGGGAGCCGGCGCACAGCATCTCGTTCGGATCGAACGCGGAGCCGTACGCGGCGGCGCAGTCGGCATCCGGCACGAGCGGAACGGTGGCGCTGCGCAGATGGGTGTTCGACTCGTCGGACTCCGACGTCGCACCCCAACCGAGAATCGTTCCGGTGTTCGCCTGCGCGGCAGCGACTTTCACGAACGGACCGGGTTGCGGGCGATCCAGCGTAAGGATGGCCAGATCGTTGTGATGCACGGTCTCGCCGTCGAAGTCGGTGTCATTGAAGCCGGGATGAATCCGAATGTCCTTGACATGCACCTGGACTCCATCGGAGCCGCGCAAGTCGGTGCGCCCGAACGTCACCGTGACCGCCTGCGCGACCAACTGCGCGAGCGAAACACAATGCGCTGCGGTGAGCACCTGATCGGGGGCGATCAGCGCCCCGCCGCAGAACTGCCCGGACGGCCTGGTGAAGAACAGCGGACTACCGACCGCGCCGAGCCACGGATACGCGCTGGCCTCGGCCTCCGTACCACCGACGATCGCCGAAGCGGGCGCCGCGGCGGGCAAGCCGAGCGCGAGCAACGCGGCGACCAGGGTCGCGGCGCCGCGACGGGGGAGTTGCATGTCATACCGCCTGCTGAGAGGGCCGGAGTGTCGATTCATTCAAGCAGATATATCGCCGCCATGACCGTTCGGCCAGGTCGCGACCGCGCGGACGCGGCGAGTGATCGCGCAGTCGCCTGAGGTCGTCGTGTCCGCAGTTGCCGCAGCGACGGAGCAGCGGGCGCCATCGAGATCAGGCAGCGCTCGGGCTCACGGAGTACTGCGGGCGGCCGCGTGAATCGCCACCAATCGCGCGGCGCGGATCGCGTCCCACAACGGGCGTAGTAGTGACTCCTGTGCGCCGATGGCACTCGCCGAGGTCGGTGAGGATGCCGGTTCTCGTTGCGCCACAGTCAATATCGCTGCCACGTGATCGGCGGTGTCGAGAATCTTCCTGGCGCGCAACGGGATCGAGTCCGGGTAGTCGTGCCGGGAGTAGTCGGCGAGCTCGGCCTCGATGAGTTCGCGCGGATCCGAGTCGGCCGAACCGACCGACGTGGTGTGCAGTTGCAGCAGCGCGTCGGCGGCGTCGCGGACCGCTTCGCGCATCGCGTATTCGGCCTCGCCGAGCGACATGTCCTGCCCGGGCACCGGCGGAATCGGCGTGCTGTAGACGGCCCACTGCAACGTGTCGTCGTCGGTCCACTGCGGGATCAAACCGGTGCCCTCGGTACCGGGTACGCCGATCAGCAGACCCTCTTCCGCCTCGATCGCGTCGGCGGCGAACGCGGTGCCGGTGGGCAGGCCGCGCACGTCGCCTGGCACCGGCAGCACCAGCCGCAGCTGCGCGCCGGGCTGGGCCATGCTTTCCCGAATCACCTTGAGCAGCGCCATCATTCCGGTGCCGGGCAGGTTACCCCGCGACGACCACGGCAGGTCGGTGCGACCACCCGTGACCGGGTCACCGGCGGCGATGGTGTGCTGGGGCGCCCACGCGTGCAGGGCCTCCAGGACGTCGTCGGGCGCGCTACAGCCGGCCAGCCAGGAGCCGGCCCACACCGTCAGCGTGGCACTAGGAGAGCACATAATTATCGAGCATAAAGGGTGACGGTTATTCGCGGGCATTCCCGGAAAGGGCATTCCTGAGCAGCGGCGCGAGCGGCCAGGTTGGACGGGTTATTCCGGTTCTGTGACGAAGTCGATGAGCCGCTCGACCGCGCCGATGAGCGGAGCCTCCAAGTCGCGGAAGGATTCCACCGAGCCGTAGACGCGCCGCCACCCTTCCTGCGGGGTGCCCCAGCCGAGCCGATCACAAATGCCGGTTTTCCAGTCTTCGCCGCGCGGCACGTTCGGCCACGCCTCGATCCCGACCGTCGCGGGCCGGACTGCCTGCCAGACGTCGATGAACGGATGTCCGGTGACGAGCACGTTCGGACCGAGTCCGGTGGTGAGCTGAGTTTCCTTGGACCCGGTGACCAGATGGTCGACCAGCACCCCCACCCGGCGGCCGGGTCCCGGCGCGAACTCGGTGAGCCGCTCGCCCAGATTGTCCAGTCCCTCCAGGTGTTCGACGACCACGCCCTCGACCCGCAGATCGTGCCCCCACACCCGCTCGACCAGCGCCGCGTCGTGCACGCCCTCCACCCAGATCCGGCTGGTCCGGGCGACCCGCGCGCGCAGGCCCTCGACCCGGGTGGAACCGGAGGCCGAGCGCGTCTCCTTCTTCGGCGCGGCGGCCGTCGGCCGGATCAACGTGACCGGCTCGCCGTCGATCAGGAACGCCGCCTCGCGCATCGCGAACAGCCGCACCGCTCCGCGCGCGTCCTCGAGTTTGACGAACTCGCCGTCGTAGCTGCGATCGAAACCGACCACGGCGCCGCAGAATCCGCTGGCCGCGTCCTCCACGACCAGGTCGCGGTCCGCCGTCACCTGCGGTACCACCCGTTTTCTGGCGCGTGCGTGGCCGGCGAAGATGTCACCGCCATAGCTGTCATGTCCGCTCACCCGCCCGAACCTAGCAGGCGGGGAACCACATTCGACCCGTGCACGCGGCGAGACAACTTTTGCGACACGTACCCGCGGCAAGAGCACCGGCGCGGCGCGAAAGCGCACTAGAGTGGTTTTCGTGGCCGCAATAGTTTGGCTGGTCGCGGGGATTCTGCTCGCGGCGGCGGAGATGCTCACCGGTGACCTGACGCTGCTCATGCTCGGTGTCGCCGCGCTGGGCACCGCGGGGGTCAGCGCGGTCGCGGATACCACGCTGGTGGTGGATGCCGTCGTCTTCGGCGTGCTCACGCTGCTGCTGTTCCTCGGTGTGCGCCCGCTGCTGCGCCGCCGGTTCGGCACCCCGCCGCCGACGCCGACGAACGTGGATGCGTTGCAAGGCAAGTCGGCGACGGTGCTGGAGGAGGTGGCCGCGCACACCGGCCAGGTGAAGCTGGGCGGCGAGGTCTGGACCGCGCGGCCGATGGACGAGTCCGAGGTTTATGAACCGGGTACGAAGGTGTATGTCATGAGGATCGAAGGCGCGACCGCCGTCGTCTGGAAGGGGCCGTAATGGCTGTACTGATCGTTGCCGCCGTACTCGTGTTGTTGATTGTGGTGGTGGTGTTCAAGTCGATCGCGCTGGTGCCGCAGGCCGAGGCGGCGGTGATCGAGCGGCTCGGGCGGTATTCGCGCACCGTGTCCGGTCAGCTGACGTTCCTGGTCCCGTTCGCCGATCGGATTCGCGCCAAGGTCGATCTGCGCGAGCGGGTGGTGTCCTTCCCGCCGCAGCCGGTGATCACCGAGGACAACCTCACCCTGCACATCGACACCGTGGTGTATTTCCAGGTGACCAGCCCGCAGGCCGCGGTCTACGAGATCAGCAACTACATCGCCGCGGTCGAGCAGCTCACCGTCACCACGCTGCGCAACGTGGTCGGCGGCATGACCCTGGAACAGACCCTGACCTCCCGCGATCAGATCAACGGCCAGCTGCGCGGCGTGCTGGACGAGGCGACCGGACGCTGGGGCCTGCGGGTGGCGCGCGTCGAGCTGAAGAGCATCGACCCGCCCGCGTCCATCCAGGAGTCGATGGAAAAGCAGATGAAGGCCGACCGCGAGAAGCGCGCGATGATCCTCACCGCCGAGGGCACCCGCGAATCGCAGATCAAGATGGCCGAGGGTTCCAAGCAGGCGCAGGTGCTCTCCGCCGAGGGCGCCAAGCAGTCGGCGATCCTGGAGGCCGAAGGTGAACGGCAGAGCCGCATCCTGCGCGCGCAGGGTGAGCGGGCCGCCTCCTACCTGCAAGCGCAAGGTCAGGCCAAGGCCATCGAAAAGGTCTTCGCCGCAATCAAGAACGGCAAGCCGACGCCGGAACTGCTTGCCTACCAATACATGCAGACGCTGCCGATGGTCGCGCGCGGCGACGCCAACAAGGTGTGGCTGGTGCCGAGCGACTTCGGCAAGGCCCTCGAGGGCTTCGCCACCAGCTTCGGCAACAAGGGCGAGGACGGCATCTTCCGCTACGAGGCGCCCACCTCCGACGGCGAACCGACCAAGGTCGAGGACGACTCCGAGGACGTCGCGGACTGGTTCGACACCGCGCCCGACCCGGCCATCGAACGCGCGGTCCGCGCGGCCGAGGAGACCGCCCGCAAGCCGGTGGACGGCCTGATGTCCCCGCCGCCCGGCGCGCCGCGGCAGGCGTCGCCGCATCAGTCGGTGATGTCCGCGCAGGAGAAGGACTACCCGCCGCGGGAAGAGTCGCAGCCGCAGTCGCCACCGCCGCAACAGCAGTTGCCGCAACAGCAGCCGCCGGCGCAGCAACAACCGCAGCAGCCGCAGCAGCCGGCCTACCGCCCCGACGATCCGCACGGCCGGCCGTGGCAGCCGCCGGAGAACTTCTCGAAGTAGGCGCTCGCACGACGTAGGTGGGTTCCGGGGGGCTATGCGAACCAGGCGGGAACTGTTGCAAGTGGCGCTGATCGCGCCGCTGGCCGCCGCCTGCGCGCCGAACCTGCTGCTCGGCAACCCCGGTGCGGTCCGCATCGGGGTGTCGTGGAGCGGGTCCGAACTCGCGGCGTTCCGCGCGGTGCTCGCCCGCCTCGACTACCACCACGAGGTGGACGTCGTCCCGCTCGGCGACGAGATCGAGACCGCGTTCACGGCGGGTGGTCGCTCGGCGCCGGACATCGTGATGCTGCCGCAGGCGGGCCGGGTGCGCCCGCTCGCCGAGCAGCGCAAACTACGGCCCGTCGCCGACGAACTGTGGTCCGACGAACTCGGCTCGCGCTACCCGGAAGTGTGGCGACAGTTGGTGCAGCACAACGGGAAACCGTACGCCGTGCCGTTCAAGGCGGCGGACAAGTCGATGGTCTGGTACGACCGCCAACTCGTCGAGAAATACCGCCTCGGCGACCCGCTCGGCTGGACGCTCGCCGACTGGCTGGACCGCATGGAGGTGCTCGCCGAGACCCCGGTCCGGCTGCTCGCCCTCGGCGCCGCGGATGGCTGGGTGCTCACCGACGTGTTCGAGAACGCGTTGCTCGCCGAGTCACCCAGGATCTATGACGAAGTGGCGACCGCCCGAACCGACCGCACTTGGGAAAGCCCCGCGGTGCGGGCCGCGTTCGGCCACCTCGGCTCGCTATGGGGACACCGGCATGCGTTCCCCGGCGGCATCGCCTCCGCCTTGACCCGCCAATTTCCGGACGCGGTCCGCGAGGTCTTCGAGCATCGACGGGCGGTGATGGTGGTGGAGCCGGACTTCGCCGAACCGATCGTCCGGGCGGCCGTACGCCGGTCCGGGCGGCGCGTCGAAGACGTGGTCGGCGTCGCCGCCTTCCCGGCCGTCGCGGCCGGGCCGGATGCGCCACGGATCGTCGGCGGCGACGTGATGGTGGTGACCGAGTCCGCCTCCGATCGCGCCATGGACCTGGTCAAGGCGCTTGCCGACCCGGCCGCGCCGCTGCCCTGGATCAAGGACTACGGCGGCTTCATCGCCCCGAATCTCCGGACGAACGCACAATATTCGCCGTTCCTCGAACCAGCGGCCCGCATCCTGCGCACCCGCACCGCCTTCGACCTGTCCGATCGGATCGGCGCGGTCGGCGGCCGGAACGGGTTGTGGCGCATACTGACCGACTTCCTGATCGCGGTGGGAGACGGGCGGATCGAACGGCTCGACGAGGCGACCGATCGGGCGATCGCCGCGCTCGACGCGGTGGATCGGGGGCGGCGATGACGGGGCCGAGCGGGAATGCGACGCGGACCGGTCCACCCGAATTCAAGCCGCACGGGCTGGCATTGGAACTCGCCACCCGCCGGATGCGCGGGCCGCTGGTCGCGGGGAGCCATCCGCGGCGGTGGGTCGGTTGGGCGGCCGGGCTGCCCGCGACCGTGCTGACGGTGTCGCTGATCGCGGTGCCGGTGGTGTGGACGGTGGTGCTCGCCGTGCGGGCGCGGCCGCTGGTGGTCGGTTCGTGTCTGTTGGTCGCGGTCGGCGCAGTCGGCTTGACGCTGCTTGTCCGGCATTGTTCGCATCCGGCACTTCGGTTGGGGCTGTGGCCGATTCCGGGCAGGCTTGTGGCCGCGGGGCTGTGGCCGATCCCGAGTGTGCCGGTTGTCGCTGGGCTGTGGTTGCTCGGCACCGCCCTGGGGCGGGACGGCAGTTGGGCGTACCTGCGCACGCTGGTGTGGGTGCTGTTCGGGGTGGTGCTGCTGGCGGTCGCGATGGGGATCGCTTGGTGGGGAAGGGATTCACGGTGGTTGTGGCGGCCGTTGATCGTGCCGTTCGGGATCTCCGCGGTCGTTTCCGGCGTCGCGTTTCGCTTGATCTTCCAGTATCTCGGTGACAGGCTCGGGATCGAAAGCGTTGGGGTATACCGATTCTGGTTCGCGGCGATGCTGGGTTTCGCGTTCCTGTGGACCTGGCTCGGCTTTGTCACCGGGCTGTTCCGCGCCGGTATCCGCGCCGTCGAGAGCGATCCGGCGCGTGTCGGTGATCTGCATCGCAGGGGTAAGCCATTGCCGTTGCGGCTCTATGTATTGCTGCGCCCGGTAGTGCTGATCGTCGGGCTGGCCGTCGGCGTCGCCGCGGCGAGGGTGTTCGACGTGGTGCTGATCGGGGTGCCTGGTTCGATGCAGTACCAGGTCGACAGCGCGACCGTGCACTGGTGGCGATTGGCCGTCGACTCGGATGTCGATGCGGGTGTGGCTGCGGCCTACGGATTTCCGCTCGCCGTGCTGGTCGGATTCCTGGGCTGGCTGCTGCAACACGATGTGGGTAAGCACCGGACCAACTGGTCCGCGCCGACGGACCGGCAGCGGCCCGCGGCGTGGCAACCGCCGAAGCCGCTTCGGGTCCTCGGGATGCTGACGGTATCCGGGGTGGCGTTGTTCCCGATCGTCGCGCTGATCCTGACCATGCTGCGGGACCGGGACGGCTGGGGCTTCGGCGCGCTCACCCGCATGTGGCGCGACCCCGCACTGCTGCGCTCACTGGAGACGACGGCATGGGTGGCGGCCCTGGCCACGCTTGTCGTGGTGGCCGCTTCGGTGCCGGTCGCGTATCGCCTTGCGGCACTGCGGCCGAACCGTCCCGCCTCCGGCATCGCGGTGGTCTTCCTGGTGGTGCTCTCGGTACTGCCGGTGCAGAGTTACCTCGGCCCGGTGAACGCCTTCATCGACAGCTACGGCCTCTCCGGCACCCGAATCCCGTTGATTCTGCTGCATGCTGCGGCCGGCCTGCCGGTCGCCATCCTCGTTCTGCGCGGCGCCCTGCTTGCCCCGCCGGGTAGCCCCGCCGCCGATGCCCTGCACGGCCTGGCCGGCCCGGGAACAATCGCCCGACGGGTGCTGACCTCCGCGGGCCCGGCCCTCGTCGCGGTCGCGGTGCTCGAATTCATCCAGGTCTGGAACGATTTCGTGATCGGTCTACTGATCAGCGGTGCGGGCGCGACACCGTGGTCACTGCTGCTCTGGGGCGAAGCACGCCAATTCGGCGAGAACTCGGCGCAATTGGCGGCCGGCGCGCTGATGTCGGCGATCCTGCCCGTTGCGCTGGTGCTGGCCACCTGGCGGCGCTGGCTGGTGCCCGGCCTCACCGGTGGAGCGCTGCGATGATTCGTGTCGCTGGCGCAGAAGACGCAGCGCGGCAGCAGGTCTCGGCGGCACTGCCCGGAGCCGTCCGCGTTGAGTGGCGGGCCGTTGCGATGAGTCGGCCCGGTGACTCCGAACGCTCGGCGCGGCAACCTGCCTCGGCGGTGGTCTGCGCGGCAGCACGATCAACCGATGTCGCGGCCAGTGGCGCGGTGGCGCCGCTGGAGATGTTCGCACTCGACGGCGGGAGCCGGCGATGAGTCAGGCCACCTCACCCGAGCAGCCGGTGGCGTCGTCGGTCGAGTCGAGCACGCCGAGATCCTCTATCTGGCAAGGGTTTCTAGGCACGGCCTCGGTGGTGGCCTATGCGCTGCTGTTCGAGCTGGCGCGCAATCTGGTGTTGAATTCGCTAGGGGAGAGTACCGCGGTCAAGCTGGCGGCGGGGACATTGCGGTGGCTGTCGGTGCTCGTCGTTGCCGCCGCGGCAGTCTATGTGGGGTACCGGTTCGTTCAGCGGTACCGCGAAAGAATCCGCACGGCCAACGAACTCGCGCTGATCGCGGATCTGGTGGAACCGGGGCCGCGGGTTCTTACGGAGGCTCCGGACCCGGGCTCGCCTCCGGCTCCGGACCCGGCTCGGTACGAACCGCACACCGATCCGGAGTGGACCGATGAGGTGATGGCGGTGGTACGGCAGCTGGGCGTGTATGAATTCGAAACGGCCGCTTTGCTTGCCATGTTGACCGCGGCGCTCGACGCACCGGCTCATCGGCCGGCTGAGCAGGAGGAGCAGCGTGCGCCGGGTGAGCAGCCATCGGCTGCCGCGGTACTGCTCGACAACCTACTGCGGCACACGCCGCCTATATTGGAAATTGTTGGTGCGCAACGTTATCGAGTGCTCGTGCTGCCTAAGTATCCCGAACGTGACGAGGTGATCGGACAGGCACGGTGGCCGATGGCGGTGACCGCTCTGGTCCACCATTACGCCGACCTGACAACTCAGTGGGCATTCGCGCTGGATTCGGTGCGTTTCGCCGCGGGGGCGCGACGCTGGTTCGAGGCTCAGGAGCCGAACCTGAGTGCGCTCGTGACCGCCTGTGTGTCGCTCGGCGAGGACATACCGGCGACCGCGGTGGCGGAACTGGTACGGATCGGGGACGCGCTGGACGGGTGGTATGCCCGAACCGGCGACGGGGACAGCCAGGCCGCGCGGGCCGCCCAACTGTGTTCCGTGCACGGGATGAAAGAGATTGTGCTGCACGGGGATCTGGCGCAGATGCGAGCGGGTCAGCTGCGTGGGCGGCCGAAGCGCTACCGGCCTCGCGATCTTTCCACCAGCTTGGCCGCGAGATGGGAACACCAGCAGGCGCTGCGCCTGCTGAGTCGATCGCGCCGCCGCCGTCGATCGCGCCGCCGACGGTCCGAGCGCCGGTGGCAGCGAGTCCTGCCCCGGGTGGCTGACCGATTGGAGGCATCCTGGTGGTTGCTGCCGCGGGAAGACGTGGCCGGTGAGGTCTGTGCGCTGATCAACCTGGCCGTCGTGCACATCTATCAGGGCCGGCTCGAAGCCGCCCAGGACCGCCTCGAACTGGCCGAATCACTGACCCGCAGCGGCCGCGACCCCGACGGCCGCGCCCACATCCGGGAGACCATGGGGATCGCGTGGTGGGCGCGCGGTGAGTTTCGCCGCGCGTTGCGCTGCTGGCAGCAGGCGCTGACCGGCTACCGCACCTTGGCTGACGACCTCGGCATCGCCCGTTGCCTGCAACACCTCGGCTCCGCCGCAGTCGTCGCCCCGGAGCGTGGTGGCACCTTACTCAGCGTCGAGCAATCCGTATCCGACATCGAAGTCCGACGCCAAGCCAGTGGTTGGCTGGCGGAAGCCCACCGGCTGCACACCGAGCACAACCTGCACGACCAGAACAGCGAGTGCTACGCCCAACGCTATATCGCGAAAGCCCGTTCAGCCTTGGCCGACACCGGAGTCGACGTCCTGCGCCACATCGACCTCTGGCCCCTGCCCGTCGCCGACCCCCACTGACCCGCCGCCCACGAGCGGCCTGGCCGCGCGCGTGCCGCCGCCCACCGCGCGCGTGCTGGCGCCCACCGCGCGCGAAATCTGCACTCTCTCTCGGGATCCGCACTCGCTATACGGCCCTATTCCGAGTGCGGATCCCGAGTCCAGGTGCGGATCTTCGGCGAGCGGGGCACCCGAGTGTCTCGTTGGTCATGATCGGGTGTGGATGTTGGGGAGGGGGTCGGTTTCGGTGGCAGACTGCGAGGTATGACGACTACCGAATGGGACGATGTGGATCGCTACATCGTGGACACTCTGGTGCAGGATGCGGACACGGCGGCGGCGTTGCAGGCGAACACAGCGGCGAACCTGCCTGCGATCGACGTGTCGCCGCCGCAGGGGAAGTTTCTGTATCTGCTCGCGGTGACGGCGCGGGCGCGGCGGGTGCTGGAGATCGGCACGCTCGGCGGGTACAGCACGATCTGGCTGGCCCGCGCGGTCGGGGAGAAGGGCCAGGTGGTGACCCTCGAATTCCAGCAGGCGCATGCCGATGTCGCGCGCAAGAACCTCGACAACGCGGGTGTGGGCGAGCGGGTCGACATTCGCGTCGGCGCGGCCCTGGACAGCCTCCCGGTGCTGGCCGAGGAGCACCCGGAGCCGTTCGACCTGGTGTTCATCGACGCGGACAAGGTCAACAACTCGAACTACGTCCAGTGGGCGCTGAAGCTCACCAAGCCGGGTTCGGTGATCATCGTGGACAACGTCGTGCGCAAGGGTGGTCTCGCCGACGCGGACTCCCAAGACGAGATGATCCGCGCCAGCCGCGCCGTCGTCGAGCTGTTCGACACCGAGCCGACCCTCGAGGGGACCGTCGTGCAGACCGTCGGCAGCAAGGGCTGGGACGGGTTCGCCTACGCGGTGGTGAAGGGCGAGACGGACTGAACTCGGTAAGATCGCGGGCGACTGCGCCGAGGTCGTCCGCGATCAATTACCCAGCGCGCGAGCGGCGTTCGCACCGCGCAGCGGCGGCACGTTGCGATGCCCGCCCAGCGCCTAGCGGAGGCCGTCGGCTCAATCCGTACTAGTCACGCGCCAAGCTCCCCGCCCAGCGATGTCGAGCACCAGCGCCGCGATGTTCCACGCGTCGTCCTCGCCCCGGTGATGCCGACCTTCGAGCGGCAGCCCGGCGATATGCAGCGCGCCGGCCATCCCTTGCCTACGTTTCAGCTCGTAAGCCTCGTTGAACACCAGCTTGGCGTTGGTGTGCCGATGCCCGAACGGATACGCCGTACCGGTGGCCTGGCATTGGCTCAGGAACTGTTTGCGGTCGTAGTCACCCCAACTGGCCCACGGCCGGATACCGGACTCGTGCTCGGTGGCCAACAACCGGCAGGCCTCGGCAAATGACACCCCCGTATCGACCTCATCCTGAGTAAGCCCGGTCAGTTCGGTACAGAATTCACTCACCGTCGAACGCGCGGGCCGCACCAGAATCCGGTGCTTGCCGTGCCGCGCACCCGATGCCAAATCCACCACGGTCAAACCGATTTCGATGATCTCGCTCACCGCACCGGGTGGCGTCTTGCCGTCCCAGCAGGTCGCCTCGACATCGACGACATTGAGCAGCCCCATGTTTCCTCCCATGGATGTCGAGCCTAAGGAGGAAACACGAGGTGGCTCAATCGGTTTAAGGAATCAGCACGACCTTGCCGACCGTCGCCCGCGTCTCCAGAGCACGGTGCGCGGCGGCGGCATCGGCCAGCGAGAACTCCTGCACCGCGGGCCGCAACCGCCCGGCCGCCGCTTCCGCCATAGCGCGATCCTCGAGCACTCGAATGTCCCCGCCGGCGCGCTGGATCATCGGCGGCCCGAGCACGAACTCGGAGGTGATGCCGCGAGCAGCCAGTTCCTCCCCGGAAAACGTCAGTGCGGTCGCATCTTTCGGACTTTGCCCGGACGCACCGAATACCAGATGCTGACCACCCTTACCCAGCAGATCGATGGCGGCGCGAGCCGTCTCGGCGCCTACCGAATCGAAAAGAACTGTCGCACGCCGATCTCCGAGGAAACCTCGGACCTGTTCCGGCCAGTCGGCAAGCAGATAGTCGACGGCAAGATCGGCGCCATTGCGTTGCACCAGTTCGACTTTCGCGGGACCACCGGCGAGACCGATCACCGTCGCCCCGGCGTTCTTCGCGAATTGCACCAGCAGCGTGCCGATTCCGCCCGCGGCGGCCGTCACGATCGCAATGCTGTCCGCCCCGAGTTCGGTGAATTGCAGAATGCCCACGGTCGTTCGCCCGGTGCCGATCATCGCCACCGCTTCGGCCGGCCCGAGACCGGCCGGAATCTCATGCAGCCGAGCCGCTTCCGCCACCGCGAGTTCGGCGTATCCGCCGGGTTCCATGCCCAGATGTGCGACCACCCGTTTACCGACCCACCCCGGATCGACGTCGGCGCCCACCGCATCGATCGTCCCGGCGACCTCGCGACCGGGAATGGTAGGCAGTTCCGGCACCGGGTACGGCCCCGGCAACCCCTTGCGCAATGCCGTATCGATCAGATGGACCCCGGCCGCCGCCACGGTGATTCGCACCTGACCGGCCCCCGGACTCGGATCGGGAACGGTTTCGTAGCGCAAATTGTCGGCCGGGCCGAAGGCATGAAGGCGAATCGCGTGCACGGTGGCTCCTGTTCGGTAGGGACGCCAACCACCGTGCAACATGAAGTTAGGTTCAGGTCAAGTCGGCCCGCAGTCGCGCCTTGGCCTCGAAGCCGTCACACAGCGCGGCTAGGCCGGCATGGAGCAGATCTTCTTGGGATAGGTCGTTGATCCCGCTGCCCTCGAGGTCCGCGAGCGCGGCGGGCACCGGAAACTGTGATCTTCCTTTCAGCATCGTGCGCAGCCCGTTGTCGCCTTCCGGGTTCATTCCCTTGCGTGCCATCAGCGCGGCGCTGATGTGCGGCAGGGTCGCGCCGGAGATGTGGTTCCACACGGTGAACGCCATGGTCGTCGCCTCCCGGGTGGAGACGTTCAGCTCGGAAAAGCCCTCGACCATCCAGGCCAGGCAGGCCAGACTCATCGGGCCGAAGCTGTAGCGCGGCGTGGCGAAGGTGAGCAGGACCCATGGATGTTGCTGGTAGAGCGCCCAATCGATCTCGGCGGCGATGCGCACCCGATCGCGCCAGGTCCACTGCTGTCCCTCCGCGGACGGGTAAGGATTGCGCCGGGCTACCTCGTCGGTCATCTCGGCGAGCAGTTCGTCCTTGTTCGCTACGTGCCGGTACAGGGACATGGCGCCGACGCCCATCTTGTCGGCGATCCGGCGCATGGACAACGCGTCGAGACCCTCTTCGTCGGCAAGCGTTATCGCGGTGTCGATGATGGCGGCTCGGTTGAGCTTGAGCTCAGACATCCCATGACTCACTTTCACTTCCGGGGGAGCTTGCGTACACTGTACTCCAGTTGTGCGTACGGCGTACGCGAGATGGAGAGGATTCCCAAGGATGACAGACGTTGAGGCAGTGCGGGCCGCGCAGGCGGCGCCCACTGTCGGCTCGCGCCGTGCCTGGCTCGGCCTCGCGGTGTTGCTGCTGCCGGTGCTGCTGGTGTCGATGGACATCTCGGTGCTGTTCCTGGCCATGCCGACCCTCACCGTCGACCTCGACCCGTCGGCCGCCCAGCAGCTGTGGATCCTGGACATCTACGGCTTCCTGATCGCGGGCCTGCTGATCACCATGGGCAACCTCGGTGACCGGATCGGCCGGCGCAACATCCTGCTCGTCGGTGCCGCCATCTTCGGCATCGCCTCCGTCCTGGCCGCGTTCGCGCCGAGCGCCGCGGTGCTCATCATCGCGCGGGCCATGATGGGCGTCGGCGGCGCGACCCTGCTGCCGTCCAGCCTCGCGCTGATCTCCACCCTGTTCCCCGACGCGCGCAAGCGGGCCGCCGCCATCGGCATCTGGACCGCGTTCTTCGCCGGCGGTTCGGCGGTCGGGCCGATCATCGGCGGCGTGCTGCTGCACCAGTTCTGGTGGGGCTCGGTCTTTCTCATCAATATCCCGGTGTTGCTGATCCTGCTCGCAATCGGGCCGTTCGTGCTGCCCGAGCATCGTGCCGGGGTGCGCGGACCGCTGGACCTGCCGAGCGTCGCGCTGTCCATCGGCGGCATCCTGCCGCTGGTGTACGGCATCAAGCATGCCGCGGCCGACGGGGTCGACGCGGAGGCACTCATCATCTCGCTGATCGGCGTGGTGATCCTGACCGTCTTCGTGCGCAGGCAGCGCAAGCTCGACGAACCGCTGCTCGACCTGCGACTGTTCTCTCGCGCCGGGTTCTCGGTCGCGATCGGATCCAGCCTGGTCGGCATGATGTCGCTGGCCGCGATGAGCTACCTCACCAGCATCTACCTGCAATCGGTCACCGGGCGCGACCCGCTCGCGGCGGCCCTGTTCGGTATCCCGATGGCGGTGGCCGTGTTCGTCTGCTCGATGAGTGGTGCGCGGGTCGGTCGCCGGTTCGGCACTCGCAACACCTTCGTGTTCGCGCTGACCGCTTCCGCGGTGGGCAATCTCATGCTGCTCGGCGTCGGCGTGCACGGCGGACTGTGGTGGTACCTGGTCGGATCCACCATCGCCGGCATCGGTTACGGCCTTGCCTTCACGCTGGTTTCGGACGTCGCGGTGTCCTCCGTCCCCGCCGAACGCGCCGGCTCGGCCGTCGGCATCTCGGAGACCAGCTTCGAACTCGGCAACGCCCTCGGCCTGGCCCTGCTGGGATCCCTTGCCGCACTGATCTTCCGCTCCGGCGGCGACTACGCCGCGACACTGGGGGAGACCATCCAAGAGGCAGGCGACAACACCGCCCTGATCGAGTCCGCCCGCGAATCCTTCGTCTCCGGCATGCATATCGCCACCGCGGTCGGCGCGACGATTCTGATCGCCATGGCAATGATCGCGCGTTTCGCCTCACCCGCCCGAGTCGAAACGAGCACCGTCAGCCACTAGCCCCGGAGCGCCTCCCACGCGAGAAGTGTTGTCCGCGATATAATTAACTGTCATGTTTGCGCATGACCCGGCCATCGCCGACAACACTTCCTCGCACGACACCGCCACGGTGCAGGACTTCATCCGTCGCTACGACGACACCATCGCCGCGGCGGACTTCGATACTCTGCCAAGCTTTTTCGACGACCAGATCCTGGTGATCACGCCGACGTCAAGTCGCTGTGTGACCCGTGCAGAGTTCGTCGCCGCAGCCGAAGCGCGCGCCGCCCAGATGGTTTCGCCCGTCCGCACCGAATCGCCCGAGCAGCCGAGTGCCGAACCCGCTGCCCGTGGTTCGGATTCGTCGCCCCGCGCCGAGCTGATCGAACAGGCGACCACCCCGCTCGGTGGACATTGCTGGCTCACCTCGGCGCACTGGCGACTGACACTCGGGGATCGGCCGCTCGAGCTCTACAGCGACTTCGTGGTCCGCCGCACAGACGATGACCTGCGCATCGCGGCCTACCTCCCTCGGCAAGATCTGCCGCAACTCTTGAACGAGGCCGCCGGGCAGGTCTGATCGTGCGCCGGCGACGAGATGCACTGTCTTGCCACGACCACGGCGCCCAACGATCCCAGGTCAAAATGCCATCGACGCCCGGCAACCCGCCACATGTCACCGAGCGGGACATGCAAGCGTGCCTGCCCGCGTGTCGCCGCGGCCATGTCTCGCTCGAACCCGGGCTGACTGTCCAGTGGGACTTCGCTGAGCGAGCGTGTGTGTTTCGGCGCAGTGGTGTCCCGCTCGACGACTGGACAATTGACGTGCTGCTAATAGAGTCGGGAGGGTGAACGAGACTTCGGCGCAGAGCAATGGTCGCCCGATCGCCGAGCGCGTGGCCGCGCGACTGCTGTATCCGACCTCGCGGCCGCGGGACAGCAAGTTGCAAGCGGCGGTGGACGGCAAGATCGTGTTGATCACCGGCGCGTCGCACGGCATCGGGAAGGCCAGCGCGCGCAAGCTCGGCGCGGCCGGCGGCGTCGTGCTGCTCGTCGCGCGTTCCGCCGACGATCTGCACCAGGTCGCCGCCGAGATCAAGGCCGACGGCGGTACCGCGCACGTCTATCCAACCGACCTCACCGACATGGACGCCGTCGAGAAACTGGGTCGTCACCTGCTCGACGAGCACGGCCACATCGATGTGGTGATCAACAACGCGGGCAAGTCGATTCGCCGCCCGATCAGCAAGTCCTACGACCGCTTCCACGACTTCACCCGCACCATCGACATCAACTACCTCGGCCCGGTGCGCCTGCTGCTCACGCTGCTACCGGACATGCGCGAACGCAAACAAGGCCACATCGTCAACATCTCCACCTGGGCCATCCTCGTGCCGCCGGCACCGCAGTGGGCCGCCTACGGAGCGTCGAAGTCCGCCTTCGACGTCTGGCTGCGCAGCGTCGCCGCCGAAGCCGCCGGCGACGGCGTCACCTCTACCTCCATCTACATGCCGCTGGTGCACACCCGAATGAGCGCCCCCACCGACTTCAGCCGAGTCCCCGGCCTGACCGTCGACGAAGCCTCCGACCTCGTCTGCCACGCCGTAACCGCCAAGCCCCGCGAAATCGCCCCCTGGTGGTCCGCCCCCGTCCAAGCCTGGACCAACCTCACCCGCAACCAGGTCCAACGCTTCTTCGAACGCATGCCCCGCCGCATGCCCGGCAGCTCCCGCCGCCCCTAGCTCCCTCCGAGCCACCGGAGCTGGACCAGCCGGGTCGCCAGCGGATCCAGGACCAGCTTCGTCGAGCGTCCCGTTGCAGACGCCAGTCGCGCACGGCTGACCCGCGCCGCCCTCGGTGCCCGGGAGCTGATGGCCGACTAATTCCCGCTAGGCCATCGGTACCGGCCCGCCCGGATCGCCAGCGGATCCTGGCTTCGCCGCACATCCCGTTGCCGAAGCCGTTCCCCGATGGCTGTCCCGCGTCTCCGCCTGTGATGCCGGGAAGTTCACGCCGGACTCAGCTCCATCGAGTCGAGTCATATGGTCGCTAGATGATCTTCAACGGCAGCCATATGACTCGACTCGATTCCGGTAGCGACCATTTGGCGCGTCCACTCGATGCGATCACAGTCGTGCCCCGTTGGACGGCAAAGGGTTCGGTGGAGTTCGCCGAGCGGGACATCATGGCGTGTCTACTCGATGTTCTTCGCCACCATGTCCCGTTCGGGCCTGGAGATGGGGACTAGTCGACGTCGGATTCCGGGGGGAAGGGGGTGAGGGGGAACGCCCACCAGGACACGCCGACGCAACACGCCGGGCATAGGATCCCCGGGTGGGTGAAATCGGGTCGGTGAGTTTGGCGACGCTGCTGGCGTTGGCGGATTCGCGATTGCCGATCGGTGGGCACGTGCATTCGGGTGGGGTCGAGGAGGCGGTCGCGTCTGGGGTGGTGCGGGATGTCGCGACGGTCGAGTTGTATCTGCGGCGCCGGATCAGTACTTCGGGACTTGTGGCGGCCTCGTTGGCCGCCGCGGTTTGTGCCGGTGCACTCGAACCAGCGCGCGCGGAGGCCGAGGCCGACGCGCGGACACCATCACCTGCCGCACGCACCGCCTCGCGCGCACAGGGCCGCGGTCTGTTGCGACTGGCCAAACAGCTGTGGCCGCAAGAAGATTGGTCCGCGGTCGGTCCGCGCCCACACCTGTCGACGGTGTTCGGCCTGGTCGGCGCGGCCTGCGCGGTCACCCCTAAGGAGATCGCAGGCGTGGTCGTCTACACGACGCTGACCGGCGCCGCCACCGCCGCCCAGCGCCTGCTCGCGCTGGACCCCGCGGCCATCGCCGGCTGCACGGTCCGCCTCGCCGCCCTCTGCGACCGCACCGCAGCCACCGCCGCCGAGGGGCCGGCCGCCCTCTCCGACCCGCTGCAAGACGCGCTCGCCGAACGCCACCTGCACCGTGACATGCCCCTGTTCGCCAGCTGAGTTCCCGATAGAAGGAGATCGCCACCATGCCACCGCACCTGATCGACGGTGAACCGCACGACCACACCCACGATCGCCCGAAACGCGACCGCACCCCCGGTGAGGCGCTGCGCATCGGCATCGGCGGCCCGGTCGGCTCCGGCAAGACCGCGCTGGTGGCGGCGCTGTGCCGGCAGCTGCGCGAGGAACTGTCCCTCGCCGTGCTGACCAACGACATCTACACCACCGAGGACGCCGACTTCCTGCGCAGGCACGCGGTGCTGCCGGACGAGCGGATCACCGCGGTGCAGACCGGCGGCTGCCCGCACACCGCCATCCGCGACGACATCACCGCGAACCTGGACGCCATCGACGACCTGATCGCGGCGAACCCGCCGCTGGATCTGATCTTGGTCGAATCGGGCGGCGACAACCTCACCGCGACGTTCTCCTCCGGCCTCATCGACGTGCAGATCTTCGTCGTCGACGTGGCCGGCGGCGACAAGGTACCGCGCAAAGGCGGTCCGGGCGTGACGTTTTCGGACCTGCTCGTGGTCAACAAGACCGACCTGGCCCCGCTGGTCGGCGCGGACCTCGGCGTGATGGAACGCGACGCGGCGAAGGTGCGCGAGGGCCGCCCGACCGCGCTGATTTCACTCACCGACGACCCGGCCGCCACCCCGGTCCTCGCCTGGGTACGTGAGCAGTTGCGCGTCATAGCAGAGCAGGACCGCGCCGGCACCGAATCCGCTGTTGCGCACTGAGGTTCGGATCGTCGCGAGCGCCACGGCGCTGCCCGAGATCCACGCGAGCGGCGGGCTGTCGGCCCGCCGCACCGCGCCGCACACCGTGCACCTGATCGGCACCGCCGCGACCCCGCTCGGCGGGGACGAACTCGACATCACCATCGTGGTCGGCCCGGGCGCGCGCCTCGCCGTGCGCTCGGTCGCGGCCACCATCGCCCTGCCGAGCGCCGCGACGCCATCGTCGCTGGCGCACTGGCGTTTTCAGGTCGACACCGGGGGAGACCTCGACTTCGACCCCGAGCCGACGATCGTCGCGGGCGGCGCACACCACCACACCATCACGTCGGTCCGGCTCGCCCCCGACGCCCGGCTGCGCCTGCGCGAACGCGTCCAGATCGGACGTTCCGGCGAAGACACCGGCAGCTGGCGCGGCGACCTGATCGCCGATCTCGGCGAAACCCCTTTGCTACGACACCGTTTGGAGTTGGGCGCAGGCACCGCCGTCGATGACCCACTCGCCGCGCCACGAGCATTGGAAAGCGAACTCCGCTACCCCGACGACCGCCCGGCCGAAACCACGGGCCTCACCGAATCCCGCCTCCCACTCGCCGCCGGTGGCACCCTCCTCACCCGAACAAGCTCAGTCCTCGTCGCCACGCGCTGATCGGCCGCGATGCGCTGGTGGGCCGGCCGAAACCACGGGCCTCACCGAAACCCGCCTCCCACTGGCCGCCGGCGGCACTTTGCTCACTCGAACAAGCTCAGTCCTCGTCGCTACGCGCTGATCGGCCGCTACGCGCTGATCGGCCGCCACGCGCTGATCGGCCGCGATGCGCTGGTGAGCCGCGATGCGTTGGTGGGATGCCGTGCGTTGATCGGTCGCTACGCGTTGATCGGTCGCCCTCCCGTCCAGCCCCGTCCTTCGATGGTTGCCGCTGGCCAGCGTGTCGCCCAGATGCGTTGCCGCAGTAGCCCAACTACCGACGCCGCACACCTTTTGACAAACGCGCGGGTGTCAGTGCGGCGAGTCGGTGTGCGGGAAATCAAATGGTGTGCGGCGGTTCATCCGGCTGGCGCACCCAGCGCACCCGGACGAACTCAGTCCGCGTCCCGCGCCGATCGCCGAGGCAGCTCCGGCTCCCCGGCCGCCTCCCACGACTGCGAGGTCCCCGCACCACCGAAGTCCTGCTGAAAAACCGTCCCCGGCGGAACCCCACCGCGCCCCGCCGTGGCGAACGGGTCGTTGTACTCACCACCATGCCGCCCGTAGCGACGGATCCGCACATACCGCGCGACCAGCAATCCGAACGCCGCGAAGAACGGCGCGAGGGACAGCACCACAACCACCCAGCCACCGGCATCCATCGCATCCCCTCTCGACAATTGCTGCCGTGTTGCGCTGATCTTGACCCTACGACGACTCGCCGAAAGCGACTCGCCGAATCAGAAACGCGCGTGGGTGTCCGCCGTCACCTCGAGGTGTATCCCGCCCAGAAGCGGAGAAACGAGAAAGGGTGGGAACTCGACAGTGTCGTCGAGCTCCCACCCTGTTCGGTTCTAACCGCACCCAGTGATCAGTCGCCGACGACTCGCGAGGGCGCGTTGAACGCGTTGACCGCGCCGACGGCCGCACCGGCCGCGGCACCCACGGCAGCCGCGGGAACGGTGATCACGGCCGCGCCGACGGACGCACCGAGCATCGGCCCGGCCACGATGCCGACCGGCACGAACGGCAGCCCGACGACCAGGCCGATCGCCCCGCCGACCAGCGCGGAGGTCGCCGCGATCGGCGCACCCGAGGCGGCACCGGCCACGGCGCCCATGGCGGCCGTGCCGACGATCTGCCCGGCCATCCGGTCGGACCGGCTGCGTTCCATGCCGACCGAGTCGAAGAAGGTGGCCAGGTTGGCCTCGACCATGGCCGAGTTGTCGTTGATCTGGATGGCCTGCTCGGAGTCGATGAAGTCCGGCGCATCGATCTGCACGTCACCGAAGCGGAACTTGCCCGGCGGCGGCGCGATCGGCGGCACGGGAGCCACCGGGACGGGCGCGTGCAGCACGCCGACCGGCGCGAGGTACTTCTTTTCCGGCAGCGGCCGCGACCACTGCAACGAGCTCTTGGTGTTGTCCGGGATGTTCAAGCCCTCGTACGGCATCGCGTTCGGCGGCTCGGCCGCGGGCCACTGCGCCGGATGGTCGGGCTGCGCCGTCACATTGGGTTGTGCAGGCTCGGCGTTGGCGGTGCCGGTGCCGACCAGTGCGAGGACCAGCGGAACCGCACCGGCCGCGACCATCGAGCCCACCTTTTGCCGCTGCGGGTTGGGGGCTCTGTGCTTGCCTGTGCCCATAGGTAGATCGCCTTTCGTCAGGTCAGAAGAGATGTCACTTTCGACGTCCGACATTCGGATCTGCTCGGCGACTGGATGGGTACTTTTTCGGCCGACTTGCCGGCTCGGACATTGCCAGTAAATAGCTACGCATGGGTTGCGAACCCCGCCGTGAACGGCCTTTCGGACATCCCGGGCGCAACGACGAAGGCGACCTCCAGACTTCTGAAGGTCGCCTCCGAGGTGATCAGAGAGAAGGGCGCTCAGCCCACCCGGCCGTCGATCGCGGCCTTGGCCTTCTCGGCCAGCTTGCCCCTCTCCGCCGGCGGCGCACCGAGCGCGGCCGCGAGCTCGTCGGCCTCTTCCTCGTCGGAATTGACCTGCTCGAGCGCGAGCCGGGCGAACACCCACTGCTCGGTCGCGGCCATCTGCCCGCGACTACGCCCGAGGAACGTGACGAACCACTGGATGACCGTGACGATCCGGCTGCGGTAGCCGATCAGGTAGTACAGATGCAGCGCCAGCCAGGCCAGCCAGGCGATGAACCCGCTGAACTCCAGCTTGCCCACCTGGCACACGGCGTTGAACCGCGACACGGTCGCCATGCTGCCCTTGTTGAAGTACTTGAACGGCTTACGGTCTTGCGGCGCTTGACCGTTCAGCCCCGCCTTGATCGCCTTGGCCGCATAGGTGGCGCCCTGGATCGCGCCCTGCGCCTGGCCCGGCACATCCGGCACGGACATCAGGTCGCCGACGACGAAGACGTTCGGGTGCCCCTTGATGGTCAGGTCCGGTTCGACGATGACGCGTCCGGCCCGGTCCACCTCGGTGCCGTCGGAGCGCTCGGCGAGCATCTTGCCCAGCGGGCTGGCCTGCACGCCGGCCGACCAGACCTTGCAGGAGGATTCGATGCGGCGGATGGTGCCGTCGGAGTCCTTGACCGTCACGCCGAGCGCGTCGATATCGGTGACCATGGCATTGAGCTGGATCTCGACGCCCATCTTCTCCAGGCGCTTCTTGGCCTTGAGTCCGAGCTTCGGTCCCATCGGCCCGAGCACCGCGCCGGCGCCTTCGAGCAGCACCACGCGGGCGTCACGCGGATCGATGTTGTGGAACGTGCCTTCGAGCGTGCGATCGGCGAGTTCGGCGATCTGCCCGGCCAATTCGACTCCGGTGGGTCCGGCGCCGACCACCACGAAGGTGAGCAGCCGGTCCCGCATCTCCTGGCTGGTGGCCAGCTCCGCACCCTCGAACGAACCGAGAATGCGGCCGCGTAGCTCCAGCGCGTCGTCGATGGTCTTCATGCCGGGGGCGTAGGTGGCGAACTGGTTGTTGCCGAAGTACGACTGCTGCGCGCCGGTCGCCACGATCAGGCTGTCGAACGGGGTGACCGTGTTCGAGTTGAGCAGCCGCGAGGTGACCGTCTTGGCTTCGAGGTCGATGTCGATGACATCGCCGAGCAGCACCTGCGCGTTCTTCTGCTTGCGCAACACCAGCCGGGTCGCGGGCGCGATCTCGCCGACCGAGAGGATGCCGGTGGCAACCTGGTAGAGCAGCGGCTGGAACAGGTGCGACGTGGTTTTGGAGATCAACGTGACGTCCACGTCCGCGCGCTTGAGATGCTTGGTGCCGAACAGGCCGCCGAAGCCGGAGCCGATCACTACCACCTGGTGACGACGGTTCTCGACAGACTGAGTGCGCCCACCCGTCGCCCGGCCACCACCCCTCACCGAATCGCTGCGCGATGCTGTGCTCATCGTCCTGACTCCTCGACAGACCTGGGGGTTTTGTCCCCCGCGAACGGTTGCGGTCAGGTCCCCACCGTAGTCGGCTCCATCCCGACCGTCGCGACGACATCCCTGTTCCCGGTGTGTTGCGTCGCCAGGCCGGGTCGCATTTGCCCGACTTCGTTGCGGCGAACCGCCCTTGGGAAACGGCCGGAGAGAATACGATGAATACCCTCGTTCAGGGAGGTTCGCGATGGTCGCCGGGGACCGTGCAGTCGGCCGAAAGCCCAGCGTGCGCGGGAAATCCGAAGACTTACCCCGCTCCGAGAACTCCGCGCTGATCGACATCCCGCACGAGCATCTGCTCGACCGGGCACTGCACCTGATCCCGGAACGGCGGCACGTCCTCGCGACCCCGCCACCGGGCAGCGAGACCACCGCGGTGCACGGCGACGCCGGACTGCCCTACCTCGGGCGAGTGCTCCAGTACATGCGCTGGGGCCCGGCCGAGATGGTCGGCCGCTACCGCAAGTACGGACCGGTCTCGTTGAATACCTCGCTCGGCATCGACCGGGTGCTGGTCGCCGGACCCGAGGCGCTCGACGAGGTGCTCGGCCGCCGCCGTCGCGACTTCGGCCAGGGCTGGGACTACTTCATCGGCCCGTTCTTCCGCCGCGGACTGCTGCTGCTCGAATTCGAGGAGCACAAATTCCATCGCCGGATCATGCAGCAGGCCTTCACCAGACAGCGGCTGGAGGCACATCTCGCCGCGCTGACCCCGGCCGTGCGCGCGAGCATCGATCGCTGGGTTCCGCAGGGCGGCAACGCCGAACGAACGGTTCAGCTGTATCCGACGCTCAAGGAGCTGACCCTCGACATCGCGGGCGAGACGTTCATGGGCGTCGACGTCGGCGCCCAACGCCGTGAGCTGATCGACGCGTTCATCGACTGCACGCACGCGGGGCTGGCGCTCATCCGGCACTCGGTTCCCGGCGGCCATTGGCGATCGGGCCTGCGCGGCCGAAAAGTGTTGCAGGACTACTTCACCGGGATGCTGCCGGAGAAGCGGCGCACCGAATCACCGGACTTCTTCTCCGGCCTGTGCCATGCGCGCAGCGAGGACGGCGGGGTATTCGGCGACGCGGATGTGGTGAACCACATGATCTTCCTGATCATGGCCGCGCACGACACCACGACGACCACCGCCACCGCCGTCGCCTACTACCTGGGCAAGCACCCGGAGTGGCAGGAGCGGGTGCGCAAAGAGGTGTTAGCGCTCGACGGCGAAAAGGGCGGCGCGGCACCGACTATCGACGATCTGGAAGGTCTGCGCGATCTGGATCTGGTGATCAAGGAGAGCCTGCGGTTGATGCCGCCGGTGCCCGGGCTGTCGCGTCGGGCGGTGCGCGACACCGAGATCGCCGGGCACTACATTCCGGCGGGCACGGCGATCGATCTCGCCTATCAGGTCAACCATCTGCTACCTGAATTGTGGACGCGCCCAGAGCTGTTCGATCCCGAGCGGTTCAACGAGCAACGGCGCGAGGACAAGTCGCATCGCCTGGCCTGGATGCCGTTCGGCGCGGGCGCGCACAAGTGCATCGGCATGCATTTCGGCACGTTCGAGGTGAAGACGGTCATCGCCGCGCTGGTGCGTGCGTACGCGTGGCAGATTCCGGACGACTATCGAATGCCGTGGGGTTTCACGTCTATTCCGTTCCCGCGGGACGGAGCGCCGATGGTGTTGCGTCGACGCTCCGCGTAACCCGGTGTGCGCGTGGCGCGTTCAGCGCCCCGCGAACAACATCTCGGCGACCTTGGTGTCGGTGTCCGCGCCGTCGGTGAAGACGCCGCCGTCGCCGAGCGAGGTCATGATGGCCAGGGTGTAGCGCTCGCCGGGGCCGGCGAAGCCGACCGAGTTGACCACCCAGCCGCCCTGCTCCTGCGACCAGCCGTTCTTCAGGCCCGGCCGCATCGCCTGGCCCGCGCCCCACACGCCCCAGTGCTGGTTGCTGTCCACCGAGCGCATCCGGTCCAGCAGGTAGCTGCGGTCGTCGGGGTGCATGCGGCTGAGGATGTTGTCCATCAACCGGTCCAGGTCGGCGGCCGTGCACTTCTGGAACGACCAGTCCGGGAACAGCGCGGTGTTGGTCGGCTGCGGGTCCAGGGTGGCCATGCCGTTGGCGCGGAACGCGTTGTTGAACGCCATCCGGTCCAGGCCCGAGTACTTGGTCCACAGCAGGTCCGCCGCGCCGTCGTTGGACGTGGCGAGCATCGCCTCCATGGTTCCGCGATCTTCCGGCGTCAGGTTGATCGCGCCGACCCTGGCCCGGTTCAGCAGGTCCTCGGCGATGGCGAGCTTGATCGTGGACGCGGTCCAGACCTTGTTCTCCGCGTTGGCATTCGCGTACACGCCGCCGGAGACCCGGTCGCGCACAACGTAACCGGTGACGCCGGGGCGCCCGGCCAGGTACTTGTCCACCGCGGCGATCCGGCTGCTCATATCGCAGTCGAAACCGGCCAGGCACCCATTGGTATGCGCGATGGGTACCGCGGCGGCACTGGGCAGCAGGGTTGGCGCGCTGGGGATGAGGATCGCCGCAGCGGCGAGGACACAGGCGGATGCGGCCACGCGGGGAACGGAACGGGTGGCGGGCGAGGGTTGACGCACGAGGCAACACGATCGCACATCGGCGGGCCAGACGCACGTCTTGAGCTCGGGACCGGCGTGTGCTAGGCGATGTTGCGTACTTGCGCCCCAGCGGGTTTCAGCCACCACGCGCTATTCAGCGGAACGCGGCCTGCAGTTCCTCTACGCTGCGCCCATTGAGGCGATAGCAGTGCTCGAACGCCTCGGTGTGCTGGTCGCGCGGCCACGTATGTAGGACGACAGTGCGGCCGTAGCCTCGCGAGTTGACGAGCTCCCAACGATCTCCTACGCGGCGGACTGTGAACCCGCCTCGTGGAACCAGGGGAATCACCATCGCAGTCATGAACGCGAACCAGCCTTTCGGTGCAGCTCTCTCGTCCTCCCCGGTTCAGCACTGTTGCACATCGGGCGCGCGGATCCGAGCGGACACGGCGTAGGAATGTGTTCTTGTGTGGTTCATTTCACTCCAGTCACACACGTAACGCGAAGAGGTCCGTTCGGAACTGCTTCGGGGTGGCAAAGTTGCCTCGGAGTCACTGGGCGTATAAACGTGCACGAAGCCCGGAGGCGATTCGCCGCACGTGAGCGATCACCGCAGTCGCGACTCCCAGCGCCCGTCCGACTACTCCACCGACCGAGAGGCGCAGATGCCGCTGCACATCCACCGTGCCGAGCGCGCCGATGTCCTGGCCGACGGACTCGCCGGGCTGCTGGCCACGCCACTGCCCGATCCGTTCGCTCCGGAGGTGGTCGCGGTGCCCGCCAAGGGCGTCGAACGGTGGCTGACGCAGCGGTTGTCGTCGGTGCTCGGCGTGTCCGGGGCGGTGGCGTTCTCGGCGTCCTTCGATGCCGCCTCGACCGACGGTGTCGCCGCGAACATCCAGTTTCCGTCCCCGTCCGCGCTGGTCACGACCGCTTTGGCGGCGGCGAGCGAGGTTCGGCCGGAGGATGATCCGTGGGCGGGCGAGCGAGTTGTGTGGACGCTGCTGCGGGTGATCGATGCCTCGCTCGGCGAGCCGTGGTGCGCGGTGCTGGCCCGGCATCTGGGCGCGCAGGACCCGGCCGGACAGGACCATCGGATCGGCCGCCGCTATGCCACGGCCGCGCATCTGGCCGCGTTGTTCGACAGTTACGCGGCGCAGCGGCCCGCGCTGATCCTCGACTGGGCGGCGGGATCGGACACCGACGGCGCGGGAAATCCGGTGCCCGGCGATCTGCTGTGGCAGCCCGAACTGTGGCGGCGGCTGCGCGCCGAGGTCGGTGCGCCGAGTCCGGCGGAGCGGCTCGACGCGGCGTGCGCGCGGCTCCGGGCGGACGCTGAACTTGTTCCATTTCCGGATCGGTTTTCATTGTTCGGCGCGACTCGGCTGTCCACCGATCAGCTCGCGGTGTTGTCCGCGTTGGCGCAGACGCGAGAGATCCATCTGTGGCTGCCGCACCCGAGTCCGGTGATGTGGACCGAGCTGGCCGGGAGTCCGGCGGCGCGTTCGCGGGTGGCCGATCTCAGCGGGAGCGTCGTGAGTCATCCGCTGCTGGCGGGTCTCGCGCGCGACGTGCGCGAGTTGCAGCAGCGGTTGGCCGAGTCCGTGGGCTCCGATACCCACTATCCGATCTCGGATGATTTTGTGCCGGACCGTGATACGTCCGAGGTGACGTTGCTCGCGGCGTTACAGGCGGGTATCCGCGACGATCGCTGGCCGCCGGCCGCGGTGCGCGCCGGGGACGGCACGGTGCAGGTCCACTCTTGTCACGGACCCGCGCGACAGGTCGAGGTGCTGCGCGAATGCCTGCTCGGCTTGTTCGCCGCGGACGAGACCCTGGAACCGCGCGACGTGCTGGTCATGTGCCCCGAGGTGGAGGCGTTCGCGCCGCTGGTGCGCGCGGCCTTCGGGCAGCGGGTGCCGGGAACGGTTGAGCAGGCGCCGGATTCGGGGCACCCGGCGCATCGGCTGCGGGTTCGGCTCGCGGATCGTGGCCGGGGCATCACCAATCCGCTGCTCGCGGTGATCGGGGTGCTGCTCGAGCTGGCCGACGGCCGGGTCACCGTGACGCAGGTGCTCGATCTGGCCGCGGCCGAAACGGTCCGGCGGCGTTGCGGATTCGACGACGACGATATCGAGCGGCTGCGCGAATGGGCCGCCGAGTCCGGCGCGCGCTGGGGGATCGGGCAGCGGCAGCGGCAGGCGTTCGGGCTGGCCGACTTCGCGCAGAACACGCTGAACGCCGCGGTGGATCGCATCCTGCTCGGCGTCACCGCGGGCGAAACCTCTGAGGACTGGCTCGATCTCGCGCTGCCGCTGGACGACGTGGACAGCAACGATGTCGATCTGGCCGGCCGGTTCGCCGAGTTCATCGACCGGCTCGCCGTCTGCCTGCGCGATCTGCGCGGCCCGCGCCCCGCGCACGAGTGGGCGGCGGTGCTGGGCCGTGCGCTGGATCTGCTGACAGATGTGCCGGATTCGCAGGCGTGGGTGCGCACCGAGGCTCGGCAGGAACTGGCCGCCGCCACCGAACACGCCGGTGATGTGTCGCTGCGGCTCGCAGACGTCGGGGTGCTGTTGCACTCCCGGCTGGCGGCCCGGCCGACCCGGGCCAACTTCCGCACCGGTGAGCTGACCGTGTGCACGCTGGTGCCGATGCGTTCGGTGCCGCATCGCGTGGTGGTGCTGCTCGGGCTCGACGACGACGTGTTCCCGCGGACCAGCGGCGTGGACGGTGACGACGTGCTCGCGCGCAATCCGTTACTCGGCGAACGAGATCCGCGCAGCGAGGATCGTCAGCTGCTGCTCGACGCGATCCTGTCCGCGAAGGACAAGCTGGTGGTGCTGCACACCGGCGCCGACCCGGTCACCGGCGCGCACCGGCCGCCCGCCATCCCGGTGGCGGAGCTGCTCGATGTGCTGCGCGCTCATGTCGGCGCGGCAGGCATGGACGCAGTCGTGACCCGACATCCGTTGCAGGCCTTCGATCGTCGCAACTTCCGCGCCGAACATCCGTTCAGCTTCGACACCGTCGCCCTCGCCGGCGCGCAGTCCGCCGGTCAGCCCCCGGTGCCGCGCCCCGCGTTCCTGCCGGAGCCGTTGCCGACGCCGGAACTCGCGGATGTGGCGCTGGCCGACCTGATTTCGTTCGTCGAGCACCCGATCCGCGCGTTCCTGTGGCAGCGGCTGGGCTTGCGGGTTCCCGAACACGAAGAGGACATCGCCGACCGCCTGCCCATCGAACTCGACGGGCTGGCGAAATGGGAACTGGGCGAACGACTCCTGGCCGCCCGCCTGACCGGTGCCGACGCGGCCGGGCTGCGCGCCGCGGAGTGGCGGCGAGGCACGTTGCCGCCCTTCGGTTTCGGCGCGGCGGTGCTCGACGAGGTCGAACACACGGTGGACAAGCTGGTCCGGGCCTCGCAGGGGGACTACGAGGGCAGCCCGCGCGCCGTCGACATCGCGGTCGATCTCGGCAACGGGCGCAGGCTCACCGGCACCGTCCCCGAGGTGCGCGGCGAGACCCTGGTCCGCACCACGTTCTCCCGGCTCGCCCCGAAACACCGCATCGCGGCCTGGGTCTCGCTGCTGGCCCTGGCTGTCACCGAGGACCGCACCTGGCGCGCCGTCACCACCGGCCGCGGCCAATTCGGCCGCCCCGCATGGCGTTCGGAGATCACCGCCCCGGAAATGCCTGCCGCCCGCGGCATCCTGCGCGAACTCGTCGCCCTCCGCGACGCCGGCCTCACCGAACCCCTCCCGATCACCCCCGGCGCGACGGCCGCCTACGCCGAACGTCGTTTCCGCGGCGCCAATGTCGACGAGGCCATCGTCGCCGCCGAACGCGAATTCAACGGCGGCCCGAACGGGCCGGGCCCCTTCGGCGACCACACCGACCGTCACCTCCGCTACGTCTGGGGACCGGCCCCCCGCCTCGAACACCTCATGGAAATCCCGGCCCCGCCCGGCGAGCCAGGCGAAACGACCCGCTTCGGCGCCCTCGCCCGCCGCATGTGGGCACCCCTGTTGAGCGCCGAAAGCCAGGGCCAACCGTGAGCCTTGGTGACAAACCGCGCCCGGTGTCACCCCGCGGTGCGGCGTCGAGTTCGGGCCATAGGAGCGCGGCGTCGAATCTTGGTGACGGTCTGATTGGCGCGTCGAGTCTCGGTGATGGTGCCAGCGCGGGGGCTCGTCTCGGTGACGGCCGGGGTGCGGGGTTGAGCTTTGCTGAACGCAGCGGTGAGTTGTCCGATCGTTGTGTCCGCGCGAGTCCGGCGGTCGATCGTGGCGACAGCGCGGGTACGGAATCGCGAATCGCGATGGTGACCGGACGATGCGCATCGATCCGGGCGTGTCGGGATGGCCTGTCGCAGGTCGGAGTGCTGGCGGGTGCGTTGGGGGCCGGTATCTATGGGCGAGCCTGGGGTGGTTCGGTGGCGGGTGCGGTGACCGTCACGCGTGTCGGTGGCACAGGGGTGTGCGTCGGACCGGCAGAATGGCACTTTCGGCGGGTCGAAAGGCGGGTGTTCGCGTGACCGTGCAAGACACCTCGTTCGTGGTGCCCGAGATCGAGGCGGCCGACAGTTTCGAGCCGTACGGTCCGCTGCCCACCGGGACGACCGTGCTGGAGGCCAGCGCAGGCACCGGCAAGACGCACGCGATCGTCGGGTTGGCGGTGCGGTATGTGGCCGAGGCCGGGATCGATGTCTCGCAGCTGCTGCTGGTGACGTTCAGCCGGGCAGCCACACAGGAATTGCGCGAGCGCACCCGAGATCGGTTCGTGGTGGTCGCCGCGGGACTGGCCGATCCCGATCTGGCCCGCGCGCACGCCGACGAACTGATCCGCCATCTCGCACAGGCGGATCCGGACGAGGTGCGCCGCCGCCGGGCCCGATTGCTCGCGGCCCTTTCGGATTTCGATGCCGGCACCATCGCGACCACGCACAGCTTCTGCCAGCGGATGCTGGACGAACTCGGCCTGGCCGGTGAGCACGACCCCGGTTCGCGCCTGGTCGAGACCGTCGACGAACTGATCGGCACGGTCGCCGACGACCTCTACCTGAACCGGTACGCCCGTACCGAACCGCCGTTCTCGGTCAAGGAGGCGCACATCCTGGCGCTGGCCGCCGTGCGCGACCGGCACGCGGTGCTGATGCCGAAGGGCGACTCGGTCGCCGGAGAACGGGTGGCCTTCGCCACGGCGGTGCGCGCGGAAACCGAACGCCGCAAGCGCCTGGCCGGGCTCCGCGACTTCGACGACCTGCTCGTCCTGCTGCACGACGTGCTGGCCGACGACGAGCACGGCCCGCGCGCCTGCCGCCGCATCCGCGAGCGCTACCGCGTCGCGCTGGTCGACGAGTTCCAGGACACCGACCCGCTGCAATGGGACATCCTGCGCCGCTCTTTCCACGGCCACACCACGCTGGTGCTGGTCGGCGACCCGAAGCAGGCCATCTACGCCTTCCGCGGCGCCGAGGTGCTCAGCTACCTGGACGCGGTCGCGCACGCCGACACCCGCAAGGAACTCACCACCAACTGGCGCAGCGACGCCGGGCTGCTCGCCGCGCTGGACCATCTGCAAGGCGGTGCGGCGTTGGGGCACAAGGAGATCACCGTCTACCCGGTCGCGGCCACCCGGCCGTGGTCGCGCCTGTCCGGAGCGGATGAGCTGATCACGCCGATGCGGATGCGGTGCCTGACCCGTACCGGCGCTGGACCTTTGAACAAATCTGGCTTCCCTGCCGTCGGTCGCATGCGCGCGAAAGTCGCCGACGACCTGGCCGCCGACATCGTTCGACTGCTCGAGTCCGGCGTCTCGCTGACCACCACCGCGCGACCGAACCACGCTGCGCAAAAGTCGTCTGCGAGCGGGCGAAATGCCGGGCCCGCGTTCGGCGAGGTGTTCATCGAGCCGGCCATGGAACTGCGCGGGGCGCCGGACTCGGGTCTCGGCGTCGATCAATCAGGAGCGGGGACCGGTTCATCAGGCGATGCCGGACGTCGGCGTGCCGGCGGGTCCTCAGACGAGGACTTGCGCAGGCCGATCAGCCCTGGCGATATCGCGGTCTTGGTGCGGACGCGATCCCAAATCGATGTGGTACGAGCCGCTTTGGATCGCGTCGGCGTCGCGTCGGTGCTCGCGGGCGGCACCAGTGTGTTCGCCACCAGCAGCGCCACCGACTGGCTCTGGTTGCTGCGCGCACTGGAGCAGCCGCACCGCGGCGACCGCGTCCGGTTGGCCGCCTGCACGCCGCTGATCGGCGTCACCGCCGCCGAGATCGACAGCGGCGGAGCGGATCTGGTCGGCCGGGTCAGCGCGCAACTCCGTGATGCGGCAAGGCTCTTCGCCCGTGCGGGTTTCGCGGCCGTCTTCGAAAAGATCTCCGCCGAAGCTGATCTCGCGCATCGGCTGCTCGCCGTCGAGAACGGTGAACGCCAGCTGACCGACCTGCGGCACATCGCCCAGCTGCTCGACCAGGTCTCGCTCACCGAATCGCTCGGGCTGACCGCGTTGACCCGCTGGCTCGGCGATCGCGTGCGCGACCCCGCGTCGGGCACCGTCGCCGACCGCAGCCGCAGGCTCGACCGCGACGCCGCGGCCGTGCAGATCGCCACCGTGCACGCCAGCAAGGGCCTCGAATTCCCCATCGTCTATTTGCCTTTCGCCTGGGACAACGCGAAGAACCCGTACCCGGCGACGTTGCTGTTCCACGACGACAACGACATGCGCGTGCTCGATGTCGGCGGGCAGGATGCCTCCGGTTACGCGGAACGCAAGCTGCGCAGCGAATCCGAAGAGGCCGGTGAGGAACTGCGCCTGCTGTACGTCGCGCTGACCCGCGCCATGTGCCAGGTCGTCGCGTGGTGGGCTCCGGCGATCACCACCGCGGCGTCGCCACTGCATCGGATGATCCTCGGCCGTCCGGACGGTGGCGACACCGTTCCGCCGCGCGCCTCGGTGCCCGCGGATGCCGTTGCGCCGGGCCTCCTTTCGGCCTGGGCCGGGGGAGCAGCGGAGGCCATCTCGGTGACGGCCGTCGTCGGCACCGACGACGTCTCGATCGAACGAGTGCGCACCGAACCCGTCACCGGCGAGCTGGCCGCCGCACACTTCGACCGCAAGCTGGACCAGCACTGGCGACGCACCTCGTACTCGGCGCTCACCGCCTCCGCGCACGGCCCCGTCACCCCCGAGCTGGAGATCGAACCCGAGGACAACCGCGGCCCCGCCGACGAGCCGAGCACCCCGGTCGTCGCCGAGGTCGAAGAGGTGTTCGCCGGCCCGGCGTCGCTGATGAACTCCCTGCCCTACGGCGCGGAATTCGGCACCCTTGTGCACGGCGTGTTCGAGATGATCGACACGGACGCACCGGATCTCGCCGCCGAGGTGGACCAGCGCTGCCGCGCGGCCGTCGACGAACTCATGGCCGAAGCCGACCCCGCCGTGCTCGGCACCGCCGTGCTCGCCGCGCTGCGCACCCCGCTCGGTCTCGGCTCGCTCGCCGACATCTCCAGCCGAGATCGCTTGAACGAGTTGGAATTCGAGCTTCCCCTGGCCGGCGGCGACTCCCCGAGCGCCGAAACCGCGACGCTGCGCCAGATCGCCGATCTGCTACGCACCCACCTGTCGCCCGACGACGACCTGTTCGTCTACGCCGACCATCTGGCCACCCTCGACGACATCCCGCTGCGCGGCTACCTCACCGGCAGCATCGACGCCGTCCTGCGCGTAACCGCCGGCACGGACACCCGTTTCGTGATCGTCGACTACAAGACCAACCGCCTCGGCACCGGCGACCTCACCGTCGACCACTACACCCGCGAGCGCATGGCCGCCGAGATGCTCCGCTCCCACTACCCCCTCCAGGCCCTCCTCTACGCGGTCGCCCTGCACCGCTACCTGCGCTGGCGCCTGCCCGCCTACGACCCCGTCCACCACCTCGGCGGCGCCCGCTACCTCTTCGTCCGCGGCATGATCGGCCCCGAAACCCCGCCCGGCCACGGCGTTTTCGACTGGAACCCACCCGCCCCCTTGATCCTCGCCATATCCCGCCTCCTCGCCGGAGAGGTCCCCCGATGACCCCCCGCACCCGCACACCCCTCGACTTCCCGCACACGCTTTCGCATGCGATTGCGTATGCGGCGAATCAGCAGGTGTGCGGCTTCCGGTCGCCGTCGTTCGGCGCCACCGACGGACTGCGCAGTCGCATACTTCTCGATTTCCCGCACACGGTGTCGCATGCGATTTCGTATGCGGCGGGTCAGCGGGTGTGCGTCTTCGGGTCGCCGTCGTTTGGCCGCGCCGGTGGATCGCGCAGCCGCACGGGTTCCGTTTTCCCGCACACGGTTTCGCATGCGATTTCGTATGCGGCGGGTCAGCAGGTGTGCGGCTTCCGGTCGCCATCGTTCGGCCGCGCCGGTGGGCAGCGCAGGCGCACGGGTTTTGATTTCTCGCACCGGAATTTGCATGCGATTCTCGGTGCGGGGAATCAAGAGTGGTGCGGCGGGGTGGTCTCGTGACGTCGATTCAGTTGGCGCAGCGGGGGACTGGGCTGTTGCGGACGTTCAATGAGGCGGGCGTGTTGTCTGCTGCGGATGTGCATGTCGCGGTTCGGTTGGGGCGCTTGGGGCGGGAGGATACCGAGGCGGTGTTGTTCGCGGCGGCGCTTGCCGTGCGGGCGGTGCGTTCTGGTTCGGTGTGCCTGGAGCTGCATCGGATGCGGGAGATCGGCATCGATGCGGACGAGACCTGGGATACGGGTGAGCGGATCGATCCGGCGACGTTGCCGTGGCCCGACATCGATGCAGTGGTTGCGGCGCTGCGGGTCAGCCCGCTGGTGACCGGTGGACCCGCGGGTCCGCTGCAACCGTTGCGACTGGTGGAATCGCGCAGCCGCGACGACTCCGGCCCGCTGCTCTACCTGGACCGGTACTACCAGCAGGAGCAGACGGTCCGCCGCGTCCTCACCGAGCGGTCCGGCCACCACCCGGTGGTCGACCCGAATATCATTCGCCGCGAACTGGATCGGCTGTTCGACGCCCCGGCCGGCGGCGTCCCCGACCGCCAGCGTCTCGCCGCCGCACTCGCCGCGACGCACTGGACCACGGTCGTCGCCGGCGGCCCCGGCACCGGCAAGACGCACACCATCGCGCGCATCATCGGCCTGCTCGACGCGCACCGCAAAGCCAATCCCAAACTGCCCGCACTGCGGATCGCGCTGGCCGCGCCGACCGGCAAGGCGGCCGCGCGATTGCAAGAGGCCGTGCGCGAACAGGCCGAGGAGCTGGGCCTGCCCGACCTCACCGCCGCCACCCTGCACCGCCTGCTCGGCTGGCAGCGCGGCCGCAATACCCGGTTCAAGTACCACGAATTCAACCGGCTCCCTTACGACGTGATCGTGGTCGACGAAACCTCCATGGTCTCGCTGACCATGATGAGCAGGCTGTTCGCCGCCCTGCGCCCGGACACCCGCCTGGTCCTGGTCGGCGACCCGGACCAGCTCGCCTCGGTCGACGCGGGGGCGGTGCTCGCCGACCTCGTCGCGGGACCCGTTGCGGGCACCCCGAATCCGATGCTGGACGAGATCCTCGGCGCGGATTCACCGGAATCGGCCGCGCCGGACCAGAACTCGTCCGCGTTGACCACCCTCGAACGAACTCGCCTGCGCGGCGGCATCGTTCGCCTGACCCGTGGCCGCCGCTTCGGCGGCCGGATCGCCGACCTCGCCGTCGCGGTCCGGGCCGGCGACGCCGACACCGCCCTCGACCTGCTCCGCGCGGGCGGCGACGAACTGTCGCTGTGCGCACCCGACGAAATGGCCGGTGTCCGTGCGGATGTCGTACGCGCCGCCCGCGAGGTGACCTCCGCAGCCCTCGACGGCGACGCCGCCGGCGCACTCACCGCCCTCGAATCGCACCGCCTGCTGTGCGCACACCGCCAGGGCCCGTTCGGCGTCGAACGCTGGGACCGGATGGCCGCCGAGTGGGCCGCCGCCGGGGGAGCGGGCCCCGAATCCCACTCCGCCCCTTGGTATCCCGGCCAGCCCCTGCTGGTCACCGCCAACGACCACGAGGCCCGCATCTATAACGGCGACACCGGCGTCGTGGTGCGCATGCCCGACGGTTCGCTGCGCGCCGCCCTGCAACGCGGCAGCGAGCCGTACCTGGTGCACCCGACCCAGTTCCCGGCCGTGGTCACCGTGTTCGCCATGACCATCCACCGCAGCCAGGGCAGCCAGTACGACACCGTCTCGGTGGTCCTGCCCGAACCGGAATCGACCCTGCTGACCAGGGAACTGCTTTACACGGCGATCACCCGCGCCCGCCGCCACGTCCGGGTCATCGGCACCGACGAGTCCATCCGGGCCGGCATCGCCCGCCGCGTGCTGCGCGCCAGCGGGCTCTCGCGGCGAGAGGATGCCCCCCGATGACCAGCGGATCTCACGTTTTCCCGGCCCCGCACGTCTACCCAGTGTGAGATTGCCTCCGTTCGAGGAAGTGGTGGCCGAATACGGCCCGATGGTGTTGCGGGTCTGCCGGGCCGTGCTCGGTCCGACGGACGCGGCCGACGCGTGGTCGGAGACGTTCCTGTCCGCCCTGCGCGCCTATCCGGACCTCGACCCCGACGCGAACATCGAGGCCTGGCTGGTCACCATCGCGCACCGGCGCGCGGTCGACGTCGGCCGCGCGCTCACCCGCGCTCCGGTCCCGGCCGAGACCCTGCCCGAGCGCCCGTCCGCGGCGCCCGACCCCGCCGACTACGACCCGCACCTCTGGGCCGCCTTGAAGGCGTTGCCGACCAAGCAGCGCCAGGCGGTCGCCTACCACTACCTGGCAGGCCTGCCGCACGCCGAAATCGCCGAGCTGCTGGGCAATTCCACCGATGCCGCCCGCCGCGCCGCCGCCGACGGCCTGAAAACTCTGCGCAAGCTCTACCCGAAGGATGACTCATGATGGCCACCATCGATCGTGGCGACCCGAACGGCCTGTTCGCCGGCCTGACCCCGGACAACGCCCTGCTGAGCGAGCTGCACCGCCGGTTGGCGGCCGACGCACAGTCCGCGGGCCTGCTCGACGTCGCCTACCGCACCATGGACACCCCGGTCGGCACGCTGCTGCTCGCGGCCACCCCGGCCGGCCTGGTCCGCGTCGCCTACCCCAACGAAGACCACGACACCGTTTTGACCACCCTCGCCGAGCGGGTCAGCCCGCGCGTGCTCGCCGCGCCCGCGCGCCTGGATGCCGCGGCCCGCGAGATCGACGAGTACTTCGCCGGTGCCCGAACACATTTCGACCTGCCCCTGGACCTGCAACTGACCGGTGGCTTCCGTCGTCAGGTGATCGAGCATCTGATCGACATCGGTTACGGGCACCGCGAAAGCTATGCCACCGTCGCCGCCGCCGTCGGCAACCCGCGGGCGGTACGCGCCGTCGGCTCGGCCTGCGCGCACAACCCACTGCCCGTGGTGATTCCGTGCCATCGAGTGGTCCGCAGCGACGGCTCGATCGGTCAGTACGTGGGCGGCATCGACGCCAAGAACACCCTGCTGACCCTGGAAGCCGCGTGAGCGCCGTCCATTCATCGGCTCGACCGAACTGAAATCTGGTGCAGCGCTTACTATCCAGTGATCACACAGATGGATGGTTAGCGCGGCATCGACAACCCCGCTGACTTGGAGGCGGTATGCAGAACACCGAAACTCTTGCCCCGCTGACCGATCGAGTCGCCGCGCAGCCCTGGCCGGAGTTGATCGAGGAGATCGACGCCTACGGTTGCGCCCAGACCGGCCCGCTGGTGACTCCCGACGAATGCGCCGAGTTCACCGAAATGTGGGACGACCTGGCGAGATTCCGCTCCACCATCGACATGGCGCGCTACCGATTCGGGCAGGGCACCTATCGCTACTTCGCCGATCCGGTGCCCGAGCCGATCATGGCGATGCGTGCGGCGTTCTACCGAAAGTTGTTGCCGGTGGCGCGTTCCTGGGCCGAGCGGCTCGGCGATCCGGCACCGTGGCCCGACGATTTCGGCGACTGGCTCGACGCCTGCCATGCCGCGGGACAGTCCAAGCCGACGCCGATCCTGCTGCGCTACACCGAAGGTGACTGGAACGCCCTGCACCGCGACCTCTACGGCGACCTGGTGTTCCCGTTGCAGGTGGTGATCGGGCTGAACCGTCCGGGGATAGACCACACCGGCGGGGAGTTCACCCTCGTCGAGCAACGCCCACGCGCGCAGTCGAAAGCCACTGTCACCGTGCTGGAGCAGGGACACGGCTTGATCTTCACCACTCGCGACCGGCCGACCCCGTCGAGCCGCGGCTGGTCACGCGCGCCGATTCGCCACGGCGTCAGCCGAATTCGTGGCGGCATCCGCCACACCCTCGGTCTAGTCCTGCATGACGCCCAATAACCAGATGTACACCCTGCTCGACGCCGATGGCCGCCCGTATCTCAGCCCGACTCCGGGAGCGTACGGCGGCCATCGGCGCGGCAGAATCTACGGCCGTCTGGACTGTCCGTCCGCGCTGCGCGCGCTGTCCCGTGGCGCCTATCGCGCCCACCGCGTGTTCTTCGCCGATGAGCCCACCGCGATCAGCGCGGGCTACCGGCCGTGCGCGGTCTGCCTGCCGGAGCAGTACGCGGTGTGGAAAGCAGCACGGCACAACTGATCTCACGTTTCTGCCCCGGCTGGCGTCTACCAGATGACAAGAACGCCGAATAGGAGCACACCATGCAGACCTCGACAGCCCGCACAGTTCACGCCTCGCCTCTCGGCAACCTCCGCGTCGAAGCAAGCGCCCTGGGCGTCACCCGCGTCGTCTTCACTCAGGACGCGCCCACCCCGCCGACTGCCGAGAACTCTTGCGCCCTCGAATATCTCGTCACCGCGATCGCCCAGATCGACGGGTACCTGGCGGGCACCCGTCAGGAATTCACCGTGCCGATGGACCGATCCGCGCTCAGCGGCTTCGACCGGCAGGTCTTGGAAACCCTCGAAGCCACAACCGGATACGGCCACACGACCACCTACGGTGCGCTCACCCGCGCACTCGGCCGCGGACGCGAGGACGCGCGCAAGGTCGGCGGCGCACTGGCCCGCAACCCGCTACTGATCCTGCTTCCGTGCCACCGGGTCGTCGGCGCGGACGGCGCGCTCACCGGCTACGCGGGCGGGCTGCCGGCCAAACGCGCGCTGCTGGACCTCGAATCCGCGGATCTCCTGCTGCCGCTGGCGATCTGACCGTCGAGACAACTCAGGCGAGCACGCCGTACGCGGTGGTGAGCATCGCGATGGCAAGCAGCACGCCACCGAACGCGCTCAACGTATTCGCGGCCGACCATTTGCCCGGCTTGCCGATCGCCAGATTCAGGAACATGCCGCCGGACTGCGCGATCACACCGACCGCGAGCAAGCTGCACACCACCCACAGCACGCCGTCGCCGAAGCCGGTGTCCGCCAGGATCGCGAGCGTCGCCAAGGTCATCACCAGCAGCACGCCCGCGTGCGCGTGCCCGGCTCGGAAGTAGGTGCGCTGGTACTCGGTCAGCTTCTGGGCGGCGAGCAGGCGCAAGGCCATGACACCGCCGAACATCACGGTGGGCAGGGAGATCAGCGCGATCGCGGTGAACAGCTTGATGGGGTCCATGGGTCGTCCTCGGTTAGATGTGTCCGTTCCACTAATCTGAACGGCGTACAGAACGTAGATCGGTATCTGGATGCCGTACAGATGATGTGAGGCGAATCACAAAGAGAGGTGCCATGACTGGTCCGCAGGCCGCGCGTCGCAAGACCTACCGGCACGGCGCGCTGAAGCCCGCGCTGATCGAGGCCGGGCTGCGACTGGCGCGGGCAGGCGGCGGCCCGGACGCGATCGTGCTGCGCGAGGCGGCTCGGCAGGCCGGCGTCGCGCCGAACGCCGCGTACACCTATTTCGCCGACCGCCACGCGCTGGTCACCGCGGTGGCGAGCGCGGTGCTGGCGCAGCTGGCGACCGTGATGGCGGCCGAGCAGGAAGGCCTGACGCTGAGCAATGATCCCGCGGTGGCGGCGCGACAGCGGTTCCGCGGCGTCGGCCTCGGCTATCTGAGGTTCGCCCGGACCGAACCCGGGCTGTTCCGCACCGCGTTCACGATCGGGCGGGACGACACCGCAACGGACTCACCGGATGCGGCGGGGCCGACCGGCCGATCCAGTATCGAACTTCTCGGAGACGCGCTCGACGAGATGGTCGCTACGGGGAGTTTGCCGGTGGCACGCAGACCCGGCGCAGAGTATCTGGCCTGGTCGGCCGTGCACGGGCTGGCGTTCCTGGCCATCGACGGGCCGTTGCGAACGATGCCGGACGATCAGCTCGACGCCATGGGACAGCGGATGCTGGACATGATCGACCGCGGCATGTGAAGAATCGTGCAGGTGTGCCCCTCCCACCCGAAAAGTGGGAGGAGCGTCAATCCGGCCTGATCAGATGGCGCGGACGTCCGTGGCCTGCGGACCCTTCTGGCCCTGGCCGACCTCGAACTCCACACGCTGTCCCTCATCGAGGGACTTGAACCCGGACCCGCCGAGAGCCGAGTAGTGGACGAAGACGTCGGGACCGCCGCCGTCCTGCGCGATGAAGCCGAACCCCTTCTCCGCGTTGAACCACTTGACGACGCCCTGTGTCATATTTTCTCCTTGTACTCAGTGATGTTTCAGTCCACAGAAATGTTGCAAAATTACGGACTCAGTGGACAGCATTCCATGCGCGCTGGCCGCATGGTTAACGCGGGCGAGCGGAATGTGTGCAAAAGCATTCTCCGCTCACTGCTCGGCCAACCTACTGCCGACAGCACTAGCGCCGCGTCAGCCTACCTTTTTCCGGCGGATTGTGGGTGGGCGCAGCTGAGCGGCTCGGCCGACAACCTGGGTTGATCGTTCGGCGCGCCGCGGAATCCGGACGTACGCGGCAGGGTTGCGGCATTGAGTGTGATTTGTTCACCGAAATCGGGGGTTTAGTTCGGCTTCGGTTCAACCTCGAGCGACGCCGGCGAAATTTCGGGTGGGAAATTTGGCGGCCGATGCGGGTTTCGGACTGCTTATACGCGCTGATTTCCTGAGTGTCCAGCTTGGTCGGATTTTCTGCCAGAAATTGGGCACGATCCAATTTGGCACTGGGGGGTCCGGGGTGGGTCACGATGCGTCGGCGTAGGGCGGACCGTGCTGCGAGGCGGTTCGGTGACGGGCTTGCTCCTTGTCGCGGATCATCATTCGCATGCTGGAGGTTCGCTGGACGTTCCCGGCATCGTTGAATCAGCCCGCCGTGCCGCGGTTTCCGATCGCCTGGCACGAACCGCTCCGATAGTGTTGTCCCGGTACGCGTTCGGCGGCATCGACGCTGGTCCTCGGGCTGGAATGTCACTCGAATAGACATCTCGGCGTGTTGTCAAGACCCGAATCTTGGTCTTTCCCTTCGGGTTTTGGGCCGGCCCTGCGGCGGTATAACGGAATAGTGGCGGCTTCAAGGTTTTTGGTTTCGCTGGTCGGTGTGTTGATGGTTTCGGCCCTGTCCGTCGGCTCGGCCGCGGCGGCCCCGTCCGGGGCGCGGTTGGTCGAAGAGGCCTCGCTGGGCGGGTCGGTCGCACGGATGGACGTCTACTCGCCCGCGATGGATCGGGTGGTGACCAACCGGGTGATTCGCGCCGCGGGCGGCCCGGCGCCCACGCTGTATCTGCTCACCGGGATCGGCGGCGGGACCGACGGCATCTCCTGGTGGGACGACACCGATGTCCGGGAGTTCTTCGCGGACAAGCACGTCAACGTGGTGATGCCGGTAGGCGGCGCGTACAGCCTGTACACCGACTGGCTCGCCGACGACCCGGTGGTCGGCCGCAACCGCTGGCTGACCTACCTCACCCGTGAACTCCCCGGCGTGCTCGACGCACAGCTCGGCAGCACCGGACGCAACGCCATCGCCGGGGTGTCGATGAGCGCGGGGTCCGCGGTCGACCTCGCGATCCAAGCGCCCGATGTGTACAGCGCCGTCGCCGCGTACAGCGGATGTCCTTGGACCGCAGACGCTCTCGGAGTGGCGATGGTCAGCGCCCAGGTCGTGCGCGGCGGTGGCAACACCGCGAACATGTGGGGTGCGCCGGGCGACACGATCTGGCGAGCGCACGACGCGTTCGCCAATGCCGCTGTGCTGGCCGGGAAAACGATCTATCTGTCCGCCGCGACCGGCACGCCCGGCGCGATCGACGAAGGCGGACTGGGCTTTCCGCCGATCGAAGCCATCGCCAGCGCGTGCACGGCCGCCTTCGCCGACCGGCTCGATCAGCTCGGATTGCCCGCGGTACACGTCAACCGGCCCGAGGGCGCGCATACCTGGGGGCAGTTCGAAACGGACCTGCACGATTCCTGGCCGCTGCTGGCCGGTGCGCTCGGGGTGCGTAACCCCTGACCTCGCCAAAACGGGCAAAGTAGACAATCCTTAGCGTCAGTCGCGGCCCATTCGCTCGTCCGCCGCGGCTGATGTCAGCGAAGGATCGGTTGCCTGCTTTACGCTGCTCTCCCGGAGATTCGGCAACCGGAGGATGCATGTCCAGCGAGAACGAAACGGTCAGCCGCAAACGGGATTCGGCGGCCACCAGCGCCGCGATTCTGGCGGCGGCGCAGGAGCTGTTCGCCGAGCGCGGCTACGAGCGGGCGACGGTGCGCGACATCGCGACCCGGGCCGGGGTGAATCAGGCGTTGCTGTTCCGGTATTTCGGCAACAAGGACGAGCTGTTCCGGGCGGCGATCGCGGACCAGGGGCGGCGCAGGCTGGCGGAGGGGCCGGTCGAAGGGCTGCTGAGCAGGCTGCTGGTCGGAATACTCGAGCCGAGTGGTTCGGTGGCGCAGGAACATTGGTTGCAGGCCGCGCTGCGTTCGAGTGGACACGACGAAGGGGCCTCGGCGATTCGCCGTGAGCTGGGTGACGAGTACGTCCGCGCGATGTCCTCGCTCGGCGACGACCCCGATAGCGAGCTGTGCGCCGATCTGCTGCTGGCCTGGTTGCTCGGGATCGGCCTGCTGCGCACTGTGCACCGCAGAGAGCCACTGGCCAGCGCGGATTCGGCCACAGTTGCCCGTCATGTGCTGAAGGCCGCCCAGGCGTTGCTGCCCCGGACGGACGTGAATTTCCCGCCGCCGTAACGGAATCCGACCGTTGACGGGGCATTGTGACCTCCCTAACATGAGATGTTGTAAGCAATTGCTTACATCGCTACCGCGCCAGTCGGCGTCGGCCAAGGGAGACCCGCATGACCGTGAAAACTGAGGTGCGCCAATACCCTTTCGGTGAACCCATCCGCCTGGACATGGACCCACTGTTCGCCAAGCTGCGCCGCGAGGAACCGACCTCGCGCGTCCAACTGCCCTACGGCGACGAGGGCTGGCTGGTCACCCGCTACGCGGACGCCAAGCTGGTGCTCGCCGACCCGCGGTTCAGTCGCGCGGTAACCGTTGACCGCGAGGACATTCCGCGCACCACGCCGGGCACGTCGCGGCAGAACTCGTTGCTCAGCATGGACGCGCCCGAGCACAGCAGGCTGCGCAAGCTCGTCGCCAAGGCGTTCACCAGCCGGCGGGTCGAACAGCTCCGGCCGCGCGCCCAGCAGATCGTGGACGAGCGGCTGAACGAGATCGAATCAGCCGGTCCGGTGGCCGATTTGGTGCAAAGCCTCGCGCTGCCGCTGCCGGTCACCGTCATCTGCGAGATGCTCGGCGTGCCCACCGCGGATCAGCACCGCTTCCGCGACTTCTCCGACACCGTGCTGTCCACCACCGCGCACACCCCCGCGCAGATCGACGACGCGCGCGCCTCGCTCGAGGAGTACCTCGCCGAATTGGTCGCGCAGCGCCGGGCCGAGCCCACCGACGACCTGCTCGCCGCGCTGGTCGCCGCGCGCGACAACGACGACCGCCTCACCGAGGACGAGCTGGTCAACATGGGGATCGGCCTGCTGATCGCGGGCCACGAGACCACCGCCAACCAGATCGCCAACTTCACCTACGTCCTGCTCAGCGAGCCGCGGCACTGGGAATTGCTGCGCAGCCGGCCGGACCTGGTGCCCGGCGCGATCGAGGAACTGCTGCGCTACGTCCAGCTCGGCTCCGGCGGATCCTTCGCCCGCGTCGCCACCGAAGATGTGGTGCTGGGCGATGTCACCGTGCGCGCAGGGGATTCGGTGATCGTCAACACCCAGGCCGCCAACCGCGACGAGAGCGTGTTCGACAATTCCGAAGAACTCGATCTCACCCGAAACAACAACCCGCACATGGCGTTCGGTCACGGCATCCATCACTGCCTGGGTGCCCAACTCGCCAGACTGGAGTTGCAGGTCGCGTTAGGCTCACTGCTGCAACGCTTCCCGACGCTGCACCTCGCGGTCCCGTTCGAGGAAGTACCGTGGAAGACCGGCCTGCTGGTCCGTGGGCCGAAAGCGCTTCCGGTCAGCTGGTAAGGGGAAACTGTTATGACAGAACAGAAGTGGCGGATCGAAGTGGACCGGGGCACCTGCCTCGGCTCCGGCATGTGCACCGGCCTGGCCCCCGAACACTTCACCCTCGTCGACGGCCGATCCAGCCCGATCGCCGAGGTCGTCCAGCCCGACGACCTGCTCATCGATGCCGCCGAATCCTGCCCGATCGAGGCGATCCTGGTCCGCTCGGCCGGCACCGGAGAAATCCTCAGCCCCGAGCAGTGAACGGTAGAGCCCCTCGTCGCAGGGGCGCTACCTCGCTGGCCCGAGTACCCAAGAGGCCGTTCCTGGCATCCCACATCGGCCGGTTCGCCGTGTCAGGTCCCGCCGGCGAACCACCCAGTCACCGCTCTACGCTGCAAGGATGATCGAGTTCGGCTCGAGAACCCGCCGCCTACCCGCCCCACCCTCCATCGTCTGGGCATCCCTGACCAATCCCCGACGCCCCCAGGCCCGCCCCTGGCTCAACCTGCTGCCCGACGAAGTCGACCCCAAAGTCTTAGCGGCCGAAATCCCTAACACCGTCGTCTGGTCTTCCCTATGGCCCACCAGACCCGACGACCAAATCCACTTCCACCTGACCCCAACCAATTCCGGCGAAACCCTCCTGAACTTCACCCTCCTCACCCCGACGGAACCCCCCGACCAAAGCAAAACCGGCCACCTCCGCCGCCGCCTCAACCAACTACTCTTCGCGGACCTCCGCTTCTCCTACGGTCAATGAGCCGATCGCCCCGGATCCCCGGCCGGACTCCGCTGCCGGGTACTCGAACAGCAGCGTCGGCTCAGCGAGTATGTCCCGCCCCGTTTCACGCTTGTAGATCTCGTCCACACTGCCGAATCTCGCCTCGGCGTAGTCCAGATCCAAGCGCGCCGCCGCAAGACGCACAGCACTCTCGCTCGGGCCCTCGATCTCCAGAAATGTCGGCAAACCAGGCCACGTATCCAGATCGAACACCACGTCCCCGAATTGCCACTCCTCGCGATAGTTCTCCTGGTACCGGACTTGCCGCAATCCGAGTTCGACCAGGATTTCACCCAAGGCGTGCAGATCGCCCACGGTGGTTTCGATTTCCGTGGTGCCGTCGATAGAGGTGGCGTCAGTGACCCGCTTGAGCGTCAACGTGCAGCGAGCCCCCTCGTCCCGCAGCCGGACCCACGCCCCACTGCTAAGCGCATCGCTCTCGAATATCTTGCGAGTCAACAACGTTCGCGAGAATACCTGAATCGCACCGAGCTCCCTGAACTTCTCTCGCAAACAGTCGACATCGACCGACAAGAACTTCGCCTCGTACTCATGCTTCATCGCTGCTACTCTGCCCTCTCAGTTAACGCCCTTCGGTGCCGCGCCGTCGGTCCAGGGCTGTTCCGATGAGCGCTCGAGCGGAGGAGCCCGTCACGGACTGTCGGGCGAGGATGTCGAATGCGCGGCCGTAGAGGGCTATCTCTCTCGGTTGGGTGATGGAGAGTCCGGCTGTACTTCCTTCTTCCTTCACCAACCGATTGTCGAACATGACGAAATTGTTCATCAGCACTTTGGCTTCGGCGGCCAGGGGGATTATTCCGAGCGTGACGCGCGGTAGTCCGATGACGGACATCAGTCGATCGAGCTGGCCGGCCATGACCCCGTTGTCCCCGACTGTCGTATAGAGCGACTGCTCGCCGATCAGGAAGTGGAATCGCTTGTTGCGCCGGTAGAGTACTTGCTGCCGCTCCATCCGCTTCGACACGCCTTCGTCCAGGTCATCAGGGATGCCGTAGAACTCGATGACATTCGCGAGGATGGCCCTGGCGTACTCGGCGGTCTGAAGCAGCCCGGTAACGATGTATGGCTGATAGTTGCGGATGACTGTTGCTTCCGCTTCGAGTTTGAGCGTCTGCTGTTGCCGGCGTTTTACGCCGGTGCCGAGCACCTGCTTCCATTCGAGATACGCGGAATCTATATTGTGCAGCGTGGCAAGCAAATCGGCAATTTGATCGTTGGTGTCGGCATGGGCGCAATAGGCTCGGATATCGACGTCGGATGGCTTGATCCGCCCGTACTCGATCTTCGAGACCTTCGACTCGTGCCAACCCGCTCTTCGGGCCAGCTCGACGCCGGTCAGCCCGGCAGACCGCCGGATCTGCCGGAGCCTCTTTCCGAGCGCTTCGCGCGCCTCCTGTACCGAACTCGTCACTGCTCGATGTCGGTCTTCGGGTCCCGGTCGTACTCGGAGTAGGGAGTTGCCAACGGCCAGAGACGGTCTCGCACGCTTCGACAGTGATCAACGATCCAGGGATCGTTCGTGGTCGCCGCACCGCCGACCGCGCGTCCTTCACCGTCTGTGAGGTTGAAGGCGACTCGTTCGTTGTCGAGTAGCCACCAATCATCGGACGGTAGCTCTTCGGCGAGCCGCCGCGGCAAGTACCGAATATCTTCACCGGCCTCGACATTGAGCGCCGTCAGGTTCAACAGCCACCGGTGATAGTCGGTGTGTGGAACGGTGACCACACGCACGCGGCGTACGGCAACGCCGCGTGCGGTGGTCTCCTGCACGAAGTCGTACCAATCCTGAAACCAAGGACGCAGGTCGAACGGTTCATTGTTCAGGAACCGATTCAGTGGTTCGGACTCTCCCGGTACTCCATAGGAGTCTTGGACTTCCAGCCGGAACGCTTCACGATGACACTCCTGCAAGAGTGGCCTAATTGGCCGGAATTCCACCGTAATAAGCCCTCTCGCTCTTAGGTACCTCGATGGCTGTCTCGTATTCTTCCATGGTCAGCTGGTCGAGGGTTTCGTGGTCGGAAACCGGCCGACCGGCGAGGGTGAACGTGCCACGTCCCGTATCGGCCAGCGGCACTCCGATGTAGGTGTCCTTTTCTGCAAATCCGAGTAGCAGATGGGGAATTTCCACCACCTCTGGGTCGCCGGTCTTCCAGCCTTGGATCAGATAGCTTCCCTGATCGGTGGCGTACAGGGTGGGGCAGTCGTCTTTGCCGGACCCGCCCTTGCCGAGGAACTGTAACCGCATGATCTTGGCCCCCTGCCGAGAATCGTGCACGGTCTTTCCGTACCCCTTACATGATTCCCCATCTGCACCGGATGTGTTCCCAGGCAGGCAAATACGTGCAAGACCGTGCAAGATCGTGGCTGTCTCCCTTCTGCTCTTTCTAGCGTCATGCATGGCGCTTGGGGCTGGTGCCGGTCAACCCGGTCCCGAGCTGCCGGCCAACAACGAGTCGAATGGGGTGAATCGATGAGTCGACCGACGGCGATCGGGTACTTGCGGCGTGATGTCTCGGGCTGCTCGCAGCCGTGGCATGAGACTCAGATTCGCAGTCTGGCAAAGCGATTCGGGTATGAGCTGGCGAAGACGGTGGTGTTCGGGGCGGATACCGACGGACCGGTCGACCGCTTGTTGAATGTGGTCCGTGCCGTCGGGGCCGAAGCTGTCGTTGTGCCCAGCGCCGAGCATTTCGGTGGCAAGGTGCCGGAGCGGGTGGTGCGGGTGTGTGACGTGATCACCGTGTCGCCGCAGTACACCTATGCGCGGTCGTATGCGTCGCCGTTTCTCGGGGACGGTGCGTGAACTCAGTGGAGGTGGCCGGATCGGTGGAGGTGGTCGAAGATGAGTTGGTCTACGGGGGAGACGTGGGGGCGGTCGGCGTAGGTGAGCCAGACGATCTCGTCGATTTCGCTACTGGGGGTTGGTGTTCCGTGGTGGTCGGCGGTGTAGCAGGTCATCTGGACGGTGATGCCGTCTGGGTGGCCGTGCGCTTGGGCGCGGAAGGTGCCCAGGTGGGTGGCGGTGGTGGGATTCAGGGCGATGGTGAGTTCTTCGGTGATCTCTCGGGTGAGGGTGTCGAGGTCGGTCTCGCCGGGTTCGCGCTTTCCGCCGGGGAGGTAGTAGACGTCCTTGCCGCGTGATCGGGTGCTGAGAATCCGGCCGTGCTCCAGGTGTATCCAGGCGATCTTGTCGATTGTGGTGTTCATCGGATGCCCTTGTCGGTGGGTGGGTCAGCATATTCGGTGACGCGAAATGGGGTTTCGCTACTGCTCGTCACACGCTAATCCGCCGGTCCAGGGCTGCGGCCGACTGTCGGGTGTTCGGGGGACAGACATCGAAAGAGCTGGTTGGGAAACTCATCGGGCGAGTGTGTCGAATTGCGAGAAGGGTGATCGCTGTGACGTCTCCGATGCTGAGCAAGGGGCAGAATCTGTCGCTGCCTGATGATGTGGTGCGCATCGATGTGGTGATCGGGTGGACCGAGTCGGAGATCGAGGTGGATGGGTCGGCGCTGCTGTTGGGGGCGGACGGGAAGGTCGGTTGTGACAGCGATTTCGTTTTCTACAACCAGCCGGAATCGGTGGATGGGGCGGTGCGGTTTCTGGGGGTGAGTGCGACCGAGGAGGGCGCGCAGGCGCGGATTGCGGTCGACTTGTCGGCGGTTTCCGCTGCGGTGCACACCGTGGCGCTGGTCGGCAGCATCGGTGTCGGCACGTTCGGCGATCTCGGCAAGCTGACGTTGAGAGTTGTTGACGCTGCCGGGCATTCGCTGGCGGAGTACACCACCGCCGATGCGACCACGGAGTCGGCGTTCGTCTTCGGTGAGGTGTATCGGCGCGGCAGCGAGTGGAAAGTCCGCGCGGTGGGGCAGGGGTGGGAGTCGGGTCTGGCCGGGTTGGCGACGCACTTCGGCGTCGATGTGGACGAGGATGTCGAGCACGAGCCGGTCGAGGCGCCCTCGGTGCGTCCGGAACCGGCGATCGCCGCACCGCCGCCGCGCGAACAACCGGCCAAACCTCCGGTGCAGAACCGCGGAGTGCGCACCGCCAAGCGGGCGTTGAAGAAGGCAAAGCCGATGGAGTTCAAGCTTGCCGAGCTCGATACCTGGCAGCGGGCTCCGTTGTTCTCGGTGATCGGGGTCGGTGCCGGCGAAGAGCAAGAGCGGCGTGCGACATCGGCCTTGATCGCGACGATGCAGGCCGTGCGGCCGTTTGCGCGGGCGGTGTGTGCGCGGATGGGTGCGCCGGTGGGGGTGTTCGAGGGGTATGTCGAGGTGCAGTTCGAACGGGGCGATTCGAAGGTCGTCCCGGACGCGGTGCTGAAGGTGTCGCGCGGCAGTCGCGTGTGGACCGGGTTGCTCGAGGTCAAGACCGGCAACGGCAAGCTGCGGCGGGAACAGTTGGAGAACTACCTCGATGTGGCGCGCAGGAAGAAGTACGACGTGGTGGTCAGCCTGTCCAACGACGTGCCGGCCAGCCCTGGCGAACTTCCGGTCGAGGTCGACCGCCGCAAGCTCACCAAAGTTGCGCTGCGGCATCTGTCTTGGGCCGAGGTGGCACACGAGGCGCGAATGCTGCTCTCGCACGGCGGTATCGAAGAGGACTTGCACGCCTGGATCCTGAGCGAGTTCCTGCGTTATCTCGACTGCCCGCGGTCGGGCGCATCGGAATTCGTTGATATGGGACGGCATTGGGTCGCTGTCCGTGACTCGGTAACAGCAGGGACCTTGCGCGCGGGCGATCAGAAGGCGCTGGCCGTCGCCGATACATGGGTGTCGCTGTCCCGTCATCTCGCGTTGCGACTGACCGCCCAACTCGGTGCGTCCGTCAATCATGTGCTGTCCCGCCGGCACCGCGCCGATCCGGCCGCCCGCAGCGCCGCCGTGGCCGAGCGGCTCGCCGCCGACGGAACATTCGAGGCCGTGCTCCGGATTCCTGATACCGCAGGCGATCTGGTGGTGGTCGCGGATGTGCGAACCAACAAGATCCGCTGTCGCACCACCCTCGACGCACCGAACGAGGGCACCTCCGGCCGTCGATTGTCCTGGCTGATCAAGCAACTCGACGACGCACCGGACGACGTCCAGGTCGAAGTGGTGTTCGCCGAACGCGGCACCGAAGCGTGCGAACTCCTCCGAACGGTGCGCGCGAACCCGAAGGTGCTGACGACAGGCCGCACGGGCCCGATCGTGTCTTTCGCACTGGAGCAGAACTTCCCGATGGGCAACCGGCGATCCGGGACGGCGGCGAGCTTCATCGCCAGTGTGAAGTCGGCGACCGACGCGTTCTACGGATCGGTGGTGCAGCCGCTGCGCGGATGGGTGCCGGCCGCGCCGAAGCAATCCGAGGTGATGCACTCGGACGACGGGATGGGTTCAGTCCCAACAGATTTGGTCGGCCACAGCAAGTAGGCGTTGACGGCGAGCCGGGCTGTGCTCGCCGATCCAGGCGATCAGGCCGTAGATGTGGGCGCGGAAGTCGGGGTGGGAGTGGTGGTTTTGGGCCGCCGCGCCGGTTTGCCGGCAGTTGTGGAGTATGGCTCGGAGGTCGTCGTATGTGGGGCGAGGTACCGCGGGGTGGGAGTTGACCACGAGGCCGGCGAGGGTTTGGCGTTGGTGTTGGTGGCGGATCAGGGTTTTGGCGGGGTTGATGGTGAAGCCTTCGTCACGGGCGATGGTGGTGAGGGTCCAGATGGCGGCATCGGTGTCGGTAGCTGCGGGGCCGGACAGGGCTAGGTCGTCGGCGTAGCGGGTGTAGATGAGGTTGTGGCGGCGGGCGTAGCCGGCGATGCGGCGATCGAGGTTGTGGGCGATGAGGTTGGCGAGCCGGGGCGAGGTGGGGCCACCTTGGGGGAGGTGCGGAGTTTTGAGCAGCGTTCGCTGGCGGGGGTCGAGGGTGCGTAATGAGGTCGATGCGGTTGCGGTGGTGCAGAGGTCGGCCAGGATGCGGGCGACGTCGTCGGGGTATCCGCAGCCGCGGTAGACGCCGCGTACCCGCGCGACGCCGATGGTGGAGAAGAAGTCGCGTAGATCCATGCGGACGACCACGGACGCCTGCGCATGCGGAGCAGCGAAAGTGGCAGCACTGCAACCCTTCTCGAATCCGTGGCAGGCAGGGTGTGCGGGGATGTGGGAGAGGATTCGGTGGGCGATGGTGCGCTGGATTTCGCGCAGACGGGGTTTGGGAGCCTCGACCAGCCGGGTGCCGTTGGATTTGGGCAGATGCCGATATCGGTAGTGCGACAGGGGTTCTCGCGCGGTGCGCAGCCAGCCGCCGCGGTCGGCGAACCAGTCGAGTTCCGCCGGGGTCAGATTGAGCATCGTCGCGACCGCGCGCAGGTCCGGCAATTCGGGGACGCCGAAGTGGAGCGGAGCCGGTTCGCGGATCAGCGTTATCGGCGTCTCCGGCAGCTTGGGCAGTTCGATGAGCAGGGCGTGCAGGGTTGCTCGTCGGTCGATGGGTTCCAGCGGTATGAGATCCAGCACTCGACAGGTGAGCGCTTCCGCTCGGGCCGGGCCGACGACCACGGCAAACGCTTCGGTCATCTCGGCATGACACCAGGACCTGTCGACCTGTTCGAATTCGTGAACGAGTGCACTGGCGACCGATGCCGAGATCGCGCGGGCGACCATCAGCGGTGCGACGGGGTGGGACGACTGAATTCTCTCGTCCTCGGTGCCGGCAAGCACGCGGAGCGTGCGGAGCGGCTTCGGACGCTGATCCCAACTGACAATGCGTTCCCAGGGGTTACCCCTGAGCAGGGTCCGATCGACCCGAACTCGCCCCACCACCGTCGCATCTCACCCATCGTGCCACAGCCCTGACCGGCGGCCGAGACGGTCGTCAGCGCAGGACGGATTTGGTTCGCATGAGGAATTCGCCGAGGTAGCTGTCGTGGGGGAGGGCGGGGTCCAGCCAGGTGGTGGGGTGGTTGCCTAGGTAGACGTTGCTGATGGTTGGTTCGTTGATGAGTTCGTCGATCAGGTTGCGGTCGGGGGTCAAGGCGGCGAGGACGAGGGTGTTGCGTAGCGGGGTGAGGGCGTCGGTGCGGGTCCAAGGGGCGATCCAGACGCAGGGGAAGGGGAGTTCTGCCGTGATCTGGGGGGCGAGGGGACTGTCGACCTGGTGGACGGCGGGGCGGAGGGCGGCGGTGCCGTTGCCTAGGTCGTGGACGATGCCGGTTCCGCCTAGCCAGGGTTTGGTTCCTGCGGCTCGTTTCAGGAGGTGGTCTTCCCATTGGTGGGCGGCTTGGAGGGTGTGGACGGGGAGGATGGCTTGTTCATCGTGGGCGGGCAGGCTGGGGAGGGCGGCTAGGCGGTCGGCGACTGCGGCGGCTATGGGGGTGGGGTCGCCTTCGACGAGGATTGCGGTGGCGTTGACGCAGCCGACTCCTCCACCGCCGCTGATGGATTCGACGATGGTGTCGAGGGCGGAGGTCCAGTCGGCGTCTTCGGTCAGGAGGATTTTGGAGCGTCCTGGGCCCTGGGGGAGGATGGCGGGGTTGCCTGCGTATTTGGCGACTACGGTGTCGCCGCCGTAGACCATGCCGAGGTCGGCCAGGCGGAGGATTTCGTCGGCCGCGTCGTGATCGGTGGGCAGGAGCATGACCTGGTCTTCGCCGAAGCCGGCGGTACGTAGGGCGCTGATCAGCCGGTGTGGGGTGAACGGCTCGCGGCGGGAGGGGCGTACGGCGACGCGATAGCCGAGGGCGAGGGGTTCGAGCCAACCCTGGTGCACCGCAGGGTGATTGCCTGCGGCGTGCACGGCGAACACTTCGCCGCGCCGGGTCCACACCGCCCGGCCCGCTCGGGTGGATGGGTCCTGCCACTCGCCGACCGCGCCGACCGGGCGTGCGTTGTGCACGTTGCGGTAGGCGTGGGCGGCGGCGCGCTCGATGCCCTCGGTTGCCTGGCGTACCACCGTGATCGGCATGCCGGCGACCGCGCTGACCGTGCGCTGGTATTCGTCGGCGGTCTGGCCGGCGACCCGCTCGGTCGCGAAAGCGTGGCCCGCGCGAGCGATCGCCGCGATCCGTTCGTCGACGGGGACGGCGGATGTCTGGTGCATGGCTTGCATCGCCCGGGTGACGTAGAGCCGGGGCACGAGACTCAGTGTGGCGACCGGATTTCCGGTGCGGTCGTGGATGATCTCCTGCTTGCGCGACCGGTACGGGCCGGTGGGGCCGAGTGCGTCGAGGTGGAGCATCAGTACACCCCTTCGATCACGGCCGCGCCACCGAAGGCGGCGACCGGCGCGACGTCGGCGACAGAATCTCCGAAACCCGCTGTCGGGGAGGCCATTCGCACGCCGTGGTCGCGTTCGGTGTTGTTGACCAGCAGTGCCGTCTTGCTCAGATGATTCATCACGACCTGACCGCGTTCGCCGTAGGGAACGACGTTCCCGGTCTCCGGGTCGACTATCCGGAACGTGGTGTACGGGGCGAAAGTGTCGAATACGCACGAATCCTCGTCACTCAGGCCGGGACGTTCGATCGCGGCACCGAGAACCATTGTGCTGCCATACATTCCGACCAGCTCGGTCTGCGGGAATACCTCCCGGCGCAACAGATCCCGCGTATCGGCGTCCAAATGCGCACCGCCCCAAATGATCGTGCGAACCTTGCGATTGACCAGCTCGACCAGGTCGTCGCGCCGCGCGAGCCGCTCCAACAGCGGTGGCGTGGAGACGAGTACGCCCACTTCCTGACTGCGCAAGATGTACCCGATCTGCTCGATCAGATGATCGGTGTAGGCATCGGCCTCCCCGCCCCGCCCGTCGGCGATCAGTCGCTTCACCCAGCGCGGGTCGAGATCGATGGTGAAGTTCAGGCCGCCGCGCTCATGGCAGAGCCCGGCGATGGTGGCGCCGACACCATGTGGCCCACTCGGAATCGCACTGAGCCAGTCGGCATCTCGGGGGACACCGATGGCGTCGAATCGTGCGCCGAGCCACTCGGCGGCGGTGCGCTCCCAGTCGGCGGTGAACACCACGCGCTTCGGTTGCCCGGTGGTGCCGCCACTTTCGTACACGCGCACCGGGCCCTCGTACCCGCGGGGGATCAGGTCGCGGACCGCGATGTCGCGCAACTCGTCGACGACATTCGGGAACAGGGCCAGATCCTCGAAGCTCCGGACGTCGGCCAGCGGATCGAAATCCAGGGTCTTGGCGCGCGCCAGCCAGAACGGCGAACCGGTTTCCGCGCTGAAGTGCCAGCGCATCATCGCCCGCACGAACTCGCCGGGATCGTCCTCGGACATGAAATATCCTCTCGCAGAACAACTATCGATCGAGGCAGCAGCGGCCTCACCAGCAACGCTAAGACCGGACAAGCCATAGCGTCCAAGACCGAAATACTCATGTATTGATGCCTCCACAGTTATGAGAGGATCGCGATCATGGACCTGTTGTCGCTGCGCTATTTCGAGGTGGTCGCCCGCCACGAGCACATCAGCCGCGCCGCCGCGGAACTGCGCGTCGCGCAACCGTCGATCAGCCGGACGATCGCGCGCCTGGAGGCCGAGCTGGGTGTGCAGTTGTTCGACCGGCAGGGCCGTCATATCCGGTTGAACCGGTTCGGCGCGGCCTTCCTGCGCCGGATATCCCACGCCCTCGCCGAAATAGACGACGCGCGTAGGGAACTGGTCGATGCCGCCGGCCTGGAACACGGCCTGGTTGCGGTCGCGTCGGAAACGCTGCTCTCGCTCACCGAATTCCTGCCCGGCTTCCGCGCCCGATATCCGGGGGTCGAGATCCAGCTCTATCAGTCCACCGCCGAGCGGATGGTCCAGCAGCTCGCCGCGCGCGAGGTCGACCTCTGCCTCGCCTCCCAGCCGCTCACCGGACCCGACCTGCATACCGTCGAGCTGGTCCGCGAACCCGTCCTGCTGGCGGTGCCGGCCGCGCATCCGCTGGCCGGCCGCAGCGATGTCCCGGTCGAGGCGCTGGCGGGGGAGCCGATCGTCACCACCCGGACCGGCTATTGGCAGCGCGCGCTCACCGACCAGCTGTTCGCCGCGGCCGGTCTGGTGCCGAACGTCGTGGTGGAGGGCGACGAACTCGCGGCGGTGCAGTACCTGGTCAGCGCCGGACTCGGCATCGGCCTGATCCCGGCGATGTCGTTGCGGGTCGGCACCCACCCCGAGGTCGGCTGGGTGCGGCTGAGCAGCCCGGACAGCTACCGCACGCTGCGCCTGGTCTGGCGCGAGGACGCCTATCTTTCCCATGCGGCGCGACAGTTCCGCGACATGATCATCGAGCAGTTGAGCGGAAAATAGGTTGGCGCGCGGTGCTGCCGGTCGTAAGGTGGTGGCGTTTGCGGGGCGCGTACCGCGTCCGGCTTCCATCGAGTTCTGAGGTGATGACCTATCCCAAACGCTTAGGAGTTGTCGTTCCGGCACTGACACCGTGAGCCGCTCAAGCGTGCTCTGGTCAGTTTGTGGACGGCTGCTCCCGATGGCCTGGGATGCTCGTTGTACCTTTCCTGCTCCTGTGCGCAGTTGACGTACGTGACCTGGCCTGCCCGTTTGCTATTTCCAGCTGTCCGACAACCGGTTTCGGATCCCGGACGGATTGGCTCGTGTAGCCCCGGGTGGTCGCGTGATGTCAACGGGCGCAGTGTATTCGGCATTCGCCGACTAGGAATACGTTCATGATTCGAGTGCTGATCGCCGGGGGTCAACGGCTACCCCGCGAGGCTGTGGCCGCGGTACTTTCCGGAGAGCCGGGGATGCAGGTGGTGTCGCAGGTGGCATTGGGGACCGAGGTGGTGGCGAGCGCGCGGCGCACCCGGCCGAACGTGGCGCTGCTGGATGCGGAACTCGCCGGGCTGGATGGGGTTTCGGCCGCGACGCGGTTGAAGTCGGTGCTGCCGGACTGTCGCGTGATCGTGGTGACGACCCCGAACCGCCCCGACGTGCTCAGGTCCGCGCTCGCCGCACAGGTGGAAGGGTTCTTGAGTAAAGGCGCATCGATCGACGCGTTGACCGCCACTGTGCGCCGGGTCGCGCACGGCGACCGAGTATTGGATCCGCAGGCGGTCACCGAGGCGCTGCACGGACCGGACAATCCGCTCAGTCCCCGTGACCTAGACATCCTCCGCCTGGCCGCGCGGGGCCGCACTCCCGACGAAATCGCTGTGGCGCTGCATCTTTCGTCGGGAACGATCCGTAACAACCTGGCCGCCATCAATCGAAAGGTAGGCGCGCGCAACCGCATCGAGACGATCCGCATCGCCGCCGATCGCGGATGGATCTGAGCCGCAGTGCAATCTGCACGGAATGTCATGCGATCTGCATCGATCCTGGGACGGAACGATCGCTGTTTGCGCTGGTCATCACCGTGTTCGTCGCCGACATCGGGATTCGACCGCAGCGCACGATTCGAGGCGACCACCAACAATGCAACTGACCACCGACGCCGACGGCAATGCCGTCGGAGAACAGGAGAGACGATGTCCGCCCATTGTGACGTCTGCGGCAAGAAGCCGAGCTTCGGAAAGCAGGTGGCGCGGGCCGGCCGCCGTGCGCAACAGCGGTACGTGAAGGGACGGACGAGTCGCCGGTTCAATCCGAATATCCAATCCGTTCGAGCCGTGAAAGACGGTGCGCCTGTGCGAATGAAGGTGTGTACCTCATGCATCAAGAAGGGCAGTGTCCAGCGTCGCGCCTAGTACTGTCGAATACGATGGCAGCTCAGATCTTTTCGGACTCGGTGCATCGATTGCTGATGTGGTTGAACGACATCGGCGATCGATCCGTCGATGCGCGAATTTTCGAGCGTGATGAATTCCCCTGCCACGAATGCGGATTGGCAACTGCGCCCATCGACGGTCCGGACGAGTGGTACACGGTCCACGACGCCATATGGAAATGCGCCGCAGCTTCAGCGGACAGCATTCTCTGCATCGGCTGCCTCGAATCCCGCCTCGGCCGCCGACTGCGGCACACCGATTTCGTTGCCGCCGCGCTCAACCAGCCGGGATATGGACACCACAGCCCGCGACTGCAAAGTCGCCTGCGGTGAACTGACCAGCCACACAGCTGGACGCGCGCACGCTCCTCGGCAGATTGCCGAAGAGCGTGCGCGCATCCCATGTCTCAACTGTTCATCGCACCGTCGAACAGTGCTTCTGCTTCGATGATGGCCTGGGTCAACGACTTCGGGTTCGAGTCGAGTCCGGTGACAATGGCGTCGATGTCGCGGAGTCCGGCTTGGTGTAGCAGTCGTTTTTCGTTGGTGGTCCATTGGCCGCGGGCGGCCAGGACCGCGTGGGCGGTGTGCATTGCGGCGATGACGAGAGTTGCCGCTACTTCGGCGGTTTGGCCGCGTTCGACATAGGCATTCTTGGCGTACTGCACCGTGATTGCGGCGCGGTTCTGCCATATCGGCGGGGCGGTCGTGCGGAGAGCTGAGGGGTAGGTGGGACGGGGGAGGGTGCCGTGTAGGACCTGGTTGATGGCCAGTTCGGCGACGACCAGGTAGCTGGGGATGCCGGCCAGATGGAACATCAGTGGCTCCCAATGGAATCGGCCTTGTTCGGCTTCGGCGAGTTCGTGTTCGACGACGTCGAGATCGCGGTAGTGGACGTCGACCTGGCGGTCCTCGATGGTGAACCAGGCGCCACCGTTGAAGACGCCGCCGCCCCAGCCGCCGAGTTCGGAAACCTCACCGGGCCAGCCGAGTTCGCGTAGATCGTTGGGGTCGAGGGATTTTCGATAGTAGATGGCGAGGTCCCAGTCGCTGTCCGGGGTGTGCGTGCCCTGGGCGCGCGAGCCGCCGAGCGTGACTGCCTGGACGCCGGGGATGGCGGCCAACCGGCCGGTGACGTGCTGAAGGAAGGTTTCGTCGGGCATATCTGTCCTAGGTCGTAGGAGTGATGACGGATGCGGGCAGCACCACCGAACGCTCGAACCGCTACTGCGGCTGCGTTATCCAGCGGGCGCACTCGGCATCGGTCATCACTCCATGACATCGGATGGTACCGAGTGCCCGCGACGATCTCGACCTATTTTCCGACCGCTACTGATCCGGCGGTTTGGGGCGGGCGCGCAGGTGCGCGCGTTCGCCCTGCTTGCCGAAAAGGCTGAGGAACTCCACGGATTCGGCGGTCGCGGCGCCGAACCAGTGCGGCACCCTGGTATCGAATTCGGCCGCCTCGCCGGGGTTGAGCACGAGGTCGCGTTCGCCGAGCACGAGCCGCAGTTTGCCGTTGAGGACGTAGAGCCATTCGTAGCCCTCGTGGGTTTGCGGCGACGGCTCATTGCGGCTGGATTTGGCCGGGAGGACCATCTTGTAGGCCTGGATGCCGCCGGCCCGGCGGGTGAGCGGGAGGATGGTCATGCCGTGCGCGGCCATCGGGCGCAGGTGGATGCGCGGGTCGCCGGTGGGCGGGGCGTCGACGAGTTCGTCCAGGGTGACGCCGTGCGCGCGGGCGAGCGGGAGTAGTTGCTCGAGCGTCGGGCGGCGGCCGCCGGATTCCAGGCGGGACAGGGTGCTCACCGAGATGCCGGTGGCCGCCGACAGGGCGGCCAGCGTGGTTTCGCGTTGTTTGCGCAGCGCGCGCAGCCGGGGCCCGACCGCGTCGAGCGCTTGATCGAGGTCGTCGTCCATCACTACAGCTTGCCATATCGGCAACAAAGATTGCACATACGCCGGGTTGGCCCGCATGGTGGTTCGTGGAGGTGGTCATGATGACTGAACAGCTGAAAGACGGCTATGACGTGGTGGTGGTCGGCGGTGGCGCGGCCGGATTGAGCGGTGCGCTGATGCTCGGGCGGGCGCGGCGGTCGGTGGTGGTGATCGACGCGGGCGCGCCGCGCAATGCCCCGGCCACCGGCGTGCACGGGTTGCTGGCCCGGGACGGGATGGCGCCGAGCGAGCTGATCGAGCGCGGGCGCGCGGAGGTGCGCGGGTACGGGGGTGACGTGGTCTCCGGCGCGGTCGAGACCGTGTCTCGCGCGGACGACGGATTCGTCGTGGCGCTGGCCGACGGCCGGACGGTCCGGGCGCGGCGATTGCTGGTGACCACCGGACTGGTCGATGAGCTGCCGGAGATCCCTGGCCTGCGTGAACGGTGGGGCCTGGATGTGCTGCACTGCCCGTACTGCCACGGCTGGGAGGTCCGCGACCAGGCGATCGGCGTGCTCGGCACCGGGCCGATGGCGGTGCACCAGACGTTGCTGTTCCGCCAATGGAGCGACGACATCACCCTTTTCACGCACACCATGCCGTCGCCGAGCAGTGCGGAGCTGGAGCAGTTCGCCGCGCGCGGCATCACCGTGGTGAAAGGCGAAGTGGCATCGGTGGAAACCGTCGACGATCGACTCGTCGGCGTGCGCATGAGTGATGGCCGGTTGGTCCACCGCGAGGCGCTGACGGTGATGAGCCGGATGTCTGCGCGCACCGATTTCCTTGCCGGACTTGGGCTGCGGCCGACGCAACATCCGTTCGGTCTCGGCGAGCACCTCGTCGCGGACGCGATGGGCCGCGCCGAGGCGCCCGGCGTGTGGGTCGCGGGCAACGTCACCGATCTGTCCGCGCAGGTCGGCGGGGCCGCGGCGGCAGGCGCTTTCGCGGCCGCGCAGATCAACGCCGACCTCGTCACCGAGGACACCCAGCGCGCGGTGGCGGCATATCGAAACACGTTCTCCGCCGAAAACGAGGCGCGGGTCAGCGAATTGGTGTCGGCCGATCGTCGGCACGGCATGTGAACCAGGGAATGACCGGCGGAGTGCTACGCCTCGGGAATCGGAATCAGCTCGAGGTGCTCGGCCGCTTTAGGCGGCTTGCACGCACTCCGACCGGTCACCAAATTCACCCCGCCCTTGTGTGAAACCAGGAATCTGCCGCATACACAGCGCATATAGCGCACCGCCCCGTGCGTGGAGACAAGCATCGGTGATGGCCAGGAGCAGGAGGGGCAGGCGGCGGACATGGGAGCTAAGCCTGGAGAGCGATCGACGGTATTGCAATCTTCATCCCGGCGTGGCGACCGATCGGTATGAAAAAATATTCTGCGAACAAGATATTCATCGATGTTCCAGATGTTTTCGGGATCCGGTGTGGCGCTTCGACCGGGCCCCAGCATGATTCACGGAATTGGCGCTGGTTGTTCCGCATGTTCGACGGTGGCGGGGATTCGGCGCGAGGTGCGGATGGGGGTCCACCAATTGGCGGGGCCCATGAGTTTGACGAGGGCCGGGACCAGCAGCATGCGCACTAGGGTGGCGTCGATCAGCAGCGCGATGATCATGCCGAGACCGAGGAAGCGCATGGGGGTCAGCGGCGAAAGGGTGAAGGCGCCGGTGACTATGACGAGCAGGGTCGCGGCGGCGGTGATCACGCGGGCGGTTTTCAGAGTGCCGATGCGGACCGAGGCCGCGGTGTCGGCGCCGGCGTTGTGCGCCTCGACCATGCGGGAGAGGAGGAAGACCTCGTAGTCGGTGGAGAGGCCGAAGACCACGGCGATGATCAGCACGAGCATGCCCGCGGCGAGCGGGCCGGGGCTGATGCCGAGCAGTCCGGCCAGGTGGCCGTCGTTGAAGATCCAGGTGAGGACGCCGAAGGTGGCGGCAAGGCTGAGAAACGCCATCAGCACGGCCTTGAGCGGCAACACGATTGATCGGAAGGCCGCGAAGAGCAACAGCACGGTAGCGGTGACCATGGCGAGGATCATCCAGGGCATGGCGTGCACGATGGAGCGGACGCTGTCGACGGTGGCGGCGGTGTCGCCGCCGATCCGCAGGACGGTGCCGTCGGGTGGAGTCAGGGCGCGGATGTCTTCGACTGTGGCCGAGGCGTTTTCGCTGCGGTCGGTGGCGGTCAGGAACGCGTGGAAGACGACGAAATCATCGGCACGGCCCACCTGGAGTACCTGTCGTACGCCGTCGACGTGACTCAGCGCGGTGCTCGCGGCATCGACGGCGGCGGACTGCGGTGGGCCGTCGGTCCCTTGCAGCACCGCCGTGACGCCGCTGCTCGCGGCGGGGAACCCGGTGGTGAGTTCCTCGACGGTGGTGCGCATTTCATTGCCCGCGGGCAACGCGCGATGATCGATGTCGCCGAGCTTCGCGCCGGTGAGCGGCACGGCGAGGACCAGGAGCACCGCGCCGACGACGATGGCGACGAGGCCCGGCCTGCGCAGCACGGCATCGACCACCCGGCCCCAGAATTGCTCGGTGCGATCCTTGGTGCGCGCCTTGCCGATTCGGGCGCCGAACAGCGCGAGCATGGCGGGGAGCACGGTGAGCGAGAGTCCGGCGGCGAGCGCGACCGCGGCGATCGCGCCGAAACCCAGCGAGCGCAGCACGGCCTGCGGGAACACGAAAGTTCCGGCGAAGGCACAGATCAGCAGCAGCGCCGAGAACGCGACGGTGCGGCCGGCGGTGGCGCAGGTGCGTTCGATGGCGGACTCGACACTGCGGCCGCCGGCGTGTTCTTCCCGGAATCGGGTCACCAGGAACAGCCCGTAATCGATGGCCATGCCCAACCCGAGCAGCGAGGCGATATTCACCGCGAACGTGCTGACCTCGGTGAACTCGGTGAGGACCCGGATGGTGCCCATCGCCCCGAGCACGGTGAGCACCCCGACCGCGACCGGCATCGAGGCCGCGACCAGGCCGCCGAACACCAGCACGAGGATCAGCAAAGTGAGTGGCAGCGAGATGGATTCGGCGCGCACCAGATCGTGCTGGGACTGGCCGTTGATCTGGGTCGCCAGGGCGCTGTAACCGGACAACTTGGTCTCGATGCCCGGAACCTTCAGTGCCGCTTCGATATCCGGGTAGGCGGTGACCCGCCGGTTGTCGTCACCGGCCAGGAACACCGCCGCCAGCGCCTGCCGGTTATCGGCGGACTTCAGGAACTGTTTACGCGGCGGGACGCTGTTCCAATAGGTTTCGATCGGACGCTGGAGCAGCGTCGGATCGATCTGGGCCAGCGACTGCTGAACGCGCGGGCCGATATCTTCGAGAGTCTGTCCGGCGGGCGCGGTGTACAGCGCGACCGCGTCGGGTGTCTGCGGACCGAAGTGGTCGCGGACGAGCTGATCGACCGCCGCCGACTCGCTGTACGGGTCATTGAATCCGGCGGCGCTCACCTTGTCGGCGGTGTTCAGGCCGAGCAACCCGAACAGCAGCATCACCCCGACGACCACGGCGAGCACCGTGCGCGGCCGGGCGATGACGAACCGTGCCCAGCCGGTCATCGCACCGGCGAATCTTGCGGCGCCAGATCGGCTTCCAGCGTGGCGGCGATCTTGTCGAGCAGCGCCTCCAGCCGCGGCTCGATGCCTTCGCCGTTGCGACACGACACCGTCAGGTCGATCTTCCCGCCCGACTCCATCATCCCGAACAGCAGCGGCATCGCCCCGCTGTGCTGCGGCAGCACCCGCATCGTGCTTGGTGTCCACCCGGGCACGGCCATCTCGTCCAGGTCGAACTTGCCCATGTGGGAAACGGTGGCCGACACCATGTTCCGGTTGAACCGGGCGCCGATCCAGTTGCTGACCCGGAGCACGGAGCGGATCGCGGCGGGCGGGAACTTCGACAGGCCACCGTTGTCGAGCTGGTTCAGCTCGGTCTTCTGCTGCAACCCGGCGCGCATCCGGGCGCTGACCGTCTCCCAGCTGTCGCCGGGCGCGACGTCGAGAAACAGTGGCAGCGCGAGGTTTCCGGTGGAGCGCAGCGCCGGATCGTGCCTGCGCAGGTCGACCGGGACCATGAACCGGGACTTCGCGCCCGCCTCGGCGGCGAGGATCGCCGCGACCCGCGCGATCATGCCCTTGCCGGTGGCGTGAATGGTCCGGTGCCGCAACAACCAGCGCGACGCCGCCGGATCCTGACGACCGCGCCCGGTCGGGGCCGGATAGGTCGGCAGCACCAGCGTCTGCTTGCCCGGCGCCCCGACCTGCGCCACCAACTCGGCGTCGGAGATGGGGTCGGGCGCACCGACCGGAGCTACGCCGCGCAGCGCGCGCAATACGTCGTCGACCCACATTCGCATGCCCATCCCATCCATCACTCCGTGGAAGACACGGAACACGACGGTGGTTTGTTCACCGGTCAGCAGCAGCACCTCGGTGGTGCGGTCGGGGGTGGGGCCGATCGGACTGTTCAGGACGGCGTCGTTTTCCAGCGTGGCGTAGTCGAGCGTCCACCCCGGCACGACCCGGACCTGGGCCGAGACCCCGCTGTCCACCCAGTATTTGCCGTCGCGGACCAGCCGCGCGCCGGGATTCGCCGCGGACGCCACGTCGACGGCGCGCTGCACCGCGTCGGGATCGAGGGTGCCGACCCCGTGCACGACCATGTGCATCAGGAACGGCGGCGACACCTCCCTGGTGAAGAAGTACAGGCGCTCCGTGGGCGAGATCTTCCGGCGAAAGACGGTGTCTGTGGTCATGATTGCCTCCGGTGACGACTGGGGGAGTGCTCAGCGCAGATGTCGGGTGAGTTCTTCGGCGCCGCCCTGGGTTTCGAGCCACGCGAGGAAGGTGGCCAGGCCGGTGTCCCGGTCCACGACCGGGGTGTAGCCGAAATCGCGGGCGGCGGCGGTGGTGTCGTAGGTCGCGCTGCGCGTCATCAGGGCGACGGCGTAGCGGGACAGCGGTGGCGACCAGCGGGTCGCTACCGCCGGTATGCGCCAGATGGTTTCGATGACGTTTACTACGGCGTTGATCACCTTGGGGTTCGGTTTCCGGCTCGGCGGTTGATAACCGAGGTCGGTGGCGACGGAACCGAGGAACTCCCAGACATTGGTCTGCTCGGCATCGGCGACGAAATACGCCTTGCCGCCCACCGCATCCGAGGCCGCCGCCTTGACGCACGCTTCGACGATGTTGTCGACGTGGCACAGCGACGCGTAGACGGTGCGACCGAACGAGATGTCCGGCAGCGTGCCGGCGGCGGTCTTGCCGAGCAGGCGCACGATCGGACCGGACCGGTCGCCCGCGCCCCAGATCGCCCGCGGGCGCAGCGCGCAGGTGGTGAATCCTTCGGTGTTCGCGGCCAATACGGCGCGTTCGGCCGCGGCCTTGGTCTCCGAGTAGAGGTTCAGGTAGCGCCGTGGATAGGGGATCGACTCGTCGACGTCGAGCTGATCGCCGCCGTCGTAGTCCATCAGCGCACTCGGGCTGGAGATGAAGACGAACCGGGACGCGCCGCCGCGGCGGGCGGCATCCAGGAGCCGTTCGGTGGCCCGAACGTTCTCCGCCCAGAACTGGTCCCGGGTTCCGCGTTCGTCCACCCGCGCGGCGCTGTGGAACACGATGTCGACGCCGTTGGTCGCGGCGACCAGCGAGGCCGGGTCGGTCAGATCGCCGTAGACCAGCTGCACCCGATCGGCGTCCGCGCCGAGGTCGGCCAGCTTGCTGGTGCGCCGCACCAGGATCGACACGTCGTGCTCGCCGTCGCGGACCAGCCTGCGCACCAGCGCGCCGCCGAGGAACCCGGAGGCGCCAGTAACCAATACCTTCGTCATCGCGTCTCCTGCGTTCGCCACCAGGTCATTCCGAAGATCTGCGTCAGTACGGCGGTCTCGACGGGGGAGCGCCCCGAACCCTCCGCCGCCCGCAGCGCGGGCCGGATCTGCGCCGCGTGCACGACGACGCTGAGGAACGCGTCGATCCACCACGCGGCGCGCAGCACCCGGTTCTGCGGCACCCGATCCGTCGCGATCGCCAGGACGCCGCCGGCCAGATACAGCCAGCCGAGCACCGGAATCGCCCGCAGCGCCGTCGTTTTCCCGCTCATCCGTGCTTTCCGATCTGCTCGGCCGCCCACTGCGACAGCTGCTCGCGGCCGATCTTGGCGTTGTGCCGGATATCGACCGGGAACCCGGGATGGCTCAGGAAGTCGGCGACCGCGCGGGTGAGTTCGAACTCTTGCCCGCGAGCCCGCAGCGCGGCCCCGACCGCTGCGCCGTCGGCCTCGGGCTTCAGTTCGAAACACAGCACGGGTCGCTGCGCACCGCGGGCACCGACGCCGACCAATGCCGTACGGGCAACGCCGGGCACGGTATTGAAGATCTGCTCGACCTGGACCGTGAACATCGGTCCGCCGGCGGTGTCGACCCGCTGACTCTTGCGCCCGCAGAACCAGATTCGGCCCTCGTCGTCGATCCAGGCGAGATCGCCGGTGCGATGCCAGATCCGGTCGCCGTCGACGATCTTGCCCTGCCGGTTGGCTGCTTCCGGCCAGTAGTAGTGCGTGCTGACATTCGGTCCCGCGACCACGAGTTCGCCGATGCCGCGCGAGTTTTCGAGTTCGCCGGCCAGTTCGTCGACCCGTGCCCAGCTCGGGATGGCGTCATCGGTGATCGCGATGATGCGTGCCTCGATCTTGTCGGCCGGTCGGCCGATGCAGGTGCCCTCGCCCTGGTGCGTGCGCTCGACCAGGCCGCCGAACAGTTCCCGGGATTCGATGAGCGACATCGGCAACGCCTCGGTCGACCCGTATCCGGCGAAGATCTGCACGTCCTCGGCCAGCACCTCGCGCAGCCCGGCGATGCACCAGTCCGGCACCGGCGCGCCACCGGAGTAGATGCTGCTCAACGTCTTCAGCTCGATCGGCTGCTGTTCGAGATGCCGCAGCAGCGGAATCAACAGGGCCGGCGAGGCGAACATCGTCCGCACGCCGAACTTCTCGATCGCGTGCGCGACATGCGCCGGATCGGTGGAACCGACCTTGCTCGGGATCAACGGCGGTAGCACACAACGGGATCCGAGCAGCAGATCGAGAATTCCGACCAGCGGCAACGTGATCAGCGAGGTCTCCGGCGCCACCTCGCCGCGCGCGGTGTGCACCTGGTCGATCATCGACGCCAGATTGCCGTGGGTCAGCTCGACCGCCTTCGCGGGTCCGGTACTGCCCGTGGTGAATCCGATGACGAGCACGTCTTCCGCGGGCGCGGGCACCCGCTCAGGCGCGGTGCCGGACGGTGTCCGGCCCCACGCCGCGAGCCGCTCACCGCGCCAGAACCAGCGCTTGCCCACGGTCACCGTGGTGCGCACCTTGCGGAAGCTGCGCCGGAACAACACCCGCACGGCATGCGCGGGCGGAATCCCGATGAACGCCTCCGCCTCGACGGCGCGCAGGCAGTGCACCATCTTGCGCAGCCCCATGCCCGGGTCGATCACCACGGGCACGGCGCCGATCTTCAACAGCCCGAACAGGATCGCGTACAGCTCCGGACTGGGCAGCACCAGCACGATGGTGCGGGTACCCGAGCCGACCCCGGCCGCGGTGAGCCGCTCGGCGATCGCCTCGGACCAGTCGTCCAGCTCGCGGTAGGTGACGTGCCGGTAGGACGGGAGCTCGCCCGACGTCGTTGCGTCGGGGAAGATGACCGCCTCTCGATCCGGTTCCGTGCGCGCGAACGCACGGAACCGGTCGATGGCCGCCCAATAGGTTGCCGAGGTCACGCAGCCGCCCCGGCGAACGCGGGCAGCCGGTACAGCACCGCCGCCGCCGACGGGCCCGCGCCCGCCGCGACGAACAGCACGTGGGTGAAATCCTTCAGGGTGTCCGCGATGACGGCCCGGTCGTAGGCCTGCGGCAGCGACGCGGTGTGCGGGTCGCCGTCGGTCAGGTCCGGCGTGCGCACCGAATCCTGGTCGATGCCAAGCACATCGGCGAGCCGCTTCGGGAACTCGACGGTCGGCGTCGACGCGATGAGCGCCGTGCCGGTCAGGTCGGCGTGCTCGGCGAGCGCGGCCTTGGCGGCCTCGGTCGCCACATTCAGCAGCCGATCTTCGAAGTCCGGCTCGCGATCGACGGTCATCAGACCGCGCCCCACGCTGCCCATGGTGGACAGGTCGACGTACGCCTCGACCACCGGGGTGCCCGCGCCGTTGACCGTGTGCACCTTGCCGAAGCCGTCCGGCTCCTCGGTGTACTCCAGCAGCAGCGCGGCTCCCGAAGTGGCATACGGGAAGTCGTCCGCGGCGGCGGTGCGGGCCATCGACGGGTGACCGTCGCCGGCGACGATGAGCACGTGCTCGGCGCTGCCGGTCTCCAGCAGCGAGGTGGCGACCTGCACGGCGTTGAGCACGCCGGTCGCGCCGTTCATCAGGTCGAAGGAGAAGGTCCGCGGGTCGTCCTTCGCGTACTCCAGGCCGATGCCCGCCGCCTTCTGGATCAGCGCGGACACGGCCGGCTCGACGGTGTTCTGGTCCCGGAAGACACCCGCGTTGATCAACACGCCGACCTGGTCGGGCCGGACCCCGGCCCGCTCCAGGCTCTGCTTGGCGGCCCGGCCGCTGTTCTCCACACTGCTTTGCGTTTCCCGGCTGATGCCGACGGATTTGATGCGCACGCCCATAACTGACCTCAGACCTTCAGCGACGAGATGGTGGTGGACAGGAAGCCGGTCACGATGCCGGAGGCGGCCGGAATCATCAGCAGCTTCGAGCCCGCCGGGATGTTCTGGTCGCTGAGCTGATCGTGCAGGACGATGAAATGCGAAGTGGTGGAGGTGTTTCCGTACTTCTCGATGACCCGCAGATCCGGCGGCATCGGGGTGCCGAACTCGCGCTCGCAGATGGCGTTCATCCACGGAATGGCGGCCGCGCCGAACTGGTGGTGGATCACGTAGTCGAACTGCTCATCGGCGAAGGTGCGGCCCTGCGCCTGGAGGTAGTTGATCTGACTGTTGGTGCCGAGCAGGAAGCGGTCTTCGTTGTGCATTTTGCGGTTATCGGTGTACAGCGCAACACCCTGGCTCTTGTCGCTGGGCATGCCAAGACACAGTTGCGAGTACTCCGCCGCGGTCATCATCTCGATGTAGTGGATCTTGTCGTTGTCGTCGACGGCCTCGTCGAGCACGACCGCGGCGCCCGAGTCGCCCACCGACAGCGACGCGAACTGCAGATCGTATTTCTCCGAAATCTCGGCCACCGCGGTGTCGGCGATCGGAGTAATGGCCTCACCGCTGACCACCATGCCGTTGCGCACCGCACCCGAGCGGATCATCCGGTCCAGGATGTAAGTGCCGGTGAGCATTCCGGCGCAGGCGTTCGACACGTCGAACGTAATGGCGTTCTTTGCCCCAATAAGACGGCTTATCGAACCGGCGAAGGACGGCTCCATGTACATGCGGGTGGCGTGGTTGCTCCGCGTGATGGAGGTGGAGATGATCACGTCGAGCTCGCCGGCGTCGTACCGCGACCTGGACAGACAGTCCTCGGCGGCCTTCATGGCGATCGCGAAGGAGTCCTCGTAGCTGTCCGGGTTCGTGTCGTGCACCCGGCGTTCCTTCACCCCGGTAATTTTTTCGAGATCGAAAGACGGGGGTTCCTTCAGCCGGGAGAGCAGCTCCTGGGTGGTGACGATATTCGAAGGCAGATAGGCGCCGATGGATTCGAATCGAGAATGCGACACGCGCGCTCCTGAAATCGTGGAAAGAAAACGGTTCCGGATCGTCTCTGATCGTCGGTGCGACGGACACTACCCGACGGTAACTAGGAACGCCTACGGCTCAGATGTGGGGGTGAGCGACACTGCGAGAGTAAGTGTTCCGTGAGGTATCACTAACTGGTGACCGACTGGCTATGGGTGCGTGACAGTGCCGCTACGGCACGAATTTTGCGGGTCGCCAATGGTTTTCGGGTCTGGTGTGCGGAGGTCGGGCGGCGTTGTGCATCGCGACCGAAAAGTGAACTAGCGAATGTTCAGCTATCGCAATGGCTGCGGGCGAACAATGGGTGTCACGCCACCGTGATGTGAGTGAGTTCACTGCGCGCCGGGCAATTGGATACCGTCCGGTTTCGCTCGGAGCATCCTTCTCGTGCAACGCTTAACTATGTTGTGGCCGAACGGAATCCGCGCAAAGCGGGCGGCGGCGATACGGCGGATACATCCCACGATTTATCCGGCTGCGCGGTGGCAACTGTCTGGGTCGTAGGCTGGGCACGCACCCCGCCTAGCCGAGGAGACAGCGATGACAACCGCTACCGAGCACATCGATGTGCTCATTGTCGGGGCCGGACTGTCCGGCATCGGCGCGGCCTATCAGTTGCAGCGAGCGTTCCCGCGCCGGACCTACGCGATCCTGGAGGGGCGCGCGGCGCTCGGCGGGACCTGGGATCTGTTCCGCTATCCCGGAATTCGCTCCGACTCCGACATGTACACCCTCGGCTACCGATTCAAGCCGTGGCTGGGGGAGAAGTCGATCGCCGACGGCGACACCATCCTCGACTACGTCCGGGAGACGGCCGCGGAGAACGGCATCGATCGCCACATCCGGTTCCAGCACCGGGTGCTGCGCGCCGAATGGTCCTCGGCGGACAACCGCTGGACCGTGACGGCCGAGCGCACCGACACCGGCGAAACCGTCACGCTCACCGCCGGTTTCCTGTTCTCCTGCTCCGGCTACTACCGCTACGACGAGCCGTATGTGCCGGAGTTCGCCGGTGCCGACCGCTTCACCGGACCGGTGGTGCATCCCCAGTTCTGGCCCGCGGACCTGGATTACGCGAACAAGAAGGTGGTGGTGATCGGCAGCGGCGCGACCGCGGTCACCCTCGGCCCCGCGCTGACCGAGCAGGGCGCGCGGGTGACCATGTTGCAGCGCAGCCCGAGCTATATCGTTTCCCGGCCCGCCCGGGACAAGATCGCGATGAAGGTGCGCCGCTACCTGTCGCCGCGCGCCGCCTACGCGGTGGTCCGGGCCAAGAACGTGGCCTTCACCACGACGATGTACGAACTGAGCCAACGGTATCCGGCCTGGATGCGCGAACGCATCCGCGGCCTCCAGCAGCGCTGGCTGCCGCCGGGCTACGACATCGACACGCATTTCACCCCGCGCTACGACCCGTGGGATCAGCGACTCTGCTTGACCCCCAACAACGATTTCTTCCGAGCCATCCGCAAGGACAGGCTGGACATCGTCACCGACCGGATCGAGACGTTCACCGAGACCGGCCTGCGCCTGGCCTCCGGCGCGACGCTGGACGCCGACATCATCGTCACCGCAACGGGATTGAACCTGCTCGCGTTCGGCGGCATGGACCTGGTGGTGGACGGCAAGCCGGTGAAACTGTCGCAACGCATGGCCTACAAGGCGATGATGCTCTCCGACGTGCCGAACTTCGCCTACATCATCGGCTACACCAACGCCTCGTGGACGCTGAAGGCGGATCTGGTGTCCGAGTACGTGGTTCGGCTGCTTCGGCACATGGACCGGCGCGGGTACGTGCGGTGCACGCCGGTGGGCGATCCGTCGGTCGGCGCCGAATCGTTGTTCGCCGACTTCAATCCCGGCTATGTGCTGCGCTCGGCGAGCGAGTTTCCGATCCAGGGCGATCGCGCGCCGTGGCGGTTGCGGATGAACTATCTGCGCGACCTGGTCACGCTGCGGCACGGGTCGGTCACCGATGCCGCGATCAGTTTCGAGCGGGCCGGGCGCGGTGCGCCGGTGGCGGTGCGGGACTAGGCCTCGGTGCGGACCGAGGAACGGGCGCGGGCAATGTTTTCCAGTACGGTCGCGGCGTGTTCGTCGAATCGGGCACGGGGGACCGGGATCTCGCCGTCCAGCCAGGGCCGGTAGAGGTAGGCGAGGGCGCCGAAGATGGCGCTGGCGTTGAGGGTGTTGTCGTGTTCGTCGGGTGGCGCGTTCGAGTAGTCGCCGGCGCCGATCGTCACAGCGATCGGCGCCGTGAATAATCCGATGAGTTCGTTGGCGCGGGGCATCAGTACGGGGGTGGCCTGCGATTCGACGAACATGATCCGGCCGCGGCGGCGATCGTCGACCAGGTAGTCGGTGAACACGCCGACGAGGTGCCGGAACATGGCGTCGCGTTCGATCGGCGCGGTGGGCAGCGCGTCGAGTAGGCGATCGCGGGCGCCGAGGACGACGGCGTCGAGCACGGTGGTCAGCAGCGCGTCCAGGTTCGCGAAGCTCTCGTAGAAATAGCGTTCGGTGAGCCCGGCCTGCCGGCACACGCCGCGCATCGAGGTCTCGGCGGCGCCCACGGTGGCCATCAGTTCGGTGCAGGCCTCGATGAGCTGTTCACGGCGGCCGGCGACCCGATCGGCGGGGGACCGTCCGCGCCAGCGGCGCATGCCGGGGCGGGACCCGTCGTCTTCGGCGACCATGGCGCCATCTTCTCACAGGCCAGGTATTGACATCAGGTGATGTTGACAGCGTCTGATGTCATCAATAGATTGCCAAGATGCTGGGCTTCGCCGATCAGAGATGAGGGATGCGAGATGGGCTCCACGGTCTATGCCGATCAGGCGCACACGCTCGCGTGACGGCCGTCGAGGAAGGGTATCGGGCGGGATTCGGGCTGCGGATGATGGCCTCGGCCGCCGACAGTTGCCAACGTGCCTTCGTCGAAGCTGATGCGCCGCAGTTGCTTTCGGTGCGGCAGGTCGTCATCGATCGGATCGAGCCGGAGGCTGATGGGGTTGTCAGCCTGAGCTTGACCGATCCGGACGGCGTGCTGCTACCCGGTTGGACGCCCGGTGCGCACCTCGACGTGATTCTTCCGTCGGGCCGGCGGCGGCAGTATTCGTTGAACAGTGACCCTGCCGATCGCGGGCGATACCGAATTGCCGTGCGCCGCATTGCCGATGGCGGCGGATCGAAAGAGATCCACGAGCGACTGCGCGTGGGTGATCGGCTGTCGGTGCGTGGAGTGCGCAATACCTTTCCGTTCGTCGAGGCGCAGCAGTACCTGTTCGTCGCCGGCGGCATCGGCATCGCGCCGATCCTGTCGCTGGTCTATGCCGCCGAACGCGCCGGAACACCGTGGCGGCTCATGTATTTCGGCCGTTGCCGAGCCCGGATGCCGTTCCTGTGCGAACTGGCGCGGCTGATCGGCGGCGACGTGGTGGTCCGTCCGGACGACGAATTCGGCAGGCCGAACCCGCGGATGATCTTCGAGCAGACACCGACCGGTGCGACCGTATATGTCTGCGCCCCATCGCCGTTGGCCGAGTCCGCGCGACAGGTGCTGTCGCTGCACGACCCGACGGCAGCGCTGTACACCGAGCGCTTCGCGCCGGTGTCCTAGAACCTGTGGACTCGGCGACCAACGTCGTTCGCCGAGTTCGCGGGTCAGCACCTCGCTGACCCGCTGCGATCACACCGGGAAGATCCCGGGCAACTGCATCGCGTATTCGAGATCGGTGCGGGTGCCGAGGGTGGTCAGTAGCACGCGGATCATCGTAAGTCGGCCCGCGGCAACCGTTTCCGGGTCCGGTTCGCTGCCGGGTTCGGTGCCCGCGGAGATGCGGTAGACGACGTATTCGCAAACGTGCAGTGCGGCATCGAGATCCAGGGGACTGGGGACCGGGCGGCCGAGTTCGGTGAATCGGTCGCGGACCAGCGCGCGGATATCGTCCAGTGCGCGTTCGCGATACGCCGAGACCGGCGAGCCTGGGTCATGCAGCTCGGCGAACAGCGGGCGCAGCATGGCGCCGTGGCCGCCGGCCCAGTCGAGGTAGGCGTCGATCAGGCGGATGCCGAGGTCGACGGGTTCGTCGGTGCCGGTCAGGGCCAGTCCGATGCCGTCGACCAGGCCGTCGTTCGAGGTGTTGAGCAGCACGTGCAGCGGCTCGGTCGCGTTGCCGAAGTAGCGATAGAAGGTGGGGCGGGCCAGGCCGGCCTGCTCGATGATCTGCGCGACGCTCAGCCCGCGGGACCCGTTGCGGGTGAATACCTCGGCGGTGGCGAGCACGATCCGGGCGCGGACCTCCTCGGCCTGCTCCTGCGTCTGCGGCGGTCGGCCGCGTCGCGTGGTCGCCTCGGTCATCGCGCCGCGGGGACATGGTGCCGGCTCACAGCGAACCGCCGGTCATGTCTGTGTTCCATGACGAAGAGCTTGACACGAGGTGTGGCACGCCTATTAATCTAACACTAGTGTTCAGTTAAAGGTGGACGCGCTTGCGACGCCGCCGACCGTCCCCATGAGAGGGCAGACAATGACGACCGCCTCCCAGCTCGCCGCCGCCGACGCGTTGCCATCGTCGCTGGTGGAGCCGTTGCTCGCCCGGGCGGTCGCGGGCGGTGCGCCCGCGGTCGAGGTGTTCGCGCCTGCCACCGGGCGCAAGATCGCGAACCTGCCGCAGTCCTCGGTCGCCGATATCGACCGGGCCTTCGCGACAGCCCGCACGGTGCAGCAGGAGTGGGCCCGCCGCCCGATCCGCGAGCGCGCCGCGGTGCTGCGCCGCTTCCACGACATCGTGCTCGCCGAGCAGGACACCATCCTCGACATCGTGCAGACCGAGACCGGCAAGTCGCGTGCGCACGCGTTCGACGAGGTCGGCGACGTCGCGGTCAATGCCAGGTATTACGCCCAGGTCGCGGCGAAGCTGCTGGCCACCCGCAAGCCGCGCGGCGTGCTCCCGGTGCTCACCCAGGTCGACGTGCGGCACCGGCCGAAGGGCGTGGTCGCGGTGATCTCGCCGTGGAACTACCCGCTCGCGCTGGCCGCCTCCGACGCGCTGCCCGCCCTGGTCGCGGGCAACGCCGTGGTCGCGCGCCCGGACAACCAGACCGCGATCACCGCGCTCTGGGCCATCGACGCCGCCGAACGCGCCGGCCTGCCGAAGGGGTTGTGGCAAGCGGTGCTCGGCCGCGGTTCGGTGATCGGCCACGAGGTGATCGGCCGCGCGGACTACGTCGACTACACCGGTTCCAGCGCGACCGGCCGCACCATCGCGCAGCAGGCCGGGGAGCGGCTCATCGGCTACTCGCTCGAACTCGGCGGCAAGAACCCGCTGGTGGTGCTCGCCGACGCCGATGTATCCAGGGCCGCCAAGATCGCCATCCGCGCCTGCTTCGCCTCGGCGGGGCAGCTGTGTGAGTCGATGGAGCGAATCTATGTGCACGACAAGGTGTATGACCAGTTCGTCGCCGAATTCATCGAGCACGTCAAGGGAATCGAGCTCGGTGGCGGCCTGAACTACGACAACGACATGGGCTCGCTGACCTTCCCACGCCAATTGGACACGGTCCGTTCGCATGTCGACGACGCGGTGGCCAAGGGCGCGACGGTGCTGGCCGGCGGGCAGCACCGGCCCGACCTCGGTCCGTACTTCTACGAGCCGACGGTGCTGAGCGGCGTGCGGCCCGGCATGACGGTGTACCGCGAGGAGACCTTCGGCCCGGTCGTGTCGATCTACCGGGTCGGCAGCGACGACGAGGCGGTCGAGCAGGCCAACGACACCGCGTACGGCCTCAACGCCAGCGTCTGGACCAAGGACATCGGCCGCGGGCGCGAGGTCGCGGCGCGGATCAACGCCGGTTCGGTGAACGTCAACGAGGGTTTCATCGCGGCCTGGGGCAGCGCCGACGCGCCGTCCGGCGGGCTGGGCATCTCCGGTACCGGGCGCAGGCATGGCGCCGAGGGCCTGCTGAAATACATCGACACCCAGACCATCGCGGTGCAGCGGATGCTGCCGATCGCGCCGCTGCCCGGCATGTCCGAGGAGCTGTGGGCCAAGACCATGACGTTCTACTTCGGGGTCATGAAAAAGCTACGGCAGAAGTAACTTTCACCGGAATCGACAGGGATAGGGACGGATGAAACTCGACACGGTTGCGGGTAAGAAGGTGCTCGTCACGGGCGCCGCGATGGGCCTGGGCAAGCTGTTCGCCGAGCGGGCGGTGCGCGAGGGCGCGGCCGCGGTGGTGCTGTGGGACATCAACGAACTCGCGCTGAAGGAGACCGCGGCCGAGCTGACCGGTCTCGGCGGCACCATCCACCACTTCGTGGTCGACGTGTCCGCGCCGGACGCCATCGCCGAGGCGGCGGAGTCGGTCCGTGCCGAGGTCGGCGCCATCGACATCCTGGTCAACAACGCGGGCATCGTCCGGGGCAACAGCTACTTCTGGGACACGGAGAATCGCGGCGACATCGAGAAGACGATGGCGATCAACGCGCACGCGCCGATGTACGTCACCCTCGAATTCCTGCCCGCGATGGTGGCCGGTTCGGCCGAGGCGCGGGTGCTGACCATCGCGTCGTCGGCCGGGCTGGTGTCGAATCCGCGGATGAGCGTGTACGCGGCGTCCAAGTGGGCGGCGCTCGGCTGGTCGGATTCGGTGCGCATCGAGCTGGAGCAGGCGGGGCACGAGCACGTCAGGGTGACGACGGTCTGCCCGACCTACATCAACACCGGAATGTTCGACGGCGCAAAGGGATTCCTGTTCACGCCGATCCTGGAACAGGACGAGGTGGTCGACACGTCCTGGCGTGCGATGAAGAACGGCACGCCCCTGGTGATCCTGCCGTGGACCTCGCGGCTGAACAAGGCGTTGTCCGGCATCCTGCCGATCAAGTTGCGCGACCTGTTCCTCAATACCGTCGGCGTCTACCACTCGATGGACGAGTTCACCGGTCGCAAGAAATAGGGAACTAGCGGGCGGGTCTGGTGCCGATGACGACGGTGGCGTAGTCCTCGTCGGATTCGGCGATCCGGCCCGCGAGTCCGTGTTCGGCCAGCACGTCGAGGGCGACCGGCGCCTGCGTCTCGCTGGATTCGATCAGCAGGTGGCCGCCGGGGGCGAGCCAGGTCCGGGCGTCCGCGGCGACGCGGCGGAAGATGTCCAGGCCGTCCGGCCCGCCGTCGAGGGCGGCGCGCGGTTCGTGGTCGCGGGCTTCCGGCGGCATCCGCTCGATCATCTCGGACGGCACGTACGGGGTGTTGGCCAGCAGGACGTCGATGCAGCCGTGCAGTTCCTCGGGCAGTGGTTCGAACAGGTCGCCCTGGTAGACCGGAGCGCCGATCGGCGTGAGATTGCGGCGCGCGCACTCGACGGCGACGGGGTCGATGTCGGCGGCGGCCAGCGTCACCAGGGTGTGCTCGGCGGCCAGCATCGTGGCCAGCGCCAGACCCAATGCGCCTGAGCCGCAACATAAATCGACGACCACGGAATGGCGGTTGCGGGCCCGGACCAGATCCGCGGCGGCCTCGACGAGGAAAGCGGTGCGCTGGCGTGGCACGAAAACGCCCGGCGCGACCGCGACCCGCAGGCCGTGGAATTCGGTCCAGCCGAGCAGATGTTCCAGGGGAGTGCCGGCGACCCGCTGCGCCACCAGCGCGTTCAGATCGGCGCCGGTTTCCGCGGCGGCGGCGATGAGCAGGCGGGCTTCGTCCTCGGCGAAGACGCAACCCGCCGCGCGTAAGACCTCGACCACCTCGGTACTACCTGCCATCACCCGGACATCCTGCCGTGCCTGGCCGCCGTCGAGCCACTGGATTTTCCGGTGACGTCGGTCTCGACAGCCGCGTGCCCGGGATCCGCACGGTCGCGCGGATCCCGGGCACGGATGCTGAACTCAGCGCGAAGTGTCCAACTCGAACGTGCGGGTGGCGTCGAGATAGATCCCGCGCTGGGACTGCCGGGCCGGTGGCGGCAGCTGGGAGACCAGCTGTTCCAGCGAGGTGGTCGCGCCGACCACCTGGGTGCCGGCCACGATGAAGTCGGCGACCGCGCGCCGGATGTGGTTGGGCGAGGTGACGACGACCGCGCTGGTCGCGCCGACCTCCCGCAGCTTCTGCGTGCCGAACAGCGCGTTCTGCACGGTCGACCCGGCCCGGCCCTCCACGCTGATCCGGTTCGGCGGCACGCCGTGGCCGATCAGCCAGCCCGCCATCGCGTCCGCCTCGGTGATGCCGTTCTGCGGGTTGCCGCCGGTCACCACGATGGGGGACAGGGGTGCGGCGATCGATTGCAGCCAGGCCGCGGTCAACCGGTTCACCAGCTCGGGGCGCAGCGCGCCGTCGGGCAGCAGGCCGTAACCGAGGACCACGATGCCGGTCTGCGGACCGATCAGCGCGGGCAGCGGATTCGGCAGGGTGCCGACGGCCGCGCTGATGGCGTTGAGCACGTTGGTCGTGCCTGCCGCCATGCCCGGGTCGACGACGTTGAGCCGGGCCATCGCGTCGGCGAGCGCGGGCAGGTCACCCGCGTAGTGCGACCAGATGGCCTGTAGCGAGAGGGCGTCGGCGTCGCCGGGGTCGGCGCCGATCAGGTTGCGGAGGTCGGCGCGGCCGGCGACGTCGTTGCCGTCGGTGAAGTTGCGCTGGGCGGAGTTGTACAGAGCGTCGGTCTCACCGGCGTGGGCCGGGACGCCGGCCAGGCCGGTGACGATGACGGCCGCGAACAGGGACGCGGCCAGATGTTTCCAGTGCCTCGATATCTTCACTACAGTCGACACCTTTCCGCGAAAATGCTGAGGGCATGCTGGGTGCTCGGCAAAAGAACGGGTAGGGCACGTGCTGGCAGTTAGCCGTGGGCAAGCATGACCACGATACGGCGGCGTGATCTGGAAATCGCGTATTTGCCGGGCGGATTCTGCGGCTTATTTCGGGCATCGGGACAAACCGGGCGCGGCTCGTCGGGCGCAGTCACCGCGTCCGGTGGCGGCCCCGATAAGGTGTGACAACGTGGATACCGTTTCGCTGACCGGCAAGGAACTCGCCGCCGCCATCAACGCCGACACCAAGCAACGCGCCGCCGCGCGCACCGAGGCGGGCGCCGCGCCGCGCCTGGCCCTGATCGTGGCGAACGACGACCCGGCCAGCGCCTGGTACGTGAACTCGCTGCGCAAGGCCGCCGAGCGGCTCGGAATCGCTTGCGACACCGTCGATCTCGGCGCCGACGCGACCGCGGACACGATCCGCGCGGAACTCGCGGCGCGCAGCGCGGACCGCGCGACCGACGGCATCATGTTGCAGACGCCGCTGCCCGCCGGCATCACCCTCGAAGACGTCAGCTCGGCGATCGCCGCGACGAAGGACGTCGACGGTGTGAGCCCGCTGTCGCTCGGGCTGCTCGCCTCCGGACTCGACGGGTTCGTCGCCGCGACGTCCGAAGCGGTGGTCGAGTTGCTCAAGCAGCACGAGATTCCGTTGTCCGGTCGGCATGTCGCGGTCGTCGGGCGGTCCAACGTGGTCGGCAAGCCGCTCGCGCAGCTGCTGCTCGCCGAAAACGCCACTGTCACAATCTGTCACTCGCGGACCACTGACCTGCCCGCGGTCACTTCGGCGGCGGATGTCGTTGTTGCCGCGGCGGGCCGGATCGGCCTGGTCACCGGCAAGCATGTGCGCGAAGGTGCGGTCGTCGTCGATGTCGGCACCAACGAGGCCGCGGACGGAAGCATCGTCGGCGATGTCGACGCCGATTCGGTGCGCGGCAAGGCCGCGGCCCTGAGCCCGGTTCCCGGCGGGATCGGCCCGGTCACCACCGCGCTGCTCATGCGGCACGTCGTCATCGCCGCGGAGAAAGCCGCGAACTAGACGACTTCAGCTCCACCACGACAACGGCCGGTCCGGGCCAGCAGTGCGACCCCGGACCGGCCGTTGTCGTTCCCTGCCCAGGCGCTACGACTAGCGCATTTCGGCCATCTGTCTTCGTCGCGTCTGCGAAACTCTTGTGCGTCAGGTCACAGCGTGAGTAGCATGCCACTCATCAAGTGAGACATGTTACTTATCTAGGTGGCATGCCATCGCAGCTTGTGGCTCTGTGCTGTGGAGGAAAAGAAGATGGACCGTGCGATCCCCCGTACCGAGGGGGAAGTTATGCAGGCGAACGCAATCCGGAAGATCACCCGCCGGGTGGTGCCGTTGCTGGTGATCGGCTACATCGTTAGCTATATCGACCGGATCAACGTCAGCTTCGCCAAGTTCGGCATGGAGGAGACGTTCGGCATGAGCGCGACCCAGTACGGGTTCGTGGCCGGCATCTTCTTCGTCGGATACGTGCTGGCCGAGGTGCCGAGCAACATCATCATGACCAAGGTGGGCGCCCGGATCTGGCTCAGCCGGATCCTGGTCACCTGGGGCATCATCGCCGCGCTGACCGCGTTCGCGACCAGCGTCGAGATGGTCTACGTGCTGCGCTTCCTGCTCGGCGTCGCGGAGGCGGGCTTCTTCCCCGGCATCATCGTCTACCTCGCCCGGTGGTACCCGAATGCCCAGCGCACCAAGGTGATTGCCACGGTGATGGTGGCGATTCCGGTGGCCAGCGTGCTCGGCAGTCCGCTCAACGGGTGGATTCTCGACACGTTCGACGGCGCGCTCGGCCTGGACGGCTGGCGCTGGATCTTCATCGTCGGTGGCGTGCCCGCGGTGGTGCTGGGCGTGGTGTTTTTCTTCCTGCTCACCGAGTCGCCGGAGAAGGCGAAGTGGCTCGACGACACCGAGCGCGCGTGGCTGAAGCAGACCCTGGACGCGGAGAACGCCGAGCGCGCGCAGACGGCGCCGGCCGGTCACCTCGCGGCGCTGCGGGACAAGCGGGTGATCGCGCTGTGCCTGGCCTACTTCCTGCTGCTGTGCGGGGCATATCCGCTGGCCTACTGGATGCCGTCGGTGGTCAAGGAGGTCGGGCACGGGCTGAGCAGCTTCCAGATCGGGTGGCTCTCGGCGATCCCGTTCCTGCTCGCCGCGGTCGGGATGTACATCACCGGGCGGCTGGTGCGCAACGACCGTTCGTCGCGGCCGGTGCTGATCGCGCTGGCCATTTCGGTGGTCGCGTTCACCGTGACGGCGTTCGCGCTCGGCTCGCCGCTGCTGGCGTTCACCGCGATCACCGTGGCCACGATGGCCGCGCAGACCGCGAAACCGCTGTTCTGGGCGGTGCCGACGGCCTACCTGGCCGGCGCGGGCGCGGCCAGCGGCATCGCGCTGATCAACTCGCTCGGCAACGCGGCCGGGTTCGTCAGCCCATACGCGTTCGGCTGGATCAAGGACGCGTCCGGCGGGCACACCAGCTTCGCGATCGCGGTGATGATCTTGGCCAATGTCGGCGCGCTGGTTGTGGTCGGCGCGATCGCCGTGCGGACGCGAGCCCGCCGCGCCGCGGCAGTACCCGCTCCCTGAGCGGCTATGCTGGGGAATCGCCCGAGGTCGGTGTGCCACGGGCGATTTCCCGTTGCTTTCGCTCCATGAAGAGGTGCCTTGTCGCAAGACGCGGTTGACAGCAAGTCCGAGCAGATCGCTGCCGAAATCCGGGACGCGATCCGGCAAGGGCGGCTCGAGCGCGGCATCCTCTACTCGTCGCGCGAACTGGGCGAACGGTTCGGGGCCTCGCGGACGCCGGTGCGCGAGGCGTTGCTGAAGCTGGCCGATCTGGGCCTGGTCAAGATCGAACGCAACCGCGGCGCCCGGGTGCTCGGGCAGGACGGTCGCGGCATCGTCGACCTGTGCAGCCTGCGCGTGCTGTTGGAACCGCCCGCCTGCCGCAGTGCCGCCGCGGTGATGACCAGCCGCGACGACGAAGCCATGCTGACCGAGTACCGGATCATGGAGCGCACGGCCGACGGCGGCGCCGAATACTTCGCCGCCGACGAGCGGCTGCACGAACTGATCTTGCAGGCCAGCGGCAATCGCCGGCTGGCCAAGTTCGTCAACGAGCTGCGCCAGACGCTGGCGCTGGACGGCAGGCACAGCGTGCCGCGGTATCAGCCGGTGGATACCGCGCTGAAAGACCACTGGGACATCATCGACGCGCTGCGCAAGCGCGACGGGGTCGGCGCCGAGCGTGCGATGCGCAAGCACCTGGTCCGTTCCGGCGATCTGCTGGTCGCGCACAGCAGCGACGACAACCGCGGTCTGGTCGCGGAATGGCGGCGGTGGGTCTCGGTGTCGGTGCCCGAGGGCGACCAAGTCACCTACTGACAGTTCGGTCCGAAACTGGATAGGTGTCACTCATAAATGAGTGTTGCATGCTACTCATGATGAGTAGTATGTTGCAGACACCAAGGGGCTGCGATCGGCAGCCGGTCCGGCGAAGGGACATTCGGTGAATTCCAACTCGTATGCGACGTCCGTCGCCAGAGGCATCTGGGCGGCGGAGGTCGATCTGGTCGGGTACGTGCCATCGGTCAGCGTGGCGCCCGTCATCACGGCGCTGGTAGAGACCAGCGGCGGCGCGGCGGGCATCTCGGAGCGGGTGTTCCCGCTCTCTCGGGAAGAGGAGGCGGCCGGCCTGATCGGCGCGCTGCCGCTGACCGGGAAGCTCGGCGCGATCGTCATGCAGGACAACGGTTTCGGCAATGCGCTGACCGCGCTGACCACGTTCAACGTGGCCTACCACCTGCCGATGCTGATCGTCGCGAACACCCGCGGCGGGCTCGGCGAGTACAACTCGATGATCCACACGTTCAGCCAGCACGTGCCGCGCATGCTCGACCAGTTCGGCATCCAGACCTTCCAGCTCGACCGGCGCAGCGGACCGGAGGACTGGGAATCGGTGGTCACCGAGGCCGGGGTGCACGCGCGCATGACTTTTCGCCCCGTGGTGGTGCTCGCGCACTTCTGGGCGACCGACGGTAAGGCGGCTTGATCGTGAAACGTATCGACGCACTGCGGATCATCGCCACGCACACGACCGAGCTGCCGGTGGTGGTGACCTGTGCCGCGTCCAGCCGGGAGCTGGCGGCGGTGGCGGACCGCCCGAACAACCTGTATCTGCTCGACGCGATGGGGCTGGCCGGTTCGGTGGCCACCGGCGTCGCGCTGGGGATCGCGGACACCGATGTGCCGAAGGTGGTGGCGATCGAGGGCGACGGATCGCTGCTGATGAACCCGAATGTGCTTCCCACAGCGGGCTTTCTGCGGCCGGCGAAGCTGGTGATGGTGTTGCTGGACAACGGCGTGTACGGCGCGACGGCGAACCTGCCGACCTACGGTTCGCGAATCGACCTGGGGGAGCTGGCCGCCGCGGCCGGCTGGACGGTGCGCCGCGCGGCCGATCCGGAAGAACTCGGGGAACGGTTGACCGAGGTGCTGGCCCTGGACGGCCCGGTGTTCCTGCATGTGCGCATCGCGGTGGGCAATGCCACCGGCGTGCCGAAGCTGCTGGAGAATCCGGTGATCCTCGGGCGGCGCTTCCAGGACTGGCTGGCCGCGCGCTCCACGGTGAAGGCGGGCCGATGATCACCACGATCAATCCGGTCGACGGAAGTCCCGTCGAGACATACTCTTTCACCCCTGATCATCAGCTGTCGGCGCTGCTGAACCGGGCCGTCGCCGCTGCCCGCAGGGCGGTCGACGAGCCGTTTGCGGACCGCGCCGATCGGCTGCGGCTGCTGGCCGCCCGGCTGCGTTCGGACTCGCAGACGCTGGCGGCGCTGATCACCACCGAGATGGGCAAGCCGATCGGCCAGGCCGTGGCCGAGATCGAGAAGTGCGCGCTCACCTGTGACTACTACGCCGATCGCGTCGCGGATCTGGTTGCGCCGCAAGCGGTCGACGTCTTCCCGGACGGCGGGCAGATCCGAACCAGGCCGCTCGGCGTCATTTTGGCGATCATGCCGTGGAATTACCCGTTCTGGCAGGTCTTCCGGTCGATGCTGCCTGCGGTGGCGATCGGCAACACGGTGCTGCTCAAGCACGCCGACAATGTCACCGGTTGCGCGCTGGCCGTGCAGCGGCTGTTCGACGAGGTGTGCGGCACGGGCGTGCTGACCAGCGTGTTGTTGCCGCCGGATCGGATCGGGCCGCTGATCGATGATCCGCGCGTCGCGGCGGTGGCGTTCACCGGCAGCAATCGGGTCGGCGCGATCGTCGGGGCCCGGGCGGGGCGCGCAGTCAAGAAGGTCGTGCTGGAACTCGGCGGGTCCGATCCGTTCATCGTGCTGTCCGATGCCGAGGTAGGCGACGCGGCTGCGGCCGCGGTGCGCTCCCGGTTCCTCAATGCCGGGCAGAGCTGTATCGCCGCGAAGCGAATCATCGTCGAGCGGACCATCTTTCCCGAGTTCGCCGAGGCGATGGTGGCCGAACTCGGCAAGCTGGTCGTCGGCGATCCGGCCTTGCCTGGCACCGATATCGGTCCGATGGCGCGTGCCGATCTGCGTGACGAGTTGCGCAGGCAGCTGAACGCGACGGTCGCGGCCGGGGCCGAGGTATTGGTCGGCGGCGCAGGCGATTCCGGTCCGGGCGCCTGGTTCACGCCGACCATCGTCGAGGTGCCGGACACGTATTCCGTTGCGTTCCAAGAGGAAACGTTCGGCCCGCTCGGCGCGCTGCTGCCGGTCGGCTCGGCGGCCGCCGCCTTGACCGCCGCCAACGCCTCGGCCTACGGCCTGAGCTGCTCGATCTGGGGTCGTGACCTCGGCAGGGTCGAGCAACTCGCGGCCAATATCGCGGCCGGCTCCGTCTTCGTCAACCGCATCTCCGAATCCGACCCGCGCCTGCCCGTCGGCGGGGTCAAGGCCAGCGGGCACGGCCGCGAGCTGAGCACCTACGGCGCCACGGAATTCGCCAACATCCAGGCGGTACGCACCGCCCCATCCGCGAGGAGCAGTCGATGACCATAACCCGAATCTCAGCCCGCGTGGTCGGCATCCCGGTCGACAAGCCGACCCGAATGTCCAACCGCGACTTGACCGATCGGCACTACGTCCTGGTCGAGGTCGCCGACGACACCGGCGCGACCGGCCTCGGCTACACCTACGCGGGCACCAGCGGCGGCACGCTGACCAAGTGCGCGGTCGACGACGTGCTCGCGCCGGTCTACCTCGGCGCCGACCACAACGACGTGCACGGACTGTGGAGTCTCGCCTACCAGGAGGCGCTGCTCGCGGGCCGCCGCGGCGCCGTGCTGCGGGCCTTGTCGGCCATCGACATCGCGCTCTGGGACTTACGCGCGAAGCGAGCCGGACTGCCCCTGGCCAGCCTGCTCGGTGGTTCGACCACCCCGCTGCCCGCGTACGCGTCCGGCGGCTACTACCGGCCGGACGAGGGCGAATGGACGGTGGCCGTGCGCAAAGAGATCGAATTCAATGCGGGACAAGGCTTTACCGATCACAAGATCAAGGTCGGCGGCCTGAGCGTGGCCGAGGATGCGCGCCGGGTGGCGGCCGCGATCGAGGCGATCGGCGACACCGGCCGGCTCGCCCTGGACGCCAACAACGCCTATCGCTCGGTGCACGAGGCCCGCCGCGCCATCGAGGCGTTCGAGCGCGCGGCCGGTGACCGGGAGCTGTGGTGGTTCGAGGAGCCGCTCTCGCCGGACGCGATCGCCGGGCACGGCGAACTCGCCAGGCAGATCCGCACGCCGGTGGCCACCGGCGAAATCCACCAGACCCGTTGGGAATTCCGGCAGCTCATCGAGGCGGGCGCGGCCTCGATCCTGCAAGCCGACGCCGGCGTGGTCGGCGGCGTCACCGAGTGGCTGCGGGTCGCGCACGCCGCCGACGCGTTCGGCTTGCAGATGGCGCCGCACTGGCATCACAACCTGCACGTGCACCTGTGCGGCGCGGTGGCGAACACGCTGGTCGTCGAGTACTTCGCGCTGGAGAAGGGCATCTACAACTTCGAACAGCTGCTCACGCCGGAGACCCGGTTGCGGTACGGGTCCAATCAGGTGCAGGTGCCGCAGCGGCCGGGGCTGGGCATCGAACTCGACGAGGAAGTCGTCGCCAAGTACGAGTTCGCCTGAGCCGCAGGGTTATTGACCCGGGCTGATGGCGCTGATCAGGGTGCGGCCGTCGTCCTTGGTGGTGGTGACGAGCTGCGGGTTGTAGGTGACCGGCGCGCGGCCGGGGCGGTTCTCGGTGACGACCACCATGTACTGGCCGGCGAACGCGCCGGGGGTGATCGCGACGCAGTAGGTGGTGCCGACCGGAATGCTGTCGATGCCGCGCTGGATGGCGTCGGCGGGTTCTACCGCCGCGTCCTGGGTGGTCGCCGCGCGGACCTCGTCGCCGGAGCGGGTGACGTAGTACGCGTGCTGGAAGGCGAAGATCGCGCCGGGCCCGGAGTCGAAGTTGCCCGCGTCGTTGCCCTTGATCCGGTTGCCGACCTTCTCCGACGTGCACTGCGCGCCGGCGGAGGCGGCCGGGTCGGCGATCCGCGGCGTGCTGGTCGCCACCGAGGACGGCTCGTCGCCGCCGCTGAAGTACACGAAGGCGGCGGCGGCCACCGCGGCCGCGCCGAGCACCCCGAGCAGCGGCACCACCCAGCGGCGGGGCGACCGGTTCCGCTTGGACCGATCGATCAGTCCGCTGAACTCGTCCTCGAAGTGGTCCGGTGCGTAGTCCGGTTCCGGTTCGCGCTCAGGCATCTGCTCGACCCAATCGGCGTACTCGCCCCGATACCGTTCCTCCGGTGCATACCGTTGTTCCGGCGTGTACCGCTGTTCCGGCACACCACGATTCATCATCTGCGGCCCCCGCCCATAGTCGTATCCGGGCTGTGAGCCCATCTCCGGTCGATCCATCGCCCCGCCTTCGTCAGGTCATATCGCCAGGTTATCCGCACCGTTCCCGAAATGCAGCAAGGTGCGGACGCGTATGTCCGGCCGACTCGCTGTCGCTTCGGGCAGAATACTGCCCGGTTGCTGACAATGGTGTGCGCGCGGGGGATACCGGTCGGTAAGTCCGGATTGTGCTACCCGGTGGTCGAATCGAGGGTAGCCAGCAGGTCTCGCAGGGTTTCGCGTTGCTCGGCGGTGAGCGTGGCGAAGAGTTCCTCGGCGGCCTCGCGGCGCGCATCGGCCATCCGGGCGAGCGTGGCGCGGCCGGACTCGGTCAGGGTGACCAGGGTGGCGCGGCGATTGGCCGGGTCGGGTGCGCGGGTGACCAGATCGGCGGCGGTGAGGGCGTCGACGACGGTGGTGGCCGAGCGCGGCACGATGCCGAGCCGTTCGGCGAGCGCGGTCATCCGCAGCGGTTCGTCCTGGTGCGCGATGATGCGCAACGCACGCGCCTGAGCTGGGGTGAGACCCAGCGGGGCGAGCCGGCCCACCTGGTTGCGCCGGATCCGTTTGGCCGTGCGCAGGAACAGTTCGGGCAGGTCGGTGTCGGCGGACTCCATGTTTCTGAGCATAACTCATTGTTTCGGGAACAATTATGAGTCATGCTCAGTTTCATGAGTTAGCTCTCCCGGAAGGAGGCGCCTATGCAGCCCCCACATCAGCTCCGCCGGATCGTCCGGCTGTTCCGGCCCTATCGGGCCCGGCTGGCCCTCGTGGCCGCCCTCGTTTGCCTGTCCTCGGTCGTCGCACTGGCCTCGCCGTTCATGCTGCGCGCGGTGCTCGACGACGCGCTCCCGCACGGCCGCACCGGCCTGCTTACCCTGCTCGCCGCGGGCATGATCGCGGTCGCCGCGCTGACCAGCGTGTTCGGCGTGCTCCAGACCTACATCTCGACCACCGTCGGGCAGGACGTCATGCACGACCTGCGGTCCGCGGTGTACACGCAGTTACAGCGAATGCCGTTGTCCTTCTTCACCAAGACCCGTACCGGTGAGGTGCAGTCGCGCATCGCCAACGACATCGGCGGCATGCAGTCGACGGTCACCTCCACCGCGACGTCGCTGGTCTCGAACTTCACCACGGTGCTCGCCGCGGTCACCGCGATGCTCGTGCTGGACTGGCGGCTGACCCTGGTCTCGCTGGTCATGCTGCCGTTCTTCGTCTGGATCAGCCGCCGGGTCGGCAGCGAGCGGCGCAAGATCACCGGTCAGCGGCAGGAGAAGCTGGCCGGCATGTCGGCGATCGTGGAGGAGTCGCTCTCGGTGAGCGGCATTCTGCTCGGCCGCACGATGGGGCGTTCGCCCGCGCTGGTCGACAGTTTTGTGCGGGAATCGCGCGGGCTGGTCGATCTGGAGGTGCGCGCGAGCATGGCGGGACGGTGGCGGCAGTCGACCATCACGATCGTCATGTCTGCCATGCCTGCCGTCATCTATTGGGCAGCGGGCCTCAGCGTGACCGGCGGTCAGCCGTTGGTGTCGATCGGCACGCTGGTCGCGTTCACTACCTTGCAGACGACGTTGCTGCGGCCGATGGTGCAGTTGCTGTCCACCGGTGTCGAGGTGCAGAGCTCGATGGCGTTGTTCGGCAGGATCTTCGAGTACCTGGACCTGAAGCCGGATATCGAAGAGCCGGTTAAGCCGGTGCCGCTCGGCAAGGTGACGGGTGCGGTGCGGTTCGACCACGTCGGATTCTCGTACGGCTCGGGCAACCGGGATGTGCTGAGCGACATCGACATCACGGTGCCGGCCGGGTCGAGCCTGGCCATCGTCGGCGAAACCGGTTCCGGGAAGACCACTCTCGGGTACCTGGTGGCGCGGCTCTACGACGTGACCTCGGGACGGATCGCCATCGACGGAAAAGACGTGCGCGAGTTGTCCTTTGCCGATCTCGCCGCCGCCGTCGGCGTGGTGTCGCAGGAGACCTACCTCTTCCACGCCACGGTCGCGGACAACCTGCGTTTCGCGAAACCCGATGCGACGGAACGGGAACTGCACGATGCGGCGCGCGCCGCGCAGATCCACGAGCACATCATGAGCCTGCCCGACGGGTATGACACGCTCGTCGGTGAGCGCGGCTACCGGTTCTCCGGTGGCGAGAAGCAGCGGCTCGCGGTTGCCCGTGCGGTGCTGCGCAATCCGCCGATCCTGGTGCTGGACGAGGCGACCAGCGCGCTGGACACCCGCACCGAGCAAGAGGTGCAGCAGGCGATCGACGCGCTCTCGGTCAACCGGACCACGATCACCATCGCGCACCGGTTGTCGACCATTCGCGATGCCGATCAGATCGTCGTGCTCGACCAGGGCCGCATCGTCGAGAGCGGCTCGCACGACGAGCTGATGGAACTCGACGGGCGTTATGCCGCACTGCTTTCCCGCGACGACACGTTGATCGAAGCGGCCTAGCGCAGCAGGTGTTCGACGAGGAAGGCGGTCTCGTCGGCCACCACCTCGTCGAAATCGGGGGAGACGTAGATGTCGAAATGGCCGGCCGGATATTCGTGCACCTCGACGTTGGGTCCGGCGCCCGCCGCGTAACGCAGGGTGCGGCCCGGCGGGGCGACGGTGTCCTTCAGGCAGACGCCGAGGAAGACCGGGACGTCGATCTTGCGCAGGCTGCGGCCGGGGCGATAGAGGGGGAGGGTCAGGCCGATCCGGGACGCGACCGCGTTGGGATGGGTGAACGTCTGCGGCACCAGCCCGTTGTAGCCGGGGGCCGCGTCCGGCGCGTTCATCAGGGCGGTCTGGCCCGGCTGACCGGTGAGCGCGACGGTGACCGGCGGCCGGTGCAGCGCCGCGCCGGCGACGTCCGCGACGGCGCGGGCGGCGATGCCGAGCAGCGGCCGGAAGCCGACGGTCGGCGCGGAGGCGAGACCATCGGTGAACGGGCATTGCGAGACCACCGCTGCGACCCGGCGGTCCTGCGCGGCCACCCGCAACACATGCCCGCCGCTGAAAGACGTTCCGAACAAAGCGATTCGAGCGGAATCGATGCCGTCGAGACCGGCGGCGTAGTCGATCGCCGCCGACCAATCGGCGAGCTGACGGCCGATGCTCAACAGCTGCCGCGGTTCACCGTCGCTCGCGCCGAAATGCCGGTAGTCGAAGACCACGGCCGCGATCCCGGCGGCGGCGAACCGTTCGGCGAAGGCATCCAGGCGCATTTCCTTGACCGCACCCAGCCCGTGCGCCATGACCACGACGGGAACCGGCTTGCCGGTGGTCTCGGGCCGATATAGCCAGCCCCGGACCGTGTTGCCGTCCGACTGGAATTCGATATCCGAGCGGGTTGCGGTGGTCATCGATCAGCTCCTACCAGGTCCAGCGACCGAGATCTACTGTCTCACTCGCTCGATCATGTCATGCGGGGGAGCTGTGCCCGCACCCGCGGACCGCCGAAGCGGTGCGCGGGTGTGTGACGCGATTACCAGTGCAGCGTGACCGGATCACCGACATTGATCGTGTGATAAACCCATTCGGCGTTTTCCGGGGACAGGTTGAGGCAGCCGTGGCTGACATTCGCGTTGCCCTGATCCTCGACCGACCATGGCGCCGAGTGGATGTAAACACCACCCCAGGTGAGGCGTTCGGCGAATTCACCGTTGATCACGTAACCCTCGGGTGAACTCAGCGGTATGCCGATGGTGCGCGAATCGAACACGACGTTGCGTGCTTTCTCCAGCACGGGGAAGGTGCCCGACGGGGTCGGGTACTTCGGCTTGCCGTAGGAGGCGGGCATCGTCCTCGGTATGCCGCCGACGGTCAGCGTGAACGTGTGCGCGGACATGTCGCCGTCACCGTAAACACCTGCGTTGGTGTCGAATTCGGTGCGGGCGTTGCCCACGCCGACGGTGATCCGGGCGTTGGCGGGCAGGAAGCCGGTCGGCGTCCACACCGCCTCCCGGTCGCTGGTCCACGCGAACGTCCCGGTCAACGGTTGCGTGGTCCGGATATCGATGGATCGCTCGGCTTTCGCGCGATCGGCGACCTGAGTCGCGAATCGGACGGTCACCGGGTGGGCCACGCCCACCACCTGCCCGTCCGCGGGCCCGATCGATTCGACCGGACTGATTGTCGTGCTGTTTCCGATCAGCGTTGCTGTCGCCGTTCCCGACCAGAACACGGCCAACACCGCGACCAAGATCGTTAGGAACAGATATCGGATGATATTTCTCATGAGCTCCACCCCTTCGAGATGGTGGGTAGGCAAGCAAACTAAATTTTAGGCCGCATGATCAACTCGGTCTACGAATCGATCCCAGCCGTGCCGCAGTCGTAACCGACCACCATGCCCCTCTCTATGCTGCCTACCCGCACCCTCCACCGCCAAACCCGCCCCTTCGCCTATCGCACGACCGTTCGTGCAGATTGACTGTTGGCTACCGCCTCGCCCCTCTCCGCCCGCCGCGCACGAAATACCTAGCAATTCCGTGCGCCGCTGCACAATTCGCCCGCAGCACGATCCCTGCCACCAGCCCTTCCGCGATACGGACAAGCGGGTTACTTCGCAAACCTGCACCCGGACTCGGGATCTGCACCCTCTCTCGGGCCCTATTCTCAGTGCGGATCCCGAGTCAGGGTGCGGATCTTCGCCACGACAAGCGCCGGGGGCGCGACGCAGGTTGGCCGACCACCACACCGCCACGACCGAACCCCTCTTGTCCACAGCGTTTGGGACGTAACCACAGCCCGGATGACCACGCTGGAACGTCCACGTCAGGCGCCTGACCGATGGAATCCGCACTTCCTCTCGGGATTTGCACTCGAAATAGGGCCCTATTTCGAGTGCAAATCCCGAGAGAGGGTGCGGATCTTCGGTGATAGGCGGATGGCCGGGGTGGGGTTCGGCGTTGTGTTTACAGGCTGAGTGGTTCCGGAGCTGGGCGGGTGTCGAAAGCTGCTCGGGCGGCGAGGATTTGGTGTTGGTGTTGGTCCGACCAATTGCCGAGGGCCTGGCTGATCGCGCCGAGGCTTTCGCCGAGCGGAGTGAGGGAGTATTCGACCTTGGGTGGGACGGTCGGGTAGACGGCTCGGTGGACGAGGCCTTCGCGTTCGAGGGTGCGCAGGGTGCGGGTGAGCATCTTCTGGGTGATGCCGTCGAGGCGGCGGCGCAGGTCGTTGAAGCGGACGGGGGCCTTGTTGTCGCGCAGGACGACGAGTACCAGCAGGACCCATTTGTCGGCAAGCACGGCGAAGATCTCGCGGGCCGGGCACTTGTGCAGGTAGCTCTCGACCAAGGTCGGGGCGGGGGCAGTATCCATTGGGTACCTCGGGATCATAAAGGTGCCTTCTTTCCAATAGATACTAGGTCGCCGCAGAATCGTTGGCATGTTGGCAATCATTCAACGCACATTCGGCGGTCCGGACGTTCTCGAAACGGTGGAGGTGGCTCGACCGCAGCCAGGGCCGGGGGAGGTGTTGGTGCGGGTCGCCGCGACCAGCGTGAACGCGGCGGACTGGAAGGTTCGTGCAGGGCAGGTGCCCGTGCTCGGAAATCCGCCGCTGACACTGGGATTGGACGTTTCCGGGATCGTCGAGGAGCTCGGTGCGGGCGCGGATCGGTTCCAGGTCGGCGATGCCGTGTACGGGATGGTGATGGGCGGGGCGAACGCCGAATACCTGGTGGCGCAGGCGCATACGTTGGCGCCGAAACCGGCGAGCCTGGATCACCTGCACGCGGCGGCGTTGCCGGTGGCGGCATCGACGGCGTGGCAGGCGCTGGCCGCGGTCGGCGCGGGGCAGCGAATCCTGGTGCACGCCGCGGCCGGTGGCGTCGGTCATCTGGCGGTGCAGATCGCCAAGCACCGTGGCGCTCACGTGATCGGCACCGCCCGCGCCGCCAACCACGAGTATCTGCGGGAACTCGGCATCGATGAGGTGATCGACTACACCGCAGTCGATTTCGCCGATACCGTCGGGGACATCGATGTCGTGCTCGATCTCGTCGGCGGCAAATACGGCGCGCGTTCACTGCGCGTGCTCCGCCCGAACGGTCGCTACCTCGACATGCAAGGCCCGGATGCCGAGACCGATCCGCAGCTCGAGACCGATCCGCGCTACGAACGCTTCTATGTCGAACCCGCGGGCGTTTCCCTGCGCGAGATCGCCACCATGGTCGACCGCGGACACCTGCGCGTCACGGTCGATCAGGTCCTGCCCCTCGCCGACGTGGCAAAGGCCCACCAGCTCAGCGAATCCGGCCGAGTCCGCGGCAAAATCGTTCTGGCCGCGTGGAATTCACCCGCCTAACGGATCAGCTCGGCGTGAGCTGACGGAACCGGGGTTCGAGTTCCTGCTGATAGAAGTCGATGAACCCGTCCGGGTCCGGCCCGGCGTTCTGCATGACCAGGCGATCGAACCCCGCATCGACGAACTCCTGGGCCACCTCGACATACCGGGCCGGATCCGGGCCACAGGCGAACTGCTGCACCACATCCTCGATCCGCACCGTCTTGGACGCGGCATCGAAATTCACCGGGTTGGGCAGTTCGCTCATCACCTTCCATCCGGTCAGCGCCCAGCGACTGGTCTCCAGCACGGCCTTGGCGGCGGTCTCCTCGTCCGGCGCCCAGGCCATCGGGACCTCCGCGTAGCGCGGTCCGGTACCGCCGGCCGCCTGGTAGCGCTCGACGATCTCGGACTTCGGTTCGGTGGCGAACAGGCCGTCGCCGAGTTCGGCCGCGATGCGGGCGGAAGGCGGTCCGCTGGCCGCGACGGCGATCGGCGGAAGTTCGTCGGGCAGATCGAAGACGCGCGCATCCGACAGCGACAGGTAGCGCCCGTCGTAGGAGCGATAGCCGCCGCGCCACAGCAATCGGATGATCTCCAGCGCCTCGCGCAGCATCTCCTGACGCTTACGCACGTCCGGGAACTCCCGCGCGACCACGTGCTCGTTCAGCCGCTCACCCGAGCCGACACCGAGGGTGAACCGGCCATCGGAGACCAGCGCCAACGTCGCCGCGGCCTGCGCGATGATCGCCGGGTGATAGCGGACGGTCGGACAGGTCACCCCGGTCGCCAGCCCGATCCGCTCGGTCTGCACCGCGATCGCGCCCAGTACCGTCCAGGCGAACGGCGAATGCCCCTGCACGTCGAGCCACGGGTGGAAGTGATCGCTCATCTCGACGAAATCGAAACCGGCGGATTCCGCCCGAACCGCTTGGCGCATCAGCTCTTTCGGCCCGAACGCCTCCGCGGCCAGCTTGTATCCGATCTGCACGGCTACCTCCTGGACTATGTCGGCGACTTTCCGCCGTCATACCCGGCCGGGCGATCCGGAAACCGGTCTAGCCGCGGACGGCGTGCACCACGTCGGCATGCAGGCCGTCGGCCCGTGCGACGAGTTCCTCGATGCGCAGCAAAACCGGTGCGAACCGGTCACCCTCCTCGGCGGGCAGCGAGGCGACATTGATCTCGATATTGAGCTGCGAGCTGCCTGCCGCGGCCCGGCAGGCGTCGGCGGCGGCGCCGATGTCGGTGACCACGTTGGGGTTGCCGATCGGGAACAGCTCGGTGGCCAGCGAGAGCACCTCGTCGGCCTCGTCGACCACCGCGGCGGGCACCCGCGCGGCCTCGACCAGCGCGGCGTTGATCGTCGCGGTGCGCTCGGCAATCTCCGCCGGCGTGGTCTTCGGCAGCTTGTAGGCCGCGCCGACCGCGGTGAACGCGGCGGCGTCGGCGTCGGCCAGGGCCAGCGAGCGGGCGCGGGCGGCGTCGGCGGCCTCGATGATCCGGTCGACCACCGGCCGGTTGTCGGCGTCCTTGGCCCGAGTGGTGTAGCGCGCCACCATCGCGACGAGCGCGGCGGCCTGCGCGGCGTGCAGCGCGGCCACGGCCCCGCCGCCCGGCGCGGGAATCTTGGCGGCCAGATCGTCGAGGTACTGCGCGAGCGTCGCCTCGCCGAACGAGGAGGCAGTTTCCTGGGACGAGGTGCTCGGCTGCGACACGGGTCAGAGGCCTTTCATGGTGCGGCGAGGGGGAGGAGTGCGCGGTCAACGCTACCGGTTTGACCGCCGGCGCCGCCTGCCGGACCGGTCCGGTGCGGCGGCGACCCGTAGTCGCCGTTATGTTGAGTGCTATGCGGATCGGATTGGGCATCAACTACTCGGGCGGTTTCAAAGAGGCGGCGGCGGAGGTCGCCGATCTGGAGCAGGCCGGCCTGGACATCGTGTTCGTCCCCGAGGCGTACTCGTACGACGCGGTGAGCGCGCTCGGCTACCTCGCGGCCAAGACCACCCGGCTGCAATTGGCCTCGGGCATCTTGCAGATCTACACCCGCACCCCGAGCCTGACCGCGATGACCGCGGCCGGCCTGGATTTCGTCTCCGACGGCCGCTACATCCTCGGCCTCGGTGCGTCGGGCCCGCAGGTGATCGAGGGCTTCCACGGCGTGCCCTACGACGCGCCCATCGGACGCACCCGGGAACTGGTGGAGATCTGCCGCAAGGTGTGGCGGCGGGAGAAGCTCGAATACCAGGGCAAGTACTACCAGATCCCGCTGCCCGAAGGGCAGGGCACCGGCTTGGGTAAGCCGCTCAAGCTGATCAATCACCCGGTGCGCGAACGCATTCCGGTGCTGCTCGCCTCGATCGGCCCGAAGAACGTCGAGCTGACCGCCGAGATCGCCGAAGGCTGGCAGCCGATCTTCTTCCTGCCCGAGCAGGCGAACAAGATCTGGGGCGAGTCGCTCGAGGCCGGTTTCGCCAAGCGCGACCCGCAGCTCGGCCCGCTCGAGGTGTACGCGAGCCCGGCGCTGGCCATCGGCGAGGACGTCGAGCCGCTGCTGGAATTCGTGAAGCCGCACCTGGCCCTCTACATCGGCGGCATGGGCGCCAAGGGCAAGAACTTCTATCACACGCTGGCCACCAAGTACGGCTACGGCGCCGAGGCCGACCGCATCCAGGAGCTGTACCTCGCGGGCAAGAAGGAGGAGGCGGCCAAGGTCGTCCCCGACGCCCTGGTCCGCGACATCTCCCTGGTCGGTCCCGCGAGCTACGTCAAGGAGCGGGTCGCCGCGTTCGCCGAGGCCGGCGTCACCGTCCTGAACGTGCTCCCGATGGCCGCCACCCCGGCCGACCGGGTCAAGCTGATCGAGCAGCTGCGCGAACTCTGCTGATTCGAACGACGATCGGCGAGCAGGCGTGGTTGCGCCCGCTCGCCGAGTCGTGGGTCATGCCCCAGCCGGGGCCGATCGGGTCAGCGGTCGCGGAAGCCCGCGAGGGCCGCTTCCAGGGTGGAGTGCACGGCGAAGACCTGGTCGAGATTGGTCATTCTCAGTTGGCGGCTGGTGGCGGGGCCGTCGGCGACGACGGCGATCGCGGTCGAGTCGCCCGCACGCTGGTGGGTAGCGACGAGCACAGCCATGCCGGCCGAGGCGAGGAAGCTGACCGCGCTCAGATCGATGATCAGGGCCGCGGGCTTGCCGTTCAGGATCGCCTCGATCGAGCTCTCCAGCGCGGGTGCCGTCGCCAGGTCGACCTCGCCTGCCACCGTGAGGACCGTCGCACCGTCCTGGGAAGCGACGGTGGTGGTCATCGTGTCCGCGAGGGGATACGCGTCTCCGGAAGTGTTGGTCACGACTCCACCTCGCTAGCGCTCGGCTCCGTCGCGCCCAACAGGGTGCTGTGTCCTCGGTTCACTCGCTGTCGCTCGTTCACGACTCCACCACACACAAGTAGCCGCGAATTCGCAACCTAGGCGCGTTCATAGGGTCAGACATTACCGTAGGACGCGGGTCGAAGTTGCCGTTGCGCCGCTTCAGAATCGGAGCGTTACCGGCGGGTCTGCTCAATGGCTGGTCGCCGCGCTCGGTATCTGCCACGCGGTCGCCAGCCGAGACGGATGCAACTGCGCGCCGTTGCCGAAGAACTCGCAGAACTTCATGATCAGCGGATCCCAGCCGACCGGATCGATGTGCGCGGTGCCCGGGATGATCAACTCCTCGGCCACGTGCGCGCGCAGCACCCGAACGGTGTGGGCGAGGGCGCCGGTGTCGATGCCGAACGGTTCGGTGGCCAGCACCTCGCATTCGAGCTGAATCGGGCACTCGGCGACCCGCGGCGCGGCGACGAGGTCCGCGGGGAGCTGGGTGAGCCCGGCCGCGGTGAACTTGTCCGGCTCGTACCGATACCCCTTCTCGATCTTGTGCGGGGTCATGATCGGGCAACCGGTCAGCAACGCCAATCGATCCACCGCACCCACCAGACCCGACGACGGCAGATTCAACACACACTCCCGCTCCCGCGCCATGTTCCGCGACGTCTGCGACCCCGTACCCATCCCGAGCATGCACTGATCACCCAACCACCACGCCGACGACATCGGCGCCACATTCGCCGTCCCATCCGGATTCCGGGTACTGATCAACACCACCGGCGTACCGAAATAGAGAACCCCGAGATCAACAACACGATGCATGCCGACCACGATGCCGCGCACCGGTGTGCCGGTGCTGGCGGTAAAACGACGCGGCGTTATCCGGGTCAGGTGCGCGAGTCGCCTACCTCCGCTACGGAATTCGGCGGATCGATCGACCGGCGTTGTCAGCCGGACGTTGGTGCGCGAGTCGCCCACCCGCGCTACGGGATTCGGCGCGCGGGCTAGCCGGTGATGCGGCGGTTGGTGCCGCGCAACGGGTTTGCTACCGGGAAGGTGATGGCGGGGAGGGTGACGGACATGCGGACTCGGGTGCCGGGGCCGGTGTGGTCGATATCGAGTTCCTCGGTGAGGGCGCGCATCATGTCGATGCCGCGGCCGCGGTAGCCGGGGTCGGCCGAGCGGGGCTTCCAGCTGCCGGTGTCCTCGACGGTGATCACCACCGTCTCGGTGTTGCAAGTGGCGGTCAGTTCGACGCGGTTGATGTCGGCGGACGGGTCGCGCAGGGATCGGGCGACGCGGCCCATCGAGCGGTCGGTGCTCTCCGGGCGCCCGGTCGGCACGGCCCCGTTGCGATAGGCGTGCTCGATGCTGTTGCTGCACGCCTCGTTGGTGGCGGCGACCAGATCGGAGGCGAGATCGTGCGGCACCGCCGCGGCGGACAGCCAGGCCTTGAGCGTACGGCGCAGGGACGCGAGCTCATCCGCGTGCGCGGGCACTTCCAGCCGCAGCGGGGCGGGTGGCTGGCGGTACACCACCATGGCGACGTCGTCGTCGTAGCCCGCGGCGGGCCGCAGCCGCGAGAGCACCGCGTCGGCCACCTCGCGGGGCAGCTTGGCGGAGGTGCCGGAGAGCACGTCGGCGATCTTGGCGAAGCTGTCGTCGATGTCGACACCGCGCTGTTCGACCAGCCCGTCGGTGAACAGCACCAGGGTCGAGCCCGGCGTGAGCGCGGTGGTCGCCTCGGGTCGACGCGGCGTCTCGAAGGTGGCGAGCGGGAACGACCGTCCGCCCTCGAGCAGGCGGCCGGTCGCGTCGACGTCGGCCAGGATCGGCGGCATGTGCCCCGCGCTGCTGTAGCGGACCAGCCCGCGCACCGGATCGAGCACGGCGGCGCACACGGTCGTGCACATCGCGCCGGGGATCCGGCCCGCGACCGTGTCCAGCTCGGCGAGCAACTGCGCCGGCCCGGCCCCGCGCAACAGCAAAGCCTGTGCGGCCGTACGCAATTGACCCATCACCACGGCGGCGGACAGGCCACGGCCGACGCAGTCGCCGACCACCACGCCGATGGTGCCGTCGCGCAGCGGGACCACGTCGTACCAGTCGCCGCCGATCTCCAGCGGCGGCAGCGCGGGTTCGTAGTGCACCGAGAACCGCGGCGGCAGCTCGATCGGGCCGAGCATGGCGCGTTGCAGGGTCAGCGAGGTCGAGCGGGCCTGATCGAAGTTGCGCGCCCGCTGCACCGCGAGGCTCAGATGTCCGATCAGCAGCGAGAACAAGGTCCAGTCGGCGGCGCTGATCGCGCGCGGCGCGGCGAAGCGCAACCACAGTGCGGCGTCACCGGTCTCGCCGAGCGGCGCGACGATGCCCTCGGAGCTGTCGGTGCCCTCCGGGATCGCGAACAGGCTGCGGCCGGGTCTGCGTCGGGCTCGATCGAGCATTGCCTGTGCGCGCGCGTCCAATTCGGCGTTCTCCGGGCCGTTCGCGCCCTCGGCGCCGGAGACGTACACCTCCGGCTCGACGTGCCTGCTCGGCCACACCGACACCACCGCGGTCTGCGCGCCGACGGTGCGCCGCAGTTCGTCGAGCCCGACCGCGAGCACCTCGACCACGCTGGTCGCCGCGCCCACCGCGGTGGCCAGCCGGGACGCGGCCTGATCGCGCGCCTGCGCGTCGTGCTCAGCGGTGACGTCGCGAATCGTGCCGACGAAGATCCGTTCGTTGTTCTCCGGCTTGATCAGCGCGCTGGTGCTTACCGCCAGCCACAGCGAGCGCCCGTCGCGATGCCGGATCGGAATCACGAAACGCAAAGCCTCCGTGCCGAGATCGGGATAGCGCGGACCCTCCGGCATCGACCACGGATGCGGCAGCGGGTAGGGCACGTCGGCGGCGCCGTACCCGGTCAGCGCGCCGAACGCGGAGTTGACCTCGACGATCGCGCCGTGCGAATCGGCGACGAAGAAGCCGTCCTGTAGCGACTCCACCAGCGCGGTGCGGAAGGCGTCGCGGCCGGCCAGATCGTCGGCGCGGGTGCGCTGTTGCTCGTAGCGGCCGACCCCGTCGAGGTAGCCGCGGGTCGCGATGTCGAGGGCGGCAAGGGTTTGCAGCAGGAACTCCAGCGCGGACTCGGCCAGCCGGGAGTCCGGGTCGCCGATGCCCGCGGCGTGCTCGGCCGCCTGCACCACCCGGAAGTGGTTCTCGTTGAGGTCGAGCAGGCTGATGCCCTCGACCAGCGCTCGCCGGCCGAGCTCGTACCCTTCGGCCAGGGTGCCTTGCGTCGGTGAATCCAGGTGCCGCCGTAGCGCTTTCCCGTACTCATCGAGGAAATCGGCCAGTGTGGTCATGTGGCCGCGCCCCTCATGACGTCGGGCCTTGGGCCGAGCCGCGGTGGCGGGCGGCGAGCACCAGCGCGTCGTCGGTGTCCTTGGCGTGCTTACCGAGGATGTCCGCGGTGATGTCCGCGGTCGACTTGGACAGGTCGATCGCGTCGGCGGACTCGCTGACGATGCCGTCGGTGGACATCAGCAGCAGATCGCCGGGGCGCACGTGAATGGTCTGCGGTTGCAGATTCTGCGGTAGTCGGTAACCGACGATGCCCGCGGTGAGCAGGATGGTCGCGCGGACGGCCAGACCGGCGGGACTCACGGTGAGCACCCGGGATTCGACATTGCCCACGCCGAGCCAGCGCACCGTGTCGCTCGGATCGAAGAGCGCGAGCGAGACCGCGGCGCCGCGGGTGTCGGCCATGGCCCGATGACAGAGCACCATCAGCACGTCCAATGGTTCGGCGCGGTTCTCCGAGAGCACCTGCGCGGCCCGGTCGGCGGCGTCGGCCGCGGGCGCGCCGTGGCCCAGCCCGTCCAGGACGGCGAAAAGGACGGTGCCGCCACCGGTGTCGAGGATGAGGCCGCGATCACCGGAGACGCGTTGGCCGGGGAGGGCGCGACCGGCCACCGCCCATTCGATTCGGCCGATGAACCCGTCTTCATGCACCGTTGGGTACCCACTTCCACATCTCCACCAACGTGCCCTTGCCAGGCGCGGAATCGACGAGTAGCCGATCCATCAGCCTGCGCGCGCCGGGGAGACCGAGTCCTAGTCCGCGCCCGGTCGAATAACCGTCCTCCAGCGCGCGGGGGATGTCGATGATGCCGGGCCCCTGGTCCTCGGCCTGAACCACCAGCGCCTGCCGACCCTCGCGGTCGTCGACCATCAGGCGGATCTCGCCGCTGCCTGCGTAACTGGTGATGTTGCGGGCGATTTCGGAGATCGCCGTGGAGATCATGGTGCGGTCTGTCAGTGTGAATCCGAGCTTCGCTGCCAGTTCGCGGCCGGCCTGACGTGCGATCACGATGTCGCCCGACACTCTGACCGCTATCACCAGGTTCTCAGCGGCCACTGTCACGACCATCCCGCTGGCGTGGGGAGGCGGTCTTCTTGTTCAGCCAGGCGAGACCCTCTTCGAGATCGAGGGCGGTGTGCATGTCCTCGAACGTCAGCCCCAATTGCACCATCGCGAAGGCGACTTCCGGCTGCAGCCCGACGATCACCGTTTCGGCGCCGCGCAGCTGCGTCATGTGCGCGATGGTACGCAACGATCTCGCTGCGAAGGAATCCATGATGTCGATCGCGGTGACGTCGACGATGATTCCGTGCGCCCGATATTTGCTGACCTGTTTCATCAGGTCGTCTTGCAGGCGTTCGGTATCGGCGTCGGTCAACGCTGATTGAACCGACGCGATGAGATAAGTGCCCTGTTTGAGAATCGGTACCGGCATGTGCCCGCCCTGATCTAGCGGCCGTCGCGTTCGGTAACCCGTTCGGCGACTCGGGAAACCTCGTAACCCAGCAGACGTTCGGCTTCCTCGATACCACCTTGGAGGTCACCGACCGCATTCATCTTCGACAGATCCAGCCCGATGGTCACCAGCGTCAGCGCGATCTCCGAGGACAGGCCGGTGATGATCACGTTCGCACCCATCAGGCCGGACGCGTCGACGGTCTGCACCAGGTGGTTGGCCACGGTCGAGTCGATCTGCGGCACACCGGTGATGTCGATGACGACGACCTTGGCGCGGTTGGCCCGGATCGCGCGCAGCAGCTGCTCGGTGAGCTGGCGAGCGCGTTGGCTGTCCAGCACACCGATGATGGGCAGGATGAGTAGCTGTTCACGCACCTGGAGAACAGGAGTGGACAGCTCGCGGATCGCTTCCTGCTGCTGGCGGATGACGCGCTCGCGCTCCTGGACGAAGGAGACGCCCACGGTGTTGGCGATGCGGTTGGCCGCCGGTTCGTACGCGTCGAGCACGGCGTTCAGTAACTGGAAGTCGGCCTGGTACTTCTCGAACAGCGAGCGGGCCAGCACGTCGCGCAGCAGCAGCACGATGCCGAGGACCTCGTCGGTTTCGACGCCTCTCGGAATGATGCGCTCGGACAGATCGCGGGCGTAGGCCTGCAACGCCTCGACGCTACCGGTCTCGAGCACCTCGACGTAGTTGTCGTAGACGGAGGTCGCCTCGGAGAAGATTTCCTCCGGGGTCATCGCGGTCAGGAGTTGCGCGTCGGTGATGCGGCGAGCCCACTCCTCACGCAGGGCGGTGCGGTTCTGGCGCAGATGCTCGACCAACTGCGGAAGCAGGTTGTCGACCGGTCCCGCGGTCAGCGAATCCGCCGAAAGGCTCATGGACACCTCGGACATGGAAACTCCTGCCCCTTTCGACGGTTTGAGTCGGGATCATCGTGCGTCTCGGCCGTGAGGCCGACACCGAGCCTAGTCATACCCCAACCGGGTTGCGGATGAAACCTGCCGGTTGTTCGCTTGCGATTCACGGTAGCGGGGCGAATCCGCGCTCGAGTCCGCGCAGCGCCTCCTCCAGATAGACGGTGAGGTCGGCGTCGGCGCGGGCCAGCCAGGCGTCGAAGGCGGCGCGGGCGGCAGCCAGTGTGGTGCGTCCGACGGCCAGCGGGATCAGGGCGTTGTCCGGTTCGCCGAGGCGGCGGGCGGCGAAGTCGCTGACCGCGTGTTCCCAGGCGTCGTAGTGCGCGCCCGCGGTGGCGGCCAGGGCGGGGATGGTGGCGACCAGTTGCATGCGGGTGCGTAGCTCGGGCACGTCCTCGGCCCGATACCGATTGGCGTTCACGACAACTCGACGCACCGCGGTCATCATCGGAACATCGTCGGGCACCTCGGCGAACGCGGTGCGCAGAGCGGTGACTTCGTCATCGAACTGGTACCAGAGCACCTCGGCCTTGGTCGGGAAGTAGCGGAAGAAGGTGCGGCCGCTGATCCCGGCGGCGGCGGCGATCTGCTCGACGGTGGTGTCCTCGAAGCCCTGCTCGGTGAACAGTCGCATGGCGATCAGCTCGAGTTCGCGTTTGCTGGTCCCGCGCGGGCGACCGCGGGTGGTCCTGGCTGGCACGGCTATTGATTATGTCAGTGACTGACGATAATCTCCGGATATGTCCGAAAGTGTCGCAGGCCACAATGGTGGGCCGGCTGATCCGGCCGCCGCGGCGGCCGATCTCACCTGGCCCGAAGCCGGGGAGCGGGCGGCCGCGGACGCGATTCTCGCGGTCGCGGTCGGTGCGACCGAACAGCACGGACCGCACCTGCCGCTGTCCACCGACACCGACATCGCCGCGGCGCTGTGCGCGCGGCTGGCCGCGGTCCGGCCGGATGTGCTTGTCGCACCGGCCATCCCGTACGGCGCCAGCGGCGAGCACGCGGGCTTCCCCGGCACGCTGTCCATCGGGCAGGCCGCGCTGGAACTGCTGGTGGTCGAGCTGTGCCGGTCGGCGACCGACACCTTCGACCGCATCCTGCTCGTCAACTGGCACGGCGGCAACCTCGAACCGCTGCGCCGCGCGGAAACGTTGCTGCGCGCCGAATTCCGCGACGTGCGGGTGTATCTGCCGCGCTACCAAGGCGATCTGCACGCGGGCCGCTCGGAAACCGCCGTGCAACTGGCCCTCACCCCGGACCGGGTGCGGCTCGACCGCGCCGAGGCCGGCGATGTCCGTCCGCTCGCCCAGCTCATGCCGTTGCTGCGCGGCGCGGGGGTGCGCTCGGTCAGCGCCAACGGCGTGCTCGGCGATCCCACCGGCGCCAGCGCCGATGAGGGCGCCGCCCTGCTCGACCATCTGACCACCGACTTGCTCGACCGAACCCGGCTGTGGTGGCCGGTAGCCGCTCCCGAAAGGACCCTCCGACCATGAACCCGTGGTTCGAAACCGTTGCCGAAGCGCAGCGGCGTGCGAAGAAGAGACTGCCGAAGTCGGTGTACGGCGCGCTGATCGCCGGATCCGAGCGCGGTCAGACGATCGAGGACAACCAGCAGGCGTTCACCGAACTCGGTTTCGCCCCGCACGTCGCCGGCGCCATCGGCGATCGCGACCAGTCGACCACCGTTCTCGGCCAACATCTTTCGATGCCGGTCCTGATCTCGCCGACCGGTGTGCAGGCCGTGCACCCCGATGGTGAAGTGGCCGTGGCCCGTGCGGCCGCCGCGCGCGGAATCGCGATGGGGCTCAGCTCCTTTGCCAGCAAGCCGATCGAAGAGGTGATCGCGGCCAACCCGGCGACCTTCTTCCAGATGTACTGGTGCGGCAGCAAAGACGAGATCCTGCAACGGATGGCGCGGGCGAAGGCGGCCGGCGCGGTGGGCCTGATCCTGACCCTGGACTGGTCGTTCTCGCACGGCCGGGACTGGGGGAGCCCGGTCATCCCGGAGAAGCTCGATCTGCGCACCATGCTGAAGTTCGCGCCGCAGACCCTGGCCCGGCCGCGCTGGCTGGCCACCTACGCGAAGTCCGGGCACATCCCGGATCTCACCGCGCCGAACATGGCCATCGGCGACGGCCCGGCGCCCGGATTCTTCGGCGCCTACGGCGAATGGATGGGCACCCCGCCGCCGGATTGGGCGGACGTGCAATGGATTTGCGACCAGTGGGACGGACCGGTGATGCTCAAGGGCGTCATCCGGGTCGATGACGCGCTGCGTGCGGTCGATGCGGGCGTCGCGGCCATCTCGGTGTCCAACCACGGCGGAAACAACCTGGACGGGACGCCTGCGGCCATCCGTGCGCTGCCCGCGGTGGCCGAAGCGGTGGGGTCGCAGATCGAGGTGGTGCTGGACGGCGGCATCCGGCGCGGTAGCGACGTGGTGAAGGCGGTGGCGCTGGGTGCTCGCGCGGTGATGATCGGGCGCGGGTACCTGTGGGGCCTGGCCGCGAATGGGCAAGCGGGCGTGGAGAACGTGCTCGACATCCTGCGCGGCGGGATCGACTCGGCGCTGCTCGGTTTGCGCAAAACCAGTGTCGCCGAACTGGATCGCAGCGACCTCGTGGTGCCCGCGGGATTCGAGCGCGCGCTCGGCCTGCCCGCCCGCGAATCGGCCGACGGGCCAATCGAATTGGTGGCCAGCACCTCCGCCTGAGCGGTCAGTTCTCGCTGGTTGTCTGCCGATGGTGCGCGAGGAGGGTGTCGTAGATGTCGGCGAGCGCGGCCAGCTGCTGCCGGTCGAGAATGTCGATCATGTGCTTGCGCACGCTGACCACGTGCGCGGGCGCGGCCCCGGTCAGCACCTCGGCGCCGCGCGGGGTCAGCCGGGCCGCGGTGCGGCGCGCGTCGTCGGGGATCGGTTCGCGGACAACGAGTCCGCGCTTCTCCATCCGGGTGATCTGATGCGAAAGCCGGCTCTGCGACCACTCGAGCTGCGCGGCGAGATCGGCGAAGGTGCAGCGGCTGTCCGGGGTCTTGCTCAGGAAGGCCAGCACCGAGTATTCGACATAGGTGAGATTCGATTCGCGCGTCGAGTCTCGCCCGACCGCCGCGGCGATGAGGTCGCGGGTGCGCACGAAGCCCACCCAGGCGCGCATTTCGACGTCATCGAGCCAATGGGGATCGGTCACGATAGCGCTCCAAACTCTGGCGTTCATACATTGTCGCGCGTCGTTGTGTGTCGCGCGGCGGTTGTTGCGGCGAAGGGACGCTTGGACGTCCTAACGCTTTTGTGTGGAACGACAGGTAGCACCCCCGGGGTTGAACGTGCAACCTTTTGTGTCAACTGCTAGGGATAAGCCTTGCCTAACCATCGTGTGACGTAGCCGGGTGGATACGCTCGCTGTGCCTGTGACCAGCCCTGCCCCCGCCCGAAGGAGTGCGTTCCCGTGACCGCGCCGGACTTTCGCTATTCAGACCTGCTGCCGATCGGCGCGGACGACACCTCCTACCGGTTGCTCACCACCGAGGGCGTGCGCACCTTCGAGGTCGGCGGCCGCACCTTCCTTCAGGTCGAGCCCGAGGCGCTGCGCCTGCTGACCGCCGAGGCGATGCACGACATCAGCCACTACCTGCGGCCCACCCATCTTGCGCAGCTGCGCAAGATCATCGACGACCCGGAGTCCAGCGGCAACGACCGCTTCGTCGCGCTGGACCTGCTCAAGAACGTGAACATCTCCGCGGGCGGCATCCTGCCGATGTGCCAGGACACCGGCACCGCGATCGTCATGGGCAAGAAGTCCGAGGGCGTGCTGACCGGTGTGGACGACGCCGAATGGATCAGCCGCGGCGTCTACGACGCCTACACCAAGCTGAACCTGCGCTACTCCCAGCTCGCCCCGATCACCATGTGGGACGAGAAGAACACCGGGTCCAACCTGCCCGCGCAGATCGAGTTGTATTCCACGCCAGGCGATCCCGCGCATCCGGCGTACAAGTTCCTGTTCATGGCCAAGGGTGGCGGTTCGGCGAACAAGTCGTTCCTCTACCAGGAGACCAAGGCCGTGCTGAACCCCACGCGCATGCTGGAGTTCCTGGACGAGAAGATCCGCTCGCTCGGCACCGCGGCCTGCCCGCCGTACCACCTCGCGGTGGTGATCGGCGGCACCAGCGCCGAATTCGCCTTGAAGACGGCCAAATACGCGTCCGCGCACTACCTGGACAACCTGCCCACCGAGGGATCCCTGGCCGCGCACGGGTTCCGGGATCTGGAGCTGGAGGAAGAGGTCTTCAAGCTCACCCAATCCTTCGGCATCGGCGCGCAATTCGGCGGCAAGTACTTCTGCCACGACGTGCGCGTGGTGCGGCTGCCCCGGCACGGGGCCAGCTGCCCGGTGGCCATCGCGGTGTCCTGCTCGGCCGACCGGCAGGCGCTGGCCAAGATCACCGCCGAGGGTGTCTTCCTGGAGCAGCTCGAGCGCGAGCCCGCGCACTACCTGCCGGAGCAGACCGAGTCGATCCTCGGCGGCGACGTGGTGCAGATCGACCTGAACCGGCCGATGTCGGAGATCCGCGCCGAGCTGTCGAAATACCCGGTGAAGACCCGGCTTTCGCTGACCGGCCCGCTGGTCGTCGCCCGCGACATCGCGCACGCCAAGATCAAGGAACGCCTCGACGCCGGCGAGCCGATGCCGCAGTACCTGCGCGACATGGCCGTTTACTACGCGGGCCCAGCCAAGACCCCCGAGGGTTACGCCTCCGGCTCGTTCGGTCCGACCACCGCAGGCCGGATGGACTCCTACGTCGACCAGTTCCAGGCGGCCGGCGGCTCGCACGTGATGCTGGCCAAGGGCAACCGCTCCGCCCAGGTGACCAAGGCGTGCAACGAGCACGGCGGCTTCTACCTCGGCTCGATCGGCGGCCCCGCCGCCCGCCTCGCGCTCGACTGCATCAAGTCCGTCGAGGTCCTCGAATACCCGGAACTCGGCATGGAAGCCGTGTGGAAGATCGAGGTCGAGGACTTCCCCGCGTTCATCGTCGTGGACGACAAGGGCAACGACTTCTTCGCCGAAACGCAGAAGCCGATCGCCCTGCGTGTACGCACGCGTTCGGCGGAACGGGTCTGAGGTCGCCGGCGGTTCCGGGGCGTCGCTGCGGGCTTGTCCGTGGCGGCGGTGGTCCGGTGATGTTTGCCGGTCCCGGGGTGATCGGTTTGCCGACGGTTCCGGAGGTATCGCTGCGGGACTTGTCCGTGGCGGTCCCGGTCCAAGGTTGTTTGCTGGTCCCGGGGAATGATCGGGTAATGCTGGGCGCGTGAGGTGGGGTTCCCGGCTTTCCCCTTACGGTCAGGCGCGTGGCGTGATCTTCCAGCCTGGCCGGGTGGCTGTGGTGCTGTTCTCGAGAACTTCGGGGAGGGCCCGGGTCGAGCGGGAGTTTCTGCGCGGGGAGTCAACCGGAGCCAGCTGACACGCAGTTGAGGCGAGTCAAATGGTCGTTGGCGGAATCGAGGCGAGTCAAATGGTCGCTGTTGAAGATCAACTAGCAACCATTCGACTCGCCTCAACTGCACCCGTCACAACAGCAGCACCATCCACCCCGGCACCGCCCCCCCACACACACACACACACCCAACTCTCTCCCGGAACTCTCTGAACAGCACCACAGCCACCCGGCCAGGCCGGAAGATCACCCCGCGCGCCTGACCGTAAGGGGAAGGCAGGGTACGGCACACGACGCGCCCAGCACTACCCGGTGAAAACACGGGACAAGTACACCTCCCCGAAGAGTCCCCACCCCCAAAGCCGCACCATCACAACCAACCGCGCACCGTCTTCGCACAGGTGCTTGATTCCTCGCACACCCTTCTGCGTGCTAAGAGGTATGCAATAGATGAACCAGGTGTGCGAAGCCGCCCCTATCTGTCGCTTGGTACACAGTGGGGGCCGCTGTCAGCGATCGGACCTCGGCAACGATCGCAAGAGGGCACGCCGTGGATGAGCGAGGTGTGCGCAGCCGCCCACGGGTCTGATGTACCCGGCTGATCGTCGCGGGGACGCGACGATCAGCCGGTTGCCCGTCGGTATGCCAGGGTTGCGCGCAACCGGCCCTGCTTGGGCGGTTGCACGTTGGCGAGGGTGATGTCGCCGTTGTAGTGGGCGAGCACGCGATGGTCCATCACGATGCGCCACAGCGGGGGGATGGCCGCGAGCACGACCATCGTCGCGTAACCCGCTGGCAGCTGCGGCGCTTGGGCCGAGCTGCGCAGAGTTTGGTACCGGCGTCCCGGATTGGCGTGGTGGTCGCTGTGCCGCTGTAGGTGGAACAGGAAGATGTTGGTGACCAGGCGGTCGCTGTTCCAGCTGTCCCGTGGCGAGCAGCGGGCGTAGCGACCATTGCTGCGGCGGGCGCGCAGCAGGCCGTAGTGCTCGACGTAATTCACCGTCTCCAGCAGCGCGATGCCGATCACGGCTTGCAGTGCCAGCCAGGGCAGGATGTGCCAGCCGAACAGCGCGACCAGCGTGCCGAACAGCACCACGGTCATCGCCCACGCCTGCAAGATGTGGTTGTCGATGTCCCACCAGCCGCGTTCCTTGCGCGCGAGCCGCTCGCGTTCGAGCCGGATGGCCGAGCGGAAACCGCCACTCACACTGCGCGGCAGGAACTCCCACAGCGATTCGCCGAGCCGGGCGCTGGCCGGATCCTCCGGCGTCGCGACCCGCACATGATGGCCGCGATTGTGTTCGACGAAGAAGTGGCCGTAACCCGATTGGGCGAGTGCGATTTTCGCCAGCCAGCGTTCCAGGTGCTCGACCCGGTGCCCGAGTTCGTGCGCGGCGTTGATGCCGATGCCGCTGACGAAACCGAGCGTCGCGGCCAGGCCGAGCTTGTCCACCGTGGTGAGTTCGTCACCGGCCCACAGGTAGCTCGCGATGCCGAGCCCGAACAGCTGGATCGGCAGGAAAAGATAGGTGCACCAGCGGTAATAGCGATCTCCGGAGAGCAACTCGTAGTCTTCGTCGCGCGGATTCGCGCCGTCCTCGCCGACCACCCAGTCCAGCACCGGGATGACGATCAACACGATGATCGGACCGATCCACCAGAAGACCGGCGCGCCGGTGTGCAGCACGAGCTGCGAGGGGAGCAGTGCGCACATGGGCGCGATCAGGCCGAGCATCCACAGCGAGCGCTTGCGGTCCTGGCCTCGGGGCTGACGACGGTTGATCTGCTTGCTTCTTTCCATGAGATTGCGGCGCCGGGCAACCGTAATCTGTTGAGACTGCTGAATTATCCACTGTGCGTTTGTTGGTTGTGATAGCTGAGTCGCCGAGACGGTGGATCTCGTTACCGGTGTGGAGCGAAAGCGTTCCGAATTGTGACAGGTCGCCCAACTCAGCAGGGTAAACGGGTCGTATCAGACCCGCAGGCCGGCCGCCGGGGAAGTGCCGATCGCGGGGTCGCGCCGGATCGGCGTCGCCGGTGGCGGTTGCTGGCAGACGGTCGAAAGACCCGTCGCGCCCGGTGCCGAACCGTCCGATATGCGGCTGTTGGGCGGGGAGTACGCGGGCTGAGCCGACCGTTCGATTTTCGCGGAGGCTTTTGTGCGGACACACAAATGTCACCCCGATCGCCGGGGTGACGCTGCCGGTTCGCGAGGCACCCTTAGCGATGTACATCGTTGATTCCAAGGGTGCCGTTCATCGCAGATGCCATTGAAGGTCGAGGAGGGCAATGAGTACGTCCAGGGTCATCACGACAACACTGCGTCTCTCGCAATCCGCCAGCCGCCGGTTGGCCGCACGTGCCGCTCGCGAGGGTACTACTTCTACCGCATTGCTCGACCGCCTCATCCGGGAGGGCGTCGATCAGCTCGATCATCCCGGCATCGTGTTCCGCGGGCCGATGAACGATCGGCGCGCCGCGCTGGTCGCGGGCCCGGACGTGTGGGAAGTCGTTGCCCGCCTACAGGAATTGGACGGTCCGGTCGAGCGCCGCATCGAGGTGCTCAGCGCGAAGTCCAGTCTGCACGCCACCAAGATCAAGATCGCCATCGACTACGCCCGCGACCACGGCAGCGAGATCATCGCGCGGATCGGGCGCAATCGTGAAGCGGCCGAGGCGATTCGCCGCCCGCTGCCGATGCGCACCTCGGTCGCCGAACGCGACTACCTGACGCTGGTCACCCCGCTGCGCGAGTGATTCGGCCGAATTGTCCGGTGTCGTAGTCGAATTGTCCGTTGTAGTGGCTGTTCACATCGATGGGGAGCGATTGTGGACACTTTCGCCGCCTGTGCACAAACCGCTCGGCCTGCGGACGCACACCCTTCCTTCAGCCCGGGGTGGCGTCCGCGGCCGAATCGGGGGATGTGGGCGAGAACGGTACGGTCGTGAAACTCGGGAAACCACCGCAATTTTCGCGAATCGGACTGGTAGCAACCGCCGCAGATTGTGATCCACAGCACTGGGATAGATTGTGGATAACCGCCGTTCCTTGTGGATGAAGCATTTGCCACGCAACGGATTTCGGGTAAGCATTGGCCATGCCCATCGACTATGACTCCTCGTCAACTAACCCATTGCGCCGAACGCCCGCCTCGAACGCGACTGAAGCGTGGCAGCCAACGCCGGCTGCTCACGGTATGGCCAATGGTATGGTGAGGTGTATGGCGACACGGAAGATCACCCTCACGGTCGACGAGGCGGTGCTGGCGGATTTGCAGCAGGGCGCCGCTGCCGCCGGGATGCAACTGTCGCCGTATTTCGCCCGCTGCGCGCACAGCTGGATGCTGTATCAGGACGCCGTCCGCTCGGCGGCCCGCGACCGCAGTCTCGGCATGCACGACGTCGAAGTGGCCGAGGCGGAGCTCGCCCAGCTACACGCGGCGGACGCCGACGCCGAGACGCGTCGCGGCCCGCGCGCATGAGGCGGGGCGAGGTTTACGAGTTCGAGCGCGACCGTCCGTCCCGGGAGAACGATCCACGCACGCCGTACCGCGTGGTCGTTTCGGCGGACTACCGCCTGCCCGACGAGCGGGTTCGGGTGCTGACCGCGCCCGTCGAATGCTTGGACCCGCAGTCGATGGTCGCGGTCCTGCTCGGCAGCGCCGACCCGGTGGCGGGGTGGGTGCGGGTCGACCTGATCACCAGCACCTATCGGCCGTGGCTGTCCGGGCCACTCGGCGAGCTCAGTGCCGAGACCATGGAGAGCCTGTCCTCGAAGCTCCGGATCGAGCTCGATCTCTGAGTGTCGGCGGCGACTTCGGTTGTCGCCGACCTCGGCCGTTACCATCGCCGACATGGTGTTGCGGAGTGGTGTGCGGAATCGGCTGGCGCTCGGGCTACCGGTGGCGGTGTTGCCTGCGCTGGTCGCGACGGGTCTGATGGCGCCGCAGGCGGCGGCCGAGCAGGGTGTGGCCATCGATCAGCGGGAGGCGCTGGGGTCGGCGGCCGGGACCGAGGGGTTGGAGCCGGGGCTCGCGGTGGCCTACTCGCTGGCCGAGTCCGAGGCGCACGCGCAGGGCGTGCCGTTGTCGATCACCTCCGGGTATCGCACGCCCGGCGAACAGCAGCAGCTGTGGGACAACGGACTGGCCACCTACGGCAGCCCCGATGTGGCGCGCCGGTGGGTGCTGCCGCCGGAGGAGTCGACCCACGTGTCCGGCAAGGCGGTCGATGTCGGCCCGATCGCGGGCGCGCAGTGGCTGGAGGCCAACGGAACCCGCTGGGGCCTGTGCCGGATGTACGACAACGAGTGGTGGCATTTCGAGTTGAACACCGTGCCCGGCGGGGTCTGCCCGCCGATGCGCCCGGACGCCAGCAGCCGCTAGACCTCATTCCCGCAGTAGATCGATGACCTTGGTCTCGTCGAGCTCGCCGTAGCCGGCGCCGACGAGTCGGCTGAAGATGTCGTGGGCGGCATGACCCAGCGCGGCGGGTCCGTCCACGTCGTCGGACAACTCGACGCCGATGCGGGTGTCCTTCAACCGCAGCGTGCCGGTGAAAGCGATATCCCGGTCGTACACGCCGTCGAGCATCAACCGGCCGACGCGCGCCACGTTGGGGCTCCCGGAAATGCTGTGCGCGAGGGTGTCGACGACGGTCGCCAGGTCGAGTCCGGCCAGTTCCGCGACCCGCAGCGCCTCCGCCGTCGCCGCGATCTGGATGGAGCCGAACAGGTTCTGCACCAACTTGTACGCGGTGCCCGCGCCGACCGCACCGAAGTGAATAATGCTGGTGCACAACGGTTCCAGTAGCGGGCGGGCGGCTTCGAGATCGGCCGGGTCGCCGCCGACGAACAGCGTCAACGTGCCGGCCGCCGCCGCGGACGGCAGCCCGGTGACGGGGGAGTCGAGGTACCGAAGCCCTTGTGCGCCGGCCTGTTTCGCCAGCTGCAACACCCACGGCCGGGAGATGGTCGAGCACTCCACCGCGAACCCGCCCGGCACGAGATCCGCGGCCAGCGCGCCGTCCGCGCCGAGCCACACGGCCCGCGAGGCCTCGTCATCGGCCATCATCGAGATGATCGCGTCCGCCCCGTCGGCGGCCGCCCGCGGCGTCGCCGCCGAAATCGCCCCGGCCGAAATCAGTTCCGCCGCCTTCGCCGGCGACCGATTGAACACCGCCACCTCATGTCCGGCGGACAGCATCCGCGCCGCCATCCCCGACCCCATCCGACCCGCCCCGAGAAAACCGATCTTCGCCATCCCGGCACCCTACCGAGCCCCGCTGAACGAGCTGTCAGACTGCGAAGATGAACGATTCGGTGCGGCGCCGCGGGCGCCCGGCCAGGCTCTCGCAGGACGCGATCCTTCTGGTCGCGCAGGAGATCGTCGAGTCCGGCGGGATCGACGCACTGACCATGCGGGCCGTCGCGGAGCGCCTGTCCAGCTCGCCGATGGCGATCTACCGGCACGTCCGCGACAAGGACGAACTGCTGCTGTTGCTGCTGGACCGCGTCGCGGCCACGCTCGAACGTCCGGAGCTGCCCGCCGATCCGCGGCAGCGCCTGATCGTGTTGTGGCGCTTCCTGCACGACGAGCTCGCGGCGCACCCGTGGGTGGTCGGCGTGCTGGCGGGCGGCGACCTGGCCGGCCGATCGATCCTGTGGCTGGTCGAGGAGATCTTGCAGGCCTTCCTGGCGTGCGGGCTCACCGCCGAGCAGGCGGGTGCCGCCTACCGGACGGTGTGGCAGTACACCGTCGGCGTGCTGACCATTCGAATCGCGATGGCGCGCACCACCTCCGACCTGGATCGTCCCACCTTCCAAACCGCGATGATCGCCGCCGCCGACCCCGGACAGACCCCGGCCATCGCCGCGTTCGCCGGCGAGTGGCCGCACGCCTTCGACAACTACGACTTCGGTCTGAACGCACTGCTCGACGGGCTGATTCGACGCCCTTGACAACCACTGACCTATTTTGTGTACTTATACACAAATAAGCGAGGAGAGAGTCATGATCGAGGCGGATGTAGTGGTGATCGGCTCGGGCGCGGCCGGTTTGGCGGCGGCGCTGGCCGCGGCCGACGGGGGCGCCGAGGTGGTGGTGCTGGAGGCGTCGTCGCGCTGGGGCGGCTCGACCGCGGTCTCCGGCGGTCAGGTGTGGGCCCCGGCCAACCACCGAATGCTCGAGGCGGGCTTCGCCGACTCGACCGAAGAGGCGCTGACCTACTGCCGGACCGCGGCGCCCGGCCGCGACGACACCCTGGTGGAGACGTTCGTGCGGACCGTGCCCGAGGTGGTGCGGTTCCTCGAGGAGCGTTCGCCGATCCGTTTCCTGCCCGTGCCGTCCTATCCGGACACGTTCGTCGAGCTGCCCGGCGGCAAGACCGCCCGCCACGTCGAGGCGGCCCCGCAGGACCTCGGCGACCTCGGTGATCTGTCCGAACTGGTCTGGCCCGCACCGTTTTTCGCGCCGGTCCTGACCAATCAGGAGGTAATGGAGCACAATCTGTTCGCCGGCGGACCGCCGCCGATGGAGCTGATCACCCAGCGCATGTCCGCGGGCGTGGCGACGATGGGCGCCGGTCTCATCGTCGGCCTGCTGCACGGCTGCCGCAAAGCCGGTGTCCACCTGATCCGCGACTGCCGAGTGACCGAACTGATTCGCGACGAAGACGGGCGCGTCACCGGGGTACGGACCGACAACCCGCGCCGCACCGTCCGCGCGGACCGCGGCGTCGTCATCGCCTCGGGCGGTTTCGAACACGACCCGACCCTGCGTTCGCAACTGCTGTCCGGCCCGGTCACCCATCCGGTCACGCCGCCGATCCAGCACGGCGACGGCCTGCGCATGGCCGGACAGGTCGGCGCGGCGCTGGCGTACACGGGGGAGTACTGGTCCTGGCCCGCGTGTCAGGCACCCGGCCGGACCTGGCCCGATGCCGAGGCGACGCCGCAACCGCAACTCACCCTGCCGGAACGTACACTGCCGCATGTGTTGTGGGTGAACACTGCCGGCGGCCGCTTCGTCAACGAGTCCAGCCACAACTGCGCGGCCGCCTTCGCCGAACTCGATCCCAACACCCACCGCCCGCGCAACCTGCCCGCCTGGGCGATCGGCGACGCGCAGTTCCGCGCCAAGTACTCGGTCGCGGGCATCCCCGCCGACACGCCCGCACCGGACTGGCTGATCACGGCCGGCAGCCTCGCCGAACTCGCCGGACTCCTCGACATCGAGCCGAAGGCGTTGGCGGAAAACATCACTCGCTTCAACACGATGGCCGAAGCCGGCCGCGACGACGACTTCCAGCGCGGCCGCACCCGCTACGAACACGCCTTCGGCGACCCGTCCGCCGCGCACCCCAACCTCGGACCGGTCAGCGAGCCCCCGTTTTTCGCCGTCCCCGTATACCCGAGCGCCGTCGGCACCAAGGGCGGCCCGCGCACCGACGAACGCGCCCGCGTCCTCGACTGGTCCGACACCCCGATCCCCGGCCTCTACGCCGCAGGCAACGCGGCCGCCGCCGTCTTCGGCCCCGGCACCTTCGCTGGCGGACTAACCGTAGCCTCGGCCTTGACCTGGGGCTGGATCGCCGGCCGAGACCTCACCGCCGCGCGCTGACGGCGGGAATCCGCACCCTCACTCGGGATCCGCACTCGCTCTAGGGCCCTATTTCGAGTGCGGATCCCGAGTGAGGGTGCAGATCGCGACGCGGGGAGGCGGGTCACGTTGCGTGGCCATTGTGTCGTGGGACACTCGCGGGTACTCTCTCTGGAATTCGAGACTGAATGGTTTCACTACCGAATTGCAGAGGTCTGGCGGTGTTGCCGGATGGATGAGGGAGTCCTCAATGACGAGGTGTGCCGCATGGATGCGCTCGGGGGTCGCGTTGGTGGGGGTGCTGGTCGCGGTGGCGATGGCGCCCGCGGCCGTTGCCGATCCGCCGGACCCGGGACCTACCGCGCAGAGTGTGTTCAACAAGCCCGGCCCTTATCCCGTCGCGACGGCCGTGCGGACGAATCCGTGCCAGGACTCGATCTTGGGGATGTTCGAACACATCGTCGTGCACCTGTTCGGCAATCGTGACGACATGACCTGCACCCAGGCGTTTCCCAACGGCCTGGAGTCGCCGGTCGGGGTGAACACCTACTACCCGGCCGATATCGCCGAACTTCCCAGCGCGCCGCTGATGGTGTTCACCTCCGGGTTCAGCGCTAATCCGGGGATGTACGACGCTCTCGCGCGGCAGTGGGCCAGTAATGGTTTCGTCGTGGTGATTCCGTACGAGTTCTTCAATTCGCTCGCGTACGTGCCCGCTCTCGGCGTCGCCACCGCGGTCGTCGCGAATCGGGACCCGAATTCCCCGCTGTACAACAAGGTCGACCTGAGCCGCACCCTGTTCGGCGGTCATTCCGGCGGCGGTCAGGCGTCGCTGCAAGCGGGAACCCTGTTCCCGGGCATCGCGCCGATGATCGATCCGGCGATGCGGGTGCGCGGCGTGCTGGCGATCGAGCCGGGCCCGCTCGCGGTCGGGGCGCTGGTCTCGGTGCCGACGCTGTTCCTCACCGGCTACAACGATTTCGTGGTGCCGGACTTCGCCTGGGTGCGCTGGTGGCAGTACAACCTGACCTTCCAAGCGCCCGCGTGGATCGCCAATGCCCGTGGGGTGGGCCACTTCTCGCCGGTCGATGGGCTGGACAACTACCTGTCCGCCGGTACCGCGCTGGCCTGGCTGCGCTATCAGGCGTTCGGCGACGAGGTCGCCAAGGACTACTTCGTCGGACCGAACTGGCGGCTGCCCGCGGACAAGACGTACTTCAGCGTGGAGCGCAACGCGCTCGCCGACGCAGTGAATTGATCAGGGGAGCAACAGAAATGGGTCGAGTATGAGATTCCGTCGGGCATGGGCAGGTGGGCTCGGCGCCACCGCATTGGTCACCTTCTCGCTGGTCTGCCCCGGCGCCACGGCGGATCCCGGCCTCGCGTGTGCCGAACCTGCTGCGGGGCAGGCGGTTCAGCGCGCCGATCCGGTCGCGGCCGGCCTCGATCCGGCCGCGCTGACCGATGCGATCAACTTCGGCACCGCCAAGGGCGCGTACGCGATTCAGGTGTACCGGCACGGCTGCCTGGTCGGTGACCGCACCGGCACCGGCAATCTGCCCGCGCCGCTGGCCAGTTCGTCGAAGGGGGTGGCGTCGGTCGCCGTCGGCCGCGCGATCACGATGGGCTACTTCGGCCTCGACGATCCGCTCGGCAAGTTCTTCCCGCAGGCCGACGCCGCGCATGCCGCGCTGACCGTGCGTCAGGTGTTGAATCAGACCACCGGCCTGCGCTTTTCCTGGGCCGCCGACATCGCGGGCATTGCCACCGACGAGGTGCTCCAGACCCTGGAGACCCCGCCGGCCTTCGAGCCGGGCACCACCTTCCAGTACGCGCAGGCCGTGCTGGCGTTGCTGCCGAAGATCGTGGAGATCACCACCGGGATGGACTTCCAGGACTTCGTCCAGCGGGAGGTCATGCAGCCGTTGGGCATTGCCCGCGACCAGTGGGTCTGGCTGCGCGACCGCAGCGGAAACACCGCCGTCAACGGCGGACTCGCGATGCGCGCCGACGACCTGGCCCGCTTCGGTCTGCTCCTGCTGCACGAAGGTCGTTGGGGCGGTGCGCAACTCATCGATCCCGACTACGTCCGGCAGGCGCGGCAGCCGACCGCGGCCAACGGCGGCTACGGCTTCCTGTTCTGGCTCAACGCCGGTGACTCCTACAAGACCGCCACCGTGCCGACGGCCAAGGTGTTCGACCACCCGATGTTCCCCGGCGCACCCCGCGACCTGTACGCCTTCGTCGGCGCCCTCGGCCAGTTCAACGTGGTGATCCCCAGCCGCGACATGGTGATCGTCCGGCTCGGCGTGCCCGGCGGCATCGACACCGGCAACGTGCAGACCTCCCTCGCGGCCGAATCCAATCCGGACAACAAGGAATTCCTGCGCCGCGTCGTCGCCGCGGTCACCGACGTCCCCGCCGAACCGGTCGACGACCCATACCGCTACGGCGACCACTTCGGCCCCATCATCGGCGGCCTCGACGACCTCGCCTTCTGGATAGACCCCGAACACACCGCCCAAATCCTGCTCGGCGTAGGCCCTTACGCCCCCTCGAACTGCAACGTCCTCTGGTGCAACGGAAAACTGGTCCCCCAGGACATCTTCTCCGCCATGCTCGACTCCACCGGCCAGATCGTCGCCGCCCTGCTAGGACTCGGACACGGACCGCGGTAGTTCAGTCGAGGATCTTGCCCGGATTCAGTAGGCCGAGGGGATCTAGTGCGCGTTTGACCGCGGTCATCAGCTCGACCGCAGCGCCGTGCTCTGCCTGGAGGTACTGCTTCTTGGCGAGGCCGATGCCGTGTTCGCCGGAGGCGGTGCCGCCGACCGAGAGGGCGTGGCGGACGACCTGGTCGGAGAAATCGCGTGCGCGGTCGGCGGTTTGGGGGGTGTAGGGGACGACTACGTGGACGTTGCCGTCGCCTATGTGGCCTGCGACGGCGATGTCGAGGTCGAGCAGGGTGCCGAGTTGTTCGGCGGTTGCCACCGCGTCGGCGATCCGGGAGTAGGGCACTGCGGTGTCGGTTACCAGGAAGCGGTGGCCTGGGTGGCGGGCTTTGAGGGCGAAGAACAGGTGGTGGCGGTCCTCCCAGAGGTTGTGCTGGGCGGTGTGAGTTTGCGCCGCAACGATTTCCAGCGCTCGATGGCTCGTGCACAGCGTGCGGATCTCGGCCTCGTCGAGCGCGGCGGCCGCCTCCGAGGTGGCGGTGAGGTCGAGGAACAGCGCGGGGGCGACCGGATGGCGGGTGCCGCGGTAGGCGTTGATCGCCGCCATGCTGGCGGCGTCGACGAGTTCGGCGCGAGTTACCGGCAGAGCCTGCCCGAGCATGTCCACCGCCGCGGCCACCGCATCGGCCACGCTGGGGAACGAGATACGCAGCGCGCGTTGCCAAGCCGGAATCGGATGCAGTCGTACGGTCAGCTCGGTGATGATGCCGAGCGTGCCCGCCGATCCGATCAGCAGATCCTTCAGGTCGTAGCCGCTGCTGGACTTGCGCACCGCGCGCCCCAGCCGGGCCACCGTGCCGTCCGCGAAGACCGCCTGCAGGGCAAGGGTATTCGCGTGCATGCCGCCGTAGCGGACCGTGGTGGTGCCGCTGGCATTGGTGGCCGCCATGCCGCCGAGGCTGGCGTCGGCGCCAGGATCGACAGTGAACTGCAACCCGTACGCGGCGGCGGCCGCGTTGAGCCGGGTCCGGGTGACGCCGGGTTGCACGGTCGCGGTGAAGTCGGTGGGGGAGATGGCCCGGATCGTGTCCAGCGCGGAGAGATCGAGCACCACCTCGTCGCCGCGGGCGAGCAGATGCCCCTCCAGGCTGGTGCCCGCGCCGCGGCAGATGATGGGAGTGCCGGTGTGCCTGGCCCATTCGACGGTGCCGAGCACGTCGTCGAGGTCGGCCGCCCGGACGATGCCGCGCGGGCGACGTCCGGAACGGCCGGTCTCATCCACGGTGTACTCGTCCAGCGCCGCCGCGCGGATATCGAGCCGATCGGCGACGGTCGTCACGCCCGCTCCAGGATCGAGGTCACCAGCATGGTGTGATCGTCGAAGGTGCGGGCGATGGTCCAGCCGAGCTCGGCGAACGCCGCCTCGTACTCCTCCTTGGTCCACAGCCGGACCCCGGTGATGGTGTGGTAGATCTCGTAGGTCGGGGAGAACCACGGCTGCCCCGACCACTGCGGCGCCTCCAGCAGGTAACCGTCGCCGATGACGAGCCGGTGCAGGTTCGGAAACCAGCGCATCCATTCCTGCAAGACCGCGATGATCCCGCCGCCGTCACTGGCCAGCTGGTGCAGCAGGAAGAACGACATCGCGGTGGTGACCTTGCTCCGATCGATCGCCGCGAGCCATTCGGGATCGGTGGCCGCGGGCTGAACCGAGCCGGGCAGCAACGTGATCCGATCGGCGAACCCGGACTGCACCACCTCGGCCGACGCCGCGGCAACCACCTCGGCCTCGATGTCGACGCCGATGAACTGCTCCTGCGTGGCCAGCTGCGCGAGCGCCCGCACCCGGCCCGCGTCCGCGCACCCGAGGTCGACGGTGCACCCGGGACCCGTTGCGGCAATGGCCTTTCCGATGCCTTGCAGAATCTCCGGACGACGACGCGCGATATCGGTACACCCGCGCGCCACCGCGCCCGCATCGGTGGCCGCCGGGATGAACGCGCGATCGGCGAGGCCGGCCAGCTGCCGGAACGTGGGTTCCCATCCGCGCGTGACCATCCGGACGAAGCCGCGGTTCTTCGCGACATCGTGCCCGGTGTGGGTCAGCTGGAACCGGTGCCCGCGCCGGGTGAGGAACCCGGCGCGGATCAACCCCTCGGTGACGGTCTGCTGGATGCCACTGGTCGGCGCGATCGGGTCGCCGCTCAACAGCGTTGTCCACCAACCCCAGTCGTCGGCGGCGACCACCAGCTGTGCGGCAGTCTGGCCTTCGATGACGTCGCGGATGGTGAGTCCGGCCGACGATGGCTGATGGAACAGCGCGACGGTGGTTGTTGCTGCGGTCATGACGGATCCTCCTGATATGCGGGCTAATCGGCGAGCGCGATTACCTGGATTTCGATGAGCAGCCCCTCGATGGGCAGGGTGGTGACGGTGGTGGTGCGGGCCGGCGCGGCGGCACCGAAGAACTCCGCGAACGCGGCGTTCCACGCCGGAAACCATTGGCGGTCCGCGAGATAGCAGTCCAGCTTCAGCGTCTGCCCGCGCGAACTGCCCGCCTCGGTGAGCGCCTTGTCCAGCTGGTCGAGCACGGATTCGAGCTGGTCGGCGAAGCTCGTCGACGTCGGGGTCAGCGTGTCCGGATCGATCGCGGCGAGCCCGGAGGTGAACACCAGGCCGGACCCGCGGCGGGCCGACGGGAAGGCGGTCATGACTGCGCTCCGATCAGTCGGGTGGCGTCGATTCGGTCGATGGTGGCGGCGCCGGACAGGGTCATCAGCGTCCGGAGTTCGTCGGTCAGCAGCTCCAGGACCCGGCTGACACCGGCTTCGCCCGCGGCGGCGAGGCCGTAGATCGCGGCCCGCCCGATCACCACGGCGCTGGCGCCCAAGGCCAGGGCGAGGAAAACATCACTGCCGGTGCGTATTCCGCTGTCGAACAGGATCGGCAGCTCGGGACCGACCGCGGCCCGGATGCGCGGCAGCATGTCCAGGCTGGCGGGTGCCGGATCGAGTTGGCGGCCACCGTGATTGGACACCACGATCGCGGCGGCCCCGGCGGCCAGCGACCGTTCTGCCGCGTCCGGGGTGAGCACGCCTTTGGCGATCCACGGCAGCCGGAACTGCGCCGCGGCCGCGCGCAGATCGGCCCAATTCCAGGCCACGGCACCGTGTTTGAGCAACTGCCCGAACACCTCCGCGACGCCGGGCGCACCGTCGGTTCCGGTGAGGTTTCCGCCGAACTGGCGCATGTCCGGCGCGAAGCGATTCGCCATGTTACGGGTGCGGAACCCGCCGATAGGGCAGTCGACGGTCACGCACAACGCCGAATAGCCCGCGCGCTGAATCCGTTCGGCGACGGCGGGCGCATGCGCAAACGGGTGCAACTGCGCGATCCGGGCCGCGTCGGGGGCGACCGCGCGGATCTGCTCGTAGGAGTAACTGCCCGCCTCCGGCACGATCGTCACCGTCCCGTGCCGCTGCACGGCCCGCGCCACCGCCAGGTGACCGTCGAGGTGGAACATCGCGTCGCCGCCGAATGGCGCGGTGAGGATGGGTGTTTCGAGCGTCATGCCGAGCAACGAGGTCCGGGTGGACGGATTCGCCACCCCGCTCATCGGATCCGGCAGAATTCGCCAGCGGTCGAACGCGTCCCGATTGGCGCGCAGCGTGATCTCCCGTCCCGCACCGCCTTCCACGAAGTCGAACACGTCCGCGGGCAGTGCGGTGCCCGCGGCCCGATGGATCTCGTCGAGCGTGCCGAAGTCGACCGTGGTCGGGTACATGCTGTCGAGCTGGGCTGTCATGCGGTGCCTTCCGGTGTCGCGACAAGGGAATGACGGCGGCCGTAGCCGAAGTACACGGCCGCCCCGACCGCGCTCCAGAGGGCGAAGCGCAACCAGGTGAGGCTCTCGAAAGTCGTTGCCAGCCAGGCGCACCCCGCGATCGCCGCGAGCGGCACCACCGGCATGAACGGCGTCCGGAACGGGCGCGGACGGTCCGGCGCGCTGCGGCGCAGCAGCAGCACGCCGAGCGCGACGATGACGAAGGCGAACAGCGCGCCGATGTTCACCAGCTCGGCGACCGTCCCGATCGGCAGCAGCGCCGCGACCAGCGCGATCCCCGCGCCGAGCAGCAGGCTCAATCGCACCGGGGTGCCGCGCCGGCCGGTGTGGCACAGGGCGCGCGGCAGCAGTCCGTCCCGGCTCATCGCGAAGATCAGCCGGGTCTGCCCGTAGCAGAGCATCAGCAGGCCCTTGGTCAGCGCGATCACCGATGCGACCAGGATGACCTTGCCGATCCAGCCCGCACCGATCGCGCTGAGCGCGGTGGCGACCGGGGCCGCGTTGTTCAGGCTGGGATAGGGCGCGACGCCGGTGAGCACGGCGCTGACCGCCACATACAGACCGGTGGCGATGACGACCGAACCGATGATGCCCCAGGGCAGATCGCGCGCCGGGTCGCGGGTCTCCTCGGCGGAGGTGGCGACGATGTCGAAACCGAGGTAGGCGAAGAACGCGAGCGCCGCGCCGGCGGCGATGCCGTGCACGCCGAAGGGCATGAACGGCGTCCAATTCGCGGTGTCGAGATGCGGTGTGCCGATGGCGATCACGAGTATCAGGACGACGATCGTCACCGCCACCAATGTTTTCACCACGGCCGCGGTGAGTTTCACGTCGAAGATGAGGACGGCGATTATCGCGGCCGTGATGAGGAGGGCGGGCAGGTTGATGATTCCACCGTCGGCGGGGCCCGCGGTTATTTCCCGCGGAAGGGTCACGCCGAAAAGGGAATTCAGCATCGCAGTGAACAGTCCGGACCAGCCGATGGCGACCGCGGCGGCGGCCACCGCGTATTCCAGCAGCAGATTCCAGCCGACCAGGAACGCGGGCGATTCGCCGAGCGTCGCCCTGGTGTAGGTATAGGCGCTGCCGGATAGCGGTGTCATCGAGGCGAGTTCGCTGTAGCACAGGGCGACCAGCACGCAGATCGCCCCGGCCAGCACGAACGACAGCACGATCGCCGGACCGGCCTTGGTAGCCGCGGCCACGCCGGTGGTGACGAAGATGCCCGCGCCGACGATGGTGCCGACGCCCATCGCGACCAGGTCGAAACGGCCGAGGGTGCGTTTGAGTGCGGGGGTCGGTGCGGCGCCGCGCGCTGCGGCGATTCGTTGGGTCGGTGCGGCCATATCGGTCCCGTTCGCTGTTCGAAATATGAATTACGCCAGTGCTTCTCGCTGGAATGCAATTCAGTAAATCAGCGGCCGTTTGTGTTCTGATGAACTCAGGTAACGTGTCTGTTTCGCAATGTTCGGGAAATCGATTGGTGATCAAATGAATTGGCAATGCCGAAATGCGCAGCGGTGCGCTGCGCGAAATGGGTAGTGATCGGCCTTATCGAGTTATGCGGTGGTGGTGGTCGCTTCGGTGACAATGGCTTGCGGCACTGCACGTTTCCGGACGAGAACGGTCGCCGCCGCGACGGCGACCAGGACCAGCGCGGCCGCGATCACGGCGTCCTGCATCGTGCCGAGGGTGGCGACGACGCCGAAGCCGATGGTGGCGACGGCCGCGCAGAGGTAGGCGACGGCGGCATAGCGCGAGGCCACCCGCGCGTGCTGATCGGGCGGGGTCGCGGCGCTGACGATGCGCAGCCCGGTGCGGTAGGCGATGCCCTGCCCGCAGCCCGCGGCCACCGCACCCGTGAGCAGCACCGCGAGACTCGGCGCGGCCGCCACGGTCGCGGCCAGCGCGACGCCGGCGATGATGGTCAGCTGACCGATCAGCGGTTCGGCGGGCAACCGGCCGGGCGGCACCGCGCGCTGCACGATCCACGCGCTCACCAGATACAGCGTGACCGGCAGTGCCAGCAGCGGCAGGTTGGTCGTATCGAGCAGCTCCGCGCCGTAACTCGGCAGCAGGGCAACGACCAGGCCGGCGGACACCCACGCGGCAATTCCGTTGAGATACCCCGCGATTCGCGGTTCGGTGGACGGCAGTGCCGGACGCTGCGCGCCGACCGCGACCTGGTCGCGCGCACTCCGATCGAGCAGCACGGCCATCGCGACGATACCGAGCAGCACCGCGTGCCCCAGGTAGACCGTCACGCCGGGCGCGGGCAGATATTGCGCGACCCAGGCCGCGGCGATCGTGCCGAGCGCCGAGCCGAGCACGGTCGCGGTGGCCATGGCGGTCCGGCCCCCTTCGCCGGACCGCTCCAGGATCAGCCCGGCCAGCGAGCCGGTGACCAGCCCGACCGACAGCCCGGCCAGCACCCGCGCGACGCACGCGGGCCCGGCCGAATCGGCCAGGCTCATCGCGAGGTCCGCGCCGATGCCGCAGGCGCTGCCCAGACCGATCCGCCACCACCAGGCCGCGCGCGCGGGCGGCGTGCCGATGAACGAGAGGGTCGGCGTCAACGCGAACAGGTACGCGGCGAAGATCACGGTGATGAGCAGCGGCGCCAGGTCCCAGGCATGGCGGTAGTACGGCATCATGCCGGTCGCCAGATTGGGCTGAGCCATGATCAGCACGAGCAAAACGCCGGGTGCGGCTGCACGCATCCACCCTCCCAAGTGAGGAGATCTTCTCGATTGATAGCGTAGCGAACTGAGAAGATCTTCTCTACTCGAACGTGTCGATCCGGATCGACGGCGATGCCGCCCGATCGGCGGGCAGGATGGAGGAGTGCCAACGGTGAACACCCGCAGCGATGCCCAGCGCAGCCGGACCGTGCTGGTCGACGCGGTCGGCAGCCTGCTGGCCGAGGGCCGGATCGGCTTCTCCATCCCCGAGCTGGCCGGCGCGGCCGGCGTCGGGGTGGCCACCGCGTACCGGCACTTCCCGACGCCGCAGGACGCGATGCAGGCGTTCCACCGCAGGGCGATCGAACAGCTGCTGGAGGCGTTCACCGCGCTCGATCCGACCACGGACGCGGTCGAGCGGTTCCACCGGTTCTGCCGGACCTGGGTGGCGCAGGCGCGGCAGTGGGGACCCGCGGTCCGCCACATCCGCAGCCACATGGGCTTCATCGAACGGCTCGCCGTGGGCGATCCCTCGATCACCGCGATGCACGACATCCTCGCCGACGTGCTGGATGCCCTTGTCCAGCAAGGCAAGACGACGCTGAACGATCGCACCTTCGCGGTCTTGCTGTGGATCACCATCTTCGACGAACGCGTCGTCTACGACCTCAGCGCGCACCAGCGCTGGTCGGCCGAGCAGGTCACCGACCGCCTCACCCGGGCCGCCGCCGGCGCACTCGGGATCCGGGTTTAGCTGACGGGGGTCAGCTCGATGGCACCCTCGATCGTGTTGTGCACGCGGCGGCGGTTGGGGGAGCCGAGGGCGACGGTGAGGTCGGTGCCGTCGTGTTCGGCGAGGAGGTCGCCGCTGTCCCAGACCAGCAGGGTTGCGCTGACGGTGTTTTCGGCGGCGGCGTGGGCGAGGTCGTAGTGGGCGCAGCCGGGGACGTGGGCGTAGGTGATCCACAGGTCGTAGCCGGTCATGAACAGGTCGAGGTCGAATTGCACGCTGAGGCCGAGCAATTCGCTGCGGCCGTTGTCGTCGACGCCGGCGAACGCCTCGTCCAGCGCGAGCAGGCGGGGGGCCTGCGGGTCGGCCGAGTCGAGCATGACGTGCGCGGCGGCGAACAGCGGCAGGTGCAGCGAGACCGACTGCTCGCCACCGGAGAGCGCGCTGTGCCGGGCCACGGTGAGCTTGTCCTCGCTGCCGTCGGCGGAGATCAGGGTGAACGAGAACACCCGCCAGGTACGGTAATCGAGGGTGGCGGCCAGGATCTCCGGGTAGGAGCGCTCCGGGTGCGCGGCCCGGGCCGCGCGGATCTCGGACGCGAAATGCGCACGGATGGTGGCGAGTTCGTCCGCGCCGAGCACCGAGGCGTCGCGGTCGAGCAGCTTGCACATGGCCCGCGCCGGATCGGACAACGTGTCGGCCAGCACCCAGTGCACGCCGATGGTGTTGCCCGAGGACATCCGGCGCTGCTTCATCTCCGCGCCCATCCTGGCGATGAGATCGCGGGCGTCGCTGGTGCGTTCGTAGATCTGCTGGGCCAGCCCGGTGAGCAGCGCGTCCTCCAGGATGCGCCGCTCGGCGTCGGTGAGCAGCAGCTCCTGATCCTTGCGCGCGCCGTCGATCCGGGCCGCGAAGTCGGCCAGCGCGGACATGCCGTCGTCGTCCTGCACCTGCACCACGGTCAGCCCGTCGGCGGCGTCCCACTGCAACCGGTAGTCGCGACCGGACCCGGACAGCGCGGCATCGAACTCCTGTAGCGCCGCCGTCACCGCGCTGCGGGTGGTCTTGCGCGTCGCCTCGCTGGCGCGCACTGAAGAGGTTGCGGCGGTGAGACTTTCGAAGAGTTCGGCGACCTCGTCCGGCAGTACCTGCGGTTCGGCCTCCGGTCCCGCCTGGGAGATCCGGTAGAGCAGCTGCTCCGGCGTGGACCAGGCGGCCTCGCTGCTCGGCCAGCGACCCTCGGACGCCGCGCCGAGCAGGCGCAGCAGGTCCGGGCGGGCATACGGGGCAAGGGCTTTCACGTCGGCGAGCACCTCGGTCAGTGCGGTGCCCAGTGATTCGTGCGCGGTCCGGTAGGCGGCCTCGGCGTCGCCGATGGCCTCGATGGCCTCGTTGGCGGCCTTGCGCGCGGCCTTCTGCTCGCCCTTGGTCGCCTCGATCTTCGCGCGCGCCTTCTCCAGCTCCTGATCGATGTCGGCGGCGCCCGCACCCAGTGCCTCGCGCAGGGTTTCGAGCTTGCGCAGCTGCTCCTGGTAGCCGGACTTGGCCGCCTCGGCCTCCTCGGCGAACGCCTCGGCCAGGTCCTTGGCCTCGTCGTGCCGGTCGGAGCCCTCGCGTTCGCGCTCGCGTTCCCGCTCGTGTTCGGTGCGCAGGCGCAGCAGGCCGGTGCCGGTGTTCTCGAAATGCCGGATGGCGGCGGCCAAGGCGTCGAGTTCGCGTGGCTCGCGCGGGGTCCGGTGCTTGGTCGCGGCCGCGCGCAGCTTCTTCTCCACCACGGTGGTGTCGGCGACCGCCTGGTCGAGATCGCGTTCCGCCTGGGTGGCGGCCTCGGAACGCGAGCGCATCATGCCCGCGGTCTCGGAGACCGCGCGCAACGCGGTGGTGACCGCGGTGGCGCGCGGCAAAGCCTTGGCTGCGGCCGAGATTCGGGCCAGCTCGGCGGTGGCGTCGGCCTCCTGATCCGCGGCTCCGCGCTGTGCTTCGCCCGCCGCCTCCAGTGCGGCGGCGAGTTCGGTCAGCCGGAGTTCACGGCGGCGAGCCCGCGCGGTGGCGCCGATGAACTCGGCGTCGGTCTTGTGGTGCCTGCCGACCTGTACCCCCTGCCGGAAGCCGCCCGCGACGCTCACCGCGAGACCGCCGGCCGGGTCGCCCTTGCCCTCGTGCAGCGCGATGGAGGCGAGCACGTCGGCGACGGCCTGCCGCGGCACCGTCAGCTCATCGGAATCCTCTTCGACGACAAGCACATCGGCGAGGGTGCGGCCCTTCGGTCGCTCCTTCTCCGGAAGCGGGACGAGAAACTGATCCGAGTCGTACTTCGCGGGCGGTTCGGCGCAGATCCAGCCGTCGAGCAGATCGGCGGCGTGCAAGGCAGCCTCGATGCCGGCGGCCGTTTGTGGCTTGACATCGTCGGCGAAGCGGACCAGCCGCCACAGTGGGGCTCCTGGCCGGTCGTCGGCCACGCGCACGCGGGCGGCGAAAGCCGGTGGCGCGTCGTCGCTTTGCGCGGCGACCCGGTCGCGTTCGGCGGTCAGCTCGGCGATCTGCTCGCCCGCCGTGGCCGCGCGAGCGCGCGCCTCCTGCCGGTCGTTGCGGATCTCGTCGATCAGCGACTCGGTGCGCTCGGCCAGCACCTCCGCGACCGTCGCCTCCTCCGAACCCGCCTGCGCGAGCGCGGTATCCAGGTCTTCGAACAGTCCGTTGCCGAGGGGGGAGTACACCTCGCGGTGCTCCTCCCACCAGCTGCGCAGCGCGCTGCTCGCCTCGGTGCGGGCCAGCACGACCGCGGCTTCGGCGTGCGCGACCTCGGCCGCCGCCGCCTCGCTCAGCTCCCGTGCGCGTTCGGCGAGCCGTTCGGCCCGGGTACGTTCGGCGGCCGCGGTCTCCATGATCCCCATGGCCTGCCGCACCGCGCGCACGTCGGCATCGCGTTCTTCGGCATGCGCGCGCACCGTCGCGGTGAGCTGTTCGGCGCGCGCGTTCTCCGACAGCGCGGTCCAGTCGATCCCGGCTTCCTCTGCGGCGGAACGCAATTCGTCCTCGCCCCGGGCGAGCGCCGCGGCGGCCGTGCGGACCGCGGTGCGCGCACGTTCGGCCTCCTGCGCCCGCTGATCGAGGGTCTGGCGCGCCTTCAGCGCCTTGTCGCCGTGCACGCCCGCCGAGGTCTCCAGGCGGCGCACCGCGTCGGCCAGGTCGTCGAGCTGCTGCTTGCCCTCGTAGGCGCTGGAGCGCTGGAGGTTCTCCCGGTCGCCGAGCGCCTGCTCGTAGGCGCGATCGGCGTCCTCGGCGCGCGCCTCGGCGGCGGCGCGTTCGCCCTCGCGGCGCTCGCGCAGCGCGGTCGCGGCGAACAGCGCGGTGCTCGCGTGGGTGACCGCGTCGAGCCGGGTGCGCAGCTGATCGACGTCCGTCTTCGCCTGTACCGCAAGGTATTTGCGGTAGACATCGACGAACGTCCGGGTGGCGCTGTCGGCGTGCACCAGCCCTTCCAGGGTGCGCCCGACCTCCTCCATATCGCTGAACGAGCGGGCGGCGTCCAGGATCAGCTGTTCGTCGAGCGGGCGCAGGCCGTCGGTGAGCGCCTGCGAAAGTCCGCGCGGGTCCAGGTTTTTCGCCAGCTGCGGGCGGCGCAGCGTGAGGATCAGGTTGATCAGCTGGTCGTAGCGCTGGGTGCCGAGCCCGAACATCCTGGCGTCGATGGCGTTTCGGTACTCGACCGGACGATCGACGATCGCATCGGTGCCGATCTGCTCGGCCAGCTGCTTGCGGGTGAACGGCCGATCGTCGGGCCCGATCAGGGAGAAGTCGATGCCGACCCGGCCGTCGGCGACGAAGTACCAGCGCGTCACCTTGTCCGAGGAGCGGGTGGCGCGCATGCCGATGCCGACCGTCACCGCCTCCGCGTCGTCCCAGTCGCCGCGGGCGAACTCCATCCAGACATAGGAGTAGGCCGATTCCTGCTTGCGGTACAACAGGTTCGACTTCATCGTGCGCTCTTCGCCCGCGAACGGGTTGAGCCGGCGCGGCTCGATCCGCCCGTCCAGCACGAACGGGAACAGCACCTCCAGCGCCTTGGTCTTACCGGATCCGTTGGGGCCGCGCAGCACCAATCTGCCGTCGGCGAAGCAGAATTCCTGGTCGCGGTAGTCCCACAGGTTGACGATTCCGGCGCGGGTCGGGATGAACCGCACTCCGCCGTGAATGAGCGACATCGCCTCAGTCCCCTTCCGTGCCAGTGCTGTCGGCCCCATAGGTATCGGCCGCGGTGACGAACAGTTCCTCGGTGCGCTTGGTGCGGACCGTGACGACGGCGCCGCGATAGCGGGCGAGCGCGGGCAGAATCAGCAGCCCGTCGTCCACCGTCTGCACCAGGCGCAGCCGCTCCAGCAGGGCCACCACCTCGGTGGTCAGGCCGGGCACATCGGCCTGCCACTGGGCGGCGAAGGTCGCGCCGTATCGATCCGCGAGAGCTTGCACGGTCTCGCGCACCCAGGCCGATTCGATCAGCGGGTAGGTCATCTCGACCGGTTCCTCGGCCTCGGCGTCGAACGTCGAATCCGGTTGTGTCCCAAAGTCGTCGAGCGCCCGCAGATCGGCCAGCGGCGCGAAGACCGTCGATTCGGGGATCGCGCCGTCCAACTGTGCCGCAAGCGCCTCGCCCGCGTCGGGCGCGCCCGTTCGCCATTCGAGCGGATTGTCGATGTCGAGCACCCGGTCGGCGATCTCACCGGCCAGCAGCAACCCCACCTGCGCCAAGGTCCCGGTGCTCGGGAAGCGGATGTCGGAGAGCCGGCCGGAGGTATCGATCAGCGCGACCCCCTCGGCCCGTCGCTCGGCCTCGAGCCCGGTGAACATCTCCACATCGGCGACGATCCGATCCTGACCCAGCACCGGTCGTTCCGCCGGCGCGAGGTCGTCGAGATACACCACCGGCCGCTCGACCAATGTCCGCCGCACCCGGCGGGCCAGGTCGGCCGCGGTCGGCGCGTGCGCGGGACCGCTTGCGCCCGCGGCCTCTTCGGTGAGCAGCCCGCGCACGCTGTGCAGATGTTGCAGCGCCCGCGGCGGCCGGAACAGCGCGAACACCACCGGCCGATCGATGTCGTAGAGCGCCTCGCCGGCCTCGGGATCGCTGGCCCAGCCGCCCGCGTCGCCGTCGGCCAGGGTGAGCGCGCCGCGATGGGTCAGCCAGCCGACCGCGTCGACGAAGGCGTCGCGGTCGGCCGCGCGATCGGTGGACAGCTCAAGGCCCTCGACCCGGCCCGCGTAGGCGGCGACCTGATCGGCCAACTCCGACAAGGTGATCTGGTCCCCGGCCCGGCCGAGCGCGGCGATGGACAGCGCGAGGTAGGCGTAGCGGCGGCGATCGAAGAGCCGGTCGGCGGGCGTGCGCGCGGGCTTGCCCGCGTCCAGCCGGTCGATGATGGGGAACACCCGCGCGGTGGTCTCGGTGACCTCCAGGCGGTAGCCGAACAGCTCGGCCAGGTCCTCGCGCAGCTCGGTGGCCCACCGGCGGATCAGCGGCAGCGCGATCCGATCGGGATAGGTCCTGGTCACCAGGTGATTGGCCAGGATGACCCGCGCGGCGCGCTGATAATTGTCCAGCGCAAGCGAATCGATCTTGCGTCCGTGCATCATGCGCGCCCCCCGTTGCCGCACGGCCGGGTCCTGGTCGTCTGACGCACCTCTAGCCTGCGGTTGTTCAGGTGCAACAGCCCGTGCGCGGTCTGCACCACGGTAGACCCGTCGTGTTCGGAGACAGTAAGGGTGACGCCGCTGTCGGAACCGGTGGTCCCGGCGACCCGGCCGCTCACCGGCACCCACGCGGTGGACGCGGCGTCGAGCAGGCGCAGCAGCACTTCGGTCTCCCGTTCGTCGAGCACCCGGTCGTGCACGTCGGCGGCGGCCAGGGACTTGGCCGCGTCGGCGCGGGCGCGTTGCGCGTCCAGCTGCACCTCGCGCAACCGTCGAATGCTCGCGTCGTTGCGATGGATCCGCGCGGGCGCACCGGCCGAGGGGGGTCGCCCGGTCTCGGCCAGCGTGCGCGAGATCTCCAACGGCGGTGCCTCCCACCAGGATCGCTGCGTCGGGATCAGGTCCGCGTCCGGATGCTCCATCGCCAGGTGGCGCGGCCGGCCGAGGCCGAACACCGCGTCGTAGAGGGCGTGCGCGCTGTCCGCGGTCGGCGCGGCGGTGAACCAGCCGGCCAGATGCCGCAGCGCCGACTCCCGGCTCACCCCGCCGCGCCGGGTCTCGGTGACCCGCCGCAGCAGCGAGAGCACGGCGGCGATGGCGCTCATGGTCGCCTCGCGCAGCCGCTCCGCCTCGGTGGTTCCGGCGTGCTCGCCGGTGCCGGACGGGACGAACCAGGTGCGCAGCCCGTCCCAGCGCGCGTGCCAATCCGCCTGCCGCTCGGCGAAACTCAGCAGCACCCGCTCGTCACACCCGGCGGCGCGTTCGATCAGCTCGTCGACCCCGGTCTCCTCGATCTCGGCGATCGCGCCGGCCAGCCGCGGCACGAAGCGGGCCAGGTCGAGGCTGAACTCGCGCATGTGCGCGAGCAGCGCGTCCTTGTGCGCCAGGAACGATTCGGGGGTGATCTCGGTGGTCCGCACCAGATCGCCGAGGGATAGGTAGAAGTGCGCGGCGCGCGCGGCCATGTCGGTCAGCGCCGCGTCGAGGCGGCGCAGCGTGCGGTAGACCCGCTCGGCGTCGCCGTCGCGGTTGGCCGCGGCCAGGGTGTGCAGATCGGCCAGCAACTCCGGCAGCACCAGCCGCGACAGCGAGGCCTCGTCGAGTCGGGCGTTGAGCACACCCGCGACCGCGCGATACGCCTGGAACCCGGCCTGGGAGAACTGGTAGACGAAGTGCCGGTTGCGGTATTCGGCCAGGGTGGCGGCGCGCGTTCCGTCGTAACTGCGTTCCAGCACGCCCCATTGGTGGAGTTGATCGAGTAGCGGGCCGATTTCGGCCGCGGTCAGCCGGGGCGCGTTCAGACGGGTGCCGCGCTCGCTGGACCAGGCCTGAGCGCTCGCGGGACCATCGTCGACCGGCGATTTTTCTACAGACTGACTGGTCTGCTTGTCCGCTGTATGTTGCTGGGCCTCAACGTCAGGCGCGGGTACCGGCTCGGCGAGGTCGAGCAGGTCGGGAGTGCGCAGGCTGTGTCCGTTGCGCTCGATCCACTCCGCCACGTCGTCGGCATGCAGCAACACCACATAGGCGGCCCGCGCGCTGTCGAAGGCGCGCAGCACCCACAGGTAGTCGGCGCGGCGCTCGGCGGTGGCGAAGGAGAACAGCCGCAGCCGGTCGTCCCACAGGACGGAGGCGCTCGCGGCGGCGTCGACGGAGTCGGTCACCGGGAACAGGGTAGTAGCGGGCCGGTCGCCGACGACGCGTACATACCCGGTTCGGCGTGCGCGTGTCCTGTTTGCCGGATGTTCGCCGACGAATCCGGCTGTGCCGGACCGGTACCGGTCACTCGTTCGAGAGCGAACGCAGCTGGTCCAGGTACACCCGGGTGCGCGGATCGCCCGGGTAGCGGGCGATGATTTCGCGCGCGGCCTCGCCGGCGATCCACATCAGCGAGGGCAGCGAACGGCGCTTGCCCGCGAACGCGCGCAGCCCCTCGTCGACCGCGAGTTCCAGATCGCGGTTGCGCACCGCGACGACCGCGAGGGTCAGGTGCGCCTCGGACACCCGCATCGGATTGCGAACCGTACCGTCCGCCCTGGTCGAATTGCGGATGACCTCGTTCGCGTAGGTCTCCGCGAGCCGATCCTCACCCGCGACGCGGCAGCAGTCCATCGCGTAGAAGTCGAACTTCTGCGGATCGACCACGAAATGGTTGTCCAGGTTGATCGGATGGTCGAGTCGCTGCAAAATTGCCCGGCCCTCGTCCAGGGCCGTTTCCACCTGTTGCTTGTCGCCTAGGCGCGCCCAGGCTTTGGCCCGCTGCGCGGCGAGTTGTACACCGACGCCGAGGTTCTGGCTGGTCTCCAGCGCCTGGTCGACCGCGTCGATCGCACCCCGGTAGTTACCCTGGGTGAGCGCGAACCAAGCGGCCATTTCCGCACCCCAGCCGGTGATTTCGGCGTTCTCGGCCTCCTGGCCGAGGGACAGCGCGGCGCGCCGGGTCGCCTCCGCGGCGGTGCGCCGGCCCAGGTCGTAGTCCACGCAACCCACCAGCAGCGCAACCCATCCCGCGAGCACCAGGATGTCGCGGTGCTGCGCCAAAGTCAGTCGGCCGTCCAGCAGCGAGGTAATTCGCCGCAACCACCCGGTGCCCTCGGCGTGCAGCTCGTGCGGATCCGCGTAGGAGTACTCGCAACACAGGCGTTCCGCGGTGATCCGGATGGCGTCCAAGGTGGCGGGGGAGACGTCCGACATGCGCAGGCGCCCGATGAATTCCAGCGTGTCCATGCCGGTTGCCGAGAGCACCTCATCGTCGCGATTCGGCCTGGCTTTGGGGAAGAACGCCGCAGTGACAGTGTCGAAGGCGGCGGAAATAATCGGTGCGTAGAAATCATCCGGCCGCGACTCGCCCGATTCCCAGCGGCGCCAGTTACGCAGCAGTGTACTGTCTGTCGGCAGGTTGTGGGATGACTTGGCGCGCATCACGCGGACGGCATCGGCTTGTGACCACCCCCGCGCATCGCGTTCGGAGCGCATCCGGACTGCCCAGACGGGTCGATCGTCTCCAGCGGCCACGTCAGTAGTATCGCACCAGTTAACGCCCGGTGGCCGAGATAGGGCATATAGGTGTCAGTGGGTTGACATCTACATTCGCAAGTTGGCGTTGTACATGCTGGACATGAGAGCGGAAAGTTAGCCGGACACATCTCATCTCAACCAGATGCAATTGCATCTGTCCTTGCAAGGCGCAGTACCCCACAATGGGGAGATCCACATGAGGGCAGCGGTACCCAATCCAACGGAGGTTCGGGTGGAAGCGTTGATCTATGGATACTTGCGTGACGATTTGGCCGACGGCCACTGTGCAGAGCTAGAGGATGCGATGAGCACCCTCGCCCGCGAAGAAGGGCTCTGCTTCGCCGCAACGTTCCATGAATCGACTTCCGGTGACGGCGCGGCATTTGTCGAGCTGACCCAGGAGCTCAAGCGAGCAGACGCACATCACGTCGTGGTGCCGTCGCTCGATCACCTTGCCGGCCAGACGATCCCGCGGGATATTCTGCTGGCGAAGCTGGCCCGCGAAGCGGCGGCGCAGGTCTGGACCATCGAGACCTGAACGCACGGACGCATCCTCGCCACGGCCACACCGGCCGACAGCGAGGCGAGCAACGCCGGAACATGGTGTTGCCCGAACAGCGAGCTGTCGGCGAGGCCCCGCCGCAGCCATGGCGCCCAGGCGCGAGCCGCCCCCGCCATGACCAGTCGCTCCCGCCCCGGCGCAGCGAAACAGCCGGGCACCCAGGCCAACCGGACAGCGCTACCCAGCAACGCGGGCAGGCTATGCCGAACCGGAACGGTTCGCGCCGCTCGACCATGTCCACCAACAGAATTCAGACCAGCAGCGCCGCCGCGCCGCGAAAAGCCACCGGCAGTAGTAGCCGGTGAGCAGCAACGCGACGGCTACTCATACGGCAGTCGGCACGGCGATCAGCACGACCGTGCGCAGCGCGTACCGCAACCGTTCGGCACCCTCGATCGCCGCCAGCCGACCAAAGCGGTTGACCCGCAGGCGGTTCAGAGCCCGAAGCTGCCCGGACCGCGCCTGCGCAGGTACTTCTCGAACTCGGCCGCGATGGCGTCGCCGTCGATCTTGGCCATCGCCTCGTTCACGTCGACCGCCGCGTCGCCGCGCTCCTCGAGCGAGCGCACGTACTCGGTGACCTCGTCGTCGCCCGCGGTCATCTCGTTGACCGCGGTCTCCCACTCCTCGGACTGCGTCGGCAGCTCGCCGAGCGGCACCTCGATATCGAGCACGTCCTCGACCCGGTGCAGCAACGCGATGGTGGCCTTCGGGTTCGGCGGCTGCGAAACATAGTGCGGCACCGCGGCCCAGAACGACACCGCCGGGACACCGGCCTTGACGCACTGATCCTGCAGCACGCCGGTGATGCCGGTCGGTCCCTCGTACCGGGTCTGCTCCAGGTTGAAGCGCTCGGCCGCTTCCTTGCTATAGGCGGAGCCGGTGACCGGAACGGGACGGGTGTGCGGGGTGTCGGCGAGCAGCGCGCCGAGGATGACCACGGTTTGCACGCCGAGCTGTTCGATGAACTCCAGCAGGTCCTCGCAGAAACTGCGCCAGCGCATATTCGGCTCGATGCCGCGCAGCAGCACGATGTCGCGATCGCTGCCCGGGGGCGAGCAGACCGACAGCATGGTCGAAGGCCACTGGATTTCCCTGGTCACGCCGTCTACCTGCCGAACGGTCGGCCGGTTGACCTGATAGTCGTAGTAGTCCTCGGAATCGAGTTCGGCTAGCGGCTCGGCGTCCCAGATCAATTCCAGATGCTCTACGGCTCCGCTTGCGGCGTCGCCCGCGTCGTTCCAGCCTTCGAAGGCCGCAACCAGCACCGGTTCCCGCAACGTCGGCAGTTCCGGATCGGGAGTTTCACTGGGGTTCACTCGGTCAGCCTAATGTGTGCGGGGAACTGGCGTGTCGTATGCCGTGGCCGGGCCCGGCGTGTTCGGCAGCGGCGGCGGTGACCAGGTGTGTCCGTGCCCACTCGACTCGGCGAGCTGCACTGTCGCACCCGACCATTACGCTTGATCTCATGTCTGCGTCCATCCCCGCCGTGTTCGACACCACGCTCCTCGACACGTTGCGTCGCCGTGTCGTAATCGGTGACGGTGCGATGGGCACCATGTTGCAGGCGGCCGATCTGACCCTCGATGACTTCATCGGGTTGGAAGGCTGCAACGAGATCCTCAACGACACCCGCCCCGACGTGCTGCGCAACATTCACCGCGCGTACTTCGAGGCCGGCGCCGACGCGGTCGAGACCAACACCTTCGGCTGCAACCTGCCGAACCTGGCCGACTACGACATCGCGGACCGCATCCGCGACCTGTCCGAGCGCGGCACCCGGCTGGCCCGCGAGGTGGCCGACGAGATGGGGCCCTCCGCCGACGGCACTCCGCGCTACGTGCTCGGCTCGATGGGCCCGGGCACGAAGCTGCCCACCCTCGGCCATGCTCCTTATACCGCGCTGCGCGACGCCTACACCGAATCCGCGCTCGGCATGCTCGAGGGCGGCGCCGACGCGATTCTCATCGAGACCTGTCAGGACCTGCTCCAGGTCAAGGCCGCGGTGAACGGCAGCCGGGAGGCCATGCGCCTGCTCGGCCGGCGCATCCCGATCATCACCCACGTCACCGTGGAGACCACCGGCACCATGCTGGTCGGCAGTGAGATCGGCGCGGCGCTCACCGCGCTGGAGCCGCTCGGCATCGACATGATCGGACTGAACTGCGCGACCGGCCCGGCCGAGATGAGCGAGCATCTGCGGCATCTGTCCCGGCACGCGCAGGTACCGGTGTCGGTGATGCCGAACGCCGGGCTGCCGGTGCTCGGCAAGCACGGCGCCGAATACCCGCTCACCCCGGAGGAATTGGCGGTCGCGCTGAGCGGCTTCGTCTCCGAGTTCGGCCTCGCGCTGGTCGGCGGCTGCTGTGGCACCACCCCCGAGCACATCCGGCAGGTGACCGAGGCGGTCCGCGAGATCGAGCCCAAGCTGCCGCCGCTCGACGATCGGCGCACCCCGGTGCACGAGCCCGCGGTGTCCAGCATGTACACGGCGGTGCCGTTCGAGCAGGAAGCGTCGGTCATGATGATCGGCGAGCGGACGAATGCCAACGGCTCCAAGGCTTTCCGCGACGCGATGCTGGCCGAGGACTGGCAGAAGTGCCTCGACATCGCCAAGGACCAGACCCGCGACGGTGCGCACATGCTCGACCTGTGCGTCGACTACGTCGGCCGCGACGGCGCGAAGGACATGGAGGCGCTGGCTGCCCGGCTGGCCACCTCCTCGACGCTGCCGATCATGCTCGACTCCACCGAAACCCCGGTGCTGAAGGCCGGTTTGGAGCACCTCGGCGGTCGCTGCGCGGTGAACTCGGTGAACTACGAGGACGGCGACGGACCGGAATCGCGGTTCCAGCAGACCATGCGGCTGGTCGCCGAGCACGGCGCCGCCGTGGTCGCGCTGACGATCGACGAGGAGGGCCAGGCCCGCACCGCCGCGAAGAAGGTGGCCATCGCCGAGCGGCTCATCGCGGACATCACCGGCAACTGGGGTGTGCTGGAAAGCGACATCATCATCGACACGCTGACCTTCACCCTCGGCACCGGCCAGGAGGAGTCGCGCAAGGACGGCATCGAGACCATCGAAGCCATCCGGTTGCTGAAGAGCAAGCATCCGGACGTGCAAACCACCCTCGGCCTGTCGAACATCTCCTTCGGCCTGAACCCGGCGGCCCGGCAGGTGCTGAACTCGGTGTTCATGCACGAGTGTGTCCAGGCCGGACTGGATTCCGCGATCGTGCACGCGTCGAAGATCTTGCCGATGGCGCGCATTCCGGACGAGCAGCGCAAGGTCGCCCTGGATCTGGTCTACGACCGCCGCGGCGAGGACTACGACCCGTTGCAGGTGCTGATGGGCCTGTTCGAGGGCGTGTCGACCTCGTCGTCGCGCGCCTCGCGGGCCGAGGAGATGGCGGCGCTGCCGCTGTTCGAGCGGCTGGCCCGGCGGATCGTCGACGGCGAGCGCAACGGCATGGAGGCCGACCTCGAAGAGGCGATGCAGCAGGTCCCGCCGTTGCAGATCATCAACGAGACGCTGCTGTCCGGCATGAAGACGGTCGGTGAGCTGTTCGGCTCCGGCCAGATGCAGCTGCCGTTCGTGTTGCAGTCGGCCGAGGTGATGAAGGCCGCGGTCGCCTACCTGGAACCGCACATGGAGGCCACCGACGACAGCGGCAAGGGCCGCATCGTGCTGGCCACCGTCAAGGGCGACGTGCACGACATCGGCAAGAACCTGGTCGACATCATCCTGTCGAACAACGGCTACGAGGTGGTCAACCTCGGCATCAAGCAGCCGATCGCGACCATTCTGGATGCCGCGATGGACAAGAAGGCCGACGTCATCGGCATGTCCGGGCTGCTGGTGAAGTCGACCGTGATCATGAAGGAAAACCTGCAGGAGCTCAACACCAAGGGCGTGGCCGAACAGTTCCCGGTGCTGCTCGGTGGCGCGGCGCTGACCCGCGGTTACGTCGAGAACGACCTGACCGAGGTGTACGAGGGCGACGTGCACTACGCCCGCGACGCGTTCGAGGGCCTGCGGTTGATGGACGACATCATGACCCGCAAGCGCGGCGGCGGCATCGACCCGGACAGCCCGGAGGCGATCGCCGAGCGGGAGAAGGCGGCCCAGCGCAAGGCGCGCCACGAACGGTCCAAGCGGATCGCCGAGGAGCGCAAGGCGACCGAGGTTCCGATCGAGGTGCCCGCGCGCTCCGACGTCGCCGCGGACGTGCCGGTGCCGACGCCGCCGTTCTGGGGCACCCGGGTGGTGAAAGGCCTGGCCCTGCACGAGTATTCGGGGCTGCTCGACGAGCGGGCGCTGTTCCTCGGCCAGTGGGGCCTGCGTGGCCAGCGCGGCGGCGAGGGCCCGAGCTACGAGGAGCTGGTGGAGACCGAGGGCAAGCCGCGGTTCCGCGCCTGGCTCGATCGGCTGAGCACCGAGGGTGTGTTGCAGCACGCGGCCGTGGTCTACGGGTACTTCCCGGCGGTGTCCGAGGGCGACGACGTGATCGTGCTCACCGAACCGAATCCCGGTGCGCCCGAACGCTATCGGTTCACCTTCCCGCGTCAGCAGCGCGATCGCTTCCTGTGCATCGCCGACTTCATCCGGTCGCGGGAACGGGCCGAGCAGACCGGTCAGGTGGACGTGCTGCCCTTCCAGCTGGTCACCATGGGCCAGCCGATCGCCGATTTCGCCAACGAGTTGTTCGCCGCGGACAACTACCGCGACTACCTCGAGGTGCACGGCATCGGCGTGCAGCTCACCGAGGCCCTGGCCGAATATTGGCATCGCCGGGTGCGCGAGGAACTGACCCTGGACGGGCACGCGGTCGCCGACGACGACCCCAGCGACGTCCTCGAATACTTCAAACTGGGCTATCGCGGCGCGCGCTACTCGTTCGGCTACGGCGCCTGCCCGGACCTGGACGACCGTGCCAAACTGGTCGACCTGCTCGAGGCTGATCGGATCGGCGTCGTCCTGTCCGAGGAACTTCAGCTGCATCCGGAGCAGTCCACCGACGCGTTCGTCCTGCTGCATCCCGAGGCGAAGTACTTCAACGCCTGAGGCTCGGCTCGGCGGGGGAGTCGCCCCGCGTTTTCCTCGAGTTAGCCGCACGCTCGCTACGGCGGGTGTGCGGCTAACGGCGTCCTGGACCCCTGTCGAATCAGTTATCGAACCGGTCGGTACGAAGTGATCGTGGTCACCGTGCTGCGGAACACTGTTCGCGTACCGCAAGGGCCTTGGCTACCTGCTCGTATGCCATGATTTGGGCAAATCCCGACGCGCCGAGCGTGTTTCGTGCTTCGGCGTGGCGGGGCGCTGACCTGGGCCATCGCCCGGGGACTTTCGGTGAGGTGGATGTGTGTCGGGTGGGTATGCCATTGTCGGAAGCGTTGCAACTGCATCCGGGGCAGTCGGCGGATGCGTCGCTATCGCTGCTTACGGGTGTAAAGGACTACGGCGCGTAGCAATTTCGGGGATTTCCCGGCGTTGCGCGCCACTGCAGTACCAGCTCGGCGCGTAAGCAGGAAGGCACAACAGCATGACGGCGGACCGATTGATCGCGGGACGGTATCGACTCACGGATCCGATCGGCACAGGCGCGATGGGCGTCGTCTGGCGCGGCACCGACGTCCGCCTGCGACGCACGGTCGCGGTGAAACAGCTCATCCTCGGGCCCGGACTGACCCGCACCGCCGCGCTGGAGGCGAAGCTGCGCGCCATGCGCGAGGGGCGCATCGCCGCGCGCCTGCATCATCCGCACGCGATCACCGTCTTCGACGTCGCCGAGGAAGACGGCCAGCCGTGGCTGGTCATGGAATACATGGACGCGCCGAGCCTGGCGGCCAAGCTCTCCGGCAAGCGCACCCTGTCCCCGGTCGAGGTCGCCCGGATCGGCGCGCAAGCGGCCGGCGCGCTTGCCGCCGCGCACGACGCGGGCATCATGCACCGCGACGTGAAGCCGGCCAACCTGCTGGTCGGCGACGACGGCACGGTGAAGATCACCGACTTCGGCATCTCCCGCGCCGTCGGCGACGTCACCGTGACCGCCACGGGCTTCCTGGCCGGCACCCCGGCCTACCTCGCGCCCGAGGTGGCGCGCGGCGAGAACCCGGAACCGGCCTCCGACGTATTCGCCCTCGGCTCAACGCTTTACGCCGCCGTGGAGGGCCTGCCGCCGTTCGGTGAGGGCGACAACCCGCTGGCCGTGCTGCACGCCGTCGCGCGTGGACAGGTGCCGACGCCCGAGCACGCCGGCGCGCTCGGTCCCGTCCTGCTGCGCCTGCTCGCCCCGACCATCGACGCGCGCCCGACCATGCGTGAGGCGCAGAAGGCGCTGGAAGCCGTTGCGGAGGGCCGGGTTCCGAGCCTGGGCGTGCCCGCGCTCACCAAGGCGCTGCCCGCACCCGGTGCGGACAACGCGACCACCGTTCTGCCGCAACCGAGTTCGCCGACGAGCACCGACGCCGCGGGCAGCAACGCGAACGACGCGACCACCGTGGTGCCGACCGCCGCGCTGACCAATCCGCCTGTCGCCGAATCCGTTTCCGCGCAGCCGCCGGTCCCGCCGCGCAGCGGTGCGACGCTGCCGGGCGGCCCGGGCAGCGGGCCGTCGCGCAATCGCTCGCTCGCCATGGCCGGCGCCGCGTTCGTCGTGGTGCTCGCGGTGATCGGACTCGTCGCCTTCCTCACCAACGATCGCAAGGGCAGCGACACCGCGACGCCGCCGGGGACCACGATCACGTCCTCGTCCGCCGAGGTCCCGGCGCAGCCGCCGAACGCGGCGGGCCCCGGCCAGCCGGAGTCGCCGGTGCCGGTCACCACCCCCTCCCCGTCGGGGCAGCCGAGCGGGACGCCCACGCCGTCGTCGGCCCCGCCCTCCTCCTCGGCCCCGCCCTCGTCCGCGCCGCCGACGACTCCCGCGCCGAGCGTCAGCGCGACGCCGTTCGGTCCGCCGACGCCGGAGAAGGTTTCCCAGTTCGTGTCCGGCTACTACGGCATGCTCCCCGGCAATCCCAGCGCCGCGTGGTCCCAGCTCTCGCCCGGGTATCAGGGCGTGGCCGGCGGCTACAACGAGTACGTCCGCTGGTGGGGCACGATCAGCTCGATCACCGTTCGCTCGGTGACGCCGAACGGCGAGAATCGCGCGGTTGCCTCGCTCACCTATGTGAAGAAGAACGGCGAGACGGTGAACGAGACCCGCTGGTTCCAGGTCGCCGCCGAGAACGGCCGCATGCTGATTACCGCGTCGGGAACGTAAGCAAGCCCGCGTCCCGGCGTGGTAGAGGCCACAACTACGCAACTGGCCACGGCGGCGCCTCGGGTGCGGCGGTTATCGTGGCTACGGCCTGATCGGTAATCGAACGAGGAGACGTGTGACCGCGCGACCAGTCGCTGTTCTGTGGGATATGGACGGCACGCTCCTGGATTCGGAGAAGCTCTGGGATGTCGCGATGCGCGAACTCGCCGGCCGGCACGACCGTGAGCTGACCGACGAGCTCCGGCATACCTTCATCGGTGCGTCCGGTCCGGACGCGCTGCGGCTGCTGTTCACCGGTATCGGCATCGAGCCGACCGCCGAGGCGCTGGGCGTCGCGGGGGAGTTCATCGAGCACCGGGTGACCGAGTTGATGACCGGCCCGATCCCGTGGCGGCCGGGCGCGAAGGATGCGCTGGGGTTGGTCCGGGCCGCCGGGCTGAAGTCGGCGCTCGTCACCAATACCAAGCGGTCGCTCGCCGAGTACGGGCTCGACACCTTGGGCCGCGATTTCTTCGACGTGTCGGTCTGCGGTGACGAAGTTGCGCAGGGCAAGCCGGCGCCGGATGTGTACCTGCGCGCCGCCGAGCTGCTCGGCGTCGATCCGCGCGACTGTGTGGCGGTGGAGGATTCGCCGACCGGCACCCGGGCGGCGCACGCCGCGGGCTGCGCGGTGATCGTGATCCCGTGCGAGATCGCGGTGCCGGACGGACCCGGTCGCAGCTTCCGCGACACGTTGGTCGGGCTGACGGTCGATGACCTCGAACAAGCGCTGAAGCAGCGCGGCTGACCGGTCGCCGTTCGACACTCCCGACCGCGCTTCATCGAGAGTTACTGTGCCGCAACGGTAGTGCGCGCTGCTGGTAGGTGTGACCGCGATCACCGGCAATCTCGCCCAATCCCGGGCGTGTCGGCGGTCCGCTCTACCAGAATGTCGCCATGGCAGCGTTGGGTGTCCTCGACGAGATCGTAGATACCGCACGGTATCCCCTGGCGAATTCCGCGGACCCCGGCCGCAGCGCCGCCGTGGCGCACGCGCGGGCGGAATTGGCCGCGAGCGGGTGCACCGTGCTGCGCGGTTTCATCCGGCCGGAACTGACCGAAACGCTCCGGACACAGGGCGATGCGATGGCGCCGCACGCCTACTACGAGGTCGAGCGGGTCAACGCGTACAACATCCCGCTGGATACCGAACTGCCGCAAGACCATCCGGGCGTCATCGTGCTGGAGCGCGGTAACGCGTTCGTGCCGCGCGACCGCATCCCTGCCGACGCGCTGATCCATCAGCTATACACGGACAAGGGATTTCAGCGTTTCGTCGCCGATTGCTTCGGCCTGGCCGAGTTGCACGAGTTCGCCGATCCGCTGGCGGGCCTGTGCCTCAACGTGGTTGCGCCCGGCATGTCGCATCCGTGGCACTTCGACACCAACGAATTCACCGTCAGCATGCTGACCCAACCCGCCGAGGCGGGCGGAATCTTCGAGTACTGCCCCAACATTCGCACGCCGGAGGCCGAGCACCTCGACGATGTGCGCGCCGTGCTCACCGGCGTGGGGGAGGGCCTGATCCAGCGCCTCGACCTGCGCCCCGGTGACCTGCAACTGTTCCAGGGGCGCTTCTCGCTGCACCGGGTGTCGCCCGTCGCCGGTGCCACGCAACGGCATTCGGCGATCTTCGCCTACACCGACCGCCCCGGCGTGATCGGCACCGTGGAGCGCACCCGGCAACTCTTCGGCCGTGTACTACCCGACCATCTGGCCGCCGCGGCCGACGTTGTCCGCGGCGACCGTTTGCTCGACTGAGCCGAACGGCCCGATCGATTCCAGTGATCGGGAACAACCGCTCGACCCGAGAGGAACGACTGTGGCAGTGCCGTTACACACGACCGGGAAAGCCTCCTTCGACGACATTTACGATCGTCCCGATCCACGCGACTACTACGCCCGCATGTCCGACCTCGACTATCGCATTCCGGAACTGGCGAAACCCGTGTTCCAGCAGCAGATTCGGGAGTATCGCGCGTCCGCGCGAGTCAGCACCCCCACCGTCCTCGACCTCGGCTGCTCCTACGGCGTCAACGCGGCGCTGCTGCGCTTCGACACCACGATGCGGGACCTCGCCGAGCACTACCGCACCGCCGAGGGGGAGCACGCGGCGCTCGTCGCCCGCGACCGCGCCGATCTGGGCAGCCGGGACAGCCTCACCGACGTCCGTTTCCTCGGCATGGACGCCTCCGCGCCCGCGCTCGCCTACGCGAAAGAGACCGGCCTGCTGCACGACACCGTGCACGCCGACCTGGAGTCCGGCGAGCCGACCGACGAGCAGCGCGAGCTGCTGGCCAGCGCGGACATCATCATCTCCACCGGTTGCATCGGCTATGTCACGGAGAAAACGCTGACCCGGGTCGCCACCGCGCATCCGCGTCGGCGACCATGGATGGCACACTTCGTGCTGCGCATGTTCGACTTCGCGCCGATCGCCGCGGACCTCGCCGCGCTCGGCTACCGGACCGAACAGGCGCCGGGGCTCTACCAGCAGCGCAGGTTCGCCTCCGCGGCCGAGCAGACCCAGGTGCTGAACACCCTGTCCGCCAAGGGAATCGACACCACCGACCGGGAAACCGACGGCTGGCTCTACGCCGGCCTGTACCTATCGCGACCGTTGCCGAAGCACCACGCCGACACCGAGGACCAGCATTGACCGAACGCACGTTCGCCGCCGACGACACCCTGCCCCGGGTGCCCCTGCCGACGCTGGAGGCCAGCTGCGACAGATTTCTGCAGTGGTGCGCACCGCTGCTGACCGCCGACGAACTCGCCACCACCGAGGCGGCGGTTACCGACCTGCTGCGCGCGGACGGCCCCGGCCGCACGCTGCACGCGGCCCTGGCCGAGTACGACGCCGCCCCCGGCACCGGCAGCTGGCTCGACCTGTTCTGGCCGTCGCGCTACCTGGGCCGGCGCGACCGGATCGCGTTGAACGCCAACTTCTTCTTCCTGTTCCGGGACGAGACCGTGCTGGCCACCTCGACCGCCGCCACCCAGGTGGATCGGGCGGCCGGAATCATCGCCGCCGCGGTGGATTACAAGATCGCTCTGGACGCCGAGGCGATCCCGCCGGTGCTGCAACGCGGGCAGGCGCTGTCCATGTGGCAGAACAAATATCTGTTCTCCGAGACCCGGATCCCCGGCGCGGAGCAGGACAGCGTCCGGGTGCCCTACAGCGAGGAATGGCCCGGCCCGTCCGACGCCAGGCACATCGTGGTCTTCTTCCGCGGCAGCATCTTCCGGATGGACGCGATCGGCCCGGACGGCGTGCCGCACTCGCTGGACGACCTGGCCTGCGGGCTGCGCGAGGTGCTCAAGACGGGTGCCCGCTCGACCCGAACCGATTCCGCGGTAGGCCATCTCACCACCAAGGCGCGGGCCGAATGGGCGGCGAGCAGGCAGGAGTTGCTGGCCGAGCCGACCAACGCCGCGGCGCTGGACGCCATCGAGACCGCGCTGTTCTGCGTCTGCCTGGAGGATTTCGCGCCGGCCGACGAGCAGCAGGCGTGTGACAACCTGCTGCACGGCGACAGCGCGAACCGCTGGTTCGACAAGGCGGTGTCGTTCATCGTCTTCGCGGATGGCCAGGCGGGCATCAACATCGAGCACTGCGGGCTGGACGGCACCACCGTGCTGTCCTTCGTCGACGCCCTGCTGGAGACCTCGGCGCAGGATCATGCCGAGCGATCCGGGGCGCAGGCGCAGGGCCTGCCCGCAGTCGAGCCGATCGACTTCGTGCTGGACGCCGCGCAGCGCAACGACATTGCCGCGGCCGGGGCCGACTTCGCCCGCTATGCCGCCGAAAACGCCACGCAGACGGTGTCTTTCCCGGATTTCGGCACCACCAAGGCCAAGCAGCTCGGCATCTCCCCGGATGCGTTCGCGCAGTTGAGCTATCAGCTCGCGCACCGGCGCAGCAAGGGAATCACCGGCGCCACTTACGAATCCATCGCCACCCGGCAGTACCGCAACGGCCGCACCGAGGCCATGCGGGTGATCACCCCGGAGATGATCGCGTTCGTCGACGCGGTGCAGGACCCGGAGGTCGATCAGGCGGTCAAGCTCGCTGCCGCGCGTACCGCGGCCGCGGCGCACGTCGCTCGAGCCAAGCAGTGCCAGGCCGGTGACGCACCGGAACAGCACCTCTGGGAACTCCAGTGGATCCAGCGTCGCCGTGGCGCGGAACTCGGTGTCACCGAGACGATTCCGCTCTACGACAGCCCCGGCTGGCTGATCATGCGCGACGACTACCTGAGCACCAGCTCGGCGCCGTCGGTCAACATCCGCTACTTCGGTTTCGGCTCCACCAGCCCGCGCTGCATCGGCGTCGCGTACGTCCTGCTGCCGGATCGCTGGAACCTGTATCTGGCCACGCCGACCACGGTCGCCGACGAGATGCACGCCTTCGCCGACCACTTGCGCACTGCGGTGGCCGATTTGGCGGCGCTGCTCGGCTCGGCGTAGTCAGTCGCCGCGGACGCGCTGGTTGTCAGCGCGTCCGAAGGCGGCGTCCGCCTCGGCGACGATCCGGGTGAGGACGTCGGCGGCGTAATCGATCGAGCTGATCAGGTCCACGGCCTCGCCGGCCCAGACCGCCAGCGCCGCCGGGTCGTCGTTGTCGAGGGCATCGACGTAGCCCTGTTGCGCCGCGGCGTCGGTGCGCAGTTCGTCCTCGCGGTCCTGCCAGCTGTCGAAGAACGGGGTGCGCAGCATGCGTGCGGTGTACCTCGCCGGCCACGGGGACTTGCGCGCGATGTCGTAGACCCGATTGCGCGAGGTGTCGTCTCCGCGCGCGGCCACGATCGCCTTCGCCTCCTCGGGCGCGAGCAGCGCCTCGTGCGTCGCCTCGAAACGCGTGCCGATCAGCGCACCGGCCGCACCGAGCGTCAGTGCCGCGGCCAGTCCACGACCGTCCGCGATGCCGCCCGCGGCGAGCACCGGCGTCGGGTGCACGAGATCGACGACTGCGGGAACGATCGTCAGGGTCGAACGCCCGCCGCCGTGCCCACCCGCCTCGCCGCCCTGCGCGATGATCACATCCGCGCCGAGATCGCGGGCCCGCCGAGCCTCGTCCAGATCCGTGACCTGGACCAGCACCGGCACGCCCGCGTCGCGCACCGCCGCGACGAACGGGCTCGGATCCCCGAACGACAGCACCACCGCACTGGGCCGGTACTCGTCGAGCACCCAGCGCAGCGTGTCCGGCTCGACCGCCCAGGACAGGAACCCGACACCCCACGGCGCCCGAGCCTTTTCCGCGACGATCGACAACTGCGGCGCCAACCATTCACGGTCCCCACCACCGGCCCCGATCAGCCCCAAACCACCCGCATTCGACACCGCGGCGGCGAGTTCACCGCCCGCCACGCCGCCCATCGGGGCCAGGGCGATCGGGTGACGCAAGGCGAACAACTCGGTCAGCGCGGTCTGGAACGGCATGGCACCATCATGCCCACCGCGGCGGCCGTCGAAAGCGGGGATGGGCCGGAGCAACGGTCCCGCACACCGGTCTGAAACAATGGCTCATCGTGAAGAACTTCGAAACCCTGTTCGCCGAGCTGCAGGATCGTGCGGTTACCCGCCCCGAGGGGTCCGGAACCGTGGCCGCGCTGGACGCGGGCGTGCATAGCCAGGGTAAGAAGGTGCTCGAGGAGGCCGGCGAGGTATGGCTGGCCGCCGAGCACGAGAGCGACGAGTCGCTCGCCGAGGAGATCTCGCAGCTGCTGTACTGGGTGCAGGTGCTGATGGTGGGTCGTGGACTGAAGCTCGAAGACGTGTACCGACATCTGTGATGGCCGCGTCTTACTCCGTAGTTTCACTTCCCGAAAGGACCCCCTCCCATGCTGCGCGTCGCAGTCCCCAATAAAGGCGCCCTGTCCGAAGCCGCCACCGCCATCCTGGTCGAGGCCGGCTACCGCAAGCGGACCGATGCCCGCGACCTGACCGTGCTGGATCCGGCCAACCAGGTCGAATTCTTCTTCCTGCGGCCCAAGGACATCGCCATCTACGTCGGGTCGGGCGAACTCGACCTCGGCATCACCGGCCGTGACCTCGCGCTCGATTCCGGCGCGCCGGTCAGCGAACGGCTCGGCCTCGGCTTCGGCCGCTCCTCCTTCCGCTACGCCGCACCGGCCGGGCAGGCCTGGCGGGTCGAGGACCTCTACGACAAGCGGATCGCCACCTCCTACCCGAACCTCGTGCTCAGCGACCTGCAACGGCGCGGCATCGAGGCCGAGGTGATCCGCCTGGACGGCGCGGTGGAGATCTCCATCCAGCTCGGCGTCGCCGACGCGATCGCGGACGTGGTCGGCTCGGGCCGGACGCTGCGCCAGCACAACCTGGTCGCGTTCGGTGAGTCGCTGTGCGACTCGGAGGGCGTGCTGATCGAACGCACCGGCTCCGATCAGCAGGAACGGGCGCGCAACCAGCTCATCGCCCGTGTGCAGGGCGTGGTCTTCGGCCAGCAGTACATCATGCTCGATTACGACTGCCCGAAGGAGCTGCTGGAGGCGGCGGTCAAGATCACGCCGGGCCTGGAGTCGCCGACGGTCTCGCCGCTGGCCGACGACGGCTGGGTCGCGATCCGGGCGATGGTGCCGCGCAAGCAGGGCAACGAGGTGATGGACCAGCTCGCCGAGCTCGGCGCCAAGGCCATCCTCGCCTTCGACATCCGCTCCTGCCGCGCCTTCTGAGCGGATTATCGCCGTCTGATTTGTCTTGTATGCGTGAATAATTCACGCTGAACGCAACCGGTGTGCCGGGTGACCGGGTGTTGCTACCGTGCGGCCTCTCGATGAGGAACGCAAGGAGCACGCCCGTGTCACAGACATCGCCCGAGCAACGTTCGGGGAGCACATTCGCCTGGAGTGAGGACTGGCTGGCGGCGATCGTCGGACTGGCGCTGATCGCGTTGGTCCTGATCGGCGCGATTCCGGATTGGCTGGTGCCGTGATGTCGGATACGCCGGCGCGCGAAGGCAATCCGGCCGCCGAGGGGAGCGTGGTCACCGCGTCGGACGAAACCGGCGCGGACGCTGATGCTTCCGCTCGGGTGACGTCGGAAACGGCGGCCCTGCAAGCGATCTCGCGGCCGACCGTGGGTGCGATCGTGGCGGGTCTCGCGGTGGTCATCGTCTTGGGTGCGCTGACCCGCTACTTCGACACCCACGTCCCGCGGTGGGCGGCGGACACTCCGTTCAAGCGGGTGGCAAAGTCGATCGAGTTCCCGGTGTACGCCATCGCGATCGGCCTGCTCGGCAACGTCATCCTGTCGAAACTCGCCCTGCGCGACCGGCTTTCGGCCGGCTTCCGCACCGAGTTCTTCATCAAGACCGGCGTGGTGCTGCTCGGCGCCTCGATCAATCTGAAGATCCTGGTGACCGCCGCGGGCCCGTCGATCGTGCAGGCGTTGCTGCTGATCACCGTGGTGTTCGGCTTCACCTGGTGGCTCGGCGGGCGGCTCGGGCTCGACGACAAGCTGCGTGCGCTGCTGTCCTCCGCGGTGTCCATCTGCGGCGTCAGCGCGGCCATCGCGGCGGCCGGTGCGGTGCAGGCCAAGCGCGAGCAGATCGCCTACGCGGCCTCGCTGGTGATCATCTTCGCGCTGCCGTCGATCTTCGTATTGCCTTGGCTGGCCGACGTTCTCGGACTGTCCGACGCGGTGGCCGGCGCCTGGATCGGCGGCAACATCGACACCACGGCGGCGGTTGCGGCGTCCGGCGCGATCGCGGGGGAGAAGGCGCTGCAGATCGCCACCATCGTGAAGACTACGCAGAACGCGCTGATCGGCATCGTCGCGATCGCGTTGACCGCGTACTTCACCTTGAAGGTGGAACGCACCGCCGGCGCCGTGCGGCCCTCGCTGCGGCAGTTCTGGGACCGGTTCCCGAAGTTCGTCCTCGGCTTCGTCGCCGCGTCCGTCATCGGCACGCTCTACCTACAGTCCGCGGACAAGAAGTCCGGGGCCGCGCACATCCTGATCATCAACGATCTGCGCACCTGGTTCCTGATCTTCGCGTTCGTCTCCATCGGTCTGGAGTTCTCGCTGCGTGGGCTGCGTGAGGCGGGCTGGCGGCCGATCGTGGTGTTCGGCTCCGCGGTCGTGGTCAACCTGGCCGTCGGCCTGGGCCTTTCCGTGCTGCTGTTCCGCAACTTCACCCTCTGAATCGATCCGGCGAAGTAGTGGCCGGGCCGCCGCGCGCGTTGTAATCTGCCCAGTTGTGCGCGCGGCGGTGCAGCCCGGCGGGCTGTTCCGCGAGCCTTCACCAAAACTTCATGGGGTGTCGGTGACACTGTGCGATGTGTCGGGCGAAATCACCCAGAGAACGTCGGGGCGCCGCTATGGGCCCCCGCACAGAGGTACGGAGGGACGTCGATGACGACGGAAACCGAAACAGTCGACAAATGGCCCCGCATCCGGAACGTGCTGATCCTGGCCGGTGACGTAGTGGGCGTCGTGGTGTTGATCGTTGCGGTGGCAATCATCGGATCACACGGCACGTCACTGGATTTCATCATGGGATCGGGTCGCTGACGCCTGATCATTCGGCCACCGCATCGGCCAGGGTCTCGTCCGGCGACTCGCCGGTCCCGCCGGCCGGCCATCCGGGATAGGGCGGCGGCGTGCCGCCGAATTCGGGGCATAGGGGTTTGTAGTCGCAATACGAGCAGAGCCAGCTGGTGTTCGGCTGGAAGTCGCCGGTGCGGCCCGCCTCCAGAATGGCCTCCCACAGCGCGGAGAGGGTGCGTTCGAAGCGGCGTAGTTCCTCTTCGTCGGGGGCGTAGGTGAGGATCTGCTCGTCGGACAGATAGATCAGGCGCAGCTGGGCCGGCAGGATGCCGCGGGTGCGCAGCACGACCAGCGCGTAGAACTTCAGCTGGAACAGCGCCCTGGTCTCCTGCGTCGGTCCGGGCGCGCGGCCGGTCTTGTAATCGACCACCCGTAGCTGCCCGGTCGGCGCGACATCGATCCGATCGACGAAGCCGCGCAACAGAACTCCGTCGTCGAGCTCCACCTCGACCCGCGCCTCCCGCGACTCCGGATCGAAGCGCGTCGGATCCTCCAGCCGGTAGTACGCCTGCACCAGCGAGCGCACCTCGGCCAGGAAGCCGTCCAGCTCGTCGTCGGTGATCAGCTCGGTCACCGCGGGCCATTCGGCCGCCACCCGCGCCCACGCGGGCACGATCAGCCCCTCCGCGCACTGTGGCTGCCGCTGCACCGCGGGCAGGCCGTACAGGTCTTCCAGCACCGCGTGCACCACCGTGCCGCGCAGCGCGTTGCGATTGGGCGGCTCCGGGATCCGGTCGATCGCCCGGAACCGGTACTTCAGCGGGCACTGCTTGAAATCCATTGCCCGCGAAGGCGACAGCGCCGGACGCGATCGGCTCGCCGCCGCACCGGGATCGGACGCGGGTGCGCCGTCGGTAGGGGGCGTGGACACGGGCGAGCTCATACCTGGCAGGCTATCCGGCGGCACCGACATAGAGCGCTTGCGAGCGCGAATGCGCGAGGCCGCACCCCGGTGCGGGACTATTCAGGACACTGCTCTTCCAGCGAACGGAGATTCATGACGGCCAGACGGACCGGGCCATTCACCCTCGGTGACCGGGTACAGCTGACCGATGCCAAAGGCCGCCTGTACACGGTGGTCTTGGAGGAGGGCAAGGAGTTCCACACCCATCGCGGTGGGATCAAGCACGACAGCTTGATCGGCGCCGACGAGGGCTCGGTGGTCAACTCCACCAACGGCACCCCGTATCTGGCGTTGCGCCCGTTGCTGATCGACTACGTGCTCTCCATGCCGCGCGGCGCCGCCGTCATCTACCCGAAGGACGCCGCCCAGATCGTGCACGAGGGCGACATGTTCCCCGGCGCGCGGGTACTGGAGGCCGGCGCGGGTTCCGGCGCGCTGACCTGTTCGCTGCTGCGCGCCGTCGGGCCGCAGGGCGAGGTCATCTCGTACGAAATTCGCCAGGATCATGCCGATCACGCCATCCGCAACGTCGAAACGTTCTATGGCGAACGTCCGGCTAACTGGTCGCTGACGGTCGGCGATGTCGCCGACTTCGACGGCGAACCGGTCGATCGCGCGGTGCTCGACATGCTCGCGCCCTGGGACGCGCTGCCTTCGGTGGCCAAGGCGCTGGTGCCCGGCGGCGTGCTGATCATCTACGTGGCCACGGTCACGCAGCTGTCGAAGGTGGTGGAGGCGCTGCGCGAACAGGAATGCTGGACCGAACCGCGGTCCTGGGAATCGATCGTGCGCGGCTGGCACGTGGTCGGCCTCGCGGTGCGCCCCGAGCACCGTATGCAGGGCCATACGGCCTTCCTGGTGAGCGCACGCAAGCTCGCCGAGGGCACGGTGACCCCCAAGCCGCAGCGCAGGCCGTCGAAGGGCTGACGCGCCGACCGGCAACGGCCGAGGGCGTCCGCACACCGCCCTCGGCCGTCGTCGTGGATCAGGCAGGAACGCAGGGCGCCTGCGCGAAGCCGAGCAGCAGGCAGCCGCTGGCGTCCGAGAGCTTCCAGGTGCCGCCGACGTTCTCCCAGGTGATGGGCATCGCGGGCGCGGCGCCGTGCGGCGAGTTGATGGTCACCTGCGCGGTCGCGGTGTTGCCCTGGACTGTGACATCGGCCACTGCGAAGGTCAGCGCGTACCCGGCCAGACCCTTGTTCATCTGATCGATGTTCGCCGTGCGCTTTTCGCCGTCGACGATCAGCTTGGCCTTGTCGGCCGTGGGTACCGCCGGATCGGACAACTTGACCAGCACCGCCTGCAACGTCTCCGGCGTCGGCGCGCTCGCGGCCGCGGACGGCGCGGCGCTGCTGGCCGCACTAGCGGTCGCTGCGCTGGAGGAAGAGACTGTGGCATCGGATTTGTTGTCATCGGAGCTACAGCCGACGAGCCCGGCGGTAACGGCGAGGGCGGCGGCAGCGGTAGCAAGAGAAACTCGGAGGGTTCTGGCGGGAAGGAGCATCTTCAGCAACCTTTCGGCTCGGTCGGCGAGCTGGCTCACCGAGTGCGGGTTAGGGCAGGCTAACATGGTTATCCGGCGGTCGATCGCAGCCCAGATGTGATCACGACGAAACCATGTCGGAAAGCGAGAACGGTTCGCGCCCGGTAGCGTTGATAGACCGGGACTGGGAGGAGCAGCACATGAGCCCCATCGAGAATTCGGATTCGGCGGCCTGGAGAGAGCTCGAGGCGGTACGCGCCGAAGCGGCTGCACTCCGCAGGCAACTCGCCGATTCGCCGGATCGTGCACGGGAATTGGAAGCCCGCATCGATTCGCTGACGATTCGCAACACCAAGCTGATGGACACCCTCAAGGAGGCGCGGCAGCAGCTGATCGCGCTCCGGGAGGAAGTCGATCGGCTCGGTCAGCCGCCGAGCGGGTACGGCATTCTGATCGGCGTCTACGACGATCAGACGGTCGACGTGTTCACCTCGGGCCGCAAGATGCGGCTGACGTGTTCACCGAACATCGAGACCTCGACCCTGGAATACGGGCAGACCGTGCGCCTCAACGAGGCGCTCACGGTCGTCGAGGCCGGCGTGTTCGACGCGATCGGCGAGATCGGCACCCTGCGGGAGATCCTCGATGACGGCCGTCGTGCCCTCGTTGTCGGTCATGCCGACGAGGAACGCGTGGTCTGGCTGGCGGGTCCGCTGGCCAAGGTCGCCGAGTACGACGACATGGACGACCCGGACTCCCCGATTCGCAAGCTGCGCCCCGGTGATTCACTCCTGGTGGACACCAAGGCGGGCTTCGCGTTCGAGCGCATTCCCAAGGCCGAGGTCGAAGACCTTGTGCTGGAAGAGGTTCCGGACGTCGACTACACCGATATCGGCGGCCTCGGCCGGCAGATCGAACAGATCCGCGATGCGGTGGAGCTGCCCTTCCTGCACAAGGACCTGTTCCGCGAGTACGCGTTGCGCCCGCCCAAGGGTGTGCTGCTCTACGGTCCGCCCGGTTGCGGTAAGACGCTCATCGCCAAGGCGGTGGCCAACTCGCTGGCCAAGAAGATCGCCGAGGCGCGCGGTGAGGATGCCAAGGAAGCCAAGTCGTTCTTCCTGAACATCAAGGGCCCCGAGCTGCTGAACAAGTTCGTGGGTGAGACCGAGCGCCACATCCGGATCATCTTCCAGCGGGCCCGGGAGAAGGCGTCCGAGGGCACCCCGGTGATCGTGTTCTTCGACGAGATGGATTCCATCTTCCGCACCCGCGGTTCGGGCGTGTCCTCCGATGTGGAGACCACGGTTGTCCCGCAGCTGCTTTCGGAGATCGACGGCGTCGAGGGCCTGGAGAACGTCATCGTGATCGGCGCCTCCAACCGCGAGGACATGATCGACCCCGCGATCCTGCGGCCCGGCCGCCTGGACGTGAAGATCAAGATCGAGCGGCCGGACGCCGAATCGGCGCAGGACATCTTCTCCAAGTACCTCACGGAGACGCTGCCCCTGCACGCCGACGATCTCGCCGAGTTCGGCGGCGACAAGCTGGCGTGCGTGCAGGCGATGATCGAACGGGTCGTCGACCGGATGTACGCCGAGAGCGAGGACAACCGCTTCCTGGAGGTCACCTACGCCAACGGTGACAAGGAAGTCCTGTACTTCAAGGACTTCAACTCCGGCGCCATGATCCAGAACATCGTGGACCGCTCCAAGAAGTACGCCATCAAGTCCGTCCTCGACACCGGCAACCCCGGCCTGCGTCTCCAGCATCTCTACGATTCGATCCAGGACGAGTTCTCCGAGAACGAGGACCTGCCCAACACCACGAATCCCGATGACTGGGCGCGCATCTCGGGCAAGAAGGGCGAGCGGATCGTCTACATCCGCACGCTGGTCACCGGCAAGAACGCCAGCGCAAGCAGGGCGATCGACACCGAATCCAGCACGGGTCAGTACCTGTAGGTTTCAGTACGAAGGGCCGCGCTTCCGTTGGGGGCGCGGCTTTTTCGTGTGGCTGGGTTCGGGCGAGCGGATCGTCTACATCCGGCTGCGTCTAATTCACCGGCAAGAACGCCAGCGCGAGCAGGGCGATCGACACCGAATCCAGCACGGGTCAGTACCTGTAGGTTTCAGTACGAAGGGCCGCGTCTCCGTTGGGGGCGCGGCTTTTTCGTGTG
>NZ_JBFAYV010000005.1:85671-514128 GCF_040681495.1 Nocardia sp. NPDC051756 | reverse complement strand
AGCAGGGCGATCGACACCGAATCCAGCACGGGTCAGTACCTGTAGGTTTCAGTACGAAGGGCCGCGTCTCCGTTGGGGGCGCGGCTTTTTCGTGTGATCAGGCGTGCTCCAAGAGCTGGAGGTGGGCGGTCAGGACCTTGATCATGACGTGCTCGGCGCCACGCAGTCGGTGGTAGTCGGCGCGAAGCTCCGTCATTCTCTCGACAGCGCCGGCGATATCGCCGTTCTCGCTGTGCAGGACGGCAACTCGGTACCGGATGCGCAGACTGTCGTCGTCGTTTTCGCCGAGGGCTTCGGTCTGCTCGGCGACCAGCCGTGCCAAGATAGCGAAGGCGGCGGGACCGTCGCCGCCGCGCTGGAACCAGTCCGCGATCTCGTAGTGCAGGACTTCCTCGGAGTAGGTGTCCGCCAGTCCGGCGACGCGGTGGCGGTCGTCGAGTACGCGCGTCAATTCCGTGGCAGCGTGCGCGGGGTCGCCGGTCGCGCCTCGATAGTTGGCGAGTGCGCGGCGGGTCGCGAGCGTTTCGAGGTGGTCCGGGCCCACGGTTTCCAGTTGCCCGGCGAGTACCTGCTCGAGCTCGGTGGTGGCAGCGGCGAGATCGCCCAGCTTGGCTCGGCATTCGGCGAGTTCGCGCCGGGTGGTGAGGGTGTTCGGGTCGGCGGGGCCGAGGACGCGTATCCGGGCGGCGAGCACCTGCTCGAATTCGGCGGCGATTGCCCGCAGATCGGCGTCTTCGCTGAGCTCTGGCGATGACGGCTGCGGAGGGAGGTCGCCGCCCTGCTCGACGACGTAGTCGGTCAGTCCCTGGAGAAACTCGCCCACCTGATGGTTGATGTCGTAATTCCTTGCCCGCCAGGCGATCAGGTTGTGGCGGGCGGTCAGGGTCGCGGGAGCGTCGGGGCCGAGCGCGGTGCCGAAGGAAGGCAGCCAGGCGGCCCAGGTATCCCGGTTGTCGGCGAAAACCGGTGCTGCCGTGCGGGTCAGGTAGTGCGCTGCCGCGTCGCCGTCCCGGTAGGCCAGGTAGTGGCGGACGGCCGAGTTGCGCGCGTACTCGGCGATCGTTGGGGCGGAGTCGGTTTCGATGACCGCGATGATGGCGCGGTGGATGGTTTCGAGTTCTATTCCGCGCCTGGTCATTTCCCCGGTGAGGCCCGGCAGGAGCGCGCCGTGCGTGACACCGAATGCTTCGCCGGTGGCACCGGGGCGGCCGCGGGTGATCAGCACTCCGAGTCCGACGAGCAGGTCGCGGATCTGCGCGGTGCTCAATTCGGTGCCGAGCCGGGCGAGGGCCGCCTCGGCGAGTTCGATCGGCAGCACCGGGCCTACGCCGGCGGCGACGAGCAGCCCGAGTAATGGTCCGAGCGCGGTGCGGATTTCGGGGTTCGCCGAGGCGATCGCGTCGCCGATTCGATGCGCCACCACGGTGTCCAGTCCGATGCCTTCGGCGACCTCCGCCGGGGTGACCATGGAGTCGACCTCGATCAGCAGGCGTGCGACGAGCCAGCCGCTCGCGACCGCGTGCGAGTCGCTGAACACGCGGGTGGGCGTTTCCGCGAGTAGCGCGTCGATCCAGTTGACCCAGGTATCCGAGTGGTACCGAGCGACTTTGGCGCGGGTGGATCCCACCAGGATGTCGGCGACGTCCCGGGCGGTGGGTTCCGGCAGGGTGATTCGGTGCATGTGCGCGAGTTCCGGGGTGTCCTCGACGCCGGTTCCGGCGCGGATGCTGATCACCAAGCGAACGTGGGCGAATTCCGCGGCCGTCGTGAGGCTCGCGATCGCGCGGATGAGGAGGGCGCGGCTGCCCTCTTCCGGCTGGTCCAGGCCGTCGAGCACGATGGTGACCCGGGTTCCCGGACTGGCCGATCGGGTGATCGGGCGGCCGACCTCGATGTCGAACACATCGGGCTTGGTCTCGCCGCTCTCGGCCAGCGCTCGGACCTCGCGCACCGCGTCGGCGAAGCCAGGCAGGCGGACGCTGAGTTGGGCCGACAGTTCGGTGGCGACCGCCTCGATGGAACTACCCGCGGTCAAAAACACCGCTGCGGTGACGTATTCGGGGGCGATCGGCAGGCTGTCGACGATCGTCGGGCGAATCAGCATCGCCATCAGGGTCGATTTCCCGGCGGCGGGCGGTCCGACGATCGCCCGCAATCGGTGACTGCCGCTTTCGATGATCTCGGTGAGGCGTTCGCGGATGGCGCCGGTCAGTTGCAGGCGGCGGGTGAGATGGTCGACGAAGCCGGCGGCCGGACGTCCGGTCAGCGCGTCCCGGCGGCGGGCCGGGTTGGGGAGCAGCCAGAGGCCGGGATCGCCGCCCGGTGCGGCGGATTCGGCGCCCATGGCGTACGACAGATGCTGCGGGCGTTGCTGAATGCAGCTCGCGGCGATCGGGTCGACCAGGTCGGCGGGGAGCAGGTTTTCGCCGCGGGTCGCGAGGCCTGACTCGAACGTGGCGAGCATCGTCCTGGTGAAGCAGCCGTTGTAGGCGGGGCCGTCGTCGGAGGCGACCAGGAGTTCCACGCGCCCTGCGGATCTGGCGAGCAGGTCGGTCCAGCGGCGGGCCGCGCCCTGCACGCCTTGTTCGGCTTCGCAGGTGTCGATGAGGACGACGAGGCCGTCGAGAGTGGATCGGTTCAGTCGTTCGCGGATCGACTGGGTGAGGTGCACGGCGGTGCGTGAGTCGGGTACCGGAGGCGAATCGTAGGCGAGGAGATAGAAGTCCTCGGGGCCGGTGGTGACGCCGTGTCCGATGAACGCGACCAGCAGGCTGGCCTGCCGGGCTCCGGCCGTTTCGAATGCCGTGGCGATGACGTCGGCGAGTTCGCCTGCGCCGGGGTCGATTACGGGTCCGTCGTGCGCGGTCGCCGATTCCCACCCGCCGTCACGCCTGAGCCTGGCACACAAGTCTGCGGCCAGTCCGTGCACGAAGCCCAACTCGGGCAACGCCGCGCACTCCGACCCCACCACCAGGGCCAGTCGTCCTCCCATCCAGGAAACATACCCCGCCCAGCAATCGCCTCAGCCACCAACTTTCATGATCAGCGGGACGTGGCGGAGCAGATGACCGAATCCGTCCGGTCTGGGTGTTGGGTCGGCGGATCGCGGCGTGTGGTGGCTCAGTGAGGGTGATCGCGGCAGACTCGGACGCATGACCAGTGAGATCGATCAGTCGGCCGTAGTCGAGACCGGCGCGGGGAAAGTACGTGGGGTTGTCGAGGGGGCGGTGACGGCCTATCGGGGGATTCCCTATGCGCAGGCCGCGCGGTTCGGTCGGCCGGAGCCGAGTGCGCCGTGGGACGGTGTTCGGGATGCGATCGAATTCGGTCCGGCGGCAACGCAATTGGCTTCGCGCCTGGCGCGGGTGATGGGGGACTTCGAGATTCGGCAGGGGGAGGATTGTCTGTCGCTGAATGTGTGGGCGCCGCCGGGCGCGGGGCATCCGGTGCTGGTGTTTCTGCACGGCGGTGGATTCTCCAGTGGCGCAGGGAGTCTCGGGTGGTACTCCGGGGCGGAGTTCGCGGCGCTGGGGGATGTCGTGGTGGTGACCGTGAACTATCGGCTCGGCGTGTTCGGGTATCTGCGGTTACCCGGAGTGAGCGACGGCAACTTGGGGCTGCTCGATCAGATCGCCGCGCTCACCTGGGTGCGCGAGAACATCGCGGCATTCGGCGGTGATCCCGGCCGGGTGACCGCCGCCGGGCAGTCGGCGGGTGCGATATCGCTGGTGGCGATGCTGTCCGGCGAGCAGGGGAGCGGGCTGTTCCAGCAGGCCGTTTTGCAGAGCACACCGCTCAGCATGCGGCCGGCCACGCCGGACGAGGCGGCGCAGACCGGTGGGAAGTTGTTGCAGGAGTTGGGCATCGAGGCCGAGCAGCTCGGGGCGGTGCCGGTGGCCGAGTTGCTGGCCGCGCAGTCCGCGGTCGCGAGTCGAGCGCCCTCCCGGATCATCCCGCCGTTTCAGCTGACCGGGGACGGGACGCTGGTCGATGCCGACCCGGCGGGCACGGTGGGCAGGGACAGCACCATCCCGATTCTGCTGGGGACGACCAGGGATGAGGCGGCGGCGTTCTTCTCCGACGACTGGGACGCCATGGAGCAGGCCACCGAACAGGGCTTCGGCGGGCCGACCCGGCGGCTGGGTGCGGCGCTCGGCGAGCGCGGTGTCGCGCCGTGGCTGTACCGGTTCGATTGGCAGCCGGACGGCAGTCCGTTCGGTGCGTGCCACTGCCTCGAGCTGCCGTTCTTGCTCGGCGACGCGGAAGCCTGGCGGGACGCGCCGATGCTGCAAGGCGAGCGCCCGCAGCGGCTGGTCGACGAGATGCGCGGCAGCTGGATCGGATTCGTCCGCGACGGCGATCCGGGGTGGGAGCGCGGCAGCACCCGGCACTTCACTGGCTGATCGTGCTAATATTTGGCCGTGCGGTCAGAAAATAGTCCGGATGGCCAACAAAGGTCATTTATCGAGGAAGCGCGGCGGCGGCAGATCATCGCGTCCGCGGTGGAGGTGATCTCCGAGGTCGGGTACGGCAATGCGTCGCTGGCGCGGATCGCCGAGCATGCCGGGATCTCCAAGGGGGTCATCTCCTACCACTTCGCCGGCAAGGACGATCTGATGACGCAGCTGGTCGTCCAGCTGTACGTATCGGGGGCGGAGCACATCGGGCCGAAGGTCGCCGCGGCGGTCGGTCCGCGAAACATGTTGCTGGCCTATATCGAATCCAATCTCGCGTTCATCGCCGCGAACACGAACTACGTCGCGGCGCTGACGGATGTGGTGCTGAACCTGCGCGACGCGGACGGCAAACCGAAGTTCGCCTCGGCCGACGGTGAGCGGGAGATCATCGTGCCGCTCGTCGACATCATGTGCGCGGGCCAGCAGGCCGGGGACTTCGCCGAATTCGATCCGCTGGTGATGGCGAAGTCCATCCGGGACGCGATCGACGGTGCGGCCGGGCGCGCGATCCGGGAGCCGGACTTCGATATGGACGAGTACGCCGCGCACATGTGCCGGCTGTTCGATTTGGCTACGCGAAAGGTGGGGGCAGATGACTGACGCGACGACAACGCAAGCGCGGCAAGCTGATACGACCGAGGAGCTGCCGCCGTTCGCGGTCGCCGGGGTCGGTGCGATCGCGGTCGTGGCGGCGATCGCGCTGCTGGCGTCGGCGGGGCGATACGGATTCTTCGGCGACGAGCTGTATTTCATCTCCGCCGGACGCAGGCTAGCCGTCAGTTACGCCGATCAGGGACCGCTGCTGCCCGCGATCGCCCGGCTGATGGACTCGATCGCGCCGGAATCCATGGTGGCGCAGCGTATTCCGGCAATGCTGGTCACGGTCGCCGCGGTGCTGATCAGTGCGCAGATCGCCAGGGAGTTCGGTGGCTCACGCAACGCCCAGCTGCTCACCGCGACCGCTTACGCGACTTCACCTTTCCTGCTGGTGCAGGGAACTCAGTTGGCCACCAACACCATCGACACCGCGCTGTGGGTGTTGATCAGCTGGCTGCTCATCCGCTGGGTGCGTACGAGGCACGACTCGCTGCTGCTGTCGGCGGCCCTGGCCACCGCCCTGGATATGCAGGTCAAATGGCTGATCCCGTTCTTCTGGATCGCCGTCGCGATCGGCGTGGCGATCTACGGCCCGCGCGACCTGTTCCGCCGCCCGGCGCTGTGGTTGGGCGGGGTGCTGGTCTTCTGCGTGACGCTGCCGAGCCTGATCTGGCAGGCCGCGCACGACTGGCCCCAGCTGCGGCTCGGCGCGGTGGTCGCGGAGGAACAGGCCACCGTCGGCGGCCGCTACACCTGGTTGCCGCTGGCCATGGCGTCCGCCGGACTGCTCGGCGGCGTGCTGCTGGTCTACGGAATCGTGACCCTGTTCCGCTGGGAACCGTTGCGCCAGTACCGATTCCTTGCCTTGCTCCCGCTGCTGCTCGCGGTCGCGTTCATCGCCACCAACGGTCGGGCCTACTACGCGGCAGGCTGCTACGCCGCGCTCTTCGCCGCCGGCGCGGTGCGATGGACCGCGAAGACCGGCCGCCTGCGCACGGTCGTCACCAGCACGGTGATCGTCATATCCATTGTGCTGGCGGCATTTACGATGCCATGGCAACCCGAGTCCAAGATCAAGCCCGCGACCAGCGAGGCCGACGCGGGCCTGTCGATCGGCGTCTACGGCAAGTTCGGCTGGCCCGAACTCGCCGCGGCCACGACCGCCGCCTACCGATCCCTCCCCGAGGCCGACCGCGCCGGCGTCGTCGTTATCACCGACTCCTATTGGCAGGCAAGCGCACTCGATATCTTCGGCACCGACCTCCCCGCCGTCTACAGCCCCAGCCGCGGCTTCGGCTACTTCGGCACCCCACCCGACACCGCCACCACCGTCCTCTGGGTAGGCAACGACGAATCCGACGTCCGCCCCCTCTTCGGCACGATCACCCCCATCGGCCGAGCCGACACCCGCCTAGGCTTCCCCGGCTCCACCCGAGACGTTACCATCTGGCGCTGCGACAACCCCCACGCCCCCTGGTCCCAAACCTGGCCCGACCTGATGAAGCTTTGAGCATCGGCTGCTGCGTCCCGTAGCGTTCAGTTGAGCCATCCGTTACCGAACCTTATCGGCATAAGGTTCGGTAACGATGTCACTTACCGAACCTTATCGCCTTAAGGTTTGGTAACGTGCGAGGATGGTGAACGATCCGGCGGTACCGCTGTGGCCTGCGGTCGCGTACGAAGAGCGCCCGTGGGCGATTCGTGATACCTACGCATCGCGGACCCAGCTGCGCAAGCATGCGGGTCCTTATTCGGCAGCTGTACTTCCCGCTATCGCGGATGCTGTCGTAGAGCTGCCGTCGGGTCTGCTGGCCGAGGCGGAAGAGTCGGCAAACCAACTCGCACGATTCGACGCCCACGTTTCCGCCGCGCTGGGCACGGACTGCGAACTCGGGCCGATGAGCGCCGTGCTGCTGCGGACGGAGAGCGCCGCGTCGTCGCAGATCGAGAATCTGACCGTCGGTGCCCGGCAACTCGCGCTCGCGGAACTGGGCAAGCACACGAACCGTAATGCGCGAATCGTCACCGCGAATGTTCGGGCGATGGAGGCAGCGGTCGAACTGAGTCGCACGGTCGATGCCGAAACGCTGCTGACCATGCATCGGGCGCTGCTCGAATCGTCCAACCCGGACCATGCCGGTCGATGGCGGACCGAACAAGTATGGATCGGTGGCAGCAATATCGGCCCGCACGTCGCCGATTTCGTTCCGCCACATCATGAGCGGGTGCCGGACGCGATCGCCGACTTGGTCGGTTTCGTGCGCCGGAACGACATCCCCCTGGTCATCCAAATCGCCCTGGCGCACGCACAATTCGAGACAATCCATCCGTTCACTGATGGAAACGGCCGCACCGGACGGGCTCTGGTACATGCGATGCTGCGCGGCAAGGGACTGACGCGGCATGTGACCGTACCGATTTCGGCCGGGCTGCTGGTCAATACGGCGGCGTACTTCGAGGGGTTGAACCAGTACCGAGCCGGCGACCCCGCGCCGATCGTTCGTCAGTTCATCGACGCGGCGTTCTTCGCCATCGGTAGCGGAACTCAGCTTGTCGAGGAACTGAGTTCGATTCGCGCGGAGTATCGCGAGAAGATCACTGCTCGTAGTGATTCGGTGGTCTGGCGGGTGATCGACGTGCTGGTTGCACAACCGGTGATCGACAACGCCTACCTGACTCGGACCTTCGAAGTCAGCGATGTCGCGGCCCAACGTGCCATCGATCGCCTGGTCGAATTCGGTGTGCTGCACGAGGTCTCTCAACGAACCCGCGACAGGGTCTGGCAAGCCGACTCCATTCTCACCGCACTGGACGATTTCGCGGCTGGAATCCGGCGTGTACGCGGCTGAGCCGGAAATCGGGTGGCGGTGGGGCGGGGGTTTTGACACGCTTCGGGGATGGTCGACAGGGCGTTCGGTGAGGTGCGGTTGGCTGCGGTTTATGACCGGTTCAATCCGTGGGAGGGGCGGGGGGACTTCGGGTTTTATTTGCCGTTGGTGATGGGTGCGGGGGCTGTGCTCGATGTCGGGTGTGGGACGGGGGAGTTGTTGCGGCGGGCTCGGCGGGAGGGGCATGGCGGGCGGTTGTGTGGGTTGGATCCGGCGGTGGGGATGTTGGAAGTTGCACGGGGGCAGGGGGATATCGAGTGGGTGCTGGGGGATGCGGGGGCGGTGCGGGGGTGGGATCGGCAGTTCGAGTTGGTGGTGATGACCGGGCATGCGTTTCAGGTGCTGGTCGGGGATGCGGAGTTGCGGGCTACGTTGGCGGTGATCGCTTCGGTGTTGACCGAGGACGGCTGCTTTGCGTTCGAGACGCGCAATCCGCTTGTGCGGGAATGGGAGACGTGGGATCGGCGGTATTCCGAGGTGGTGTCGGATGCGGAGGGGGCGATGGTGCGTTGTGTGTGTCAGGTCGTGGAACCGGTTGCGGGGGAGCTGGTTTCGTTCACGCACACCTTCACCTGCGATCGGTGGGATCAGCCCGAGGTGAGTCACAGCACGCTGCGGTTTCTCGACCAGGATCGGCTGGCCGCGTTCTTGTCCGAGGCGGGGTTGGTGGTGGCGGAGCAGTTCGGGGATTGGGATCGCAGCCCGGTGACGGCGGTCAGTCCGGAGATCATCACCCTCGCCCGGCGGGGTGGGTGAATCGGCGACGCGCCGTTGTCCGATTCGTTCAAGACCAACTGCTGTCGCGCGGGTTGACTGGGGTTCACCCCACGTCGAGCGGAGGAGTGCGAGCATGCAGGTCCATATCAACGCGATCACCCTGGGTGTGAGCGATCTCGAACGCGCACTGCGCTTCTATCGGGACGGCCTCGGGCTCTCCTCGCCGGGCATCATCGGCACCGAATATGTCGCGGATGGCGACACCCCGGGTGGCTCGGCGGCCATGTTCACCCTGGGCAATGGCCTTATGCTCTCGCTCTACTCGCGCAGCGACCTGGCCGCGGACGCCGCGCTCCCGGTCGATCGCGTGGCCGGCTCACCGATGAGTCTCGGCTTCTTCGTCGACGCCCGCGAAGACGTCGATCGCATCCTCGACCAAGCCGAACAGGCCGGCGGCACCATCGTCCGCGCGCCCCTCGAACGACCCTGGGGCATCTATTCCGGCTACTTCACCGACCCCGACGACCACCTCTGGGAAGCGGTCTACTTCCTGAACGGCCAGCCCCCCAACTGATTTCGCGCAGACCCTAGGAAAACGACAATGGCGGCGTCAGGGGACGCCGCCATTGTCTCGAGGGGAGAAACTAGATCTTGGTGGTTTCGACCTTGTTCAGGACGACGTCGTCACGCGGCGCACCGTCGGGGCTGCCGTCGCGCGTGCCGGCCGCGGCGACGCCTTGGAGAACGTCGAGGCCGGCGGTGATGCGCCCGAACGGGGTGTAGCTCGGGGGCAACGGGCTGTCCTGGTAGACCAGGAAGAACTGGCTGCCATTGGTGTTCGGCCCCGCGTTCGCCATCGCGACGGTGCCCGCCGGGTAGGTGGCGCCGGCCAGGTTCTCGTCCGGGATCTGGTAGCCCGGGCCGCCGGTGCCCTGCGCGGTCGGATCGCCGCACTGCAGGACGTAGATGCCCTGGGTGGTGATCCGGTGGCACTTGGTGTGGTTGAAGTACTTCTCGTTGGACAGGAACGCGAACGAGTTGACCGTCTGCGGTGCCCGCGAGTCGAGCGCGATCTGGATTGCGCCACAGGTGGTGTCGAGCGTCGCCGAGTAGCTGGCGCCGGGTTCGGTGGCCGGGCCGGGAGCCGGGTAGGTGCGCGCGGTCACCGCGCCTTCCGCGGGCGCTGCGCATTGCCCGGGCTGTTGCTGGGTGCGCACGGTCCACGTGTTCGCCGAAACGCCGCCGGACGCGAATGCCGCGAGCGCCGCCGCGACGGCCGCGACACCGACCACGCGCAGCACCCCGCGCGGCACGCCGAACCGCCGTCCACGTTTGCTGTTGCCGAACTGCCGCCCCTGCACTTCGCTGCTCACCGCTAGGAATCTCCTTCATTCGGATTGCGCACCCGCTGATGCCGAGCCGAATCATCCCATCTCGCCGCCGTTTGCGTGCAGGGACGGTCACGATCCCCCCGAATTCGAACACCAGGTTGCCGGGTCGATAACTGACGAGTTCCTCCGGTTGTCGATAGATGTTCGCAGGCTATGGAATACGACAAGACAGTGCCGCCAGTCCGATGACAGATGTCTCTGCGCTATGTGCGGAATCCGCGAAGTATGCGACGCCGTCAGGCCTCGAGCGCGGCGAGGCGGTGTTTGCTGACCTCCGTATCGACGCCGAGGCGGCCGAGCAGTTCCGCGGCCGGATCCGGTTCTCGCAGTGCGAGTATGGATCTGAGCAGATGGCTCGGGGCGAGGTGGCGGGTTTTCCGGCCGGTCGCCTCGACGGCGCTGTGCAAGACGGCTCGGGAGCTCGAGGTGACGTTGTTGCGGCTCAACGACAGCCGTTTGCCCTGCGGGGCAGGCAGTTCGAGGCCCGATACATCGAGTCCGATCGTGGCCAGCGCCGCCCGATCGAGATCATCGAGCGCCGCCCGCGCATCCTCGAGCGTGACCCCGAGCGCGCGGGCCGCTACCGAATCGGCGTCGTGCAGGAGGCCGAGTAGCAGGTGGTCGGTGCCGAGTTTGCGTGCGCCGCGCTGGCCCGCTTCGCCGAGCGCGGCGTCGAGTACCGCCGCGAACGGGATCGCCTTGGTCGTCCGCTCCCACATGACATCTCACTTTCCGTGCTTCGTGTGCGCCGATTGACGGGTCACGCCGAGCGCATCGCCGATCTGCTCCCAGGTCCACCCCTGCGTTCTGGCATGTGCGACGGCGGCCCGCTCGACCTGCTCGGCGAGTCGGTGCAGCGCGCCTACCGCTCGTAAGCCCACGGCAGGGTCGTTCGAGCGAAGTCGTTGCGCGAGTTCGTCCATCTCCACGTTTGTCAGTTTGATTTGACAGGGACCGCATGTCAAATCAAACTGACGAACGTGGGCTCGGGGAAGCCGCCTCGAAGCGCCTCGCTGAACAGGAGTGAGCTGATGACCGCCGAGGTGATCGTGGTAGGTGCCGGTCCGACGGGCCTGCTGCTTGCCTGTGAGTTGAGCTTGTCGGGCGTGCGGCCGGTGGTGCTGGAGCGTCAGCCGCGGCCACGCGACTTGCCCAAAGCCAACGGTCTGGCCGGACAGATCGTGCAGCTGTTGCATTACCGGGGACTGCTGGCGCGGCTGAGCGCGGCCGGCTCGTTCACCGGCCGGGCGCCCGGATTTCCGTTCGGTGGAATGGGATTGGATTTCTCCGGTCTGCCGGAGAGTCCGCTGCAACTGCTGCTCATCCCGCAACCACGGCTGGAGCAGCTGCTGGGCGAGCGGGCCGAGGAACTCGGTGTCGAGATCCGCCGCGGCCACGAGGTGAGCGGCGTGCGCCAGGATGCGGCAGGCGTCGCCGTGCAGGTCTGCGGTCCGGACGGCGAATACCGGCTCGACACAAGCTATCTGGTGGGTTGCGACGGCGGACGAAGCCCCGTGCGCATGGCGGCGGGGATCGAATTCCCGGGGACTACCTATCCGGAGGTGACTCGGCTGGGCCACGTGGCCATGCCCGACTCGGTGACGAGACTCGACAACGGCGACCTCGAGGTGCCGGGGGTCGGCCTGGTGCAGACGGGTTTCACTCGCACGGAACGCGGCGTCCTCGCCTTCGCGTCGTTCACCCCGGATGTCCTGCTGGTGTCGGTGACCGAGGAAGACCCGACCGCCGTCGCCGACCGCTCGCTGACCCTGTCGGATCTAGAGGCCGCGATCCACCGGGTGCTCGGCACGGAAGTTCCACTCGGCGAACCGATTTGGCTGTCGAGCTTCACCGCGCAGGCGCGGCAGGCCGACCGGTACCGCGCGGGCCGGATCCTGCTGGCGGGTGATGCGGCCCATCTGTTTCCGGCCGGCGGCGCCGGGCTCAACGTCGGCCTGACCGATGCGCTCAACCTCGGTTGGAAGCTGGCCGGAACGGTCCAGGGCTGGGCTTCGCCCGGACTGCTGGACACCTACCAGGACGAGCGGTGGCGCGCCGGTGCGCGAGCGCTGATGCAGACCCGCGCGCAGACCGCGCTGGCGGCCGGTACCGACGACGCTGCCGCGCTGCGCGCAGTGTTCGGCGAACTCCTCCGCGATGAGCAGGCGACCCGTCGAATCGGTGAAATGTTGGCGGGCACAGACCTGCGCTACCCGATGCCCGGCGCAGACTCGACGACGTCTCCGCTTATCGGTGGGGTGGCACCGGATCTCCCGCTGCGTACAGATTCGGGAGTCACCAGCGTCGCAGAACTGCTGCACGCCGGGCGTCCGGTCCTGCTCGACCTCGTCGGCCCCGAGGGCCGCCTCGATCTCGATGTCGGTCTGCGCGAGGTCGCCGCAGGCTGGGCAAACCGGGTCGACTACCAATACGCGCAATGTGAGCACGGACCTGCCACCGCGCTCCTGATCCGTCCGGATGGCCTGGTGGCCTGGGCCGAGTCGGCCGACGGGTCCGGTGCGGCTGTCCAGTCGCTGCCTGCCGCATTGACCCACTGGTTCGGCGAGCCCCAGGCGTGAGCCCGCAGTCCGCCTCGGCGATGCGCGGAAGCCGAAACGGTTGTGCGAGAACGGCTCAGGTGCGGCGGATGCGGCGGTAGGTGGGGACGGCGGTGGTTGCGGCGGCTAGTTCGGTGGCCAGCCAGTCGAGGTCGGCGTCGGCGAGGGGGGAGATGGTGATGCGGAGGTGGTCGGTGGGTGGGGGGTCGCCGACGATGAAGGGGCCGCCGGGGGCGGCTTTGATGCCTGCGGCGGCCAGGGAGATCATGGCTGCGTTCTCGTCGGCGACCGGGAGCCACAGGTTGATGCCGTCGCCGCGGGCGACGGTGACGCCGCGGCGGGTCAGGGCGCGGCGGAGTTCGGCTGAGCGCCTGCGGTATTCGGCGCGGGCGGTGGTGACGGCGTGGATGGCGGTTTCGTCGTCGAGCATGCTCAGCAGGACGCGTTGCAGGAGCCGGCTGGTCCAGCCCGCGCCGAGCATGCGGCGTTCGACGACCGGATCGAGGAGATCGGCGGGACCGCCGGCGACGGCCAAGCGTAGGTCCGCGCCGTGCGATTTGGAGTACGAGCGGACGTGCACGGTGCGGCGGGGGAGCCGGCTGCCGAGGGATCGCAGTGGGGCGGCGGCGATTCCGGCGGAGTGGTCGTCCTCGATGACGAGCGTGTTCGTGTCGAGGAGGATGTCGGACAGTTCGCGGATGCGGCGCGCGGTGAGGGAGACGCCGGTGGGGTTCTGGCCGCGGGGTTGCAGGATGAGCGCGGTGGCACCGTGTTCGGTGACGGCGCGGGCGAGTTCGGCGGGCAGCAGGCCGGATTCGTCCATCCGGACGGGGACGGGTCGTGCGCCGAGTCCGGCGAGCAGGTCGAGAAACGGTGGGAAGCACGGATCTTCGACCGCCACCGCGTCACCGAGCCGGACGTGCGCGGTCAGCAGGCGATCGACGGCATCGAGCGCACCGTCCAGGACCGCGATCCGTTCGGCGCGAAAGGGCCAGTCCGCCCGGACTTTCGCGGCCAGCTCCGGCAGCACCGCTTCGCCGAGATAGTCGGCGGCGAGATCACTGGCCCCCTCGCGGGTCAGATCGCGCAGTGCCGCACCGAGATCGGGCAGCAGTTCGGGATCGGGTGTGCCACGGGAGAGGTCGATCCGGAAAGCACTGTAGGACGGCGGATGCAGCCGCTGGTAGCGCCCGACGGCGGTCACCGGCCTGGTGGCGACCGGCGCGCCGACGAACGTGCCCGCCCGCCCGCGCGCGACGATCGCCCCGGCCGAGGCCAGCGCCCGCCACGCCTGATTCACCGTCGCCGGCGAGACCTTCAGCTCGCGCGCGACTTCCCGAACGGTAGGCAGCCTCGATCCCGGCGTCAACGCCCCCGACCGAATCTGCCTGCTGACCGCCGCCGCAATCCCCGCCGGCGTCCGATCATCCAGATCCGCAACAAACCGCCCGGTCTCATTCCCCGCGGCCGCGGCCCCACTAGTCACACCCCCACCTCCCTCGCACCCGACATCGCCAGCCGCACCCACTCTCGGGATCCGCACCCGGAATAGGGCGCTAAAGCCGGTGCGGATCCCGAGAGAGAGTGCGGGAATCCCACGTCGACCCGCGGAGTGCGGTCGCTGGGGCGGGATTGGGCTGCGGTCCCGGCGGCAGCAGGCGTCGGGCGCATGGGCGCTGGGCCTCCGATTCGCTCGCTCACACCGTCATTCTGCGTCGGGTGTGGCGCCGGAACTACGGCCAGGCTCGAGGTTTACGGCTACGAAACTGTTTCCGCAATCTTGTAACACAACCGAATTGGTTCGGCGTGAAGTATAACAAAGCATGGGAATCGTTCGAGCCGCGCTCGTCCAGACGAACTGGACCGGCGACAAAGAGTCCATGATCAAAGCGCACGAGGATTACGCCCGTCAGGCGGCCGCGCAGGGCGCGAAGGTGATCTGCTTCCAGGAGCTGTTCTACGGCCCCTACTTCTGTCAGTTGCAGGACGCGAAGTTCTACGCGTACGCGGAGTCGGTGCCGGGTCCGACCACGGACCGATTCGCCGCGCTGGCAAAGGAATTGGGCATGGTGATGGTCCTGCCGGTGTACGAGCAGGAGCAACCGGGCCTGCTCTACAACACCGCCGCGGTGATCGACGCCGACGGCAGCTACCTGGGCAAGTACCGTAAACACCATATTCCGCACGTCAACGGCTTCTGGGAGAAGTTCTACTTCCGGCCGGGCAATCTGGGCTGGCCGGTTTTCGATACCGCGGTCGGCAAGGTCGGCGTCTATATCTGTTACGACCGGCATTTCCCGGAGGGCTGGCGCGCGCTGGGCCTGGCCGGCGCGGAAATCGTGTTCAACCCGTCCGCGACCTCGCGCGGCCTGTCCGGCTACCTGTGGAAGCTGGAGCAGCCGGCGTCCGCGGTGGCCAACGAGTACTACATCGGCGCGATCAACCGGGTCGGCATCGAGGAGTACGGCGACGACGACTTCTACGGCACCAGCTACTTCGTCGATCCGGAGGGCAAGTTCGTCGGCGAGGTGGCCTCGGACACCGATCCCGAGCTGGTGATCCGCGACCTGGATCTGGATCTGATCAAGACGGTGCGCGACCGGTGGGCCTTCTATCGCGACCGCAGGCCGGATGCCTATGGTCCGCTGGTGGCTCCCTAGATCGGCGACGAGATGACTCTGACCTTCATCCACGGCGGCACGGTGGTCTCGGCCACCGGATCGCAACTGCTCGACGTGCTGGTGGACGGCGAAATAATCGTCGCCGTAGTACAACCCGGATCCACGGCCCTCGGCGCGGACCTCACCGCGACCGCCGAGGTGGTCATCGACGCGACCGGGAAATACGTGATTCCCGGTGGCGTGGACGGACATACGCACATGCAGATGCCGTTCGGCGGCACCGAGGCGTCCGACACCTTCGAGACCGGCACCCGCGCCGCTGCCTGGGGCGGTACGACGACGATCGTCGACTTCGTCGTGCAGACGCCGGGGGAGCGGTTGCAGGACACGCTCGGCGCCTGGCATCAGAAGGCCGCGGGCAAGTGTGCGATCGACTACGGCTTCCACCAGATCATCGGTGAGGTCAACGACGAATCGCTCAAGGGCATGAGCGAATTGGTGTCCGAGGGCGTCACCAGCTTCAAGCTGTTCATGGCCTATCCGGGCGTCTTCTACTCCACCGACGGCCAGATCCTGCGTGCCATGCAGTCGGCCGGCGACCTGGGCGCGCTGCTGATGATGCACGCGGAGAACGGGATCGCCATCGACGTGCTGGTCGAGCAGGCCATCGCGCGCGGCGATACCGCCCCCTACTTCCACGGCACCAGCCGGCCGTGGCAGATGGAGGAGGAGGCCACCCACCGCGCGATCATGTTGGCGCAGTTGACCGGTGCGCCGCTCTACGTGGTGCACGTGTCGGCGAAGCAGGCGCTGGAACAGATCGCCACCGCACGAGGCAACGGCCAGAACGTGTTCGGCGAGACCTGCCCGCAGTATCTGTACCTCTCGCTCGAAGAACAGTTGGGCGCACCGGGTTTCGAGGGCGCCAAGTGGGTCTGCTCGACGCCGCTGCGCTCGCGCGCCGAGGGCCATCAGGACGAGCTGTGGCGCTACCTGCGCACCGGTGACGTGACCACGGTCAGCACCGACCACTGCCCGTTCTGCATGAAGGACCAGAAGGAAATGGGCATCGGCGATTTCAGCAAGATCCCGAACGGGATCGGCGGCGTCGAGCACCGGATGGACCTGATGTTCCAGGGCGTCAAGAGCGGGCAGATCTCGCTCGAACGCTGGGTCGAGGTCTGCTGCACCACGCCGGCCAGGATGTTCGGCATGTACCCGCGCAAGGGCGTGATCAGTCCGGGCGCCGACGCGGACATCGTGATCTATGACCCGAACGGGCACACCAGCATCGGCCTCGGCAAGACCCATCACATGAACATGGACTACTCGGCCTATGAGGGCTTCGAGATCGACGGCCACGTCGACACCGTGCTCTCCCGCGGCCGCGTGGTCATCGACGACGGCAACTATCTCGGCCGCGCCGGGCACGGCCGGTTCGTCAAACGTGAACTGTCGCAGAACCTGATCTGACAGCCCAGCTGTCTCCGACTTCGAAACGGAGAGTGCCGCATGGACATCGGTGTGGTGCTGCAATGCACACCCCCCGCCTCCAGGGTGGTCGAACTGGCCAGGCAGGCCGAGACCCACGGGTTCTCGCACGTCTGGACCTTCGACTCGCACCTGCTGTGGCAGGAGCCCTACGTCATCTACAGCCAGATCCTGGCCGCCACCAGGAAGGTCGTCGTCGGCCCGATGGTGACCAACCCGGCCACCCGGGACTGGACGGTGACCGCGTCGACCTTCGCCACGCTGAACGACATGTTCGGCAACCGCACCGTGTGCGGCATCGGCCGCGGCGACTCGGCGGTGCGCACCCTCGGCGGCAAGCCGACCACCCTCGCCACCCTGCGCGAAGCCATCGAGGTGATCCGGGAGCTCGGTAACGGCCGCAGCGCCAGGGTCGGCGACACCATCGTGCGGTTCCCGTGGGCCGGCGCGTCCCGGCTCGAGGTCTGGATGGCCGGATACGGCCCGCGCGCACTGGATCTGACCGGCGAGGTCGCCGACGGATTCATCTTGCAGCTGGCCGACCCGGACATCACCGCGTGGACCATCGCGCGGGTGCGGGCCGCCGCGGAGCGAGCGGGGCGCGACCCCGGCTCGGTGCGGATCTGTGTCGCCGCACCGGCTTACGTGACCGACGGATCGGAGGCCGCGCTGACGCACGCCCGCGAACAGTGCCGCTGGTTCGGCGGCATGGTCGGTAACCACGTGGCCGACATCGTGGCGAAATACGGTGCGGGCAGCGATGTTCCGGCCGCGCTCACCGAATACATCGCGGGCAGGCAGGGCTACGACTACAACCAGCACGGGCGCGCGGGCAACACGCACGCGGACTTCGTCCCCGACGCCATCGTGGACCGGTTCTGCCTGATCGGCACGCCCGACGACCAGCTGGCCCGGCTGCGTGAGCTGGAGAAGCTCGGCGTGGACCAGTTCGCGGTCTACCTGCAACACGACGCGAAAACCGCGACGCTCGAGGCGTACGGCGAATCGGTGCTGCCCCGGCTGGCCCACCCCGTCACCGCGACGGAAGGCGCGTGATGACGGCGTTGATCGCGGGTGTCGCCGCGGCGATGGCGTTGGCACTGATCGAGTTCGGTCCGCATCGAGTCGATGAGCAGGCGGTCGCCGTGCGGGTGGAGGACGAATGAGGAGGAAGCCTGGAGCGGCCCGCGTGGTCTACGCGGTGACCGTTCTGGTGCTGGTGCTCGCGCTCTGGGAGTTGGTGAAACTCGTTGTCCCGGAACGCGGTGTGAGCATCGGCGACCAGCGGATCCTGCCGCGTACCGGCGATGGCGCGCTGCCGCACGTGTGGTCGGTGGTGACGGTGCTCGGCGAGCGGGACAACTCCGGCACGGTCGGCGAAACCTTGCTGCGGACAGCGGGATTCACCTTCGGACTGGCCTTGCTCGCGCTGCTGATCGGCACCGTGGTCGGCGTGGCGCTGGCCATTCTCATGCAGCGCTTCGGCTGGGTCGAACGTGGTCTGTTGCCGTACATCATTGTGTCGCAAACGGTTCCGTTGATCGCACTGGCCCCGCTGGTGGCCGGATGGGGCGGCAAGATCGTGATCGCGGGTGAGCCGTGGCGGCCGTGGATGAGTATCGCGGTGATCGCGTCGTACCTGGCATTCTTCCCGGTGGCGGTCGGCATGCTGCGTGGTTTGCAGGCGCCGTCGAAAGCGTCGGTCGAACTGCTGCACAGCTATTCGGCCAGCTGGTGGGAAACACTGGTGCACTTGCGGTTTCCCTCCGCCGTCCCACACTTCCTGCCCGCCTTGCGACTGGCCGCCGCAGCCTCGGTGATCGGCGCGGTGGTCGCGGAGATCTCCACCGGCACCGCGGGTGGAATCGGCAGGCAGATCATCGTTTTCGCCCAGCAGGCCACCGGCGACGCATCGAGGCTCTATGCCGCGGTGCTGGCCGCGGCCCTGCTGGGAGTCGCGGTCACCGCCGTCGTCGGCCTCGCCGAACTGGCATTGCGTCGCTACAGCCGCCCTGCCGGGGCGAGCGGCTCGCCGGGAGCGGCTCGATGAACGACCGCGCCGGGACCGTCGAACTCGGCCCCGCGCATCACTATCACCGTCCGCCTCGATGGGCGGGCAGCTTTTCAGGAGGTATCCGTTGACCGCCAAGGCACAACCGGCCGTCGCCACGGCGACACCAGAGCCGGATTCGGCGGCCGAGCAGTCGGGTGCCGACCTCGCCGTACCGGCCGCCGAGCGCATCGCCGCGGTGGAACTCGCGGACGTGGGCAAGATCTACGCCGCCGGCTCGGTCACCGCGCTGTCCGACGTCTCGCTGACCGTCGCCGCGGGCGAATTCGTCTCGCTGATCGGCCCTTCCGGCTGCGGCAAATCGACCCTGCTGCGCATCATCGCCGACCTCGAGCAGCCGACCGGCGGCACCGTCACGGTGCACGGCAAGACCGCGCGCCGCGCACGGATCGACCAGGACTACGGCATCGCCTTCCAGCAGTCCGGACTGCTGGACTGGCGCACCGTGCAGGCGAATGTCGAACTGCCGCTGGAACTGCACAAGGTGCCGAAGAGTGAACGCCGCACGCGCAGTGCGGAATTGCTGGAGATGGCCGGACTGACCGACTTCGCCAAGCGCTATCCCGCCGAACTGTCCGGCGGCATGCAGCAGCGGGTCGCGATCGTGCGCGCGCTGGCCCCCAAGCCGTCGCTGTTGCTGATGGACGAACCGTTCGGCGCGCTCGACGAGATGACCCGCGAACGGATGCAGGGTGAGCTGCTGCGCATCGCGGGGGAGACCGAGGCCGCCGTGGTCTTCGTGACGCACTCGATCCCGGAGGCGGTGTTCCTGTCCGACCGGGTGGTCGTCATGTCGCCGCGGCCGGGGCGCATCACCGAGATCGTGCCGACCGGGGGCTGGGGCCGGCGCGACGCGGCCGAGGCGGGCGACGACGTGCGGTCCAGCCCGGAGTTCTTCGAGGCGGTGGCCGCCGTGCGCGAGGCGCTGCGCGGCGGTCACGGCGACCCGCTCGCCGGGCGGGAGGTCTGATGTCCTGGAAATCGGCGCTGCCATGGCGAACGGTGTTGCCGCCGGTGCTGTTCGGCGTCGGCGGGCTGGCGCTGTGGCAGGTGCTCACCGTCGTCGCCGGGGTGCCCTCGTTCCTGCTGCCCGCGCCCACCGCGATCGCGAGCGAGTTCACCGAGAACTTCGGCCGCATCGCCGACGCCGCGACCGCCACCGGCACCAATGCGCTGATCGGCCTGCTGGTCGGCGCGGTGCTCGGCATCGTCGCGGCGATGCTGGCCGTGCGGTTCCGTCTGGTCGAGGGATTGCTGACGCCGCTGTCCGCCGCCGCGGCCGCGGTGCCGATCGTTGCCCTTGCGCCCCTGCTGAATTCGATGTATTCGACCACCACGGACACCCCGCGCCGGATGGTCGTCACCATCGTCGTGTTCTTCCCGATGTTCGTCAGCACCGCCAGGGGCCTGCGCCAGGTCCCGCAGGTCCACACGGACCTGATGACGTCGTACGCGGCGGGCGGCTGGCAGGTCACCCGCACCGTGCGGTTGCCCGCGGCGCTGCCGTACCTGTTCACCGGCCTGCGCATTGCCGCGCCGGGCGCGGTGATCGCCGCTATTATCGCCGAATATTTCGGCGGATTGCAGAACGGTCTGGGCAGCCGCATCACCTCCGCCGCCGCCAACACCGCCTACCCGAGGGCCTGGGCCTATGTGGCGGGCGCCGTGCTCGTCGGCCTGCTGTTCCTCGCCGCCGTCCTCCTCCTCGAACAACTCACCCGCAGACCCCGCACCACCCTCTGGAGAGCTAGATGATGAAGTCCCCCAAGCGATTCCGTGCCTGTCTGGCGCTCGCCGCGCTGGTCGCGGCCGCGCTGACCGGTTGCAGCACCACCGACGGCGGGTCCACCACGACCGCCGACGGGCTCACCAAGGTCAAGTTGCAGCTGCAATGGTTCAAACAGGGACAGTTCGCGGGTTACCTGGCCGCGGTCGACCAGGGTTTCTACAAGGAACAGGGCCTGTCCGTCGAAATCCTGGACGGCGGAACGGATATCGTCCCGCAGACCGTGCTCGCGCAGGGCCAGGCCGACTACGCCATCGCCTGGGTGCCGAAGGCGCTGGCCTCCCGCGAGGCGGGCGCGGGCATCACCGACGTGGCGCAGATCTTCCAGCGCTCCGGCACCAAGCAGGTCTCGTTCAAGTCGGAAAACATCCCCGACGCGGCCGCGCTGCGCGGCAAGACGGTCGGAAACTGGGGCTACGGCAACGAATTCGAGCTGTTCGCCGGCATGACCAAGGCGGGCATCGACCCGGCCAAGGACGTCAAGCTGGTGCAGCAGCAGTTCGACATGAACGCCTTCCTGGGCAAGGACATCGCGGCCGCGCAGGCCATGTCCTACAACGAGTACGCCCAGCTGCTGGAGACCAAGAACCCGGCCACCGGAAAGCTGTACACGGCAGACGATTTCGCGACCATCGACTGGAACGCCGAGGGCGTCGCGATGCTCCAGGACGCGATCTGGGCCAACACCGAGAAGCTGAAGGACGCCAAATACCAAGAGCAGACGGTGAAGTTCATCGCCGCCTCGCTCAAGGGCTGGATCTTCTGCCGGGACAACGTGGACAAATGCCGCGACATCACCGTCGCCGCGGGCAGCACGCTCGGCGCGTCCCACCAGCAGTGGCAGATCAACGAGGTGAACAAGCTGATCTGGCCGGCACCGGCGGGCATCGGCATGGTCGACAGCACGGCCTGGGCCCGGACGGTGAAGATCGCCAAGGACACCAAGAACCAAGAGGGCGCAACGGTGTTGAAGAAGGACCCGGACGCCGCCGCCTACACGAGCGACTACGTGATGAAGGCACTGGAGCAGCTGATGTCCGGTGGCGTCGATGTGACCGGCACGGGTTACGCGCCGAAGCAGGTCACGCTGACCGAAGGGGGTAAGTGAGTTCGATACCGGCCGCGAGGAGGCCCCGCGATCGATCGTCTCGCGGGGCCTCAGCGTGGGGTCAGCGCGATGACCACGCCACCCTGCTGCCAGGTCTGATACAGGTCGGCCCGGTTCGGCGAGCCGTCGGCGGTGAACCCGATTCCGTTGAACTTCGCGTTGGTCTTGTTGTCCCTGGCGATGATCTCGTACAGCCGCATGACGTCCTGCTCGCCGGTGTGCACGATCGGATCGAAGGTGCGCGGCTTGCTGCCCAGCGAGGCCTCGACCGGGTCGCCCGCTTGCAGGTTCTGCACCCACGGCCGCAGGGCGGTGCCGATCAGCAGGGTGCCGTTGTGGTCGGTGTAGGCCACCGGCACGTCGTAGACCTTGCCCGACTTGCGGCCGACGACGTGCAGGGTCAGCAGGTGCTTGCCGATGAAGCCGGAGATCACCGGCAGGCGCAGCAGCGTCCGGACGACCTGGTTGACCGTGCCCTGATACGACCGCACGGGTTCCGGGCCGGTGGTGGACGGTGTGCCATAAGGGTTTTCGGCCGGTGATTGATCAGTCATGACCCCAGTATGGTCGCCGCGGTCACGCGTCGTCGGCGTCGAGTTCGCGGAACACGGCCAGCGCGGCGGGCTGGCTGGCGAAGTCCAAGCGCTTGGCCGTGTGGTTGACCTCGCCGTCGGTGGCCAGCGAGACCGGCGCGCCGTCGACCTTGACGTCCAACCGCCCGACGCGCTGATGCACGTAGGTGTCCGAGCGGTTCAGCGTCCCGGTGAAGGTCGCGAAGATCAGCCGGAGCCGGGAGAAGCGCAGATCCGCACGGAGATAGCGGACGTCGAGGGTGCCGTCGTGCAGGCGCGGCCGCGACATCGGGATCTGATCGGCGGGGTGGTACGCGCCGTTGCCGAGGAACAGCATCCAGAGGGCGCTGTGCTTGCCGTCGAGCGTGGCGTGCAGCGGTTGCGCGCGGAACAGCACGCACAGCATGGCGATTCCGGCCGCGGGCCACTTGCCGATCCGGCGTTCCCAGCGCTCGCGCAGGCGGACGAAGTCGGGGTAGCCGCCGAGGCTGGCGGTGTTGACGAAGGTGCGTTCCTCGTCGTCGTCCAGGCGCACCCGGGCGGTGTCGATGAGCACCAGCTGACCCGACTCGAGCGCGGCGAGCGTGGTCACCGGATTCTCCACGCCGATGTCGCGGGCGAAGTGGTTGAGCGTCCCGCCGGCGAACACCGCCAGCGGAAGGTTGTGTCGCACAGCGGCTTCCGCCACGGTCGACACCGTTCCGTCGCCGCCGAGCACACCGAGCGCGGCGATGTCGTCACGCCGCACCCGTGCGTCGATCTCGGCGACGAGGTCGATATCGCCTTCGAGTTCGAGGATCTGCGCCTCGGGCAAGCGACCGCGCAACAGGTCGGCCAGTTCGCCGCCGTCGTCGGTGCCGGAGGACGGGTTGACCACGAACAACAGGCCGCGTCCCTCGGGCAGCGGTTCGGTCCGTTTCGCCGGGCCGAGCGTGGCGGGCTCGTCGTCGCGCACCGCCCACCACCGCCTGGTCGCCAGCGCGACCCCGGAACCCAGCGCCGCCCCGACCACCACGTCGGAGGGCCAGTGCACGCCGATATGCACGCGCGAATAGGCGACCGCGACCGCGAGCGGCGCGATCACCGCGGCCGTGCCGGGTGACTCCAGCGCCACCGCGGTGGTGAACGCCGCCGCTGAAGCCGCATGGCCGGACGGAAACGACGACGACACCGGCGGTTTGACCAGCCGCCGCAGCAGCGGCACCGCCTCCACCGGCGGTCGCCGGCGCGGGAACAGCGGCTTGGCGACCCCGTTCGCGACGCCGCTGGCCAGGCTCACCGCCGCGAGACCGCGCACCGCGCCGCGGCGCTGGGCCCGGCCGCCCGCCACGAACAGGACGGCGGCGATGCCCATCCAGAGGCGACTGTGGTTGGCGCTCATGCTGAGTGAGCGCAGCAGCTGGTCGGCGGGCGACGGCCGCAGGCGCGCGGTGCGCTGCACCAGGCGGCGGTCGAAGGCGTTGATCGTACGGAGTCGTTTACGCATCGAATCGAGCTTATCCAGCGAGCGGACAATCAAACGGTGTCGCGGCCCCTTTGTCGCCCGTGGCGGAAATGTCGCTCGGTACGCTGCTCGCATGACATCTGGGCCGACCGAGATCTGGCACAACCCGCAGTGCTCGAAGAGCCGCACCGCCACCAAGTTCCTGGACGAGGCCGGCGTCGAGTACGCGGTCCGGCGCTACCTCGACGCGCCGCCGACCGCCGACGAACTGCGGGATGTCTTGCGGCGGCTCGACGCCGAGCCGTGGGACATCACCCGCACCGGCGAGCAGATCGCCAAGGATCTCGGGCTGGCCGAGTGGGGACGCACGGCCGCCGACCGGGACCGGTGGATCGCGGCGCTGGCCGAGCATCCGCGGCTGATCCAGCGGCCCATCGTGCTGACCGCGGACGGCGGTGCGGTCGTCGCGCGCGACGACGCCGCGTTGCGGTCGCTCGAATAACCCGTAAGTACCCCGATAGTGGTGTCCCTGCCGCCGCGAATCAGGCGGTAGGGTCGGCGATTATGAAGGTACAACTGCGCCACAACCCGGCGTCCACCATCGCGCGGTGCTTCCTCGCGGGCGGCGAGCCGATGCGGGTCGAAAGTGGCGCCATGGTCGCCCATTCGGCGGGAGTCACGTTGGCGGCCAAGGCCGAAGGCGGCATCCTGGCCGGACTGAAGCGCTCGGTGCTGGCCGGCGAATCGTTCTTCGTCTCGACGTTCACCGCGCCGCAGCAGGGCGGCTGGGTGGACGTCGCGCCCGCACTGCCCGGCGACATGCTGAACTTGCAGATCACCCAGGACCGCCCGTACTTCATCAGCCGCGGCGGCTGGATCGCGAATTCCCATGGCGTGCAGGTGGAAAGCAAGTGGGGCGGGTTCGCGAACCTGTTCGGCGGCGAGGGCGGCTTCGGTCTGCGCGCGCACGGCGAGGGCGAGATCGTCGTCGGTGTGTTCGGCGCGATCGACGTCATCGATCTGCAACCGGGCGAGCCGATCACCATCGACACCGGGCACGTGGTGGCCTACGACCTGGCGATGAACTTCACCATCCGGCGCGCGGTGGTCGGGCGGTCCATCCAGTCGCTGAAGTCCGGTGAGGGTTTCGTGTTCGACTTCGTCGGGCCGGGCCGGGTGCTGCTGCAGACGAGAAATCCTGGCGCTTTCGCTGCGTGGGCGAGTTCGGTAGCCTCCTCCGGGTAATCGCCCCATCGATAGACCCGACATACGGAGAACCATGGAATTGCTCGAAGTTTTTGCCAACATTGCCACCACCCTGCTGTCCCTGGGGAGCGGCAGCGCGGCTTGACCGCGTAGTTGAGTAAGACGAGCGTCCGGGGGTAGCGCTCAGGTGAGTAGATCGCCGACGAGTACCCGGGTGTCCGGCACGAACGGCCAATCCGGGTCTGCCAGGTGGGCACGCAATTCCGCGTCCGTCCACCACCAGCCGTCGGCGATCTCCTCGACCTGGTGGCGGATCGGTCCGTCGTAGCGCAGTTCGAAGGCGAAGAGATGGCAGCGCATGGGGCGGCCCTGCCACTCACCATCCCAGGCCACTTTTGCCGCTGGCCGTAGCGCATCCGCGCTGGTCAGCGTGATGCCGAGTTCTTCGGCCACTTCTCGAACGGCCGTTTCTTCCGGCGATTCTCCGGGGTCGATCACCCCGCCCGCCAAGCAGTCGTGCAGGCCCGCGAAGACCATCTTGGTGTCGGTGCGGCGATGCACGTAGATCCGCTCGCCGTCGCCGGAACGCACCAGCACACCGGCACTGGCGTGCCACAGTCCGTCGCGATAGACCGCGGCCCGGTCGGCGGCGCCGACCGCCTGACCCGCCGCGTCGTAGACCGCGATCATCTCGGATTTCTGCTGTACTGGTTCGGGCTGCGCTGACACCGGTCGAGAGTAGCGTTAGCGTCGCTCGCAGACTCGAGAGAGGACCGCGCCGATGGTGCTTCCCCGCGCACTGGCGAAATTCAACCGGTATGCCACCAATCCCGCGGCGGGTCTGCTCGCCGGCCGCGTCCCCGGATTCGCCCTCGTGCAGCACAAGGGCCGAAAGTCCGGTCGCGAGTATCGAACTCCGGTGTCGCTGTTCCATCGCGGCGGCGTCTACCGGATCGCGCTGACCTACGGACGCAATGTCGACTGGGTCAAAAACATCAGTGCGGCAGGCACTTTCACGGTGCACACGCGTGGGCGGGCGATAGAGCTGACGGATCCCGCCGTGCTGCACGACCCTTCGGCCCAGTGGGCGCCCGCAGCAGTCCGTCCGTGGCTGAAGGCGTTGTCGGCCGCCTACTACGTCGAAGCACGGCCCGCGGCCGAGTAGCGGTCCGCCGCTGACCTCGGCGGCGGCAGGCCACCTTCGCTGACCCGGACGGCAATTCCTTTGTGCTGCAAGCACCTCCGGCGCAGGCCTGGTAGCGCTGAGCGAACTTCAGGAACGCGAACATGCCGCAGCGAACCAAAGCCGGCACGGTCGACCTGTTGTTCGGCGCGCTGGCCGACCCGACCCGCCGGGACGTCCTGGACGGACTGCTGGACGGCGAGCAGACTATCGCCGAGCGCTTCGACATGGCCCGGCCCACCGTGTCCGAGCATCTGAAGGTGCTGCGCGATTGCGGGCTGGTCACCGAGGAGAAGCAGGGGGAGAAGTGCGTGGGAAATGGGAGGGAATCATGGTGAAGCGGACTGTGGCAATGGGTTTCGTGGTGCTGGTGGCGAGCGGACTCGGCATGCTGATCGGGGTGGGTCAGGCGGCGGCGAGTGCGCCGCAGTCCAAGGTTTATCCCGGGCTGTCGTTGAGCGAATGCCTGAAGCTCACCGATGACGCGCGGCGCAAGGGTGCGGTCACGGCGCAGTGCCTGCCCGATGGTCCGAACAAGAAGGCAGTCATCACGTTCCGGTAGGCGGCGGTGGGGCGGAACCGTACTGCCGGTTCCGCCCCGTCCCCAGCTCAGCGCGTTATCGACGGCGGGCCGGCTTTGCCGCGGATCCTGCGTGACCTGGCTTGGCTGCCGACTTTGCTCCGGATCCCGCGTGCACCGACTTCGCCCTGGGTTTCGGCGCCGACCGGGCGCGGGCGGGTTCGGCCTCGGCTGCCGACTGCGCCTGGCCCGGCTTGCCGCCGGGTTTCGTAGCCGATTGCGCGCGGACCGGTTTGGCCCCCGGCTTGGGGGTCGAGGGTGCGCGGTTGGGCTTGGCCCCCGGCTTGGGCGCCGACTCCGCGCGGACCGCCGCGACCCGCGCCGCCTCCGCCGCGGCCTCGGCATCGAGTCGGTGGTACACGAAATGTTGTTGGGCCAATGTCCACGCGTTGTTCGTCACGAAGTAGAGCAGGATCGCCACCGGCACCAGCGCGCCGCCGATCAGCGCGAACGCCGGGAAGGCCCACAGGCTCAGCGGGCGCATCAGCGGGATCTGGGTGTTCTCCTGCCGGTTCAGCGAGGCCCGCGCGGTGAAATGCGTTGCGACAGCGGCGATCAGCATCAGCGGGACGGCCACCACGGCGACCGTTGCCAGGAGATCGCCCGCACCGCCGAGGATGGCCGAGAGCGGGGCGCCGAACAGCTTCGCGTGCAGGAACGACTGCACGTCGGTGGCACTGAACACGTAGTTGGGCGTCGCGGCGTTCTGCTCCGGCGTCATCGGGGTCGAGGTGGCCTGGAAGGGCAGGTGGCTGAGGCCTGCGGTGCGATCGAACGAGCGCAGCACATGGAACAGGCCGATGAATACGAAAACCTGACCGATCATCGGAATCAGTGTCGCGAAGCTATTGATGCCGTTGTCTTTATAGAGCTTCTGCATTTCCTTCGCCTGAAGGGCGCGATCGTTTTTGTATTTTTGTTTCAGTCTGGAAACATCGGGTTGCAATTTTTTGACAATTGCTTGGGTGCGCGCTTGTTTCAAGAAAGGTACAAACAGGACGGCGCGGAGGGTGAGTACGAGGAATATCACCGAAAGCACCCAGGCGAGACCGCTGGCGGGTCCGAACGCGGCGGCGAAGAGGTAGTGCCAGACCCAGAGAATGGCGGACACCGGGTAATAGACGAAGTCGAGCATGGACAGCACCTGACTGTGGGCGTGCGTGCGCGCACGAGAACGGAAGGGGTCGACGACAACGCCGACGACGCCCCGCAGCAGGTGCGGAGACGGTCGTCAGGCGGTCGGGAACCCTGGCGCTCGTGGGCGCGGACGCCCGGGAGTGTCCGGATTGCTCTGCCGCAGGAAAGAGCCACGTCGGCGCCGTTGCGCGGACGGTGGCGGGCCGGAACCGACCTGGAACAGCGGCAGCGCCGCGGTGGTGTGCAGGGTGGCCAGCGCGACGAACAGCGAGGCCGCGACCATACCGACCACGGCCACCGAGCCGGGCTCGCCGGCCGGTATCGCGAAGAGCACGAGCGCGGGCAGCACGAATGCGACAACCGCATACGTCATCAGCTGGACCCGCGAGATCATCCTCCGAGCATACTGGCTCCGCGCGCGACTGTGCCCCGCCATCCCGGCGAAAACCGGAACGACGGGGCCAGTCGAGGAGGTTCAGCTCAGAGGCTGATGTCCCAGTCCACGTCGCGGCTCATCATCGACGGCGGCAGCCCGAACGTGCGCCGGCACGTCCTGGTCAGGTGCGAGCTGTCCGCGAACCCGGCCGAGTCGGACGCGGTGTCGACGTCGTCACCGGCCATGACGCCGTTCATCGCGATGTAGAGCCGCAGCCAGAGGATGTACCGGCGCAACGGGATCCCCACCTGCTCGGTGAACAGGTGGGTCAGCCGGGTCGCCGAGATCCCCAGCTGCCGGGCTACATCCGAGCCGCGGACCGACCCGTCCTTGACCATGTCGGGCAGCAACTGCAAGGCCGCGGTCACCACGCCGTGCCGGTCGTCGAGGCCTACGGTCGCGTTGTCCCGCAGCAGATCCGCGAGCACGTCGGCCACGTGCCCGGCCAGCCGGCCGTGCGCGGGATCGACGTTCAGCCCGTGCACCCAGCCGTGCAGGTGCGCGCGCCGGTCGGCGGCCGCACCGGCGATGGTCTCCGGGTCGAGGTAGATCGCGAGACCGTGCCTAGCCCCGTCACAGACCCGGTGCGGCGCGTCGGTGGGAATGATGATGTGCGTGCCCTGCTGCCGCACGCCGCTGCCGTCCACCACGGAGATCGGGGTACAGGCGGCCATGATCTGCACGGCGTGATGGGCGTGTAGTTCCGTCGGTAGGATTTCGCCCTCGAACGCCAGAATGCCGGGCCGAAGTAGCGCAGTGCCCCGCCACTGTGCCGTGTCGGTGGCTTCGGCGTCCGATGACGTCGAGAAGTCGTTGCTGACCAGAGCCTTCATCATCGGACGCTCCCGGCTTTCACGAGGGAAATCCTCGCTGGATCCTGTGCTGAGACTATCGGGTTCGGCTCCCCGGCCGTCGTAGTTTGTCGATCGCCGGAGCTCGAACGGGTCCTTCGTTCCGCGACCCGGCACCCACGTCGTAGTGGGTACCGGACCAACGGGTCGAGACGGGTTGACGCTGGGCGAGTACCGGCCCGTCATACCCGGACCGAGATCGCTGCGGACAGGGTCGCGGCGACCTTGTCGAGGAACTCACCGATCAACCGCCCGGAGGTGGGGGTGGTCGGGAAACGGGTGCGCAGGGCGAGCCCGTCGTCGGTGCGGGTGAACCACAGCTGCACGTCGTCCAGTGGTGCGCTGCGACTGAGCTGGGCCGGATTGCGGGGGACCGTGCGGGTCGTGTCGCTGCGCGATCCGCCCGGTAGCCGCCGGTAGTCGGTGTAGGAGACGCTGAACAGATCCTGCCTGCTCCGGCGCAGGTCAGAGCCCATCGCGGCGAGAACGCGGCTGGCCGGGACCTGCGCCAGCCGCTGCCCAGACCGGACCGCGTCGTCGGCCGACTGCGCGGTGGCGCAGAAGTCGTGCGCCACCGGCACATGGGCCGGCGCGTTCGACACCAGCCAGCCGAAGGTGTTGTGGTGCCGCGGTTCCCGCCGGGTGTGCACCGGGAACACCAGGTCGATCCCGGTACGCCCGCCGAGCTCGGCTGCGGCCATCGCGACCGCGGCCAGCAGCGCCGCGAACATCGAATACCCGTCGGCCCGCGACTTGCGATGCAGCGCGTCGGTGGCCATCGAGCCGAGCAGCAGCCGGACGTCGCTGCCGAACGGTGCCAGCGTCCCCGCGGGGACGCCGAGCTCGAGCGGGAAGTGCGGCAGGTCGTTGCCCGCGGCGTGCAGGAAGTCGCGCCACGACCGGATCAGCGGACCGGTGGCCGCCGCCGGAATCGCGGCCTCCCTGGTCGAGTAGGTGAGGAAGCTGCCCGGCTCGGGGAGCCGGTCGGCGGCCGCGACGGCAGCGTCGTGGCCGTCCTCGCAGGCCGCCCGGTAGAGCTCGTCCAGTTCGGCCACCGCGATGGTGATCGACCAGGCGTCACACACCGCGTGATCGAATCCGCAGACCACCGTGGAGGTGTCCGCCCGGCTGATCGCGCCGAGGAAGTACGGCGCGAAGGTGAACGGTGAGCACGCCTGATCGAGCCGGTCGCCGAGGACGGTGCGCAGGTCCTCGGTGGTCGCGGTCTCGACTGCAGGCTGTGAGACGAGCCGGATGTCGCTGTCCACCACCACGTGCACCGACGGCGGCTTGCCGTCGGACGGCGGTTCGAAGCTGCAATGCAGCGCGTCGTGGCGCGGCAGCCACACCGAAAACGCCGTCTGCAATGCGGATTCGTCGATCGGGCCTGCCACGTCGAAGGACGCGGCGAGCCAGGTCGTCGGCCCGCCCGAGGACAGGTGGATCGCCTGGTTGGAGGACGGGGGTGTGGCGTCGGGCGTGGGTCCGGGCTCGGCGACCGCGGCCCATTCGAGCAGGGTGCCCGGTGGTGCATTCAGTTGGTCGAGAAAAAGCAACTGCATCATGACCTCGCGAGAGCTGGTGCGGTGACCGCGAAATCACCGGTTTCGGCGATGGCGCGCAAGATGGTCCGGATCTGCCCGAGATAGTCGGCGGCCGACTTGTGCGCGACCGGCGTGTCCGGGTACATCATCGTGACGTGCAGCCGCTCCAGCTCACGGTTGAACCAGATGGGCGAGGTCTGCCCGATCTTGCTGCGTGAGCCGAGACCGTTGATCCCGGAGACGCCGGGCATCGCGGCCTCCAGCGCAGGGCCGGACACCGCGCGCATGTCCAGGTAGGACACCCACGGCCAGTCCGTGGTGACCGGCAGCGGCGAACCGGTGAGCGCGGCCGCCCGGTCGAGCGCGGCATGGATCGGGACGTTCGACAGCGGCTTGGTCCAGTCCAGCGCGACCCCGGCGCGGCCGATCAGCTCGGTGAACCGCTGCGCGCCGTCGAGCTCGAACGCGATCGGCATCAGGTTGATGAACCAGCCCTGCGCGAGCTGATACTGCGGCTCGCTGCGGGTGCCGACCACGTTCATGCCCAGGTAGCTGGTCCGGCCGGCGAATTCGAACTCGGCGAGCGCGACCGCGGCGTACAGCCCCGCGGAGAACGAACCGCCCGCGTTCTTGCAGGCCGCGGCGAACGCGTCGATCTCGGCCGCGTCGAGCATGTCGACCTTGGTGCCGAAGCTGTCGGCGACTTCACCGGGCGCGAGGCCCAGCTCGATCGGCAGCGAACGAACCTGGTGCCCCTTCTCAGCGAGCAGGCCCGCCAGCTGTTCCAGCTCCGGCGGCTGGGCGGCGACCGCGGCACGCTCGGTCCTGGCGAACTCGACGTAGCTGCCGACCGGCGGTAGCACGGGCTCCTGGCCGGTGCTGAACGCGGTGTAGAGCGCGTGGAATTCGTAGGTCGACGTGAGCACCGACATGCCGTCGGTGAACGCGTGGTCGGCGCTGTAGACGATGGTGAATCCGTCCGCACCGTGGTCGATCGCGCAGCAGACGATCGCGGGCCAGCGCGTCGGATTCGCGTTGGCCTTGAACTTCGCGACCAGGGTGTCGCGCAGCTCGCCGCTGTCGGTGAAGGTGGCCAGGGTATGGGTTTCCAGGTCGACCGCCGCCGGGTCGAGCAGGTACCTGGTCAGCCCGAACCCGCCGTCGGATTCGTCGATCCGGAACCACGAGCGCAGGGTCTCGTGGCGTTGCAGGAACGCGATGTAGGTCCGGCGCAACGCCTCGGCGTCGAGCGGGCGCGCGACGGTGAAGCAGAACGAGAGCTCGGAGGCGAGCGGGTCGTTGGTCTGCCTGCGCGCCGACCAGCGGCGAATGTGCGATTCCTGCAGGTAGGTCGCGGGAATGTCGGAGGGCGCGGTGGTTTCGGTCGCCGCCTGGCTCGTCGCGGTGGTGGTGAACTCGAGTAGCACGCCGGGTTTCGGCTGCCAGTGCTCGGTGAGGGTCATCTCTACCATGACAGCGGCGCTCCTTCGATCGGACGGATTCGGGCATCGCCGTAGCGGGTGAGCTCGGCGAGGAGGTCGCGCATGCGCAGCACATGGCGGTGGACGTCGCGGGTTGCCTTGGTGGTGCCCGGATAACGCATGTTGAGCGTCACGCCCAGCGGGGTGCGGGCGATCCAGAAGTAGAACTCGTTGCTCGACACGTTGCTGCTGCGCAGGATGCAGGCACCGGTCTCGGTCCAGGTCGCCGCGCAGGGTGCGGAGCGGATATCCATGTAGGACACCATGAACGAGATGCTCGGCTGGGCGCCGAGCAGTTCGCACACCCTGGCGAACGGCACCGTCGCCGCGCCGTTGGTGCGCCGCAGTTCCTCGCCTGCCGGGGTGATCAGCTCGGCGAGCGTGCGCGCCGTTCCGCAATCGAGCTGGAACGGGGCGAGCCCGACGAACCAGCCGAGTGTCTCGGCCCACTGCGGGTGGGAACGGGTGTGCAGCGGGATCACGGTGCGGAAATCGCGGCCCGCACCGAGCTCGGTGGTGGTCACCGCGAACGCGGCGAGTAACAGGGCGAACAGACCCTGACCGTGCTCGCGCGCTATCCGTGCGGCGGCATCGGCGGCATCGGCGTCGAGCAGCTCGACGGACAGGGTGCGTTGCGCACCCCGGCGTGGTGTCTCAGCGGTGTCGACGAGATCGATCGGCGCCGCCGCGACCCGGCTGAGGGTGCCGGCCGGACTGTCGTTGTAGGTGTCTTCCAGGAAGAACGTCCGCCAGGTGTCGACCGCGGGATGCTCGGCGGTGGTCGCCGCGGCGCGGATGCGTTCGTCCTGGCTGAAGTCGACGTAACTGCCGGTGTCGCGCAGCTGGGCGGGTTCACCGGCGCGGGCGGCGTTGTACAGCGCGAGCAATTCGCCGCTGGTCGAGACGCTGGAGTAGCCGTCCATGATCGAGTGGTCGGCGGCGAAGATGACGGTGACGCCGGTGCGACCCGCGATGGTCACGCAGACGTAGGACGGCCACCGCAGCGGTGACGTTCCGTCGTCGATCAGGCTGTTGACCAGGCGATATGTCGCCATCGTCGAGGTCGGCGCGCCCGCGTCGACCGGTTGTACCCGGATCTCACCGGGCGGCAACGTGTATCTGGCCGGCTGGCCGCCCTCGATGGCGACGTGCGAGCGCAGACCCTCGTGCCGGTCGATCCAGGCGTCCAAGGCGGTACGCCAGGCTTGCGGGTCGAGCGGTCCGTCGATCCGGAACGCGTGACCGAGCCAGTAGTGGCGCCGATCCCGTATTCGACTGTGTTCCACCGCATCTCGAAGATGATGCTCGTGATTATAGGAAACGGCTCGAGTATCTCGCGGCCAGTCGGCCCAGTGCGAAGTGGCAGTCGGGAGCCACTCGATCACACGGCCGCTCGGCAACGGATAATCGGCCAGTTCGATGAATTCCATGACACACCTTCAGCTGCCCATCGGCGATCCCCATGCGCGGTAAGGGAATTGCCGATCCGAATAGTGACAAGAATTTCGGCCTGCATCCGAGAACTTTGTCCGAACGGTCCCGGGACGTCATCGTCGGACCGGAACGAGACAAACTGTAGAAGAAATTCTCGGTGAATGTGACGGTGAGCCTGATCACCGGTATTTGCCCCACAATCGCGGACAACGGCGTTGCGGGCGGCGCAATAGCCGGGTGCAACGCCGCTGCCAGCGAGGATGTGAAACGCTTAATGTTCAGGTAGCTGAGAGATTGCCGGACAATGTGTCTCAATGCACCTGGAATTCATCCCAGGTTTGCATGATCTTTACAGCTCCCGCACTTGAAGACCGGCTAAACGTGACCTGGGACGCACCCGGATCGGACGAAGCCGACTCGGGGTGCGTCCGGTGTCTCAGCCGCCGAATGCCGAGGCCGGCGCGAGCGGAACGATCAGGCTGGACGGCCGGGCCGCGTCCCGGTGCAGCTGTTGGGACGAACCGAGCAAACGCGGCAAATCCGTCGGAATGGGCATAGTGGACGGGAAGGTGCCGCTGGTGATCCGCAGGCGCAGCGCGTGTCCGGGCTCCAGGCGATAGAACGTCGGGCGGATCTTGACCTCCAGCTTGGTCACCTCGCCGGGGGTGAGTAGCTGCTCGGCGTCCTTGCGGATCACGTGCTCCGGCGCGTAGATGGTGCCATCCGTTGTGCGCCAAGTCTTTTCGTCGTTCAACGTGCGCTGGCTGGCCAACTGCGACCCGCCGGTGATGTTTACCGCCGAACCGTCCGGCGCGACATCGTCGAGCCACACCTGGAAGGCGGCATCGTTGCTGGTCGAGGACGCGTACAGGGTGACGCTGCTCGGCCCGGCCAGCACGGTCGGCTCGGTCACCGGGTCCATCGTGTACCGACGGCCTGCGACCGGTTCCTGCACCCACTCGGTACACGGGTTGTACGCGTTGAACAGGCGGAACAGGAAATCGAACAGCCCGGCGCTGTACTGGCCGAGGCTCTGCCGGTTACAGATGGTGTCGATGCCGGTGTAATCCAAGCGATCCGACGCGTCCGCGACCGTCGGCGGCTGTGCGACCAGCCGGTCGCCGTCGAAGTACCGCTGCTGCACGCCGGCCTGCTCGAACGGGTAGCGCGCGGTGGCGACCGCCATGTTGTTCGGGTCGATGACGTGCAGCGGGGTCTCGGTCTGGTCGATGCCGTTCGGAATGTCCTTGAGCCAGCGGTCGAACCAGGCCAGCGTGATCAGGTCGGTGTCCATCCGCGACCCGGGCCCGAAGCCGAGCCCGACGTGATACCACGGGCCCATCAGCAGCTGGAACCGTCCGTCGGTGGCCTGCCCCGGCGCCATCGGCGCGAACTGGTCCTTGCCCGCCGCCAGGTTCTGCAACTGGGAGTAGTTGCGCCACGGGCCTTCCTGATACAGATCCCACAGGCCGCCGACCTGGTACATGGCGATGCCGTTGTCGACGACCTTGTTCAGGTCGGTCTCGAACCGGCGGTCCTGCCAGAACTGGCCGTCGTAGGCCAGCGGGCCGCCGCCGTACGCCTCGATCAGCAACTTGATCGTGCTGTCTGAGGAGACTGCCGCCTGGAGATGATCGACCAGAGTCTCGAGGAACATCTGCGGCGAGACCACCGCGGTGAGGAACGGACCGATCAGGCTCAGGTACGGCACCAGCACCGAGATGGCGGTGAGCAGGATCGGGCTCATCATGCCGTCGTGGCCGAGCACCTCGTTGAAGATGTTGTTCGGCATGGCCATCGGCACGATCGCCTTCAACGGCGAACCGGGCGAGACGGATTCGGCCGTGCGCAACGCGGACAGCGCCGGGAACGAGTACCCGTACATGCCGACCTTGCCGTTGGAGCCGGGCAGTTTCGCGGCCCAGTCGACCAGTTGCGCGCCGTCCAGGCCGTCCTGCTGAGACGCGGGGTTCCACGCGCCGGTCGACCCGCCGGTGCCGCGCACGTCCGCGATCACCTCGATGTAGCCGCGCCGCACCAGCATGTCCTGAGCGCTGGTGGCCTGGTTGATGATTCGGCGCGCGTCCTTGAGCTGATCGGGCAGCGGGATGTGCAGCGTGTCGACCACGCTGGTCACCGCGGCGGCGAGCGCGCTGGACACCGCGCCATAGGTGGTGAAGTTGACGACCACCGGAAAGTCACCCGCGGCGCGCTGGCCGGTGGCGGGGTCGGTCGGGTAGCGCACCTCGGTCTGCAACTGGGTGCCGTCGGACAGCGGAACGATATGTCCCAGTTCGTAAGCGATGCCGTAGCGCTCCGGGGTCGGCTGATAGTCGGCGGGCAGGCCGAAGTTGGCCGGTGCGTTGGGAACTGGGCCTGAGGTGGGCACCGCGTTTGCCGCAGGGGCGAGCTGAAGGATCAGACCGACGGCGGTGACGGCCGCGGCAACCGGCATGGAGCGGCGGAAGGCCCGCGCCCCGAATGCATTTCTCAACTACCTGAACCTTTGCTGGGCTGTGGGGTTGAAGCCGGGCGGGGGCTACCCGTCCGCCGATCGATGCCGCGGATCGAGTGCCGAAACCGGGGGCGCTGGATCCCGGATTGTGTCCGGATGTCCGACAGCCACACCTGACTTCATCGTCGCTACACAGCACAACGCATAAGCGGGGTGCCGCAACACCGGCAATTCCCAAGGGGATTCGCCGTGTCTTTGGAAAAGTGCCTAAAAGTTGTGCCGCCGCAGCGGATTACGGCGCGAACGCGGCGGATTCGAGCCGCCTGGCCAATCGAGCGGCGGACAGCGTCATCGCGTCGGCGGGCCGGTGCGGGTCGAGTCCGGTCAGCTCGTGTACCCGGGAAAGCCGGTAGGTCACCGTATTTCGGTGCACGTTGAGCTGCCGTGCCGTCGCCAGCTGATTGAACCCGCTGTCGACGAACACCTCCAGCGTCTCCGCCAGCATCGGCTGCGCGTCCAGCGGCGCGAGTACCGACGCGAGTCCCGGCCGGGCCGCGTCGCTCACCGCGACCGTGTATTCGAACTGCAAATCCTTTCGGCGGCACAGGATTTCCCGCCGGGTGAGGCAGCGGCCCAGTTCGGCGAGCACGCGCGCCTCGGCGTACATGACCGGGATCGCGTCTTTGCTGCGGGCCGCGCCGACACCGACCCAGTACGGCGGCGGTTCGGCCGGTTCCTGGGCGGGCAGCCGGGAGGTGAGCGCGGACAGCGTGGCCGATCCGTCGTCGCCGGCCTGCAGCGGGATCAGCGCGGTCCAGCCGCCGGCGTCGAGCCGCAGGAACACCCCGGGAATCGCCTCCACCCGATGCCGCAGCGCCGACGCCGGGCCGCCGCGGGTGCCGCACAGGCGGAACACCGCGACCAGGAAGGCGTCGGCCACCGGGATCACCGGATCGTTCGCCCACTCGACCGGGTCGCGGCCGGTGAGCAGCGCGTCGGCGATGCCGCGCCGACGCTCGAGCAGTTCCCAGCGCGGGTCGTGCACGCGCTGGGTGGCCGCGGTGGCGATCCGCGAGGTGATCAGCGTGACGTACTTGAGCAGCATGAGCGACGCGTCGAAGAGCAGTTCGCGCTCGGCCGGGGTGGCCGAGGCGCGCAGCCGCTCCCAGATGAACGCCGCGCCGAACCGGTAGCGCTCCAGCACTTCCGGCAGCGGGGTGCCGTCGCGCAACCGGTCCATCGCCAGCTCGACGAGTTCCCTGGTGTCCTCTTCCGCGGGCTCCTCACCCCGGACGAGGTAGTCGAAGAACAGGTCGACGTTGAGCTTGGTGCCCCGGGCGAAGTCGGTCTCCACCATCGATTGCGGCAGCCGCTGGTACGGCGGCAGCGCGGCGTAGAACGCTTCGAGCATCGACGCGGTCCGCCGATGGAGATCGTCGAACACCCGAGTCCGCGATGGCATCATGCTGTTCTTCTTCCCGGACTTAAGTCGAGTACAAGGCTTCGATGGTATCTGTGTAACCGCTGGAGATGGGCTTTCGCTTGAGTTTGCCAGTAGCGGTCAGGTAGTCGCTGCCGTTCTCCCAGACCTCGGGGAGCACGATGTACTTCCTGATCTGCTCGACCCTGGACAGTTTGCTGTTCGCCGCGGCGATGCCCTGCTCGATGGCGGTCAGGATGTCCGGGTCCTTGGCCAGCTCGGCGACCGTCTTGCCGGGCAGGTTGTGCCGCTGCGCGTAGGCGGCGGCCAGGTCGGGGTCGAGCACCAGCAGCGCCGTGTTGAACGGGCGCTGCTCGCCGATGACCACCACCGTGCCGATCAGCGAGCAGTTGTCGGTGACCGTGTTCTCGATGTTGGCCGGCGACATGTTCTTGCCCGACGCGTTGATGATCAGCTCTTTCTTGCGATCGACGATCGAGAGGTAGCCGTCGCTGTCGATGCTGCCGATATCGCCGGAGTGCAGCCAGCCGTCGGCGTCGATCGCCTCTGCGGTCTTGGCCGGATCGCCGCGATAGCCGCGCATCACCATCTTGCCGCGGATCAGGACCTCGCCGTCGTCGGCGAGCTTGACCTCGGCGCCCGCGATCGGGGTGCCGACCGTGCCGATCTTGACCCGCTCCGGCGGGTTGAGCGTGGCGCCCGCCGTGCACTCGCTCATGCCGTAGCCCTCGCACAGCGGGATGCCGAGGCCGAGGAAGAACTCGTGCACCTCCGGCGGGATCGCGTTCGAGCCGGTGACCGCGACGCGGACCCGGTCGAGGCCGAGGCCGTTGCGGATGGACGCGAGGACGAGCCGATCGGCGAGGCCGTACTGGAGCCGGTCGAGCGCGCCGAGCGGGCGGCCGTCGGAGGTGGCGCGGGCCTTCCGGCGGCCCACGCCGATCGCCCAGTCGATCAGGCGGCGCTTGACCGGCGACTCGGTGGCGAAGCGTTCCTCCAGTGCGCCTTTGACTTTCACCCAGACCCGGGGAACGCCGAGGAACACGCTCGGGTGCACCTCGGCCAAAGCCGTTGCGACCTGCTTGAAGTCGGGCACCGTGGTGATCTGGCAGCCCTCGAGGATGGTCAGGTAGTGCGCGAACCAGCGGTTGGCGGCGTGCGCGTCGGGCAGGTAGGAGATCACCCGGTCGTCCGGTCCGCCGCCGCCGAAAGTGTCCAGGACCCTGGCATTTTCGATGAAGTTGGTGTGGGTGAGCTCCACGCCCTTCGGCGGGCCGGTGGTGCCGGAGGTGTAGACGATGGTGAGCAGATCGTCGGGCTGCACCTTGCGCCAGGTGGCGTCGAAATCGAAGCTGCCCGCGGTGGCCCGCTCGACGTCGGCGAGCGCGATCGCGCCCTCCGGGGCCTCGTCCACACAGATCACGTGCTCGACGTTGATGCCCTGCTCGGCGGCCTTGGCGACCGCCTCCAGGATCTTCGGCGCGAACTGCTTCTCGCAGATGACCGCCTTGTTGCCCGCGTTGCCGAACTGGTAGACCAGCAGGTCGACCGGGTTGGTGTTGTACACCGAGAACGGCGTCGCGCCGGCGTGCAGGATCGCGGTGTCGCAGAGGTGGAACTCCGGGCGGTTGGTCAGCATGATCGCGACCGTGTCGCCGGACTCGATGCCGAGCGCGGCCAGACCCGTCGCGATGGCCTGCACCCGTTCGCCGTACTCACGCCAGGTGATCGAGACGGCCCCGCCGAGCGTGCGCAGCGCGACCGCGTCCGGGTACTTCGCGACGTTTGACTGGAACGCCGCACATAGCGTGTCCGGGCGGGCGGCCGCCGGGACTGTCGATGAAACCAAGAACCTAACCTCTGCTAGCGAAGGGCTGAGGTCATGCCCGGTCGTGTGGGGACGGGGATGACCTCATCGTCATCTATCAGCAGAACGCATGAGAGAGTGTGTGCGCTAGCGGCAAACGCGCAGAGTGTGGCGCGCGGCATTGTGCATTTGACCAAATTCAGCCGCAAACCGGCCAGGAACCGGGCTGATCCAGCGGCAGGCCCGGCGCGGCCATGGCGGCCGCGGTAGCGGGCGCGAAGCAGTTGTTTCCGGCGCTGCCGAGGCGGCCGCCGCCGAAGTCGAGCACCGAGCCCGGGCCGAGCGTGCTGTCGCTCCGGCCGAGGGTGACCGGGCCGGCGAAGCGGGAGCGTTCGATCTTGCCGGTCAGCTGGGCCAGGTCGCCGACCGCGCGGACGTGCAGGTCGGCCACCGTACTGTCGGCGACCGTCGTGTCGGCGATGTCGAAACGCATGGTCGCCGTGGCCGGGGCCGGGCCGGCGGGGGAGTAGGCGTAGACGCCGATGCCGTCGGCGCTGCATCGGCTCAGCTGCGCGTTGCGCAGGGTGAGGGCGGTGGTGTTGTCCCGGCCGAAACTGGCGGAGAACAGGCAACTGCCCAGATTGCCCGGCACCAGCGGGTTGAGCACGGCGCCAGGGAAATTGGAGCCAGAGGCGGTGAGGCCGTCGATGGCCATGACGTGCCGGGCGCCCTCCGTGCTGAGATTCAGGTTCTGCACGATATCGCCGGGGACGTCGAGGAATTCGCTGTCGGTGAGGGTCACCTCGCTGTCCGGGGTGCCGTTGCTGGTGACGAATTCGATGCCGTTGGCCGAGAGGTGGCCGCCGCCGTGCCGATAGCTGTTGCGGTCGATGGTGATTCGCATGCGGGCGCGGTCGGCGGCGTTGACGAAGATGCCTTCGCTGTCCGCGGCCGCGTTGAGCGGATCGTTCGCGGGCAGCGCGATGCCGCGCTGGGTGTTGCCGCGCAATGCGGCGGTGAGCGAGGAGGTTCCGGTGCTCTGCAAGCCCATGGCCAGGACCGAGAGTTTGGCGATGCCCTCGTTGATGTTCTGCGTCAGGTTGTCGGTGATGGTGGCGTCGACCTGAGCCGAACCAGTACTGCGCACGTCGATGCCGTCGCCACAGGCGGTGTCGTGCACGGTGTTTCGTTCGAGGACGAGGGTGCTCGCGCCGGCGTCGGCGTCGATCATGATGCCCGCCCAGCCGTTGTTCAGGGCGACCAGGTTCGGGGTGGCCGGGAGCGACATGCCGAACGGGACACCGATCATCGGCGGGAAGGGCTGCACCAGGAATCCGTCGTGGCAGCCGCGGTTGGTGGCGGCGACCGTATTGCCCGCCAGGACCGTGCTGCCGACATTGCGGCCGTAGATGCCGCCGCGCTGGGCGCTGGTGACGGTGAGGTCGCGGACCTCCGTGTTCGGGGCCAGGCGGACCGCGTCACCGTCGTTGGCGGCGGTCGTATTGGCCACGGCCGCAACGCTTCCGGGCGCTGTGCGGCCGAGCAGGTGCTGGCCGGGTTTGAGCGCGAGACCGCCGTCGAGCGGGGCAGTGCCGAGCGGCGCGGGCAGCACGACGATCGTGTCACCGTCACCCGAGGCCTGCTGGACCGCCGGCAAGGAATTGAAAGGCGTTGCTTCCGTGCCGTTTCCGCCGGGCGCGGCGATCGCGCTCACGTACCAGGTCTGGCCAGGATCGGCGTTCGCGGGCAGCGCGGCGGTGCCGACGGCGAGCGCGCAGCAAAGCGCGCCGGCCGCGGCGATCCGCAGTGACGACAGTGTCATGGGGGCCTTCCGGAGAGTTCTCGACGATGCCGCGCACCGCCGTGAACTCCAGCCCACCCCATGACCCGACCGCATGGTATTGACAGATTGCCGAACCTGCCGCCGATTCTTTGTGCCGATGTCTACGCCCGGCGACCGTCAGGCGACGTCCACACCCCGCCAGAACGCCACGTAGTCCTTGATCTGGGCGGCTTCGGGTTTGGGATCGGGGTAGTACCAGGCCGCGTCGGGATTGGTTTCGCCGTCGACTACGACGGTGTAGTAGCTCGCGGTGCCCTTCCACGGGCAGAACGTGTTGGTCTCGGACGGCTGGAAGAACTCGGTGTACACGGAGTCGGGTGGGAAGTAGTGGTTGCCTTCGACGATGACCGTGTCGTCGCTGCTCGCGAGAACGCGGCCCTGCCAGGTTGCCTTTGCCATGACATCGATACTGCCTGAGGTTCGAGGGTGGCCCACTGATCAATGGACCTCGGCGGGCTCCAGTGGATATGGCGGGTCGCCGATGCCGACGATGCGCACGTTGCCCCACGGGTCACGCTCCTGGAGGCGGCCCGCGGTGGGGAAGCGACCGGGGAGGGTGAGGAAGACCTCGGCGCGGCCGGGGTCGGGCAGGTCGTCGCCGGTGATCCGGCCGTACCAGTGGTACTGGCCGTCGATCGGGTCTGCGTGACCGCTGAGCGAGACCGTCACCGAGAGCAGCGAGCCGGGGGAGTCGAGCGTGGCCGGACCCGAATACTCGTGTGCCGGTTCACGATCGGCCGCCACGGTCAGGTCGTAGTGGCCAGAGTCGGGGTGGCGCATGGTGCGCCAGTAGGAGACGCTCGAACCAGGCCAGGCGGCGCGGTTGACGCCGTGCTCGTCCAGGTACCAGCTGTCGCAGCCGCCCGCATTCCACACGGTGCCCGCCAGTTTCTGCTGGGTGCGGCGATTGAACTCGTGCTGGGTCGCCGCGCGCACCTCCATCCGGGTGCTCGACGTCTTGCGCAACAGCTCGACGCACTGGCGGATGTAGCGGGCCTGCGCTTCGATCATGAAGACGATCGACTGATGCCCGCCGCCGGAGTTCGGGCCGACGATGAGGAACATGTTGGGGAACCCGTGCACCGCGACGCCGAGGAACCCCTCCACCCCGTCGCGCCAAGCCGCTTGCAGCGCAAGGCCGTCGGCGCCGACGATATGCTGATCGGCGAACCGGTCGGAGATCTTGAAACCGGTGCCGTAGACGATCGCGTCGAAGTCGGTCTCGGTACCGTCGACGGTGGCGACGCCGGTCTCGGTGAGACCCGCGATGGGGATGGTCTCCAGGTGCACGTTGTCGCGTTGCAACGCGGGATAGAAGTTGTTGGACACCAGGATTCGCTTGCACCCGAGCCGGTAGTCCGGGGTCAGCCGGTCGCGCAGCTCGGGGTCGTGCACCTGGCGGCGCAGGTGGCCGCGGGCGACCTTCTCCACCTGACGCATCAGTTCCGGATTCATGAACGCCGGGATCATCGACTCGTAGCCCCAGTAGATGGCCCACCGGTAAAGCCGTTGCGCGCCGGGCAGATACCGGAATATCCCGTGCTCCACCGAGGACAACGGACGGTCCGGCTTCGGAATGATCCAGTGCGGCGTGCGCTGGAAAACCGTCACCTGCGCCGCCTCTTTGGCGATCTGCGGCACGAATTGCACCGCGCTGGCCCCGGTTCCGATCACCGCGATCCGCTTGCCGCGCACGTCGAACTCGTGGTCCCACTGCGCCGAATGGAAACTCTTGCCGCGGAACGTGTCCCGGCCCGGGAACTCCGGCACCGACGGTTCGTGCAATGGTCCGGGTGCCATCACGACCAGGCGCGGGCTGACGGTCCGCCCGTCCGCGAGACCGATGTCCCAGCGGTCGGCGGCGTCGTCGAAGTCGAGGGTCACCACCTCGGAGTTCAGCCGGATGTGCCTGCGCAGGTCGTATTTGTCGACGGTGCGGCGCAGGTAGTCCAGGATTTCCGGCTGCCGGGCGAACATCCGCGACCAGCGCTTGTTCGGCTCGAACGAGTACGAATACATCAGCGACATCACGTCGCAGCCCGCGCCGGGATAGGTATTCTCCCGCCAGGTGCCGCCGATCTCGCCGGCCTTCTCCAGCACGACGAAGTCGTCGATGCCCGCCTTGCGCAACTCGATGGCCATGCCGAGACCGCCGAAACCGGCACCGACAATGACGATTTCGGGGTCTTTGCTCATGCGAGCAGCCCCCGTCGCCGCCAGATCCACTCGCCGACCGGCCCGATGAGACCCTGCTTCTGCAGGAACACACCGAGATTCGCGGCGCCGATGCCCAGCGCCTTCTTGGCATCCGGGTTGCCGGCCGCGATCCGCCGGGCGGCGCGCCCGTCCAGGCCGGCGCGGGTGTACATGTGCCGGTTGGTCAGCAGATAGACGAACAGCGGGGCCGCGACCGCGACACACAGTCGGGTGTAGGCGAGTTCGGCCCGCGACATGGTCGGCACCATCCTGGCCAGCGCGTCCCGGGCGAACCCGATGTGCCGCGCCTCCTCCGTGACGTGGATGCGCATTGCGCGAGAGACCAAGGGCTGCAACTCCGGATCGTCCAGGGTGCGCCGCTGGATCGCGTCGAAGATCTCCTCGCCGACCAGTGCGCCGACCCAGGTCATGGAGCCGCGCAAGAAGATCGGCAGCACGCCGATGGCCAGCCTGCCCGCGCGCCGCGGCCAATACGGCCGGGCCTCGATGCGGTCGATCAGCTTGCCGAACATCATCATGTGCCGGCACTCGTCGCCCATCTCGACCAGCGTGTAGTGCGAGTGCCGGGTGGTCGGATCGTCAGCGAGCAACTCGCGCAACAGGAGTCGGTTCAGCAGGTTCTCGAACCAGATGCCGACCGAGAGCACGTTCGCCAATTCCTGCCGGGACAGTTCGCGCTGCTGCTGTGGCGTCATCGACTCCCACAGCTCGGTGCCGTAGAGCGACACGACCTCCGCGGGGAGGAAGAGTTTGTCCGGATCCAGCGGCGCGTCCCAGTCCATGTCGACCACCGGGTCGTAGGACTTCTTGACCGATCCGGTCAGTAGGCGCTGCGCGAAGGACTCTTGCGGGATCAGTGCGGCCTCGTTGCCCATGACTGCTCTCCAACATTGTCGACTAACCGATACAAGCTGTCACATTTAGATTAGTGAGACGGCCTGTCGCAGTCAACCTACTTGCGGGTATCGTGACTCTGTGACCACGACCAGCGGAAACCTCGAGCCTCCCGTCACCGACGGCCGCGCTACCCGCTGGAACGGGCACAAAGCGCAGCGCCGGGCGGACGTGATCGACGCCGCGATCACGGTCATCGAGGAGCACGGCGTCGAGGTGTCGGTGCAGCAGATCGCCGACCGGCTCAAGCTGCCGCGCCCGGTGGTCTACCGACATTTCGACGGCCGCACCGACCTGGACGAGCAGATCCGCCGGCAGATCCTGGAATCGCTACTGGCACAGATCATGCCGAAGCTCGACCCCGAGGGCACGGTGCGCGACGCCGTGCGCGGCGCGGTCGGCACCTATGTCCGCTGGGTCGAACGGCACCCCAACCTGCACCGTTTCATCGGTGGCGCGGCGCCCCAGGGCGATTCGTCGCTGGCCGGCGCGCGCGACCGGATCGGCGGACGGCTGGCCGACCTGTTCGCGATCTGGCTGTCCCGCTTCGGGATCGATCCCGGCCGGGCCCGGCCGATGGCGTTCGGCATCATCGGCTTCGTCGACGGCGTGGTGAACAGCTGGCGCGCCGACCCGGCCACCAACCTGTCCTCCGATCAGGTCGAGGGCATTCTCACCGAGTCGGTGCTGGCCCTGTTCGAGGGTAACGCGCGCAGTCTCGGTGTTCCGCTGGAACGCGACGTGGTCGTCGGCGATCTGCTCATCCGGCCGGAAGCGTTGCGCGCCCGGTAGTCCCGTCAGGGCGGTGCAATTCGACTGCCAGCGCAATCAATTCGGCCAAATGCTCGCCGTCGGTGCGGGCCAGCCGCATGGCCTCGGCGACCGGGAAAGTACGGACCTCGAGGATTTGCTCGGCGTCGTCCGGATTGGTCGGCGCGGAATCCAGCACGACATCGGCGGCACACCAGAGCCATGCCTTGTGCGGATGCGGCTGCCAATCGCGAAAGGGCGCAGCCTGATTGCTGGTGGCATAGTGCGCGCCGATCCAGCGGACCGGGCCGGTAGGGTGGGCGCCTGCTTCTTCGCGGAGTTCACGGCGGAGGCATTCGTCGATGGATTCGCCGCGTTCGCGGGTGCCGCCGGGGAGCAGCCAAATGTCGCGGTCGTCGCGGCACAGCACGATATCCTCGCCGACGAAGCAGACGAGGTGGATGTTGGTGACCAGTTCGTCGGGCGGTGCTTCGGTGGCGAACTGGACATCCATATCACCCCAGGCCCAGTGGGTCGGGGTGTGCAACAACGGATAACGGTCGGCCAAGGTCACCTCATGAAACTAGTGGGATCGGGCGTTACATACGAGGGGGAGTGCGTTGACTACGCTCATGCCGGTGTCCGAACCTGTGCCCTTGACGAGGCTGCTCGATGACGCGGGGTTGCTGTCGCTCGAACACCGGCTACACGTCGAGGAACTGCTGGGTCCGCACCGCTGGCAGGCCGATATGGAGGGGCGCAGGCTCGAATTCGTCGGCGACGAGCAGACATTCGAATGCACCGACTTTCACCTGCTCGGCACCGCCGACGCGGAGACCTGGCTGTGGGCCTGGGCGAATCCGTGGGGCTTCCCGAAGTCGCTGATCGCGGTGGCGCGGATGGTGCGCGAGTTCGGTTTCCGCTATGGCGTCGCCGAATTGTGTGCCGCGGAAATGCCGGTCGCGCTCGGCCGGGCGGCGCCGCAGCCGCACCAGGTGGCCGAGCTGCTCGCGGACGCCGCGAAAGTGATTTCCGGGCATTGGAGTTCGTACTGCGGGGTCACCGACGGTACCTGTGTGGCGTTTCTGGTCGAGCATCCGGCGTTCGAACTGCCGCCGCCGAGCGCGTCCGGGATCGCGCGGGTATTGGCGCACGGAATAGGCGCGCTGCCGCTGGTCGACTATCGGCGGGCGACCCAGAGTTATCTGAGCAGACGGGGATTGGTGACCGAGTTCGTCGAGGGCCAGCGTTTGCTGGAATTCAGTGGGTCGGGCATGGCGGGGAGCATCGAATTCGACCGCGACGGGCTCGTCGCGAACCTCGACGTCGGGGTGGTCATCGATCGCATCGAGCTGCCGTCGAAAGCGCACTCGGCCAACTCGTTGTAGCGGCAGGCCGCCGAACGGAGGACGCCCGCTCGGACGCCCTCCGGTTTCGATCAGGCTTTCCCGCCGGTCAACGCCTGGAAGCTGCGGTTCCACGCCCATTCGACCGGCCCGCGCTCGAAGCGCCGCAGCCAGAAGTGCGCTCCGGTCACGATGATCAGCGACACCAGCAGGTAGATGCCCACGGTGAACGGCACCCGCGCATCGGGGGAGACGCGAGCCGCGAGCCCGAAACCCCAGCCGTAGCACAGGATCGACGCCACGAAGTTCTGCAAGATGTAGCAGCTCAGCGCGGTGCGCCCGACCTCGGTCATGCGCCGGCCGAGGAAACCGACCTCGGCTCGCCGCAGGTAGAAGTGCGCGACCAGGGCCAGAATGCCCAGCGCGACAACGGGTGCGGTGCCGTAGCGGGTGAAAATGAAGTAGTCGCCGTTGCCTGCGATGCCGGCGATCAGGTCGATCGGCGCGGCGACGCCGAACCCGGCGATCATCAGCCACTTGCGCATCGGCGCGCCCTCCGGCCGGAACACCCCGGCCCGGAACAGTCGCGCGCCGAGCAGGAACAACGCCACCGACATGGCGAACACGAACACCGTCTCCCCACGGAACTCGCCCGCGTTGTGCAGCCGGAACACCACGAGATCCCAGAACGACCCGTCCGCATAAGGATTCGGGTCCAGCGGTGTGCGGGGCGCCGGATCTTCGCGCGGTGCGAACGCCATGGCCAACCCGATCGCGGTGAGCATCGCGACATGGATGCCGGCCGACACGATCAGCCAACGTCGTTGCGCGCGTTCGCTTGTCGCGAGCACGAAGGCGACCAGCAACCCGGTCACCGCGTACCCCATCAGCACGTCGAACTCCGCGACGAAGACGAAGTTCAGTAGCCCGTCCAACAGCAACAGCCCGGCCCGGATCGGATACTTGCCCGGCCAGCGCCGCCCGCCCCGCTGCGCCGAGCCCTGCTGGATGGCCAGCCCGATGCCGAACATGATGGTCAGCAGCCCGAGGAACTTGCCCTGCGCCAGTTGCTGCAACACCCGCTCGGCCCACAGCCAGCCGGTCGCTGGGTCCTTCAACTCGTCGATATAGCCGACCAGCCCCTCGCGGTTGGTCATGATCCAGATGTTGGTGCCGAGGGTGCCGAGGATCGCGATTCCGCGCAGCACGTCCAGCGCGACCAGTCGCGAGTGCCCGGCCTCGGCGGGGGCGTCCGGCGCACGGTGTCGCGCTGCGGTGCCGACCTGCGGATCGGCGAGAGATTCGGTCATACCAAGACTGTCCCGCCGACCGGCGCTCGCGCGGGTCCTCCGGAAGTACTACCCGCGGTATGAGATTGGGCTCCACCAGTGCCTACGCCGCCGACACCCGGCCCGGCGCGGGCAGCCCACGGACTTCGCCCGGCGATGCCCGTTAGGCTCGACCCATGCAGCGCATCATCGGAATCGAGGTCGAGTACGGCATTTCGACCCCAACCGAGCCGTCGGCCAACCCGATCCTCACCTCCACGCAGGCCGTGCTCGCCTACGCCGCCGCCGAGGGTGTGCCGCGGGCGAAACGCACCCGCTGGGACTACGAGGTGGAGTCGCCGCTGCGCGACGCGCGCGGCTTCGACCTGAGCCGGATGAACGGGCCCGCGCCGGTGATCGACGCCGACGAGGTCGGCGCGGCGAACATGATCCTCACCAACGGCGCCCGGCTCTACGTCGACCACGCCCACCCCGAATATTCCGCGCCGGAGGTGACCGATCCACTGGACGCGGTCATCTGGGACAAAGCGGGCGAGCGCGTGATGGAGGCCGCCGCGCGGCACGCGTCCAGCGTGCCCGGCGCCCCGCGCTTGCAGCTCTACAAGAACAACGTCGACGGCAAGGGCGCCTCCTACGGCACCCACGAGAACTACCTGATGAGCCGCGACACCCCGTTCAACCAGATCATTCTCGGCCTCACCCCGTTCTTCGTCTCGCGCCAGGTGATCACCGGTTCCGGCCGGGTCGGCATCGGCCAGTCCGGCGATCACGCCGGCTTCCAGTTGTCCCAGCGCGCCGACTACATCGAGGTCGAGGTCGGCCTGGAGACCACGCTCAAGCGCGGCATCATCAACACCCGCGACGAGCCACACGCCGACGCGGACAAGTACCGCAGGCTGCACGTCATCATCGGCGACGCCAACCTGGCCGAGATGTCCACCTACCTCAAGGTCGGCACCACCGCGCTGGTGCTCGACCTGATCGAGGCCGGCGAGGACCTGTCCGAATTCCAGCTGGCCCGCCCGGTCACCGCGGTGCACACGATCAGCCACGACCCGACGCTGCGCGCCACCGTCGCGCTCACCGACGGCCGCGAGCTGACCGGCCTTGCGCTGCAGCGGATGTACCTGGACCGGGTGATCAAGTTCGTCGATCGCACCGGCAACGACGACAAGCGCGTACAGGACATCATCGAGAACTGGGCCATGGTGCTCGACCTGCTCGAGCGCGACCCGATGGAGTGCGCGAGCCTGCTCGACTGGCCGGCCAAGCTGCGCCTGCTCGAGGGCATGCGCCAGCGCGAGGGCCTCGGCTGGGCCGCGCCGAAGCTGCACCTGATGGACCTGCAGTACTCCGACGTGCGCCTGGACAAGGGCCTGTACAACCGCCTGGTGGCCCGTGGGTCGATGAAACGGCTCGTCACCGAGCAGCAGGTGCTGGACGCGATGACCAACCCGCCCACCGACACTCGGGCCTACTTCCGCGGCGAATGCCTGCGCCGCTTCGGCGCCGACATCGCCGCGGCGAGCTGGGATTCGGTGATCTTCGACCTGGGCGGCGATTCGCTGGTCCGCATCCCCACCCTGGAACCGCGCCGCGGGACAAAGGCGCACGTAGGCAAGCTGCTGGACGGCGTGACCTCGGCCGCTGATCTTGTGGAACAGCTCACAGCCTGATCACAAGAGGGCTACCGACTCGGCCTGCATCGGCACGGAATACGACACTGCGTCGGTCGGGCTGGGTAGTGTTGAAGAACGAGCACGGACATTGCTCATGACCGGGGCCGTGCTCAGAATTGAGCTCCGGTCATGATGAGGACAGAGGAGGTCGGCTGCCATGGCACAAGAGCAGACCAAGCGCGCCGGGGGCGGCGACGAGGATGATGGTCCGGAGGGTGCGGACGCCGCCGGTCAGGAGCGCCGCGAAAAGCTGGCGGAGGACACCGACGACCTGCTCGACGAGATCGATGATGTGCTCGAGGAGAACGCCGAAGACTTCGTCCGTGCGTACGTTCAGAAAGGCGGCCAGTGACAGTAGGTGACCCCTCGCGTCTCCACCTGGGGTACGCCCTCTCGTCCTTCTCCGAATACCTTCGCATGCACGCTCCGGAAATGTTGCCCGGCAACAAGTTCGGACCGATCGATGGCGCGGCACTGAGCGCCACCAGTGCGAAGGACATCGCGCCGCATGGCACCACCATCGTCGCGATCAGCTACCGCGGTGGCGTGCTCATCGCCGGTGACCGGCGGGCCACCCAGGGAAACCTGTTGGCCAGCAGGGACATCGAGAAGGTCTACATCACCGACAGCTACTCCGCGGCCGGCATCGCCGGCACCGCGGGCATGGCCGTCGAGATGGTGCGGATCTTCGCGGTGGAGCTGGAGCACTACGAGAAGCTCGAGGGCGTATCCCTGACCTTCGACGGCAAGTCCAACAAGCTGTCGAAGATGGTGCGCGAGAACTTGCCCGCCGCCCTGCAGGGGCTGGCGGTGGTTCCGATGTTGGTCGGTTACGACGTGAATGCCACCGATCCGGACAAGGTCGGTCGCATCGTGTCCTACGACGTGGTGGGTGGACGCAGCGAGGAGCGGTTCGGTTACGCCGCGGTGGGATCGGGTTCGGTCTTCGCCAAGGGGTCGCTGAAGAAGCTGTACGCCAAGGGAATTGATCAGGAGCGCGCGCTGCGCATCGCCGTGGAGGCGCTGTTCGACGCGGCCGACGACGACACCGCGACGGGTGGTCCCGATCTGATGCGCGGGATCTATCCGACGGCGATCGTGATCGACGAGGAAGGTGCGGTCGAGGTGACCGAGGACCGCCTCGAGGTGATCGCGCGCGGCATCGTCGCCGATCGTGAGGCCGCTGAAGAGGGGAGTGCCCGCGCATGACACTGCCTTATTACGCGTCCGCCGAGCAGATCATGCGGGACAAGACCGAGCTCGCGCGCAAGGGCATCGGTCGGGGTCGCAGCGTCGTGGTCCTGGTGTACGACAAGGGTGTGCTGTTCGTCGCGGAGAACCCGTCCGCGACGCTGCACAAGGTGAGTGAGCTCTACGACCGGGTCGGTTTCGCCGCGGTCGGCAAGTACAACGAGTTCGAGAATCTGCGCCGCAGCGGAATCCTGCAGGCCGACATTCGCGGTTACCAGTACGACCGCCGCGACGTGACCGGCCGCGCACTGGCCAACGCCTACGCCCAGGTGCTCGGCTCGATCTTCACCGATCAGCTCAAGCCCTACGAGGTGGAGATCTGTGTGGCGGAGGTGGGTTATCCGGAGCAGCAGCCGACCTCGGTGCTGTACCGGATCACCTTCGACGGGTCGATCGTGGACGAACGCGAATACGTGGTGATGGGCGGCACGACCGAGCCGATCCTGACCGCGTTGAAGGCGTCCTACAAGCCCGGTCTGGACCTGGCCGGCGCGATCAAGGTCGCGGTCGGGGCGCTGCAGGCGGGCGTGCCCGAGGGCGCGGAGAAGGAAAAGCGGGTGCTCGACGTGAACTCGCTCGAGGTCGCGGCGCTGGAGCAGGCGCGGCCGCGGCGGGCGTTCCGCCGGGTCACCAACTCCGCGCTGGAGCAGTTGCTGAGTCCGGCCAAGAAGGCCACCAAGGCCAAGGCTGCCGAACCGGCGGCGGAGGAGACTCCCGAGGCGGAGTAACCACCGAGCAGAATTCAGGGCCCGTGCACGGGTGCGCCGCACCAGTGCACGGGCCCGAACTGTGTCCGCCGCAGGGCCGGATCGAGGGTGATAAGTCCCACTCGCGCCGGTGAGCCGAGCCGAATCGTTGTGAAGACGTATGCGTTCGTGTTGTCCGCAGCCCCACGCGACCGCATGACATGGCTGTAATGTCGATAGTGTGCAGCGACGAATCATGGGGATCGAGACCGAGTTCGGTGTGACATGCACCTTCCACGGTCACCGTCGGCTGTCCCCCGACGAGGTAGCCCGGTACCTTTTCCGCCGGGTGGTGTCCTGGGGCCGCAGCTCGAACGTGTTCCTCCGCAACGGTGCTCGGCTCTATCTCGATGTCGGGTCCCACCCGGAGTACGCGACCGCCGAGTGCGACAGCCTGCACCAACTGGTGACCCACGACCGAGCGGGCGAGCGGGTCCTCGAAGAGTTGCTGATCGACGCCGAGCAGCGGCTCGCCGAAGAAGGCATCGGCGGCGATATCTACCTGTTCAAGAACAACACCGACTCCGCGGGCAACTCCTACGGCTGCCACGAGAACTTCCTCGTGGTGCGCGCAGGCGAGTTCTCCCGGATCTCCGATGTGCTGTTGCCGTTCCTGGTCACCCGCCAGCTGATCTGCGGCGCGGGCAAGATCCTGCAGACGCCGAAGGCGGCCACGTTCTGCCTGTCGCAGCGTGCCGAGCACATCTGGGAGGGTGTCTCGTCCGCGACCACGCGCTCGCGGCCGATCATCAACACCCGCGACGAGCCGCACGCGGACGCGGAGAAGTACCGCCGCCTGCACGTGATCGTCGGCGACTCGAACATGGCCGAGCCGACCACCATGCTCAAGGTCGGCACCGCGGCGCTGGTGCTGGAGATGATCGAGGCGGGCGTCTCGTTCCGGGACTTCGCCCTGGACAACCCGATTCGCGCCATTCGCGAGGTAAGTCACGATCTGACCGGTCGCCGCCCGGTGCGGTTGGCCGGCGGTCGGCAGGCCAGTGCCCTGGACATCCAGCGCGAGTACTACGCCCGCGCGGTCGAGCACCTGCGCAACCGCGATCGCGATCCGCAGATCGACCAGGTCGTCGATCTGTGGGGCCGCACCCTGGACGCCGTCGAGGCGCAGGACTTCGCCAAGGTCGACACCGAGATCGACTGGGTGATCAAGCGCAAGCTGTTCCAGCGCTACCAGGATCGCTACAGCATGGAGCTGTCCGACCCGAAGATCGCCCAGCTCGACCTCGCCTACCACGACATCAAGCGTGGCCGCGGCGTCTTCGATCTGCTCCAGCGCAAGGGCCTGGCCAAGCGCATCACCGAGGACGAGGCCGTCGACGCCGCCGTCGACACCCCGCCCCAGACCACCAGGGCCAAACTCCGCGGCGACTTCATCACCGCCGCCCAGGAGGCAGGCCGCGACTTCACCGTCGACTGGGTCCACCTCAAGCTCAACGACCAGGCCCAGCGCACGGTCCTGTGCAAGGACCCGTTCCGCTCGGTGGACGAACGCGTAGACCGCTTGATCGCGTCCATGTAAAGCACGACTCCGACGCTGATCGCATCATAGAGTTTAGCTATGGTGACCATCGAGATCGAGGACGTGCCGGACGACGACGTAGAAGTGCTGCGTCGGTGCGCTGTCGCCGCGGGCAGGTCGCTGGATGCGTACCTGCGACAGCACATGATCGAGTTCGCAAGGCGGCCTACCAAGGGATGACGGCTTGGTGAGTGCCCAGAGGGTCCTGCGCGTTCGGCGACGTCCTGGCGGATCACTGCGCGGGTCGGCTCAGCATGGATGTCGGCGGCCGCGATCTTGCCTACCGCGGGGCTATGGCGGATGCGGAGCATTTGAACGAGCTGGTCTAGGTCGAGTTTAGGGGCCGGGACTCGTAATGTGACGGGTCCGGGGCCGATTTCTACGGGTCTTTGATGACCGGGGACGCGGTGCTGGTGCTGGCGAATGGGATGGTGCTGGGGCGCGCCGAAGTTGTTGCCGCGCTCCAGGATTCACCGCCGTGGCGGACCTACGAGATTCTCGAACCGCGGGTGGTCGACGCCGATGTGGACATCAAGATTCTCGTCTACACCGGCGTCGGCTACGGCGATGCGGGGGCGCCGGCGTTCCGCGGCATCATGTCGAGCGTCTATCTGCGCGCGGGCGGCGAGTGGAAGCTCGTGCTCTTCGAGCAGACGCCGATCCCGGATTAGCTTCCCGCCGCAGCCGCACACCTTTTGACAAATGCGCGCGTGTCAGTGCGGCGAGTCGGTGTGCGGGAAGTCAGATGGTGTGCGGCTGCCGTCGACAGGGCCTTAACCCTCGGCGAGGTAGCGCTCTACGGTTTCGACCTTCGAGGTCATGCCGTTGGTGACGCCGGGGCGGATGTCGGCTTTGAGGACCAGGCTGCAACGGGGGGCGGCGGCGAGGACGGCGTCGGTGGCCTGTTTGACGACGGCCATCACCTCGTCCCATTCGCCCTCGATGGTAGTGAACATGGCATCGGTGTGGTTGGGCAGGCCGCTGGCGCGCACGACGCGGACGGCCTCGGCGACGGCGCGGCCGACGTCGACGCCGGTGCCGAGTGGGGTCACGGAGAAGGCGATGATCATGAGATCAATACTGCCCGCCCGGAGCTGTGGTTATGGCGTACGACAGCACATGTGATCGAGTGAATCGCGCGCCGACGCGCACGCGCGGAGCCGGGCCGATTACCCTCTATCGGGTGGCGATATCCAAGGTCGAGCGGCTGATGAATCTGGTCATCGCGCTGCTGTCGACCCGGCAGTTCCTGACCGCGGAGCGGATCCGGGACAGCGTCGCGGGATACGAGGATTCGGCCAGCGACGAGGCGTTCAGCCGAATGTTCGAACGAGACAAGAACGAGCTGCGTGACCTGGGCATACCCCTGGAGATCGGGCCGGTCGGCCGGTACACGTCGGTGGAGGGTTACCGGATCAACCGGGACGCCTACGAGCTGCCCGAGATCGACCTGAGCGACGAGGAAGCCGCCGCGGTCGCGGTCGCCGTGCAGATGTGGGAATCGCCGGAACTCGCCGCCGCCGCGGACGGCGCCTTGCTCAAACTGCGTGCCGCCGGGATTCATGTGGAGACCGATGCCGCCGTCGCCTCGGTGCCCGCGGTTCCGGCGCGGACCCGCGGCTCGGAACCGGTGCTCGGCAAGCTGCTCGCCGCGATCGACGCCGGCCAGGCCGTGCGATTCGAGCATCGCGGCGCGATCAACGCCCCGTATCTGATGCGCGATGTCGAGCCGTGGGGCGTGGTCACCCGGCACGGCCGCTGGTACCTGGTCGGACACGACCGCGCCCGCGACGCGGTGCGCAGCTTCCGCCTGTCCCGGATCGGCGACGACGTGACCGCCTACGGCCCGGAGAACGCGGTCAGCAAACCGGACGGTATCGACCTGCGCAAGATCGTCGACCAGGTCACCAGCTCGGCTCCGGTCAGCGGCACCGCCACGGTCTGGGTGGCCGACGGCCGCGGCCGCGAACTGCGCCGCATCGGCCAGGTCACCGGCGAACGCACGATCGGCGGCCGGGTCGGCGCGGTGGTCGAACTGCCGGTGCGCTCGCGCGACTGGATCGCCCGCCTGATCACCGGCCTCGGCCCGGACGCCGTCGTGCTCGCCCCGGAAGAGCTGCGCACCGATGTCGTCGCCCGGCTCCGCTCGGTCTTCGATCGCACGGAGGTCACTGCGTGAACTCCCGGCTCTCCGTTCGACTTTCGCGCCTGCTGAACATGATCCCGTACTTCATCGCGCACCCGGGCATCAGCGCCGCCGAGGCCGCCGCCGATCTCGGCGTGACCAGCAAGCAGCTGATGAGCGATCTCAATCAGCTGTGGATGTGCGGCCTGCCCGGCTACGGCCCCGGCGACCTGATCGACCTGTCGTTCTCCGAGGAGAGCATCGAGGTCACCTTCTCCGCGGGCATCGACCGTCCGCTGCGCCTGACCTCCACCGAGGCGACCGCGCTGCTGGTGGCGTTGCGCTCGATCGTGGACATGCCGGGCATGGTCGACCCGACCGCCGCGCACGCCGCCATCGCGAAGATCGAATCGGCCATCGTCGGCGGTTCCGCCGCCGAACCCGACCACAGCCGCGTCCCGCCGCCCGAGGCCCCGGCCGTCGCCACCGTGCGTTCGGCGCTGGCCAGGCAGCGCGCGTTGCGCCTGGTCTACTACTCGGCCAGCCGCGACGTCGTCACCGAACGCGTGGTCGATCCGATCCGAATCGTGTTGGTGGACAACATGAGTTACCTGCAAGCCTGGTGCAGGCAGGCCGAGGGCGTGCGCCTGTTCCGGTTCGACCGGATCGAGGCGGCCACCGAACTCGACGAGCCGGCCCGGCCGCCGAGCCACGCCACCGAGGAGTCCGCCGCGCTCGACCTGTTCCAGGACGATCCCGCGGTTCCCTTGGCGCGCTTGCGCATTCACGGCGACTACGCCTGGGTGCTCGATCAGTACCCGATGCACCGGGTCGCGGTGAACGCCGACGGCAGCCTGGAGGCGACCATGCGGTTCGCCACCCTGGACTGGATGGCGCGGCTGCTGCTCGGTTTCGGCGCCGGCGTCACCGTGCTCGGCCCGGCGGAACTGGTGGCCGCCGTGCGCGAACGCTCCAACGCCGCACTGGCCGCATACGCCGCGGCCGGATTCGAGGAGGCCGGGTGAGCAGTCGGGTGATGGTGGTCGGCGCGGGCAGCATCGGCCTGTTCGTCGGCGGCAAGCTGGCCGTGGCGGGCGCCGACGTGACCTTCGTCGGCCGGCCGCGGATGCTCGACGAGATCTCCGCCTCCGGCCTGCGGCTGACCGACCTCGACGGCGGCGACGACTCGCTGCCCGTCGGCCGCTTCCACACCGCCACCGAACCGGACGACGTGGGTTCGGCGGATCTGGTCCTGGTCGCGGTGAAATCGGCGGCGACCGCCGACGCGGTGCGCGAGCTCACCGGCAAGATCCGGCCGGGCACGGTCGTGCTGAGCTTGCAGAACGGCATCGGCAACGACACCGTCGTCCGGGAGATCCTGCCCAACTGCGTGGTGCTGGCCGGCATGGTCATGTTCAACGTGGTGCACCACCCGGGCGGCCGATTCCACCGCGGCACCCAGGGCGTGCTCGCCGTGCAGGACGATCCGGGGCTGCGCCCGTTCGCCGGCGTCTTCGAGCAGGCCGGCCTGGCGTTGCGTCGCTACCCTGACCTGCGGCCCGTGCAGTGGGCCAAGCTGTTGCTGAACCTGAACAACCCGATCAACGCGTTGTCCGGGCGGCCGCTGCGCGAGGAACTCGCCGACCGCAACTATCGCCGCTGCCTGGCGCTGGCCCAGCGGGAGGCGCTCGCGGTGATGAACAAAGCGCGAATTACCCCCGCCCGCCTGACCCCGCTGCCGCCCGCCGCGATGGCCAGGCTGCTGACCGTCCCGGACGGCGTTTTCCGGCGTGTCTTCGGTCGGGTGCTGGCCGTCGACCCGATGGCCCGCTCGTCCATGGCCGATGATCTCGAACTCGGCCGCAAAACCGAAATCTCTTGGCTCTGTGGGGAAATCATCGGTCTGGGGACGATGGTCGGGTTGCCCACACCGGTGAATCAGCGGCTGATCGAACTGATCGTCGCTGCCGAGCAGGGCGACCGCCGGACCTGGACCGGAGCCGAACTGTACGAACAACTGCGGGCCGCGCACGCGAGCGTCCGTTGAGAGAGTGGTCACCACTCGGCTGAACGCCGGGCCGACCCGGGCCGGACGGTGCGTTCGCGCACGTCACCCTCCGGTAGCATCAGAACCATCACCAGTCTTGGGAGGTAATAATCATGGGCAGTCTGAGCATCTGGCACTGGCTGATCATTGCGGTCGTTTTCGTGATGTTCTTCGGTGCCAAGCGGATGCCCGACGCGGCCCGCAGCCTGGGTCGGTCGCTGCGCATCTTCAAGAGCGAAGTCAGTCAGATGCAGAATGAGGGCAAGGAGTCCGACCATGCGTCGGCCGCTCCGGTACCGCAGCCCGCGCAGCAGCTGCCTGCCGCGCAGCCGGTGACCCCGTCGGTCACCCAGCAGCCCCAGCCGCAGGCCGAGCCGAAGACGCTCTGAGCGCGATGCTCGTCCCGGGGTGAGTAGCTACTCACTCCGGTAATTGTGCGGTCGCCTCGGTGTCCGCCAGCGCGTTCAGTTGCCGAGCTTCCGACCCAGGGGCAATCACCAGCCATGCGAATCCCGTTCGATCCCCGGCAGAGCAAGCGCCGGACCAACCCCGACGGCACCATGTCGTTGGTCGAGCATCTCCAGGAACTGCGCTACCGGTTGCTGGTCTCGATCGCGGCGGTCATCGCCACCACCGTGCTGGGGTTCATCTGGTACGAGTACGGGTTCCTCGGCATCGAGAGCCTCGGCGACATCCTGCGCGGCCCCTACTGCTCGCTGCCGGACTCTGCGCGCGCCGCGATCAGCCCGGACGGGTCCTGCAAGCTGCTGGCCACCGCGCCGTTCGAGCAGTTCACCCTGCGATTGAAGGTCGGCATGACCGCGGGCATCGTGCTCGCCGCGCCGATCTGGCTCTACCAGCTGTGGGCGTTCATCACCCCCGGCCTGTACGCGAAAGAGCGCAAGTACGCGGTGGGTTTCGTGTCGACCGGCACCGTGTTGTTCGCGACCGGCGCCGCGTTGGCGTACATCGTTGTCGCGCATGCCTTGAGCTTCCTGCTCTCGATCGGCAACAACGTCCAGATCACCGCACTCAGCGGTTCACAGTATTTCAGCTTCATCATCCAGCTGCTGGTCATCTTCGGCGTCAGCTTCGAAACCCCGTTGCTGATCATCGGATTGAACCTCATCGGGGTGCTCACCTACGCGCGGCTCAAGGCATGGCGGCGCGGAATCACCTTCGGCCTGTTCGTCTTCGCGGCCATCGTCACCCCGCAGGACCCGTTCTCCATGCTGGCGCTGGCGCTCGCGCTGACCGTGCTGTTCGAGGTCGCGATCCAGTTCTCCCGGATCAACGACATCCGCCGGGCGCGTAAGGAAGCCGAAAACCTGGCCGCCCTGTCCGACGAAGAGGCGTCCTCACTGACCGGGCCCGACCCGATCGACCCCGCCGACTCGCTGGTGACACCCCCGGATAAAACCGGGCGCTCGATGTCGGACTACTCCGATACCCTCTGACGGTGACACATCACCGGTCGCATACGGGCGAGCTTGCGAAGTTTTCCACCGAGCTGAAGTTCAGCCTGGATCCCTTCCAGCGCACCGCCTGTACGGCACTCGAAGACGGACACAGCGTCCTGGTATGCGCGCCGACCGGAGCCGGTAAAACCGTCGTCGGCGAGTTCGCCGTGCACCTGGCGCTGGCCGCGGGCGGAAAATGCTTCTACACCACGCCGATCAAGGCGCTGTCGAACCAGAAGTTCGCCGACCTGACCGAGCGCTACGGGCGCGACAGCGTCGGCCTGCTCACCGGCGACCAGTCGATCAACCCCGGCGCGCCGGTCGTCGTGATGACCACCGAGGTGCTGCGCAACATGCTGTACGCGTCCTCGGACGCGTTGCGCGGGCTGTCGTTCGTGGTGATGGACGAGGTGCACTACCTCGCCGACCGGTTCCGCGGCGCGGTGTGGGAGGAAGTCATCCTGCACCTGCCGCCGGACGTGAAGCTGGTCAGCCTGTCGGCGACGGTCAGCAACGCCGAGGAATTCGGTGCCTGGATGGAAACCGTGCGCGGCGACACCGCCGTGGTGGTGGACGAGACCCGGCCGGTGCCGCTGTGGCAGCACGTGATGGTCGGGCGGCGGATGTTCGACCTGTTCGACTCCGATTCCACCGACCAGAAGGTGCTGGTCGACGAGGATCTGGTGCGGTTCATCCGGCAGCGGGAAGCGGCCGACCGGGCGAACAGCTGGGATCGGCCGAGGCACGGGCGCGGGGGACCGCGGCGCGACTTCCGGCCGCTGCCCCGACCCGAGGTGCTGGCCAAGCTGGACGACGAGGGCCTGCTGCCCGCGATCACGTTCATCTTCAGTCGCGCGGGTTGCGATGGCGCGCTGGCCCAGTGCCTGCGCGCGCGGCTGGATCTGAGCCGGCCGGAGGACCGCGAAGAGGTCGACGCGATCATCGAGAAGCACACCGGTGACCTGCCGAAGGCGGATCTGGAGGTGCTCGGCTTCTGGGAGTGGCGCGAGGCGGTGCATCGGGGACTGGCCGCGCACCACGCGGGGATGCTGCCCGCGTTCCGGCACACCGTCGAGGAGCTGTTCGTCAAGGGTCTGGTGCGGGCCGTATTCGCTACGGAGACACTGGCTCTCGGCATCAACATGCCCGCGCGGACCGTCGTGCTGGAGCGGTTGGTCAAGTACAACGGCGAGTCGCACGCCGAACTCACCCCGGGTGAATACACGCAGCTGACCGGCCGGGCCGGACGTCGCGGCATCGACGTCGAGGGCCACGCGGTGGTGCTGTGGCAGCCCGAGGTCGACACCAGTGCGGTCGCCGGTCTGGCCTCTACCCGGACCTATCCGCTGCGCAGTTCGTTCAAGCCGGGCTACAACATGTCGATCAACCTGATCGACCGGATGGGCTCGGACGAATCGCGGGCGCTGCTGGAGCGGTCGTTCGCGCAGTTCCAGGCCGATCGCTCGGTGGTCGGGCTGGTGCGCGGCATCGAACGCAACGAGGCCCAGCTGCGCAAGCTGCGCAGCCAGCTCGGCGGCGCCGAAGGTGGCTTCCTGGAATACATTTCGCTGCGCGAGCGGATCAAGCAGCGGGAACGGCAGATCGAACAGCAGGGCCGCTCGGATCGGCGCGGGGTCGCGGTCGCCGCGCTGACCGCGTTGCGCCGCGGCGACGTGGTGGCCATCCCGTCCGGCCGGCGCGCCGGGCTCGCGGTCATCCTGGAACCCGATGCGACGCCGGGTGATCCGCGGCCGCTGGTGCTCACCGAGGACAAGTGGGCCGGCCGGGTTTCGGTGGCGGACTTCCCGGTGCCCGCGGAGACATTGGGGCACATGCGGTTGCCGCGCCGGGTCGATCACCGGACCGCGCAGACCCGTCGCGATCTGGCTTCGGCGTTGCGCAGCACCGGAATTTCCGCGCCCGGCCGCCCGCGCCGCGGCAAGCGGGCTGCCGCCGCCGACGATCGGGAATTGTCGACATTGCGCCGCAGTCTGCGCTCGCATCCGGCGCACACCCGCGCGGATCGGGAGCAGATGTCGCGCATCGGCGAGCGCTACAACCGGCTGGAGCGTGAAACCGAGACCATGCGCCAGAAGGTTGCCGCCACCACGAACTCGTTGGCCCGCACCTTTGATCGGATCGTCGGTCTGCTGGAAGAGCGCGGGTTCGTGCACGAGTCCGAGGTGACCGCCGACGGGCGCAGGCTCGCCCGGATCTACTCCGAGAGCGACCTGCTGGTCGCCGAATGCCTGCGCCAGGGGCTGTGGCGCGGGCTCGGCCCGGCCGAATTGGCCGGTGTCGTCTCGATTCTCGTGTTCGAATCCCGCCAGGACGGTGGCTATCTCGGCGTCTCGGGCCCGACCGAACCGATCCGGCGGGCCATCGGCGAGACCATCCGGGCCTGGACCGAACTGCGGGCCGACGAGTCGCGGCACAAGCTGCCGCCGACCAGGGAACCGGACCTCGGCTTCGTCACCGGCGTGCACAAGTGGGCGCGCGGCGACGGGTTGGCCGAGTCGTTGCTCGCCAGCGGCGACCAGGCCGCGCCGCTGTCCGCGGGCGATTTCGTGCGCTGGTGCAGGCAGGTGATCGATCTGCTCGATCAGATCCACGGCAGTGCTGACGATCCGGAGGTCGCATCGACCGCCGCGAAGGCGGTGCGCGCGATCCGGCGGGGTGTCGTCGCGGTGGACGCCGCGTAGCGGATTCGATTGTGATTTGATTTCTTTCGCGTACCGACCGTGGCAGAGGACTCGAGTTATCCGACCGTTCCCACGCGGGGGGCTACCGTGTGTACAACGATGCGAGTGGAGGCAACCAGATGAGCGGCCCGTTTGGACCCAGCGAACCCGGGGAGGGACGCAACGATCCCACCCAGCAGTGGGGTGGACAGCAGGCACCCGGCGGGACACCTCAGTGGGGTGGTCAGCCGCAGACCCCGGCGTCGGCGCAGCCGACCCAGCAGTGGGGTGGCGGTGACCAGCAGCCGCCGCAGCAGCCGTGGGGTGGTCAGCCGCAGCAGCCGGCCCAGCCGCAGTGGGGGCAGCAGCCCACGCCGCAGTGGGGCCAGCAGCCGAGTCAGCCGAGCCAGCCGCAGTGGGGCCAGGCCCAGCAGCCGCAGGATTGGCAGCAGGGCCAGCAGCCGCAGTGGGGTCAGCAGCCGCAGTGGGGCGCGCAGCAGCAGCCACCGCAGCCGGGTGGCGGCAAAGGAAAAGGCCTGATCATCGGCCTGGTCGTGCTCGGTGTCGTGGTCATCGGCGCGGTCCTCGCCCTCGTGCTCCTGCTGACCTCCAAGGACAAGCTGGACCAGTCCGCCGTCCAGGACGGCGTCAAGAAGGTCCTCACCGACTCCTATGGCATCCAGGACGTCAGCGACGTCTCCTGCCCGTCCGGCCAGGAAGTCAAGGTCGACGCGACCTTCGACTGCAACCTCAAGGTCAGCGGCGAAGCCAAGAAGGTGACCATCAAGATCACCCGGGATGACGGCACCTACGAGGTAGGCCGCCCGAACTAGCCCCAGGCCTCGCTCGACTCTCCGGTCGGCCCACTTCGGTGGGCCGACCGTTGTTTTATCGCCGAACCCCTGCCTAGCGGGTGGCGAGGGCCTTGATGAGGCGGGTGACGGGGCTTTCCGCGTTGTAGGCGGTGGCCAGTTCGCGGAGGCGATCCTCGTCGGCGGGGGTGGTGGGGAGGGTGTCGGGGCGGGAGAGGTCCACGTCGGCATCGCAGACCACGCGGACGACCGGGGCCGCCGCCTTCAAATAGTCTTCTGCCGCACGGAGTTTGGCGCGGATGCCTTGGGCGAGGTCGGCGTCGGGGTCTTCGACGGCGGCGACCAGTGCTTCCAGGGAACCGAATCGGGTGATGAGCAGCGACGCGGACTTCTCGCCGATGCCCGCGACCCCGGGCAGTCCGTCCGACGCGTCGCCGCGCAGGGTGGCGAGGTCGGCGTAGGCGCGGCCCGCATTCTCCAGCGGCACACCATATTTGGCAGAGACCTCGGCCGGGCCGAACAGCTCGGCCTTGGCCAGGCCGCGTCCCGCGTAGAGCACCCGCACCGGCGGCGCGGGGGTATCGCGGACGAGTTGCAGCAGATCGCGGTCGCCGCTGACGACCACCACCTCGTCTTTGGTCTCGCGGGTGGCGAGCGTGCCGAGCACGTCGTCGGCCTCCAGCCCGTCGGCGCCGCCGGTGGCGATCCCGGCCGCCTCCAGCACCTCGAGGATCATGTCGACCTGCGGGGTCAGCGTGTCCGGCACCGTCTCGGCGCCCGGCCCGGCATCCGCGGAGGTATCGAGCCGGTGTGCCTTGTACGACGGCACCAGTTCGACCCGGAAGTCCGGCCGCCAGTTCAGATCGAGGCACACCACCAGCCGGCTCGGCGAATGCTTGGTGATCAGCGAGGCGACCATGTCGGTGAACCCGCGCAGCGCGTTGACCGACCGCCCGTCCGGCGCGGTGATCTTCTCGGGGATCGCGTGGAAGGCACGGAACCACAGGCTCGCCCCGTCGAGGAGCAACAGCGGTCCACCTGAAGTCGCAGCAGAAGTCACGCGCTGAGGCTACCTCCCGCCCCCGACAAACCCCGGCCGATCCGGCGGCGGTGCATGCGAAGACGGTGCGGATCTGCGAAGTGAAGTGGGGGTACTCGGGTACGTCCGAGCGGCTCGGACAGGTAACGTCGGATGAATGAGCTCGCATACGGATTCCAGGTTCGCGGCGGACATTTACGGGGAGCGGTTGGAACGGGCGGTGCAGCTGATGCGGGCCGCCCATCTGGACGCCCTGTTGATCACTCCGGGCCCGGATCTGCGCTATCTGATCGGGTCCGCCGCCGAGTCCTTCGAGCGGCTGACCTGCCTGGTTATTCCTGCCGACGGCGCGACACCGTCGGTCGTCATCCCGAAGCTGGAACTCGCCTCGCTCGAGGCCTCCGCGGCCGGTGAACTCGGCTTGCAGGTCCTGGACTGGGTCGACGGGGTCGATCCGTACGGCGTGGTGAAGTCCGCGCTGCACGTCGGCTCGCGCGTGGCCGTGGCCGACGCGATGCCCGCACTGCACCTGATCCCGCTGGCCGAGTCGTTCACCGGCCTGCCCGCCTCCGCCACCCCCGTGCTGCGCGAGCTGCGCATGATCAAGGACGCCGCCGAGATCGACGCGCTGCGCCGGGCGGGCGCCGCCATCGACCGGGTGCACGCGCGGATGAGTGAGTTCCTCCAGGTCGGCCGCACCGAGGCCGAGGTCGGCGCGGACATCGCCGCCGCCATCGTCGAGGAGGGCCACACCGCGGCCGCGTTCGTCATCGTCGGCAGTGGTCCGCACGGCGCCGACCCGCACCACCACGACTCCGAGCGACGGATCGAATCCGGCGACATCGTCGTCATCGACATCGGCGGCCCGGTCGACCCCGGCTACTACTCGGACTCGACCCGCACCTACGCCCTCGGCGAGCCCGACCCGAAGCGGGCGGCCCGCTTCGCGGTGCTGGAACAGGCCCAGGCCGCTTCGGTGGCCGCCGTCCGCCCCGGCGTCACCGCCGAGTCGGTCGACGCCGCTGCCCGAAATGTGTTGAAGGAGGCCGGTTTAGGCGATGCCTTCGTGCACCGCACCGGCCACGGCATCGGCCTGTCGGTGCACGAGGAGCCCTACATCGTCGAGGGCAACGACCTCGTCCTGCAACAGGGCATGGCGTTCAGCATCGAGCCCGGCATCTACTTCCGCGGCGACTGGGGCGCGCGCATCGAGGACATCGTCGTGGTCACCGCGGACGGGTGTGAATCCATGAACCAGCGGCCGCACGGGCTGACGGTTCTGTAATCGAACCTGGAACGCGCCCGCTCGAGTCCGAGCGGGCGCGTTTCTGTCTACTGCGGTTGGGCTGAGCTGTCGGCCGATGGCGCATTCAGGGTGGAGCTGGACAGGATGCGCTGGACCTGGATGGCGATGACCACTCGGGTGGGGTTTTCGCGGGGGACCCGGTAGCGGCCTGCGTAGCGCTGGACGGCCTCGCCGACGGATTCCGGATCATCGAGCACCGTCGCCGGGCCCTCGAGCGTCAGCCACCGACGACCCTCGACCTGGCTGACCGCGGCGTAACTGCCCCGGCGCACGTTGCGCACCTTCGTCGACCCGCCGTCGGTGATCACCCGGGCGATGCCCGCTTCCGGATCCCAGGTGAACCCCACCGCGACAACATGCGGGGTTCCGTTGGCGCGCAACGTAGTCAACGTCGCAAGGTGCCGTTCGGTCACGAACTCGAGCGCTGTGGGGGAAAGCTCCACGATCTGGGTCGCCATCCCCCGACCGTAGCGGCCGCCCTTCGGCAAGCTCTGCACGGGCGCAATGTCAGACTTAGCGCATGGGATTGCGAGGGATTGCGGAGGGGACGGTGCTGCTGCTCGGCGGGCGCAGCGAGATCGGGCTCGAGGTGGCGCGGCGGCTGGCGCCGGGGCAGGTGGTCATTCTCGCCGCGCGGCGTAGCGGGGACCTGAGCGAGCAGGTCACGGCGTTGACCGACGGCGGCGCGGCGGCCGTGCACTGCGTCGAGTTCGATGCCGACGACCTGGCGAGCCATCCGGCCTTCCTGGAGAAGATCGCCGCCGAGTACGGGCAGATCGGCGTGGCGGTGGTCGCGTTCGGCGTGCTCGGCGATCAGGCGCGGGCCGAGCAGGATCCGGCGCACGCGATCGCCGTGGTGCAGACCGACTACGTCGCCCAGGTCAGTGTGCTCACCACGCTCGCGAATCTGCTTCGCGCGCAAGGGGAAGGGCAGATCGTCGTGTTCAGCTCGGTCGCGGGTGTGCGCGTCCGCCGGGCCAACTACGTGTACGGCTCGGCGAAGGCCGGCCTCGACGGTTTCGCCAGCGGACTCGCGGATGCGTTGTACGGCACCGGTGTTCACCTCCTGCTGGTGCGCACCGGCTTCGTCATCGGCCGGATGACCGCGGGCATGGACCCGGCCCCGTTCTCCAGCACCCCGGATCAGGTGGCCGCCGCCGTGGTCAAGGGGCTGCACCAGCGCGCGGGAGTCGTCTGGACGCCCCGCATCCTCCGCCCGGTGTTCTTCGGGATGCGCCTACTGCCCCAAGCGATCTGGCGTCGGATGCCCCGGTGAGTGCCCGGCAGGGAGGTGCGGGCCGGGCAGGGCACGAGTCAGCGCCGATGAACGGTGGGACGCTGAGCGTGCTGTGCGGTGGACGCTCATGACGGTGCCGTGGTCCGGTCGACTGGTAGCGGTTGGGTGGACGCTGGACGCGCTCCGCGGTGGGCCGCGATGACGGGCTTGTGGTCCGGTCCGCCAGTGGCGGTAGTCGGGATCGGGGCTGACGGATGGGACGGGCTCGGGCGGCAGGCGCGAGAAGCTATCGCCACTGCGGAGGTGCTTTTAGGGTCTACGCGGCAGATTTCGCTTGTGCCGGAACATGATTCGGACGGGCAGCGAGTGGCGTGGCCGTCGCCGCTGGTGCCTGCGCTGCCCGGGTTGTTCGAGCGGTTTGCCGGGGCGCGGGTGTGCGTGCTGGCGAGCGGGGATCCGATGTTCTATGGGATCGGGGTGACGTTGGCGCGGTTACTGGGCGCGGGGTCGCTTCGGATACTGCCACAGCCGTCGTCGGTCTCGTTGGCGTGCGCCAGATTAGGGTGGGGAGTCGCTGAGACGCCGGTGGTCAGTGTTGTGGGGCGCGCGTTGGAGTCGGTGATCCCGGAACTGGTCGATGGTCGGCGGGTGCTGGTGCTCAGTGCCGATGAACAGACACCGGGCCGGCTTGCCGAGTTGTTGGGGCGCAATGGGTTCGGTGATTCGGCGCTGACCGTGCTGGAGCAGCTCGGCGGTCCGGCGGAGCGAGTCGAGGCGGGGATCGCCAAGCAATGGCAGCGCCCGGCCGGCGATCCGCTGAACATCGTGGCGCTCGAATGTGTCGCCGACCCGGACCGCATCCGAGCGACGCGACTGCCCGGCCTACCGGACGAACTGTTCGCCGGCGACGGTCAACTCACCAAGAACGAGGTGCGCGCCTTGACCCTGGCCGCGCTGGCACCCGCCCCCGGAGAACTGCTGTGGGACATCGGCGGCGGCTCCGGCAGTATCGCCATCGAATGGTGCCGCATCCACCCCACCTGCCGCGCAATCACTTTCGAACGACTCGAACACCGACGCCGCCAGATCGCCGATAACGCGACCGCACTCGGCGTCCCGCAGGTGGAGGTACGTGGCGAGGTTTCCGCCGAATTGCGTCAGGCCGCCGAGTTGGGTCGGGCGTTTGAGTCGGGCCGGGTCGCTGCGCCGCGCCCGGGCACGGAACTGGGCCGGCCCACCGAATTACCCGCTCCCGACGCCATTTTCATCGGCGGCGGACTCACTCAGCCTGGCCTATTGGAGACATGTTGGTCGCAGCTGCGACAAGGCGGCAGGCTCGTGGTGAATGCTGTGACCGCGGAATCCGAATCGCTGCTGCTCAGCTGGGCGGCCACGCACGGCGGCACATTGCGGAAATTCCAAATATATCGCGCGGAGCCGTTGGGATCCTTCACGACCTGGCGCCCGCAACTGCCCGTCACGCAATTTTCAGTTGTGAAACTGCACAGTGCGGACCCGCAAAATGAGGTCCACGAATGAAACGGGTTCACCCCAGCGGGTAGGGTCGGGGCCGAGTTCCGGTCATGATCGGAGATCCGGTTCCTGATGGGGAGATAGATGAAATACAAGAAGTTCGCCGCCACCGCACTTTTGGCCATCGCCGCCACCGGAGTCAGCGCGGGCACAGCGTATGCCGCGCCCGCACCCGCGCCGCCCGCCGTGCAGGATCAGACCGCCGCCGTCCCGTCCGTCAAGGGCGAGGACCAGGGCGTCAGCTACGCGTTGCAGCTGGCCGACGCGGGCAAGTCCGTCGTCACCAGCGTCACCGGCGGTGCGTTCAGCCTGGCCGCCGACCAGCAGTCGGTCACCCTGACCAACGCCGCGGGCCAGACCGTCACCAGCATTCCGCTGACCCAGTCGGTCAAGGGCGAGCAGGTGGAGATCGCCGCCACCGTCGCCGACGACGCCAAGCAGCTGACCCTGACCCCGAAGGTCGCGCCGAACGCGAACGCGCCGGTCGCCGCCGAGTTCATCGGCGCGCAGGACTGGTTCTTCGCCGAGTTGCAGCGGGCCTCGCTCGGCGCGCTCGTCGGCGGATTGATCGGCGCCGCAATCGGCATCCTGTTCTTCGGTGTCGGGATCCTGCCCGGTGCCGTGCTCGGCGCGATCATCGGCCTGGCCGTCGCGGGCGGACCGTCGCTGCTGAACGCGGGCATCGCCTACTTCAGCGGCCAGCCCTGAAAACCCTGATTCTGGGCGGTACCCGGGAAGCCCGGGAACTGGCCGCCATCGCTTCCGGCGAGCAAGGATTCGACATCGTCTCCTCGCTCGCCGGTCGCGTTCGTGACCCCTTGTTGCCGGTCGGCGCGGTGCGCGTCGGCGGCTTCGGCGGGGTCGAAGGCCTGCGGAAATGGTTGGTGGACAACGGGATCGAAGCCGTGGTCGACGCTACCCATCCGTTCGCGGGCAGTATCAGCGCGAATGCCGCTGCGGCCGCCGCGGATCTGCGCTTGCCGCTCGCGCATCTGCGGCGACCCGGCTGGTCGGCGCAATCCGGCGATCGGTGGATTCGGGTGCCCGATCTCGCCGCCGCGGCGAAGACCGTTGGGGAACTGGGGGATCGGATCTTCCTGACCATCGGTCGTCAGGGTGTCGGCGCTTTCGCTGAGCTGACCCGGCCGTGGTTTCTGATCCGTGCCATCGATCCACCGGCGGGCTTGCTCCCGCCGCGGCACGAATTACTGCTTGCCCGTGGGCCTTTCGCGCTCGAAGACGAAACTCGGCTGTTGGCGGACCGGCGCATCGATGTACTCGTCACCAAGGACAGCGGCGGCGATCAAACCGACGCCAAGCTGGCCGCCGCTCGTTCGGCGGGACTGCCCGTTGTCATGATCGACCGCCCCCCGCTTCCTGAGGGTGCGGCGATCCTGGAAAACGTTGCGCAGGTATGGGATTGGCTGAGGTCAGCTGCCGAGTAGCTCGGGCAGGCGATCGAACCAATCGAGCACCGCGCGTTCGTACCCGATGCCGAAATCCAGGGTGGCGCGGGCGTAGGCGGGCAGGTCGGTCGGGTCCTCGTCGAGGTACTTGCTCAGTCGCGTCTGGTGAATCTCCCGGTTGGCGGCGATGATTCGATCGAGATGAGGGCGATCGAGGTGGTCGCCGAAGGAGAGGGTCAACAGCAGGGGGAAGCGGATGTTCTCGCCGCCGGGGTCGCGAGCGATCCACTCCAGGAACACTTCTCGGCCGGCATCGGTGATCAGGTAGGGCGTGCGCTCCCGGGCGCCCGGTGCGCCCTTTTCGACCAGGCCGGCCGCGTCCATCGTGGCGAGTTCGCGGTAGACCTGGCTTTGCGTGATCGTCCAGAAGTCGCCGATGCGCTCCTGGGCCTTGGCTACCAGGTCCCAGCCGGACATCGGTCCTTCGTGCAGAAATCCGAGCAGCGACGCGGCCGTGGAGTTCAACGGCTTGCGGCTGGTCGCGGTTTTCGTCAACCGACTGCTCCCTTCGCCTTCAACCTTCCATAATGGAATGTTATACGAACGTGCGCCGGATCGGCGGCCGGCCTACTTTCCGGCCAGCTGATCGAGACGGGCCAGCACCAGCGCCATGCCCTCTTCCAATCGCGCCTGACCCAGGCGCAGTTCGACGAGGTCTTCCTCGATCTTCCCGGTCCGCTCCTCGATCCGGTCGATGCCGTCGAGCGCTTTCCTCGTGAGTGCCGCGAGTTCGCTGAGGACGTCACCCTGCTCGTCGAGGGCTTGTTCGCCGGCGGTGGCTCGGGCCTCCAGGGCTCGGGCGCGCAGCGTCAGCTCCGACAGTGTCGCGGCCAAGATCCCTCCAATCGTCAGTGCGTCAGGAGATCTTACGCGTCCGGCGAGGGTGCGTCGCCTGTGCGGGCGTAGCGTCGCGAGGTGTAAACGCGGACCCCCCGGTCGGTTTCCTGGGTTGCGGTGGTGGACGCGCCGATGATCAGCAGGGTGCGCATGTCGACCTCGGCCGGGTCGAGTTCGCCGAGCTGCACCACCCGCACGGACTCCGTCGGACCGCCCACATCGCGGCCGAGCACCACGGGCGTGTCCGGCTTGCGATGCTCGAGCAGCAGGTCGCGCATGGCGCCGACCTGCCAGGTGCGCTGCGAGGAGGCGGGGTTGTAGATGGCGATCGCCATGTCCGCGGCGGCCACGGCGGAAAGGCGTTGGGCGACAACCTCCCACGGTTTCAGGCGGTCGGAGAGGGAGATCATCGCGTAGTCGTGTCCCAGCGGCGCACCGACCCGGCTGGCCACCGCGTTGGCCGCGGTCATGCCCGGCAGTACCCGCACCGGTACGCCATGCCACTGGGGATCGGCGGCCTCCTCGAGCACTGCCGCCGCCATCGCGAAGACGCCGGGATCGCCAGACGAGACCACCACGACTCGTGCGCCGCGGCTGGCCAAGTCCAGGGCCATGGCGGCGCGCTCCGACTCGACGCGGTTGTCGCTGGCGTGCCTGCGCTGGCCGGGGCGCTCGGGCACGCGGTTCAGGTATGTGGTGTAACCGACGAGATCTGTTGCGTCGGCTAGTGCTTCGTGCACCTCGGTGGTCGTCCACTCGGCCGCGCCGGGGCCGAGGCCGACGACGACGACCTGGCCGGGAGGGTTGTCCGGTGCGGCTTCGGCGGGCGCTCGGCGAGGCCGGTCGTCAGTGCTGCCTTGGGCAGCGGCGAGCGCTCGGCCTGGACGGTCGCCAGTGCCACCTCGGGCGTCGGCGGCGAGGACTCGAACTGGCCGTTCGACAGCGCCGCTTTCGGGCCGTGTGGCGAGATGCTTTGTTGCTGAGCCGGATTCTCTGGTCTCGGAGTCCTGGTGTGCCGCAGCGGGTTCTGCTTCGACGCGGGGGAGCGGGGTGGTCGGCGTCGGGCCGGGGACGAGGGTGATGGAGAAGTACGGGACGTCCGCGTCGTCCACGTCGGCGGCGCGCAGAACGCGCTGCCGGGTGCTGCTGGCGCGTTCGACGTAGTAGGCGTCGTCGAGCCGGCCGGAATCCGAAAGCGCCTGGCGCACACCGGGGTAGGTGCGGCCGAGCTTCATGATGGCGGCGGCCTCGGTGTCCCGGAGCCGGCGGGTGAGCTCGTCGACGGGCATGGTGCCCGGCAGGATGGTCAGCACCTGCTCGCCCTCGACCAGCGGGGTGCCGAGCGCCGCCGACGCCGCGCTCACCGAGGTGATGCCCGGAATGATCTCCGCCTCGAACCGGTCGGCCAGCCGGCGGTGCATGTGCATGTAGGAGCTGTAGAACAACGGATCACCCGCCGCGAGCAGCGCCACCGAACGCCCGGCCGCCAGATGCCCGGCCAGCCGCTCCGCGGCCTGCTCGTAGAACTCATCGATCGCACCCTGATAGCCACCGGGATGGTCGGTGGTCTCGGTGGTCACCGGATAAACGAGGTGCTCCTCCAGCTGCCCCGCTCGCATGTACGGCGCCGCAATCCCTTTGGAGATACTCCGCCCGTGCCGAGCGCTGTGGAACGCGATCACATCGGCCTGGCCGATAACCCGTGCCGCCTTCACCGTAACCAGCTCGGGATCGCCGGGTCCGAGCCCGACACCCCACAATTTCCCCGGCGGCGTTGTTGATTCGGAGAACGCCTGCGTACCGTCCGTCATTCCTGTTCGCTCGCAATCGCATTCAGCGCCGAGGCGGTGATCGCGCTGCCACCCCGTCGGCCGCGGACGGTCAGGTACTCGATGCCACCGAAATCGATCAGCGCATCCTTGGATTCCGCGGCACCGATGAAGCCGACCGGGATACCGAGGATGGCTGCGGGCCGAGGAGCGCCCGCGTCGATCATGTCGAGCAGATGGAACAGCGCGGTCGGCGCGTTCCCGATCGCGACGACGGCACCGCCGAGGTGCTCCCGCCACAGTTCGAGCGCCGCCGCGGAACGCGTATTGCCCAGCGTCGCAGCAAGTTCCGGCACCCGTGGATCGGTGAGCGTGCAGAGCACCGGATTGTCCGCAGGCAACCGCTTGCGCGTCACCCCCGACGCGACCATGTTCGCATCACACAGAATCGGCGCCCCCGCCCGCAACGCCGCCCGCGCCGAAGCCACCACCCCCGGCGAAAACGCCACGTCCTCGGCCAGATCCACCTGACCGCACCCGTGGATCATCCGCACCACCACCTGCGCCACGTCCGGCGGAAACCCGCTGAGGTCCGCCTCGGCGCGGATCATCGCGAACGAGCGCCGATAGATCTCGGCCCCGTCGGTGAGGTAGCTGGCACGCACGTCGGACATGCGCTCCACCCTAAGAGGTGGGTTCCCGGCCAGGTCGGCGCGGGTCGCCGGAGTATCCGGTTCGCGTTTGCGGCGGCGATCAGGTGCGGGGGCGTTCGAGGATGCGGGACATGACGATCGAGCTGCGGGTGCGGCCGACCCGGGCGTTCTCCCGGATGCGTTCGACGGTGACCTCGATCTCGGCCATGTCGGTGGCCATGACGTGCACCAGGGCGTCGGCCTCGCCTGCGATGGTCCACACGCCCACGATCTGCGGGATCGGTTCCAGGGTGCGGCGCAGTTCGGCGGGGGAGATGTTGTCGCGGTAGTACACCTCGACGTACGCCTCGGTCTTCCAACCCATGGCCGCCGGGTTCACCAGCGCGGTGAATCCGGTGATCTGTTTGCTCGCGACCATCTTGTCGACGCGCCGTTTCACCGCGGGCGCGGTGAGGCCGACCGCGCTGCCGATTTCCTGGAACGAGGCCCGTGCCTGTCTGAGCAGGTGCTCCAGAATCCGCCGGTCGATGTCGTCCACGTCACACCTGCTTCCTCGCTCCACAACGATTCGATGTTCCGGGGGCCAAATGCGCAACGATTCGTTGTTCCTGGCGCAATAGTAGGCGAATTACGGTCGTGTGAGCAGCAAGTTCGCGCCGACCCACCGGGAGACACGTTGACGTCCGTAGCCACCCTCCGCGCCGAGTCCACCACCCGTAAGCCGTCGCCGCGACGGTTCGTCATGTGCCGTCCGGACTACTTCGACGTCACCTACTGCATCAATCCGTGGATGGATCCGGATGCGCCGGTCGACCCCGCCCTCGCCCTGTTGCAGTGGGAAACGCTGCGCGCGACCTACGAGGAGTACGGGCACAAGGTCGACGTGGTGCCCGGCGTCCCCGGCCTGCCCGACATGGTGTTCGCGGCCAACGGCGGCCTCATCGTCGGCGACCGCGCGATGTCGGCCAGGTTCACCCACGTCGAGCGGGCCGCCGAGGGCCCGGCCTATCACAACTGGTTCGCCCAGCACGGCCTGGCCGGACTGGTCGACGCCCAGGAGATCAACGAGGGCGAAGGCGACTTCCTCCTGGTCGGCGACCGGATGCTGGCCGGCATGGGCTTCCGCAGCTCGCCCGCCGCGCATCAGGAAGTGGCGCAACACTTTTCCCGCGAGGTGGTGTCACTGGAGCTGGTCGACCCGCGCTTCTACCACCTCGACACCGTCCTGCTGCCCCTGGACCCGACCACCATCGCCTACTTCCCGCCCGCCTTCAGCCCCGCCAGCCAGGCGGTGCTCACCGAGCTCTACCCCGACGCCATCGTCGCCACCGACGCCGACGCCGAGGTCCTCGGCCTGAACGGCGTCTCCGACGGCCTGAACGTCTTCCTCAGCAACAAGGCCACCGCCCTCACCGAAGAACTGCGCGCCCGCGACTACAACCCCATCGGCATCGACATGTCCGAGCTGCTCAAGGCCGGCGGCAGCGTCAAGTGCTGCACCCTGGAAATCCACGAGTAGCACTACCGTTCTCCAACGGGACACGGTTGGCGGCGTCACTAGGCCGACTCCACCACCACATCCCGTTGATCACGGAAACGCCCGGTGGTGCGCAGCGTTTCCGGCCAACGGCACATGGTGGCGGCCCGCTGCCGGGCGACGCCGCCATCATGTGCCGTGGTGAATTCAGTCTTCCGCCGCCCCGAGTCTCGGCACACCCCGATGCAGTTGTCCACCGCGCCGCCCCATGTGCCCGTTGTCGTGACGACAGTTGATATCCGGACCGGGTAGCGAGCGTCCACGGGCGGCCGAGGGGCTGTGGGCCCACGACTCGCGCCGAGCGGCAACCAACGCGGTGCCACCGTCGACGCCGCATACCTCCTGATTTCCCGCACATCGAATTGCATGCGATTCCGTATGCGGGAAATCAGAAGGTATGCGGCGGTGGTTATCTCGGCAGCAGCCCCGCGCCCGCTAGTGCGGCCCGCGCCCGGGCAGTGCGACCCGCGCCCGGTAGGGCCATGCCAGTGCAACCCGCACGTGGGTGGTGCGACCTGTGCCTGGGCAGTGCAACTCGTACCCGGCGGTGCAACCCGCGCCTGGCAGTGCGGCCCGCGGCGACGCCAGTGCAACCCGCACGCGGGCGGTGCGACCTGTACCTGGGCAGTGCAACTCGCTCCCGGCCGTGCGACCCGGGTGCGGTGGTCGGCCGGAATGTGCGCAGGGCAGGGGATCGTCAGGGCGTGAGGGGGTGCGCGATGATTGCGAAGTCGCCGATTCGGCCTGGTCAGGGCTGTGTCGAAGACTGGTGGTAGCCGGATTCGGTGGCGACGATGTCGGTGACGGTGCCGCGGGGGCGGCCGCAGCGGCGGTCGCAGCCGGACCAGTGTTGGCGGCCGGCGACGGTTACCTCGGTTGCGGGGAGTAGTGGGAGGTCTTGCTGGGTAGAGGGATTCGGGTTGGGGGGGAGGACGCGGCCGGATTCGACGGCGGCGGTTGCGTCGGCGCGGACGTCGGTGTGGGACTTCGCGCAACCTGGGCGGCCGGCGCAGGCGCTGACCTGGAGCCAGGGGGAGTTGGCGTCGAAGATGAGGTCCATGGGGGCGAGTACGCGGACGACCTGTTCGGCGGTCCATTCGTCCAGGTCGGGGAGGACGAGGCTGCGCCACGGGGTGATGAAGACGGGACGTTCGACGGCGGCGATGAATTCAGCGGTGCGGGCGGGGAGGGAGCCGAGGCGCACGCCGGCGCCCAGGCTGACCAAGCCGTTGTCCTGATCCAGCCAGCCGATCGGAATATCTTGGGCCGCACAGAGTTCCACCCGGTCGGCGCCACGGTTGAGGCCGAGCAATTCGGCAACCCGATCGGCCCCGTCCGCGATCTCGTGCAGCCGCCATCGGCCCGCCTCGTCACCACGCAGGTCGAGGAATCCGTGCGCTGCGGCGAGCATGACATCCACCGCATCGGCCGCCGAGATCCGAATCCCGGAATCACGCCCGGCCAGGATCAACGCGAATTCGTCTGTCCCCGTGGCATGTACGCCGATATCGCCGCCGAGACCGCTGACATCCCCGCGCCCGTCGTCCAGCGTGAACAGCACCCGTCCAGGTAATTCGGCCAGCCGCGGCGCGGCCAGCAACCCGGCATCGAGGACCGGAACGAACCCGTGCACATCCGCCGAACCACCGATCCGCCCGGACAACGGCGACGCGACAATATTGCGCACCCGCTCATGGCTGTGACTCGGCAACAACCCCGCCGCCTCGAGCCGCCCCGTCAACTCACCCGCATCCCGCACCTGCCGCAACTGAATGTTCCCGCGTGACGTCAGCTCGATATTCCCGTCCCCGAGCTCCCGCGCCGCCTCCGCCAGCGCCACCAACTGCCCCGGCTCCACCCGCCCGCCAGGCACCCTTATCCGCGCCAGCGGCCCATCGGCCGCCTCGTGCAGCCGCAGCACACCGGGACAGGAATCCGGAACACGTCGAGTCATAGTCCACCCAGGGTACGTACCCCACCGACCACCCACCCAGCGAGCATTCGCCCACCCCACAGACAAACCCATCCCACCGCCCGCTCCTCACCTGCACAGCGGATGCCGACCTGACGTACCGAGCATGTTCTTGACGCAGGCTGCAACATTCGTCAAGAGCGCGCTCGGTACGTCAAGTCGTCGGGTGACGAAGTGTGAGGTCGCGGGTGGTGTTGTCGAGTTGTGCTGATGTGAGCTGACCACTTGCGTCGGGTCGCGCGGCGGACCCTGCGCGCCGCAGCGACCATCTCGAAGGGTGTGCGGAACTCCCGCATACCTTGTGACATCCGCGCGCGTGTCGGTGCGGCGATTCGGTGTGCGGGAAATAAGCAGGTGTGCGGGTTCGGGCGGATCGCTAGTGTGAGACATATGTCTGAAATCTCCACCCTGGCCGACCGGCTCGCGATCATCGACGTGGTCACCCGGATGTTCGTCTACACCGATCAAGCCCGCTGGCAGGACCTGGTCGACGTTGTCTTCACCCCGAAGGTCGACTTCGACGGTGGATTCGGCGGCCCGACCGGCGAGCGCGACGCCACCGACATCGTCGAGGACTGGCGAGTCGGTCTGAGCGACCTGGACGAGGTCCACCATCAGTCCGGAAACCACCTGATCGATCTGGCCGAGGACACCGCCACGGTGCACGCGGACGCAATCGCTGTGCACGTGAAGAACTCCGCCACCAACGGCAAGACCCGCACGTTCGTCGGCAGCTACGACATCGCCACCGAGCGGACCCCGAATGGCTGGCGGGTCAACAAGTTCCACTACCACCTCAAGGTCATCGACGGAAACGCCGACCTGACCTGATTCGGTCGCAGTCGCGTCGACCCCGCTCCGAGGGGCGACGTGACTCCGCTTCCGTCCGCTCCAGGGTTGCTGCTGATTCGACTCCGACTGTCGCGCAGGCTCACCCGAATCGGATTCTTCCGCGAGTCGTGGCCGATCGGTCCTGCGATCAGCGCTTGGTAGTGAGGCGTGTCGACGCTCGCTCCGGCGTCGGATCAGGGTCCGCGCTGGACCGCGGTCGCCCCGGCGCCCAAATGCCAACGAGGACAGCCGCACCGAACGCCAGATACCCGAGCGCCAGGCAGGACTGCTGCGCGCCGTGAATGAACGCCGCTTTGGCGAACTCGACCAGCGGCTGAGCCTGCGGCCCCACCCGATCGGCGACTTGCAGTGCCGCAGCCAATGAATCGGACACCGGCCCACGCGCCGCCTCGGGCAGCCGGGGGAGCGCGGGCCCGATCCGATCGGTGTACCCCGCGGCAAGAATGCTGCCCGCCACCGCGATCCCGATCGCGGCCCCGATCTCCCGAGCAGCATCGTTGACCGCCGCTGCGACACCATGCTTTTCGACCGGCGTCCCCGCAATGATGGCGGCAGTCGCTGGGGCAGTACACAATCCGAGCCCGGTGCTCATCACCAGCAGCGGCCACAGCAGATCGAGATAACTACTGTCGACGGTCAACCGGGACACCGCGATCAACCCGACCCCGAGCACAACCAGCCCGGCGAACGTCGGCAACCGCAACCCGACCCGCTCGGCCACCCACGGCGCGACGGCCGAAATCGCCACCAGCGGAACAACCATCGGCGCCATCGCCAACGCCGAGATCAACGGCCGATACCCGAGAATCAGCTGCAAGAACTGCACCAGCAGCATGAAAACCCCGAAGGTGACCAGGAATTGGACGGTCACCGACATCGTCCCCGCCGCGAATCCGCGCCTGCCGAACAGCCGAACATCCAAAAGTGGCTGCGCGACCCGCAATTCGATCACGGTGAAGACCACCGCAGCCAGCACCCCGCCGACGAATATCACGATCACCAGCGGATCCAGCCACCCCCGCGCGGGCGCCTCGATCGCCGCCACCACGATCGACCCGACCGCCGCCGCCGACGTGACCGCACCCCACAGATCCATCGCGGGCCGCTCCTGATCGACCGATTCGGGAATCGTGCACCCCGCGATCATCAGCACCACCCCGGCCACCGCCATGGCAAGGAAGATCGACACCCACGACCACCGCTCGAGCAACAGTCCCGAACCGACGATCCCGAGCACCGCGCCCGCCCCCGCGACCCCGGCCCACAACCCGACCGCATTGCCCCGCCGCGACTCCGGAAAACCGGCGGTCAGCAGCGACAACGTCGACGGCATCACCAGCGCCGCACCCACCCCGGCAACCGCCCGCGAGCCGATCAGCCAGGTCGGACTGTCGAAAACCAGCGGCGTCGCCGAAGCCACCGCGAATACGAACAACCCGACGACCAGCACCACCCGCCGTCCGTACCGATCCCCGAGCGCGCCGGCCGGCAACACCAGGCAGGCCAACGCCAACGTGTACCCGTCGACGATCCAGGTCAGCTGCTGCTGCGACGCACCGGTAGCCGTCGCGATCTCCGGCAACGCCGTATACAGCGCCGCCATCGACGCAACGACCAACGCCACCGCAGAACAGGAGAGCCCCAACATCCACCGCTGGGCCGCGGACAATCGCGTGGAATCCATCGAGCCCTCCAGTCGTAACAGAACTACCAGTATCGCTACGCTACTATCAGTAGCATAAGTCTGGTGAGTGGCGATAGCCCCGGCGGAAAAGGAATGCTTCGACCCATGACCCCGACAGAGGACGTCGACCCGCGCAAGGTGCGCTCGCGCGCCCGACTGCTCGACGCCGCGGCCGCGTTGCTGAAATCCGGTGGCGTCGAGGCGGTCACCATCGAGGCGGTGACCCGCGCGTCCAAGGTCGCCAAGACCACGCTGTACCGGCACTTCGACAACGCCATGCACCTGCGCGCCGCCACCCTGGAACGCTTGCTGCCGCCGGTCATCGAGGCGCCGCCGGCCGGGCCGCTGCGCGACCGCCTGATCGAATTGCTCAGCAGGCAAGCCGAAGTCGTGAACGAGGCGCCGCTGCAACTGTCCACCCTCGCCTGGCTGGCCACCGGCACCGAGCACGGCGACACCGGTCCCGCCCTCTCGTCGCTGCGGCACCGGCTGCTCCAGCAGTACCGCGAACCCTTCGACGAACTGCTCGACACCCCCGAAGTCCGCGCTCAGCTCGGCGAATTCGACCTCGAACTCGCGCTCACCCAACTCGTCGGCCCGATCGTGTTCGCCAAACTGATCGGCATCGAGCACGCCACCCCCGCCGACTGCGCCCGCATCGTCGACGACTTCCTCGCGGCCCGCGCGGCGACCGCCTGAACCGGACCCCTCGGCGCGGCAGGTAGCATCTGCATGCTCGGCGGGCGACGAGGAAACCGGTGGAAATCCGGTGCGGTCGCGCCACTGTGAAAAGCCAGACCCTCTGGGTTTTACCCACCCCGCCAGCTCCGCTGGCTGCCGACCCCGGTAGCTGAGCAGCAACCCCCGATGGGCGCGTAACCCGAGGAAGGCCGTCACCTGTGATTCTGCTGCTGTCCACGTCCGACACCGATCTGCTGAGCGCCCGTGCGAGCGGCGCCGAGTACCGGTGGGGCAACCCCGCTCGACTGCTCGTGGACGACCTGCCCGCGCTGCTCGACGGCGCCGATCTGGTGATCGTGCGCATCCTCGGCGGCAAGCGCGCCTGGGAGGACGGGCTGGACGCGATCCGGGCCAGCGGCATCCCGATGGTCGCGCTCGGCGGCGAGATCGCGCCGGACGCGGAGCTGATGGAGTGCTCGACCGTGCCCGGCGGCGTCGCCGCCGACGCGCACAACTACCTGGCCGCCGGCGGTTCGGAGAACCTGCGGCAGCTGCACAACTTCCTCTCCGACACGGTCCTGCTCACCGGCCACGGCTTCGAGCCGCCGGTGCAGCTGCCGAGCTGGGGTGTGCTGGAACGGGATTCGGCCGAGCCGATCGCCGATCAGCCCACCGTGGCGGTGATCTACTACCGCGCACAGCATCTCGCCGGGAACACCGGCTACATCGACGCCCTCTGCCACGCGATCGAGGCCGCGGGTGCGCGCGCCCTGCCGCTGTACTGCGCCTCGCTGCGCACCGCCGAGCCGGAACTGCTTGCGACACTGCGCCAAGCCGACACCCTGGTGGTCACCGTGCTCGCCGCGGGCGGCACCAAGCCCGCCACCGCGTCGGCCGGCGGCGAGGACGAGGCCTGGGACGTCGGCGCGCTGGCCGACCTGGATGTGCCCATCCTGCAAGGCCTCTGCCTGACCAGCGGCCGCGCCCAGTGGGCGGCCAACGACGACGGCCTGTCCCCGCTCGACGTCGCCACCCAGGTCGCCGTCCCCGAGTTCGACGGCCGGATCATCACGGTCCCGTTCTCGTTCAAGGAGTTCGACGCCGACGGCCTGTCCACCTACGTGCCGGACGCCGAGCGCGCGGCCAGGGTGGCCGGCATCGCGACGCGCTACGCCCGGCTGCGGCACATCCCCGCCGAGCGCAAGCGGGTCGCGCTGATGCTGTCGGCCTACCCGACCAAGCACGCCCGCATCGGCAACGCCGTCGGCCTGGACACCCCGGCCAGCGCGATCCGCCTGCTCACCGAAATGCGCACCGCCGGTTACGACCTCGGCGCGCCCGGCGAGATCCCCGGCCTGGACGAGCAGGACGGCGACGCCCTCATCCACGCGCTCATCGCCGCGGGCGGCCAGGATCCGGACTGGCTGACCGCGGAACAGCTGGAGGGCAACCCGATTCGGATCAGCGCGGCGGCCTACACCGCGTGGTTCGACACGCTGCCCGACGACCTGCGCGAGGCCATCGTCGAATCCTGGGGCCCGCCGCCCGGCGAGCTCTACGTGGACCGTTCCGCGGACCCGAAGGGCGAGATCGTCATCGCCGCACTGCGTTTCGGCAATGTCGTGCTGATGGTGCAGCCGCCCCGCGGATTCGGCGAGAACCCGGTCGCGATCTACCACGATCCGGACCTGCCGCCCAGCCACCACTACCTGGCCGCCTATCGATGGCTCAGCGCTCCCGAGGGTTTCGGCGCGGACGCTATGGTGCACCTCGGCAAGCACGGCAACCTGGAGTGGCTGCCCGGCAAGACGCTCGGCATGTCCGCCTCCTGCGGCACCGACGCCGCGCTCGGCGACCTGCCGCTGATCTACCCGTTCCTGGTCAACGACCCGGGCGAGGGCACCCAGGCCAAGCGCCGCGCCCACGCCACCCTGGTCGATCACCTGATCCCGCCGATGGCCCGCGCCGAAAGCTACGGCGACATCTCGCGTTTGGAGCAGCTGCTCGACGAGCACGCCAACATCTCCACCCTCGACCCGGCCAAGCTGCCCGCCATCCGCCAGCAGATCTGGACGCTGATGCGCGCGGCCAAGATGGACCACGACCTCGGCCTCGCCGAACGCCCGGACGAGGACGTCTTCGACGACATGCTGCTGCACGTCGACGGCTGGCTGTGCGAGATCAAGGACGTGCAGATCCGCGACGGCCTGCACATCCTCGGCCAGGCGCCGGCCGGGGAGAGCGAGGTCGACCTGGTGCTCGCCATGCTGCGCGCGCGCCAGCTGTGGGGCGGCGAGCGGAACGTGCCCGGCCTGCGCGAAGCATTGGGGCTGGACGAGTCCGGCACCGAGGTGCGTAACCGAGTCGACGTCGTCGAGGAGCAGGCCCGCGGCCTGGTCGCCGCATTGCAGGCCACCGACTGGTCCGCGGACTCGGTCGACCGCCTCGTCGACGAGTTCGCCGCGTCGATCGACGCCGACTCCACCCTGCCGGACGTGCGCGCCGTACTCCGTTTCGCCGCAACCGAAGTCGTCCCGCGCCTGCGCCAGACCACGGTCGAGATCGACCGCGTCCTGCACGCGCTCAACGGCGGCTTCATCCCCGCGGGCCCCAGCGGTTCACCGCTGCGCGGCCTGATCAACGTCCTGCCGACCGGCCGCAACTTCTACTCCGTCGATCCGAAGGCCGTCCCCTCGCGCCTGGCCTGGGAAACCGGTCAGGCCATGGCGGATTCGCTGCTGGAGCGCTACCTGGCCGATCACGGCGAGTACCCGCGCTCGGTGGGCCTGTCGGTGTGGGGCACCTCGGCGATGCGCACCTCCGGCGACGACATCGCCGAAGTGCTTGCGCTGCTGGGTGTTCGGCCGGTGTGGGACGAGGCGAGCCGCCGGGTCACCACGCTCGAGGTGATCTCGCTGGACGAATTGACCCGTCCGCGTGTCGATGTCACGGTCCGGATCAGCGGCTTCTTCCGCGACGCCTTCCCACACGTGCTCGCCCTGCTCGACGACGCGGTGCGGATGGTCGCCGAACTCGACGAGCCCGCCGAGTCGAATTACGTTCGCGCGCACGCCGATGCGGACTTGGCCGAGCACGGTGACGCCCGCCGCGCGACCACCCGCATCTTCGGTTCCAAGCCCGGCACCTACGGCGCGGGCCTGTTGCAGCTCATCGATTCCAAGAGCTGGCGCACCGACGACGACCTCGCGCAGGTCTACACCACCTGGGGCGGCTACGCCTACGGCCGCGACCTGGACGGCGCACCCGCCGCCGACGACATGCGCACCGCCTATCGCCGAATCGCGGTGGCGGCCAAGAACACCGACACCCGCGAACACGACATCGCCGACTCCGACGACTACTTCCAGTTCCACGGCGGCATGGTCGCCACCGTGCGCGCGCTCACCGGCAAGAACCCCGAGGCCTACATCGGCGACAGCACCCGCCCGGACGCGGTGCGCACCCGCACGCTGTCCGAGGAGACCTCCCGGGTCTTCCGCGCCCGCGTGGTGAACCCGCGCTGGCTCGAGGCCATGCGCAGGCACGGCTACAAGGGCGCGTTCGAGATGGCGGCGACGGTCGACTATCTCTTCGGCTACGACGCCACCACCAACGTGGTCGCCGACTGGATGTACGAGAAGCTCGCGGAGAGCTACGTTTTCGACGAGGTGAACCGCAAGTTCATGGAGCAGTCCAACCCGTGGGCGCTGCACGGCATTGCCGAGCGGCTGCTGGAGGCCGCCGAGCGAGACCTCTGGGAGCATCCGGAGCAGGCGACGCTGGACCGGTTGCGTCAGGTCTACCTGGAGACGGAAGGGGAATTGGAATAGCCGGAAAATCAACCCCCCAATTATCGGGGGAGTTACGAATTACCTGACCTTGCAAGGCAATTCGATCTGCCTAATTCTCTCGACAACTCTCTTGTCCGGGGAGCATGATCGATGGTGTTCCTTGGTCGTTTTCGGGGAAACGCCAATCGAATCGGTTAGATGATTGGAAAGCCTTATGAATATCAGGAAATTCGTAGCAACCGCGGTACTCACCATTGCCGCCACGGGTGTCGCGGCCGCCACCGCGCACGGTCAGGCCGAAGTGGCCGACGCCGCGTTCAACGGGGTCGATCACGGCGTCGCCTACACGGCGGCGGTCGCGCCCGACCACTCGAGCGCGACGCTCACGCTGGCCTCCGGGAAGTTCGTGCTGACGCCTGATCAGGGCGTCTCCGTGCTGGCGCCGGACGGGTCGGTGGTCGCCAGTGTGCCGACCACGATGCAGTCGGTGTCCGGACAGCAGGTGCGGGTCGCGCCGGAAGTGAACGCCGCCGCAACCACTTTGACGCTGACGCCGGTCGGCGCGGCGAGCCCGGAGCCGGGCGCGCCGCAGTTCATCGGTGACGCGGGCACCACCGTGGCCGGGGTGTTGATCGGCTGCGCGATCGGGTTCTTGATCGGCCTGATCTTCGCCATTGTCGGGGCGATCCCCGGCTGCATCATCGGCGGAATCATCGGCGGCATCGCGGGTGCCAACCAGCCCTAGCGGGAATTGCGAAAGTGCCGGCCCGGCCGTGATCGGCGTATTCCGCCGGTCCGGCCGGGTTTCACTTTATCGGCGCATTATGGTGTGCCGGGTTTTCCGGCCGCCCGGCGGAATCGCTCGGCGGTCGCCAGCAGCTGTTCGGCCAGTTCGGGGGCGTCCAGCACCTCGAACTCGACATCGGCCAGGGCGAGGTAGTACGTGAGCAGTTGCGGCGAGTCCGAACCCACCTGCACCACACAGTGTTCCGGCCCGTCCGGCTCCACCGTCACCGCAGCCGGCAGCCTCACCCGGATCTCGTCGGCCGGCGCGGCCATGCGCACCGCCGCGCGATAACGCCAGGTCGCCGCGCCCACCCCGCGCTGCACCCGCTCGGCGATCTCCGCCTCCGGCACCTCGCGCGGCGTGAACCGCGGACCGTTCGGCGTCTTCGGCGTGATCCGATCCACCCGGAAGGTGCGCCAGTCGCCGCGTCCGGGATCCCACGCGGCCAGATACCAGTGACCGCGCCAGTGCACCAACCGATGTGGCTCCACATCGCGACGTGACGGTGTGCCGGAATGGGATTCGTAGTCGAACCGCAATCGCTCGCTCGCGCGGATCGCGCCGGCGACGGCGGTGAGCACCGCGGCGTCGACCGTCGGCTTGCCCACGCCGGGCACGTGCACGGTCGCGGAAGTCAACGCCTGCACCCGATTACGCAGTCGCGACGGCAGCACCTGCTGAAGCTTCACCAGCGCCCGCACCGAGGTCTCCTCGATCCCGGTGACCGCACCGTTGGCCGCGGTGGCCAGGCCGACCGCGACCGCGACGGCCTCGTCGTCGTCGAGCAGCAGCGGCGGCAGCGCGGAGCCCGCGCCGAGCCGATAGCCGCCCGCGACACCGGGAGTGGCGTGCACCGGGTAACCGAGGGTCCGCAATCGCTCTATGTCGGTGCGGACGGTGCGGGTGGACACCCCGAGGCGCTCGGCGAGAACCGGCCCGGTCCAATCGCGACGCAGTTGCAGCAGCGACAACAGTCGAAGCAGCCGCGCGGAAGTCTCCAACATGCGTCGATCATCGCAGTAATCGCGGAAGGAATCCTTCCGCGATCGATCCGCCCCGGCAGCGCTCGCTCAGCCGACGACCGCGTTCATGATCGTGCCCGCGCTCGTGGCGACCACCCCGCCGATCATTGCCCCGGCGATCATCTTCGGCGAGTCCAGCGGGCCGCCCTGCCACTTCTCCCACGCGAATCGTCCACCGGCGTAGGTGATTCCGCAGACCCCGGACAGCAGCACCAGCCAGGTGAGGTAGCGAACCATCTGCAAGATCTTGTCCGAGACCGGCGGGGCTTCCGGGGTCGGATTGCCGATCTGGGCGAGGAGGGCGTCGTGCACAGCGAAGATGACCATGAATACGCTCGCTTCGGGGTTGATGTGGCGGCTGCTCGAGCCGGCCCTGGCGCGTTGTCTGGGTGATAGCCATGCTTGTACCGGACAGTATGTGCGGCGTCGGCGATTTCGTGGAGCGTACGGAAGAACCTGTCGGGAATGTCCGATCAGCGGTGTGGGCGCAGGGATTCGAGCCGCGGTGGAATTCCGGCAGCGGCCTCGGTGAGGTGCGCGAGCACGAACGGAACGGCCACCGTTTCGAAGCCCTGCGGAACGTCGAGCACGGGATGCACATTCACCTCGAACACCGCGCCGCCGCGTTCAGGCACCAGATCGACGCCGCCGAACGGTAGCCCGACCGATGCTGTCGCGCGCACGGCGAGTTCGCGGAGGTGCTGCGGGAGGGCGTCGGGTGCGAGCACGGTCGAGATCGCGCCGCGCGATTCGTTGCAGGGGGCGTCCGGGTCGGGCTGGACGTGTTCACACACCCGCAAGACCCGTTCGCCGAGCACGACGACGCGGTACTGATGGCGTCGGCCGTGTTCGTCGAAGTTGTGCGCGTCGCGGGTGAGCAGCCAACCGCTGCCGGTCCGCCGGTAGTGCTCGCACGCGGCGTGCAGTTGTGCCGCGGTGGTGACGTGGAAGACGTCGCGTCCGCCGAAGCCGACGGCCGGGCGGGTCCACACATTGCGGCCGAGCCGGTCGAAGGCGGTCAGGGCGGTGGCCAGGGTCGGGCGATCGAGGACGATCGACTCCGCCTGGGGAAGGCCGACGGCGCGGAAGCGATCGATCGTGTGCCGTTTGTCGGTGGCATTTCGCCAAGCCTGCGCGTCGGTGCCGAGGCAGGGAATGCCGCTGCGGGCGACAGCCGCTTGGAAGCGGGTGAATCGGTGCCGATCGTCGGGTGGTATTTCGTAGACGACGAGGGCGGACGGTTCCACCTCGAGGTCTTGGGCGGGAATCACCAGCGTCGGCCGACTACCGAGTCGCAATGCGCCATCGCCGCCGTCGTAGAAATGTCTCGCGTCCAGCATCAGCGGTGTGGCGCCGGTGACCACTTCGACAGCACGGGCCAGCTGACCCGCACTGCCTTCGGTGGAACTGTGATCGGTCAGGACAACGACGTCGCTGGTATTGCTCATCGTGCGGAACCGTCCTACGGCAGAGGCTGATCCACTATCGAGACAGTGTCTCGCCGCGACGGTGCGGCCTGGGGGTCACCCTACCTGGACCTCCACGTCGGTGAAAGCTATTCGGCTGCAACCGAAGTCCGGGTTTCGCGGCGAATCAGGAACGCGCGACCCGGAATCCGACGTCATCGAGTCGCAGCGTCGGGTGACTGCGCCGGCGCACCGAGGCGCGGCAGCTCCAGTGCTCGTCGAACCAGCCGCCACCGCGCAATACCCGGTAGGAGCCGTAGATTTCGGCGTCGTAGATGTCCCAGCACCAGTCCCAGGTGTTGCCGAGCATGTCGTAGAGGCCCCAGGCATTGGGCCGCTTGCCGCCGACCTCGTGCATGTGCTCGTCCGAATTACCTCGGTACCAGGCGATTTCGTCGAGTTCGCCGTAGCGCGGTCCGGTGCTGCCCGCACGGCACCCGTGCTCCCATTCGGCCTCGGTGGGGAGCCGGTAGCCGTCGGCGGTGTCGTCCCACTCGGCGTTCTCGTCGTCGAGGCGATACGCGGGGGTCAGGCCCTCTCGGGCGGACAGCGCATTGCAGAACCGCAGCGTGTCCCACCACGAGACGCTGTCGACCGGCAGCCGGTCGCCTCGGCTGCTGCTGGGCTGCTGCCCGGTGACCTGCTCGTACAGCTCCTGCGTGACCGGTACCGCCGCCATCCGGAAGGGCGCGACGTCGACCGTCCAACTGCGCTGGGTGCGCCGATCCGCGAGCGTCACCGTTCCCGCCGGGATGGTGACCAGCATGATCAGGCTCGCGTCTCGGAGACCGGCTCGTCGTGTTCCATGGCGGGCTGGACCGGATCGGGAAACACGAACTTGCGCATCGCCCACCAGCGGAAGACCGTGGCCAGCAGCGTGCCGATGATGGTCGCGCTGACGAAGTCGGCGATGTTCTCCACCACCACCGAGACGTGCGGGGTGCGCAGCTGGAACAGGTAGCTCGACACGGCCAGCGGCAGCTGGTTGATCACCATGCCGATGCTCGCCACCAGGAAGAACAGCGCCGCTTCGTGACGGCGCTCACGTCCGCCGCGCGCGGTGAACGCCCACTCGCGGTTCAGCACATAGGAGACCACGGTGGCGATCAATACCGCGACCACATTCGCGGTAACCGGCTTGCCTTCCAGGACAGTCCATTTCAACCCGAAGAAGAGCACCATGGTGGTGACGAAGGCGATCGCTCCGACGGTCAGGAATTTCAGCAACTCCGCGTTCCGCACGAACACGGACAGCATCCGGCTCGGAACGCGAGCGGCGACGATCTGGGCCAAGAACATCGGGACAGGTTATCCGAGGGGCAACTCGGCAGTAGCGGGCGGACCGTTGCCGGGCGGCGGCTCGGCGGCGAATTCTTGGCGCGCGGCAGGTGTCGACGAGCGGAACAGTTTGGGCACGTTTCGACCCCGGCGTTGCTATTTCGTTATCTGCGAACGGCTTTCGGACGGCGATTCCGGTGCAAGCGCGTCGATTCACTGCCCGTACAGATGCACGGGCACGCATGCTCACCGTTCGCGGCGCTGCTCGGTGCGCCGAACGGCCGGAAGTATGAAAGCCTCATGTATCGAGGCCGGGGCCCAGAGGAAATCGCTCGGACACTGGTCGGCACGACGGCGGGGCCTCAGCTTTCGGCTGAGGCCCCCGCAGTGTTTCCGGACACAGTCAAATGCCCGGCCCGTGCCAATATTCGGGGTCGCGTCCGTAATCGCGGGTGGTGTACGCGCGGTCCCACGGTGCGTCGGGGGCGAGCAGCTCGCGCCACGGAGCCACTTCCACGTAGAGGACGCGCATCGCGTTCAGCGAGCCGTAGTGCAGTGCGGGGCCGTCGGTGGTGACCGCGTCGTCCGGCACGGCGACCTCGAAATTGCGCTCCAGCGCGGCGCGCACGGTCGCCTCGATGCAGACATTGGTTTGCAGGCCCGCGACAACCAGGCGGTGCACGCCGAGGTTGCGCAGCAACGGCTCCAGCTCGGTGTAGGCGAAGAAGCTGTGCCGGGTCTTGACCAGGACCAGATCGCCCGGCTGGGGCGCGACGGCGTCCATGATCTGCGCCTTCCACGCCTGATGCTCGCCGGACAGCTTCGGCACCAGGTGCTTGCGCTGCTGTAGGTGGCGGCGCGGGCGGGGTCCGGTGCCGACCAGGCCGGTCTGGGCGGCGATCATGCGGGAGTAGATGACCGGGAAGTCGCGGCGGCGGGCCTGGGCGGCCAGGGCGGCGCATTCGCGGACCACCTCGTCGAGGCGCCAGATCGGCGGCCAGCCGAGGGCGTCGCGGACGCCGTCGTCGGCGATGTAGGTGTTCTGGAGGTCGATCATGAGGACCGCGGTCTCGATCATCGGTGTCCTCCGCTGCGCGTCGAGGGAACCCTTCCTCTGAGGGTAAGGACTGCGCGGCGGGTGCGGTCGAGAAACGGGCGATCAGACGCCGGGGGGCGCTTGCGCTGGAGCGCACGGGATTTGGCGCGGTGTGCCCGGGTCGAGGGCGTGCAGCGCGAGCGCGGTGACGGTGGGGTCGACCGAGACGGAGAGATGGCCGGCTCGGTTCACCGGGCAGATGTCTTGCAGGACAATGTTCGTCGCGTTCGGGGCCGGGCGCACGCCGCTGGTGTAGGGCTGGACCTGGATGTCGGTGGTCGTGACGATGTTGGTGTACTGCACATTCGGCGCGTAGACGCCGCTGGCCTGGAGCCGGTTGATGAAGTCGGAGCCGGTGCGCAGGTCCGCGCAGGCAGCGCAGGTGGGATCGAGCGCCTGGTAGACGTCGCCGGGGACGCCCAGGATCGACAGCGGGGAGTCCAGCGGGTCGGTGATGGCGGTGCCGTTCCAGATCGGCGCCAGGTTGACCGACTGGTCGACGGCCGACGCTCCGCCGAGGAACTGTAGGTAACCGGCGCTGACCAACGTGCCTTCGGACCAGCTGAGCAGGTCTACTCGCTCGGTTCTGGTCGCGGCGCGCACTCGATCGACGAATTGCTTCAGTTCCGAACTGGATTCGTCGATCGGCGCGCGACCGCCGATGCCCGCGACGATTCCGCTGTCCGTCGGATAGACGCCGTAGGTCAGCGCGAAGACGCAGTAGCCTTCGTTCGCGAGCAGGGGAGCGAAGGTCTGCCAACTGTTTTCGCCGTTGCCGCTGAGCCCGTGCACCAGCACGACCGGTCGCGGATGCGCTGCCGACGGAACGCAATTCCAGTTGTTCGCTCCTGGTGGCGCACCGGGCGGTGCGGTGGTCACGCTCGCGGAAACCATGGCGGCCAACGAGTATGGGACCGGTAGTGGGTCGGCGGACGCGGTGCCGAGGACCAGCGGGATGGTGGCGGCCATCGCCGCGGTGACGACCATTGTTCGACGCAGCACTGCTTTTACTTCCTTCGGTAGCGATTCCGGCCCGGAGACGTTGGCGCTCAGGCGTATTCGACGGGCGCGCCGATCTCGACGATCACGCCGTTGGGGTCGCGGACGACGGCGACCCGTTGTCCCCATGGACGTGTCGTCGGCATCAGCGCGCTGTGCGCGCCCGCCGCGAGCGCGCTGCGGTAGGCGTCGTCGACGTCGGCAGTCTCTAGGAACACCCGAAAAGCGTTGGCGGGACCTGGTTCCGCGAAGTCCTCGATCTTCTTCCAGTGTTCGATGGTGAGGCTCGGCGCCGAAGGGCCCGGAGTCCACACACCCCGCCCCAGCACCACAAACGTGCCGTCCGGATCCGCGAACACCGTCCCCAGCCCGAACGCCTTTTCATAGAACGCCGCCGCCGCATCCACGTCGTCCACCATCAGGGTCACTCCACCGAAATGCATAAGTCTTCCCTCCGAGAGAACTTCCAGCTATTTGGTAAGAAGGATTACCATATAGGAGTGGGAGGGGTATTCCTAGAGTTCTGCACAAAAAGCGGGCCTACAGTGATCGCTCGGATCACCGCGGGCCCGCTGATTGACGGAATCTGGCTACCTGCTGGCGCTGGCAGCGTGCGTCACGCCTCCTGATTCGCCACGTCGAGGTAACGCTGCAGGTACAGTGGCCAGCCCGCCTCGTTGTCGACGCCGGCGCGGACCGCCTCCCACCCCTCGCCGTGGCGTTCGATGTTGCGGTGTTCGAGGTCCACGCGGGTGCGGTCCGGGCCTTCGGCGGTGAAGGTGACCTCTACCTCGCTGGTCTTGCCCGGATCGGTCTCGATCTCCCAGCGGGCGTTGATATCCCAGCTGAAAACCAGTCGATTCGGCGGTTCGTAGGCGAGCACCCGAGCCCAGCGGCACTCGCTGCCGTCCTCGCCGCGGTCGTAGATGTTGCCGCCGACGCGCGGCTCGAACACCGTCTCGGCGATCGGGGAGGCGAGCAGGTTGTGCTCGCGCGGCTTGATCGCGTCGAACCGTTCGACGAACACCGCGAACGCCCGCTCCAATGGTGCGTTGACCACGATCTGCTGCTGCACCGGTTCGGCTTGGGTATGGGTCATGACTTCTCCTGAGTGTTGCTCGACCACCTGTTGATACGTTGCGAGGGCGCGTCCCCAGAACCGGTCGAGCTGAGCGCGCAGCGCACCCATCCCCGCCGGGTTCAGGTAGTAGATCCGGCGTGTGCCGACAGCCTGGTCCACGACCAGCCCCGCGACCTTGAGCACCTTCAGATGCTGCGAAACCGCAGGCCGGCTGATCGGCAACTCGCGCGCGAGCTCACCCACCGCCTGTGGCTTCTCGGCCAGGCGCTCCAAGATCGTGCGCCGCATCCGATCCGCGAGCGCACCCCATTCATCTCCTGCTTGGTAAGCGTGTACGAACCGTAAGTCAACGCTTACCGAAGGAAGTTGTCAAGACTTCCACGGCTCGGAACAGGCAATTTGCGCAGATTTCTGAATTGCGGAAGTAAGTCTTCCGCAATGCCCTGGAGAGTGGTTCTTATGACGAACACAGCGATCCGCCCCTTCCGTATCGAGATCCCGCAGGCCGAGATCGATGAGCTGCGTGCGCGATTGGCGCATGCTCGGTTGCCGGAGGTGGTGCCGGGGACCGAAAACGATTGGGGGCGTGGGATTGCGCCTGTCTACCTTGCGGAGCTGGCGGCGTATTGGCGGGACGGGTTCGATTGGCGGGCGCAGGAGGCGAAGCTGAATGCTTATGAGCAGTTCACGACCGAAATCGATGGGCAGACAATTCATTTCTTCCATGTGCGGTCGGTGGAGGCGGGGGCGGTGCCGCTGTTGATCACGCACGGGTATCCGGGGTCGGTGGTGGAGTTTCTCGAGCTGATCGGGCCGTTGACGGATCCGGTTGCGTACGGGGGTGATTCGGCGGATGCGTTCCATGTGGTGATTCCGTCGCTGCCGGGGTTCGGGTTCTCCACGCCGTTGGCGTCGACCGGGTGGGAGTTGGCCAGGACCACGGATGCGTTCGCGGAGTTGATGACTCGGCTGGGGTACGAGAAGTTCGCGGCGCAGGGCGGGGATGTCGGGGCGGGGGTGACCGGGCGGTTGGCGGCGGTGTATCCGGAGCGGGTGATCGCGACGCACGTCAACAGCGATCGAGGCACGCTCGGGTTGGTGGGGGAGCAGTTGCCGATGCCGGACGGGCTGACCAACGAGGAGTTGGCGGCGATCAAGGAAGCACAGGTGCAGTGGTCGGGGCAGAAGGGGTACCTGGTGCTCCAGACGACGCAACCCAACGCGATTGCCGCCGCGTTGACCGACTCGCCGATCGCGCAGTTGGCGTGGATCGCGGAGAAGTTCCAGGTCTGGACCGACCCGGCGCGGCCGGGCGGTGAAGCGGTGGATCGCGACATCCTGCTGACCAACATCAGCATTTACTGGTTCACCCGCAGCGGTGCCTCGGCCGCCCAGTTCCTCTGGGAGACAGCGCATTCCGGGATGGACTGGGTGATGCCCGCCGGAGTGCCGCAAGGATGGGCGGTGTTCAATACGAGCCCGCTCATGCGCCGAGTGATGAACCCGGGCGGGTACATCGAACATTTCACCGAGTACGCCGAAGGCGGGCACTTCGCCGCCTTGGAGCAACCGCAGCTGTTCCTCGAGGATGTCCGGACGTTCTTCCGCGCGCATCGAGGTTGAGTCGCGGCGTCCGATCGCTCTACGCGCCGCGGATACGCCGCGGCGCGTACTGCGGATATGTGCTCGCGGACGGATGTCCGGCCGCATCCCGCGGCCTACCGTTTTCGCTATGACATGGAATGAGCTGGGCGCGAGCAAATTCGTGCTGCTGACGACCTACAAGAAGGACGGCACCCCGGTGGGCACGCCGGTCTGGGTCGCGCCGGACGGCAACCGGATCGTCGTGTGGACCAACCCGACGACCTGGAAGGTCAAGCGCATTCGCCGCAACTCCGACGTGACGCTGCAATCGTCAGACGCTCGTGGCCGCCCCAAAGCCGACGAGGTGTTCGCCGGCACCGCCACGGTCCTCGACGCGGACGGCACTCAGCGAGTCCGCGATCTGGTCTCCCGCAAGTACGGAATCATCGGAACGCTGGCCATCAAGCTACACAAGCTATTTCGCGGCGCGGACGGCTCCATCGGCCTCACCATCACCCGGCAGCTGGCCCCCGGCGAATAGCGCCTCCGCTGCCCCGTCGACGACCCGCACCCACTCTCGGGATCCGCACTGCCTCTAGGGCCCTAAAGCGAGTGCGGATCCCGAGAGTGGGTGCGGCTATTCGCTGGTGTCAGGCGGATTCGGCGAGGCCGGCGGCCCGCCAAGTGTCGGCGAGGTCTTGGAGGGGGAGGTTGAGGGTGAGGCTCAGGGCTACGACGGTGCCGAATGCGGGGGAGGGGAGGCGGCCGGTCTCGATCTTGCGCAGGGTTTCCGGGGAAATGCCTGCGGAGCGGGCGACCTCGATGAGGTCGCGGTCGGCGCGGGCGGCGCGCAGGGCGGTGCCGAGGCGGCGGCCGGCGTCGATCTGAGCCGGGGTCAACGGGAGACGGACCATGCGATCAGGGTATTGGTGGTATTTAAATACCGCAAGCTAGTCGGACCAACATGTACATACGTAGATATGCGCATCACACTATGCGCAGGTCGGATTGGGCCTGCGCACGCCTCGTCGGGCAGGTCGAACTGCATGCCAGGACATCGGGGTTTGGTATTAAAATACCGAATCAGCTACGGTGGTATTAAAATACCGAGATGGGAGCAGTTGCATGGTTGAGCTGAAGACGCCGGCCGAGATCGAACGGATGCGGGTCACGGGACAGTTCGTGGGCGAGGTGCTGCGAGAGTTGCGTGAACTCGCGCGCATCGGGGTGAACCTGCTGGAGCTGGAAGCCCATGTGCGCGAACGGATCAAGCAGCGCGGCGCGCAATCCTGCTACTGGGATTACTCGCCGTCCTTCGGCCGCGGACCCTTCCGCAACACCGTCTGCCTCTCGGTCAACGACGCTGTCCTGCACGGCCTTCCGTTCGACTATGCCCTGCGCGACGGTGACGTACTGACCATGGACCTCGCCGTCGGCATCGACGGCTGGGTCGCCGACGCGGCCACCACCATCGTGGTCGGCGCCGCCGCGGAAGAGGACCTGCGCCTGATCCGCGCGACCGAGGAAGCGCTCGCCGCTGCGATCGCGGTCGCGGTGCCCGGCAACCACATCGGCGACATCTCCGCCGCGATCTCCGCTGTCGCCCGCGAGTACGGCTACCCGGTGAACATGGAATTCGGCGGTCACGGACTGGGCCGCACCATGCACGAGGACCCGCACGTCGCCAACCATGGCCGCCCTGGCCGCGGCTACCGCCTGCGCCCCGGCCTGGCCATCGCCATCGAACCTTGGTTCGCCCGCACCACCGACCGCATCGTCACCGATCCCGACGGCTGGACCCTGCGCTCCGCCGACGGCTCCCGCACCGCCCACTCCGAACACACCGTCGCCATCACCGACGACGGCCCCCAGGTGCTGACCAAGGTGGGTTGAGTACGAATGTCCGAATAACCGACACCCGGATACGCTGACCCTCATGACGAACACACTGGGGGCAATCGGCAAGGCCGATTACGTTCTGCTGACCACGTTCCGCAAGGACGGCACCCCCGTCGGCACCCCGGTCTGGGCGGTAGCGAACGCCGACAAGCTCTACGTGTGGACCGTCACCGACAGCTGGAAAGTCAAGCGCCTGCGCCGCAACCCCGACGTCACCGTCCAGCCCTGCAACGTGACCGGCAAAACCCGCGGCGACGTCGTAGCCGGCACCGGCCGCATCCTCGACCAGGACGGCACCGACCGCGTCCGCAAACTCCTCATGCGCAAATACTGGCTGATGGGTCCCATCACCATCCTCGGCAGCAACCTCCGCCGAGGCAAAAAGGGCACTCTTGCGGTCGAGATCACCCTCGCCCCCTGAGCTGACCGCACAGACCAAGCGACAGATAGGTCAACTTCGCACACCTGCTTCACCTTTCGCATACCCCTCAACACACCACTGGGTATGCGAAGAAAGAAGCCGGTGTGCGAAGAACGATGCAGGTATGCGAAGCAGCCTCGCCAACGCGACAACCGCCTGTGGTGATCTTGAAGATTCTCGAAACGCAACCACAGCCAGATGACCACGCTGGAACTGGACATCGCGCGGCTGACTGATAACTAAAGCCGGGTACGGCACACGACGTGCTCAGCACTACTTCAGTGAAAACTTGTGTAGGTCTTCAGTTTTACTGGCCAGGTCGCCCTGGGAAGTCTTAGGTGTACGTGCTGAGACAGGTGTACCTGTTGCGGGGGAAAGATCCGCGGTGGGAACTGGCCAATAGGTTCTGAAGACTTGTCCCATGTTTTCATTGAAGTAGTGCTGGGCGCGTCGTGTGCCGTCCCCGACCTGGTCTTCCGCAGCTTGGTATGGGCAGCGTGTGGGTTCCAGCGTGAGGACTGGCTGTGGTCCGGTTCAGAGAGGCTTGGGAAGAGCGAGTCGAGTGGTCGTTCCGTGTATCGAGTCGAGTCAAATGGTTGTTGTTGAAGATCTTTTAGCCACCATATGACTCGACTCGATGGTTACTACGTTGCCTGGCTGACCGAGGACATGTGGAAGTCGGGGATTCGCAAGGGGGGCATGGCTGTTCGGGTGAACCAGTCCTTCCATTCGCGGGGGAGGGTGGTTTCGGTGGCGCCTGCTTCGGTGACGCGGCGGAGCAGGTCCAGGGGGCTCTCGTTGAAGCGGAAGTTGTTGACGGCGGCGGTTACTTCGCCGTTTTCGATGAGGTAGACGCCGTCGCGGGTCAGGCCGGTGAGGAGCAGGCTGGCGGGGTCGACTTCGCGGATGTACCAGAGGGTGGTGAGGAGTAGGCCGCGTTCGGTGCCGGCGATCATCTGGTCGAGGGTGGCGTCGGAGCCGCCGGTGAGCAGCAGGTTGCCGCCGGGAACTGTTGCGGTGGTGTTGAATTCGGCGGCGGTGGCGCGGGGGTAGACCAGGGACTCGATGACGCCTTCGCGCACCCAGTCCACGCGTTCGGCGGACAGTCCGTTGTCGAATACCGACATCGCTTGCGACGACGCGGTTGTCGCGACGAATGGACGGTATTCGAGGCCGGCCGCGGCGGGGTCGGAGTACAGGGTCAGTGGAATGTCGGTGAGCCGCTCGCCGATTCGAGTGCCGCCGGCTCGGGAGAACGCCGTGTGGCCTTCGTGCGCGCCGCGCCCTTCCATCTCCCAGTGCAGGTAGATCATGAGATCGGCGACTGTCGAAGGCGGCATGAGGGTTTCGTACCTGCCCGCGGGCAGCTCGACCTTCCGCTTGGCCCAGTCCAGCCGCCGGGACAACTCGGTGAGCAGCCCGGGGACATCGACATCGGTGAAATCGCTGGTGCCGACGCCGACCCATGCGCTGGCGAGATCGCTCCCCGTACCGCTTGGAGCGCTTGCGAGCCGCGAATGCGCGAGGCCGCGCTTTCCGTTGATCTCGACTGAACCGGTCGGCTGCACGAACCGCCGCCGCAGTCCCGTCGAGGTACCGAGCCAGGTCGTGTGCACGGTGTGGTGCGCGAAACCGTAGAGCCGATCGCTGCCGTCGAATCCGGTGGACAGCCCACTGGCGAGATCGGTGAACACCTCGATCCCGGTGCTTCCCGGCGCGGCCGCCCAATCGTCAACCGCCGCATCCGGTTCCAGTAGCGGCATCGCGTCCCTGGCCGGTTCTGCGGTCCGCGCCGCCTCCTCGCTGCGCCGCACCACCGCCTCGATCTCGGCGGGATCGACACTCGTAGATCCGATGGTCCCGACCCGCGCCGAATTCGGGCCGTCCCGGAAGATCGAGACCACGGCCCAATCCCGCGACACCGACGACCCGTTCGTGGTCATCGAATTCCCGGCCCAGCGCAGCGACGCGTCGTGCGCGTCGGTGACGATCACCATCGCCTCATCGGCCCGGGACAGCGCGAGCGCGCGCTCGACGACCTCGCCCGCCGCTATTACGGTCTGCACGGTCACTGTCCCGCCTCCGTCCGGGTGTTGAGAATGTTGATGCCGCGCACCAGAACCGAGGGGCACCCGTGACTGACCGCCGCGACCTGCCCGGGCTGCGCCTTGCCGCAGTTGAACGCGCCACCGAGCTGCCAAGTAGACGGTCCGCCAACGGCTTCCATCGCGCCCCAGAAGTCGGTGGTGGTCGCCTGATAGGCCACGTCGCGCAACTGGCCATCCAGCTTCCCGTCGCGAATCCGGAAGAACCGCTGCCCGGTGAACTGAAAGTTGTAGCGCTGCATGTCGATCGACCACGACTTGTCGCCCACGATGTAGATCCCGTTGTCCACCCGCGAGATGAGTTCGGCAGTGCTGGTGTCGTTTTCGGGGTCGGGTTGCAGCGAGACGTTCGCCATTCGCTGGATCGGCACGTGATGCGGGGAGTCCGCGTAGGAGCACCCGTTGGACCGGTCGAGCCCGAGCCGCGGCGCGAACACCCGGTCGAGCTGGTAACCGACCAGGATGCCGTCGCGCACCAGGTCCCAGCGCTGCCCGGCGACGCCCTCGTCGTCGAAGGCGACGCTGGCCAGCCCGTGCTCCTGGGTGCGATCACCCGTGACGTGCATGACCGGCGTGCCGTACTTCAGCGTCCCCAGCTTGTCCGGTGTCGCGAACGAGGTACCGGCATAAGCGGATTCGTAACCGATGGCGCGGTCGTACTCGGTGGCGTGGCCGATGGACTCGTGGATGGTCAACCACAGGTTGGTCGGATCGATGACGAGGTCGGTCGGGCCGGGAGTGACGGTCGGCGCCTTGACCTTCTCGGCGAGCCACTCGGGGATCTGCGCGAGTTCGCCCTGCCAATCCCAGGTCTCATCGGCGCCGGAGACGAACTCCCACCCGCGGCCGACCGGCGGCGCCAGCGTGCGCATGGTCTCGAACACGCCCGCCGAAGTATCGACCGTGGTCGCCTCGAAGATCGGATGCAGCCGGACGCGCTGCTGAGTGATCGACGATCCCGCGGTGTCGGCGTAGAAGGTCTGTTCCTTCACCTGCAACACAGACGCGGTCACGTGATCGACCCCGTCGGACCCGGCCAGGCGGCCCGAATAGTCCTGGAGCAGGGCGACCTTGTCGGTGGTCGGCACGGTGAACGGGTCCAGGTCATAGGCCGAAACCCAGCGCACGTTGTCGTAGACCGGCTCGTCGGCGAGCTGCACCCGCTCGCGGTTGAGCGCGCGCAGGGTCGTCGCCACCGTCACCGCGCTGCGCGCCACCTCGACCGCGGTCTCCGGCGTCAGCGCGGCGTGCGAGGCGAAGCCCCACGTGCCGTCGACGATCACCCGGACCGCGAAGCCGAGCTCCACGTTGTCGCTGATCGACTCGACCCGCCCGTCGCGCAGCCGGATCGACTGGGTGACCAGCCGATGCACCCGCAGGTCGGCATGTTCGGCGCCCGCCGCCTTGGCCGCGGTCAACGCGGCCTCGGCGAGCGCGGCCAGTGGGAGGTCGAGGAACTCGGCGTCCACATCCTTCGAAGTCGCGATGCTCACCCGGTCCAAACTAGTCGGTTCCGCCGAGTGCGGTTACGCCTGCCGCCATTACACGCCGTGCGAGTTTGCATGGTCTGCAATCCCGCATGAAATGCCCAGCGGCACAGGGTGAAAGACCCGGAGCGGGCCCTTGGAGCGGCACGCGCGAAACCGCCGCCTACCGCGTCTGCCTCGCGAAATGCCGTACTGTGCCCGCCGTGCCGCCATCCGCCCTTCGTGACCGCAAACGCGAACGTACCCGCCGAGCCCTGCTCCAGGCAGCCGTAGAGCTTTTCGAGACGAGAGGCTACGAAGAGACCACGGTGGCCGACATCGCTGCGGTGGCCGATGTCGGGACTCGCACCTTCTTCAACTACTTCGCCAGCAAGGAAGAACTGCTCTTCCCGGAGACCGACGAGCGGGTGCGGGCCGCGGTGGCCGCGATCGGCAGCCGGCGACCGGGGGAGCGACCGGTCGAGGTGCTGCTACGGGCGTTGCGCGCGGCCGGTGACAATCCCGGCGAGCATCTAGTCGACGATCTGAACGCGCGGATCGCCGCGTTGCGCGCGCAGGTCTCGCGCACGGTGCCGTCGGTGAGTGGCCGGGCCGCGCACGCGCAGTTGGTCGCGCAACGCGAGATCGCCCGTCAGCTGCACATCGCGTTCCCGAACGAGCTGGACGAGGTCGGCGCCGCGGCGCTGGTCGGCGCGGTCGTCGGCGCGGTGTCGGGCGCGTTGACCGTGCTGTTCCAGCAGCCGATCAACGGCGCGGAGGACGGGGAGCGACTGCACCGGCGCATCCACGAGACCACCTCACGGGTGCTCAAGCCGTGGCTGGCCTCGCAGGTCGAAACCCGGGGCTGATCAACCGAACTGCTGCCAGCCCAGGCGGATCACCATCCCGACGACCACCACCAGCAGCACGATGCGCACGAATCCCGCGCCGTTGCGCAATGCCATGTGCGAGCCGACGATCGCGCCGGCCACGTTGCCGACCGCCATGGCCGCGCCGAGCGCCCAGATGATGTGGCCGGTCGCGCCGAAGAAGATGAGCGCGCCGATATTGGAGCCGCAGTTGATCACCTTCGCCATCGCGGCCGCGCGGACGAACTCGGTGCCGAGCAGGGTGGCGAAGGTGATGATCAGGAACGTGCCGGTGCCCGGGCCGAGCAGGCCGTCGTAGAGCCCGATCAGGCCCGCGGCCAGCGCGATGGTGAGGATGAACTTGCGCCGCGTCGGCGGGTGCGTGGCCAGGGTGACGCCGATCGACGGCCGCAGCGTGACGAACACCGCGACCGAAACCAGCACCACCATCACGATCGGGACGAACAACTCGCGATCGATCAAAGACACCGCGGCAGCGCCCATTCCGGCCGTGACCGCCGCGATCCCCGCCGCAGGCAGCAGCACCCGCCAGCGCAGCGGCACCTTCCGGGCGAAGGTCACCACCGAGGCACCGGTGCCCGCCAGCGCGGCCAGCTTGTTGGTGCCGAGCGCGGTCTGCGGCGCGATCGTCGGTGCGACCAGGAACAGAGTCGGCAGGATGATCAACCCCCCGCCGCCCACCACCGCATCCACCCAGCCCGCGGCCGTCGCCGCGGTCAATAACACCGCCCAATCACCGATCTGCACGCCCGCCAGCCAACCAGACCGGATGTCCAATACCAGACAGCAGTCCAGTATCGCCGCACCAGTGCCGGTCGCTTTAGGCTGGTCGGCATGCGTCGGTTCAGCTTGTGGCTTCGTGGGAAGCCCATCGTTGCGGATTCGATGCTGGCGCTGGTTTTGCTGGTGCTGGAGGTTCTCGGGCTCACCAATGCCGAGAACAAGGCCGCTGCGGCGGCGGTCGGGATCTTCATTCCGCTGCCGATCGTGTTCCGGCGGGTGTATCCGCGGGCGATGGCGGTCGCCGCGCTGCTGCTGTCGTTCACGGTGACCGCGGTGCAGTATGTGGTCGGCGACGAGAAGGTCGAGCACATCACGCTGTTCAGCCTCGGGATCATGCTGTACACGCTGGTCGCTTACGTCGGGCGGCGCGAAGGGCTGTGGTTCGGGGTCGGGCTGGTGGCCGACAGCGGGTTGTCGACGGCGGCGGGCGTGGTGAGCCCCAGCGATCTCATCTTCACCGCGATGTTCTTCGCGCTGTGCTGGACGCTGGCCGAATTCATCGGCGCGCGACACGCTTACGACACCGAGGTCGCGGCCCGGCTCGCGGTCGCCGACTACGACAAGGAGCGGCGCGCGCACGACGCGGTCTCCTCCGAACGCACTCGCATCGCCCGCGAGTTGCACGACGTGGTCGCACACGCGGTCAGCGTGATCATCGTGCAGGCCGACGGCGCGCGCTATGCGTTGCGCCGCGACCCCGATGCCGCCGAACAGGCGCTCGGCACCATCGCGGGCACCGGCCGCGAGGCGCTGCGCGAACTGCGCCGGACCGTCGCGCTGCTGCGCACCGAACACGCCCCCGACCAGCTGCCGCAGCACGGCACCGCCGGCTTGGCGAAGGTGGTGGAGATGATGCGCGGCACCGGCCTGGCCGTCGAATTGGAACTGACCGGCGAACTCGACGACGTCGCCCCTGAGGTCAGCCTCGGCGTGCACCGCATCGTGCAGGAATCGCTCACCAACACACTGCGTCACGCGGGCCCGCACCCGAAGGCGTGGGTACAGGTCCGTCGCCGCGACACCGACGTCACCATCGATATCACCGACACCGGCGGCGTTCCATTGGACGAACCCGCCGTCCGCATCAAGGGCGGCGGCATGGGTCTGGTCGGCATGCGCGAACGCATCGCGGTCCTCGGCGGCACCCTGGAAACCGGTCGTTCCGCCGACGGCGCGTGGCGCGTTCAAGCCACCATCCCGTTGGAGCCCGGCTTCCCGGAGTAGTCGGCCCGTGGGGCGGGCACGTTAGATTAGGGGCGTGCCGATCACCGTTCTCGTTGTGGATGACCAGGAACTCATGCGTATGGGGCTGAAGATGGTCCTCGGTGCGCACCCGGACATCGAGGTGATCGGGGAGGCGGCGAACGGGGCGGCGGCGGTCAGCCGCGCGGCCGAGTTGCGGCCGGACGTGGTGTTGATGGACGTGCGGATGCCCGTGGTGGACGGGGTCACCGCGACCTTGCGGATCGTCGAGGCCGGGCACGGCTGCCGGGTTCTGGTGATGACCACGTTCGATCTCGACGAGCACGCGCTCGGCGCGTTGCGGGCCGGCGCGAGCGGGTTCCTGTTGAAGGACACGCCGCCGGAGGATCTGATCTCCGCTATCCGCAGCGTCGCGGCGGGGGACGCGGTGGTGTCGCCGAAGGTGACCAAGCGGCTGCTGGATCGGCTGATCGCCGAGGATCCGGCGCGGATGCGCGACCCTGGCGTGCTCGATGTGCTCACCGCGCGCGAACGTGAGGTGCTGGAGCAGATCGCCGCGGGGCGTTCGAATGCCGAAATCGCCGAGCAGCTCTACCTTTCCGAGGCGACGGTGAAGACCCATGTGGGTCGGGTGCTCACGAAACTCGGTCTGCGCGACCGGGTTCAAGCCGTGGTGCTGGCGTACGAGACCGGATTGGTCCGTCCCGGCGGCTGACAGGTCTGTCGTTGAACTAGACCTGAGGTCGCATCCAACTCGGATGCGGCCTCTTTCATGTGCCGGGGAAATATCCCTGAACAGGAGTTTTCGCACATTGTGACCCAACGAACACGTTCGTAACGAACATGTTCGTTATAGTGAACTCATGCCGACAAAGCCGCAGGAACCGCGAAGCCGCCGAGAGCGCCCGGCGAAACCGGCGCTGACCAAACCCGGCATCATCGCGACAGCCGTCCGGCTGATGCGGGCCGAAGGTCTGGAGCGAGTCACCATGCGACGCCTCGCCGCCGAGTTGGATACCGGACCCGCTTCGCTGTACGTGTACGTCCGCAACACCGCCGAACTGCATGCCGCGGTCCTCGACGACATGCTCGCCGCGGTCGACCTTGCCCCGGTCGACGCCGCGGGCGACTGGCAGGACCGACTGGTCCAGCTGCTCACCTCGTACACGATGGTGCTCTACGACAACCCCGGCCTCGGGCAGTCCGCGCTGGTCGCCCGCCCGTCCGGCCCCGGCTACCTGAACCTCCTCGAGGCGATCCTCGCGCTGCTGAACCAGGGCGGCCTGCCCGACGACCGCGCGGCCTGGCTCTGCGACGTCCTGTTGCAGTTCGCCACCGCGAACGCCGCCGAACACGCCACTCGGGACCGCGGCACCGACCTCGAACGCGACACCGACGCGCTCGTCGCCGCCATTCGCACCGCCTCGACCGAAACCCACCCCAGGATCGCCACTTTGGGCGATGAGCTGCTGTCCGGCCCCGGCTCGGACCGCCTCGCCTGGGGCTTCCATCTGCTCATCAACGGCGCGGTACACACACCGCGCCCCACCCGTTAGGGGAATGCCATGTTGCAACACCATCCCATCGCCGTGATCGGCGCCGGCCTCAGCGGTCTCGTGCTCGCCCGCATCCTGCATGTGCACGGAATAGCAACGGCCGTCTACGAACTCGACGCCTCACCGGCCGCCCGCGGGCAGGGCGGCATGCTCGACATGCATGTCGAATCGGGTCAGGCCGCACTGCGCGCCGCGGGCTTGTTCGACGAATTCCGCGCACTCGTGCACGCCGGCGGCGAGGAAATGCACATCATCGACAAGCATGGCAACGTCCGCATGCAGGCAGCCGGCGGCGACGGCGACCGACCCGAGATCGACCGCAACGACCTGCGTCGACTGCTGCTGAACTCGTTGCCCGACAATACGATTCGCTGGGGTTCAAAGGTAGTCGACGCGCGCGCCCTAGGCGACGGCAGGCATGAGGTAACCCTCGCCGATGGCGCCACCTTCACCACCGACCTGCTGATCGGCGCGGACGGCGCTTGGTCCAAGATCCGGCCGCTGCTGTCCGCGGCCACCCCGGCCTACACCGGTGTCTCTTTCGTCGAGTGCGACCTCCCCGACGCCGCTACCCGCAACCCGGCCGCGGCCGGGTTGGCCGGCGGCGGAATGATGTTCGCCCTCGCCGACCGCAAAGGCATGCTCGCGCACCGGGAAACCGACGGCTCCGTACACACCTACGTCGCCTTCGCCGCCGAGGCGGACTGGCTGAGCAGCATCGACTTCGCCGACACGCCCGCCGCGAAAGCCACTGTCCTGCAACAGTTCCAGGATTGGGACGAACGACTCCGCGCGCTGGTTGCCGATGCCGAAGGCCCACTCGTACCCCGCCTGATCAACGCCCTGCCGATCGGCCACAGCTGGGACCGCGTCCCCGGCGTGACCCTGCTCGGCGACGCCGCCCACCTCATGTCACCGTTCGCGGGCGAAGGCGCGAACCTCGCCATGCTCGACGCCGCCGAACTCGCCACCGCGCTCGTCACTCATCCCGACATCGAGCAGGCCCTGCGCGCCTACGAAGAACCCCTGTTCCCCCGCAGCGCCGAAATGGCCACCGAATCCGCCGCCAACCAGGCGTTGATGTTCGGCCCGGACGCGCTGGACAAGCTGCTGGTCCAGATGAGTTCCTACGGCGAACCGGCCGCCTGAGCAGGATCTCAGCGGGCTCTCAGGCGGATTCGGGAGAAAATTCGGGCCGCCGGGCGTTGCACAGGTAGATCGTCCGAAAGGATCGCCATGCCCGCCCTAGTATTCGTCCTCTACGTGATCACCGAGATCATCGCACTGGTCGCCGTCGGCCAGTGGCTCGGTGTGATTCCCGCCATCCTGCTGCTGATCGCCGGATCCGCCGCGGGCATGCTGCTGATCGGTTCGCAGGGTCGGCGCGTGTTCGAGCAGTTCCGCCGCGCCGGTCGCGGCGAGATCCCGCCGGGCACCGCGGTCGCCGACGGCGCGCTGGTCGCCGCGGGCGGGTTCCTGATGTTCGTGCCCGGCCTGGTCACCTCGCTGTTCGGCCTGTTGCTGCTGTTGCCGCCGACGCGGATGCTGGTGCGTCCGGTGGTCGCCGCGTTCGCCGCTCGCCGGATCGGCAAGATGGCCGCGGCGATGCCGTATCGCGGCGTGGTGATCGACGGCGGTGAGGTGGTCGACGGCGTCGTGGTGCAGCAGTGGTACGACGACGGCCAAGGCAACGCGCGCCGCGCGATTACCAAGCCATAGTTTCGCTATTACCAACGGGTAGTAAAGGCGCGCGGGCGCGCTAGGGATCCGTGCGAAACAGGGCTATGGTGGCGCGATGGCCACCGAGCAACTCACCATCACGGTGAGCGAGGAGCTAGCCGCAGCGGTCAAGAAAGCCGCGGCAGCTGCCGGACAGTCGATTTCTGGTTTCACCGCGGCGGCGCTGCGGCTGGAGCTCATCGCCGTCGAAGCAGGTTGTCGGTCCGGCTCGCACCTAGGTGCGAGCCAGTTCGCCGAGGTGATGACGGTGCTGGCGTGCCCGGAGGACACGGCCCCGCATCCGGTATTGAACGGCTGACCTGAAAGCCTGAATCAGGCATACGGCAGACTGGTCTCCCGTGAGAACCCAGTTGCTGATCGGCGGTCGTTTCTACAGTTCGAGTTCCCCCGACGCGACAGCGATGGCGGTGACCGACGGGACCGTGGTGTGGCTGGGCGCCGAACAACCGGGGCGCGCGCTGCATCCGGACGCCGAGATCATCGATCTGGACGGCGCGTTCGTCGCGCCGGCCTTCGTCGATCCGCACGTGCACGTCACTGCGCTGGGACTCAAGCTCACCGGACTCGATCTTTCCGTGGCTCGCTCGCTCGAGCACTGCCTGACGCTGCTGCGCGACTTCGCCGCGGCCCGCCCCGAGGGCGCCATCCTCGGTGACGGCTGGGACGAGACCACCTGGCCCGAAGGCCGCCCGCCCACGATCGAGGAGATCGACAAGGCCGCGGGCACCCGGCACGTATACCTGTCCCGGGTGGACGCGCACTCGGCCGCGGTGTCTTCGGCCCTGCTCGACGCTTTGCCGCAGGTAACCGCCGCCGACGGCTACACCCGCGGCGAACCGGTCCGCGCGACCGCCCATCACCTCGTCCGCACCACCGTGCTCGCGGAACTCGATCGGGCACAACGGGATCGGGCCAGAACCGCCGCACTGGACCACGCCGCCGCGCACGGCATCGTCGCGGTGCACGAATGCGCGGGCCCGGAAATCTCCGGCCGCACCGACATTCGCGAACTGCTCGACTTCCAGCACGGCGTCGAGGTGCGCGCGTACTGGGGCGAAGCGGTCGGCAGCGCCGAGGAAGCCCGCGCCCTGATCGCCGAACTCGGCGTGCACGCGCTCGGCGGCGACCTGTTCGTCGACGGCTCAATCGGCTCGCACACCGCCTGGCTGCGCGACCCCTACACCGACGCACCCGGCACCGGCCGCGCCTACCTCGACGCCGACACCATCGCCGCGCACGTCCGCGCCTGCACCGAGGCGGGTATCCAGGCCGGCTTCCACGTGATCGGCGACGCCGCCATGGACGCGATCATCGCCGGATTCGACCGCGTGGTCAGCGAATTCGGCGGCCCGGCGGTCGCCGCCCGCGGCCACCGCGTCGAACACGCCGAACTGCTCGACGCCGACCAGATCGCCAAGCTCGCCTCCTGGGGCGTAATCGCCAGCGTCCAACCGGGATTCGACGCGGCCTGGGGCGGACCCGACGGCATGTACGCCGCCCGCCTCGGCGCCGATCGCGCCGCCACCCTGAATCCGTTTGCCGCCATGGCCGCCGCGGGCATCTCTCTCGCCGTCGGCTCCGACGCCCCGGTCACCCCGCTCGACCCGTGGTCCGCCGTCCGCGCCGCCGCCAACCACCGCACCGCGGGCCGTTCCCTTTCTCCGCGTGCCGCTTTCGCCGCCGCCACCCGAGGCGCCTGGCGCGCGGGCGGGGTCCGCGACGGCATCGCCGGCACCCTGGTCCCCGGCGCCCCCGCCTCCTACGCCATCTGGGACGCCGACCAACTCGTCGTCGCCGCGGCCGCCGACACCGTCCAACGCTGGTCCACCGACCCAAGGTCCCGTGTTCCTGGACTGCCCCCGCTGTCCCCGAATTCCCCCCTGCCAACCTGCCTGCGCACCGTCCACCGCGGAGAAACCCTCTATGAGGCGTGAGCTCATTCGAGCGCGGCACAGCCCTGTCGAATTGAGCGCCCAGCACGCGGCCGCGGCTCGCCACACCAGTGTCACCGAATTTCCCAACGCCGCATCGTTCGTGGCCGACAGCGCTCCGGCGGGCCGCGCGTGGACTGTCGCCAGTGTTGGTGGGCGTGCCGGTGGCGGATCGGGCGAATGCCGGGCCGAGTCGAGCGCGCGGCGTGACGCCTCGGCTCGTCGCCACGACGTGGCCGAATTCCTCAGTGCCGCATCGTTCGTGGCCGACAGCGTTCCGGCGAGGCACGCGTGGGCCATTCCCAGTGTTGGCGGGCGTGTCGGTGGCGGGTCGGGCGGATGCCGGGCCGGGTTGGGCGCGTGGCCGGGGGACGTGCCGCGTCGCGATGCTGCCGCTCAATTCTTCGGTGCCACGTCGACTGCCTTCGGTGGCGTTTCGACGGGCCGTTCGCGGATCGTGGCCAGGGTCGAAGGGACCCCGGAAGCTGATCGGGCGGAAGGTCGAGTTGGGCTGCGTGGTCATCGAGTTCGCCGTGGTCGGTGTGCGGGGTGGCGGCTCGGCACGATAGCGCGGCATCGGGGAATCACGGCGGTTGTTGCTGCTTTATCGCATGGGAAGGCGACCACTCGTGGTGCGTGAACGACTGTCGGCCGCGGTGAACCGGTATCCGGTCCTGTGGCGATCGCTGGCGGCAATTGTGGCCGGGCTCTTGCTGTTCGGGAGTTTCCCGCCACGACCGTGGTGGTTCCTTGCGCCGCTGGGCATTGCGGTGCTCACGCTGGTCGTGCGGGACAGCGGCAGGTTGCGCAGCGGGTTCGGGTACGGATTCCTGGCCGGGCTGTCGTTTTTCGTTCCGTTGTTGCCGTGGACCGGAATCTACGTCGGGCCGGTGCCGTGGCTGGCGCTGTCCACGGTGTGCGCGGTGTACATCGGGCTGTTCGGGCTGATTGCGCGCTTGGTGGGCAGGTTGCCCGGCTGGCCGCTGTGGGTGGCGTTGGCGTGGGCGACCGCTGAGTGGGTGCGGTCGAGTTTTCCGTTCGGCGGATTTCCCTGGGGTCGTTTGGCTTTCGGTCAGGCCGATGGATGGTTCCTGTCGCTGGCCTCGATCGGCGGCGCACCGATGGTCAGTTTTGCGGTGGCGCTCACCGGAACTGGCGCTGCGGCATTGATTCTGGCTGTGCGATCGGCGCGCACGGGTGCGCCCGCGCCGGTCGACTCGGATGACGTTGGCCAGGAGTCGAATAGCGACGCCTCGACAGACGACGCATCGCTAGGGGGCAGTGCTGTCGAGGTTGCGGACCGCGGCACTGAAGCGGCCGATCGTGCCGCAGCAGGTGAGCGTCGGGTCTCGGCCGACCAGCCTCGCGCGTCGACCCCGCGGACCGCTTTCATCACCGCCGCAGCGACTTTGATCATCATGCCGATCGCCGGCCTCATCCTCAGCGCCACCCTGCCCGACCCGAATCAGGGCGACCGCACCATCACCGTCGCCGCGATCCAGGGCAGCGTCCCGCGCCTGGGCCTCGACTTCAATGCCCAGCGCCGCGCCGTGCTGGACAACCATGTCCGCCGGACCAAGGAACTGGCCCGCGCGGTCGAAGCCGGGCAGGCGAAGAAGCCGGATGTGGTGATCTGGCCGGAGAATTCCTCCGACATCGATCCGCTGCGCAACGCCGACGCCGCGGCGATCATCACCGAGGCGTCCGAGCAGATCGGCGCGCCCATCCTGGTCGGGGCGGTGCTGGTGAACAGCGATCGCACCACCACCAACTCGGTGATCGTCTGGAACGGCGCGGCCGGCCCGGGGGAGCGGCACGACAAGAAGATCATCCAGCCGTTCGGCGAGTACCTGCCGATGCGCTCGTTCTTCCGCCTGTTCTCCGAATACGCCGACCGCGCCGGATATTTCGTGCCCGGCCACGGCGACGGCGTGGTGCGCGCCGACGGCGTCGACATCGGCGTCGCGACCTGCTACGAGGTCGCCTTCGACCGTGCCTTCGAGGACGCGATGCGCGCGGGCGCCCAGCTGCTCACCGTGCCGACCAACAACGCGACCTTCGGCGACAGCGAGATGACCTACCAGCAACTGGCCATGTCCCGGATCCGCGCGGTCGAACACGGCCGCGCCCTGGTCGTCGCGGCCACCTCCGGGGTGAGTGCGATCATCGCCGCCGACGGCAGCGTGGCGCAGGAGACCCCGCAGTTCGTGCCCGCCGCTTTGGTCGCCGATCTGCCGCTGCGAACCAGCAACACCGTCGCGACTCGGGTCGGTCCGGCGCCGGAGCGAGTCTTCGTCGCGCTGACCGTCGCGGCGATGGTGGCCGGGGTGGTGGTCCGGCGTCGGCGCTCTCGAACCGAGGAGGCGACCGACCGGAACGCCGAGATCGGACAATCCGTCTCCTGACGGCGGCGATAGCAGACCGGACACCCGGTATTTTCTGTGGCATCTGTAGCCGAATTGTGATGTAGCGCAATATTCGCCGAACCGCGTGGGGTACGCGGGCGTTTTCTTGTCGCGTCACCTATCTTCCTGGCGTTTCGCTGACCCAATGCGCCCAAATCGCCCAGTTCGCGACGATGTAGCTACCAAAATCACGACCCGCCAACGGCGTTGGATGTGAAACAAATCCAACTCGTCGGCAATCCGCCCGTTCTAACGCTCCGAATCTAAAGGCGTAGATCACGTCCGTGGTCGGCGCCTGCGCGCCGACTGTGTGGCGATGCACGTGGAGTTGCTTCAACAGCGGCAGAACGGAGTGATTGATGAGTTCATTGGCCACGGATCGCGTCGACCAATGTTCATCCGGCGAATTTTCGGCACAACCGTTCGTTTTGTCGCCGGCGCAAACGGCGCTCTGGTACGCGCAGCGGATTCGCCCGGATGTGCCCTTGACCATCGCCCAGTACGTGGAGATCCACGGTGACCTGGATGTCGGGCGGCTGCTCTACGCCATCGAGCGGTTCGGCGCGGAGACCCAGGTCGGGCAGGTGCGCCTGCGTGAGATCGACGGAATCCCGCATCAGCTGGTCGATTCCGCCCGCAGGCCGGGCTGGGCGCGGGTCGATCTGCGCCACGAGGCCGACCCGCACGCCGCCGCGCTGCGCTGGATGAGCGAGCACGCCAGCTCGCCGATCGATCTCGAACGCGATCCGCTCAGCACGAATGTGGTGCTGCGGACCGGGGATTCGGACTACATCTGGTACGCCCGTGCCCATCACATCGTGATCGACGGCTACGGCGCGATGAACGCGCTCACCCGCACCGCGGAGATCTACACCGCGCTGGAGAACCACACCGAGCCGGTCGCCTCCCGGGCGACGCCGCTGACCGAGATCTACGCCGACGAGGTGCGCTACCGCGACACCAGCCGGTTCCGCGCGGACCGCGACTACTGGCTCGAGCAGCTGGCCGGGGCCGGCGAGCCGATGAGCCTCAGCGGCGTCACCGTCACCGCGGCCAGCCACGACGTCGGCCGGCGCACCGCCACCGCGGTGCTCGACGACCGCGCCCAGTCCGCGGTGGACACCGCGACCGCCGCGTTCGGCACCGCCAACTCGGCGCTGTTCGTCGCGGCGCTGGGCGCGTACGTGCGCTCGGTGACCGGCAATCCGGATGTGGTGCTCAGCCTGCCGGTCTCCGCGCGCACCACGGTCTCGCTGCGCCGCTCTGCGGGCGTGATCTCCAACGTGGTGCCGATCCGCTTGCGGTTCACCGCCGAGACCACCGTCGCCGACGTGGTCAAGGCCGCCGAACTCCAGATCACCGGCGCGCTGCGCCACCAGCGTTACCGGCACGACGACATCCGCCGCGACTGCGGCTACTCCCGGGACGCCCGCGGCTTCTTCGGCCCGATGGTCAACATCATGCTGTTCCACAACGAGCTGAAATTCGGCAACCTGGTCGGCTCGCTCAACGTGCTGGCCACCGGGCCCGTCGAGGACCTGTCGGTCAACCTGTACAACGGCGTCGGCAACCGCATCCACGTCGACTTCGAGGCCAACCCGCGGCTCTACAGCGAGACCGAGGTGGCCACCCACCACGACCGCTACCTCGACTTCCTCACCCGCTTCCTCACCGCCGCGCCGGACACTCTCGCCGAGACGCTCACCGCCATCACCGCGGCCGAACGCACCCGGGTCCTGCACGACTGGAACGCGACCGAAACCCCGCCGCACACCGGCACCCTGGCGAGCCTGTTCGCCGAGCGCGTCGTGAGCAGCCCCGACACCATCGCCCTCGAATTCGGCGACGAGGCACTCACCTACGCCGAACTCGACGACCGAGCCAACCGTCTCGCCCGCCTGCTCATCAACCGCGGCGCCGGACCGGAGCGGGTGGTCGCGCTGTGCCTGCGCCGCAGCCTCGACCTCGTCGTCGGCATGTACGCGATCGCCAAGACGGGCGCGGCCTACCTGCCGTTGGACCCCGAGCACCCGGCCGAGCGCATCGAGCAGATCGTGCGGCAGGCGGCACCGGTCTGCGTGCTGACCGCCGAGCGCGACGAACTCACCCTGCCGGTGAACCGGCTCGCCGTCGACACCGTCGACCTGTCCGGCTACGCCGGTACCCCGATCACCGACGCCGACCGCACGTCCGCGTTGCGCGCCGACCACCTCGCCTACGTGATCTTCACCTCCGGCTCGACCGGCAAGCCCAAGGGCGTCGGCGTCACACACGCCGCGATCGTCAACCGGTTGCGCTGGATGCAGCACGAATACCCGCTCGATCACACCGATGCGGTCTTGCAGAAGACCCCGGCGACCTTCGACGTGTCGGTCTGGGAGTTCTTCTGGCCCTTGCAGATCGGCGCGCGCCTCGTCGTCGCCGAGCACGACGGCCACCGCGACCCCGGCTACCTCGCCCGGCTGATCACCGAAAAGCGGATCACCACCGCGCATTTCGTGCCGTCCATGCTGTCGGTCTTCGTCACCGACACCGACGTGCGCGGCTGCACCGCGCTGCGTCAGGTCTTTTGCAGCGGTGAGGCGCTGCCTGCCGCGACCGTCCGCGACTTCCACGCGGCGTTGCACGGCCCCGCGCTGCACAACCTGTACGGCCCGACCGAGGCCGCGGTCGACGTCACCTACTGGCCGTGCCCGGCCGACCCGGCGAGCGTGCCGATCGGCTCACCGGTCTGGAATACCCAGACCTACGTGCTGGATTCGCGCCTGCGCCCGGTGCCGCCCGGCGTGGTGGGCGAGCTGTACCTGGCCGGCGTGCAACTGGCCCGCGGCTACCTCGGCCAGCCGCGGCTGACCGCGGATCGCTTCGTGGCCAACCCCTTTGCCCCCGGCGTCCGGATGTACCGCACCGGCGACCTCGCCCGCTGGCAGCTCGCGACCGGTCGCCCCGGCGTGCTGGAATACATGGGCCGCAGCGACTTCCAGGTCAAGATCCGCGGCCTGCGCATCGAACTCGGCGAGATCGAGGCGGCGTTGCTCGCCGACGACCGCGTCGCCCGGGCGGTCTGCGTGGCCCACACCGGACGCAACGGTGACGAACTGGTCGCCTATGTCGTCGCGGTGCCCGACGCCGAGGAGTACCGCCCGGCGGTTCCGTCCGCCGGCGCCCCGCATCCGGTGTCGCGGATCGACACGGCCGCGCTGCTCACCGCGCTGCGCCGCACCCTGCCCGCCTACATGGTGCCGTCCGCGCTGATGGAGCTCGACGAGCTGCCGCTCAGCGCCAACGGCAAGATCGACCGCAAGGCGCTGCCCGCGCCCGCGGTGGGCACCCGCTCGGCCAACAGATCGACCGCCGAGCCGCGCACCGAGGTGGAGCGCGTGCTGGCCCGCATCTTCGCCGAGGTGCTCGGCACCGACGACATCGGCGTCGAGGACAGCTTCTTCGACCTCGGCGGCAACTCACTCATCGCCGCCCGCGCGGTGGCCAGGATCAACGCCGCCCTCGGCACCGGACTGACCATCCGCGACCTGTTCGAGGCGTCCACCATCGCCGCGCTCACCCAGTGCTTCGCCACCCACACCACCGACGTCGCCTCGCCGAAACTCGTTGCGGCCGAACGTCCGGAGCGAATCCCGCTCTCGCTCGCACAGCAGCGGCTGTGGATCCTCAACCGGTTCGCCGAGCACGCGGCGGCCTACAACATGCCGCTGGCCGTGCGGATCCAGGGCGCGCTCGACGTCGAGGCGCTGCGCGCCGGCCTGGTCGACGTGATCGAGCGGCACGAGAGCCTGCGCACCACCTTCCCGGAGTCCGCGGACGGTCCGTGCCAGCTCATCCACCCCGCCGCCGAGATCCCGCTCACCCTCGACCCGATCGACGCCACCGGCGCCGACGTGGCCGCGCTGGCCACCGAATTCGCCGGCTACGGTTTCGATCTGCGCATCCAGGCCCCGGTGCGGGTGGCGCTCTACACCACCGGACCGGACAGCTGGGTGTTTCTCGTTGTGCTGCACCACATCTGCGGTGACGGCTGGTCGATCGCGCCGCTGGCCAGGGACCTCATGATGGCGGTATCGGCACGCACCGAGGGCGCGGCGCCGCAGTGGACCCCGCTGCCGGTGCAGTACGCCGACTTCGCGCTGTGGCAGCGTGAACTGCTCGGCAACGAATCCGATCCGGCCAGCGCGCTGAGTGGCCAACTGACGCACTGGCGTTCGGCACTGGCCTTGCTGCCCGACCAGCTCGACCTGCCGCTGGACCGCCCGCGACCGATGCGCCGCGCCACCACCGGCGGCCGGGTCGAATTCACCATTTCCCCCGAAATCCGCCGCGCCGCAGGTGAACTCGCGGCCACCCGGGGCGTGAGCATGTTCATGGTGCTGCACGCCGCGCTGGCCACACTGCTGTCGCGACTGTGCGCGAGCACCGACATCGCCATCGGCACCCCGATCGCGGGCCGCTCCGACCCGGCGCTGGACGAGCTGGTCGGCATGTTCGTCAACACCCTGGTGCTGCGCACCGAGGTCGACCCTGCCGCAGGCTTCGACCGGATGCTCGACGTGGCCCGTGAGACCGACCTCAACGCCTTCGCCAACGCCGACGTGCCGTTCGAGCGGCTGGTCGAGGTGGTCAACCCGGAACGCTCCGCCGCCCGGCATCCGCTGTTCCAGGTGATGCTGTCCTACGACCGCGCACCGGATCTGCGGGTCGAGCTGTCCGGCGTGCAGGCCGAGGTGCTGCCGATCGTCTCCGACATCGCCAAGTTCGACCTGCAACTGGTGGTACACGACGACACCTCCGACGGTCCGTTGACCGCCGAATTCGGCTACGCCACCGACATTTTCGACAAATCGACGGTCGAGTCCTTCGCCCGCCGGTTCGTCGCCGTGCTGAACGCGGTGGTCGCCGCGCCGAGCATGCCGATCGGCGACCTGACCATCCTGGACCGCCGCGAACTCGCCAACCTGGTGCCGATCGCGGGCTCCCCGGCCGAGCCGTTCAACACCCTGGCCCGGCTGCTCACCGACACCGCCGAACGGCTGCCGGACGCGATCGCGGTGCGCTACCTCGGCATCGACACCACCTACCGCGAGCTCGACGAGACATCGAACAAGCTGGCCCGCGCGCTGATCGAGCACGGTGCGGGCCCCGAGGTGGTCGTCGCCATCGCGCTGCCGCGCGGCCTGGACGCCATCACCGCGGTCTGGGCGGTCGCGAAAACCGGTGCGGCGTATGTGCCGATCGATCCCGGCTACCCGGGCGAGCGGATCGCGCACATGATCACCGACTCCGGCGCGCTGCTCGGCCTGACCGACGCGGAATGCCTTGCGGCCATGCCGGAGTGGCCCGCGCCGCGGGGCAGGCACCGCAAGCATCAGGTCGACTGGCTGGTGCTCGGCTCCGAGGAGCTGGCCGCCGAATCCGTCGCCTACTCAACCGATCCCATCACCGATGCCGACCGGCACCATCCGCTGTGCACGGTGCACCCGGCCTACCTCATCTACACCTCGGGCTCGACCGGCACGCCGAAGGCGGTGATCATCACCCACGCCGGGCTCGCGTCCCTGGCGCACGAGCAGATGCATCTGTTCGGCGTCTCGGATTCGGCTCGGACCCTGCACTTCTCCTCGCCGAGCTTCGACGCGTCGGTGCTGGAACTGCTGCTCGGCTTCGCCGCGGGCGCGACCATCGTCGTGGCGCCGGCCGGGCTGTACGGCGGCACCGAACTCGCCGCGTTCCTGCGCGACGAGCGGGTCACCCACGCCTTCGTCACCCCCGCCGCGCTGGCCACCGTGCCGACCACGGGGCTGGACGAGCTCGAGGCGGTCATCGTCGGCGGCGAGGCGTGCTCGGAGGAACTGGTCGAGACCTGGTCGGTCGAGCACCGCATGCACAACATGTACGGCCCGTCCGAGGCGACCGTCGCGGCCACCGCGACCGGTCCGATGGTGCCGGGCCGCCCGGTGCCGCTGGGCAGGCCGATCCGCGGCATGCGGCTGTTCGTGCTGGACGGACGACTGCATCCGGTGCCGCCGGGCACGCCGGGCGAGCTGTACCTGTCCGGACCCGGCCTGGCGCGCGGCTATCACGGGCGATTCGGCCTTACCGCGCAACGGTTCCCGGCCAACCCGCACGGCCGCCGCGGCGAGCGGATGTACCGCACCGGCGACCTGGTGGTCGTCGAAACGGGCGGGCAGCTGCGCTTCCTCGGCCGGGCCGACGATCAGATCAAGATCCGCGGGTTCCGCATCGAGCTGCGCGAGATCGACCACGTGCTGCGCGAGCACCCGGGCGTGAGTTTCGCGCTCACCATCGTGCACACCGACGAGCAGGGGCAACCGCGACTCGCGTCCTATGTCACCGCCGACGAGCCGGTGGACGCGGCGGAGATCGTCGAGACCGCGCGGCAGCGGCTGCCCGGGTACATGGTCCCCGCCTCGGTCATCGTGCTCGACGAGCTGCCGGTCACCCCGGCGGGCAAGCTGGATCGAAAGGCGTTCCCGGAACCCGTTTTCGCCGCCATCGGCTCCTCGCGCGCGCCGAGCACCGAGCTGGAGATGCGGGTCGCGGGCGTGTTCGGCGACATCCTCGGCCGCCCGATCACCGGCGCGGAGGACAGCTTCTTCGACGTCGGCGGTAACTCGCTGCTTGCCACCCGGCTCGCTGCGGCGCTGCACGCGGAGTTCGGCGTGGACCTGCCGGTGCGGGTGATCTTCGAGGCGCCCAGCATCGCCGGCGTCGCCGAGCGGCTCACGGAAGCGCCCCGGACGCAGCGGTTGGCGCTGGCTGTGCAGACCACGCGTCCGGGACGCATTCCATTGTCGCTGCCGCAGCAGCGACTGTGGTTCCTCAATCGATATTCTCCCGAATCGAGCGCATATAACATCGCTTTCGTTATCCGAATCGCGGGAGATTTGGATGTGGCGGCCCTGCGGGCGGCGCTCACCGACGTGGTCGAGCGGCACGAGGTGTTGCGGACGGTCTTCCCGGAGGACAACAACGGGGCCCAGCAGTCGGTGCTGCCGACTTCGCGCGCTCTGCCGACGATCGATCCGATCGATCTCGACGACGCGGCCGCGGCGACGGCATTGCGCACCCTCGCGCACACCGGTTTCGATCTCGTGCGCGACACCCCGCTGCGAACGACGTTGCTGCGCACCGGATCCGAGCGCTACCTGCTCGGCATCGTGGTGCACCACATCGCCGCCGACGGCTGGTCGCTCGGCCCGCTGACCCGGGACCTGGCCGCCGCCTACGTGGCGCGGCACGAGGGCGCCGCACCCGCCTGGGCGCCACTTCCGGTGCAGTACGCGGACTTCGGGCTGTGGCAGCGCGCCTGCCTCGGCGACGAGAACGATCCGGGCAGCCTCGCGGGCAACCAGCTGGCGTACTGGCGCACTGCGCTGGCCGATCTGCCCGACGAACTGCCGCTGCCATATGACCGGCCGCGCCCCGCGGAACCGACGCAGCGGGCGGGCGCGGTGAAATTCACCGTGCCCGAACCGGTCCAGCGCGCGCTCGCCGACCTGGGCAAGGAGCAGGGCGTCAGCATGTTCATGGTGCTGCGCTCGGCGCTTGCCGTGCTGTTGCGCTCGGTGACCGGCGGCCGCGACATCGTGATCGGCACGCCGGTCGCGGGCCGCACCGACACCAAGCTCGACGAGCTCGTCGGCATGTTCGTCAACACGCTGGTGCTGCGTTCGGACGTCGATCCGGACCGCACCTTCGCGGGCCTGCTGCGCGCCGATCGGGACACCGAGCTGGCCGCGATGGCGCACGCCGACATCCCGTTCGAGCGCATCGTCGAGGAATTGGGCCGCGAGGCACGCAGTTTCGGCCGTCACCCGCTGTTCCAGGTGGCCCTGAGCGTGCAGGACGGACCCGTCCCGGTGCTGGAGCTGCCGGATCTGGCGTTGCGCGCCGAGGAACTCGACATCGCGCTGGCCAAGTTCGACCTGGAGCTGCGGGTCGCGCACATCGGTTGCGACGCCGGTCCGGGCGAGCCCGGTCAGGCCTTCGAATTCGTCTACGCCGCCGAGCTTTTCGACGAGTCCACGATCCACACCCTGGCCGACCGGTTCCTGCGGGTGCTCGCGGCGGTCACCGCCGATCCGCGAGTCCTGGTGCGCGACATCGACGCTCGCACCGAGCGGGAGCGGCGCCTGTTCGCCCCCGCGACCGGCGGCGCGACCATGCCGCAGTGCACGTTGTCCGCGTATTTCACCGCCACCGCGCACATGCATCCGCAGCGCACCGCGGTGCAGTCGGGCACCACCACGCTCACCTACGCCGAAGTGGACCGCCGCTCGAACCGGCTGGCACGCGCCCTGCTCGCGCGGGATATCGGGATCGGCGACCGAGTCGCGCTGGGGCTCACCCGATCCGTCGAGTCGGTCGTCACGCTGCTCGCGGTGGTCAAGTCCGGCGCCGCGTTCGTGCCGGTCGACCCGAACTACCCGGCCGACCGGGTGCGGCACATGCTCAGCGACGCGGGCTGCTGGGTCGGCGTCACCGTCACCGAGCACGCCGACCGGCTGTACGCGGCCGCGCTCGACGGCCCGTCGACCGACTGGCTGCTGCTGGACGAACCCGATTTCGCCACGGAGCTGGACACCTACGACGACGCACTGGTCGACGACCTCGACCGCCTGTGCACCATCGAGGCGGCCGATCTCGCGTACCTGATCTACACCTCCGGCTCCACCGGAAAACCCAAGGGCGTCGCGGTCACCCACGCCGGACTGTCCAACTTCGCCGACGAGCTGCGCGACCGCATGCGGGTCGACCGCGACTCGCGCACGCTGCACTTCTCCTCGCCGAGCTTCGACGCGGCCATGCTCGATCTGCTGCTCGCGGTGGGTTCCGGTGCGGCCATGGTGATCTGCCCGCCGGAGGTCTACGGCGGCGACGAGCTGGCCGCGCTGCTGGAACGGGAGCGGATCACCCACACCTTCCTCACCCCGGCCGCGCTGTCCACCATCGACCACGACCGCTGGCCGCTGCCGCACCTGCGGGCGCTGATGGTCGGCGGCGAGGCGTGCGCGCCCGACCTGGTGGCCCGCTGGGCGCCGGGACGGGCCATGTTCAACGGATACGGACCGACCGAGACGACCGTCGTCGCCAGCATCGCGACGCTCACCGCGGACCGGCCGGTCACCATCGGCACCCTGGTCCGCGGCGCGCGGGCGCTGGTGTTGGACGAGCGGTTGCGCCCGGTGCCGGTCGGCGTGCCCGGCGATCTGTACCTCGGCGGACACGGCGTGGCCCGCGGGTACTTCGACCGATTCGGGCTCACCGCACTGCGTTTCGTGGCCGACCCGTACGGACCCGCGGGCGCCCGGCTGTACCGCACCGGTGACGTGGTGCGCTGGAACGGCGCCGGCGAGCTCTGCTACCTCGGCCGCAGCGACCATCAGGTGAAGGTGCGCGGCTTCCGCATCGAGCTCGGCGAGATCACCGCCGCGCTCGGCGAGCATCCCGGAGTGCGGTTCGCGCACACCGAGGTTCGCCAGATCGCGGGCGCGGACCGGATCGTGTCCTTCGTCCAAGCCGCCGACGAGCACGCAGGTGTGGATGTGGAGGCGGTGCGCGCCCATCTGGGCGCGCAGTTGCCGTCGCACATGGTGCCGACGAGTATCACCGTGCTGGAACAGATTCCGCTCACCCCGGTCGGCAAGCTGGACACCGCCGCGCTGCCCGAACCGCAGCTCGTCGCCGACGTCGCCGCGCGGGCGCCGCAGACCGAGTCCGAACTGCTGGTCGCCCGGGTGATGGCGGATCTGGTCGGCGTCGACTCGGTGAACGCCGACGACAGCTTCTTCGACATCGGCGGAAACTCGCTGCTGGCAACGCAACTCGTCGCCCGGCTGGCCGCGGCGACGAATATCCGGCTCGAAGTGCGCACCGTGTTCGCCGCGCCGAAGGTGTCCGCGCTGGCCGCGCTGCTCGACTCCGGGCCGACCGGCTCGGACGCGCGTCCGGCGCTGGTGCGACGCCACCGGCCCGAGCGGATTCCGCTGTCGGCGGCGCAGCGCCGGCTGTGGTTCCTCAACCGGTTCAACGGATCCGGCGAGGCGGCCGAGCAGACGGCGGGCGCCTACAACGTGCCGGTCGTGCTGCGGATGAACGGCAAGCTCGATGTCGACGCGCTGGTGATGGCGTTGCATGCCGTGCAGGCCAGGCACGAGACGCTGCGGACGGTGTTCCCCGAGACGAACGGCGAACCGGCCCAGCAGGTCCTCGATCTGGCCGCCGCCGCGATCACGCTGTTCGTCGCGACGGTCACCCCGCACGAGGTGGACGATGCCGTACGGCGTTTCGCCGCACCGGGATTCGACCTCGCGGGCATGGTGCCGATCCGGGCCGCGCTGATCTCGGTCTCGCCCGACGGCGACACCGGCGTGCAGAACCCGGCCGAGGTGTCCGACGAGCACGTGCTGGTCCTGGTGGTGCACCACATCGCCATGGACGGCTGGTCGCTCGAGCCGATGGCGCTCGACGTGGCCACCGCCTACCGGGCGGCCTGCGCCGGACGCACGCCGGAGTGGTCCGAGCTCACCGTCCAGTACGCGGATTACACCCTGTGGCAACAGGACACGCTCGGCGTGGAGAACGACGCCGACTCGGTGCTGAGCCGTCAGCTCGCCTACTGGCGGCGCACCCTGGACGGCAGCCCCGAGCTGCTCACCGTGCCCGCCGACCGGCGGCGTCCGCCGATGCCGTCCTACCGCGGCGGACTGGTCGAATGCGCGGTCGACGCGAGCACCCACCGGGAACTGCACACCGTCGCGACCAGCAACAACGTCAGCATGTTCATGGTGCTGCACGCCGCGCTCGCGGTGCTGCTGCACCGGATGAGCGCGACCGACGACATCACCGTCGGCACGCCCATCGCCGGCCGCGGTCACCCCGCGCTGGACCGGCTGATCGGCATGTTCGTCAACACGCTGGTGCTGCGCACCCGGATCGATCCGGATGCCCGCTTCACCGACCTGCTGCACACCGTCCGCGACACCGACCTGGACGCGTTCGCGCACGCCGACGTGCCGTTCGAGCGGCTCGTCGAGGTGCTGAATCCGGCGCGCTCGCAAGCGCATCACCCGATGTTCCAGGTGATGCTCTCGGTGCAGAACCAGCCGGTGCGCGGGCTGGATCTGCCCGATCTGCGGATCGAGGCGGCCGACGTGGACACCGGCATCGCCAAGTTCGATCTGCAATTCACCCTCACCGAATCGCAGACGCCCGAACGCGATCCGGCCGGCATCACGCTGTCGGTGAACTACGCGAGCGATCTGTTCGACGAGCAGACCGCGCTGCTGCTGGGCAAGCGCCTGGTCCGGCTGCTGGCTGCGGTAGCCGCGAATCCGACTACCGCCGTGGGAGATCTGGAGCTGCTCGATCCGGCCGAATGGTCCGGGCTGGCTCCGGTGCGCGGTGCGGAGGCGGACCGTCCGGTCACCTTCCCGGAGGTGTTCGAGGCGGCGGTGAACGTCGACCGCAAGGCGATCGCGTTGCGCTCGCAGGACACCCAGGTCAGCTACGACGCGCTCGACCGGTGGACGAACCGGCTGGCCCGCGTGCTGATCGGGCGCGGCGTCGGGCCGGAAACGCTGGTGGCACTGGGTATTCCGCGTTCGGTCGAATCGGTGGCGACGGTGCTCGCGGTGGCCAAGGCCGGCGCCGCGTTCGTGCCCGTCGACCCGCTGTACCCGGCCCACCGGATCGAGCACATGCTGTCGGATTCCGGTGCGGCGCTGGGCATCACGCTCGGCGACTACCGTGCTGAGCTGCCCGGCGGCGTGGACTGGATAGTGCTGGACGACGCGCACTTCCGCGGGCTGGTGCTCGACTCGTCCGACGCGCCGATCACCGCCGCGGAGCGCACCGCACCGCTGCGGATGGACAACCCGGCGTACGTGATCTACACCTCCGGCTCGACCGGCACGCCGAAGGGCGTGGTGGTCACCCACGGCGGCCTGTCCAACTTCGCCGCGGAGACCGCGCAGCGCTTCGACGTCCGGCCCGGGTGCCGCGTATTGCATTTCGCGACACCGAGTTTCGACGCGGCGATGCTGGACCTGCTGTTCGCGCTCGGCGGCGCGGCCACCCTGGTGATCACTCCGCCCGGCGTGGTCGGCGGCGACGATCTGGGCCGGGTGTTCATCGACGAGGCGATCACGCACGCGTTCATCACCACCTCCGCGCTCGGCACGGTCGACCCGGCCGGCGTCACCGAGCTGCGGCACGTGCTGGTCGGCGGCGAGGCGCTGCCGCCGGACCTGGTCACCCGCTGGGCGCCGAACCGCAACCTGTACAACGTGTACGGGCCCACCGAGACGACCATCGTCACGGTGATCGGGCAGCCGCTGACCCCGGGCGGGCCGATCACCATCGGCGGGCCGATCCGCGGGGTCAGCGCGACCATCCTGGACACCCGCCTGCACCCCGCGCCGGTCGGCGTCACCGGCGAGCTGCATCTGTCCGGTGCCGCGTTGGCCCGCGGCTACCTCAATCGGCCGGGTCTCACGGCGCAGCGGTTCGTCGCGAGCCCGTACGGCAAGCCGGGGGAGCGGATGTACCGCACCGGCGACCTCGTGCGCTGGTGGTCCGGGACGGGTTCGCTGGCCGCGGGGCGCAGCACGGGCTCGGGACGCGAGATCGAGTACGTCGGCCGCACCGACCATCAGGTCAAGATCCGTGGCTTCCGCATCGAACTCGGCGAGATCGACGCGGCGCTGTCGCGGCACGGTGCGGTCGAGTTCGCCACCACCATCGGGCATCGCACCCCCGCGGGAACCACCGCGCTGGTGTCTTATGTGAAGGCGCGCAACGGGATCACCGCGACCGAACTCACCGAGCACGTGGCCGAGCTGGTGCCGAATTACATGGTGCCGCAATCGATCATGCTGCTCGATCGGGTGCCGCTCAGCCCGGTCGGCAAGCTGGACCGAAAAGCGTTGCCGGAACCCGTGTTCGCCGCCGCCGAGGGCTACCGCGCGCCGTCGACACCGACCGAGTCGGCACTGTGCGCGGCCTTCGCCGCGGTGCTCGGCCTGGAATCGGTGGGCGCCGACGACGGGTTCTTCGAACTCGGCGGCAACTCGCTGCTGGCCACGAAGGTGGTGGCGCAGGTGCGGGCCAACGGCCTCGACCTGCCGGTGCAGCTGATGTTCGGCGAGGCGACCCCGGCCGCCATCGCCGCCCGGCTGGACGGGGCAGGCGCGGGCATCGCGGCGGCGCTGGGACCGGTGCTGCCGATCCGCCCGAACGGCGCCGCGGCCCCGCTGTTCTGCATCCATCCCGCGATCGGGCTGGCCTGGTGCTACTCGGGTCTGCTCGCGCACCTCGCGCCGGACCGCCCGGTGTACGGGTTGCAGGCGCCGCATGTCGCGGGGGAGGACGGCTTCGCCTCGATCGCCGAGGCCGCCGGACAGTATGTCGCCCATATCAAGTCGATCCAGCCGGTCGGGCCGTACCACCTGCTCGGCTGGTCGCTCGGCGGGTTGATCGCGCACGAGGTCGCGGTGCGCTTGCAAGACGCGGGCGACGAGGTCGCCCTGCTGTCGATGATGGACAGCTACCGGCTCTCCGATGCCTGGCTCGAACACGCGATTCCGAGCGTGGCCGAGATCATCGAGGAGTTCGGCAGCGGCCAGCTCGACACCCCGATCGACCCGGCGATGAACCTGCGCGACGCGGCAGAGCTGCTGCGCGCGCGGCCGGGACCGTTCGCGGCGCTCACCGTCGAGCACCTCGAACGGCTCTACGCCGGTTACACCAACGGCACCCTGCTCGCGCACGGTTTCCGGCCTCGGGTCTTCGACGGTGACGTGCTGTTCTTCACCGCCGCCGCGGACGAGATCAACCGGGCCGATCCGGAGCGCCGCGCGGCCGCGTGGCAGCCGTTCGTCACCGGCGCGATTGATGATCATGAGCTGCCGTGCAGGCACTCGGCGATGACCGCACCCGAATCGCTGGCCGCGATCGGTTCGGTCTTACGTCGCCGGCTCGACGGCGATCCCGAGCTGCCGACGCTCAAGCGGAGCAAGAACGGCTCGCGATCCGACAAGCCTGCCATCGGGATCAGGAAGAAGGAGAAGCAAAGGTGATGCAGGGGTCCGCCGACAGACCGGCCGCGATCGCGGCGCTCGGGGAGGTAAACCAGTGAGCTTGGCAGTAGAAGTCCACGGCCTGGTGAAGAGCTACGGCAAGATCCGGGTACTGGACAACATCGACCTGCAAATTCCGACCGGCACCGTGATGGGGCTGCTCGGGCCCAACGGTGCGGGCAAGACGACGACGGTCCGCATCGTCACCACGCTGCTCAGCCCGGACGCCGGATCGGTCCGGGTGGCCGGGGTGGACGTGCTGCGCAATCCGGGTGCGGCACGGCGGCGGATCGGTCTGTCCGGGCAGTACGCCGCCGTGGACGCGAACCTGTCCGGATACGAGAACCTGCGCATGGTGGCCCGGCTGTACGGGATGTCGCCGCGGCAGTCCACCATGCGCGCGATGGAACTGTTGAGCGCGTTCGGCTTGGAGCACGCCGCGGACCGCCGGGCCGGCACCTACTCCGGCGGTATGGCGCGGCGGCTCGACCTGGCCGGGGCGCTCGTCGCCCGACCCGCGGTGGTGGTGCTGGACGAGCCGACCACCGGGCTCGATCCGCGCGGCCGGCTCGACATGTGGCGCGTCATCGGCGAACTCGTCGACGACGGCACCACCGTTCTGCTCACCACGCAGTACCTGGAAGAAGCCGATCTGCTCGCGGATCGGATCACCGTGATCGACCGCGGCCGGGTGATCGCGCGCGGATCGGCGGACGAACTGAAGATGTCCATCGGCGGTGACCGGCTCACCGTCACCCTCGCCGCCGGGCAGGACGTGAAGCCGGCGCTGACCGTGCTCGCCCAGGTCGGCATCGGCGAGCCGAGCCACGAGGCCGACACCAACGAGGCGTCGATCGTGGTCGGCGACGGCTCGCGCACCATGGTCGAGGCGTTGCGCCGGCTCGACGACGCGGGCGTCTGCGTGGTGGACGCCAATGTCCATCGCCCGAGCCTGGACGACGTATTCCTTTCGCTCACCGGCACCGCGGCCCGCGATTCGGCCGAGCGCCAGCCAGAAACCGATGACGTAACAGAGGAGATTCTCTCGTGAGTGAGCGTAGCGAACGAACCAAAGACCCAGTCGCCCTTGCAGGCACGACGGAACCGAGCGCCAGCGAGGTGCAGTCGTGACTGCCGTGGTCGATGCGCCGAAAATGCAAGTGGCTCAGCTGGAATCGGGGCCGCAGTTTCGGATCTTCCGGGATAGCGCGATCGTCGCGCACCGGAATCTGCTGACCATTCTGCGGGTGCCGACCTTGTTGGTGACCGCGACTATTCAGCCGTTGATGTTCGTGTTCCTGTTCGCCTATATCTTCGGCGCATCCTTGGGCGGTAGTCAGTATCGCGAGTTCCTGTTGGCCGGAATCTTCACGCAGACAGTGGCTTTCAATGCGGCGTTCACCACGGTTGGGCTGGCCAGTGATTTGCAGAAGGGCATCATCGATCGGATGCGCACGCTGCCGATGTCGCGGCTGGCGGTGCTGATGGGGCGCACGTTGTCCGATCTGGTGGTGAACGTGCTCAGCGTGGCCGTCATGGTCGGCTGCGGTTACGTGGTCGGCTGGCGGATCAACGGCGGAATCGCCGACGCGGCACTGGCTTTCGGGGTGATCCTGCTCTTCGCGTTCGCGATGTCCTGGGTCGGTGCGCTGACCGGTCTGCTGGCGCCCAACGTCGAAGTGGCGCAGAGCGCGGGACTGATCTGGCTGTTCCCCCTGTCGTTCATCTCGTCGGCTTTTATTCCCGGCCAAACCCTTCCGGGTCCGCTGCGCACCATCGCCGAGTGGAATCCGATTACCGCGGTCTCCGCCGCGGGGCGCAAACTCTTCGACAATGACGCCCCGCCCTCCTTCGGGCACCCCACGGGGTGGGCCGCCGAGCACTGTGTCGGATACGCGATCGGCTGCTCACTCGTCATCCTGGCGGTCGCGGTTCCGCTGGCGCTGCTGCGCTACCGGAAGGTGGCCAGCCACTAACCCCAGATCGCCTTGTAGAGCGTTTGCAGCGCGGCCCGGCCCTCGGGTATCGGCGCGGCCGTCCAGATGTGGATCATCTGCGGGGCCTCGTGGTACTCGAGGTGGGTGCCGGTGAACGACTTGGCCGCGAATTTGCGGGCCTGGCAGTTCAGGATGTCGTAGGTGCCGCTGAACAGCAGGACGCGGCCGAGGTGGTCGTTGTCGCCGAGCATCGGGCTCACGCGGGCGTCGGTCACGTCCAGGTCGCCTTGGTACAGGCTGCCGAAGTAGCGGCATCCTTCCGGGCTGAGGAACGGGTCGAGCGGATCGATCTCCGCCATCTCCGGATCGCTGTAGCGGTTGTCCAGCACCGGCACGATCAGCGCGGTCAGCTGCGGATTCGGCACTCCGCGGTCGCGCAGGATCTGCGCGGCCGACAGCGTGATCGTCGCGCCGACGGAGGTACCGAGCAGCGTCACTCGCTCGGGACCTTCGTCGGCGATCAGCTTCGCCGCGATGTCCGCGATCATGTCCGGGATGACCTCGCCGGTGCCCTCGGGCGCCAGCGGGTATAGCGGAATGACCAGGCGCGCCGCGGTTTCGGTGATCACATCCGCGCAGAGCTGCCAACTGTCCGGCGACATCCGCAGCACGAAACCGCCACCGTGGGTGTACACGACGGTCCGCTCGGGCGCCCGGTCCCGCTCCGTCGCCGTATAAACCACCCACACATTGCCGCGCACATCGGTGGTGACCTCGGTATCGACCGCGAACTGCTCGGTGAATTCCGGCGGCGGCTCCTTCGCCATCGGAAACTGCCGCGTCATCTCCACCGCGGCCTTCGCCGCCTCGACCGTCACCACCATCTGCTTCACCCCCGACTGCCAGATCTGCTCGGCAAACTCCCGAGCCTCGTGACTCACATCGATCTCCCGCGCCATTCCCTTGCCTCCCCACGCGCACTGCGACGATCCCGTTGGTCGCGCCAGACCCTAAGTACCCCAGCCGATCTCCCCCGAACCCTCCACCGCAACCCGGATCCCGCAGCGTCTCCGCCGCACCGCCAGCCGCAGATCCGCACCCTGACTCGGGATCCGCACCGACTCTAGGGCCCTATTCCAGGTGCGGATCCCGAGTCAGGGTGCGGATTTCGCGGACTGGGGGTACGCGAAAGGCCGCCTGCATCTTTCGATGGAGGCGGCCTTTTCGGGTGGTGAGCCCTTAGACGCGGCGGCGGGTTTTGAGGAGGTCGAGGCGCTCCTTGAGGAGCTCCTCGAGCTCTTCCTTGCTGCGGCGCTCCAGGAGCATGTCCCAGTGGGTGCGCGGGGGCTTGACCTTCTTGGTCTCGACGGTGGTGCCCTCGATCAGCATGCCTTCCTGACCGTTGCGGCAAAGCCACGTCGGGGGGATCTCGGCGTCGTCGGCGAACGGGACGTCGAACTCTTCACCGTTGTCGGTGCGGTACCGGGCGATCCGACGTGGAGCCAGGTCGTGGTCGCGATCGGTCTCGTAGCTCACCGCTCCGAGCCGACTGCCCCGGAGTACGCGATCTGCCATGGTGTGCCTCTCCCTGTGTGCTCGAGTCTTGTTGCTGCGACCGTACGAGCGTGTGGTGCTCGCTGGACCTTATGTGCAACGAACGGGCCTGCGCCGATAGTTCCCGACGGGCCGCGGAACCGTTCCATTGTAGTGCCAACGGCGCGCCGAGCTCGCCGCGCCCGGCGTCGGGCGGTTCTCGGGGGTCGCTGAGCGGGTTCCGGGCGTCGAGCGATTAAGGTTCTGCGTCATGTCGCGCCGCTTGCTGTCCCGCTAGGGGGTGTGTTCCATCTCTGATCGTCGTCACTCTCGTCAGCTGTCCTGCCTGTGGTGTGGGCGGGAGATCGTGGAGTCGGAGGCCGGGCGTCGTCGCCGGTACTGCCGACAATCCTGTCGCCAACGCGCCTACGAGCACCGCAACAGTTTGAAGGGGACCGGGATCCCCGACGACTCCGTCGTGCTCAGCGCCCAGGAGGCCGCCGACCTGGCCGACCGCTGGTTCGCCGCCCGCTGCGCCGCCGAGGACGTCACCACCGCCATCGAGGAAGGCGCCAGCCCAGACGAGCTGGCCACACTCGGCAAAACCTTGCTCGAGCTGACCAGAGACGCCGAACGCCTACGCTGACCGGCACGTCCCCACAGCGACCTGCATCGGCGCCGCCCACCTCCGCCCAGTCGACTACCGCTGGCAGACAACCGACTTGACGTAAGAACCGTGCTCTTGACGCATGTTGCAGCGTCAGTCGAGAACACGGTTCCTACGTCAAGTGAGCTTGGGCGGTTACTGGCGGCCGCGGATTGGGTTGGGTGTGGGTAGGGGAGTGGGGGTTGGGTCTGTGGTGGTCGGTTCGGGATCTGGGGTTGCGCGGGCTTGCCAGTAGACGAGGCCGAGTAGCGCCAGGACACCTGTGGTCAGGCCGGCGAAGGCGGTCAGGGTGGTGGGGTCCGGGTGGATCAGGGACTGGGCGCGCATTGCCTGGGTGAATGTGATGGCCAGGAGGCCGGTGTAGCCGAGGGCGAGGACGCCGATCACCGCGGCGCGGGTGCGGTCGGCGCGTAGCCAGGGGTAGCGCGGGGCCAGCCAGGCCAGGACGACGACGGCCAGGAGTAGCACCTGGATACCGTGCAGACCGATGAAGTGCGGGACGCGGAGGTCGCCGCCGATGGTGCTCCAATGGGTGATCGGCAGGCCCGGGGCGGCGTCGCGGGGCGACAGGTCGCGGCTGGCGGGGTCGATCACGGTGTGCCCGGCAACCAACTCGACTACCTTGCCGTCGGCATCGCGGACCAGTTGCTTGCCGGTGAAGCCCATCAGATAACCGAGCATCATCCCGACCACCGCCAGGAACAGTCCGGCATGGATGGCCCGCGCAGTCGGCCGGTCCACCAGCCGCTGCCAGGACAGGATCAACACGATGATCAGGTTCGCCAGAAACAGCCCAGGCACCCCGGACTGGAACACCTGCTGGCCGATCTCGTTCCACGCGTCGGTCTCGTTGTTGAAGTGGCTGAACGTGCCGCGCGCGGCCTGCATCGCGATGAACCCGACATCGAGGAAGCCGGTCACCGCGAATACCGTGCCGAGCCACCATGTCGCGCGACTTCCCTTGTGCGGCAACGACAGCAGCCACGCGAGCGTGAGCCCGTACAAAGCGAACGCGAGCCCGAACTTCATCGGTTTCAACCAGACCGACTCGCCGAGCAGCATGCGATCGTCCACGACCATCGCCACCAGCGAGAACACGACGAGCCCGGTCATGGTGAGCGTCATCCACTTCAGCGGCCGATGCAACCGAGCGGCGGCCTCGGCGACCACGCTACTGCGGCGATGCCGCGCCGAAGACCGACTGTCGAGCGCGGCGGAATGTGTTGTTGGCATGCACCGAAGGTAGAAATCCGGACCGCCCGAACACGTCCCGCCGCAGCGCTATTCGCTTCTAGTACCGGGGTACTGATCGGTCCTTCAGCGCAGTTCTTCAGATGGCGGGCAGGCTCGCGTCCGGGAACGAGTGGTGCTCGTGGGACACGATCCATCGCTCGTTCTCCTTGCGGAGTCCGAGGGTGAGGCGCAGGCGCCGGGCCGGGTCCTTGGCGAAGTCCTCGGCGGTTCCGCACAGCAGCAGGGCGTGCGCGAAGGCGACGTCAGCGCCGGCGGTGACGTCGAGCGAGACGATCTCGAACGTCGCGCCCTGCGCCTGCCACTCGAAGAAGCCGGGCCACGCCGCCTGGTAGGCGTCGATGCCGCGCAGGCCCTCGTCCGGCGGCGGGACATCGAACATGACGATGTCGGGGGCGTGATCGGCGAGAACGGCGGCCAGGTCGCCCGCGTGCACGGCGGCGGCCCACCGCTCGATCAGAACCCGGATCGTCTTCTCGTCGTCCGACATCGTTCATCGTCCCTTCATCTGGCGCCTCACCAGTACGTTCGGCATCTAGTGAGCCTGCCGAAAACGCGCATGGGACGCAATGGATTCCGCGTCATGTGTGATATATCCCGATGCTTTCCCGCCATCGGGGCGAGAGCCGGGACCGAACCCGCAGGTCGCGAGTCGATCCCGGCAGCTGAGACGGTGGGAAGCGGTCAGGTGCGCACGGCCGCCGGAGCGAGCGTGGAGCGCTTGCGGCTGTAGGCGAAGTACACGATCAGCCCGACCGCGACCCAGACCGCGAACCGCACCCAGGTCAACCCGTCCAACGTCGTCGCCAGCAGCACGCACCCGACGAGCGCGAGCACCGGAACCACCGGCACGAACGGCGTCCGGAACGGCCGCTCCCGCTCGGGCTCGGCCCGGCGCAACACCAGCACGCCGACGCACACCACCGCGAACGCGGACAGCGCCCCGATGTTCACCAGCTCCACCACGATGTCGATCGGCAGCAACCCGGCGATCGTCGCGCAGAACACCCCGAGCACCAGCGTCAGCCGGACCGGCGTGGACCGCTTGCCGGTCTGCGCAAAACCGTAGGGCAGCAGTCGATCTCGGCACATCGCGAACGCCAGCCGGACCTGCGCGTACACGATCATCAGCAGACCCTTGGTCAACGCGATGACCGAGGCGATCACGATGACATTGCCGATCCAGCCGATCTTCAACCCGCCGAACGCGGTCGCGATCGGCGCCCCGTTGTTCAGCGACGCGAACGGCGCGATCCCGGTGAGCACGGCGCTGACCAGCGCGTAGAGCACGGTCGCGATGAGCACCGTGCCGATGATGGCGAACGGCACGTCCTTGCGCGGGTTGCGCGCCTCCTCGGCCGAGGCCGCGACGACATCGAACCCGAGGAACGCGAAGAACGCGATCGCCGCGCCACCCACGATTCCGCTGAAACCGAAGGGCGCGAACGGAGTCCAGTTGTTCACGTCGATATGCGGTGCGCCGACGGCGACCACCAGCACCAGCACGCCGATCGTCACCCCGACGAGCACCTTGGTGATCCGCGCGGTCAGCGAGACCTCGAAAACCAGCACGGCGACGATCACGCAGATGATCAGCACCGCAGGCAGATTCACGATCCCGCCCTCGCCCGGACCGGCCGCGATGGCCTTGGGCACGGTGATGCCGAAGATCGAATCCAGCGCCGACACCGTTGTCCCGGACCAGCCGATCGCGACCGCGGCGCCCGCGATCACGAACTCCAGCAACAGATTCCACCCGACCAGGAACGCGGGCCCTTCGCCGAGCGTGGCATAGGTATAGGTGTAGGCGCTGCCGGAAACCGGCACCATCGCCGCGAGCTCGCTGTAGCAGAGCGCGACCAGCACGCACACCGTCCCGGCCAGCAGGAACGACAGCACGATCGACGGCCCGGCCTTCTCGGCCGCGGCCACGCCGGTGATCACGAAGATGCCCGCGCCGACAATGGTGCCGACCCCCATCGCCGTGAGGTCGATGCGTCCGAGTCTGCGCGCCAGCTTCGGCGCTCCGTCGGTGGTCGCGGTGTCGGGCAGGCGGCGACGCCATCGCTGGGCGGCTGGGGTGGTCATGACTCCCTTATGAGCTCGACTAGCGGGCCGGCCGGGGAGCCGGACCACTAGATCATTCTCATCGAAGTGAGTCAGTCACCGTTAACTGGGTGCAACTGGGTAAGTCGCGCCGCTCGCGCCCCCGCACCCGGATTCGCAGGTGAAACCGGGTGCGGGACCGCGAAGGCACATCTGGGTCAGCTGCTCGACGACGCCGCGAAGGGGGTCGCGACCGGCGCGGCGGCCGGTCGGGAGGGGTGAGTCCACAGCCCCTTGCGCTCCAGGATCGGCAGCACGCCCTCGCCGAACCAGTACGCCTCTTCCAGGTGCGGGTAGCCGGACAGGATGAAGTGGCTGATGCCGAGCTTCGAGTACTCGATCAGCCGCTCGGCCACCTCGGCGTGCGAGCCGACCAGCGCGGTGCCCGCCCCGCCGCGCACCAGCCCGACCCCGGCCCACAGGTTGGGTGCGATCTCCAGCCGGTCGGTGCTGCCGCCGTGCAGCTCCGACATCCGCCGCTGCCCCTCCGACTCGCTGCGCGCCAGGCTCGCCTGCACCCGCTCGACGTCGGCCGGGTCGATGCCCTGGAGCAGTCGATCGGCCTCGGCCCAGGCCTCCTCGGCGGTGTCGCGGCTGATCACGTGGATGCGCAGGCCGTAATCGAGGACGCGGCCCTGATCGACGGCCAGCCTGCGGATCCACTCCAGCTTGCGGCTCACCGCGAGCAGCGGCTCACCCCAGGTGAGGTAGGTGTCGGCGTAGCGGGCCGCGACCGGTCCGGCCGGCGCGGAGGAACCGCCGAAGAACACCGGCGGAATCGGATCGGGCCGGTTGCTCAGCAGCGCGTCGCGGACGTGAATGTGCTCGCCCTCGAAGGTGATCGGCTCGTTCGAGTTCCACAGCTCCTTCACCACGTGCAGGAACTCGCCGGTGCGCGCGTAGCGCTGCTCCTTGTCCAGGAAGTCGCCGTAGGCCTGCTGCTCGTGCGGCTCGCCGCCGGTCACCACGTTCAGCAGCAGCCTGCCCTGCGAATGCCGCTGGAAGGTGCCCGCCATCTGCGCGGCGAGGGTCGGGCTGACCAGGCCGGGACGCAGCGCGACCAGGAACTTCAGCGTCTCGGTGGTGTCGACCATCATCGCCGTGGTGAGCCAGGCGTCCTCGCACCAGGCGCCGGTCGGCGTGAGCACCGCCTCGAAGCCGTTGTCCTCGGCGGCCGCGCCGATCTGGTTCAGGTAGCGCAGGGTCGCGGGCCGGTCACCGGACATGAAGGTGCCGTGCCCGCCCGCGACCAGGCCGCGCGAATCGCCGTAGGTGGGCAGGAACCAGTGGAAGGACAAAGTCATGAAGCCAACTCCTTAGGCCGGGGGATACAGGTCGTTGAAGCGGGTGTCGGTGTAGTCCTTGATATCGACCTTGCGCGGGATGAGCCCCGCGTCGGCGAACGCGTCCGCGACGCTCTGCTCGGCGGCGATGGCCGCGGCGTCGAGCGGATGGTCTTGGTACGGGCCACGTTTGACGACGGTGAGGATGACGTCATAGGGGAGTCCGGTCAGCTCGGCGTAGGTCTTCGCCCACTGCTCGGGGTGCGCGTTGACCCAGACGTGCGCCCGCGCGATGCGGGCGAGCAGGTCACGCAGGGCGGCGGAGGTCGCCTTGCTCTCCAGCGACTTGCTGCCGGCCACGTAGAAGGCATCGCCGGTGACATATCCGTTGCCGTTCACCAGGATTCGCGCGTTCGCCTGCTGCTCGGCCTGCGCGGTGTAGGGATCCCAGATGGCCCAGGCGTCGACCCGGCCGGTGGACAGCGCGGCCAGCGCGTCCGGCGGCTGCAAGTACTGCGGCTCGATCTGATCCCACTTGATGCCCGCCTTGGTCAGCACCGTGAGCAGATGGTGGTGCGCCGAACTGCCCTTGGCCACCGCGATCTTCTTGCCGCGCAACTCTTCCGGGCTGCGCAGCGGCGAATCCTTGGGCACCACGACCGCCTGGCCCTCGGTGCCGGCCCGGTAGCCGCTGACGATCTTGATCCCCGACTTGGCCGCGGCCGCGAACACCGGCGGGGCATTGCCGACGCCGCCGATATCGACCGCGCCGGCGTTGATCGCCTCCAGCATCGGCGGGCCGGATTGATACTGCGACCAGGTGATCTTGTACGGCGTCTTGTCCAGCTCGCCCGCGGCGGTGAGCAGCGCTTGCAGCCCGGTGCCCTTCTGATCGCCCGCGTGCAACGTCACCTGGGACAGGTCGATCGAACCGTCGGGGCGGACCGCCGCGTCCTCGGCCTTGTCCGACCCGCAGGCCGTGCCGACCGCCACGACCAGTGCGAGAGTCGTTGCGAGCAGCAGCCTTCTGGCTTTCATTCGGTTCCTTCCGGTGCCACGCCCAGTTCGGCGAGCAGTGTGTTGCGCAGGGAGAGCAGTTGCGAGTGGTCGTTGCGGCGCGGCCGCGGCAGGTCGATGCGGGACTCGTGGGCGATCCGGCCGTCGCCGAGCACGAGTACCCGGTCGGCCAGACGCAGCGCCTCGTCGACGTCGTGGGTGACCAGCAGGACGCCGGGCTTGCGGCGCTGCCACAGGTCGATGACGAGGCGATGAATGGTGATGCGGGTCAACGCATCCAGGGCGCTGAACGGCTCGTCGAGCAGCAGCAGATCCGGCTCGCGGACCAGAGCGCGAGCGAGGCTGGCGCGTTGCGCCTCGCCGCCGGAGAGGGTGAGCGGCCAGGCGTTCGCGCGCTCGGCGAGGCCGACCTCGGCGAGCGCGGCCCGGGCGGCGGCCTTCGGGTCGTCGTGGCGCAGACCGAGAAACACGTTGGCCAGCACGCGTTTCCACGGCACGAGGCGCGGTTCCTGGAAGGCGACGGCGATGGTGCCTTGCGTATCCAGCTCGCCTTGGACACCTCGATCGAGGCCCGCGAGCGCACGCAACAGGGTGGACTTGCCCGACCCGCTGCGACCGAGCAGCGCGACGAATTCGCCTGGCGCGATGTCGAGATCGAGTCCGTCGAGCACGCGGCGTCCGTCGAACTCGCGGACCACTCCGCGTACTCGCGCGACCGGTGTTTTCGGCTCATCCTTGGAAGTCTTTGCGGCCGAACGGCCTTCGGTCCGGTTCGTGGAGGTCGCCGAGCCGTTTGCCGGCTCTGCGGCGGTCGGTGTCTCCGGATGGTCGGTATCGATCAGCTCTTCGGTAATCACTGTCCCAGGAATCCGCGTCGCCATGCCAGCGCCTTCCTCTCGATCAATCGGACGAACGCGTCGGTCAGCAGACCGAGCACGCAGTACACGAGCAGGCCGACCACGATGACGTCGGTGCGCAGGAACTCGCGCGCGTCGTTGATCAGAAACCCGAGTCCCGCATCGGCATTGACCTGCTCGGCCACGATCAACGCCAGCCAGGCGATACCCAGCGACTGCCGCAACCCGACCAGGATCTGGGGCAGCGCGCCCGGCAGCACGATGTGCCCGATGACGGCGATCCGGCCCAGCTGCTGTACCTGCGCGAGTTCGGCCAGCTTGCCGTCCACCCCGCGGATGCCGGCGAAAGTATTGAGATACAACGGAATCGCCGTGCCGAATGCGACCAGCACCACCTTCGGCAGCTCGCCGATGCCGAACCACAGGATCAGCAACGGAATCAACCCGTAGAACGGCACCGTGCGCAGCATCTGCATCGGCGGATCGACGACGTACTCGCCGACCGTGCTCAGCCCGGCGAGCACGGCCAGGCCGATGCCAAGCACCGCCCCGATCACGAAGCCGGTCGCCGCCCGGCCCAGCGACACGGTGATCGCTTCCTGCAATGTCCCGGCCTGCAACAGGTCCCCGGTGGTGCGCACGATCGTCAGCGGCGAGGCCAGAAGTCGTTCCGGCAGTGCGCCGCTCACGCTGGCCACCTGCCACGCGATCACCAGGACCAGCGGGCTGACCACCCGCAACCAGATCTTGCGCGGTCGCCACCGAGCCGCCGACCGAACCCGAATCGGTGTCGGCTCCACAACAATTGATGACACGCAACACCTCGGGTTGGGGGCAAGATCTCCGCAGCGCACTGAGCACGCCGCAGTCCTCCATGCTGTGCGCCCGGCGCGGCGGAGTCACCGTTTCAAACCAGCACGGTTTTAATTGGGTGCTCGTCCGTCAGCATGTTTCCAGCAACCGGGACTAGACGTAACCTCGGATAACACGTAACCTCGACGGGAGTTCTCGGTCGAAGGTGATCGAGGCGTGACCAGACGAAACGGATTCCTCAATGACGCGGCATGTCGACGTACTGATCATCGGCGCCGGCCTCTCCGGTATCGGCATGGCCTGCCACCTCACCCGCGAGCAAACCGGGCGCAGCTACGCGATCCTGGAGCGCCGCAGCGCGATCGGCGGCACCTGGGACCTGTTCCGGTACCCCGGCATCCGGTCCGACTCGGACATGCTCACCTTCGGCTACGGTTTCCGCCCCTGGATCGGCACCAAGGTGCTCGCCGACGGCCCGCACATCCGCCAGTACGTCGAGGACACCGCTGTCGAATACGGCGTCAAGGAGCACATCCACTTCGGCCGCAAGGTCACCACCGCCCGCTGGTCGAGCGCGGCGGGCATCTGGACGGTCGAGGCGCTCGACGAGCAGACCGGCGCCGTCGAGACCTTCACCAGCAATTTCCTGGTCGGTTGTACCGGCTACTACGACTACGACAACGGCTTCCGCCCGGAATTCCCCGGCGAGGCCGACTTCGGCGGGCAGATCGTGCACCCGCAGCATTGGCCCGAGGGGCTCGACTACCGCGGCAAGCGGGTCGTGGTGATCGGCAGCGGCGCCACCGCGATCACCCTGGTCCCGGCGATGAGCGAGGATGCCGCGCACGTCACCATGCTGCAACGTTCGCCCACCTACATCACCGCGCTGCCCGCCGACGACCCGGTCGCGGTCGGCCTGAAGCTGGCCAGGGTGCCGGCCAAACTGGCCTATCGAACCGGCCGGGCGCGCAATATCGCGTTGCAGCGCGCCAGCTTTCAGCTCTCCCGCACCAATCCCGCCGCGTCGAAGAAGGTACTGCTCGGCGCGGTGCGGATGTGGCTCGGCTCGGACATCGACATGCGGCACTTCACCCCGTCCTACGATCCGTGGGACCAGCGGTTGTGCGTGGTGCCCAGCGGTGACCTGTTCAAGGTGCTGCGCAGTGGCAAGGCGTCCATCGTCACCGACCGCATCGAATCGTTCACCGAGACCGGCATCCGCCTGGTCTCGGGCGAGGAACTGCCCGCCGACCTGGTGATCAGCGCGACCGGCCTGCGCGTGCAGATGCTCGGCGGCGCCACCCTGGAGGTGGACGGCGAGCCCGTGGTCACCCGCGACCGGGTCGTCTACAAGGGCGCGATGCTCGACGGCGTGCCGAACGCGATGATGGTGCTCGGCTACACCAACGCCTCGTGGACGCTCAAAGCCGACCTGGCCGCCGAATACTTCTGCCGCGTGCTCAACCACATGAAGTCCGGTGGATTCACCAAAGTCGTTGCGGTGGCCGAAGAAGGCGACCGTGCCGCCGAGTCGGTCATGGGCGGCGCGCTCACCTCCGGCTACATCCAGCGCGGCGACGCGGTGATGCCCCGGCAGGGCACCCGCGGCCCGTGGCAAGTCATCAACAACTACTTCCGCGATCGCAAGATGCTCCGCAAGGGACCGATCGAAGACGACGTCCTCACCTTCGCCCGCAGCGCGAACGAATCCAAGGATCGCCCGCTGGTCGAGACCCGCACCGCCTGAGCCGCACACTTCCTGATCTCCCGCACAGCCAATCGCATGCGATTCGCTGTGCGGGAGATCAAAGGGTGTGCGTGTGCACGTTCAGGTAGTGGTTCAGGTGGGTGGCGGCGTTGAGCATGGCCAGGCCCTGGGTGGTGAGCTTTTGTTGCCAGTCGGCCAGGGCCGCGGCCAATGCTTCTGTGCCGCCTGCGGTTCGGATCTGTTCGATCACCGTGCGGATGTGGTCCAGGGGGTAGCCGCCGCGGCGGAGTAGGTCGGCGAGGTGGGCGTCGCGGAGATCGCTTGCGTCGTAACGGCGATAGCCGGTGGACGGGTCGCGGGCCGGGGCGAGGATGCCCGCGCCTTCCCAGTTGCGCAGGGTCGCGGGGGTGACCCGAAGTTGGTGTGCGAGTTCGCCGATGGTTCGGGTGTCGGCGGATAGGTCTGCGACGGTGGGGGATTCGGCGGTCAGGTGCGCCACCGCCTTTCGCACCGTATCGAGAGTCTCTCTGTCGCGCAGTAATTGGCTGTGGCCGCGGTCGATCGCTATCAGCACACCCTCGACTCCGGCATCGTGGAGTGCGTTCATGATCTGGCCACTTGCCGAGTGCCCGTAGGCCGGGATCAGCGCGAGGTAGGTCTGCAGCGCGGCCGCATGCACCTCGGTGTAGATGCGGTAGCCGCTGGCGGTGCGTTCGGCGGGCGGGATGCATCCGTCCTGCTCATAATTGCGGACGGCTTGGGTCGATAGGCCGTGCTCGCGCGCTAGGTCGGCTGGTCGCAGGGTACTCACTGGTTTGAGACTTTACCGGAGTGCTGAGCGGTCAGCGCGCACAAAAGTCTCAACCGTTCTTTCAACGATATGATTCAGACACATGAGTCAGAACATTCGGGACTTCGTACCCACACCATGTGACCTGGTTGCGCTGGGCGAACCGACGCATCAGGAACCGGCTTTCCAATTGGTCCGCAACGAACTGTTCGCGCAACTGGCCGACCTCGGGTTCCGATCGATCGCCCTCGAAACCGACCGGATCGCCGCGCTCGCCGTGAACGATTACGTCCAAGCGGGCATCGGCACCCTCGAGTCCGTGCTGAACGAAGGCTTCTCGCACGGCTGGGGAAAGCTGGAGGGCAACCGGCAACTGGTCGCCTGGATGCGCGAATACAACCGGCACCGGCCGCTGGAAGAACAACTGAGCTTCCACGGCTTCGACGGGCAGACCGAGAACACCACCGCCCAAAGTCCGCGTCGCTACCTCGAATACGCCCGCGACTACCTGCAATCCGATCTCGACCTCGCGAGTCTGCTCGGCGACGACGAACTCTGGCACCGCGAGGAGGCAATCCTGGACGCCACCAAGTCGATCGGCGCCACGGCCGAGGCCGACCAGCTGCGCTCGATCGCGCACGACCTGCTCGTCTCGCTCGAACGACGCGCGCCAGAACTGATCGACCGCACGTCGCACGCCGAGTGGCGAAGGGCCAGAACATATCTCACCGCCGGCATCGGCCTGCTCCGCTACCACCGGCAGGCCGCCAGGCAGCTCGACCTGGACGCCCGGATATCCCTGCTGTCGTCCACCCGCGACGCGATCATGGCCCAGAACCTGCTCGACATCCGCGGCCTCGAGGCCGGTCGCGGCGGGACGCTGGCGCACGCGCACAACTTCCATCTGCGGCGGCACCCCGGCACGATGAAGGTGGCGGGCATGGTCCTCGACTGGGTCGGCGTCGGCGCGATCGTCGGGGCGCTGTGGGGTGAGCAGTACACGTTCATCGCGGGCAGCCTGGGGTGCAGCGCCGGTCTGGATCTGCCGGCGCCGGAGCCGGATACGTTCGAGGGTTCGCTGCAAAGCCGAATCGGCACTTGGGGTTTGGCGTCGGCCGCCACGATCGCCGGCGCTCGTGTGCAGACCGGTACCACTCCGGAGAAGGGCTACTTCCCGCTGGACAACGCGACGCTCGAGACAGCGGACACGGTCCTGCACATCGGTGACAGCTCGACTGTCACACCTGGTCGGATTGCGGGTTGACCTGTAACCCATCGACGATGAGATCGAGGATGCGCGCGGCCCGTTCGGCGCCGCCGTTCTCGGGGTCGATCCGCCAGAGAACGCTCAGCTGCAGCAGTACATCCTCGGGATCGAGGTCGGGCTTGAGCGCGCCCGCTGCGACACCCCGTTCGAGCAGCAGGCCGATCGCGCCCACGAACGGGCGGTAGTACTCGTCGTCGAGCCCCCCGTTGGTCGCCGCGTGAATGACCTCGGCGACACCGTATTTCAGCTGTCCGTAGCGAGCGACCTCGTCGAACCATAGTCGCAACGCGGTCAGCGGCGGATGTCTGTCCAGTAGCGTCGGCGCGAGATCGATCAGGTCCTGGATGTCGTGCTGGTAGAGCGCGACGATCAGCGATTCCCGATTCGGGAAGTGCCGGTACAGCGTCCCGATGCCGACCCCGGCCTGCTTGGCGATCGCCGTCAGCGACGTGCCGCCGGAAACGGTGAACGCGTCCCTGGCGGCGACGAGGACGCGTTCGCGATTCGTTCGGGCATCAGCTCTGGCCTGCTTCGGCGTGTCCACCAATGTCGGCGCTCCATCCATACACACTTTGCCCATACACACACTTTTGCTAAACGGAGGGCCCTCCGGTACGCTCGCAGGCAATACCGGAGGGGTCTCCGTTTCATTCTCGCACAGGCGTTCCGAACACATTGGAGGACGACGATGGGTGAGTTGGTTCTGGTAACCGGGGGGAGTGGCTACGTCGCGGGATGGTGCATCGTCGAGCTGCTGGAACGCGGCTACGACGTGCGCACGACCGTGCGTGCCGCAGACAAGGAGGCGGCCGTCATCTCGGCCGTGTCCACCGCGGTCGACCCGGCCGGGCGGCTGAGCTTCGCCGTCGCCGACCTGACCTCGGACGAGGGCTGGGAGGCCGCGGTCAAGGACGTCGACTATGTGCTGCACGTCGCCTCGCCGCTGGGGCGTAACGCCGACGATGTGGACGCGCTGATCGACGCGGCCCGCGGCGGCGCGCTACGGGTGCTGCGCGCGGCCACCGCGGGCGGGGTGAAGCGGGTGGTCCTGACCTCGGCGGCGAACGCTTCGAGCCCCTCGTCCTACGCGACCGACGGCATCACCGACGAGACGCTGTGGACCGATCCCGACGATCCGACGCTGATCCCGTACCGCCGGTCCAAGACCCTCGCCGAGCGTGCGGCCTGGGATTTCATGGCCGACTACGACGGCCCGACCGAGCTGACCACCATCCTGCCCGGCGCGGTCTTCGGCCCCATCCTGACCACCAGCACCACCGGGTCGGTCGACATCGTCGCCCGCATGGTCGGCGGCAAGCTGCCCGGCGTCCCGCGCATCGGACTGGAAATCGTCGACGTCCGCGACCTCGCCGACATCCACATCCGGGCGATGACCGAACCCGCCGCCGCCGGCGAACGCTTCCTCGCCACCGGCGAATTCATGTGGATGCGCGACATGGCCCGCACCCTGCGCGAGGGCCTCGGCTCCCGCGGCAAGCAGGTCTCCACCCGCCAACTGCCCGACTTCGCGGTCAAGCTCGCCGCCCGCCTCAGCGACGCTTCCCTCGGCGAGATCACCCCCGCCCTGGGTCGCCGCAACCGGCACAGCACCGATAAGGCCAAACGCGTCCTCGGCTGGGCGCCCCGCCCCGCCAACCAGGCCGTGCTCGACTGCGCCAACAGCCTGATCGAACACGACGCAGCCTGATCACCGCCGCGCTCCCCTCGTAGCCGCCCTTACCTGACATCGCCTGCAGTGTTGACAGTTTCGGGCGGCTCCCGCGGAGCGCAGATGCGCTGATCCGCGCCGCGCAGATCGACCAGCATGAGAGATCACTGGCAAGCATTCCGCCGCATCCCCTTCACCTGAACCCGCTCCGGCATCCGTGCGACTCGCCGCAGCGAGGGTCCCGTTCGACGCCGCGTGCCGCCGCGGCCGGGACGTGGTGGAGGGGATTCTCGGGATTCGGGTCAGTGGAGGTCCCGTTTGGTGCTCAGTGGGACGTGGCGGGGTGCTTTGTTGGGAAATGGTTCAGTTAGGGGCTGTTTGGTGGGAGGTGGGGATGCGGGAGACTGGCGGGATGCGCGTGGTGGTGGTCAATCGGGGTGAGGTGGCGGTTCGGGTTTTGCGGGCGGTTCGGGAGCGTTGGGGTGGGACGCTGGCGGTGTTCGTGGGTGGGGAACGGGATGCGTTGCACGTTCGGTTGGCGGACGATGCGGTGCAGCTTTCCGGGGTGGGTGCTGCTGCTTATCTAGATGTCGCCGGGGTGGTGTCGGCTGCGCGGAAGGCGGGGCCGGGGGCGTTGGTGCATCCGGGGTATGGGTTCCTCAGTGAGAGTGCGGAACTTGCTTCGGCTTGTGCCGCGGCGGAACTCGTTTTCGTGGGGCCAGCGCCGGAAGTGTTGCGGACCTTCGGCGACAAGATTGCTGCGCGGGCGGCGGCGGAGCGGGCCGGGGTGCAGGTGTTGGCGGCGACGTCGAGTGGTGCGGGGGTCGCCGAGATCGCGGCTTTGCTTGCCGCGCATCCGGATGGGGTGATGGTGAAGGCGGCTGCCGGTGGTGGCGGGCGTGGGATGCGGGAAGTGCGGGACGCGGAGTCGCTGGGGGAGGCGTATGAGCGGTGCCGGGCGGAGGCCTTGGCCGGGTTCGGTGATGACACCGTCTATGCGGAAGCGCTGGTTGCCGATGCGCGGCATATCGAGGTGCAGGTGGTTGCCGATGGGGAACGCGCGATCGCCCTCGGCGACCGGGATTGCAGCGTGCAGCGGCGACACCAGAAGCTGATCGAAGTGGCACCCGCGCCCGATCTTGCTGCGGCACTGCGGGAACGGCTGCACGGTGACGCGGTGCGCCTCGCGGAATCGGTGGGTTGCCGCGGCGTGATCACCGTCGAGTTCCTCGTGCGCGGTGACGATGCCTGGTTCCTCGAGGTGAACCCGCGACTACAGGTCGAGCACACCGTCACCGAAGAGGTGATGGGCGTGGATCTTGTGGCGATCCAACTGGATCTGGCGCAGGGCCGCACCCTCGCGGACCTCGAGCTGCCCACCGGCGCACCGCGCGGCTATGCCGTGCAGGCCCGCGTGAACGCCGAAATCGTCACCGCGGGTGGCGATGTGCTGCCGAGCACCGGCACCGTGGCCCAGTTCGCCGCACCGACCGGCGTCGGCGTGCGCGTCGACACCGCCGCCTACACCGGCATGCGGCAAGGGGCGCAGTTCGATTCGCTGCTGGCCAAGGTGATCGCCCGCGGCCCCTCGTATTCCGCTGCGCTGCGCCGGTGTTCGGACGCACTGGCCGAAACCGTGGTCGCCGGCATCGATACGAACGCGGCACTGCTGCGCGCGACACTGGACGAGCTGTCCGCCGGGACCACCGTCTCGACCGAGTGGTTCGAACAGAATCTGCACGAACTCGTCACCCGGGCAATCGATTACGCGCCCGCCCCGCACCTCGAACCGGCCGCCGCAGTGGTCCCGGATTCCGTCGACCTGCAAGACGACGAACAGACCCTCCGCTCACCCATGGGTGGCACCGTGGTCAGCCTCGTCGAGCCGGGCTCCGTCGTCGCGGCCGGCGCCGAGGTCGCCGTTCTGGAAGCCATGAAGATGCAGCACGTCCTGCGCGCCGAACAACCGCTGCTCGTCCGGCGACACGTCGCGGAACCCGGCGCAACGGTGGATCCACATGCGCCCCTGCTGATCTGGACCGAAGCCGACCACGACGGAACCGTAGCCGACATCGCGGCCATCGACCTCGACACCGTCCGCCCGGACCTGGCCGAGGTGCGCGACCGCCACCGTATCGGCCTGGACGAGGCCCGGCCCGCCGCCGTCGCCAAACGCCACCGACTGGGCCGGCGCACCGCCCGCGAGAACATCACCGACCTCGTCGACGACGACAGCTTCGTCGAATACGGCGCCCTCGCCGTCGCCGCCCAGCGACTGCGCCGCAGCCCCGAAGACCTGATCGCGAACACCCCCGCCGACGGCCTGATCGGCGGCATCGCCACCGTCAACGCCGACCGCTTCGGCACCGACCACACTCGCGTGGTCGTGCTCTCCTACGACTACACCGTCATGGCGGGCACCCAGGGCTACCGCGGTCACGCAAAGACCGACCGCATGCTGGAAATGGCTGCCACCCAAAGCCTTCCGGTAATTTTCTGCACCGAGGGCGGCGGCGGACGTCCCGGCGACACCGACACCGGCGGCATCTCCGGCCTCGACTTCACCACCTTCCACACCATGGGCGCGCTGTCCGGCCGAGTCCCGTTGATCGGCATCGTGTCCGGCCGCTGCTTCGCGGGCAATGCCGCCCTGCTCGGCATGTGCGACGTCGTGATCGCCACTCCGGACGCCAACATCGGCATGGGCGGCCCCGCCATGATCGAGGGCGGCGGACTGGGGGTCTACGCCCCCGAGGACATCGGCCCGATCGAGGTCCAGCGCCGCAACGGTGTCGTGCACATCGTCGCCGCCGACGAAGCCGAGGCCATCCGCATCGCCAAGCGCTACCTCGCCTATTTCCAAGGCCCAGTGGATGATTGGACCGCACCGGACCCGCGCCTGGCCCGCCACGTGATCCCGGAGAACCGGCTGCACGCCTTCGACATCCACGCCGCCATCGAAGCCGTCGCCGACGTCGACTCCGTCCTCGAACTACGCCCCGACTGGGCCGTCGGCATCGTCACCGCCCTGATCCGCGTCGAGGGCCACACCTACGGCCTCATCGCCAACAACTGCCACCACCTCGGCGGCGCCATCGACGCCCCCGCCGCCGACAAACTCAGCAGCTTCCTGCGCCTGTGCGGAGCCCACCAGCTGCCGATCGTGTCCCTCTGCGACACACCAGGTTTCATGGTGGGGCCGGACGCCGAAAAAGACGCCACCGTAACCAAATTCAGCCGCCTCTTCATCGACGCGGCCGCACTCTCCGTCCCCTGGGGCACCGTCATCCTGCGCAAGGGTTACGGCCTCGGCGCGCAAGCGATGGCCGCCGGTTCCTTCCGCGCGCCCCGTTTCGTGATCGCCTGGCCCACCGGCGAAATCGGCGGCATGGGCCTGGAAGGCGCTGTCCGCCTTGGCTTCGCAAAGGAACTCGCCGCCATCGAGGACCCGGCCAAACAAAAGGAAGCCTTCGACAACCTGGTCACCCTCGCCTACGCCACCGGCAAAGCCTTGACCGCCGCCACCCTCCTGGAACTCGACGACGTCATCGACCCCGCCGACACCCGCCGCTGGATCCGCACCCTCCGCTGAACTACTGGAGCGCGGTTTCCAAGGCGTCCACCAGGTTTCGGGCGCGCAGGTCGAGCGCGCCTTCGACGATGTAGTTGGTGACGTAGGCGAAGGCGAGCTTGCGTTCGGGGTCGGCGTAGCCGAGGGAACCGCCACGGCCGGGGTGGCCGAAGGTGTTCGGGCCGCCCAGGGTGAGATCGGCGATCGGCAGCATGAAGCCGCTGGCGTAGCGGTCCGGCAGCATGATGACCCGGTCGAGGCCGCTGGTCTGTTCGCGGATGGCGGCGGTGAGGGTTTCGGCGGTGAGCAAGCGCTCGCCGTCGACCGCACCGACCAGCGCGGCATACAACCGGGCCAACCCGCGAGCGGTGCCGATACCGTTGCTCGCCGGTATCTCCGCGGCATGCACTGCGGGAGAATTGAAGTCGATGTCCGGCGGGTCGGTGATCTGAAAAGCCCGGTTCGCCAACGACTCCGGGTCGCGCATCGCCGCGACCATCGGCCGCAGTTGCTCCGGGATAAGCTCATCCGGGACCGAATCCAGATCCGGCTTCGGCGCGAACACCAACCGGCTGACCCGATCCCGTTGCGCCGCAGGCAAACCGATGAAGAAATCGACGTCGTACGGCCCCGCGATTTCCTCGGCAAGGAACTGCCCAACGGTCCGTCCGGTGATACGGCGGATCACCTCACCGACCAGCCACCCGAACGTCCGCCCGTGATAACCGTGATCGGTGCCCGGCGTCCAGTTCGGCGTCTGCGCGGCCAGCGCATCGACCATCGGCGTCCACGCCAGCGCATCGGCCAGCGGCACCGGCTTGTCGATCGCCGCGAGCCCCGCCTGATGCGTCAGCAACCAGCGCACCGGAATCTCGCCCTTGCCCGCGGCCGCGAACTCCGGCCAGTACCGCGCGACGGGCGCGTCCAGGTCGAGCAGACCGCGCTGGACCAGCAGGTGCGCCGCCGCCGTGACCACCCCTTTGGTCGCTGAGTAGACCAACTGAAGCTTGTCGCGCTCCCACGGCCGCCCCGCCTCGGGATCGGCGAGCCCACCCCACAGATCGACCACCGGCTGCCCGTCCCGATATACACATACGGCCGCCCCGATATCGCCCTGATCGGCGAAGTTCGCGGCAAACGCGTCCCGTACCGCCGCGAAACCAGGTGCAACCGTTCCGTCGATTGTCATGAACCCCAGCATGTCACGCGCGTAGCCACCGCCGCATCGAACTTTTTCCCGGATGTCCGAGAATGATCAGCAGCGCCGACGTTCCTGATGAGCGGCACCACACGGTGCCGCCGACCCAGAGGAGTTGCGATGAAATACATGATCCTGAGCTACGGCTCGCAGCAGGACTACGACGGCATGGCGGGCAAGGACACCGGCAAACCGGCGTGGACCGCCGAGGAATTCACCGCCATGGTCCAGTTCATGACCGAGTTCAACCGGGGCCTCGAGGAGTCCGGCGAACTGATCGAGACTCGCGGGCTGGCCGAGCCGGTGCACACTCGGCGGATCGGCGGCAAGGGCGGCGCGCTGGTGACCGACGGACCGTACGCGGAGACCCAGGAGGTGCTCGCCGGCTACTGGATCGTCGAATGTGAAAGCTTCGACCGCGCCACCGAGATCGCGGCCCAGCTCGGCAAGTGCCCGGCGCCCGCCCACCTCGCCGACACGGCCTACGCGGACGTGCGGCCGATCGCCGAGGCGGCGCCCGAGTTCGGCTGACATGCCGAACAACCAAGTGGCGGACCTGCTGCGCGTCTCGGCGCCGCAGGTCCTCGCCGCGCTGGTCCGCCGCTACGGCCACTTCGACACCGCCGAGGACGCGGTGCAGGAAGCGCTGCTTGCCGCCGCGACGCAATGGCCCGATCAAGGCCTTCCGGACAATCCGCGCGCCTGGCTGATCACCGTCGCGTCCCGCCGAATGACCGACCTGTTGCGCAGCGAGCAGGCCCGCAAACAGCGCGAGGAGACCGTCGCCCGCTGGGCGCTGCCGCAGGACTGGCTGACCCCACCCGCCGACCGGCAGCCGACGGACTCCGACGACACCCTGATCCTGCTCTTCCTGTGCTGCCACCCGGCGCTCTCGCCGCCGTCGCAGGTCGCGCTCACCTTGCGCGCGGTCGGCGGCCTGACCACCGCCGAGATCGCCCGCGCCTTCCTGGTCCCCGAACCGACCATGACCAAGCGCATCAGCCGAGCCAAGAAGACGATCAAGGACAGCGGCGTCCCGTTCGCCCCGCCGTCCGTCGGCGACCGCGACGCCCGCCTCGCCGCGGTGCTGCACGTGCTCTACCTGATCTTCACCGAGGGTTACGCCGCCACCGCCGGCGCGAGCCTGCACCGCGTCGAATTGTCCACGGAGGCAATCCGGCTCACCCGCCTGGTGCATCGCCTGCTGCCCGGCGACGCCGAGGTGGCCGGACTGCTCGCGCTGTTGCTGCTCACCGACGCCCGCCGCGAAGCGCGCACCGGACCCGGCGGGGAACTGATTCCGATGGCGGATCAGGATCGCGGTCGATGGAATGCCGAGTTCATCACCGAGGGCATCGCGCTGATCACCGCGTCGCTGCCGCGCGGTGTCCCCGGCCCGTACCAACTCCAGGCCGCGATCGCCGCGCTGCACGACGAGGCGCCGAGCTACCCGGACACCGACTGGCCGCAGATCATGCTGCTTTACGAACGCCTGCTCGCCCTCGTCGACAATCCGATGATCGCGCTCAACCACGCCGCCGCGGTATCGATGGCCCGCGGACCGCACGCGGCATTGAAACTCGTCGACGACCTGGAAGCCGACGGTCGCCTCACCGACGACCACCGCCTGCACGCCGTGCGCGCCCACCTGCTGGAAACCATCGGCGACACCGCGGCCGCCCGCGCCGCGTATCTGCTGGCCGCGCAACACACCATGAGCATCCCGCAGCAGCGCTACCTGCACGCCCGCGCCGCCCGCCTGCCAGGGGAGACCTCCGGCTGAACCTGTCGGTGCCGCCCGGAATACTCGACTGCTGTCGCCCTATAACCGTCACCAGGAGGACCCGAATGCCCCGCGAGCTCGAAGACCTGCCCTACGCGCGCCACCTCGCGGCCTGGGAGGGCGAGCTCGAGCCCGAAGGCGACTACGACTGCGTGCACCTCGACGGCGCCGAACTCGACGACGTCGAACTTCAGAACGCCCGCTTCAGCGAATCCGCGCTTACCTCGATGGCGTTCAACCGAGGCAGCCTGCGGCACACCAGGTTCGTCGACGTCTGGCTGCGCAACGTCCGCTGGATCGGCACCGAACTCGCCGATACCGGTTGGCAGGACGGCGAGGTCATCGCCGGCGCCATGTCCGGCGTCGATCTGGCCGGCTCCCGGCTGCGCCGCGTCCGTTTCGAAGGCTGCAAATTCGACTCCGTCAACTTCCGCACCGCCCAACTGCGCGACGTCACCTTCGTCGAATGTGTCCTGCGCGACTGCGATTTCGGCGACGCCACCCTCACCAACGTCACCTTCCCGGGCTCGACCCTGGAAAGCATGATCATGAACCGAGTAAAACTCACCAAGGTAGACCTCCGCGGCGCCCGAGCCCTCGACATCACCGACGGCCTCGACTCCCTCCGCGGCGCCACCATAGACAACGGCCAACTCATGGAACTGGCCCCCGCCCTCGCCCGCCACCTCGGCCTCCTGGTCCGAAACTCCTGATGACCTGGGGGATCGCACGTTTCCCGGTGCTCGATTGCTAATGTTTCGCTGAGCGTCGAGTTCGATCGTCTGGCTCCGAGCAGCGAGGAGACCGACCCGTGCAAGCTCTGCGAATACCGGCTCTGGTCGTCGTCCCGGTGACCGCGGCGGCGCTGCTGGTCGGCGGATGCTCCGATGCCGAGTTCGAATATCCGGGCACCGGTCAGCGGGACGCGTTCTACGCCCAACCGGTCGAGTGGCTACCCTGCGTGGAAAGTGAACCGAGCGACTGGTTCCCGGACATACGCGCGGACGACCGTACGTGTGCTCGCATACTCGCCCCGTTGAGCTATCACGCGGCCGGCCGGCTGGCTCCCGATACGGGGTTGACGGTCTCCCTCGCCGTCGCGCGGCAACCCGCCGAGGCGGAGAAACACGGCACCTTGCTGCTGATCAGCGGTGGCCCCGGCGGACCCGGTCTATCGATGCTGGACATGGCGCTCCCGGAACAGATCCGCCGGCACTACGACATCGTCGCCTACGACCCGCGCGGCGTCGGTCGTTCGACGCCGCAGATCAGGTGCGACCCCACGGACATCGACCCCACGCGGGAACAGGATTCGGTGGCGGCAACCGAGGCGTCGCGGCGCGATTTCGTCTACTCGTGCATGCGCGGCACCGCCGCGGAAGTGTTGGCGCACATCGGTTCCGACGAGGCGGCCGAGGACATCGACATCCTGCGTGGCGTACTCGGCGAGCCGCAGCTGAATATCCTTGCGGCGTCCTACGGTACGCAGGTCGCCGCGATGTACATCGACCGCTACCCGAACGGCTATCGCGCCGCCGTGCTCGACGGCGTCGTCGATGTCACCGAGAACAGCACCCAGATGTACGTAGGCCAGGAGAAGGGTTACCAGGAGACCTTCGATCGGGTGGCCGTCTTCTGCGCCGGCCGGTATCGCGCGGAAGGGCACCCGGAATGCCCACTCGGCGACGATCCGGCCCAGGCGGAGAACGTCTTTCGCGGCGTTCTGCGCGACGCGAAGGACCACCCGGTCGCCGCCGGCGCAGCGCAGGCGGTGGAGCCGGGCGACATCCTGAAAGCATTGGTCGCGAGCTACCTCTGGCCCGAAGGCTGGGCACCGTATCTCGATGCCCTCGGCGCGGTCCGGCACGGCGACGGCGCACCGATGCGCGTACTGGCCGACGCGGAGACCGGCCTCAATTATTGGACCTCGGGCATGGAAGACAATGCGCTCGTGGCGATCACCTGCGCCGACGTCGCGGAGCCGACCGACGATCGGGCCGCGCGACAAGCCGACGGGGCGGCCATGTACGACGCCGCGACCTTCGACGACTACGCCCCGCGTCCCGCCGAATTCCCGCTCGACACTTGCGATTTCTGGCCGTTCGCGGGAACGGCCAAGGCCTTCCGGCCGCATCGCGGAGACAGTTCGGCGCCGGTACTGTTCGTCGGCACCAGGCACGACCCGACCACTCCGCTGCGCAACGCCGAGCGCATGGCGGACTATCTCGACAGCCCGCTGCTGACCCGCGAGGGTGACGGACACACCTTCGTCTTCAATGACGTGAACCAGTGCATCGACGACCTCGTCGTGCGCTATCTCGGCGACCCGTTCTCGGCCCGAAATGCGGTGTGCCAGTAGCGGTCAAGCGCCTGCGCGGGTGATTGTGGTGGCTATGCCGTCGAGGATGATGTTCAGGCCGAATTCGAAGTCGTCTCGGGTGGGGTCGGGGGTGGGGGGTGGGGATTCGAAGAGGTCGGAGGTGAAGAGGGCGGCGGCGTCGGGGAAGCGGGCGGGGTCGACCAGGCGGGCCATGTGGCGGGCGTAGTTGCGGTTGGTTTCGGGTTCGTCGAGACCGGTTGCGCGCCTGCCTTGTTCGAGTTGCTGGGCGAGGAGGTCGGCTTGGCGGACGTAGCCGCTGACGACCATGACGATGCCGACCTTCGCGCCCGCGTCGAGGCCGGTGGGGCGCAGGGCGCGTAGGCCCGCGTCCATCCAGCCGATGGCGCTCGGGCCGCTGGGTGGGCCGGAGATGGGGAGTTGGGTCAGCCAGGGGCGCTGCCGGTGTATGGACCAGAGGGCGCAGGCCCACTCGCGCAGCGCCGGACGCCAATCATCCACGGGGGCAAGGAAATCCGGGGGAGGGCCGGTGGCGGCGTCGCCCATGAGGACGAGCAGTTCTTCCTTCGAACCGATGTGGCGATAGAGCGACATCGGTGTGACGCCGAGGGTTTCGGCGATCTTCGGCAAGGTGGCGCCGGACAGCCCGTCGCGGTCGGCCAGTTGCACGGCGGTGCGCACGACCTGCTCGACATCGAGCCCGGCGGGCCGGCCGAGGCGCGCACCGGTGGGCAGTCGCCACAGGCGGACCAGCTCGTTCGGCGGGGTGTCGTCGACCATCGTGCGGTTCGCCTCCTCAGCGCTTGTGTCCGAACGGCGGGAAGATTAGCATGCGCCTTATAGTATAAGAGATATACTAAAGAGGAAAGAGCCTGGTCGCGCGTCGAGCGGTAGGCGGATCAGTGAAAGCGAGAGTCCATGGACAGCACCGTCATCAGACGAACCACCGGCACGGCAGGCCTGGCCGCCACGATCCTGATGCTCGTCGAGCTACCGCTCTACTTCGTCTACGCCGGCCCGCCGCCGGACTGGAATATCCTCACCCGCAGCATGTTCGGGCTCATCGGCAACGTCCTGCTGATGGTGTTCATGATCGGACTGCCGCAGCTGCTGAAGGAGCGCGGCCCGGAGTACGCGTGGATCGGGTCGATCAGCGCGGCCGCGGGCCTGATCTGGCTCACCGTCACCAGCGTCGCCACCTGCCTCGAGGTCGGCGCGGCCATCGCCGCACCCGACCCGATCGATCCGACCATCGCGGTGACCGGCACCTACCTGCTCTACGGTTCGCTGTCGAAGCTGCTGATCGCGTTGTTCCTGGTCGCCTTCGGCTGCGCGATCGCGGGCACCGCGCTGCTGCCGCGCTGGACGATGTGGACCGCCTTCGGCCTGGCCGCCATCCACCTGCTCTTCGTGCCGTCCCTGTTCTGCGGGAACGACCCGGCGAACTTCTACGCTGCCAACGGCTGGGGCACCACGGCGTCCACCGGCGGCCTGACCATTCTCTGGCTGCTCGCGGTGAGCGGCACGCTGCTGCGCACCCCGAAGCCACGGACTACTTGAGCGGCAGCGCCTGATTCATCCCGCCGACCTCGGTGACCTGCCACCCGGAATGCTGGTCGACCGTCACCGTGTAGGTGGCGGTCACCTGTCCGGCCTGCGGGTTCTGCACATTCGAGATGGTCAGGCTCACGAACGCGTTCACCGTGTACACGCCGTTGTTCCGCGCGGTGACCTTGGCCGCCACCGGCGTCGCGGTCGAGGTCCACTTCAGCGGGAGGAGCAGCTCGCCCATCTTCGGGCCGACCGTCTCGAACTTGCCGGCCAGCGCGGGCGCGGTATTGGCCCTCAACTTACCGATCCAGGTGTTGATGTCGGCGTAGTTGATGGTCGACGCACCGACGGCGTAATCGATGGCGACCTGCTCGGCGTGCCGATCGTCGGCCGCCGCGGCCCGGTCCCCGGCCAGCTCGCCGCGGGCGCGCACCAGGAAGATCGACAGCACGATCACCGCCAGGACGAGCACCGTGATCACCGCACCGCGGATGAGTGTGGGAATCTCGATGCTCACCGACCGCCCCTGGGCGGAAGGCGTTGGCGCGGTGCCGGATTCGACGGTCTTGGTCAGCTGTGGCATGGTGGCCGCTCCTATTTGACGGTGATCTGCAAGTTCAGCGCGCCGTCCGGGCTGGTGGCGTGCAGGGCCTGGGAGATGAGGTCGCCGAGGTCGATTCCGTGCACCAACCCGGTGGTCGTGGCGACCAACGGCTCGAACACCGGCAGCAGCGTCCGCAGGTCCGGCCCGAGTCGATTGATCTTCGCGGCGATTTCCTTCAGCAGCGGGATCAGGCCGATCACGTCGTCGGTGTCGGCGAGATAGTCGCCCGGAATGTCACCCGAGCGGGCGATGCGCGCGATCGAGTCGGCCACTTGCGCGACCCGCGGCCCGAATTCGGCCCACGGCCCCGATGCCTGCTCCAATTCGTTTCCAGCCCAGGTCAACTCGGTAGCACGCGATTGCATGGCGACGAGCATCTCGCGGATCACGTCGGTGCGACTGAGCAGCGTGGCCGCGAGCAGATCGGTGGACCGGGACAGCTGCGGAATGACGGATTCGGTTCCCGCGAAACCTTTTTCGAACGTCTCGACGATGCCCGCGATCGCCTGCGGATCGAGCTGCTCGAGCAGCCGCGTCGCGGTGCGCGCGACTTCGGGGATCGAGACCGGCTTTGCCACGGTCGTCGCATCGACCCGCTGCCCGTCCTGGAGGTACGGCCCGCCCGCCGCGGTCGGCCGGAACTCCAGATACGGCTCGCCGAGCCCCGAAAGCGCCTCTATCCGGGCCGAACTCGCGATCGGCACCCGGTACTCGGCGTCGAACCGGAACGCCACCTCGACCGACCGCCCCTGGTGCGCCACCGACGTCACCTGGCCGATCTCGATGCCGGACAACAGCACCTTGGATCGCGGAATGAGCCCGCCGGAGTCCGCGAGCAGCATGGTCGCCGCGGTGCTGTCGCGGAACCAATCGACCCGCACCACACCGAAGGTGAGATACGAACTGACCACGACCAGGATTACGCCGATCGAGCCCAGCGATGCGATCGAGCCCAGCTGCCTGCCTGCGAAACTCATCGGACGACTCCGATCATCCGCAGCGCGTCGAGCATTCGCGCCACCTGTTCGTCGGTATCCATCGGGTTCGCCGCCCCCTCGATCTCGACGCGAGTGACATTGATCTTCGGCCCCCGCTCGGCGAACGGAATCACCTTGTCCCGCAACAGCGCGACCACCCGATTGAGATTCGACGGTGCGTTCAGATCCAGTGGACGACCCGTGAACAGCAGCGGCACCAGCGCTTTGGCCGTTGCGTCACCGGCCTCCAGCAGCGGCGCCAGCCACTGCACCGCGTGCCCGATGACGCCGAGCCCGCCGACGATGCCCAGCGTCAACACCAGCGACTGCGCGTCCGCCGGGATCTCCACGGCGCCGCGCTCGCTGAGCAATGCGTCCAGCTGGGTCGGATTGTCCAGCACCGCACCGAGATCCCGCTCGATCGCGTCCAGCATCCGATCCACCGACCCCGTGTCGGCGGCGACATCCTGGGCGTCCCGGCCGAGCGCCGCGAAGATCCGCGCGGTCTCCGCCGGCTGCTCCGGCAGCACCGCGTTCACCCGGTTGACTATGTCCTGGGCCTGTTGCAGCGCGCCGCCGCCGACGAAGGTCGACATGCCGGCCAGCAGGTCTTCCACCTGGAGCGCGGCCTTGGTCTGGCGCAGCGGAATGATGCCGCCGTCGGGGATCATCTCGGCGGATCCCGTTGGCGCAGTGGTGAGTCCGATGTAGATATCGCCGAGAAAGGTGTTCTGCCGAAGCTGCGCCGTGGTGGCGGCCGGCAACCGCACCGAGTTCGAGATCTCGACGATCGCGTCGACGCGGCCGCTGCTGGTCGCGGTCGGGTCCACCACGTGCACCGAGCGCAGGCTGCCGATCTGCGCGCCATTGGCCACCACTTTCGCCTGGGTGGGCAGGTTGAGCGCACTGGCGAGCTCGATCCGCACCTGATACGTCGGCCCGGACACGGAGGCGCCCGGCACCGGCACCGTGGCGGGATCGAACGCGCAACCTGAGGCGGTCAGCAGCACCGCGGCCGCGACGACCCCGGACCGGAGAATGGAGCTGATCATCGCGCACCCACCGAACCCAGGACCATCGGCACGAGATTCGTTGCGGTGAGCCCGTTCTCGGGATGGCACCAACCGGGGTTCACCGCATTGATCACTCCGCAGATCTGATCCGCCTGCTCCTGCGGCAGCGCCACTCTCGGCGCCGCATAGGTGATCTGCGGCCAGCCGGTCGCCGGGTCGATGGACTGCTGGAAGGCGCCCACGATCGAGGGGATCATGTTCACGACCTGTTGCAGCGAACCGACATTCGCGGCCAGCAGCCGCAACCCGGGCGCCGCGCCGTCGAGCGCGCCGAGCAGCGGCCTGCCGTAGTCCCGGGCGAGGCGGTTGAGCCAGGGCAGCAGCACGAGCAGCGAATCGGCGATCTGCACGACCCGGCCCCACAGATCGTTGATGAACGCGATACCCGTATTGGCACGCACCAATACCGTCGCGATGTCATCCCAGTTGATCGAGATACTCGCCGTGATCGAGGCGAACGCGTCGATCAGGCGCCCGATATTGCCGATCGCCGCATCCGGCTGGCGTAGCGCCGTGGCCAGATCCTTGATCAGTGCGTTGAGCCGCGGTCCGGTATCGGCGGTCGCCGTGCGAAACGCGTTGACCCCGTCCCGGATCCGGGTCTGCTCCGCCGGATTGTCACCACCACCGAGCTGGGATGCCAGCTGGGCGAAGCCATCCAGGGTCTGGCTGATGCTCTTCGGCGTGAAGGTCTTGGTCAGGCAACGGCTCCGGTCCCAGTCGGCCAGCGCCGTCGGCTCGCCGAAGACCGCCAGGGTGCGGTCGGCGACCAGGCTGTCCGACAGGGTGGTCGCCGTCGGCTGCCCGCGCAGCGGATGCTCGGCCAGCACCTCGAAGTCGACCCGCACGGCGGTGCCCTCCGGCCGGATCGCGGTGACCGTGCCGACCGGAATGCCGAGGGTGGTCACCTGATTACCGGTGTACAGGCCGACCGCGTCCGGCATCAGCGCGCAGTAGCTCAGCGTCTTCTTGTTCGGTTCGAACGCGATGAGATAGCCCGCGACCGCGACGACGGCGAGCACCAGCGCGCCGACGACGGTCACGAAACCCGGTGCGGCCAGCAGACGTTTCATCAGCACGCCCGTCCCGGCACCGGCACGCACAGCCGCGGCGTCAGCGCCGCCTGATCGATCGCGACCCCGTCGTGTCCGGCCGTCGCCGCGACCAGGCGATCGCGCAGCTCGCGCCAGGCCGGAATCGCGACATCCAATTGCGCGCCCAGTTCGGACAGCTGCGGTAGCGTCTCGCGCAGCTTGCCGGCCAGCGGCTCCAGCACTTCCCGCGACGACGGTTCCAGCGCGGCGAGCCGGGACAGCAGCTGCGCGGTGATCCGCAGCGCCACTTCGATTTCCGCCCGCTTGTCCAGCCCGGTGACCATCAGCATCCCGATCTGCCGGACGAACTCGCCGACCAGCGACTTGTTCTGATCGATGGTGCCGAGGAACTCGGTCATCACGGTCAGCGCCCGCGACACCTCGCTGTTCTGGCGATTCAGGATGTCCACGAACGACTGCACCGCACCGCCCATCTGTCGCAGCGCGTCCGGACTCTGATCGAGCGAATCCTGGAGGGCAGCCAGGTTTTTCCGCAACGTCGCACCGTCCACCTCGCGGGTGGGCTGCGCCGCGTCCTGCAAGGTGCGGATCAGGCTGTAGGGCAATCGGGAACGATCGATCGGGATGGCCTTGTCGCCGAGCGGCTTCGACCCCGCCGGGAACAGCGCCACATAGTGACCGCCGACCGCGGTGAGCATGCGCAACTCCAAAGACGTTGCTTCACCGAGGAACACGCCCCGCTTGACGGTGAAACTCATGCGCACCCGATCCGGCTTCAACTCCAGCCCGGTCACGGCGCCGACGGTGATCCCGGCGACCCGCACCTGATCGCCCACCTTCACCGACTGCGCCTCGGCCAATTCGGCCGTGTAGGTGGACTTTCCGATCGGCACGATATAGATCGCCGCGGTGATCAACAGCAGCACCGCGACGAACGCGGCCCCCGATACGCCGAGGCGTAATTCGCGCCGATCCTTGGCGGCCTCGTGCCGATCGACGTGATCCGGAATCAGCTTGTGCAGCAGGTCGGTCGGCTTCACCCGTTGCATATCGTCACCCGCTGCCCGGCGATCAGCACCTGCATCACCTCGGGGAGTTCGGCGGCACCCTTCGAACACGTCAGGTTCACCTCGTTCGCCGCGGCGCCCGCGGGCGGCAGCGCCGCGCTCAGTGCTTGCAGCAGTCCGGGCAGCCTGCCGAGTGTGTCCAGCGCCGCCTGCGGGTCCGGAAACAGCAGGCGCAGATCGGTCATCAGATCCGGATTGGTGTTCTCGGTGAAGCCCAGGGTGTCCATCAGGCTGTTGAGCGGCCCGAGCGCGGACGGTGCGACGGCGGCGAAATCCAGCAGCCCGTCCAGCTTTTCGCGGAACGCGGTGAACACGTCCGCGATGCCGCGCAGCAGCGTCACCAGATGCGGTGAGCGGCCGCCGATCTGGCTGGAGATAGTACTGAGATTGGCCACGATCGTGCTGATCACCGCCTGCCGGTCGCCGGCGAATCGGCTGAGCTTGTCCAGGGATTCCAGCGCGGGCCCGATGCCGGAACCGTTGCCGTCGATCACAGCCAGGACGTTCTCGGTGAACTGGTTCAGCGCGCCGGGGGAGAACTGGGCGATGACCGGCTGCAACCCGTTGAACAGCTGGGTGACGTCGAAGGACGGAATCGTATTCGCCTCGGCGATGGTCGTTTCCGGCCGCAGCCGGGTGGCGGGCCGGTCCGGCTGCTTGATGTCGACATAGCGCTGCCCGGTCAGCGATTGATACCGGATGGCCAGCACGCTGGTGTCGTAGACCGGCCGATCCCGCTGCAAGGAGAACCGGACCACCGCCGTCGCGCCGTCGAGGTCGATCGCGGTGACCTTGCCGACCTGCACGCCGAACACTCGCACGTCATCGCCGGTCTTCAAGCCGCTCACGTCGGTGAATCGCGCACGGAAGCTGTCGGTGTCGCTGCCGATCGGCCGGGTGATCGCCTGCGCGACCACCACCAGCAGCACGATCATCGCGACGGCGAAGACGCTGAGCCGCAGCGCAATCGAGCGGATGGGCAACTGCTTCATCGAGCACCCCCGGGACCCGGCTGGCCGAACAGCGGCCCCGCGAGCGCAGGCATGCCGCGCAGCACCACCGCCACGTTCACCGCGGGCCCCTCCGGCGTATCGGCGAACATCCGGTTCAGCCGGTCGATCAGCGCGCCGGCCTCGGCCTGCGACCGTTGCGGATCGGGCACCGTCGCCGCCATTGCCGCCAACAGCGGCGTGAGCATCGTGGTGGCGCCGGAGAGCTGGCCGCGCGCCGCGGCGCCGACCTCGCCGACCGCCGGGAACACGTCGTTGACCACCATGCCGATGAACGCGTCGTACTTCGGCCGATCGTGCACGAACACGTCGATATTCAGGATCGCGTCCAGCAGCCGGAAGGTCGCCGAGGTGAACGTCCCGATCCCGCCGAACAGCGACGCGTACTGATCGAGCAGGTACGGCGTCGGATACCGCTGGGTGTCCGCGACCACGCGATTGAGCGTGACGATCGCCTCCAGCAGCGGCGTGAAGGCATGCAGGTCGCCGTTGAACCGGGTGATCAACTCGGTGAGTTTGGGCGTGAGCACCTCGGTGGAGGTGCCGGTGAGCGAGCGCAGCAGGCTGCCCATCGTCACATCGGTCACCTTGCCGGCATTGCGGCCGGCCAGATCGACCACCGCACCCTCGCGCAGCGCGCCGCCGCCGTCCGCTCGGCGCAGGGTGAGCGCGCTGATCCCGAACAGGTTGTCCGGCGCGTAGTCGACGGTGAAGGCATCGGTGAGCGAGGCGGTTTCGGCGCGATCGAGATCCAGGGTGATCAGCTGCCGCCCCTGCTCCGCGCCGGTGATCGTCGCGATCTCGCCGACCGCCACGCCGTCCATCCGCACCTTGGTGCCCGGGATGACCCCTTCGCCGATCTGCTCGGTATGCAATTGGATGCGTACGCGGCTGGGGTCCGCGTCGTCGAAAACCCCACGCCAGCCCAGTGTTACGAGGGTGGCGGTGACCATCGCGACCGCGCCGAGGACGAGCGAGCCACGACGAGTCATGGGCACGCCGGGCATGCTGTAGTTCGGCATCAGCTCACCCCGGGAATTCGATGGCGGAGTTGACGCCCCACAGCAGCACCGACAGCACCATGTCCAGCCCGACGATCGCGACGAAGCTGGCCCGCACCGCCCGACCCGACGCGATGCCGACGCCCTCGGGCCCGCCGGAGGCGAAAAACCCGTAGTAGCAATGGATCAGGATCACCGCGACACCGAAGACCAGGATCTTCACCACCGCGGCCAGCACGTCGTAGCCGCTGGTGAACTGGAAGAAGTAGTGGTCGTACACGCCGCCGGACTGGCCGTGCAGCAGCACCACCACCGTCGAGCAGGCCACATAGCTGAGCACCAGCGCGATCAGGAACGTCGGCACGATCGCCACCGCCCCGGCGATCACCCGCGTGGTCACGACGAATGGAATCGACCGCAGCCCAAGGGATTCCAGCGCGTCGATCTCTTCAGAGATGCGCATCGAGCCGATCTCCGCGGTCATCCGGCAGCCGGCCTGCGCGGCGAACCCGACCGCCGCCGCGATCGGCGCGAGCTCCCTGGTGTTCGCGAACGCGGACACCACGCCGGTCACCGGCCCGAGTCCGAGCAGATCCAGCGCCGCGAACGACTGGATGCCGACCCCCGCGCCCATCGCGATGCCGAGCACCACCAGCATCGGCACCGTCCCGCCGCCGACCAGCACGGACCCGCGGCCCCAGGTCATGTCGGTGATGGTGCGCATGGTCTGCGCCCGGTAGCGGCGCAGCGTGAGCGGGATGGCCCAGAGCGCCTGGAAGACGAAGCCGAGCATGAACCCGGTGGTCTCGATCGGCGCGAACACCCGGCCCGGTTGCCGGACAACGCGATACGCCCAGCCCAGGCCCTTCGGGGTATACGGTGTCGCGGTCATCACGCCACCCGCAGCGGCAGGAACATCGCCACCACCTGGGTGATCACCAGGTTCACCAGGATGATCCCGGCGACCGACACCACCACCGCGGCGTTCACCCCGTCGGCCACCCCGCGCGGCCCGCCCTTGGCCTCGAGCCCGCGCTGGCAGGCGACGATCACCACGAGGAAGCCGAACAGCATCGCCTTGGCCAGCGAGATCCACACGTCGGCCAGCACGGAGAAGGACCCGAAGGTCGCCCAGTAGCTGCCGGGCGTCACGTTCTGCGCGCCGATCGCGACCGCGTACCCGGAGACGATGCCGACGAAGATGATCAGGATGTTCAGCAGCGGCGCGACCAGCAGCATGGCCGTCACCCGCGGAATGACCAGGCGATGCACCGGGCTGATCCCCATGGTGCGCAGCGCGTCGATCTCCTCGCGCACGGTGCGCGCGCCGAGGTCGGCGGCGATCGCGGAAGCGCCTGCGCCGCCGAGCAACAGCCCGGTGGCGATCGGCGCACCCTGCTGGATCACCCCGAGGCCACCCGCCGCACCGATCATCGAGTCGGCGCCTAGTTGATGAATCAGATTGCCCACCTGCACCGAAACAACCACACCGAACGGAATGGCCATCAGCACCGCGGGTATCGCGGTGACGGTGATCAGATACCAGGCCTGGCGCAGCATTTCCGACCACTGGAAGCGCAGGCCGAGCACGTCGGTCACGGTGCCGCGCACCGATTCCAGGCCGAGGTCCACCGCCCGCCCGAACGTGCGCAGGCTGGAAAGCACGGTGCCGGTGAGGTTTTCCCGAATGATCTGCCCGGCCGAGGTGGAATCCGCCGGCTCCGCGAGCGGGGGAGCGCCCTTCATCAATCCTCCTACCGCCTTGTATACGGATTCGTACACAAGGTCTCTCCGCGCGGTAGGTCGCTCCGGCGGAGTTGCTCGTAGCTCAGCTGGCCAGGGTGTTGACAGTTTCGACAACCGCATCGGCGAGGTCGCGTGATCGTGCGCCGACAGATGCGGCCGGTTGCCCAACTGTGATCCGCCCCACCAACGCTCGGCAAACGGTAGCACCGGTTTTGCTCGAGTACAACAGTGTCAATTTCACTGCCGGACTTGCTCTCAGCACGTAGTATCCGACCTTCGACCAGTCGTGCCCGGCTTCCGATACCGCCGTCGCAGTTATAGCCGATGCGTACACTGGCGCCACGGATCGCCGGTGCACAGACCGCTGATCATCGATCGAGCACCGCAGGAGGAGACCGTGTCGGCGCGACGCGAGCGCATCCTCGATGCGGCGCGGGGGGTCATCGTCCGGGAGGGCTACGCGAGCGTCAGCATGCACGCGATCGCGCGCGCCGCAGGAGTCACGCGGCCCACGCTCTACGCCGAATTCGGTGACCGTGACGAGGTTTTCGCGGCGCTGCTGGACCGGGAGCGGGCCCGGGTGGTCGAGATGGCCGCCACCGCGCTGCCGATGGTGCCCCCCGGCGGCGATCCCGCCGACATAGCGGTGGAGGTGTCGGTGGCCGCCGTCGACGTCTACCTGGACCTCGTGCTGTCCGCGCCGGAGACCTGGCAGCTGGTCCTGATGCCCGGTGACGGCCTGCCGCCCGCGGCACGCGACCGAATCGAGCACGGCAAGAACGAGATTCGACAGCAGACGGCGGCGGCGATCGGCGCGGTGGCGGCGTTGCGCGGGCGGGTGGTCGACGCGGAGCTGCTGAGCTACGCGGTGACCAGCGCCAGCGAGACCGGCGCCCGGCTGGCGCTCGCCGACCACGGCGCGCAACGCGAAGCGGTGGCGCGAACCCTACGCTGGATGGTGCGCCGGATGACCGAAGCGGCGCTCGCGATGGAGGCGTAGTGGTCCGGCCGAGCACGAAATCCGAAGGGCCACAGCGCCGCCGCTACGCCAAGCGGCTCGCGCCCGCCGATCGCAAGGAACAACTGCTCGACGCCGCGCTGGCGCTCATCGGCGAGCGTGGCTTCGCCGACGTCAGCATCGCCGCGGTCGCGGAGCGCGGCGGCGTCACCCGCCCGGTGGTCTACGACTCGTTCGCCGGCCGCGACGACCTGCTGCACGAGCTGATCGAACGGGAGAGCGCCCGCCTGCGCGCGGCCGTGGACCGATCGATGGCGGGCATCGAATCGACTGCGCCGCACGAGGATCGGGGCGAGATGCTGGCCGCGGCGCTGGCCCGATTCCTGGCCGAGGTGCGGGCCGTGCCCGACAGCTGGCGACTGATCTACTTCCCGATCGACGGCGTCCCGGCCGTCCTCCGGGAGCGCCTGGAACAGGCCCGCGACGACCTGCGCGCCCCGCTGAGTTGCACGCTCGGGCAATGGCTTTCCGGCAAGCGCGGCGCCGAGGAGGTCGATGTCGACGTTCTGGTCCGCGTCATCCAGGGCATCATCCACACCGCCGCCCAACTGGTGCTCGACGACCCGGACCGATTCGACATCGACCGCATCATCACCATGCTGAAGGAAATGCTGCTGCGCGCTCCATGAGTAGTTTGTCGTTTCGCACCACAGATCGCCCGCGCATTGATAGATTTCGCCAAGCCGTCCGGTACGGCGAATTCGATGAGGAATGCGAGTACATGTTCGACCGGGAATTTCGCCGCAGCACTGCCAGCGTTCGCGTGCTGATCGCGCTCGCCGAAGAGCGTGGAATGTCCATTACGGAATGCCTGTCCGGCACCGGGCTGTCGGCCACCGATATCGAGTGCACGGCCCGGCAAGAACTACTGGTCGTGCGTAATCTGGTCGGCCGCTTCGGCGGCGAAGCGGCACTCGGCGCGGAAGCGGGGCGCAGAGCCGATATTCCGCTGTCCGGCCCCTGGGGCCTCGCCCTGCTCAGCAGCCGGACCAGGCGGGACGCGATCGATGTAATGATGCGTTATCTCGACCGCGCGCTCGTTTCCGGCCGGTTCCTCGCCGAGGAATCCGCGGGCGTGCTGCGATTGCGGTTCGACGATTCCGAATGCCCGCCGGACCTGCGCGTATTTCTCGCCGAGCGAATCATCGCCGGTCTCGGCACAATCGGCGGCGCGCTGTTCGATACCGGAATTCCACCCGCCCGAATCGAATTCCGCCGACCGGCGCCGGGCGACCTCGACCGGTATCACGAGATCTACGGCGCCGAACCGATTTTCGGCGCGGAGACCGACACGGTGTCGTTCGACGGCCGCTGTCTCGACCTGCCGGTGCCGCCCACGAATGAACGCGCGCGCAGTGTGTGCGCGCAGCTGTGCCGCGATCTGCTGGATCGGCATCGCACCCGCTCCGGCGTCGCGGGCGCGGTCCGCGATCTGCTCGTTCGCAACCCCGGCGACATCCCCGACCAGATCGCGGTCGCCAACGAGCTGTTCATGAGTCCGCGCACGCTGTCCCGGCGGCTCAACGAAGAGGACGCGTCGTTCCGCGGCCTGCTCGACGAGGTCCGGCAGCTGATGTCGGAGCAACTACTCGCCTACACCGACCTGACCACCGAACAGGTCGCCGCCCGCCTCGGCTACGCCGAAGCCGCGTCGTTCATCCGCGCCTTCCGCCGCTGGAAAGGCTGCCCGCCGCAGGAGTTCCGGCTGCATGGGGGTCGCGCGTTCGCGTCGGCCCACGCGCCGGTCGCGGTGGGCGTCGGCGTGCACTGACCCGGGCGCGGGGAGTTCCAAGTGGAACGAAGCGGACCGCACGGTGTGTTGGGACTGGCAGACGGGCGGGATGCTGCAAGTATGCTGGCATGTCGATCAGCGCCCCGGTTGCGCCGAGTGTTCCCAAGACGATGCGGCAGGCCACGGTGCTGGCGGTCTGCTGCGCCGCCGTGGTGATGGCGAACGTGGACACCACCGCGGTCAACGTCGCGCTACCCGCGATCGGTCGTGGACTCGACGGTTCGGTGGCCGGCGCGCAGTGGGTGGTCGCCGCCTACACGCTGACCCTGGCCTGCCTGTTGACGCTGTCCGGGTCGCTGGCCGACCGAATCGGTCGGCGGACCATCTTCCAGCTCGGCCTGGCCATATTCGCCATGAGTTCGCTGGCCTGTAGTCTCGCGCCTTCGGTCGGCTGGCTCATCGCGTTCAGAGTGGTGCAGGCAATCGGCGGCTCGATGCTGACTCCGGTTGCGATGGCGATCATTTCGGCGGTGTTCACCGAGCCGGGGCAGCGGGTCCGGGCGATCGGGATCTGGAGCGGCTCGATCGGGATCGGCATGGCGGCCGGACCGGTGATCGGCGGATTCCTGGTCGACTCGATCGGCTGGGAATCGGTGTTCTGGATCAATGTGCCGATCGCGGCGGTCGCGCTGGCGCTCACCTTCCTGGTCGTTCCGCAGTCGAAATCCGAGCAGCCGCGCGCGCTCGATCCGCTCGGGCAGCTGCTGGTGATCGGCGTGCTCGGGCTGCTGGTGTTCGCGATTATCGAAGGGCCGCACCGGGGTTGGCTCGCGCCGGTGACGGTGGGCTGCTTCGCCGGCTCGGCGGCCTGCCTCGCCGCGCTGCTGCGCTACGCGCCGCGGCACCCGCATCCGCTGATCGATCTGCGGGTGTTCCGGTCGGCCCCGTTCACCGGCGCGTTCGTGATCGCCATCCTGGCGTTCGCCGCGCTGGGCGGGTTCCTGTTCCTGAATACGTTCTATCTGCAGGAGATTCGGCACGATTCGCCGCTGGCCGCCGGGCTCGCGCTGGTGCCGATGGCGGTGGCCATGTTCGTGTTCGGGCCGATGTCAGGCCGGATCGTCGCGCACCGCGGTGCGCGCAGCGCGTTGAGCGCCGGGGCCGTGCTGGCGACCGCCGCGGCGGCGGTGCTGACCGCGACGTTCGACGGCAGCGGAAACCTGTTGCTGCTCATCGGTTACGCGCTGTTCGGCGCGGGCATCGGCCTGATCTACACGCCGATCACGGCGACCGCGGTGGCCGGGCTGCCCGCCGCCCAGGCCGGGGTCGCGGCCAGCCTGGCAACCACGTCCCGGCAGATCGGTCAGTCGCTCGGCGTCGCGGTCATCGGCTCGCTGATCGCCAGCCATCCCGACGCCCTGACCTCGGCCGCGGCCTTCCGCCCGCCGGCCCATCTGGGCTGGCTGACCATCACCGGGCTGTGCTTCGCGGCCCTGATCGTCGCCCGAATCAGCACCGCCCCCAAGCTGGTTCGCGCCGACGTCTGAAACCATGATTGTCCACTACCTGGGCAATCGGTCGGCACACTGTTTCCTCCTCCCGTACTATCGCGATCGGATACACCGGCCGGGGAGATGTTAGGAGGACGGTGTGGGACCTCGCATCCGCAACGGGACCCTGTGGTTGCGACGCTTCGCCGGAACGACGCCGGGGGTGATCGCCGTCCTTGTCGTCGTTTCCGTCGTGCTGTGCCTGCTCGCCGGTTTCACCAGCGCAAACCAGATGAGCGGCAAGAGCGCGCGCCGGGACGTCGCGCTGCAACACACCGAGCCCCTCGCGTTCGCGGCGCAACGGCTCTACGTCGCGCTCTCGGCCGCGGACGCCGCCGCGGCGACCGCGTTCCTGGCCGTCGGCATCGAGGCGCCCGCGGTGCGCCAGCAGTATCAGCAGTCACTGGCCGATGCGGCCGCCGCACTGGCCGACGCCACCGCGGGCGCGTCCGACGAGCAGACCAGGCAGATCGTGGCCAGGATCGCCGCCGATCTGCCCGCCTATACCGGCCTGGTCGAGACGGCGCGGGCGAACAGCAGGCAGGGCTTCCCGGTGGGCTCGTCTTACCTGAGCGCGGCCTCGGAGGTGATGCAGAAGTCGTTGCTGCCCAACGCCGAACGGCTCACCGCCGACCGGTTCGCCGCCGTCCGTGCCGACCAGCAGGCCATCGCGAAACTGCCGTTGCTGAGCATCACGCTGATCGTCCTGGTGTTGCTCACCTGTGCGGTGGGCTCGTGGATTCTGTTGCGGCGCACCAACCGTCTGGCCAACCTCGGTGTGCTGGCCGCGGCGGGCGCGGCGGCGCTGGCGCTGCTGTGGGTGATCGCCGCGACGGGCCTCGCGGCCAATTCCCTGGACACCGGTCCGTCGGGGGCGAGCAAGCGCTTCGAAACCCTGGCGAACGCGCGCATCTCGGCACAGCAGGCGCGCACCGACGAGACGTTGCAGCTGATCACCCGCGGCGACATCGCGGCCGGTGAGGACTCCTACAACCGGCACAGCGCCGATCTGCGCGGCCGGCTCGGCGCCGTGGTCGGTCCGGATTCCGCTGCGGTACAACAGTTCACGAAGTGGTCGGCCGGACACCGGGCGCAGATCGAGGCGTACCAGTCGGCGAACTACCCGGCGGCGCTCGCGCAGGCGATCGGCACGACGCCGGATTCGTCGGCCACCCAATTCGCGGCGCTGGACCGTTCGTTGAACGACAACATCGCGCAGGCCCGCCGCGATCTGCGGGGCGGGCTGGAGACCGCGGGCAACGCGCTGATCCTCAGCCCGTTCGGCACGCTGGTATTGCTGGTGCTGGCCGCGGCCGCCGTGGTGACCGGCGTGTGGCCGCGGCTGAAGGAGTTCCTGTGAGTACACGTGGGCTGTTCGCCGCTCTCCTGGTCGGGGCGGCCGTGCTGGTGACGGGGTGCGGATCCGGCGAGCTGCCCCCGACGCACACCCTCGACGCGGTGAACCCGCAACCCGCGGGCGCGGCGGAGATCACCACACCGCCGCAGGCCGAAGGGGACGGAAACTGCGACACGGAGGCGACGCTGCGGCCCGGCGGGCTGCCGAACGTCGGTGCGATGCCCGCCGGTTCGTCGATGGCGGCGATCGTGGCGCGCGGCCGGTTGCGGGTCGGCGTCGACCAGAACACCTACCTGTTCGGCTTCCGCGATCCGGGCACCGGTCAGCTCCAGGGCTTCGACATCGACATCGCGCACGAGATCGCCCGCGCGCTGTTCGGCGACCCGAACCAGATCGAACTGCGCTCGGTGACCGCCGCCGAACGCATCCCCGCGCTGCGGGACAAGAAGGTCGACATGATCGTGCGCACCTTCTCGGCGACCTGCGAGCGGCGCAAGGAGGTCGACTTCTCCGCCGTGTACTACCGTGCCGCGCAACGCATCCTGGCGCCGCGCGAGTCCGGCATCCGCTCCGGCGACGACCTGGCGGGCAAGCGGGTCTGCGTGGCCCGCGGCACCACCGCCCCCGCGCCGCTGTTCGCGCTGCCCAAGCGGCCCACCGTGATCGGCGTGACCACCTGGACCGACTGCCTGGTCGCGCTGCAACAGGGACAGGTGGACGCGATCAGCGGCGACGACCCGATCCTGTTCGGCCTGGTCGCCCAGGACCACAACTTCGAGGTGGTCGGCCAGCCGGTCGGCACCGGCGCGTACGCGGTTGGCATGTCCAAGGGCAGCGACGATCTGGTCCGCTTCGTCAACGGAGTGCTCGAGCGGATGCGCTCCGACGGCACCTGGAAGCGGATCTCCGCGGCCCAGCTCGGTGCGCTCGGGCAGGCGCAGGATCCGCCCGAGCCCCGGTACGTGGGATGAGTTCGATCAGCATGCAACCGCTCACGCTCATCGAGATCGACCGCGAATTGGCCAGGCGCGCAAGCGAAGCCGATTCGATCGTGGCCACCCTGCTGGAGCTGGACAAGCATCCGGGGCTGGAGCTGGTGCGCCGCTTCCCGCCGTCCGGGGTGACCGAGGCGCGCTGGCTACCCGTCCGCGACGCGCTCGCGCTGATGTGGGAGGACTTCGGCCGGATGCGCGCCATCCTGGATTCGGCGAGCGCCGTGCGCGGCACCCGCGGCCGGCTCGACGACGGCCAGCGCGCGGAACTGACCGAGCTGCTGCGCGGCCGGCCGCACGAAGTGTCGCGCACCCCGATTCCGCTGGCCGAGCGTTCGCTGACCGGTCCGAGCGAACACGTGCTGTTCGTCGGCCTCGCCGATACGCTGGATCGCATGCGGGCGACCTTCCCGGTGATCGCCGAATTCCTCGACGCGGTGGACAAGGTGAACACCCGCGTGATGTCGGGGCTCGCGCCATTGCAGGACAAGCTGGACAAGGCCGGGGCGGTGACGCCGGAGCTGCGCGCGATCAGCGACGGCATCGCCGATCTGCTGAGTCGCTCGGCCACCGATCCGCTCGCCCTGACCACGGCCGAGATCGATGCGCGCCTCGCCGAGCTTGCCGGCGCCATGCGCAGGGAGGCGGCCGTGCTCGCCGAACTCGCCGCGGTAGCCGCGAATTGGCCCGCCGCGATCGCGAGCGCACACCAGCGCCTGGACGCGTTGCAGGCGACCCGGGAGCGAGCCAGGCAGGCTCGGATAGCGGTCGAGCAGACCATCGTGTCCGGTCCGCTGCCGATCCTCGCGGAGGACATCGGCCTCTATCGCGCGCAGCTGGACGCCATCCCGGCCGATCCCGGTGCGGTAGCGGTGCTCCTGGAACTCGGCCGCCGCATCGATACCGCGAGCGCGGACGCGGCCGCCGCGGAGAACCTGGCCCAGGGCCTGCTGGACCGGCGCGGTGAACTGCGCGGGCGGCTGGCCGCCTACCAGGCCAAGGCCGCGCGGCTCGGGGTCGGCGAGGACCGCGATCTGCTCGCCTCCTATCAGATCGCCGCCGGGCTGCTCGCGCGCACGCCGTGCGATCTGGCGGCGGTCACCCGCGCCGTCGCCGACTACCAGCACATCATCGCGGAGAAATCGGGGAGGCGACCGTGAGGACATGCACCGAACCCGGCTGCACGGGCACGATCGAGGACGGTTACTGCGCGGTGTGCGGGACCGCCCCGGCCGAGGCCACGACCGTCCAGGCGACCGTGCCCCAGGCCGCTGCGGCGAAGGCCGCGGCCGCCGCGGCGACCACCGAGGCCGTGTCGGCGGCCACGACCGAGGCGACGACCGCGGAGTCCGCACACCGGCAGTGCACCGAACCAGGTTGCGGCGGAACGATTATCGACGGTTACTGCGAGGTGTGCGGCACCGCGCCCGCGCCGGACACGGTCGCGACCATGTCCGGCAGTACCCGCAGCACCCGGAGCAGTTCACGGTCGGTGCGCACCGGTCGATCCTCGTCCCGGTCCAGCCGGCGTGGTCGCTTGGGCGCGGGCATGGTCGAGGTGCCGCGGGTTCCGCGCATCGATCCGACCACCGCGATCATGACCGATCCGCAGGTCCCGGAGAACAAGCGGTTCTGCGGCAAGTGTGAGAAGCCGGTCGGCCGGGGCCGCGACGGAAAGCCCGGTCGCAGTGCGGGTTTCTGCGCCAACTGCGGCACCGAGTTCTCCTTCGCCCCCAAGCTGGTCAAGGGCGACCTGGTCGCCGGGCAGTACGAGGTCGCAGGCTGCCTCGCGCACGGCGGGCTCGGCTGGATCTACCTGGCCATCGACCGGAATGTCAGCGACCGCTGGGTGGTGCTGAAGGGCCTGCTCAACGCGGGCGACGCGGACGCGATGCTGGCCGCGGTGGCGGAGAAGCGCTTCCTCGCCGAGGTGGAGCACCCGAGCATCGTCAAGATCCACAACTTCGTCGAGCACGCCGGGGCGGACGGGGTCGCGGTCGGCTACATCGTGATGGAGTATGTCGGCGGCACCTCGCTCAAGCAGATCCTGCGCGGCCACCGCGACTCCGGCGGCGGGTTCCTGCCGCCGGCCCAGGCGATCGCCTACGTGCTGGAGATGCTGCCCGCGCTCGGCTATCTGCACTCGCTCGGCCTGGCCTACTGCGATTTCAAGCCGGACAACGTGATGCAGACCGACGAGCAGCTCAAGCTGATCGACCTCGGCGCGGTGATCGCGATGGACGATCAGGACAGCCCGATCTACGGCACGATCGGCTATCAGGCGCCGGAGATCGCCGAGACCGGGCCGACCATCGCCACCGAGGTCTATACGGTCGGGCGCACCCTGGCCGTGTTGCTGATGGACGTGCCGCAGCGGGGCGGTCATTTCGCCGAACTGCCCGGTCCGGAGAGCGAGTCGTTGCTGGTCACCTACGACTCGCTCTACCGATTCCTGTTACGCGCCACCGATGACGACCCGGACGTGCGGTTCGCCTCGATGGAGGAGATGACCGATCAGCTGACCGGGGTGCTGCGCGAGGTCCTGTCCACCGAGGACGGGGTGCCGCGGCCCGGGATGTCGACCTACTTCGGTCCGTCCCGTGCGGTCTTCGGCGTGGACGGGCCGGTGGATGCGGCGAATATCGTTGCTGCCCTGCCGGTTCCGCTGGTCGACCCGACCGACAGCGCGGCGGCGCTGCTCGCCACGACGAGCGGTACGACCCCGGCGGAGTTGGAGCACGCGTTCGAGGCCGGGCTGCGGTCGGTGGTCACCGGGCGTGGCGCGTCGACCGAGATTCCGTTGCGGCTCATCCGGGCCGCGCTGGAAGTCGGTGACACCGCGGAGGCCGATCGGCGGTTGACGGAGGTCGCCGAGACGCTGCCCGGAGATTGGCGGCTCGCCTGGTATCGCGGCGAAAGCCGTTTGCTCGCCGGTGATTTCGCGGCGGCGACCGCCGAATTCGACTCGGTGTATGCCGCGCTGCCCGGCGAGGGCGCGCCGAAACTGGCGCTGGCCGCCGTCGCCGAACTGTCCGGCGCCGCCGACCCCGATGCCGCCGGATTCAATGCCGTGCAGGAAAAGCGCAGGGCGGCAAGCTATTACGAGACGGTATGGCGCACCGATCGGACGTACCTCAGTGCGGTGTTCGGGTTGGCCAGGCTGCGTGCGTCGGCCGGTGATCGCGACGGCGCGATCGGCGTGCTCGATCAGGTCGACGCCGGCTCCGCGCTGTTCACCGAGGCGAGAATCGCGGCGATCGAGACCAAGCTGAACGGACGGTCACCGGCCGAACTCAACGAGCTGATCGTGCGCGACGCGGGCGAGCGGGCGGCCCGGCTACGCCTGGACTCCAAACGCCGTGGCGCGCAGGTGCGTTTGCGCGTACTGACCGCCGCACTGGACTGGCTGGGCGCGGGACACGCCGCGAACTCGCTCGAGCCATTGCTCGGCGCGAAGCTGGATCAAGCCGGGGTGCGCACCGGATTGGAGCGTTGTTATCGAGATCTGGCCCGGGAAACCGACGACATGTGGGAGCGATTCGCATTGGTAGAGCAGGCCAACACCGTACGGCCAAGGACCAGGTTATGAGCACCGGGGTGGGTCTGAGCTGTCCGGGGTGCCGCGCCGAGGTGCATCAGCAGGATCGCTTCTGCGAGAACTGCGGCCAGGAACTCGGCGGCCGGCGGATCGCGTTGCCGAACCACGAGCCGGGTCCGCCCACCGCGTGTGAGGCCTGCGGGGGGCTGGACTACGACGCCGACGGATACTGCGCGGGCTGTGGGCAATTGCGCGGGGCGCCGGACCGATTCGACGCCGATCTCGGCGCGGTCGCGGTGGTCACCGATCGCGGGATCTCGCACGCGCGCAACGAGGATGCGGTCGCCGCGGCGGTGCTGGACGGCGCCGGTGGGGCGCCGAAGGCGGCGGTGATCGTTGTCGCGGACGGGGTTTCGTCGTCGGAGGATCCGCAGGTGGCCTCGGGGACCGCGGCCAAGACCGGTGTCGATGCCTGTCGTACCGCGCTGTTGGACGGAAAGCCGGCCGCGGAAGCGGCGATGGCCGGTCTCGCGGCGGCGGCGCAGGCGGTGCGGGATATCGCGGTGGCCGACGGGCACGCGCCGTCGTGCACCTACGTGTCCGCGGTCGTGCAGACCGACGAGCACGGCGGCACCGAGATCACCGTCGCGAATGTCGGTGACAGCAGGGCCTATTGGCTGCACGCCGACGCGCCCGACGACCCGCATAACCCACCCTCGCAGCGGCTGACCGTGGACGATTCCTGGGCACAGGCCCTGGTCGACGCCGGCGCGATGGACGAGCACGCCGCGATGCACGACCCCCGGGCGCACACGCTGATCCGCTGGCTGGGTGCGGACGGACCGGTGAAACCGTGGTCCGACAGCTGCATTCGCACGTTTCGCACCACCGGACCCGGTGTGCTGCTGCTGTGCAGCGACGGCCTGTGGAACTACCTGTCCGACGCGACCGCGCTCGCCGAGGTGGCCACCGCGACCGCGCCCGCGGTCGCCGCGCGCGAGCTGGTCGAGTTCGCCCTGCGCTGCGGCGGCAGCGACAACATCACCGTCGCGCTCGTCCCCGTTCCATGGACCGCACAGCCAGGAGAAGTTCAGTGAGTTCCGTTGCAGACAATGGCATTTCGGTAGCCATCGATCAGAACGAGTATCTGGCCGACGGCGTCGGCACGGTCGACGCGGTGGTGACCGTCGAGACCGCGGCCGACCTGGTGGTGGCCGCCGCGCCGCAGGAACGGCTGGAGATCCTCATCCTGGACTGCTCCGGTTCGATGGCCACCGGCCGCAAGTTCCCCGGCGCCCGCCAGGCCGCGCTGGCCGCGCTCGACGCGATGTCGGACGGCACCAAGTTCGCGATCGTCGAGGGCACCGCGATGGCGCGGCTGGCGTTTCCCTCGAATGTGCCGTCTATGGCGGTGAATCGGGAGTCCCGTGCGGCCGCGCGGCGCGCACTCGACAAGCTGACGCCCGGCGGCGGCACCGCCATGGGCTCCTGGCTCGGGTTGACCAGGCAGCTGGCCAAGAAGCATCCCGGCGCCATGGTGCACGCGATCCTGCTCACCGACGGCAAGAACGAGCACGAGGAGCCCGCCGCGCTCGCCGCGGAGATCAAGCAGTCCGAAGGCATGTTCACCTGTGACTGCCGCGGCGTCGGAACCGATTGGCGGGTCGACGAATTGCGCACCATCGCGTCCGCCTTGCACGGCACCGTCGACATCGTCGCCGACCCGGCCAAGCTGGCCGAGGACTTCACCGCGATGATGCAGGGCTCGATGTCGAAGGCGATTCCGGAACTGACGCTGCGGGTGTGGACGCCGGCCGGTGCCAAGGTCCGGTTCGTCAAGCAGGTCGCGCCGGCCATCGAGGACCTCACCGCGCGGCGGGTGGAAACCGCCGCGCAGGTGGGGGAGTACCCGCTCGGTGCGTGGGGCGCGGAGGACCGCGATTACCACGTGCAGGTCGAGGTGGAACCGGCCGCGCCGGGGCGGGAGAAGCTTGCCGCGCGGGTCAGCGTGGTCAGCGGCGACCAGGTGCTCGGGCAGGGCCTGGTCAAGGCGGTGTGGACCACCGATACCGAGCTGTCGGCCCGAATCAGCAGGCGGGTAGCGCATTACACCGGTCAGGCGGAGCTGGCGCAGGCCGTGCAGGAGGGGTTGGCCGCACGGAAGAGCGGCGACACCGATACCGCGACGGCCAAGCTGCGCCGGGCGGTCGAGCTGGCGGCGGAGTCGGGGAACGAGAGCACGGCGAAGCTGTTGCGCGGCGTGGTCGAGGTGGACGAGCGCAGCGGGACGGTGCGGTTGCGGTCGAGCGTGGCGGCCGCCGACGAGATGGCCCTGGACGCGCGTTCGACCAAAACGGCCAGGGTGCGGAAGGAGGGGTAGTGGGCGTCAGCTGTCCGGAAGGGCACGAGTCGAACGCGACCGACTATTGCGATGTGTGCGGCGCGCCGATCGGGGAGGCGGCGCCGGCGGTCGCCGCGGAACCGGTCGCGTTGTGCCCGTCCTGCGGCGCGCCGAGCAGTGGGCGGTTTTGTGAAGTGTGCGGGCATGATTCGGCGTTGCCGAGTCCGGCCGCCCGGCCTGATCCGCTGCCGGTTTCCACATCGGTCGCGTGGGTTGCCACTATTACCGCGGATCGCGAATTCTATGACCGGGTGATCGCGCGCAAAGGACCCGATGCCGATCAGGTCGGGTTTCCCGCGTTCTATCCTGAGCGTCGAATTGTGCTGCAAGGCAACGATATTCTGATCGGCAAGCGTAGTGTGTCACAAGGGCTGACGCCCGATATCGATCTCGGTATCGCACCGGCGGATGTGGGCGTCTCCCGGATGCACGCGACGATCCACATCGAGGACGACTCGCTCACCGTCACGGATCTCGGTTCGACCAACGGCACCAGCGTGAACGGCAGCGACGAGCTGATTCCGGCGAAGGTGCCCGTTCCGCTGCGCAGCGGTGATCGGATCCACCTCGGTGGCTGGACAACCATTGTGTTCGCCATCGATGAACCTGCCTGAGTGGCAGCCGGTTTGCGTCTGGGACAGTATGCCCTGTTTTGTAGACAGCAGTGTTCATTTACGCCTATCGTCGTGAACGAACCAGAGACACAGCGCTGTTCGAGCGCTAGCGAGGTGGGTCGGGAGCCATGACGAAGTTCGGCGGTAAGTGCTGCTTGATCACCGGTGCGGCCAGCGGTCTGGGGCGCAGCACCGCCCTCGCGGTCGCGGCCAAGGGCGCCTCGTTGATCCTCACCGATATCGACGCGGAGGGCTTACAGCAGACCGCGAAGCTGGCCCGCGCCGCCGGGGCGAACGTGCACCTCGCGGCGACCGCCGATGTCAGCGACCACGAGCAGGTGGTCGCGTTGGCGGCCAGGGCGCACGACGAGGTGGACAGCGTCGACATCGTCATGAACGTGGCCGGCATCGCCACCTGGGGGACCGTCGACCGGCTCACGCACGAGCAGTGGCGGCGCACCGTCGACATCGACCTGATGGGGCCGATCCACGTCATCGAGGAGTTCCTGCCGCCGATGATCGCGGCCGGGCGCGGCGGGCATCTGGTGAACGTGTCCTCGGCCGCCGGCCTGTTCGGGCTGCCGTGGCACGCGCCGTACAGCGCGGGCAAATTCGGGCTGCGCGGGGTGTCGGAGGTGCTGCGGTTCGATCTGCGGCAGCACCGGATCGGGGTCAGCCTGGTCTGTCCGGGCGCGATGTCGACGCCGATGGTCGACCGGGTGGACATCGCAGGCATCGATCGCACCAGCGAGATGGTGCAGCGTGGGATGGCGCTGTTCCTGCGCGGAGCGGTGACGCCGGAGGCCGCGGCGCGCTCGATCGTGCGCGGGGTCGAGCGCAACACCTATCTCGTCTACACCTCCAACGACATTCGCATCGGGCACTGGGCGCAACGTTACTTCCCGCCGTCCTACAACCTGGCGATGCGCGGACTGAACTGGGCGATGAGTCGCTACATCGATCAACCGGCCACGAAGACCGTCGTGCGCTGACGCCGAGAGGACCCCACCATGGCCCAGCCGCTGACCACCACCGCGGCGACGGTGCCGCCGAATCATCGATTCGATATCGGGCCCGCCCGCTATCCGAAGTTGTTCGGCGCCACCACCGTTCCCATCGCGATGTCGGACGGGGCGGTGCTCACCGCCGATATCCTGCGGCCCGGCGACGGGAGCGGTCCGGCGCGGGAGCCGTTGCCCGCCATCATCAATTTCACCCCGTACAACAAGATGATCAACCGGCACAGCATGCGCTGGAACAGCGCGTTGCGGGCGCTCGGGGAGCGGATCGGGTCCTCGGATCGGCGGCGCTTCACCGCGCGGGATGTGCTGCACACGCCGGCCGGTGGGATTCTGGAACCCTTCGTGATCAACCGGACCGCCGTGCGCCGGGGGTACGTCGGGCTGATGATCGATGTGCGCGGCACCGGAACGTCCACCGGGAGTTGGGATTTCTTCCAGCCGCGGGAGCAGCAGGACTACCTGGAGGCGATCGCGTGGGTGCGCGAACAGCCTTGGTGCAACGGGGAATTCGTGGTGACGGGGGTGTCCTACGGCGCGATTTCCGCGCTGATCACCGCCGGGCTGCAACCGGAAGGGTTGCGGGCCGTGTTCGCCATCGAGGCGGGCGAGGATCCGGTGCGTGAACTCGGGCTGACCGGTGGCGTGCCGACTCCGGGGATGATGCTGTGGATTCTCGCCGTCACCGGGGCGAAATGGCTACCGTCGGTGCCCGGTCTGCTGCGCGCCGGGATCACCAAGCAGTTCCTCCGGGATCGGATCGCCGACCCGGCGGGCTGGGTGCGGCATGCGATCGATATCGGGCTCACCGAGAACCATCCGGACAGCTTTCTCAATCCGATGTGGGCGAGCAAACTGGCTCGCTTCGAGGACATTTCGGCGCCGACCTGGATCCATGGCGGGTGGCACGACGTCTACAACCGGTCCAACTTCCGGATGTTCGATCGAATCCCGTTGTCCGGCGGGGCGAAACAGGTCTTCGTCGACGATTCCTACCACCTGACCGTCGGCTCCGGACTCGGTGCGCCGGACAGCCCGCAGGCGCTCGACGAGCTGCAATGCGCGTGGTTCGATCGGTGGGTCAAGGGGATCGACAACGGCATAGATCGCTACGGGCCGGTCACCGTCCGCCGGCAAGGCGATGGGCAGTGGTTGCGGCACAACGAGTTCCCGGATCCGGCGGCGACGCTGCACCGGCTCTACCTGAATTCCGAAATCACCGGGGCGGCAACGCATGCCGGGACCGACGCGGGGTTGTCCGCGGAACCGACCGAGATCGAGTCGCGACTACCGCTGCCGACCGGGCGAATCCGGATGGCGTCCAACAACACCGGGGTCATGAGCATGGGGGTGACCCTGCTCTTCGGGCGTCGGTTCGGGACCGATGACCGGCATGCCGAGGCCGGCGCGGTCACGTTCACCAGCGAACCGCTGGCCGAAGACACCGTGCTGTCCGGTCCGATGAATCTGCATCTGAACGTGGAAGCCGAAGGGGCGGACGCGTTCTGGTCGGTCACCGTATGCGATGTGGAGCCCGACGGCGCCTCGGTGCCGATCACGCGCGGGGCCTTGCTGTCCAGCATGCGGGCGATCGATACCGCAGGCAGCGAGTACGTCGACGGTGAGCTGGTGTTCCCGCTGCACACCCTCACCGCCGAATCCGCGCTGCCGGTGATCCCCGGCGAGCCGTTCGTCGTCGACGTCGAGATCAACCCCACCGAAGCCGTGTTGCGCGCCGGTCACCGATTGCGGATCGCGGTGAGCCGCACCAGCTTTCCGCGGCACCTGATCCCGCCGTGGAAGCAGCGCACGATGACCGGGCAGACCATCGTGCTGGATCCCGATCAGCCGAGCTACCTGACCCTGCGGACCGCACGCGCCGACTGACGGGCAGATGATCGGCGTTCCCGCAACGGCATTCGGCTGTGGCGTTCGGCACCGGCCGCCGGGATTGTCCTTTTCGCCTGCCTCTCACTACCCTCTACTACAGGAAGTCGTAGATGTGAGGGGAAGTCATGGGCAAGCTGCGGGGCAAAGTCGCCCTGGTCACCGGATCCAGCCGGGGAATCGGCCGGGGGATCGCCTGCCGCCTGGCGCGGGAGGGGGCGCTGGTCGCGGTGCACTACTCGAGCAACGAGCAGGCGGGTAAGGAAACCGTTCGGCAGATCGAGGCGGACGGTGGAAACGCCTTCCTGGTGCACGCCGAACTCGGTGCGCCGGAGGCGGTCTCGTCGCTGTTCGCCCAACTGGAACCGGAGCTGCTCACCCGCACCGGCACGGCCACGCTGGACATCTTGGTCAACAACGCCGCCCACGCCGGCTTCACCGGCACGCAGCCCGAGGATGTCACGCCGGAGATGTTCGACCGTCACATAGCGGTCAACGCCAAAGCCCCGTTCTACCTGACCCTGCGCGCCCTGAACTCCATGCCGACCGGTGGCCGCGTCATCAACATCTCCTCCGGCATGACCAGGACCTCGCTGCCCGCGCAGATCTGCTACGCGATGAGCAAGGGTGCGATGGAGCAGATCACCCTTCAGTTGGCCCTGCACATCGCGCCCCGCGGAATCACCATCAACACGGTCGCCCCGGGCGTGACCAACAATGGCGACCCGGTTTTCGACGACCCCGACACCGTGGCCGAAATGTCCGCATGGTCCGCCTTCAATCGAGTCGGCGAGGTCTCCGACATCGCCGACGTCGTGGCCTTCATCGCCTCGGACGACTCCCGCTGGATCACCGGCTCCTACATCGACGCCAGCGGTGGCACCCTGCTCTGAGCTACCAGTTGTGCGCGCCGAGCGACGCGTGCTCGGGCCACCCGAACAGGCCGAAATGCTGCTTGCGCCGGAACATGTCGAGGCCGGCGCGGGTGCTCAGGATCGTTTCGTCCGGAATGTCGTCATAGTCGAACCAGCGCAGATCCGAACACCGGTCGGGCTCGAGATTTCGCGGCTCACCCGACCAGGTGTCGGTGTGAAAGATGAACACGATCAGCGCCTGTCCCGGCGGGGACTGGATATGCATCGAGGCGACCATCCGCACGTCGTCCCGATCGACCTGCACCCCGATCTCCTCATCCGCCTCGCGGATCACCGCGGTGAGCACATCCTCCCCCTCGTCGAGCCGCCCACCGGGCGCGTTCCACTCCCCGTCCCCGAAGCTGGTATTCCGCCGCCTTGCCAGCAATACCTGCTCGCCCCGGCTCATCAACAACTGCACACCGACCACACTGCGGAAGATCGTCAACTGGTCTCCTGATCAGATTCGGGCAACGGCCGTTGATGAAAGGCCAGGCTTTCGATGCTGGCTCGATCGTAACCACCAACGGTCGATCCGTCGTCCCGGCACCTGGGGGTCGTCGTTCGTTCTCGTTCGGGCCGTTTCGACCCTAAGCGACTGGAACGTGTTCTAGTTTGAGGGGTATGGCCGTACGAACGGGGAATGGCATGGCGCGTGTTGTGGATCGGATCGAGCAGTATGCGGAGGAGATCCGGGCGGAGGGGGTCGCGGGGGACAAGCTGATGCGCCTGTCCGATGTCTCGGCGGGGCGGTTGCGGGAGTCCGGGGTGATTCGGATGTTGCAGCCGAAGGAATACGGGGGGCTCGAGGTGCATCCGCGGGAATTCGCGGAGACCACGATGGCCGTCGGGGCGATGGATGGGGCGGCCGGATGGGTCACCGGGATCGTGGGGGTGCATCCGTGGGAGTTGGCGTTCTTCGATCCGAAGGCGCAGGACGAGGTGTGGGGAGCGGATCCGGATACCTGGATGGCTTCGCCGTACGCGCCGATGGGGGTGGCGCGGCCGGTGGACGGCGGGTATCTGCTCAGCGGGCGGTGGTCGTTTTCCTCGGGGACCGATCATTGCCGGTGGGTGATGATCGGGGCGGCGCTCGGGGACGAGCACGGCAAACGGGTGATGCCGCCGCGGACGATGCATGTCCTGTTGCCGCGCAGCGACTACGAGATCGATCAGGAGAGCTGGGACGTTGTCGGATTGCGCGGGACCGGCAGCAAGGATCTGATCGTCGAGGACGCGTTCGTGCCGGCGTACCGGACATTGGACGCGGCGAAGGTGTTCGACGGCACCGCGCCGAAAGATGCGGGGCGCACGGAGACGCTCTACAACTTTCCGTTCTCGTGCATTTTCCCGCTCGGCATCACCTCGTCGCTGATCGGAATTGCCGAGGGCGCGTTGGCCTGCCATATCGCGGCGCAGAAATCGCGGGTGGCGATCACCGGCGTCCCGATCAAGGACGATCCGTATGTGCTGTACGCGATCGGTGACGCCGCCGCGGAGATCGCGGCGTCGCGGGCGGCGATCCTGGAGACCGTGGACCGGTTCTGGGACATGGTCGAGCGGGGCGAGGAGGTCGGCTTCGAGCTGCGCGCGATCGGCCGGCGCACGCAGACCGCGGCCGCGTGGCGGGTCGTGCGCGCGGTGGACGAGATCTTCGCTCGATCGGGCGGCGGCGCGTTGCAGATGAAAACACCGCTGCAACGGTTCTGGCGGGACGCGCACGCGGGGCTGTCGCACGCGATTCACGTACCCGGCTCGATCTTCCACTCGTCGGCGCTCACGCAGCTCGGCGGTGAACCGCAGGGGATCCACCGCGCGATGATCTGATCCCTATCCGCCGTACAGCCGCTTGGCGCGCTCCTGGATTTCCTCGAGGGTGAGGTTTTCGGTGCGGGTGCAGACGATCCAGACGTGGCCGAACGGGTCGGTGAGGGTGCCGCTGCGGTCGCCGTAGAACAGGTCCTTGACCGGGCTGAACTGGCGGGCGCCGAGTTCCAGCGCGTTGGCGAAGCTCTTGTCGACATCGGCGAGGTAGAGCTTGAGGCCGACGGACGTGCTGGTGGGTAGCGCGAGCGGATTGCCTTCGCTGGGTTCGGTGAGCACCAGGGACGAGTCGCCGATCTTCAGTTCCGCGTGGTCGATTCGGCCGTTCGGCGACTGCCCGACATAGATCTCGACGGCCTCGAACGCGTCCTTGTAGAACTGGATCGCGGCCCGCGCATCCGCGACGGCCAGGTACGCGGTCAGGCTGTGCTGCCCAGCGGGAATCGGATCAACTGCCACGGGGGAACTCCTTCTCGGCTCGTTCTGCCTTCGGTACTCAGCTGACATTCGCTTGCACCGAGTGCAATCATGATCGCCATGACACCTTCGGTCTACCTCATCTCCGGCATTCAGGCGGCCGGGAAGTCGACGGTGGCGCAGGCGCTGGCCGAGCGATTGCCGCGGTCGGCGCACGTGCGCGGGGACACCTTTCGGCGGTTCGTGGTCGGGGGTCGCGAGGAGATGAGCCGGGAGCCGTCGCAGGAGGCGCTGCGGCAGCTGGCATTGCGGCATCGGCTGGCCGCGAACGCCGCCGATGCCTATGCGGCGGAAGGCTTTACGACGGTTCTCCAGGACACCGTGCTCGGCGAGTTGTTGCCGTACACCATCGATCAGATCGCGACGCGGCCGTTGTTTGTGGTGGTGCTGGCGCCGCGGCCGGAAGTCGTCGCGGCCAGGGAGGCGGCGCGGGACAAGTCCGCCTACGGCACGTTCACCGTCGCCGAGCTGGACGCCGATCTGTGGCAGAGCACGCCGCGCATCGGATTGTGGCTGGACACTTCGTATCTCACCGTGCGGCAGACCGTCGACGAGATACTGACCCGCGCGGAGCCACTGTCGCAGTGACCCCGCGCGGATCTCCCCGCCGTTCAGTGGTGGTGCGCCACCGGGTGATTGGTCAAGGGGGTGAGCTGGTGGATGTCGTGACGTTCACGCAGAGCGGCGATTTCGGCCGGGTCCGGTGCGCCGCCGGAGCGCAGCAGGTCGGTGAGTTCCTGGAGGTATACCTCGTGACCGGACGGCGAGACCAGGAACAGCATCTTCGCGGTCTCGGTGCCGGGATTGAAGAAGGCGTGCGGGCAGCCGGCCGGGACGTGCATGAAACTGCCTGGGCCGCCCCGGAATACCGGGGTGCCGTCGGCGGATTCCCACGCGCGCCAGTCACCGTTCGGCTGGTCCTTGGGGTGGAAGGCGAGCAGGTCGAGTTCGCCTTCGAGCACGAAGAACACCTCTTCGGCCTGCCCGTGCCAGTGCGCGCCGACATCGAAACCGGGCGGCACCTCCGCCTCGAAGGTCGACCAGACCGACGAGCGTTCGGCGCCCACCTTCAAGGTCATGGTCTGTAATCGGCGGCCCGCCCCGGGCGGCAGCAGAAGCCCATCGGTCATTGTTCCTCCAGCACCGGATCTTTCGTGGTCGCGTGACCACCTGCCTCACGCTAACCATCGAAACGCGGATCGGTCCTGGTACTGATACTGATAGGCAGGAACTTGCTATGGCATCGGCGGCTGCGGCGGGCCGAGTGGGGTGAGCGGCTCGGTGGCCGGCCCTTCGAGCAGAGTGCCGTCGGCGGCGAAGCGGGAGCCGTGCAGCGGGCAGTCCCAGGAGCGCTCGGCGTCGTTCCAGCGGACGATGCCGTAGAGGTGCGGGCAGACGGCGGACAGCTCGGTGGTGGTGCCGTCGACCGTGCTGGTGGCGGTGGGGCGCAGGCCATGTCGGCGCACGGTGCCGCATCCCTCCGCGGGGATCTGGTCGGCGGAGTGGGTGGCCGCGCGCAACCAGCCGGTCGTGAGCCGTTGGGCGACAGCGCTGTTCGCGAGGGTGGCCGACGGCAGCGCCTTGAGTTCGTCGGGCCGCCAACTGGCCAGTGCGCCCGCCCAATTCGGCGACTTGCCGATGATGCGCCCGGCCAGCGCCAAGGCGGCGGCGACACCGTTGGTGAGGCCCCATTTCGCGTATCCGGTGCCGAGCAGGATGTTGTTCTGCCCGGGCAGCAGCGGTCCGGCGTAGGGGAGTTCGCCGATCGGCGAGTAGTCCTGTGCCGACCACTCCTGCGCGAGTTCGGCGGTGGGGAACCAGGTTTGCGCCCAGCTCAGCAGCTCGTCGGCCTTGTTTCGCTCTGATCTGGTGCGCCCGACGACATGCCCGTTGCCGCCGACCAGCAGCACGTCACCGTCCGGGGTCGGCGCGTAGCGCAGCGAACGGGTGGGTTGGCCCGCGCTGAGATACATGTCGCGCGGCATCGGCTCGTCCAGCCGGAAGGCGGCCAGATAGGAGCGCTGGGCGGTGAGCCGGGCGAAGAAGCCGCCGCGATCGAGTATCGGTGTGCCCGTGGCCAAGATGACGGTGCCCGCGCCGAGATCGCCGTGATCGGTTTCGACGGTCAGGTCGCCGTTCAACCCGCCGCGCACCCCGCGCACCATGGTCGACTCGTAGATCGGCGCCGCGTGCGATTCGACCTCGGCGGCCAGCGCGGCCAGCACGGCCATCGGGTCGACCTGCGCCTGATCGGCCAGCCGCACCGCGCCGAACGCGGGAAACGGCACGTCCAGCCTTTCGACGAGTTCGGTCGGTAATCCCGCCTCCTGTGTCGCGTGGAATTCCGCACGCACCTTTCCGATTTCGGCTTTCGTTTGCGCATAGGTGAGGGCGGCGGCATGCTGCACCGCGACCCCGTGCTCCGCGCAGAACCGCAACAACCATTGCTGCCCTTCGCGATTCGCCGCCAGATAATCCCGCAACGTGCCGGCGCTGTGCCGCCGCCGGATCTGCTGGGCCCGAGTTCCTTGCAGCAGACTGACTTTTCCGGTCGTCGCGCCGGTGGTGCCCGCGCCGACCCGGCGGCCCTCCACCACCGCCACTTCGACGCCACTCTCGGCCAAGAGCAGCGCGGTCACCAAACCGGTGAGACCGCCGCCGATCACGACGGTGTCGAAGCGCGATCCTGGCGTTAATCGCAGACGTGCCGGGACCTCTGCGTCGTTCAACCATAGTGACGTCATAACCCCGGCATAGCCGGTGTGCTGATCGGCAAACCGACGAGCGAAAGGCCGTTTCCTTGCCTAAGATCATCCCATGAATGTGCGTGCACGGGAGTATGGGGTGCAATTCCCCGGAGCCACCGCGGAATTGAACGCGATTACCGATGTGCCCGGGGTCGAGGTCGGCTACACCACGATCATCCGCGGTGCCGATGTGCGCACCGGCGTCACGGCGATCCTGCCGCGCGGCCGCGAGCGGGTGTTCACGCCGTGTGCCGCGGGCTGGTATTCGCTCAACGGCAACGGCGAGATGACCGGAACCACCTGGCTCACCGAAACCGGCTCGCTGGCGCTGCCCGTGCTCATCACCAACACGCACGCGGTCGGCACCTGCCATCGCGGGATCATCGACTGGCTGGTCGGCGCGTTCCCCGAGCTGCCGGACGACTGGGCGCTGCCGGTGGTCGCGGAGACCTGGGACGGATATCTCAACGACATCAACGGATCCCATGTCACCTCCGCCGATGCGGTCGCCGCCATCGACGCCGCGGTGGGTGGCCGGATCGCCGAGGGTAGCGTCGGCGGTGGCACCGGAATGAATTGCTACGGCTTCAAGGGCGGCAGCGGAACCGCTTCGCGCCGAGTCGATTACGGCAACGACAGCTACACGGTCGGCGCCTTCGTCCAGGCGAATTTCGGTTCCCGCAAAGAACTGACGATCCGCGGCGTTCCGCTCGGCACCCTGCTCGCCGACGATGATCCGCTGGGCGAGTGGCACGCACCGTCGGGCTCCGGCTCGGTCATCGTGGTCATCGCGACCGACGCGCCGCTGCTGCCGGGGCAATTGACCGCCATGACCCGCCGGGTGCCGCTCGGTCTCGCGCGCACCGGAACCAGCGGCTCGCACTTCTCCGGCGATATCTTCCTCGCCTTCTCCACCGCCAACGAGGGCGCGCTCACCAGCTACTTCCCGAACGGTGAAACCCCGTACGAGCAGCTGACATTCATCCCGTGGGGTCAGCTCAACCCGTTCTACGACGCGGTCGTGCAGGTGGTGGAGGAAGCGGTGGTCAACGTGCTGTTCGCCGGTGAGACGATGGTCGGCCGCAACGGCCATCGCTCACCGGCGCTGCCGGTGGACCGGGTATCGAAGTTGCTCACCACGTAGCGGTGGACTCCCGCATGAATTCAGCCTGCATCAATTCCGCCTCGGTGGCCTCGTGCACGGCGAGCCAGCGCGCGAACTCCTCGAACGACTCCCGGCGATCCGGCCCCGCGGTGGATTGCAGGTCGTCGAGCAGTTCGCGCATCCGATTATGTTGCAGAACAAGGAGTTCCACGATATTTCTGTGGTGACGAGTGGTCATGGCTTCGCCTACTTCGGGACCAGGATTCCGGTCAGGTCGGCCTTGTTGATCGGGGTGTCCGGGTTCGCCTGCGCCGCGCACATCAGCTTGATCGAGGCGATGGCCGCGTCCACGGTCCGATCCTGGGTGGGCGGCGCGTCGCCGTTGCGTTCCTGCTCGAGGAACTTGGTCACGGTGATCCGCTGCTTGTCCGGATCCTGGGCGGAGAACTCGTTGCACGGCGTGCTGCCGCCCTTGTTGACCAGCTTTTCCGGCTCGTCGCCGCAGCCGCCGACGAAGAACGCCGCGGCGATGACGAACACGAAGAACTTGGCATTCTTGAACATTGATCAGCCTCCGAATCCGACGAGTGCACTGGCGAGATCTGACGTGTCGAGCGCCTCGAGCGCCTGCTGGCGCACATCGGGGCAGTTCTGCGTGGTGATCTGGTCGACGACGCCGCGGTCTCTGAGCACGGTGTCGTTGAGCCCGCCGTTGCGGGCGGCCCAGTTGTGCACGGTGCCGTTGAACGCCACCCGGCCGAGCGCGGCGCCTTCGGTGCGCCACTTGTCCAGGTCCGGGCGCATCATGTCACACAGTTGCTTCGCGGCGGCGCTGGAGATCTGTCCGTCGGGATTGGGCACCTGCGCCGTCGTCGACGGCATGGAGAACAGGACCGTGTTGGTCGCGGTGGCCGGGGCCGCCGGGTCCTTGTCGTCGCCGGAACACGCGGCGACCAGCGGGGCGGCGGCGAGCGCGCCGGCGATCAGCAGCGCGCGCAGAACCGGCCGGTGGTGAGGTCGGGTCATGGTCAATGACCTGCCTGATCGGTGAGGCTCAGGCCCTCACGGTTCTTCAGGCGGCGATGCTCGAGCACGACCAGGAGAATGCCGATGACGATCAATGCCACGGTCGCGATCGCGCCGATGACGGCCCAGCCGGCGAAGCCGTAGCCGGCCGCGGTGAGCGTCAAGCCGAGGCCGACCAGGCCGAGCGCGACCAGGATGATGCCCGGCCAGTTGCGCGCGTCCTCGATGGATTCCCCGACATGGGCCCGCGAGGTCCGGGTGTAGTCCGGGAAATTGTCGTCGGGGCCGCCGTGGTGCTCGGCACCGCTGTGTCCCGTGGTCGATTCATTCGGTCCGGGAAGCATAGGGATCCTTTCTGGTCCAACCACCGAAACGGGGGCATTCGACCGCATACCCGGACCGCGGCGGCTCAATCGGTGGCGCGCAGCACCTGTTCGGTGGCCGAGACGATCGCGATGTCCGGGATGGCGTCCAGGCCGTGCCGCCCACAGGGCGCGCTCTGATCGCCGAGCACGACGGTCGGTACGCCGTAGGGCGCCCAGCGCCGGGCCGGGACGACCGGCGCGAACAGGGAAACGACGGGTGTCGCCACCGCCGCGGCCAGCGGGGCGGCGCCGGTGTTCGGCGCGACCACCGCGTCGGCGTCGCGCAGCACGGCGGCGAAGCAGGCCAGATCGGTGGCCCCGCCGAGGTCGCGGGCGTGCCCGTCGGCGACGGCGTCGGTGAGCGCGCGTTCGGCCGCGCTGCCGGTGACCACCACGCGGTGGCCCGCGTCGGCCAGGGCGGCGGCGACCTGCCTGCTGCGTGGCGCGGACATCCGGCGGCTCGGTTCGGCGGCGCCCGGATGCAGCACGACATAGCCTGGGCCGCCGGTCAATTCGGCGACCTCGGGCAGATCCTGGCGGACCCGCAGGCGCGGCGCTACCGGCGGATAGCCGGCCGCCACAGCCAGCGACAACGCCCGAATCTGTTCCGGCATATCGTCGTTCACGCGGTGGCGGACATCGAGCAGCGCGCCCGCCTCGTCGGTGGTGATCGCGCTGATCCGCGGCACGCCCGCCATCCGGAGCAATATGGCCAGCGGCAGCGGGGATTGGTGCGCCGAGGTGCTGATGATCGCCTCGTCCGGCTCCAGCATGCGCACGCATTCGATCAGGGCGCGCACGGCGGCGTTGGTCAGCGGGGGCGGATCGGCTTCGACCCAGGCGGCCTCGAATTGCAGCACGCGATCCACGCCGGGAAGCAGCGCCGCGGCGGAACTGCCGCGCGGGCCGGCGAGGAAGGTGACCGTCTCGGCGCGGCGGGCGACCGAGCGCACGGCGGGTCCGGCGAGCAGGACGTCACCCGCGCTGTCCAGGCGCGCTACCAGTACATGGCCGCTCACCGGAGGGCCAACGTTCGGTGCGCGGCGTGGGTGCGCGGCCAGGCCGCCCCGGTCGTTTCAGTCGTCGGAGCATCCATAGGAGGCGGGTGCCCGTGTCGGGAAATCCGAAACGTCCGCTCTCCATCAATGGCGGATCAGGCGGCGGCAGGCTGCAATTCGTAGACCCGGTAGGCGGCCTGGATGACCGGCTGGGCGACATTGCGGACCGGGACGCCGCCGGGGGTCGTCCCGTGCTCGCTGCCCGAGTGCGCGTGGCCGTGCACCGCCAGGTCGGCGCCGAACTCGTCGATCGCCTCACCGAGCAGGTAGGAGCCGAGGAACGGGTACAGCTCGGCCGGCTCGCCGAGCAGGGTGCCGGTGACGGGGGAGTAGTGGGTGAGCGCGATGGTCACGTCGGTGGCCAGCTCGGCCAGCGCGGAGCCCAGCGATGCCGCCAGATCCACTGCGTGCCCGGCGAATTCGCGCATCAGGCGTTCACCGAAGATGCCCGCGCACCGGCCCGCGAAGCCGCCGCCGAAGCCCTTCGTGCCGGCCACGCCGAGGGTGCGGCCGCCGAGCTCGAGCGTGACCGACGTGCCCTCCAGAACGGTGATGCCTTGGTCGGTCAGCAGTTTCGCGATATCGAGGTCGGCATCGCTGTGATGATCGTGATTGCCGAGCACCGCGATCACCGGCACCCCGAGGTCGCTGAACTCGGCGGCCACCACCCGTGCCTCGTCCAGGGTGCCGTGGTTGGTCAGGTCGCCCGCCAGCAGCAGCGCGTCCGCCCGCTCGGGCAGTTCCCGCAGCTCAGGCCGCAACCGGCCGGTTGACTCGGTGTCGAAATGGACATCGCCGATCGCCGCGATCCGCATGAGGCTTCAACTCTCTCCGTCTTCGATGGGACTGGACGCCTGCGTCCCGGCGCGCACTGCGGTGGTACCCGGCCGATGCCTGGTCAATCGTCGTGCGGCCGAAAGAGTGAAGGGTTCTGGCGTGGATCGAGCGAGCCCGCGGAGGGTCTAGCGGGCCGAAACTACTTCTCCGGCGTGGGCGGGCGCGGCGCGGTGGTAGGCGGTCAGGGTTTCGAGGGCGACGTGATCCCAGGCGTATCGGCTCGCGGCGCGCTGATAGCCTGCCGCGCCCCAGGTTTCGCGTAGGGTCCGGTCTTCGAGGAGCTGGCGGACCGCCCTGGCCACGGTGAGCGGATCCGGCGGCGCGACCAGCCGGCCGGTGACGCCGTCGACGATGGTGTCGAGCATGCCACCGACCGCGGTGGCCACCACCGGTTTCCGGCAGGCCATCGCTTCCAGGGGGACCATGCCGAACGGCTCGTACTGGGGCGTGCACAGCACCACATCGGCCGAGCGGTACCAGCGCGGCAACTCGGAACGGCGGACGTGGCCGAGCATCCGAAGCCGGTCCTGCACACCGTAATCCATCGCCAGCCGGCGCAGCCGCCTACCTTCGCTGTCGTCCTCGATGTCGTCGCCGACCGGTCCGCCGGCGATCACCAGCTCGGTGTCCGGCAGTTCCTGCAACGCCTTGATCGCGACGTCGAATCCCTTGCGCGGCACCAGCCTTCCGACCGACAGCACGCGGTGCATCCGTTGCCGCTGGCCGCGGTCGGCGGCCGGGCCCTCGGGGGTGAAGGCGGACAGGTCCACCCCGCTCGGCACGGTGGAGATGCGGAAGCGGGGAACGCCCATCCGGGTCAGCTCCATCACCTCGTCCGAACTGGTGGCGACGATATGTGCTGCGCGCCCGGCGATCAGCCGCTCGAACCGGATGCGCGAGCGCGGGCTGGTGTCGGCCAGACCCTGATGCCTGCGGCGCACGGTGCCGAGCGCGTGGAAGGTGACCACCACCGGAATCCCGTGTGCGCGTGCGGCCAATTCCGCTGCGAGCCCGGACATCCAGAAGTGCGCGTGCACGATATCCGGGGCGTCCAGACCCCACTGACGTTGCAGGAAGGTGCCGAAATCGCCTAGGAACGGCAGACTTTGGTCGCGCGGCAGCGGTTCGACCGGGCCCGCGGTCACGTGCGCCACGCGGTAGCCCGCGTCGGTGAGCACCTCCGGCGGGACGTTCGGATTCTCCCGGCGGGTGTACACGGTGACCTCGTGTCCGCGCCGCGCGTAGGCCGCGGCCAACTCCGCGACATGGACGTGCTGGCCGGTCGCGGTGGTTGCGCCGAGCGCGTCGAGCGGGCTGGCGTGCTCGGAAACCATGGCAATCTTCACGATGTGCTCCGTTCTCACCACAGGTGACGGGACCCGGCGGCGCTGCACCGACGCCCGCGACCAGGCATCGCGTGACATGTGTTGAATTCGGGTATGCCCCAGATATGCCCGTGCGGGCGGGAACGAAACCCTTGACCCTGCTTGGCAATACGGAACGTGGTCAGATCATCGACACGACGATCCCGATCGCGACCGCGGTGAACACGACCACCAGCAGCATCGTCGCGATCATCGCGGCGGGGCCGGTACCGGGGAACAGATGGTTGGTCGGCGGCTCGGTGGTCGTGCTCGGGTCGGGGTCCATATCTATGGCGTACCCAGTCACAAGATCGGCAACCCACGGCGGGGTACTCGGTGACTTTGTGACATCGGCGACGGACCGTGCAACACTGTAGAGAGGTTGAGACTACAGCCGACCCCGGTCCGACGTTTGGGCGCACCACACCCGCCGAAACCGGTCGATGGGATTCGTAGCGGCAACCTATTCGCAGTGTTGCGACAGTTGTTCGCTCCCATTTCGCACATCGGCCGAACCTGTCGCGACGGACTGGTATTCCCCCCTTATACGGGAGGTTCAGTTATGTCCGCTAGTCCCGCTCTGCATGAGTACGCAGAAGGCGTACACCAGAACGGCTCGGGGCCGAAGCCCCACGATAGCCACGCTTGGGCGCAACGCGTAGATCGCCGCAATGAATGTGTGGTGGTCCGCGTCGAAGGCGAATTGGATGCGGCCGCGTCTCCGCAATTCTTCGCCACTGTCGAACGGGCGGTTCGCTCGAACTGCCATGCCGTGGTCATCGATCTGCGGGCGGCGAGATTCCTCAGTCTCCGCGCCGCCGGCGCGCTGGGCGCGCTCCGGCAGCGGGCCGCCTGCGACGGCACCGATGTTCGTATCGTGGCCGGTCGGCAGCCGATCGAGCGTTCGCTCGAGGTCTCCGGCGTGCGGCCGTTGTTCAGCCACTATCCGTCGATGCGTGCCGCACTGGACGCCTGAGGAGCAACGGATTCATCAGCGCCGCCGATTCCGGCGTGGCGCGTCCCGATCTGGTCGCGTGGCGTGCGCGAACGACGGATACTTGGCGCTGTGACTGAAATGGGGCCGGTCCAGCCCGAGGATTCGCTCGCGCTGGACCGGGTGATCGGATTAGGGACACCGCAGAGTGTCGGCAGTTTTCGTTTCTGGTTCGCCGATCAGCGTTGGGAATGGTCGGACGAGGTCGCCGCGATGCACGGCTATTCGCCGGGAACCGTGGTACCGACCACCGACCTGCTGCTGACGCACAAGCACCCCGACGATCGCGCCCAGGTGGCCAACGCGCTGGCCAAATCCATCAATGACGGTGAGCCGTTCTCCAGCAGGCACCGAATCATCGATACGACCGGCGAAGTCCACCACGTCATCGTGGTCGCCGATCATCTCTTCGACGACGAGGGCCAGGTCGCCGGCACCGCCGGCTACTACATCGACGTGACCGACACGCTCGAGCACCACCGGCAGGAAGCCCTCGACGACGCGCTGCCCGAACTGTGGGCCTCCCGCGCGGTGATCGAGCAGGCCAAGGGTGCGGTGATGCTGGTCTACGGGGTCAGCTCGGAGCAGGCCTTCCGGGTGCTCAGCTGGCGCTCTCAGGAGACCAACATCAAGCTGCGCACCCTCGCCTCCCGGCTGGTCGCCGATCTCGGCTCGCTGACCGGTTCGACCGTCGGTCTGCGCACCCGATTCGACCACTTGCTGCTGACCGCGCACGAGCGGATCGACGTGAGCTGATCTCGCGCGGACGTTTCGGGGGCAGCGCGGCGGGTACGACGGTAGCGATGAGGAGCGCTGCGGCCTCGGAGTTCTGGCCTGTCGCGGCGCTGGGCAGCGGGCGGCCCGGAAGAACTCGGATCGGCGGTTGCACCGGCGGTCCAGGGTTTGGCTGCGAGAGCAAGGTGGTGATGGGCATGGGGGAATGGACTTCCCGATCCTCAACGGAAACAACAACAATCGGTGTCCGAATCCCCGCGCAGCTGGAACAGCTGACCATGCTGCGCGCGCTCGCCGAGACGGTCGCGCTCATCGCCGATTTCGCGCTGGACGAGGTCACCGATATTCGGCTGGCGCTCGACGAGGTCGCCACCTCGCTGATTCTGGACGCGGTGCCCGGGTCCAGTCTGGAGTGCGATTTCACCTATGACACGAACCAGATGTTCGTGCATGTCGCGTCGGTGACCACCTCGGAGTCGGTGGTGGGCCAGGCCGGTTTCGGCTGGCATATCGTGCGCACGCTGACGCATTCCATCGCCGCCGCGCAAGCTCCGTTCGACGGCGTTGTTTCCGGGTATCCGACTGTCGTCGACTTCAGTTGGATACGAGGGGCTTCGGATGGCGGGTGAATCGAGATCACGCGGCGACAGCTATGACAATATCGAGCCGCTGTTCGAGAAGATCGCCGCGCTCGGAGAGGACGACCCGCGCCGGGAGACGATGCGCGAGGAGCTGATCGGGCGCTGCCTGCCGCTCGCCGAGCACATCGCGCGCAAGTTCTCCGGGCGCGGCGAGAATTTCGACGATCTGCTGCAAGTCGCGCGGCTCGGTCTGGTGCAGGCCACCGACCGGTTCGACGTCACCCGTGGCTCGTCGTTCCTGGCGTTCGCGGTGCCGACCATCATGGGTGAGGTGCGCAGGCACTTCCGGGACAACACCTGGTCGGTGCGAGTACCGCGGCGCACCAAGGAGATTCAGCTCAGCATCGGCGCGACGGTGGAGGCGCTCTCGCAACGGCTCGGGCGGATACCGCGGGCGAGGGAGATCGCCGCGGAGCTGGAAGTCGACCTGGTCGAGGTCACCCAGGCGCTGATCGCGGGCAACGCCTATCAGTCCTCGTCGATCGACGCGGTGGCCGGCGACGATATCGAGAACGCTCCGCTGCCGCTGCTGGAAAGCCTTGGGGCAGAGGAGCCCTCCTACCATCTGGTGGAGGACTTCCTCGCCGTTCGTCCGTTGATCGAAGAGCTGCCCGAGCGTGAGCGTCAGGTGCTGATCATGCGGTTCTTCGAGAACAAGACGCAGACACAGATCGCGGACGTGCTGGGGGTCTCCCAGATGCACGTCTCGCGGATCCTTTCGCGAACCCTGAATGAGTTGCGCGAACAGGCATTACGCGACTGAGAGCCGGAAATACCCAGGATCACAACGGATTCGGTGGAACCGGCTCCGTCGGCGGGAACGGCCCGCCCGGCTCCGGGACCGGTGGGATCGGCCGCGGTCCGCCGGGGTTCGGCGGAGCCGGCGCCGGATCGGGCCCGGGCACCGGTGGCACCGGGTCCGGTGGCGCGGGGGCCGGATCGGGTCCCGGTACTGGTGGGATGGGGCTGGGGTTCGGATTCGGGGTCGGTGGAACCGGACTCGGATCGGGAGACACTGGACTGGTCATCTGCATTCCTCCTCGGGTCCGAGTTACCCACCCGCGCCCGCCTGAATCGGCCGCCCTCGCCACCCTGTCGCGGGTGACTCCCCTCACAGACGCGCTGCCGGTCAGCGCTTTTCGGGCCGTTTATGCCCGATTCGGCGGGCGCAGTGCCGCGGAAGCGGTTTGCGCGAAGTTGGCGACGGGTACCAAAAAGGGAACCGGACAGACGATGCCGATGGCTCAGGAGCTCGTTGATGAACGATCACCGACTAGGCACCCGGAATCCGTACGCCGGATCGGGGAGCGCGAGGTCGCCGAAATACTCGCAGGAAATGCCGTCCCAGGAGCGGATGGCCCGCACCCGCGCCACGAATGTGGAGCGCACGCGCGTCACCCAGAATCACGACATCATCCGGCAGTGGGCGGAGCGTCGTGGTGCGCGCCCCGCGACCATGCCGGGTAGCGAGGACGACGGGCATCTGCGGGTGCTGCGCTTCGATTTTCCCGGGTATGGGGGCGCGGTGCTGCGGCCGGTGGATTGGGACGAGTGGTTCGCCACCTTCGACGAGCGGCACCTGCATTTCCGCTACCAGGATCGGCGCGCGGACGGGACGCCGAGCAATTTCAACCGCCTGGAACGTCCAACTCGTGAGGATCGCTGAGATCGCGATACGGCATTGCGGTGGGTGAGGGTGAACAGGTGATGGCGTCGATGTGTCAGGCGTCACGTAACGGTTGCGTAACGGTGTGGGCGGGTACAGGGTGGTTGTGACGAGCCAGATTCTTGAACGAGCGTCCAGTTGACGTTTACCGAACGGTCTGTACGGGTATTTGCAAGGTCGGCAAGGTGGCTCGAACAGCGGAATGTCGCGTCGGTATGGGGATGCGAAACTTCCGTACCGGTGATGCGTTCTGCGTGTCTGCAAAGGATAGGTATTTGAGCGAGCGCAGCGAGCGAACAAAAGGCACAGCCGCCCTCGCGGTCATGCCGGAACCGAGCGTCAGCGAGGTGCAGGCATGAGCGCGAACCTGATGATCGTTGAGGATGACGATAGGGTCCGTGGTGCGCTGCGGCTCGCCATGGAGGACGAAGGCTACGACGTCGAAGAGGCCGAGGAGGCCGAAGACGCGCTCACCCATCTGCGCAGCAATGGTGTTCCCGATGTGATGATCGTCGATCTGATGCTCGGCGGGATGGACGGTTTCGACTGCATCCGGGAGATCCGCCGCGAGCACGATGTGCCGATCATCGTGGTCAGTGCCCGCGACGATACCCACGATGTGGTCGCCGCGCTGGAGGCCGGCGCGGACGATTTCGTGACGAAACCGTTCGAGATCAAGGAGATCACCGCGCGCATGCGCGCCGTGCGCCGGCGGGCTCGGGTGACGGTCGAGCGGGAAGCGCCGCAGGAGATGGTGCTCGACGCCGACCCGGTCGCCCCGCTGGTGCTCGCGCAGGACGCCGGCGTGGTCCGCCGCGGTGACGACGAGATCCGGCTCACGCTCACCGAATTCCGGCTGCTGTGTGAGCTGGCCGAGGCGCCCGGCCGGGTGCTCAGCCGCACCGTGCTGCTCGAACGGGTATGGGACCAAGGGTTTTTCGGCGATGAGCGGATCGTCGACGTGCATATGCGCAGGCTGCGCACCAAGATCGAACGGGACCCGTCCGATCCACACATCGTGGTGACCGTGCGCGGACTCGGCTACCGACTCGATGTCCAGCGCTGAGCGCTGGTTCGAGCCGAAACGCTGGAGTCTGCGCGGACGGGTGACGGCCATGTTCGCGGCCATCGCCGCGCTCATGTCGCTGGTGCTCGTCGTGTCGGTGTTCACCATCAGCCGCAGCTATCTCGAACACGCGCAGGCCGGTGGCACCGACCTGCAATCGAACCTGAATCTGTTGCGCAACGTGCTGATCGGCTGCGCCGTGGTGGTGACGCTGATCGGCGCCGCGGTGGGCTGGTGGGCGAGCAGGCGGGTGCTGACGCCGCTGCATGAGCTGGCCGGCGCGGCGGCCCAGATCGCTTCCGGCGACCTGGATTTGCGCCTGTCCGCCACTCGCGATCAGGACCTGGTCACCACCGTGGAGTCGTTCAACAGCATGGTCGATTCGTTGCAGCGCCGGATCGAACGCGAGCATCGGCTGTTCGGCGATGTCAGTCACGAATTGCGTACGCCGCTGACCACTTTGATGGCCAGCGTGGACGTGCTCAACCGGCATCGCGCGGATCTGCCGGAACGCTCGCAGCGCGCGCTCGGCCTGGTCACCGCCGAGGTGGACCATCTGCGCCGGCTGCTCGACGATCTGCTGGCCTTGGCGCGCGTCGAGGCGGGCATGCATCGCGGCGACATGGAACCGCTGTCGGTGCGAGATCTGTTGCGGCACACGCTCGCTGAGCGAAGGTATGCGCCGGAGCTGCTGACCGTCGACGAGGACGTCGTGGTGCGCGGCCGCAAACTCGAGCTGGAACGCGCGCTGGGCAACCTGCTGCGCAACGCCGACCTGCACGGCGGCGGGGTCGTAGCGGTCCGGGCGGACCGCGAGGGCGGCGCTGCCGTGATCGTGGTGGACGACGCGGGACCGGGAGTGCCCGCCGTGGACCGGGTCCGCATCTTCGAACGTTTCGCGACCGCGCGCAGCGGCCGGCGCTCGGCGACCGGCACGGGCATCGGGCTCGCGCTGGTGACCGAGACCGTGGTCAAGCACGGTGGCCAGGTCGCCTGCACCGACCGCCCGGGCGGCGGCGCCCGGTTCGTCGTCACCTTGCCGGGGATCGACGCAATCGAGTCGTAACACGACCGTAATGAAGTCGACCAGGTCACCTCAAAGTTGAGTCGTAAGTCTGGATAAGTACTACCGACGGGAGTTGTATGCCACTGCCAACGTTGAACACCGCGGAGATCGAACGATCTCGCGTCGTACAGGCCGCAGCCGCACTTGGCTCCACCCAGACCACTACCCAGCCCGGGTCCGCCGTGACCTTGCGCGCGCCCCGCGTCGCAGACGGCGCCCAGCTGTGGCGAATCGCGAAAGATTCGGCCGTACTGGACACCAATTCGAGCTACGCCTACGTGCTGTGGTGCCGCGATTTCGCGGCCACCTCGGTGGTCGCCGAGGTGAACGGCCGGGTGATCGGGTACGTGATCGGCTTCGTCCGGCCGCAGGCGCCGGACACCGTGTTCGTCTGGCAGGTAGCCGTCGACCGGGCGCAGAAGGGCAAGGGAATCGGTGCGCGGTTGCTGCACGCCTTGCTCGACAACGTTGCCGCCCAAGGCGTTTCCCAGCTGGAGACGACGATCTCGCCGGACAACGCCGCATCCATTGCCTTGTTCAGCTCGGTGGCTCGGCGTCGCGACGCCCGAATCACCAAGCGCCCCTTGTTCGACGCGGGTGTCTTCCCGGACAGCCACGCGCCCGAGGATCTGTATCTCATCGCACCGAACGCTCGCACAACGCAGGAGGACCACCGATGATCAACGCCGACACGAGCATTTTCGAAAGTCTGGAATCGAATGTCCGCGGCTACTGCCGCAATTGGCCGACCGTGTTCACCAAGGCCAAGGGCGCCTGGTTACGCGACGAAGACGGCAACGACTTTCTCGACTTCTTCGCCGGCGCGGGCGCGCTGAACTACGGCCACAACAACGATGTGCTCAAGCAGCCGCTGCTCGATTACATTGCGGGCGACGGCATCACGCACGGACTGGACATGTCGACCACGGCCAAGCGGGAGCTGCTGACCACCCTGCGCGACACCCTGTTCACCCCCCGCGGCCTGGACTACAAGGTGCAGTTCCCCGGCCCGACGGGCGCCAACGCGGTCGAGGCCGCGCTCAAGCTGGCCCGCAAGATCACCGGCCGCGAGACCATCGTCAGCTTCACCAACGCCTTCCACGGCATGACCCTCGGCGCGCTGTCGGTCACCGGCAACGCGGCCAAGCGGGCCGGCGCGGGCGTGCCGCTGGTGCACGCGGCGCACATGCCCTACGACGGCTACTTCGACGGCACCACGGCCGACTTCCAGTGGATGGAAAAGGTTTTGGACGACACCTCCTCGGGCTTCGACCGCCCGGCCGCGGTGATCGTCGAGACCGTGCAGGGTGAGGGCGGCGTGAATGTCGCCCGGGCCGAATGGCTTCGGCATCTGGCCGGGTTGTGCGAGGCGCGGGAGATCCTGCTGATCGTCGACGACGTCCAGATGGGTTGCGGCCGTACGGGTCCGTTCTTCTCCTTCGAGCTGGCCGGCATCACCCCGGACATCGTCACGCTGTCCAAGTCGATCGGCGGCTACGGCCTGCCGATGGCGCTGGTGCTGTTCAAGTCCGAGCTCGACCAGTGGTCGCCGGGTGAGCACAACGGCACCTTCCGCGGCAACAACCCGGCGTTCGTCACGGCGTCGGTCGCGTTGCGGCACTACTGGTCCGACGGCACGTTGCAGGCCTCGACGCTGGCCAAGGGCGAGCGCGTCGCGCGGACGCTCGGCGAGCTCGCCGACAACATCCCCGGCCTGTCGACCCGCGGTCGCGGCCTGGTGCAGGGCGTCGTGTTCGACGACGCCTCGCAGGCGAGCAAGGTCTGCCAGGTCGCCTTCGAGCGCGGCCTGCTGGTGGAAACCTCCGGTTCCACCGACGAGGTGGTGAAGTTGTTGCCGCCGTTGACAATTACCGATCAGGAACTCGACCACGGGCTCGGCATCCTCACCGGTGCCGTGGACACCGTGTGCAGTGGAATGGGAGCGATCGCATGATCGTACGTAGCACCGAAGAGATCACCGGCACCGAACGCGATGTGGCAGGCGAGGGTTGGCGCAGCAAGCGCATCATCCTCGGCGGCGACGGCGTAGGCTTCTCGTTCCACGAGACGACCATCGACGCGGGCACCACGCACGAGTTCCACTATCGGTATCATGTGGAAGCGGTATGGCTGATCGAGGGAACGGGCAGCCTGACCGATCTCGACAACAACGTCACCTACGTGCTCGAGCCGGGTTCGATGTATCTGCTGGACGAACACGAACGGCACCGCCTGGAGGCCCGCACCAAGATGCGGATGATGTGCGTGTTCAATCCGCCGGTCACCGGGCAGGAGGTCCACGACAGTAGCGGCGCATACCCGTTGGTGGCCGCGACGATCGGGGGATAGAACAGGATGGTTTTGCTGCACACGGAAACTCGACCCGAAACCGGCCCGGCCGATCGCTACCCGACTCGGCTGAGCACACCTGGCCCACATCTGGATCGCAAGGATCCGACGGTGTGGGGCCGGGTCGAGACCCCGGCGCTGGTGCACTTCGACACCGACGGTTTCGCCAGCGTCGACGATCTGCTCACGCCGACCGAGGTGGCCGATTTCTCCGCCGAGATCGGCAGGCTCGCCGGCGACCCGTCGTTGCGCGACGACGACCGGGTGATCGTGGAGAAGTCGTCGAAGCGCGTGCGTTCGGTCTTCGAGGTGCACCGCCTCAGCGCGGCCATCGCGGACCTGACCCGGGAGTCCCGGGTCGCCGGGCTGGCCAGGCAGATCCTCGGTACCGAGGTCTACATCCATCAGAGCCGGGTGAACTACATGCCCGGTTTCCGCGGCACCGGTTTCTACTGGCACTCGGATTTCGAGACCTGGCACGCCGAGGACGGCATGCCCGCGCCGCGCGCGGTCAGCCTGTCCATCGCGCTCACCGACAACTACCCGATCAACGGCAGCCTGATGGTGATGCCGGGCTCGCACCGGACGTTCGTGCCCTGCCTGGGCAGCACGCCCGCCGAGCATTACCGGGAGTCGTTGCAGGAGCAGGAAATCGGCGTGCCGACCCAGGAAGACATCACCACGCTGGCGAACACCTACGGGATCAGCCAGTTCACCGGCCGCGCCGGATCGGCGCTGCTGTTCGACTCGAACCTGATGCACGGATCGTCGAACAACATCACCCCGTTCCCGCGCTCGAACATTTTCCTGGTGTTCAACAGCGTGGAGAACACGCTGGTGGAGCCGTTCGCGGCGCCCGCCCCGCGCCCGGGTTACATCGGCAGCCGCGACTTCACGCCGCTGTCCGCCTGATTCGCGCATCGAAGGCGCCCTCTCTGCCCGTGCACCGGACCGAAGGGCGCCTTCGCGCTCGGCGCGCGCCCCGTGCGCATCGGCGGTACGATCCTCTCGGCCATCCGCTGTTGTCGCCCCACACAGCCCGATTCGCCCCCAGTTCCGGCCGGCCCGCCAAAAGTTCTTCGGGCGTGTGCAATGTTTCGGACAACCCGACGCGGTTGGTGTTCGCCACAAGATCACTCACCGGCCCGGCGCCGTCCGATCGCGCCCGCGGGCCGAACTAGTCACCGACGGACAGTGTGCCCGTGGTCTTCTCGTTCCGCTACCTGATTGTGGCTGGCCCGGAGGCCTTTTCGGACGATTTGTGCAGAGTGCTGTCAGGTGCCCGCATTGTGCACAAACATGGGCGGTTGACCAATTTAGCGGCAAATCCTGAGCAACGCCGGTAGCCCTTGACCTTATTGTTACCGGTGGGTACAACTACGTAACCATGCCGACGCATACCGCTCGGTCGGCCCAGGAAGAAATGCACGCAGTTGGTAACGGACGTCATCACTATCGATGCGGAGTTCGCGGCCGCACGAAAAGCACTGTGGGACTTTTTCCTGGACCCGCAGACATACACCCGGATGTTCCTCGGAATCGGAGGTTGTGAACGTGCGGAAACCTCGGACACGCATCCCGTTCTCCTGATCCGGGCGCGCCACGACAACAACGAGTTGACCGTGCCCGCGCTGCGGCTCGTGGTCGGCAAGGAGCTGGAAACCTTCGAGCTACAGTGCCCCGGGCTGGGCAGTTTCGCCGCGGTACGACTACGCGGCGAGCAGGAACAGACCCGGGTCACCATCACCTACTTCGGCGCCGCGCGGATTCATCCGTGGATCGCCGAGCAGGACAACGCGGACGTGATCGCCTGGACCATGGCCGGGCTGGACCGCATCGTCGACGCCATCCTCGGCGCCCCGACGTCGGTGCTGGTCAACGGCGAGGAGTCGGGGACGAAACAGCAGGTCGGTACGCTGAAACAAATGGTGACGACCGGCGTCGTGCGCACCTACCGGCCGGACCGCGCGCTCAAACAGATGGGCGGACTGGCGAAGTGGGGATTCACCCTGGCCGGCGGTTATGCCGCCGCCGCGGGACATTCGCCGAATCGGCTGGCCGTGGTGGACGACGTGTCCGCCTACACGTTCGGTCAAATGCACGATCGCACACACAAACTCGCGTCGGCATTGACCTTGCTCGGCATCGGCGCGCGCGACAAAATCGGGCTACTCTCGCGCAATCGCGTGGCAATGGTCGAATGCATGGTCGCCACCGGCAAACTCGGCGTGGACACGGTGCTGCTGAACACCGGGCTCTCGGCCCGCCAGATCGAGGACGTCGCCGACCGGCACGGGCTGTCCGCGGTCTTCCTCGACGACGAGTACGACGCGTCGACCAAGTACATCCCGGCCGAGGTGCCGCGGTTCGCGACCGGCCGGGAGTCCCGGTTCGACCGCAACACCGTCGACGACCTGATCGCGCTGGACGCGCCGACGTTCTCCCGGCCGTCGCATCCGGGCCGGCTGATCGTGCTCACCTCCGGCACCAGCGGCACGCCCAAGAGCGCACAACGCCCGCAGCCCAAGGGATTCGGCACCGTCGCCGCGCTGCTGTCGCGGATTCCGTTGCGGATGGACGAGACCATGCTCATCCCCGCGCCGCTGTTCCACACCTGGGGGCTGGCGGCGTTGCAGATCAGCACGCCGATCCGGGCGAGTGTCGTGCTGCCGGAACGGTTCGACGCCGAGGACTGCCTGCGATTGATCGAGGAGCATCACGTCACCTCGCTGATCGTGGTGCCGGTGATGGTGAACCGGATCCTGGATCTGCCCGCGCACATCCGGGATCGCTACGACACGTCGAGCCTGCGGGTGGTCGCGAGTTGTGGTGCGCCGCTTGCCGGTCCGACGGTGCTGAAGTTCATGGACACCTTCGGGGACGTGCTCTACAACGTCTACGGCTCGACCGAGGTGTCCTGGGCGACCATCGCCGATCCGGCCGATCTGCGCGCCGCGCCGACCACCGCCGGGCGGCCGCCGCTGGGCACGAAACTCGCTGTGCTGGACAAGGATCTGCGTCCGGTACCGCGCGGAGTCACCGGTCGGATCTTCGTGCTGAACCACATGCTGTTCGACGGGTACACCGACGCGAAGCCACCCACCGAATGGGGCGGCATGCTCGACACCGGCGACCTGGGTTACCTCGACGCGGACGGTCTGCTGTTCGTGGCCGGCCGGGACGACGAGATGATCATCTCCGGTGGCGAGAATGTCTTCCCGCGGCCGGTGGAGGAGGCGTTGTCGCATCTGCCGCAGGTCAGCGAGGTCGCGGTGGTCGGCGTGCCGGACAAGGAGTACGGCCAGCGCCTCGCCGCGTTCGTGGTGACCCGCGAGGGTTTCGGGCTCGATCGCGACATGGTCTGCAACTACATCCGGCATCGGCTCAGCCGGTTCTCGGTGCCGCGCGACGTGACGTTCCTGGAGGCGCTGCCGCGCAACGCGACCGGAAAGATCCTGAAGCGCACGCTGATTCAGCCGAGCTGAGTCGTCTACCCAGCTCGGCTGACCGGTCAGCTCGACCAGCGGATCGTCTCCGGGGTGAGGTCGGCGATCGTCGGATAGCCGTCCACCGCCATCAGCAGATCCGCCTCGGCGAGCAGCGCGCGCAGCACGTGCGCGATGCCGTCGGCGCCGCCCAGAGCCAGCCCGTAGCAGTACGGGCGGCCGATGCCGACGGCGGTCGCGCCGAGCGCCAACGCCTTGACAATGTCTGCGCCGGAACGGATTCCGGAGTCGAACAGCACCGGCAGGCCGTCGGCGGCGGCGACCACGCCGGGCAGGTGCTCGATCGCGGGGATGCCGCCATTGGCTTGCCTGCCACCGTGATTGGAGCAGTAGATGCCGTCCACGCCGGCGTCCTTGGCGCGGCGGGCGTCGTCCGGGTGACAGATTCCCTTGAGCACCACGGGAAGATCGGTCAGCGAGCGCAGCCAGTCCAGGTCGTCCCAGGTGATCGGGTTGCCGAACTGCGAAATCCAGGTCAGGATCGCGGTTTTCGGGTCTTCCTCGGGGGTCTTGGCGAGCATCCCGCGGAATACCGGGTCGCTGAAGTAGTTCGCCAGGCAGTGGCCGCGCAGCTGCGGGAAGTTCGAGGTGCTCAGGTCGCGCGGTCGCCAGCCGGGCACCCACGTATCCAGCGTCACCACAATGGCTTTGAACCCGGCGGCCTCGGCCCGGCTGACCAGGCTCTGGGCCAGGTCGCGGTCGGTCGGGGTGTAGAGCTGGAACATGCCGGGGGTGTCGCCGAATTTGGCGGCGACGTCCTCGAGCGGGTCGACCGTCAGCGTGGATGCGACCATCGGGACGCCGGTGCGCGCCGCGGCCTCGGCGGTGGCGAGGTCGCCGTGACCGTCCTGCGCGCACAGGCCGATCACGCCGACCGGGGCCATGAAGATCGGGGACGGCAGTTTCAGGCCGAACAGATCGATCGAGAGGTCGCGTTCCTTGGTGGCGCGCAGCATGCGGGGGGTCAAGCCCAGCTTCTCGAAGGCGGTCGCGTTGGTGCGCTGGGTGAGCTCGTCGCCGGCCCCGCCCGCGACATAGGACCAGATCCCCGGCGGTAGCGCGGCCTGCGCCTTCGCCTCCAGTTCCGAGAAGGTCATCGGCAGGTTGGGCTGGACACCGCCGAGGCCCTGGAAGTAGATCTCGTACTGGTAGTCACCGAAGTTGCCGGTCACGGCGCTCCCTTCCTCGTTTGATACATGAATGTATCCGATACATTTCTGTAGCGGTGTGAGTTGGCCGGGGTTCGCAATGACCGATAGAGGACAAGCCAGCGGTCCGGGTCGATCAGGCCGACCGGCTCGGTCGGTGCGACGCCCGCGGTGGTGCAGGCGGCCCGGACGGTGCGCGCGGGGAACTCGTGGCGCAGGGAGTTGGCCAGGGAGCCGCCGATGCCGGAGAAGCCGAGTTCGACGAGCCGGCGGTAGTCGGGGAGGGCCGAGGTGGGCAGGAGTGGGTTCGGGCGGCGGCGTAGGTGCAGGATCGCGGTGTCGACGCGGGGTACCGGGTGGAAGCTGCCGCGTCCGATGCGGGCACCCAATTCCATTGCGACAGTGGGCCAATGGGTGACGGTGAGTTTGGTCCAGCGGCCGTAGTCGCCGGAATGCTTGCGGGCGAACTCCAATTGGGTGAGCAGGGTGGCTGACGTGAGCCGACGAGCGGCCAGGCACCAGCGCACCACGTCGGTCGTGACCGCGAACGGGACGTTGGCCACCACCGCGAACGGCTCGCCCGGTTCGTGAACGGCGCGGAAATCCTTGTTGTACAGACTTATTCGAGCATTACCGGCATACCGCCTGCGCAGCCGGTCGGCGTAGTGGGCGTCTTTCTCGTAGGCGTGTACCCGGCCTGCCGTGGTGAGCAAGTGCCTCGTCAGCATGCCGTCGCCGGGGCCGATCTCCAATACGAGATCGTCGGCATCGATGCCGGACGAGCGCACGATCAATCGGGCGGCACCGGCATCGGTGAGAAAGTTCTGGGATAAACGCTTTCGCGTACTGACGCGCGTATCGCGGGCACGCGGCAGCGAACGATGGCGGGACATGGGTGTCCTCCGAACGGAGTGGTCGAATCAGGAAAAGTGATTCGCCCGGACCCATGCCAGGGCACAGAAAACCCGGCGGTTATCGACCGCCGGTGCAGGTCCCGATCAGAACAGTCGGGACACCGGAGTGCAACGGTGCGCTGGCAGAGCCCAGGCCTCCGTGCGCAGCCGCAGGTAGTACGCGCCGACCGCGCACACTCCGGTCATCTCCAAACTGCCCATGTCTGGCAAGATATCCCACCGGTCCCGTCGGACGCGACCGCTTTAATCGCGCGCCGGACCAGCTGATCGGGTCAGTTCGGTTCGAGCAGACTCCGACGCAGGGCCGCGATCAGATCGTCGTCGACGCCGAGCAGGTCCGTCGCGTATCCGTGCACCGAGCCGTGATCGACAGCCAAGCCGTCGAGGAACAGACGCATCACCTCGGCGGGTGCGCGTCCGTAGCCGGGCCAGGTCAGTTCCTTGTCCGGATAGGCGGCCCGCCAGTCCGCGACGAGACGCTCGGTGGCCAGCTCGGTGCGGGTGAAGTCCTCGATGATCTGCTGGTCGGAGACGCCGAGCAAGGTCAGGACCAGGGCGGCGAGCAGGCCGGTGCGGTCCTTGCCGGACGCGCAGTGGAAGACCGTCGGTCCGTCCGTGGCGGCGATCACGTCGAGGGCTTCGCGGATTTCCTCGACGCCGTCGTACGCGACCTCCAAGAAGCGCTCGGCGAGGTACGGGCCGACCTCGATTTCCGGGCCGAGCGCCGCCTGATCATAGGGCCGATGTTCGATGCTGAGATTGTGATAGGTGAGCGAATCATAGTGGGGTACTCGGCCTTTCGCGTCGATCTCCCACGGGTACCGCAGATCGATAACCGTGGTGACACCCAGGTCCAAGAAGCGCCGCAAATCGGCGTCGCGCAGTTTGCTCAGCGAATCGGAGCGGAACAGACGTCCCCAGCGCACTGCCTGTCCGTCCGCGGTCGGGTACCCACCCAGATCGCGGAAGTTGTGCAGTCGTTCGAAAGCGATGTGCCTGTTCACGACTCGACCCTATGTCGGCCGCCTCCAACGCCGATCACCGATATTTGGTAGGCGAGCACGCCCGGCCATAGGGCACACTTTGATCATGAACCTGCGTTCGGTAGGCGACCTGGTCAGGGTGACAACCGCGGGCGAGAAGGTGGACTATCTGCTGTTCTGGGGGCATCAACCGGAACGGAGCGGACGGATCGGGGCCAGCTGCCTGAGCCAGTGGTGGCCTGCGCCGTTCGTCCTCGACGGCTTGGAGTTCGCCTCGGCCGAGCACTACATGATGTGGGGCAAGGCGCGGCTTTTCGGCGATACGGACAATGCCGAGCGGGTGCTGGCGGCGCCGACGCCGAAGGCGGCGAAGGCGCTCGGGCGGGAGGTCCGCGGCTTCGACGGCAAGGTGTGGAGTGCGCACCGGTACGACGTGGTGGTGCGGGGGAATGTCGCGAAGTTCGGCCAGCACGCGGAGCTGACCGAGTATCTGCTCGGCACTGGGGATCGGGTGCTGGTGGAAGCCAGTCCGGTGGACCAGATCTGGGGGATCGGGCTGGCGGCCGACGATCCGCGGGCCGAGGACCCGGCACAGTGGCCGGGGTTGAACCTGCTGGGATTTGCGTTGATGGCGGCGCGCGCCGAACTGCGCGGCGGTCAGCCGGAGCTGACCGACTGATCGGACTTCGTCACGCGTTCCTCGTCGGCGCACGCGCGCCAGACCCGCGCCTCGGTGTAATTGCCTTGGCGGTCGAGCAGTTCGGCGAGGCCGGCCATGGCGCGGGGTTCGCGGCGGTCGGCCGCGGTGCGCCACCAGCGTTCGGCATCGTCCAGATCGCCGCGGCGGAAGCGGACAACGCCGAGGTCGTAGGCGGCGCCCGCGTGGCCGGCGTCGGCGGCCTGGGCCCATAGCCCGCACGCCTGGTCTTCCTCGCCGCGGCCGTACATGGCCACGCCCAGGTCGTAGAGGGCGGTGCGGTAGCTGGTGTCCGGGGGTGGTTCTGCCTCGGTGGCCGGCTTGGTCTGCATGGGGCGGGTGGGGGCGGACTGGACGCCGGGGCCATATTGGGCGTCCGAGCCGAGGTGCGGGGTCGGGGGGTGCGTGCCGACGTGGGGGTTGTCGTGCGACTGAGTTCCCGCGCGTGGGCTCGGGGGTGGTTGGTGGACGCCCGAATGCGGGTTCGGCTGTGGCGCGGTTGCGTGCGGACGCTGGTGAACGCCCGAATTGGAAGCCTGAGTCGGTTGGGCGTCGGCGGGCGAATTCAGGGGAGGCTGCTGGACTCCGTTGGGTGAATTCGGCTGTTGGGCGGCGGCCGGTGAGTTCAATGGTGGCTGCTGACCGGCGGCCGGTGAGTGGGGCGGTGGCTGTTGGGCACCAGCGTGTGGGTTGAGCTGCGACGGTTGGGCACCGGCGTGCGAGTTCGGCTGTTGCGCGGCGGCTGGTGAGGTGGGCGGCTGCTGGGCAGCGGCCTGTGGGTTCGGCGGTCGTTGCTGGGCACCCATGTGCGCGTTCGGTGGCAACGATTGGGCACCGGCGTACGCGTTAGGTGGTGCTGTCTGGGTGCCGACCTGCGGATTCGCTGGTGGCTGTTGGGAACTGCCATGCGAGTTGGGTGGTGAGTATTGGGCGCCCGAATAGGGATTCGACGGTGACGATTGACTACCCGCGTGCGAGCCGGTCGGTTCCGGTGGATTTCCGGCCTGTGGATTCGGCGGTGACAGTTGGTTACCGGCCTGCGGGTTCCGCGCTGCCGCTTGATTACCGGCCTGCGGATTCGGTAGGGGCTGCTGGACTCCATGGGGGGAATTCGGCTGTTGGGCGGTAGCCGATGAGTTCGGCGGTGGCTGCTGAGCGGCGGCCGGTGAGTTGAGCGGTGCCGATTGATTACCGGCTTGCGGGTTCGGCGGAGTCGATTGGAGTGCCGCCGGCGTCTGCGGAGCGCCAGCAGTTGCGACATTCGAACTCGGCTGCGCAACGCCGCCGGGATTGTTCTGCGCCGACTGCATGGTCGGATGGTGCGCGTTGTTCTGCGTCGCCGAGGGATAAGCCCCGGTCGGATTCGTGGGCAGGTTCGGCATCGACCGCAGCGGATGGGTGTGCTGAGCATCCGGGGCGGGATGCGGCTGTGTTTGCAGTGCCGCGGGGGAGGTGGTCACCTCGACGACGAGGTTGGCGAAATTGGCGGGCCCCTCGCCGATGCTGCACCACAGGATCCTTCGGCCGTCCGGTGCGTTCTCGATGACGATGCCGTAATTGCCGACCCAGGACTTCTGCTCGCCGAAACCGTCCACCCAGACGGGGGTCAGCGTCACCAGCGTGACGGGGGCGGTGCCGATGATGTCGAAACTGATCCCGCCGACGAGGGCGTCGGACCACACATCGACCCCGGCCAGGCGGCGACCGTTCAGGCCGACATAGCCGTCGACCACCGATAGGCCCATCCCGAGCCCACGCAATCCGGCGGGGGGAGCGGTGGAGAGCAGCGTCACCGTGACCGTCGTCGGGTCCGGCCCGACCTGCTCGGTATACATCGGATAGACCTTGCTGCCGCGCAAGACGATGGGTTCCGCGCTCTGATATCGGGCGGCGAGCGGGCGGTCGTCGGGCGAATTCCGAGCGGCCCATGACGAATACGGCTCGTTCATCGATGCCCGCCTTTCCGCCGAATGCGTCTTGCCGTTGCGGCCCGGTATACCGTACCCGCCATAGCCGGGAATGGCCCAGCAATCCTGCGGGGCTAGCGACCGGACCGGGCGACAATGCGTTCGAGCGCGGCCAGGTCCTTCTCCAGCATGCGGAACAGCCAGTACACGCCGACAAACGCCAGCGCGCTGCCCACGCACAACACCCGCAGCGCCACGATAACCGCCGGAATATCCGCGGGCGGAATGAACGTCGCACCTGCGACACCGAGCAGCGGGACGGCGGCGGCAATGGCCAGAAAGTAGGTACTGCGCCGGTCGAGCTGTTGCAGGCGGCGCGCGTCCTGGGCGCCGAGTCCGCCGTGGCGAAGGAACATCGGATAGAGCGAGCGCACGGCGTAGAAGTTCACCAGGAAATAGGGATAGGCCATGGCGATCGCGCCACACACGATCTGGGTGATGAAGAAGTGCACGTACGACTGTGGCGGGATGTGATTGCCGGAGACCTGCACCGAAACCGGGACGACCACGCCCGCGATGACCCAGAGCGCGAAGCAGGTCAGCACATTTCGCTTGCCGAGCAGCAGGGTGTCGCCGCGCGCGCGGGCCAGCGTGGCGGCGTCGTAGGACTTTCCTTTGCGCAGTCCGCGCGAAATGGACCACAGATTCGCCAGCAGGATGTTGGTGACGAGGAAACCGATCAGGAAGCACAGCCCGTAGGTGGTCACCGCGATCTGATCGAATCGGTGCTGCGCCGGCGCGTCCAGTTTGCTGATGATCAGGGTCCGGTTGTGCAGGTAGCTGTACCAGATGGCCAGCGCGTTCGGCACCGCGATGGCCAGCGCCATGATCGGGTGCATGAGTTGCCGCGCGCGCAGCCGCCAGCTCGACGGCGGCGGGTCGACCAGGTCGCGGGCTCTGGTGTCCAGGCAGACCTCCAGCTGCTGGGCCATGTCCGCCCCACGCGGCCAACGGTTGTCGGGTTCGGGGTCGAGCGCGCGCACCAGAGCGCGCTCCAACGCCGCCGGGCAATCGGGCGGAAGATCCTGGTACGGCAGCGCTTTCGGGCTGCCCGAGCGACGCTCCAGCATGCCGTCCAGTGCGGTGCGGTCGCCGCCGGTCACCGAGTCGTCGGCGAAAGGCTTTCGGCCGGTGAGCAATTCCCACAGCACCACGGCCAGCGCGTAGAGGTCGCTGCGGGTGTCTAGGTCCTCGGCCGTGCTCGCGTGCTCCGGATGCACCGCGGCCAGCTGCTCGGGTGACATGTAGGCCAGCGAGCCGCCGAAGTAGGCGACCGGGCTGTCGCCCGAAACATTGCCGCTGAAGCTGATATTGAAGTCGGCGAGCTTGGGAATGCCGTCCGCGGTGAGCAATACGTTCGCCGGTTTGATGTCGCGGTGCAGGACGCCGACGTTGCCCGCGTAGTCGAGCGCCTCGGCCAGTCGCCGGCCCAGCCAGGCGATGGTTTCCGGCCAGGACAGCCGGGCCAGTTCCGCGCGCAACGGTGATTCGCTCGGGCGGATCTCGCCTTTGTCGGCCAGTACCGTGTCGATGACGTCGAGCAATAGGTTTCCGTCGCGCTGGTCCGGCGGTGTGACGCGGACCCGTTCGAGCACGGTGAACAGCGTTCCGCCCGGCACGTATTGCATGTAGAGCAGCCGTAGTTTCCGGCTTTCCAATACCCGCTGGTCGAAGACCCGAACGATGTAATCGTGGTCCAATTGCGCCAGCGTTTGCGGCTCGGTGCCCTTGTCCCGGGAGATCTTCACCGCGACCAGCCGCTGCATTGATCGTTGCCGCGCGAGGAACACCCGCGCGAACGCGCCCCGGCCGAGCCCGGTCATCAGATCGAAGTCGTCGATCTTCTGCCCGACCTCGATATCGTCGAGATTCACCGGCTCGGCCGCCGACATCATCGTGCTGTGGTAATCGTCGGTGCCCAGCATTTCCGAAAGCTGTTCGGCTTGCTCGGGATACGCCGCGGTGTACTCCGCCACCTGAACCGAACTCCCGGCGCGCCTGCGCACGTGGAATTCCTCGTAGATGAGATCCGGCGGCAACGGCCAGGTCCGCAGTTCCGGCAGATCCGCCACATACTCCGCGAGCCGTTTCGGCGCCGCGCCGCGACCCCACCGATTCGCCAGATCGACCTTGATCAATTCGATCAACGACACTCGGCGAATGCCGGGAGAATCCGGCAGATAGGCCAGCAGGTCCGGCGGTTCGGCCCCGGCCTGCCAGGCCTCGGCGAACCGTTCCACCACCTCGGCGACCCCATTGCCGCGCGAACTCCCGGGCGAACGGTCCGATGCGACCGTCGCCCCCGAAACCGGCGGGGCGGGGTGCGCCATCTGCGCATAGTATCCCCGGCGCCCTCCGGAAACCGGACGTTTGCTCGGGAAAAACCGGGCGCGGCTCTACCCGTCGGCCTGGGCTTTGGGGAAGGCCCAACGGGCGTAGGTGTTTTCGGGGCGGAGGGTGATCACGTCGCAGAATTTGACCAGGGGATCGGCGGCGCCGTCGAGGTGGTCGAGGGTGGGGGTGATCACGGCTTCGGCGTTGTTGATCTTGACCGCGGTTTCGAGTTGGTCGAGGCGGTATTCGCTGTCCGCGTCGAAGATGATCGTTTTGACCAGGTCGTAGCCGAGTCGCTTTGCGAGACTTCGGATCTGGGTTTCATCCCAGGCTTGCTGCGGACCCGAGATATCGCGTCGCACATAACCGAGTGCGGTCGGATCCACGGTCATTACCCCTCCTCGCCCATCGAAATCTGGCCCGGTACCGCATGACACCACCTTGTAGCCCGCCCCCGAGCGTTCTAAACCTAACCCGGCCAGGCCATGGCAGGTGTCGAATTCGGGGACTGGGGAACATTCGTTCCGGCGTGACGATAAGCGCGCTGGTTACGCGCGTGATCAATTGTTGTGATGTGTTGTGCGGCAGTCGGGTTCGCGTCCGTGAAATTCATCCGATGGCCTGTCCGGCGCGGCCGGAATCGAAGCACGCGACCTGCCCGCTGTAGACGGTGCAGCGCCACTTGGTGCGCATGCCTGCTCGTAGGGCACCGCTGACGGTGGAGGATTTATCTGTAACCGACGGTTACAGATAACTTCGGGAGGATTTTGGGGAGGATTTCAGTCGCGGAGTGATCACGCGGGACCTGAGATGTCGCTAAGCCTACCTGCTGCCTCCCCTGTGCGCTACCGGACCCCACCTTTTCCATAACCGAGTGAAACCGACCAAGCGCTTGCTACGCTCCCGGCATGATCTCCACGGCGGTGTGGGGCACCGGCAATGTCGGCCGGGCGGCCATTCGGGCCGTCGAGGCACATCCGGCGCTGACCCTCACGAATGTGCTCGTGCACAATCCGGACAAGGTCGGGCGCGACGCGGGAGAGCTGAGCGGTCTCGACTATCGGGTCGGGGTCGCGGCCACCGACGACATCGACGCGGTCCTCGCGGCAAGTCCGCGCGCGGTCGTGTACGCGGCCTCCGGCGATATCCGCCCCGATGACGCGCTCGCCGACATCGTCCGGGCGATCCGGGCCGGCGCGATCGTCGTCACGCCCGCGCTGTACGCGCTCTACGACCCGCGCAACGCCCCGCCCGAGATCCGCGACCCCGTGCTGGCCGCGATCGCCGAGGGCGGCGGTTCGCTGTTCGTCTCCGGCGTCGACCCCGGCTGGGGCAACGACGTGCTGCCCCTGCTGATCAGCGGCCTCGGCGGCACCGTCGACGTGATCCGCTGCCAGGAGATCTTCGACTACTCCACCTACGACCAGCCGGACTCGGTGCGCTGGCTGGTCGGCATGGGCCAGCCGATGGACTACCAGCCGCCCATGCTCGCGCCGACGGTGCCGACCATGGTGTGGGGCGGGCAGATTCGCCTGATGGCCCGCGCACTCGGCGTCGAACTCGACGAGATCCGCGAGACCCTCGAACGGCAGCCGCTCGAGACCACGATCAGCACGCAGTCGATGGGTGAGTTCGTGGCCGGCGGCCAGGGCGCCGTCCGCTTCGAGGTGCAGGGCATCGTCGACGGCGAGCCGCGCATCATCGTCGAACACGTCACCCGCATCCATCCGTCCTGCGCCCCGGACTGGCCCGCGCCCGCCGACGGCGACGGCGCGCACCGGGTGATCATCGAGGGGCGTCCGCACATCGAGGTCACCATCGAGGCGTCCGACGAGAACGGCAACCGGGCCGCGGGCGGAAATGCCACTGCCGTAGGTCGTTTGGTGAGCGCCATCGATTGGCTCGCCGACGCCGAACCCGGACTCTATGACGCGCTCGATATTCCACTGCGTCCGGCAGTCGGCAAACTCGGAAGGAAACACCCATGATCATCGATATTCCCGAGGGCAAGGACCCGATCGGTTACGTCTGGGGCGAAATGGTGCCCGGCATCGGCGTGGCCGCCGCGCAGTTCTCGATGTCGGTGTATTCGCACAGCACGCTCGGATTGCGCGAATTCGAGGCCGCCCGTTTGCGTATCGCGCAAATCAACGGCTGTATCTTCTGCCAGGATTGGCGCACCGAACGCGACGGTAAAAAGGTGGAGGCGGAGTTCGCCGACGCCGTCACCGACTGGCGACTCACCGAGGCGTTCGACGAACGCACCCGGCTCGCCGCCGAATACGCCGAACGCTACGCCCTCGATCATCACGGCATCGACGACGAGTTCCTGACCCGCATGCTCACCGAGTACACCCAGGTCGAACTCGTGGAACTGAGCATGAGCATCGGTTCCTGGCTGGCCTTCGGCCGGCTCAATCGAGTTCTCGGCCTCGACACCGTCTGTGTGCTGCCTGGACATTCGGCCGCATAACTAACGATTATTCGGTGCGTTCGGGCCAGAACGTGTCGTCCGCGGCGTCGTAGAGCTGATAGGCCAAACCGGAAATCAAACTCTCGATCAGCCCGCGCACCGCGGTGGCCGCGCTGTCCACCGCCGACCCGCGGTGCCTGCGCCGATCGGCGCGGTCGGCCGCGGTTATCCGGATCGAATTCCCCGCGGCCTCGACATTGAGCAGTGCGTGCCGGTAAGCCGCGGGCACCCGGCCGTTCCACAGGTGCAGACCGGACAGCACGAACCGGCGTAACTGCTCGTCGACCGGTTGTCCGGCCTGGGTCCGGACGTAAGCCGGGACCTCGGCGGGCGAGTCGACGGCTCCCATCGGCAGCACCACGAACTCGTAATTCATCTGTCCAACGGTAGCGCGATTTCGCGAAATAGAGGCTGGGACAACCGTTTTCCGATAGTTAACGGTTCGGCACCCAGGCGGGCTGACCGTCCACCAGCCCGGTGGTGAAGAATTCCGGCGCGTCCACGACGGCCTGGAGATGATCGTGCGCCTCCTCCAGCGAAAGGCTGGCCGGGTAGCGGATGTATTCCAGCGGCGCGATGATTCGGGCCTCGAATCGATGCCGGAATTCGGCGTCGTCGACGTAGGTGAGCGCGATGCGTCCGCGCCAGGCGATGTCGTGGCTGCCGTCCGGGCGGCGGGTGAAAACCACCTCCTGGTCGGCCACCGAATCGTGGCCCAACAGGTAGATGTTGAAGGCGAGATATTCGAGCTGATCGATCTCGATGAGCGGCAGCGGATCGGCCGTTAGTCGTTGTGGTGTCAACTCTTTCAGATGAAATGGATTTCCGGGCGTGGCGGCCAGAAAACCGGTGCCGTCGTCCTCGCCCCAGTAGGTGGACGACAGCGTGCAACTCCCATAGTTCTGCCAGACCGCCGGTGACGACCAATCATCGGCCGCCACGGCACTTTCCGCGTCCCCCTCGGCAACATACCGGGCCGACCGCAGGTGCAAGTCGAACCATAAATTGCCGTTCTCGTCGATCCGCCCGGTCCACGCGAACTCTTCGATCGCGTGTCCGGCCGGCCACGGGTTTCCCGGAAACACAATCCGGCCGCGGGCCGGATTGTCCTCCAGGTCGATCCTTTCCATACCGACGAACTTAGCGACCGGCACCGACAAACCACGAACCAGTAGTCGCTTCGCGCCGGTCGATCAAGCTTTGACCGCCGTCTCGTCGCCGGCATCCGGCGCTTCCTCCACCGTGCGCTTGGGGCCGGTGAACCAGGTGCGCGCCGAAACCAGCCACCAGATGCCGATCGCGCCGACCACGCCGACCAACGCGATCGGCGCGTAGTTGACGGTGTTCCAGGTGAATTCGCTGTTCCACGGATAGCCGCGGTCGTCGGTGGGCAGGATGAACAGGAAGCTGATCAGGACGATCCAGATCAGCGCCACCACCCCGACCGGGCGATACCACTTGCCCAATTGCCAAGGGCCGGTGCGGAACCGGGTGCCGTGCACCTGCCGCAGCAGGATCGGGATGCCGTAGGCGATGTAGAGCCCGATGGTGGCGACCGAAGTGGCGGCCGCGTAGGCGGTCGGCGCGTTCTCGGCGGGCACCAGCATCGACGGAATCAGCAGCACGAAGGCGAACACCGAGATGAACAGCACCGCGTTCACCGGCACCCGCTTGGCCGAAAGTTTCGACCAGAGCGCCGATCCCGGCACCGCGCCGTCGCGGGCGAACGCGAACAGCATGCGCGAGGCCGAGGTGACCGAGGCGTACCCGCAGAACAACTGCGCGATCGCCGCGATGATCAGCAACAGCCCGGACCAGAACGAATTGAGCGAGTTCTCCAGGATGTAGATCACCGGATAACCGCTGTTCTTCGTCGGATCCAGCGCGTCGTCGAGATTCGGGATGGCGAAGGTCACCGCCATGATGAGCAGATAACCGGCGATCGCCGAGACCACGATGGTGTTGATGATGCCCTTGGCGGCCATGCGCGAGGCATCGTGGGTTTCCTCGGACATGTGCGCGGACGCGTCGTATCCGGTGAACGTGTATTGCGCGTGCAGCAGGCCGAGCAGGAAGCTGAACGCCACGCCGCCGAATCCGACGCCGGCGTTGTCGACGGTTTTGGTGAACACGAACTCGACGCTCTGATGATGATTCGCGCCGAACGCGAGCACCAGCACGAAGATCGCCACGCCGCCGACGTGCCACCAGGCGGAGATGTTGTTGATCACCGCGGACAGGTGCGGCCCGATCGCGTTGAGCACCGCGTGCAGCACCAGGATCACGATGAAGACCAGGAAGATCGCGGTCCGGTCGGTGCCGATATCGATGCCGATCACGTTCAGTACCACGGTGGTGAAGATCGCCGCCCCGTAATCGATTGCCGCGGTCACCGCGATCTGGCCGATCAGGTTGAACCACCCGGTGAACCAACCCCAGACCGGGCCGCCGAGCTGCGCCGCCCACCAGTACAGGCCGCCGGAGGTCGGATAGGCCGAGGCCAATTCCGCCATCGCCATGCCGATAAAAAGCACCATGATGGAGACCAACGGCCAGCCCCAGGCCATGGTGATCGGGCCGCCATTGGCCAAACCGATTCCGTAACTGGCCAATCCGCCGGTCAGGATGGAGACGATGGTGAAACTGATGGCGAAGTTCGAGAATCCGGACCAGGATCGGGCCAATTCTTGTTTGTAGCCGAGTTCGGCGAGCCGACGTTCATCGTCGGACGGAGACGGTTGATCACTCATGTGTAGCTCCCGGGTGTAAACGCTGCCCTCACACAGCGTTTGCCAGAAGATCAGTGTGGAGTAAACCCGGGTCAACCGCACGGCAACCAGGAATACCGCAGCAAATCGCGGCGACCCCCTCCCTCCGGCGATGGACGGTCCGCCGTAGCGTGAAGCGCATGGAGCGACTGGTGGTCATCGGTGGTGACGCGGCCGGAATGTCGGCGGCCTCGCAGGCACGCAGGCTGAAGGACGCGAGCGAGCTGGAGATCGTGGTTTTCGAGCGCGGGCGGTTCACCTCGTTCTCCGCGTGCGGCATCCCGTACTGGGTCGGCGGCGACGTGCCCGAGCGGGACGCGCTGATCGCCCGCACGCCCGAGGAGCATCGATCCCGCGACATCGATCTGCGCATGCGCACCGAGGTGCTCGAGCTCGACGTAGCGGGCGGCCGGGTGCGCGCCCGCGATCTGGAGTCCGGCGCCGAATCATGGACGGACTACGACAAACTCGTGATCGCCACCGGCGCGCGCCCGATCCGGCCGCCGCTGCCGGGCATCGACGCGCAGGGCGTGCACGGAGTGCAGACCCTCGACGACGGGCAGGCGCTGATCGAGACTCTCGACCGCATCGAGGGCAAGCGCGCGGTGGTGGTCGGCGCCGGGTACATCGGAGTCGAGATGGCGGAGGCGCTGATTCAGCGCGGTTACGACGTCACCATGGTGCACCGCGGTCCCGAGCCGATGTCGACGATGGACCCGGACATGGGTGCGCTGGTCCGAGATGCCATGTGCGGCATGGGGATCAAGGTGGTCGGCAATGCCGAGGTGACCGAGATCCGCACCGACGAACAGGGTCTCGTGCGTGCGGTGGTCGCCGACGGCGCGGAGTATGCCGCGGACGTGGTGGTGCTCGGCATCGGCGTGCGCCCCGACACTGAACTGGCGAGCGCGGCGGGCCTGCCGCTGGGGGAGTTCGGCGGACTGCTCACCGATCTGGCCATGCGGGTGCGCGGCCACGAAAACATCTGGGCCGGTGGCGATTGCGTCGAGGTGCTGGATCTGGTGGCCGAGCGGGAACGTCACATCGCGCTCGGCACGCACGCCAACAAGCACGGCCAGATCATCGGCGCCGGGGTCGGCGGGGGATACGGGACCTTCCCCGGTGTGGTCGGCACCGCGGTCAGCAAGGTCTGCGACCTGGAGGTCGCGCGAACCGGCCTGCGGGAGAAGGACGCCCGCGCCGCGGGCCTGCAATACGTCACCGTCACCATCGAATCAACCAGCCGCGCGGGCTATTACCCCGACGCCGCGATGATGACGGTGAAGATGCTCGCCGAGCGGCGCACCGGACGCCTGCTCGGCGTGCAGATCGTCGGCCGGGAGGGCGCGGGCAAGCGCGTCGACATCGCTGCCGTCGCGCTCACCGCGCGGATGACGGTCGAACAGATGACCGCCCTCGATCTCGGCTACGCACCGCCGTTCTCCCCGGTGTGGGACCCCATCCTGGTGGCCGCCCGCAAGGCGGTCGTCGCGGTGCGCGAGCGCGGATAGCGCTCAGGCCGCGTGGCGGTGCACCACGAAAACCGGGATCACCCGCGAGGTCTTCTCCTGGTATTCACCGAATCCGGGCATGATCTCGACCATCCTGGCGTAGAGCGCGTCGCGTTCGGCGCCCGTGACGACCTCGGCCTTCGCCTCGTACCGCTCGGTGCCGATCTCCACGGTCAGGTCCGGGTTCGCGCGCAGATTGTAGTACCAGGACGGGTGCTTGTCGGCGCCGCCGTTGGACGCGATGAGCACGATCCGGTCCCCGTCGGGCAGGTAGACCAGCGGGCTGGTGATGCGGCGTCCGGATTTGGCGCCGGTGGTGGTGATCAGCACCATGGCCGCGCCCTCGAACATGCCGCCGACCTTGCCCGCGTTGGCACGGAACTCGTCGATCACCTGCTCGTTGAAGCTCTTCGGTTCGATGGTGGCGTTCTCGGACACGTCATTCCTCCAGCGGTTGCGTTTCCTCCGGCAACCACCGGGCGAGCGTCGAAATTCCGGCCGGTCAGTAGTCGGCCATCAGCTCCAGCAGATCGGCCTTGCCGAACATGCGGGCGGCATCGCGCGCGGACGGCGTCCCGGCGTCCGGGTCCGCGCCGGACTCGATGAGCAGCCGCACGATCTCGGACTCACCCTTGAAAACCGCACCGGCCAAAGGAGTTTGCCCCTTGTCGTTGGCCCGGTTCGGATCCGCGTCCCGATCGAGCAACGCCGCCACCGCATCCCGATGCCCGTGATATGTCGCCAGCATCAGCAACGTGTCGCCCGAATCATTGGTCAGATCCGCGGACACCCCAGCATCCACATACGTGGCCAACGAGGCAGCATCCCCCTGCCGCGCGAAGCCGAACACCTTGGTGGCCAGCTCGACGATTTCCGGATCCAGGTCATCGCTCATTCGCCCATTCCTACCACGGCGCGGCGTCCGTTTTGCGCCGGATCGTCCGGCCGGCCCCGGAAGGCCCCTCCCACCTGGTGTGCCGGACGCGATAGGTCGGTATAGTCGCCGCGGATGAGTAGTGTGACCACCCGCGTTGAGCCGGATGCCAAGAACCGTCGACTCGGCGTCGCGGTGTGGCTGGCACCCGTCGCCTGTATCGCGTTCGCCGCGTTCTGTCTGCTGCTGCCGACCTGGCCGTTCCACAAGATCACCGGTGGATTCATCGACCTACAGGTCTATCGCCTCGGGGTCGACGCGCTGCGGCATGGCAACGACATGTACGGGCAGCTGCCGCAGACCAGCATCGGGTTCGGGCTGCCGTTCATCTATCCGCCGTTCGCCGCACTGGCGCTGAGCCCGTTCGCGCTGCTGCCGTGGCATGCGGCCGCGTTCACCTTCTTCGTCTCCTCGGTGCTCGCCCTCGCGCTGACGCTGTACCTGGTCGCCCGGCGGGTGTGGCCCGGCGAGGAGCAGCGCAGGCTGGTCCTGCTCGCCACCGCGTGTGCGACACCGCTGGCCCTGCTGCTCGAACCGGTGCACGCCACGCTGGACTTCGGTCAGGTCAATCTGCTGCTGATGGCGTTGGTCGCGGCCGACTGCCTCGCGTTCAAACCGCGCTGGCGGCGCGGCATGCTGATCGGCATCGCCGCCGCGATCAAGCTGACCCCCGCGGCGTTCGTGCTGTATTTCCTGGTCCGCCGCGACTACAAGTCGGCGGCGACGGCCGCGGCGACCGGTGCGGCGGCCACCCTGCTCGGCTTCGCGGTGCTGCCGCGCGACTCCGTGAAGTACTGGTTCGGCGGCATGGGCAATGTGTCCGGCCTGAGCGGATCGGCCTTCCATACGAATCAGTCGATCCAGGCGGTTCTGTCCCGCTTGCAGGTGCCTAAACCGGCCTCGACCGTGCTGGGGCTGGTCCTCGGCGCCGCGCTGCTGGTCCTCGTGGTCGCCGCGATGCGCCGGGCGGCCGACTTCCCGCCGCTCGCGCTCGCCATCAACGCGGTCTTCACCCTGCTGCTGTCCCCGATCTCCTGGTCACACCACTGGGTCTGGATCGCGCCTGCTCTGGCCGCCGCGATCGGCTACACCACGCTGCTGCCGCGCAGGCAGGCCATCGGCTGGTCGATCACCATCGCGGTCATGACCGCGGTCTTCGTCTACGGCCCGCAGAACTGGCTGCCCGACGGCGAGCATCGCGAAACCCAGTGGACCCCATGGCAACACTTCATCGGCAACACCTATGTCTGGTTCAGCGTCCTGCTCGTCGCGCTGTACTTCGTCTCCGGCCGCCGCGCGGCCCGGGTGCCGGAACCCACCCCCGCGCTGGTGCCGCAACACTGATCCTGACCTCCCGAGTGTTTGCTGCCAGGATCCCCGGGTAGGGCCGTCAGTGACGGCACCCAGCCGTCGCCGACAGAATTACTCGAGGCAAGGAGGGATTCATGGCCGCCCGACGTGGCTTTGCCGCCATGGACGCGGAGCAGCAGCGCAAGATCGCCAGCCAGGGTGGCAAGGCGAGCAGCGGCAGCTTCGACAACGACCCCAAGCGGGCCAGCGAGGCAGGCAAGAAGGGCGCGGCGGCCCAGCCGATCGCGGCCAAACGCCTCGGCGGCGAACGCAGCCACCTGAACCGATAGTCGAAACAGTCGATGGGCGAGGCAACGGCCTCGCCCATCGTCCGTCCCGAGGGGATGGCAGCCCGATGCGCTTGCGCCGCAGCACCGTGTACGGTCCCGGCCTGACCAGGGTCAGACGCGGCCGCGGATTCTCCTACGCGACCACCGGCGGCGAACCGGTGACCGACGACGAAACCCTCGACCGGATCAAAGCTTTGGTGATTCCGCCCGCGTGGCGCAAGGTGTGGATCTCCCCGCATCCCAACGGCCACGTGCAGGCGGTCGGCGTCGACGCGGCCGGTCGGCGGCAGTATCTGTACCACGCGCAGTGGCGCAAGGACCGCGACGAAGAGAAGTTCGACCGGGTGCTCGAGCTGGCGGCCCGGTTACCCGAGGTGAGGCGGCAGCTCAGGGCCGATCTGGCCGAGCAGGGGCTCGGTCGGCACCGAGCCGAGGCGGTGGCCATCGAACTGCTGGACCGTGGCGTATTCCGGGTCGGCGGTGAGGAATACGCGGAGGAGAACGGCACGCGCGGGGTCGCCACGCTCCTGCGGGAGCAGGTGCGGATGTCCGGGGACGAGATGCTGTTCGACTATCCGGCCAAGGGCGGTATCCGGCGACGCGTGAGCATTCGGGAACCGTTGGTGGCCAAGACCGTTCGCGCGTTGCGACGCTGCAAGTCCGGCTCGGAACGGTTGCTCGTCTACCGCAACGGCACCGGCTATCGCGAATTGCACGCCGACGACATCAATCTCCGGTTCAAGGAACTCGCGTGCTGCGAGTGCAGCGCCAAGGACTTACGCACCTGGCAGGCAACGGTTTTGGCGGCCGCGGACTTCGCGTCGACCGAACGTCCTGCCTCCAAACGCGGCCGCAAGGCGGTGGTGAAGAAGGTCATGGAGGACGTCGCGACGGCGCTCGGCAATACGCCGACGGTCGCGCGCAACTCCTATGTCGATCCGCGGGTGGTCACGGCGTTCGAGAACGGATCGACCATCGCGTCCGCGCTGCGTCGCGCCCGCCGGGCCGACTCCGACGACGCCCGCCGAGAGCTGGTCGATCAGGCGGTGATTCGGCTGCTTCGCAAGACGAAGTGAGCCGGACGCAAGACACCGCGCAAGGGTGGTGCAAGGGCGCCGCAATCGGCCGACGGCACAGTCGGATTCATGAACGAGACATTTGATGTAGTAGTAGCCGGGGCCGGGCCCGTCGGGCTGATGCTGGCATGCGAATTGCGGCTCGCCGGGGTGGACGTATTGGTGGTCGAGCGGCTCGATGAGATCGATCCCACGATGAAGGCCGCGGGGATCAATGTGCCGACCGCGCAGGCGCTCTACCGACGCGGGCTGTTGCCGGATTTGATCGTCGATCAGGAGCGGGCGCGCGCGAAGATGGGGTTGTTCGTGCGCGATAGCACCGAGTCGCCCGGGACCGAGCCGTTGAAGTTGAGATTCGCCGGGCATTTCGCGGGCATCATGCTCGACATCGGCCTGGTCGACTTCGACGTTCCCCACTTCGCCGACCTGGGTCCGGCGGGCGAGGTCTTCTTCGTCCCGCAGCAGGACATCGAGGCCGCCCTCGGGCGCCGCGCCGCCGAGCTGGGTGTCATCGTGCGCCGCGGCGTCGAACTCACCGACTTCACCGAGGACGGTGACGGCGTCACGATCCGGCTCGGCGACAACACGATTCGGGCCGCCTGGCTGGTCGGTTGCGACGGCGGGCGCAGCATCGTGCGCAAGCGGTCCGGCTTCGACTTTCCCGGGCTCGGCCCGGAGGTGACCGGCGATCAGGCACTGGTCGACATGACCGGAGCCGAAGCCCTGATACCCGGATGGACGGCGACCGACACCGGCATGTATGTCTACAACCCGGCGATCGGCCGCATCCTCACCGTGGAGCTGGACGGGCCGCCCGCCGACCGCAACGCACCGATCACCGCCGCCGATCTCCAGGCGAGCCTGCGTGCGGTGTCCGGTGTTCCGGTGCAGATCACCGCCGTGCACTCGGCCACCCGGTTCACCGACAACACCCGGCAGGTCACCGAGTATCGCCGGGGCCGGGTGCTGCTGGCCGGCGATGCGGCCCACGTGCATTCACCGTTCGGCGGGCAGGGGCTGAACCTCGGTGTCGGCGACGCGGTGAACCTCGGCTGGAAACTGGCCGCGGTGGTGCAGGGGAAAGCACGGACGGACCTGCTCGACACCTACACCACCGAGCGGCATCCGGTCGGCGCCTGGGTGCTCGACTGGACCCGGGCCCAGGTCGCCCTGATGCGAACCGACAAGCGCAGCAGGGAACTTCGCGCGGTGATGACCGAACTGCTCGCCACCCGCGAGGGCACGACCATGGTGTTCCAGAAGATCTCCGGCGTGCTGCACCGCTACGACCTCGGCGGCGGCCACGAACGGGTCGGCGCCATGGTGCCCGATTTCGAGTTGTCCGACGGGACCAGGATCGGCGAGCACTTCTTCGAGGGCGGTGCGGTGCTGTTCGACCTGGCCGATTCGGCGGAACTGCGTACGGCGGCGGCACCCTGGGCGGCTCAGGTCCGGGTGGTCACGGCCAAGACTGTGCGACCCGGCGAGCTGACCGCGCTGCTGGTTCGCCCCGACGGATTCGTGGCGTGGGCCGCGGACTCGGGTGACCGGGATGGACTGGAAGCAGCGTTGATTCGCTGGTTCGGCGCTGCGGCATAGATTCATGCCAGCTCCAGTCGCGGGCCGACGTGGATCGCGAGATACACCTGATTGCGCAGCGCATTCGCCTCCTCGTCGGTGAGCGTCCGGGTCAGCGGCCGGAGAACCAGTCGCACAACGGCATTCGTCTGACCCGGGACGATTCCGAGCCGGTCCCTTGCCTTTTCGGACAGCTCCGCCCACGGCGTCCGGGCCGTGACGAGCACCGACTCGATGTCGTCGACCCGATCGTGCAGCACCTTGCGCACTGTGTCGCCGAGGGTTTCGTCGTCGGTGTCGTCGGCGATCACCACCGACAGGTCGCGGCGGATCGGCGGCAGCATGGAGACCGGCCGCCACGGCGACAGGTCGCGCAGCTGCTCGGCGATCCGCGGGTGCGCCGAGCGCAGGTAGCGGATGTCCGGAATTCCCTTGCGCAACATCAGGGCTCGATCCAGACCCATGCCGAGCGCGGTGCCGGACCAGCGGGTGGGATCGAGTCCCGCACCGGCGAGGACGTGGTCGGCGATCAGCCCGCACTCGGCGAGTTCGAGCCAGTCGTCGCCGAGGCGCACGTCAACTTGGCGGCCGAGGGCGGTGTAGGGGTGCCGGGCCGGTGTCGTACGCCATTGCGCGCCGGGCAGGACGGCCTCCACCAGGTGGGCGACCATGTCGTGGACGTCGGCGTCGCCGGTGTCCGGGCTCGAGCGCAGCCGCCACAGGTCGACCTGATGCGGTTCGCCGACATGGATGCGGTCGACCACGTCCCGGCGGTAGACCAGGCCCGGCACGACGATCAGGTCATCGATCGCCACCGCCGAGTCGGCGTAACTCCGTAGCGTCTCAGGGATATCGGCCGAAGTGTGGCTGCGCAGCATCGTGGTGGGGCTGACGTAGCGGGTGTAGCGGGTGTCGCGGGTGACGTCGGCGAGGTCGTAGCCCAGCTTGTCGTAGTTGTCGACGACCGCGACGAGCGGCGAGTTGCGCACCACGCGCACGGTCGACCCCCACGCGCGGACCAGCGCGTCGACGGTCCCGTCCAGCAGCGTCTGCATGGCGTGTGGCCCCTGCGCGGCATCGCTGAGATCGCGCACGGTCAGCGCGCGCGACAGATCCAGGGGAGTGAGATAGGTAGGCATGCGTATTCCTTTGGTAGTCGGTCGGATTCGGTGAAACCCCCGAACCGACGACTGCCGCCGGAACTACGCGAGCGGACGCACGCGACAGACCCCGCGGCCGACTGACGGCCCGGGGCGCAGAAATCGCGTGCACCAGTTCATGACCCAAGCTTAAGGGATCAGCCGCCCGCCCGACCAGCCGCCGCCAATTTATTTGAATGATCGGTCCAGATAACGTAGTCTCACCGAGGTGGGCAGAACGAAGGAATTCGATCCGGACGTCGCGCTGCGGACGGCGATGGAGCTGTTCTGGCGACAGGGCTACGAGGCCACGTCCATGCAGGACCTGGTCGATCACCTGAAGCTGGGTCGCGGCAGCATCTACGGCGCGTTCGGCGGCAAGCGCGAGCTCTATCTCAAAGCGGTCGAACGCTACGTGGACGACACCAGGGCAGACCTGCTCGCGCAGCTGTCCGGGCCGGGTTCCGCGCTCGACGCGGTCCGCGCCATGGTCCGCTGGTATGCCGAGAGCTCGCTCGCCGACGAACAGCGAAAAGGCTGTCTGATGACCAATACCGCGGTCGAACTCCCCGCCGACGAGGGCGCGCGTCGACTGGTGATCTCCAGTTTGGAAACCATGGAGACGGTGTTCACGAGCGCGCTGCTGCGGGCTCGCGCCGAGGGGGAGTTGTCGGTGCAGCGGGATCCGGTCGTGCTGGCCAGGTTTCTCGTGACGCTGTTGCAAGGCGTTCGCGTGGTCGGCAAGACGCCCGTCCGGCAACGTTTCCTCGACGACACCGTCGAACAGGCGCTCGCCCTGCTCGCCTGACATTTCGTCGGTTCGCACCACACCGCCCGTTCGGGCAGCACGCACGCCTGTTCGGGCATTGCCATGCCCATTTTCTGGACTGATCGTTAAAGAAAAGGTAACTCTGTGACACGCACCGTCCCCACCGATGCCGAGCTGGCCGCCTCCTTGGCCGGCGATTTCACCAGCGCCTACGCCGAGGTCAACGGCGTCCGACTGCACCACGTCACCGGCGGCGCGGGGGAGCCGCTGATCCTGCTCGGCGGCTGGCCGCAGACCTGGTGGCAATTCCGGAAGATCTTGCCGCAGTTGGCTCTTCGCTATCGAGTGACCGCCGTCGACCTGCGCGGCATGGGCGGCTCGGCCAAACCCGAGTCCGGCTACGACAAGAAGACGATGGCGCGCGACATCCACGAACTGATCCGGCACCTCGGTCACCGGTCCGCATTCGTGGCCGGGCACGATATCGGCGCCTCGCTCGCCTATCACCTCGCCGCCAACTTCCCCGAGTCGGTACGGCGACTGGTCACCATGGACATGGGTGTCCCCGACGCCGCCTGGCAGGCGATCCCCATGCTGCCCAGCAGCGACGGCCAGGAGAAGGCGCTCGTGGACGGGCGCGGCGGCTATCCGTGGTGGTTCGCCTTGAACCAGCTGCGCGAGCTACCGGAACAGCTTCTGGCCGACCGCTTTCGGCTGGTGATCGATTGGCTCTACGGGCACATGCTGATCGATCAGTCGTCGGTCGAGGAGCAAGCGCGGCGCATCTACGCGCACGCCTACGATGCGCCGGCGGCGATCCGGGCGGGCAACGGCTGGTATCAGACGATGCGCCGAGACATCGCGGACCTCGCCACCTACGAACCGTTGACCCTGCCCATCCTGACCTTGGCCGGGGAGGAGTCGTATCCTGTTCTGCGCGAACAGATGTCGGCGGAAAAGGGCACCGATATTCGAGTGGTCGAGGTCAAGGGCAGCGGTCACTACATCGCCGAGGAGCAGCCGGAGCAGGTGGTGCGTGAGCTGACCGCCTTCTTCGGTTAGCTGAGCGCGGGCCACGTCGCAGCAAGCTCAACCAAGCGACAGATAGGTCAACTCCGCACACCTGCTTCTCACTCCGCATACCTCTCAACGTGCTGACGGATATGCGAAAGATGAAGCAGGTGTGCGAAGAATGAAACAGGTGTGCGGAGGATGAAGCAGGAGTGTGGAAGCAGGAGTGTGATGGATGGAGCAGGTGTGCGAACAACTACGGCCAACACTCCGACCACCGAACCGCAACCGACCATCCCGCTCTTCTTGTCCGAAGCGTTTGTAACGGGACCACAGCCAAGGAACCACGCCGGAACTCGACGAACACGCACCTGACTGCGGGAGGTAAGCCGGGTACGGCACACGACGCGCCCAGCACTGCTCCAGTGAAAACCTGTGTAGGTCTTCAGCTTTCTGTTGCCAGGTCCGGTTGGGATGTCTGTTGTTGTGCCTGCCTGGATAGGTAAACCTGGTCCCTGGGGATGATCGAGTAATGCTGGGCGCGTCAGGTGCCGTACCCGACCTACCTCCCGCAGTTGGGATGGGCAGCGTGGGAGTTCCGGCGTGGTTCCCTCGGGATCGGTGCGCTCGATCCGGCCGATGCGAATGTTGTCCCGTGCGGTCATCGGCCAGCGCGCGGGATCCTGCATGACCATCGCGATGCGGCGGTAGATGGACTGCTCGTCGACCGTGGCCAGATCGACGCCGTCCCACCGCACTTGGCCGTTGGTCGGCAGGTACAGGCCGGTGATCAGCTTGGCCAGCGTGCTCTTGCCCGAGCCGTTCTCGCCGACCAGCGCGACGATCTCGCCGCGGCCGATGGTCACGTTCACCGCGCGCACCGCGGGCTCGTCCTGGCCGGGGTAGGTGAACGACACCGAATCCAGGGTGATTTCGCGCGGATCGGCGGGTGCGCGCCCGGTCGCAGGTGGCCGGGTGTGCCGCTCGGTCTGCTCCAGCAGGTTGGCGTAGAACTCGAGGTAGAGGATGTTCTCGTAGAGGCTGTTGATCCCGATCATGGTCTGCGACAACGCCGCCGCGGCCATCCGCATCGCGACGACCGCCGTGCCCGCCAGCGCCAATGGCAGCGCATCCAGGTAAAGCAGCAGGCCGAGCACGCCGTAGGCAAGGCCGGTGCCCACTCCCGCGACGGTGCGCCCGGCCAATCGCACTCGTGCCCTGGCCAATTCGACCCGGCTGGTCTCGTCGGTGAGCTGATCGCTGATCCGCCGATACTCGGCGAGCAACGCCGGACCGGCTGTGCACGAGCGCAACTCCGCCGCGGTGTCCCGGCCGGACAGCAGCTCGCTGGCGATCGCGGTGCGCAGATTGCGGGTCACCGTCCGGATATAGGACTGGTAGGACAGCTTCGCCGCCCGAGCCGAAGCCCACAGCTCCGGCAGCACGGCCAGCAACACCAGCGGCGCGAGCAGCGGATGCAGCACCGCCGTGGTGGTCACCGCGGCGATCACGTGGATCGCCGCGCCGGAAATGCCGACGATCGCCTGCACGCAACGAGCGATACTGCCCATGCCGCGCTGTAACCCCTGGCGGACCAGATCGGCGTAGTGACTGTCCTCGAAGGCGACCAGCTCGACCCGTGCGATCGCGGTGTGCGCCTTGTCCCGGGCGATCCGCTCGGCCCGGGGTTTCAACAAGGCTTCGGCTGTGGCGGTGGCACTTTCGATCAGAGCGCGCACCGCCAGCGCGCCCGCGACCAGCCCCACCGACGGTAGCGCCGATACCACCCGGTCCGGCGTCGGCCCCTGCGCGAGCAACCCGCCCAGCACGTCCGCGGTGGCCAGCAAGCCGAACGCGGTCGCGCAGCCGCCCGCCACGGCGAGCAGCACGGTGCCGACGGTCAACCGTGCCGACGCCTGCCAGGCCAGGCCGATCACCACGCGCGCACCGGCAGGCAGCGCGAGCAGCGTCCGCCACAGCCCCGCGGCGGCCACCTGCTGGTCCACCGTCATCCAGGTGGGCGTGGTCATTTCGTCCACGCCGACGAGGGGCGCGGCACCGGGTTCGGCCGTCGACACCCGACCAGGCTCACCCGGCGGCCTTCCCGATCGGCAGGGACCACAGCCGCGCACTCCCGGGAAACGTTCCCGGCGAATCGGGCGCCCACCACCCCGCAAGGGTGCGATTCCCGATTCGGCCGGGCGAAATTCCCGGGCGGCCGTGGCTGCCTGCTCTGCCGCGCAGGTACGGCGACGAAGCACCGTGGGAGACGGCCGAATCGGGCAATCGACGCGGCCAGCCGATGGGCACTACCAACCAACGCACACGGTGAACACGTGCGGAAAGGAATGACATGTCTGCACCAGTAGACGATTTCGACCTCGACATTCGAATCGGCGAGCCGATCCGGATCCTCGCCCCGGTCATGTCCACCAAGACCACCGGCGGCGATTGGTGCGACGAATCGCACTGTCCCACCTGCGGTTCGGCCTGCAACACCGAACATCCGCCGCGCTGCACCAAGTACTGCTGATCGCCTGCGCAGGCCCGCCGAAACGGACCTGCGCAGCACAGAGCCGGTGACGATCCCCGATCCGTCGCTCGGCTCGGGCCAGAGAAAGGATGCGGTCGAAGGTGAATGCGGACCGTATGTCGACCATGGTCGATCAACTCCATACCGCCGATCAAGGGTGGCGACGGATACTGCCGAAGGAGCTGGCCGACCGGGCGCTCGCCGTCGCCGTCGACGTCGGGCAGCGGCTGTGCGATCCCGAAGCGGTGGCGCGGCAGATGCCGGAGCCGCCACTCAGTTCCGGTCGGGCCATCCTGTACGGCCAGCTGGATCAGTGTCTGCCGGAACGCGGTTGGGCAGAGCTGTCGCATGACTGCCTGGCTGATGCGGTACAGACTGTCCGGCAGGCGGACCACAGTTTTCTCGGCCTGTTCGGCGGCGGCATGTGCGAGGTGGCGTTCGCGGCCGACGCGCTGTCCAGGGACGGCGCCAGGTACCGCCGCCTGCTCAGCAGCTTGGACGGTCCGCTCACCGCTGCTTCGATCTCGCTGGGTGAGCTGCTCACGGCGCACCCAGCCGGCCAGCCGTTCAGATCGTTCGACCTGATCTCGGGCGGCGCGGGTGTCGGCGCCTACCTGCTGTGCCGTAGGGACGACCCGCACGCCGACACCGCACTGCGCGCGGTACTGACCGGGCTGGTGGCCCTCTGCGACGAGCGGGCCGGGCTCCCGAACTGGCACACCCCGGCTGCCGCCATGGTCCAGGGCACGCCGTTGGCGCAGTCCTTTCCGGCCGGCGTATTCAATTGCGGTCTGGCGCATGGGATTCCCGGCCCGTTGGCGTTGCTGGCGCTGGCCGAGCGCGCGGGTATCTCCGTGCCGGGGCAACGGGACGCGATCGAACGAGTGGCGAACTGGTTGATCGCCCACCGGGCCGATGACGAATGGGGGCCCAACTGGCCGACGGCGGTTTCGCTGCCGGATCCGACCGGGGCCGCATCGCCGAGCTACGGGCCGACCCACAACGCCTGGTGCTATGGCAGTCCCGGGGTGGCCAGAGCGCTGTGGCTGGCCGGAATGGCTCTGCAGGACAATGCGTTACGCATGCTCGCGGTGGACACGACGACCACCGTCTACGGCAGGCCGCCGTATGCGCGGCGCAGCGACCATTCACCCGGCCTGTGCCACGGCGTGGCCGGACTGCTGCAAATCACCCTGCGGTTCGCCCAGGACACCGGCGACGCCGTGTTCGCACAGGCCGCCGCAGAGCTGACCACCCGGGTGCTTGCCATGTTCGAGCCGGAGAGCCCCTTCGGTTACGTCGCGCTCGCCGAGGGCGGCGCGACGGCGAACGATCCCGGCCTGCTCGACGGCGCCGCCGGCATCGCCCTCGCGCTGCTCGCCGCCGCCACCGACATTCCGCCCGCCTGGGACCGAACATTGTTGCTGGCCTGACGATTCGAGACGACGATGACCGGTTCGAAGATCTACCGCCCGCTGGACTGGCTGATGGTCCGCGCGCCCCTGTTACCCATCGAGCAGTATCTGGCGCTGGCCGACGCCGGGCCGATCGACACCGCACCGGGAACGATGCTGCCCGCCGACCCGCGGGTGCAGCGGGCGCTCGCGGTCGGCGGCGGTGATCTGTTGCGCGCCTTGGAGCGACCGAAAGGCGACGCCCGTGCTCGCAGCAGGTTGGCCAGAAAACTCCAGCGCTACCTGATCCGGATGTCGAGCAGGCCGACACCATTCGGCCTGTTCGCGGGTGTCGGCCTGGCGAACTGGGGCGAGCGCACCGATCTCGCGCTCGCCGACGCTCCGGCCATCGTGCGCACCCGGCCGGACATGGGTTGGCTGCTCGACTTCGTCCATACCCTCGAACAGCGCGCCGAAGTCCGTTCGCAGCTCAGGGTATTCGCGAACCCGGCCACTTTCACCCAGGCCGATCGGGTATTCCTCAGCGAGCGGGCGGCTATCGGCGAGGATGCCCAAGCGGGCCAGTCGATTTCGTTACGGGCTACACCCGCGGTCTTGAGTGCGCTCGAATGCGCACGGTCGCCGCTGCCCTATGGCCGGCTGGTCGAGGAGCTGAGCACGGACTTCGGCGTCGGCCCGGAGAAGGCGGCGCGGCTGGTGGACCAGCTGTGCGAACAGACCCTGCTGCTCACCGACCTCCGGCCGCCGCTCACCGTCGCGGAACCGGCCGGGTACGTGGCCCGCCGCCTCGCCGAAATCCCCGCCGCCGCCGACGATTCGGCGGCCCTCGGCGACCTCCTCGAACAACTCGACGTCTGGGACCGGCTAGACCACGACCAAGCCGCGGCCGGATATCCGAAGCTGGTCGCCCAGGCGCGGGCGGTGCATTCCGCGCCGACGCCGAAGGGGCCGTTCCAGACGGACATGGCCACACCGCTGGCCGGGACTCTGGTCAACCGAGCCGTCGCGGACGAGGCCGCCCGCACCGCCGAACTCGTACTGCGACTCAGCAATTGGCCGACCGGCCTGTCCCATCTGGACAAGTACCGCGACTCGTTCGTGGAGCGGTACGGAGCCGAACGTGAGGTCGGTCTGCTCGAACTGATCGATCCGGAGATCGGACTCGGCGCACCCGGTCGAGCGGACCACACCGAACCCGAGGACAGCGCACGGCAATTGCGGCTGCGCACACTCACCGAACTGGCACTCGACGCGATCCGGGATCGACGGCAGGTGGTGGAGCTGGACCCGGCGACCATCGCCAAGCTGGAACTTCAGCCCGTCGACGTGGCGAAAGTGCCACCATCCCTGGATATTTCGCTGTTCGTGGTGGCCGAGTCCGCGGCCGCGGTGGACGCGGGCGATTTCCAGGTGGTGGTCGGACCGAATATGGGGGCAGCGGCCGCGGGCCGGGTGCTCGGCCGCTTCGCCGATCTGATCGGTCCGCGGGCCGAGGCGGCGCTGCGTACCGTGGCCGACGCGGAGGCGGCGAGTCGTCCCGGCCGGCTGTGGGCCGAGGTCAGCTACTACCCGCTGCCGGGCCGCCTGGCGAACGTCGCGATCCGGCCGGCCGTGCGGGAGTGGGAGCTGGCGTCGGACACCACCCCCGGCGTGCCGTCCGACCGGGTGGTCCCGCTGTCCGAACTGGTGGTCGGGGTGCGTGACGGCCGGTTCGTGGTGCGCTGGCCGCAGGTCGATCAGGAGGTCGTGGCCTGTGCGGGGCACATGCTCAACGCCGAGGTCGCGCCCGCCGTGCTGCGGTTCCTGGACGAGATCAGCCGCGCGGGCAAACCGGTTCCGGCGCCGTTCAATTGGGGTCCGGTGGCCGGATTCCCGTTCCTGCCAAGGGTTCAGGTGGGCCGGATCGTGCTGGCTCCGGCCAGGTGGCGGCTCACCCTCGACGAGCGGACCGCGACATCGGCGGCCGAGTTCACGGAGTTCTTCGACCGGTGGCGGGCGCGGTGGCAGCCACCGCGATACGTCTACCTGGCACTTTCCGACCATCGCCTGCTGCTCGACCTCGACTCGCCTGCCCAGGTCGAACAGATCCGCACCGAAGGGCGCGGCGCTCAGGAGATCTACCTGCACGAGGCGCTGCCCGCGCCGGATCAGGCGTGGCTGCCCGGGCCCGACGGGCATTACATCAGCGAAGTCGTGGTACCGGTGGTGCTCGCCGCGCACGAAACCCGGGACACCACAATCGTTCTGGACCGAGCCGCTCGTAAATCCCTGCCGCCGATTGCCGATCGAGTCCATCCGCCCGGTAGCGACTGGCTGTTCGCCAAGCTCTATCACGTGCCCACCTTCGAAGAGGACCTGCTGGCCGAGCAGATCCGCACGTTCTGCGCGCAGACCTTCGCCGATGGATCGGCCGACAGCTGGTTCTTCCTCCGCTATACCGATCCGGACCCGCACCTGCGGATCCGCTGGCACGGCGATCCCGACGCGTTGGCCGACCGGCTGGCGCCCGCGCTGCTGCGCTGGGGAGCTGCGTTGGTGGACAAGGGATTCTGTCGCCGCGTGTGTCTGGATACTTACGACCAGGAGGTCGAGCGTTACGGCGGCACAGCCGGTATCGCGGTCGCGGAGGACTTGTTCGCCGCCGACAGCGTGGCCGTGGTGGAACTGCTCGAACTGATCGATCAGCGGCGGGTGGAATTGGACCGCACGCTGCTCGGCGTATACGCGGTGCACGATCTGTTGACCGCGCTCGGCCTCGACGACCGGGAGCGTGACGCGCTGTACCGGCACAGCGTGCTCGACCGGCGGGCCACGGCCAAGGAGTACCGCGGTCAGCAGGACGTGCTCAGAGCGGTGCTCGGCGATCCGGATTGGCTGGCCGGGCAACCGGGCGGCGACGCGATCGCGGACGTCCTCGCTCGACGCCGAATTCGCTTGCAGGCCGCCGCATCCCAGCTCGCGGCGCTCGACGCACGGGGCGAACTGCGCCGATCCCGGCTCGAGCTCGCCCGCAGCTTCGTGCACATGCACTGCAACCGGCTGCTCGGCTGCGGCCATCCTCCGGAACAGCAGGTGCTCGGCCTGCTGCTGCGCGCGGGTGAGAGCCTGCGGCACGCGCCGATCGGGGGATAGGACCTAGCTCGCGCCACCCGCGGACAGGCGCAGAGCGACGTCGGGGAGCCGCCCGACCATGGCGATGGTGAATTCGGCGAGCAGATCGATGAGACCGTCGCGGTCGACATCGAGCCCGCCGTCGAGCCAGACCAGGACGAGTTCCGCGGCGCCGCCGGTGATCAGCTGCGAGGTCGCGGTGACCGCGGTGTCGTGGCCGGCGGGCAGGTCGAGCACCAGGCGGGTCTGCTCGGTGATGACGTCGGCGACCCGGCGCATGCCGTCGAAGCGGCTGCGCATCAGCGGCTCGCTGCCGGAGGCCTGGGCGAAGACCACCTTGGCCCGGCGCGGGTCGTCGGTGAGTTCGGTGATGAGCGCGGCGACGCCGGCCCGGATCTTGTCCGACGGCGTGCCGTCGGTGCCCGCCACGGCCGCGCGCGCGGTGCCGAGGGCCGCCTCCTGGATCTCCAGGAGCAGTTCGGAGGCGAGCGCGTCCAGATCGGGGAACGCCTCGTAGAAGAAACGGGGTCCGACCCGGGCCTGTTCGCAGAGACCACGCACGGTTAACGCGGACAGCCCCTGGGTACCGACGATGTCGAGGGCGGTGTCCAGCAGCCGCCTGCGTCGATCTTCCCGGCGCTCGGCGGTCGAGGTGCCGCGGTAGGTGCCGCTGAATGCTCGGGTCACCAGAGCAGTCTGGCAGAGGAGAAGTCGGGAAACAACTGTTTACGGAAACGCATGTTTCCTCTATCGTCTAAAGGGCCGCAGCGTTGCGAAGGGACGGCCGTCATGAGTCTTCTGATTCCTCCGAAAGTCACCGATGTCCAAGGGGACGTCCGGCGCTTACGGGCCCGGGTCGCCAAACGCGCGCAAACGCTGGGCGCCCGCGTCGCCGGCCGATTCCCGTCCGTCGAACGCCCGCTGGCCGACCCACCGCCGGGCAGCGGTCTGCGGCCGGTGCCCGGCGACTTCGGCGCTCCGGGAATCGGATACACCCTGCACGCGCTGACCGACCCGATCGACCTGATACGCCATCGCGCCGAGCGCTACGGCCCGGTGAACTGGATGGGCATCCTCGGCCGCCGCACGGTCGGCGTCACCAGCCCCGCGGCCATCGAGGCCGTGCTGATGGATCGGAACAAGTCGTTCTCGGCGCAGCGCGGCTGGGAGTTCTTGATCGGCCCGTTCTTTCGCGGCGGCCTGCTGCTGCGGGACTTCGACGAGCATCTGTTCCATCGCCGGATCATGCAGCAGGCGTTCACCCGGCCCCGGCTGATCGGCTACCTGGACCTGACCACCCCGCGCATCACCCGCGGCATCGCCGGCTGGCGGCCCGGCACCCAGTTCCCGCTCTTCGACTCGATCAAGCAGATCATGCTCGCGCAGGCCACCGAGGTCTTCGCCGGCGCCGAGCTCGGCCCCGAAAGCGTGGTGGTGGAACGGGCTTTCGAGGATGCGGTGCACGGAGCGACCGCGCTCATCCGCACCAATGTGCCCGGCGGGGTGTGGTCGCGCGGCGTGCGCGGCCGGCGCATCCTCAGCGACTACTTCCGGCGCGAACTGCCGGCCAAGCGGGCGGGTACGGGGACCGATCTGTTCAGCGTGCTGTGTCATGCCGAAACCGATGAGGGACACACCTTCTCGGATCAGGAGGTGATCGAGCACATGATCTTCGTGATGATGGCCGCGCACGACACCAGCACCATCGCCGCGTCCATGCTCGCCTATGAACTGGCCCGCCACCCGGAATGGCAGGACCGGCTGCGCGCCGAATCTCGCGCGCTCGGCAAGCCGACCCTCGACTACGCCGATCTCGACCGGCTGCCCGCGCTGGACCTGGCGTTCAAGGAGGCGCTGCGGATGTATTCGCCGGTGGCGCAGCAGATTCGCGAAACCATCCGGGACACCGACATTCTCGGCCACTACGTGCCGAAGGGCACGCTGGTCATGGTCGGCGCGTACCCGATGATGCGCACCGAGGAGTACTGGCACAACCCGGACGTCTTCGACCCGGAGCGGTTCGCCGCAGACCGGCGCGAGGACAAGTCGCACCGCCTCGCCTGGTCGCCGTTCGGCGGCGGCGCGCACAAATGTATAGGCCTCTACTTCGGCGGCATGACGGTCAAAGCCGTTCTGCACCAGATGTTGTTGCAATACAGCTGGTCCGTGCGGCCGGGTTACGAGGTGCCGCTGGTCGCGGGCACCGGCCCGATGCCGGCCGACGGATTGCCCATCCACCTGGAGCGACTGCCGTCATGAAGATCAACGCCGACCGCACCCGCTGCGAAGGGCACGGCATGTGTGAGGCCCTGGCCCCCAACCTTTTCCGCGTCGGCGACGACGGCATCGTCGAGCCGATCGCCGACGCGATCGAGGACGACGACCACGACCTGATCCAGCTCGCCATCGATAGTTGCCCGGTCGAGGCGCTGCGTTTCGGCTGAGTCGGGCGGGCACGGAAACTCCTGGGCGCGGCCCGATCCCATTGGGTGACATCCGAACGAGATCAAGAGTTTGGAACCTCGACGGCGAGGCATTACCTGTCCGAATACGACAGGCTCGGCAAGGAGGTTCAGGTGTCGTCTGGAGTGTTGATCATTGTGATCGTTCTGGTCGTTGTCGCGGCGGTGGTCGTCGCGTTAGCGGTGTGGCCGATGGTGCGCAGGCAGCGACTGCGCAGCAAGTTCGGCCCCGAGTACGACCGGACGGTCGAGGAACACGACGACCGCCGGGCGGCCGAACGTGAACTGGCCGAACGCGAAAAGCGTCACGCCGAGCTGGAACTGCGCGCGCTGACGCCGGAACAGAAGCAGCTCTACACCGCGCAGTGGGTCGAGGTGCAGGAGCGGTTCATCGACGATCCGGCCGAGGCGCTGCAAGCCGCCGATCGGCTGCTGACCACGGTGATGAGCCAACGCGGTTATCCCACCGAGAATTTCGACCAGCAGGTTGCCGACCTGTCCGTGGAGCACGCGGAGCCGCTCGGCCACTATCGCGCCGCGCACGAGATCGCGACCAGGGCGACCGGCACCGAGGTGTCCACCGAGGACCGGCGCGCCGCCATCGTGCATTACCGAGACCTGTTCCAGGACTTGCTGAATGGCGCCACCGACAAGCACACCGATGACAAGAATTCCGAGCACGACAAGAAAGCACTGTCATGAGCACCGAATACGAGCGCACCGTGCATTCCGACAAGTCGACCGACGAGGCCCCGCTGAGTGAACACGAGGCGCGGTCGTCCTGGCAGGGGGACGAAGCCGAGCACGCGAGAACCACCGGCGAATCGGAAACCGGCCTCGCGGACGAGCATTCGAGCACCGAGCGGGCGAGCACGACCGACGTGGATGTCGAACCGGAGCACGTGAGCACGACGGAATACGACGCCGAGCCCGATCGGGCGACCACGGCGAATTCCGGTGCGGGGGAGGCGACCACGGCCGACTACGACGCACAGCCCGCGGAGACGACCGCCGCCGACTACGACTACGACGCGCGACCGACCGCCGAGGAGGACCACGTGACCACCACGGCCGCCGACACCGATGCGGAGCAGTTCACCCCCGCCGCGACCGACACGGCCACGGAGCAGGCGAATCCCGCGAGTAACGGCGCTGAGCAGCAGCATGTTTCGCTCGACGACGTCGAGACCCCGCTGTTCGCCGAGGCCGATCTCGACCGGCTCCGCAGTCAGTGGCGCGAGGTGCAGGGCGCCTTCGTCGACAGCCCGCGCGACGCGGTCACCCAGGCCGACACGATCGTCTCGGACATCATCTATCAGCTGACCACCGTCTACGCCGAACGCAAGCGGGTGCTCGAGGAGCGCAGCGCCGGTCTACAGGAATCCGATACCGAAGACCTCCGCCAGGCGCTGCGCGGCTACCGGGGCTTCTTCCGTCGGCTGCTGTCGATCGAGTCGTAAGCGTCCCTAGCGGAAAGCGTTGCCCATGAACTTGTTTCGATTGCCGACCGAGCGGATCGACCAGGTCGCCGACTGGGTCGCCGAACAGGTGAATTCGCGCGTCCCCGCGGCCGATCCGGCCGAGCGGGATCCCGAGTTCATCATCGACACGGTGGGTCCGGGCTGGATGTTCGCGCGACTGTACTTCCGGGCCGAGGTCCGGGGGCTCGAGCGGATACCGGCCGAAGGCCCGGTCCTGTTGGTCGGCAATCATTCCGGGGGCAACGTCTCACCCGAGGTGCTGGTGGCCACGCTGGCCTTCGTGCGCCGGTTCGGTCCGCACCGCCCGTTCTTTCAGCTGGCGCACGACATGGTGATGGCCTATCCGGTCATCGGCACCCTGTTGCGCCGCTTCGGCGCGGTCGGTGCGGACCAGGACAGCGCCAGGCAGGTGCTGCGCGACGGCGCGGCGGTGCTCGTCTATCCCGGCGGCGACTGGGAAGTGCATCGTCCCAGCTGGAAAGAAGACGAGATCGACTTCGCCGGCCGCACCGGTTTCCTCCGCCTGGCCTGGGAGGAAAACGTGCCCATCGTGCCGATGGTCAACATGGGCGCCCAGCAGACCGCGCTGATGCTGTCCCGCGGAGACCGGCTGGCCCGGCTGCTCCGGCTGGATCAGATGTTGCGGCTCAAGGTGTTCCCGATCTCGATCGCTTTGCCGTGGGGGCTCAATGTCGGCGATCTCGCGGGGCACATTCCGTTGCCGAGCAAGGTCACCGTCGAGTTCCTCGACCCGATCGATCTGCGCGCCGAGCTGGGGCCGGAGCTGGATCTGGACGCCGCCTACGCGCACGTCACCGGCGTCATGCAGGAGGCGCTGAGCGGCCTCGCCGAGGAACGCGGGTTGCCGATCGTCGGCTGATATCGGTTGGGCCGCAGTCGATCAGCTGGTGCCGGGCAGCGCTTGCGCGACGAACATGTAGCTCTTCTCCTCGACCCGGCGGGCGATCCGCCACTGCCCGTCGACGCGGGCGAAGGTGTCCAAATACCAGAGCCCGCACAGCATCAGGCTCGGCGGGCCGTCGCCGCCGGAGAGCAGCATCGGGTTGTGGCACATGGTCCGGCCGGTGGCCGTATCGCCGTCGAGGGTGATCGACGAGTTGCTGATCAAGTGTTGGAAGGCAGGGAAATTCGGCAACATGGCGGCGAGGAATTTCTTCGTCGCCGCCACGTCGCCGGCCGAGCCGCCCATCGCCGAGTAATCGATGTGCGCGTCCTCGGTGAAGATGTCGTCGAGCAGCTCCCACTGTCCGGTGTCGACCGCGTGGGAGTACCGGACCATCAGGTCCTGGATCTCCAGGCGGTCCGAAATCTCTTGAAGGGACAGCATGCTTGCTATGCCACCAGGCTCGGGCCCGGGAAGCAAGAGCCGGGCGCTCGATGTGGCCGGTGGTGGCGGAAGCGGAAAGGGGGTCAGGCCTTGTGCGGCAGGATGGTCAGTACAAGCGCGAGTCCGGCGGCGAGGCTGGCGAGCGCGAGGACCGTGGTGGTAGCAGACTGCGTCAGAGCTGCGATGCCGATCGAAAAGGCAAGGCACGTAGCGAATGCCAGTACCGCGGTCCCCGGCTCAACGCCGGCGATCCGGGTTGGTCGGTGATCCGTCGATGTCATACATCTCTCAATACCCAATCGGGGCCGTTACGAAACCGTGACTGTTGAATCGCCGGGTCGGCGGCCCCGATTGCTTGCCCCGCGGGTCGCCGGGCGTGCGGTGGCAGACCGGCTGAACGAGCGATGAATGCGCTGGTCGGGGGCTCGGCTACCTGGTGTCCCCGGTTGGTGGGGACGGGTAAGTGGAGTACAGAAGTACTCGCGACCGGGGTGGCGCGGCGTCGAAGGATGAGGGCGTGCGGAACACCGCGCAGTAATTACCAAGAGCATGGAGTTCGCTCATGGCCGAAAGATTCACCCTGCCGCCTCCGGGATTTCTGCGAACCGAGATCACCGATCTCGGCCACGACATCGATCCGAAATTCTCCGACGCGCGCGACTGGAGCGAACTGCTCTCGCCGGTGCGGACGACGCCGGTGCATTCGCCGGAACGGGACCTCCGGGCGGCGGACGAAGCCGCCGCGGCCGCGCCCGAGATCGCGCTCGGCCTGCCGGGCATCGCCGACCTGCTCGACGGCAAACGCTACGAGATCATCAGCGTCGGCACCCGATTCCTGGATCGCGACACCGAATATCCGGTGGTCGTCATCTACAACTATGCCGACGATATCGTCGTCGAGGTCATGGTCGACGTGGCCACGCGCTCGCTCGTCGAGGTGCACACGACGCAGAACCAGCCTGCCGTGTCCGCGGCCGAGGAAGCTCGCGCCATCGAACTGGTCCGCCGCGACGGCCGGCTGGCCGAGCAGGGCATCGACGTCGGCACCGGCGCCGGGCTGATCGTCGAGGACGTGAACATCCACAGCTCGCGGTATGGGCATCGGCTCGTCGATCTGCGCTTCGGACCCGCGGATCGGCGGTTGCCCACGGCGTTCGCCATCGTGGATCTGAGTGCCGAGGACGTCGCCGAGGTCGGCCTGATCCCGGAGGGACGTCATGAGTAGCTCAGGGACGGTGAGTTGGCCGCCCGAGGCCCCGGTCTGGAAGTTCTTCTGGGAGGTGCTGGACGGCAAGAGCGAAGCCATCGCCTTCCGCGACGTCTTCTACAAGGGCGTCAAGGTGCTGCACCGCGCCAGCCTGCCGATGATCCGCGTGCAATACGACGGTGGGGCGGGCGGTCCGTACAAGGACGCGCTCAGCAGCGGCAACATGCAGCGGCCCGTCGCGGTCTACGAAGGGACCAACCCCGAGTACCGCTTCCTCGTGGTGGAGAGTTACCACGTGATCGGCCGCTACCGCCTGCTCAACCGGTGGATCTTCCGCAGCGACGGCATCATCCTGCCGCAGCTCTACAGCGCCGGCCTGCAACACCCGGCCAACCATCGCCACCACACGTACTGGCGATTCGACTGGGACATCGACGGTGCGGCGAACAATCTCGCGCTGCAACACGCACTGACGAGCCAGGATTGGGGTTACGGGCCCGGCTGGATCCCGCGGACCAGCGAACTGTCCTCGATCCACATCGGCGACAATCGCTGGGCGGTGCTCAAAAAGGGCACCGGGCGTGGGTTTCTCATCGACAAGGGACCGTTCGACGGCGCCAGCGACTGGTTCTCCCGGCTCGACGTCGCCGTCACCGCCTACCACGGTCCCGAGGACCTCGGCGGCGCGCTCGGCAACGCGAACGACGACGAGCTCTGGCGACATGTCAACGGCGAGAACACCGACGGGGCCGACATCGTGATGTGGTACGTCGCGCACCTTGCCCACGAGGCGCACGACGGCGGCGATGAATGGCACGTCTGCGGGCCGATTCTGCGTCAGTTCGGTTACTGATCCGGTTGCGCGCCCCGGCCGTCCGGTCGGGGCGCGCACTCCAGTAGCAGGAACAGTGGACGGGTGAAATTGTCGTTCCACCAAGGGGTTTGCCGGCGCTGCTCGTCGGTCGGGTGGGGCTCGCGCACGCCGGTGATGACGAAACCGGCGGTGGTGATCATGCGGATGTAGGTCTCCAGCGAGAAGAACTGCTGGACCGAGGCGGCCGGTGAGGTCCGGCCGGCGACGTTGAACTTCTGCTCCACCGTTCGGCTGCCGAAGTAGGCGTCGATGGCGAAGTCTTTTGTGCCGTCGGCTCGTTCGCTGCGCGCGGCATAGAAGCACGGATGCATGCCGAGCAGGATCATGCGGCCGGATGGCCTGAGTACCCGGGCGAACTCGTGAAAGCGATGGCCCGGGTCGTTGATTCCGTTCGGCAGCCGGTTGGCCACGACGAGATCGACGCTGTGATCGGCGAGGGGGAGGGCGGCGACATCGGCGTGGTGGAACGTCGATGTCTCGGGTGCTGCATCAGGGTGATCGATTGCCGCCCTGATGAATTCGGCGGAGGTATCGACTCCGTACACATGTCGCGCGCCGCGCCGGACCAGTTCGCGCGTCAGATACCCTTCGCCGCAACCGGCGTCGAGGATCGCCAGCCCTGCGCAGTCGCCGATCGACGCCAGCAGCGCCGGGTCGGTCAACTGCGTTTGATACGGATCGACCCGGTCTCGCACGATGCCGATCCAGAACTCGGCATTCGCCGCATATGCCGCCGACACCCGCTCGTCCCCAACCACGCCGCCTCCGTTCGCCACCGATGTGGCCCTCATGATTTCACGTGACGCGGTCGGCCTGGACGATCCAGATCGGCATTGCGATCCGCCCTTTGTCGTCGGTCGCGGCATTCGGGTACTGCTCGACGAACTCTCGCGAAGGTTCGGTGAGTGCGAGCAGTTCGCCGGAGGTCAGGTCGGTGATCGCCCAACCGCCTGCGGTCAGGGTGTCGCGAATGTTCTTTTCCGACACGGGAAGTGGGGAAGGAACTCCGCCGATTGTCTGGTCGGAGAAGCACAGCATGTTCAGCCGCGCGCCAGGTTTCGTGGCGCGATGCAACGCCGCGGCGTACTGCGTCCGGTGCTCGTCGGCGAGGCAGTGGTAGAGCGCGCTGTCCAACACGGTGTCGAACCGGCCGTCGAAGCCGGTCAGGGTCGTGGCATCGGCGACGGTGAATTCAACGTCCACACCGTGCGCCACAGCTCGCTGCCGCGCCTGTTCGACCGCAGGCGCAGCAGCATCGATCGCGGTGACTCGGTACCCCTTTCCGGCCAGGTAGATCGCGTTGTCGCCGAGGCCGCAGCCCACATCGAGCACCGCACCGGACAACCGTCCCGCACGCTCGAACGCGACAACGGCCGGCTGGGGTTCGCCGAGATCCCAGGGCACGGTAGAGGTCGTATACAGGTCATCGAAGTCGAGAATCATGATCCGAGCTTCGCCTCGCCCGGTGCCGCACCGCGAGCTGCCGCGCGGATTCTCACGGATTCCGTCATCGGCTTCGATCAGATGTTGGAATCCGTCACAGCGGGAGGTTGTCCCGGAGGCGGGTTACCGCGGTGACTATGGCCGCGGACTGGATGGTGACCAGGTGGGGGACCGGGATGGGCCGGCCGGGGGCATTGGTCTCGATGTCGGTGCACCACTTTTCGAAGATCGCGGCGAAGTGGGTGCGTTCGGCGGTGACCTCGGGGGACGGGTTCTGCTGCGCTTCCTCGTCCAACAGGCGCAGGAGCATGCCGCCGGCGCGGAGCCGGGCGACGCCGACCCAGACGTAGTCTTCGATGAAGATGTCGCCGCGGGTGGCGGGGCGGGAGTCGGTGGCGGAGCGTTTGGCGGTGGCGTTGCCGCGCAGGGCGCGCACGGTGTCTTTCAAGGCTCGCTCGAAGGGGCTTCGGCCGGTCAAACGGTCGGCTAGCCGGTCGAGGGCACCCTGCACGATGTCCGCGATCTCCTCGTAAGCGGTTGCGGTGGAACACAACGCGCTCGCCATGGTGCGTCCGCTCGGGGCCTCGTCGGTGACCCTGGAGTCGACCCACAGCGGCAATTCGCAGACCAGCAGGGCGGTTGCGTGCGCGGCCGCGTAGTCGCGGATGCCCGCGCCGTACATCATCGCCAACGGCTCGACGCCCTCGGCCGCGAGGGTCTCGGCGATCCGCTGGAACGACGGCAGCTCGAAAACCCCTGGGGCCCAGGTTCTTGCGCCGGGGACATCGGCCGCGCCCGCATAGATCGGCACACCCGTCGCGGTGAGCTGATCGGTGAGCCCGGTCCAGTAGTCGCGGTCGCCGCCGGTGGTGTAGAAGAATCCGCCGCCGAAATCGGCGTTGTGCAGCGACACGATCAGGGCGGGTCGGGTCCGATCGATCAGGCGCATCAGGGCAACGGTTTCCGGCAGCGGCGTGCCGACCGCGTTGCCGCGCCAGTTGGTCGGGAAGCACCACTCCGGCTGTTCGGCGGCGGGCGGACGGTAGAAACCGCGCGCGACGCCGGTTCTGGTGCGCGCCTCGGCGAACCAGCCCTCGTTGAGCCGCGTTCCGTCGGGGTCGAGGCACAGCACGAAATGCCAAGTAGCGCCCAGGGTTTGCGCGTCATCCGCGGTCAGCCGACCCAGCAGATGGCGGATCGTCGCCATGCCGATCGGCTCGTTCGGGTGTGGGTTCCCGATGACGACCACCTGCCTCGCCCCGGACCCGACCCGCACCTCGCGAATCGGATCACCCCCGCGTGACCTGCCGATCTCGGTGACCGTCACCCGATCCGGCACCGTCGCGACCAATTCGTCGACGTACTCGCTCAATTCGTCCACCGTCGGAAACACGTCGATCAGCTCGACCGCACCGACGATCTCCCGCACATGATCCACCACCGAAACCTCATCCTCCGCGCCCTCCTCCATAGTGGGCTCGGCGGCTGGCCTACGGGCCAGTTTCTCGACAGCAGAATGGATTCCATACGATCGGTATACGTCCCACCATCCGATGGCCGAACCGAGGGTTCAGCGGGGAACGCTGAACGACGGTGGCGCGTCGGCCTTCGCGGTGCCGAAATCCGGGCCGGGTTCGGTGCCCATGGTGAAGTCGAGGGTGCCGCCGGACAGCGCGAACGCCTCGGGCAGCCAGGCTTTCGTGGTGGTCTCGCCGTTCACCTGCAAGGCGCGAATGTAGGGGGCGGAATCTACGCCGGGGGCGGTGATGGTGAACTGCTCGCCGGACGAGCGGACGATCTCGGCCCTGGTGAAGGCCGGGCTGTGCACGAAAAGTTCTGCGCGGCCGGGGATTACGGGATAGATGCCGAGCGAGGCCCAGACGTACCAGGCGGACATGGTGCCGAGATCGTCGTTGCCGACCAGGCCGTTCGGGGTCGGCGCGAACAGGTCGTCGCGGGCTTTGCTCACCACGTCCTGGGTCCGCTTGGGCAGTCCTGCCCAGGCGTACAGCCACGGTGTTTGCAGCGTCGGCTCGTTGCCGAGGTAGGCGAAGGGTTCGTGGGGGCCGGCGTTGAGCTTGGTGAAGAACAGGTCCAGCCGCCGGATCGCCTCGGAGTTGCCGCGGTCCTCGACGTTGTCGCCCATCAGGTTGAACAGGGCCCGCACGTCGTGGAAGGTCATCCAATGGTATTGCGCGCCATTGCCTTCCACGTATCCGTCGGTGCCTGCCGGGTCGAACGGCCCGAAGAAGCCCTGGGCCGTACGGGGTTGCAACCATTTGGTCATCGGGTTGAACAGGTGCTGCCAGCTGTGCGCGGCGCGCAGGAACTTCGCGTTGACCTCGCTGTTGCCGAGCCGCTGGGCCAGCTGCGAGATACCGAAATCGGCGATGTTGTATTCGAGGGTGTCGGATACCTGGTTGGGCACCCAGCCGAGCCGCTGGTACTCGTCGTTGCTCGGGCGTTCGGTGTAGCCGGCCTTCTCCCCGATGCGTTCGGCGCCGGCCACCATCGAGGTGAGCGCGCCCTCGGCATCGAAATCGTGGGCCCCGAACGCGTACACGCTGGCCACGACCGAGTGGTACGGGTCGCCGTTCATCACCCCGGTGATGGTGTTCTGATGCGACCAGCGGTCCCACACGTCGCCGAGGACGTGCGCGTTGTCGTACATCGATTGGGCGATGTCGGAGGCCACGTCGGGCGCCAGCCAGGCGAGCAGCTGGGCCTCGCTGCGATAGATGTCCCAGCCGGAGAAGGTGGCGTAGTAATGGTGACCGGGACGCACCTGATGGGTCTGACCGTCGAATCCGGTGTAGTTGCCGTCGACGTCGTCGAAGATGTAGGGCTGCAAAAAGACGTGGTAGAGCGCGGAATAGAAGGTCTGCAGCCGTTTCTGATCGCCGCCGGTCACCTGGATCTGATCGAATCTGCGCTGCCACGCGTCGTGCGCGTTCCCGCGGACGGCGTCGAAGTCCTTCGCGCCGACCTCGGCGGCCAGATTGCGCCGGGCGCCGTCGACGCTGACGTAGGACAGGCCGGTGCGCATCTGCACCGGCTGCGCGGAATCGAATTGCAGGAAGAGGCCGGTGCCGAGGCCGTTGCTCGCGATATCACCGGAATTCGTGCGCCGGGTGGGGGCCGCGCCGCCGGTGCTGGTGGCGCCCGGCTTGATGACGGCGTCCTTCCACGCGCCCGATGCGGTGATCGGGCGGTCGAAGGTCGCGTGGAAGTAGATCCGGTAGCGGGTGCGCGCGCCGCAGAATCCGCCGGTCAGGGCCCAGCCGGAGACGGTGTTGCCGTCGATGCGGATCGAGGAGTCGTCGACGCCGTTGACCGAGCCGGTGACGTCGAGCAGCAGCGTGCCCGGCTTGTTCTTCGGGAAGGTGAACCGGGCGACGCCGGCCCTGGTCGACGCGGTCAGCTCGGTCTGCACGCCGCTGTCGGTGGTGACGCTGTAGTAGCCGGGGTTGGCCTGCTCGTTCGCGTGATCGAAGGTTTGCAGATAGCCCGCGCCGTCGACGGCGGGTGAGCGGCCGATGATCCCGGACACCGGCAGCACCGGAAAGTCTTGTGCACCAGTGCAACCGGGACCGGAGATGTGCGTCATCGAGAAGCCGTAGAGCCGGTTGTCCTCGTACTTGTACCCGCCGCCCGCGGTGCGCACCGTATCCGGGCTCCACTGCATCATCCCGAACGGCGAGACCGCGCCGGGGAAGGTCATTCCCGCGCCGCCGCCGTGTCCGAAATCGGGGCCGCCGTCCTGCGTGCCGACGAATGGATTCACGTACCTACTGGAATCAGCCACAGTCTCAGCGTGCGCCGCGACGGGAATCAAGGGAAGCAACAAAGGAACAACAATGCCGACAAGACGGCGACGCGACATACCTCTCCTCGACGAGCGTCCGACAACGTTGCCCCGGTGCGTGCCCATCCTGGCAGGGCGGACCGGGTCGCGAGCGGTCGACACGCCGCTGAGCAGTGCTTTTGTCGTTGTGGCCGACGATGATCGGGGGCGGGGCGTGGATTCGAGCCCGGCCGCTCAGCGTCCGAGAGTGATCGCGTTGGCGCGCAAGGTATCGGTCAGGTCATCAATTCTGAGGATCTCGTGGATCCAAGTGGGGACGGTGAGGTTGCGGTCGACGGCGGCTCGGACGGCCGCGGCGGTGACGACGGCCGTTGCCACGGACTGACCGCGGCCGGCTGCCCAGCGGGACGAGCCGTTCGATGAGCGGGCGAGCACCATCCATTTGTCGCTGCCCGGCATGTGTTTCGGTGCGAGCGCTTGCAGGGCGGGGGCTCTGGTGAGGAGGCCGAGGCCGGTGGTGGCGAGGCGGGTGTCCATGCGCAGGTAGGTACGGACCGGGACGCCGAATTCGCGAGTGAGGCGGTGTTGGTCGGCGAAATCGGTGCGGAGGGCGGGAGCCGGTTTATAGCCGGATTCTTTCGGGGTTTCGAATCGTTGTGGCCTGGTGAAGTTTCGGACGGAGGAGCCGTCGGGGTCTGGAAAGTGTTGTCCCAGTAGGCCGTAGGTCCATGCGGTGGCGGCGGCGCCGTGGCGTTCGCCGGAGCCGAGGCCGATCACGATGTCGAGGGGGCCTGGGTGGGTGGACAGGACGTCTACGGCGAGCAGGGTGGTCAGGCCGGGGGCCAAGCCGACGCCGAGGACGGCCGGGCCGGCGATTTCCTCCAAGTTCTGGACGTATTCGCTGGTGGCGGAGATATCGAGGAACGGTATTCCGCGGGCGGCGGATGCTTCGGCTAGTCGGATATTCTCGGTGCCTGCGCAATTGACCACTGCGGCAACGTCATTCAATGCTGCGGTGAAGCTGTCGAGGTCGGAGAGATCGAGGGTCACGTCGGCTCGGACCGGGTCACGTCCGGCGGCTAGTGCGGCTATTCCGTTCGCTCGGAGCAGCAGGACAACGTGTCCGCCGACGGCTCCGTATCCGCCCAGTACCAGCACATTCATCGGGACCCCTCCGGATTCGGCCGCACCGTAAGGCCGCCACGGTCCGTGCAGTGCCACTCTAGTGGGACGTGCTCCGGGTTTTTCGCGGACGCGATGCGGGTAGCGCTGGTGTATGGACCTTTCGGAATGTTTCGAGTGGCGGGGTCGGCGAATCGCGTGGGGGAGAGTCGGGCAGGGGCCTGCCGTGGTGCTTTGCCATGGGACGCCGTTCTCGTCGGTGCTGTGGCAACCGTTCGCGGAGGCGTTGAGTCGCGATTTCACCGTTCATGTCTGGGATATGCCCGGGTATGGGCAGTCGTCGAAACGGTCCGAGGATGCGGTCGACTTCGGGAGTCAGGCTTCGGCGTTCGCGGCGTTGCTCGAACATTGGCAGCTGGATCGTCCGCACGTTATCGCGCATGACTTCGGTGGTGCGGTGTCGTTGCGTGCGCATCTGATGGAGGGTGTGCCGTATCGGTCGTTGATGCTGATCGATGTCGTCGCGATTCCGCCGAGTGGGTCGCCGTTCTTCCGGTTCGTCAAGGAGCATCCGGATCTGCTCGGGCAGCTTCCCGCCTACATTCACGCGGCGATCGTGCGGGCTTACATCCAGGGGGCGAGTCATCGGGGGCTGCGTGATGACGACCTCGATGCGTTGGTCGCTCCGTGGACCGGAGACGAGGGCCAGCCGGCCTTCTATCGCCAAATCGCGCACTACGACGAGACTTTCCTGATCGAGAACGAGCAGCTACTCGGCGGGATCGATATTCCGGTTCGGGTGCTGTGGGGCAGCGAGGACACGTGGATCCCCGCTGCCCAAGGCCGCAAACTCGCCGAACTCATTCCCGGCGCGACGTTCCGGTTGATCGGTGAATCGGGGCATCTGATGCACTACGACGCCCCGATTCCGCTGACCGACGAGATCCGGAGCTGGCTCTGATCAGAGCAGCCACGGGTTCATCGCGCAGACCGGCGCGGGATGGGTGGCCGGGTTGAGTGCGCGCAGGGCGAGGGAGACCGCGCGGGGGGAGTAGAGCATCGAGTTGTGGTCGGAGATGTCCTGGACGCAGCCGTCTTGCAGGAGGACATCGTCGACCGTCGCGCCCGGGCCCGCCGCGAGGTAGGTGCGGGTGAACGGGCTGGAGACCTCGTCGTAGCGGTCGGCGACGATGGTGTAGTCGATGCCGGGCATCGTGTCGCCGCCCTCGTTGAGCTTGGTGAGCACCGGCGAGCCGATGAGTTGCTGGATGCCCGCGTGGCCGATGAGCGCCTCGGTCGGGGTCGAAAGGTCAAGTCCCATGGTGTTTTTGAAGACGCCGAGGAGGCTGCCCAGACCGCTGAGCGTGGTGCCGTGGTTGGTGGCGCCGAAGGTGATGAGCTTGTTCACCTTGTTGACCGCGGGGTCGTCGGCGTTCGCGCCGCCGTCGAATTTCAGGTACTGGCGTGCCACTACGCCGCCCTGGGAGTGGCCGATCATGTCGACCTGGCCGGCGCCGGTGGCCGCGCGGACCCGATCGACGAAAGCGGCGAGTTGTTTCGCGGAGTCCTCGATGTAGCCGGTGGCGCCGATCGTCGGCTGGTTGAGCCCCGCGCCCGCGACGTTGGCTCGGCCGTAGTTGAAGGTGAAGACGCAGTAGCCGGCCTTGGCGAGTTGCGGGGACATGTAGGAGTAGGCGCCGAACGCGCTGGCCCAGGTCCCGTGCACCAGGACGACCGGGCGCGGGTGCGCGTCGTCGGGCTTGCAGGCCCAGTCGTTGGACCCCTGCGGTGCGACGTCCGGGTTGACCAGGCCGTAGGCGAAGGCCGCGGCCTCGTCGGTCAGTACCGGGCCGTATCCGACGGTGTCGGCGGAGTGCGTCTCCGGGCCCGGATCCCCAACGGCCACCGCGGCGTTGAGCCCTAATCCGACAATCGCGGCTGCCATGATCGCCGCGACCGTGCGCGACGAACGGAGGATGCTTCTCATTTGCTGGTTCCTAGCAAGAGGGGTGCTGTGCACAGGTGTGTGGAAGGTGACTGCTTGGGTGAAACAGAAACTGGTCGTACGACCAGTTGAGGGAAGATTAGAGGTAATTCGCTGGAAAATAGCCGTGACTACTTTCACGCTGGGATGCGTGGGGGCGGTGCCGAAAGTCCACGGCCGGTCGGCGTGCGGATTGCCACCGCTGACCAGGCGGCTACTCACCCACAGTTCACACAACGTTTCACCAGTTCAACACTGTCGAACGCCCGTTGTTGCGCGTTCCGCCCCAGGCCTGGATTCGCCGAAGATCCGCACTCCCTCTCGGGATCCGCACTCGGAATAGGGCCCTAGAGTGAGTGCAGATCCCGAGTTCAGGTGCGGATCTTGCTCGGGTTCGTGATTGCGGGGGTGCGGCGCGTGGAGGTACGTAGGGTGTTTGTGTGCGCCAGGATGAACAGTCAGTTCTTGCCTCTTCGTTCGGAACTGCGGCGGCGGCGTATGCCGAGCATCGGCCGGACTATGCGCAGGCCGCGGTGCGGTGGGCGCTCGACGGTGCGCCGGGGGTGCGGGTGCTCGACCTCGGGGCCGGAACGGGGAAGCTGACTGCCACGCTGCTCGGGTTGGGTGCCGAAGTTGTTGCGGTTGAGCCGGATTCGGCGATGCTGGCCGAGTTGCGTCATGCACTGCCTGGTGTTCGTGCCCTGTCGGGGAGCGCCGAGTCGATTCCGCTGCCGGACGCTTCTGTCGATGCCGTATTGGCGGGGAATGCCATGCACTGGTTCGACATGGATGTCGCGGGACCGGAGATTGCCAGAGTTCTCGCGCCGGCCGGCGTTCTCGCTGGTCTGTGGAACGTCATGGACGACGGGGTCGACTGGGTTGCGGGGCTCGCGCAGGTCAGCGGGAGCGCGGCGATCGGCCCGCGGGATACGCCGGTGAGTTGGCGAGCCGAGACAGCCGAGATGCATCTGCCGAAATCCGGCGCGGCCGCACGATTCGGCTCACCGGAGCAAGCCGAGTTCGCCCACGGTCAGATTCGTACCGCCGACTCACTCGTAGCGACACTGGCGACGCGTGCGGGGATGTTGGTCATGCCGGAACAGCAGCAGCAGGCCACCCTGGGCAGAATTCGCGATTTCCTCGCCGGCCGACCGGAGACCACCCACGGCGAGTTCACCCTTCCGATGCTGACCTGCGTGCTGCGCGTGCGTCGACTGTGAACCACGTCGACGGCGTTCGCCTGGGCGCGCGGCGTCGCGAGCCACCACGATGAGGCAGGGCAAGACTCTGCTCGCCTCGACCACGGCCGGCTCCGCACAGGTCGAGTACCGAGGGCAGCCAACTGACTTGACGTGGGCTGCGAGGCGGGGGTCAGCTGGCGCGATGGTGGATCGGGCGTACTCCGGCCAGGGCGCGTAAGGCATCCGCGCGGGAGATGGGTTGGTCGTCGGCGAGGGCGGCGAGTTCTACGGCGAGCCAGTCGCGGATGAGTTCGCTCATGGTGATGCCGCGGGCCTGGGCCTCGGCCTTGATGGATTGGTCCATGTCGAGGGGAATGCGCAGCGATCGGACCACCATGATGTCTTCGCCGGGCGCCATCGGGGGCGGTACGTCGGTGTCGCGTACCGGTGCGTCGTCGAAGACGAGGCTGTCCATCAACTCGTCCACACCCTGCGGGGTGGTGGGGAATGTGTTGTCGCCCATCACTGGTTCTCCTGTTCCCACTTTTCGAACTCGGTCAGCTGCTCCGGGCTCATCGGTCGGGCGGCGACGATCTGCCATTGCCAGGCCTCGGCCTGGCGCAGGCCGACGATCAGCGGGCGACCCGCGGCCGTGCGGCCCCAGATCGTCAGCATCTCCATGCCGGCCGTGCCGCGTCCGCGCCGTGGCCACCGTCGCTGCTTGGTCAGCACCTGCATCACCTCGTTCGGAGAGATCCCGATGAGCATGTCCAACGCCCAATCAGGCCACTCGAAACCCACACCTCGCATAATACGCGCGTATTACGCCTGGTGGCTATAGGCGGGCCGACTTGCGGGGACGCTGGTAGAAGTGGATGCGTGATCTATGTCGACGTTCCGCTGACCGAGGATATTCGGGCCGCTGTCGCGGCCGAGTGGGGATACAAGGGCGACGGGGTGCGCCTGTACGGCGGTGAGGAATCCGCGGCGTATCGGGTCGGCGAGGTGGTGGTGCGGATCGGCGCGGTGGATCGTGATCCGGCGGAAGTGGAGTGGTGCAACGGGATTGCGGTTGCCGCCGCCCGCACGGTGCCGGAGGCGGTGGCGCCGCTGCCGCGTGCGGATGGGTCGACGGTCGAGGTGGTGGCGGGCCGGCCGATCACCGTATGGCCGCTGATCGAGGGGCAGTGGGCGAGTAGCGAGGATCCGGTGCAGGTCACCGAAGCGGCCGGGCTGCTGGCGCGGGTGCATCGGGCGCTGGCGGACTACCGGCCGTTGCCTCGGCCCAAACGGTCGTTTCTGGAGGTCGGGCTCGATGGGTCACCGTCTGCTGAATTACCCGATCCCGATCTGGATCATTGGCTGGGCGAGTTCAGCAAGTCCGCCCGCGCGCAACCGCTGCACGGCGACTACTACGAGGGCAATCTGCTGGCCCGCGACGGACATGTGACCGCCGTGCTCGACTGGGATGAGGCGCTGATCGCCCCGCCGGAGGTCGAACTGGCCTCCGCCGCTTTGGAATTCGCCGACGTCCTCGGGCGCGATTTGACCGGAGCGCGGCAATTCGTCGACGACTATCACGCCGCGGGCGGCACCGCCGGGCAGCTCGACGACATTGCTCTCGCGCAGTTGATGCGGCACCGATTGCGCAGGGAGGCAGTGTATTTCGGCATCGCGGTCGGCCGCGGCGTCCAGCACGACGAGGACGATCTGGAGTATCACCGGCAGCGGATGGACGCTTTTCACCTACTCCGGCCTTGAACGCCCCTTAGAGCAGGTAAAACTGCAACATTCAACGGTTATCGCCGCATCCGGAGAACCGACCACCAATTATGTAGGGGCGGTAAGAGTTTCCGGATTTTCCCCACTTCCATTGGGGAGCTTCGGGCGGGTATAGACGTCTTACAGTGAGACCTATCCGATCCCCGCCCTTTGTGAGGCACCTCATGTACAAGAAATCAGTCACGCTCGGCGCTGCACTATTCGCGCTTGCTATTCCGATGGCCGGCTCGCCGGCGTCTGGAATGCCGACCACCGATCGCGACATGCCCACTCCGCCCGACAAGATTGTTATCGATGTCGCGACCGTAAATGGCACCGGCTGCCCGGCCGGAACCGCGGCCGTCGCGGTCTCGCCCGACAATGAGGCCTTCACGGTCACCTACAGCCAGTACACCGCCAAGGTGGGTATCGGAGCCGGTCCGACCGAATTCCGGATGAACTGCCAGCTCAACCTGAAAGTGCATGTCCCGCAGGGCTTCACCTACGGCATCGCGCAGGCCGACTACCGTGGCTTCGCCTCGCTGGCGAAGGGCGCGACCGCGCTGGAGCGGGCCCGCTACTACTTCCAGGGCAATTCGCCGACCGACTTCGTCGATCACACCCTCAAGGGCCCGTTCGGTGACGACTGGCAGTACACCGACTCCACCGAGGTCGGGGCGATCGTTTACCAGCCGTGTGGCGAGTTCCGCAATTTCAATATCAATACCCAATTGCGTGTCGACGCCGGCACCTCTGACCCGAAAAAGACCACCAGCTTCATCACGATGGATTCCACGGACGGAAGCATCAACACCACCTATCACTTCGCGTGGAAGAAGTGCCCGCAGTGAATTACGTCGAGCAGCGTAATTCCTGATTCGGCACGGTGATCGGGTGGGCGATCACCGCTCCGGCGCGAATTCGACCGCTATCCGCAGAGATATCTCCGGATAGCGGTCTTCGCCGTCCATTCGAGTGGCGTGAATGGACGCCCGTGTATGCCGGCCGACGGTCGATCAGGCCGACGGCACGGGTAGTTGGTTGGGGCGGTGCGCGGTTGGGGGGACGTCGGGGCGGGTTTGCCAGGGGTGCGGGCCGTCGAGCGGGCGGTATTCGACGCCGAGGGCGGCCAGGCGGGGGAGGTGGTGGTCGCGGAGGCGGGACAGGAACTCGGAGTAGTCACGGGCGGCGGGGCTCCAGGCGAGCTCGGCGATGGCGCACAGGCGGGGGAATGCGGCGTAGTCGACTCGGCGCACCGTGTCCAGGTGTTCACTCCACAGCTGGGCTTGCAGGCCGATGACTCGTGGGTCGTCGAGCGTGGGCTCGTAGCGGTACACGTCTTCGAGGGTGCGCAGGTAACCGACCGGGATCGGTTCCTCGGGGTGATCGGACTGGCGGTGGTCCAGGTAGAAGTGGTCTTCCGGGCACAGGACGACGTCGTGGCCCGCGGTCGCCGCTCGGGTGGCGGCCGTCGCGTCGCGCCAGGCACCGATCACCATGGGCGGTAGCGGGCCTGCGTCGAGCACCTCGTCCCAGCCGAAGGCTCGGCGGCCCCGAGTGGCCAGGTACGCGGCGAGGTCGGCGACGAGGCGGCCGTGTTCCGCTGTCGCACCGGGGACTTCGTCGCCGCCGATGCCGATGACCTCCGACGGGAAGATGGTCAGCACATGGTCGAAGACGCGGCGGAAGAAGTCGAGGGTGCTGGGGGTGGGGTCCAGCAGTGAGGTGCTGATGCCCCAGGAAGTCCATACCTCCCAAGGGGTTTCGGTATCGGGACCGAGTTCGGGGTAGGCGGTGATGGCGGCGCGCGCATGGCCGGGGACGTCGATCTCCGGCACCACGGTGATGGACCGGTCGGCCGCGTACGCGACGATCTCCCGCAGGTCGTCGGTGGTGTAGAAGCCGCCGTGTGGGCGGCCGTCGCGTTCGGGGCCGTCGTGCCTGCCGACCATCGATCCGGTTCGCCACGAGGCGATTTCGGTGAGTTTCGGGAAGCCCGGTACTTCGATGCGCCAGCCCTGGTCGTCGGTGAGATGCAGGTGCAGCACGTTGAGTTTGTGCGCCGACAGCAGATCGATGAACCGCAGCACCTCCGCCTTGGTGCGGAAGTTCCGGGCGACGTCGAGCAGGCAACCGCGCCAACGGTATCGGGGATGGTCCTCGACCACACCGCACGGCACGACCACCGGGTCGGTGTCGATGGTGGCCGCGCGGAACGCATTCGGACCGGCAAGCTGGCGCAACGTCTGCTGCGCGTGCGTCTGCCCGGCCTGATCCGCTGCGGTGAGCGTGATCCCGCTCGGCGTGATCTCCAGCCGGTACCCTTCGGGCGGCAGATCCGGGTCGAGGTGCACGTCGAGTTCGGTGGGCCAGGCACATACGCCGGGTGCCGGCGTCACCGAAACCGGCCGGGGGAGCAGGGTATCGAAGCCGGGCATGTCAGCCTTTCACCGCCCCGCCGAGGCCGGAGACGAGTTTGCGTTGCACGAGCACGAACAGCACGAGCGCCGGAATGGTCATCAGGGTCGAGGCCGCCATCACCGCGCCCCAATCGGTGTCCTCCGGCTTGAAGAACACCAGGATCGCCTGCGGCAGGGTCTGATTCTCGGTCTTGGAGATGATGAACGTCTTGGCGAACAGGAAGTCGTTCCACGCGTGGATGAACGACAGCACACTGACCGACACCAGCCCGGGCGCCACCAGCGGAAGCAGGATCTGCCAGGCGAACCGAAGCCGGCTCGCCCCATCGAGTTTCGCCGCCTCCTCCAGCTCGATCGGCACCGCCGCGACGAACCCGCGCAGCAACCAGATCGACAGCGGCAGGCTGAACACCAGATCCACCAGCATGATCGAGCCGAGTTCGTTGAGCCCCAACGCCGGAACGGTGCCGCCGATCGAGCGCATCAGGAAGAACAGCGGAATCGTCAGCGCCTCCACCGGAACCATCTGCGCCACCAGGATCATCACCAGCAGCACGGTCCGGCCACGGAACCGGAAGCGGGTCAGCGCCACCGCGGACAGGAACGACAGCAGCAGCGAAAACAGCACCACCACAACGGCGATCAGCAAGCTGTTGAGGAAGAACCGCCCGAAGCCGTTCATCGACAGCACCCGGGTGAAACTGTCCAGGCTGGGCGCCAGCGTCCACGGTCTCGGATCGGCCGACTGGATCTCACCCGGCGGCTTGATCGCCGAGAGCACCATCCAGTACAGCGGGAAGGCGACGAATCCGGCGATCACCACGGTAATCACCTCGGCGACCAGGCGGCCGGGCTTGCGCGGTGCGCGAAGCAAGGGTTTCACTGCCATGGCGTGCTCCTGCGCTGGGACCGGACGTAGAGGCCGGTGATCGACAACAGCAACAGCGTCATCAGGACTCCGATCGCTGAGCCGAGCCCGTATTCCTGCCCGGCGAAAGCCTTTTGGTAGGCGTAGACGTTGAGCACCAGGTTGCGCCCGGCGACCCCGCCGCCATTGGTCATGACGTAGATCTGGGTGAATACCTTGAAGTCCCAGATGATCGACTGGATGGTCGCGATCAGCAGCAGCGGCCGCAGCATCGGCAGGATCACCGAGCGGGCCGATCGCCAGGTCGACGCCCCGTCGAGGGCCGCGGCCTCCAGCACCTCCTCCGGGATTGCCTTGATGCCCGCGTACATGGTCACCATGACGAACGGGAACGAGCACCAGATCACCTCGGCGGCAACCAATCCGAACGCGCTGAGGGTGCCGAAGGTCCACGAGTGCCCGTCCATCGAACCGAACCCGAGACCGGACAGCGCCTCGTTGACGATGCCGAAGTCGGCGTCGAACAGGAACAGCCAGACGTAGGACCCGGCCATGGCGGGCGTCGCCCACGCGCCGAGCGCGGCGAGGAACAGCAGCATCCGGGGTACCGCGCGGACCCGCGTCGCCAGGACGGCCAGCGCGGTGCCGACCACCAGCCCGCCGATCACGCAGACCCCGCCGAACACGAAGGTGTTGGCCAGCACGATCCAGAACTGGCTGTCCGAGAGCAGTTCCCGGTAGTTGCCCAGACCGATGAACTCCAGCGGCGCCGCGCCGGTGGCCTGTGCCTGGCCGTAGTCGAAGAACGAGATCAGCACGATCTGATAGATCGGATAGATCAGGACGGCGGCCAGCAGGATCCCCGCCGGGGCGAGATAGAGCCATGCGGCGACGGTGTCCCGGCTGATGCGACGCGGTTTCGGCGGCGTGCGCGGGGCCGGGGTCGGGACGGTCAATTCCTGAATTGCCATGTGCGCCTACCTGAATGCCTTGTTCATCGCGGCGGCCGCCGCGTTCAACGCTGCCGACGGTTCCTTCGCGCCGGTGGCGATCTGCTGCACCGCGGTCGGCAGCAGGTTCTGGCTGTCGATCTTCGACCAGGCCGGGGTGCTCGGCACGAACTTCGTACCGGCCCTGAGCGATTCGACGAACGGAGCCAGGAAGGGATCGTTCGTGGCGAGCTTGCGCTGCACCCCGGACAGGGTCGGCAGGTTGCCCATCGCCGCGTACATCTTCTCCTGATACTTTGCGCTGCCGAGCAATTCGACGAAGTCGACGGCCAGGCCGCGCCGCATGCTCGCGCGGAACACGCCGAGTAGGTTGCCGCCCGCGAAAGCCGGTGCGACCGAACCGGTTTCGGTGCCGGGCAGCGGGATCACCGCGTACTTGTCCTTGGACGCACCCTGATCCATCGCCTTACGGCTGAAGTCGCCGCCGATCGTCATCGCCGCCTTGCCGCCGGCGAAGGCCTGCACGCTCTGGGTGCCGGTGAAGTCGGCGCACTGCGCGGGCGGGCAAATGTCGTCGTGGATCAGCTCCGCGTAGCGGGTGATCCCCGCCTTCGCCTTGTCCGAGTTGACCGTGGCGTTCCACATGGTGCCGTCGTTCTCGGCGAGCTCGCCGCCGTGCGCCCACAGGTACGGCAGCATCGCGTAGGTGTACTTGCCGCCGACCGAGATTCCGTACAGGTCGGGCTTTTTCGCGCGGATGCGGCGCGCGGTCTCGGTGACCTCGGCGAGCGTGGCCGGCGGGCGGAGGCCGAGTTCGGTGAACACGTCGGTGCGGTAGTACAGCGCGCGGATACCGGTGTACCAGGGCAACCCGTAGACCTTGCCGCCGGATTTCGCCGTTTCCAGCACCGACGGGTCGAGGTCTTTGCCCTCCGGCCAGGCCGCGAGATCGGCGCCGAGGTCGGCGAAGGCGCCGGTGACGGCGTAACCGGCGAGGTCGGTGTTGCCGAACTCGGCGAGGTCGGGGGCGCTGGCCGGATCGTTGAACGCGCCGGCGAACTTCTCCGCGCGTGCGGCGACCGGCACCCACTGCACGTCGACCTCGACGTTCGGCCTGGTCGCCTCGAACTCGGCGATCGCCTCGTTGATCACCGCTTCCTTCGGTGCGCGGTTCGCCTCGTCGAACAGCCAGACGCGGACGGTGCCGGTCTTCTCGTCGCCGCCCGTGCCGGCCGGACCGGATTGGACCGGCGCGCAGCCGGCGAGCAGGAACAGTGCGGCCCCGACTGTGAGTGCGCGTCGTACGGCCCCGCCTGGCCGGAATTCACGGTGCAGCATCAAGATTTTCGATCCATTCAATCGCACGTTGCATATAGTGCAACGTGTATTGCGTTGCGTGCCACAATGTTTAGCACCAAGCGGGGGTCACATTCAATAGGCAGATGTGATGCGCGTCGCAGCGGGCGTAGGCCGGGCATGGCGGGTCGGCGAAAGTTCTCGTCTGGTATGCGCGCTTGGGGTTATCGTCGGAACGGGGGAGACGTCGGTTCGGCCGTCCGCGCCGCGCACGAGTAGGAGGCCGGACGCTGCTGACCGTGATCGGTGCACCGTTCAACTCCGCTGGAGTCGCCGGCGGAGTGGGTAACGCGCCTGCGCGGTTGCGAGCGGCCGGGCTGGTCAACGTGTTACGCGGGCGGATTGCTGACGTGCGCGATGTCGGGGACGTCGATGTCGGGTCGCCGGTGGCTTCGCGTGACCCGGCGAGTGGGCTCATGGCGCAGCAGTCGCTCACTGCCGCAACGGTTTCCGTTTGCGCGGCGGTGGTCGCGAGTATCGCGGCGGGGGAGTTTCCGCTGGTGTTGGGTGGAGACTGCTCGGCGCTGCTCGGCGCCCTGCGTGGCGCGCAAGATGCGCTCGGTGATGTCGCGTTGGTTTTCGTGGATGGGCACGAGGATGCGTGGCCGCCGGATCGCAGTACCACCGGCGAAGCGGCCGATTGCGAACTCGGTCTGGCGCTGGCCGGTGCTGAGGGCTTGCCGACCGAGTTGGCTGACCGGTTGCCCGTTCTCGATCCGACGCGGGTTGTGGCCCTTGGGCCTCGGGACGCATCCGAGTTGCGGGCGGCCGGTGTCGAATCGCTCGGGTCGACCATCGCGTTGCTGACCGATCGCGAGTTGCGGGGGAAGGCCGCCGTTCCCACCGAGATCGCCGTCGGCCGGTTTCGCCGCCGCGGCTTCTCCTGGTGGTTGCATGTCGATCTGGATGTGCTGTCGACCGATGCGCTACCTGCTGTCGACTACCCGCAACCGGGTGGGCTGGATTGGCCGGATCTCGACGCGATCACCGCCGCTGCCCTCCAACCTGGTTGTGTCGGAATGACTTTGACGATCTACAACCCTGATCTCGATGCCGACGGCCGGTATGCCCGGCGGATCATCGACTATCTGGCGGATGCACTGGCCCCGAAGATGGCCTGATTCGCGGATTTCGGTAACGGATCGAGCACAGGCGGCGATCATTCGCATGTGCGCGTTTACTGCCGACCGATCCTTGGCGGGTTGGCAGCTCTGCTGCTCGTGATCATGGCGCTGTTCCTGATGCCCGAGAACGAACCGCCGATGCCGGCAACCGACCAGCAGGTGCGGACGTTGCCGTTCATCTCGACGCCGCCGACCTCGGCCGGGAACGAAATGCCCTCGCCCACAATCGATAAGCCCGCGCCCGGTCGCGAATAGTAGCTAGGCCGTCACCGGGTGGACGCGGTCCGCGCCGATCCGGTCGATGCGCGCGCGACCCCAGGACCCGAGCGGTTCGAGCGCCCGGTTGAGGGCGACACCCGAAGCGGTGAGCCGATATTCGACGCGCGGCGGCACCTCGCGATAGATCTCCCGGGACACGATCCCGTCCTCCTCCAGCTCCCGCAGCTGCTGAATCAGCATTTTCTCCGAGACGCCCGGCAGGCCGCGGCGCAGTTCACCGGTCCGGCGAACGCCGTGTGTGTCCAGCTCCCACAGGATCAGCGCCTTCCACTTGCCGCCGACCACGTCCATCGCCGCGTCGATGCCGCAGAAGTATGGTCCGGATCTCTTTTCGCCCATCGTCCGACCTCGCTACCTGTTCACACACCCATTGGTAAGTACCCGACCAAATAGTAGGTACTTGTCGGTGTCGCGGGCAACGAGCAACCTTGGTTTCAGCGCGCTGACCACTTTGTTCACCGACTTACCAAGGAGTTGACCCCGCAATGGCGGAAACCACGAACACCCCGGTGACGATCCTCGGGCTCGGCGCGATGGGCCAGGCGCTGGCCGCGAGGCTGCTGAAGGGCGGGCATCCGACGACGGTGTGGAACCGCACGCCCGGCAAGGACGCCGATCTTGTTGCCGCCGGTGCGGTCGGTACCGCGTCGGTCGCCGAGGCGGTGCAGGCCGGTGGGCCGATCATCGTTGTCCTGTTCGACCATGCGTCCGTGCACGCCACTCTCGATCCGGTGGTCGGCGAACTGTCCGGTCGACAGGTCATCAACCTGACCAGTACCGCGCCCGACGAGGCTCGCGAACTCGCCACGTGGGCGGCTGGGCATGGCATCGATTACCTCGACGGCGGCATCATGGCGGTTCCGCCGATGATCGGGCAGCCCGGCGCGTCCATCCTCTACAGCGGCTCGCGCACGGTTTACGCCGAGCACCGCGAAACCCTCGAATTGCTGGCGGCCGCAGAGTATTTCGGCGATGACGCCGGACTGGCCTCGACCTACGACTTCGCGTTGCTTGCCAATATGTACACCATGTTCGCCGGGTTCATGCACGGTGCGGCCATGATGCGCTCGGTCGGCGTTTCGGCCGGTGCCTTCGCTGAGCGTGCGACCGCGTGGGTGACCGCAATGGCCCAGATGCTCCCCGCATACGGACAGATCATCGATGGCGGCGATTACACCCGGCCCGTCCAATCCCTGGCGTTCCACAAGGCCGCTCTCGATGCGATCAACCGTGCCACCCGCGACGCCGGGGTCACCGTCGACTTCGTCGCTCCGATCAAGAACCTGATCGATCGCCAGGTTGCGGATGGTCACGGTGCCCAGGAGTTCGCTCGAACCGTCGAGGAACTGGTCTGAACTACCGCCGGCTCGCGCGGGTGCCGCACAACGGTTTCCGGCGCGAGCCGACGGGTCTCGGGGTTGTGATGTACCAATCGGTCTACTAGGGTCCGATTGGACCGATCGGTTCACCGGCGCAGAGTGACCAAAGGAGATTGCTCCATGTCCGACCACACCGTGGATCTGTCCTGGCGACGCCCCACCCTTATCGCGACCCTCATCGCCGCGTTCATCACCCAGAATTCGATCGCGCTGCCGTATGTGCGGCGCAATGGGCCGAAGTCGGCCCTGGATTTCTTCGTCGGCGACATCTACAAAACGGTGCCCGGCCGGTTCGCGATGGCCGACCTCGGCTTCGTGGTTCTCGGCTTCCACGCGTGGGCGTTCGCCGAAGCGCGGCGGCTGGGCATCGTGCGCTGGTGGGCTGTCTCGTTCGTGCTCACCTTCGCGGTCGGCATCGCCACCGCGATCCCGTTCTTCCTGCTGGTTCGCGACTTCACGGTCGACAAGGCGGACGGTCGAAGCTAATCGGTGAATCGGTACGTCGCGAGTATTCCTTTGTGGTCACTGCACCACCGCGACGGTGATTCGGCGAAATTGTCCGAGGTGGTTTCCGGTTGCCGGGTGCCGCGCACGATGGATGTGCGGGGGCCGACTATGCCGACGGTGGACAGCGTGAGGGCAGTTCCCCGGGCGAAGACGAAGTCGACGCGGTCGCGTTCGTCGGCTTCGGGGGCCCAGGCGAGTTCGGCGACGTCCACCTCGGCGTTGTCCGAGGGCCAGGTGAGTCCGGGGTGGGTGGCCGGATCGGGGTACATCGATCGGTAGGCGTCGATGAAGCCGGCTTCGTGCAGGAGCCGAGTGGACTCCCACGCCACCGTTACGCCGTTGTGGTCGAACATGTTTGCGGTGGCCGGTGTCCAATCCAGCATCGACGGTTCGTTCAGGTCGCCAGCCATGATGATCGAAGAAACCTGGGCAACTTCGGTTTTCGCGTCGGCGAGAAAGGCGCGGATGACCTCGGGGCGTCCCGAGGCCGCGTTGGCGCGCTGGATCACCGCGGGGTCGGTCACCGGGCCGCCCGGCATCTTCTCGAAGTTGTACTCGGCGAACTCATCTGGCGGCGGGACGCCGGGGCCGTAACCGCGGGGCAGGTTGGAGGCGTACCAGCGAAACTCCAGATGCGCCGAGTAGACGGTGAGGCGCCTTCCGTCGATGTTCAACCGCGCCTTGACCATCCAGCGCAGGTCGGCGCTGTCCTCGATCGGGAATACGGTCAGGATGCCCGTGTCGGGGGAGCTGACCGTGTTGAATTCGTGTCCGCGCCGGGCCAATTCGGCCGCGACGGCCATGGTTGCGTGGGTCGCCTCCGACAGCAGCACGATCGACGCACGGGTCGAGATGATGAGATCGGCGATCAGCTCGGTGCCGTGAGCGACCTTGCTGCCGCTGTGCCACGTATTGAAGGCGAGCACTCGAAGCTCCCGTGCCGCCGGTGATCCCACCTCGTCCTCGTTTCGCGTCATCGACCCATCATGGTCGCTGCGGTTGCCGACATCATCTCTGGAGTGCTCGAGTGTCGCGAATAGCTGCACGGTCGTGCGATGGCCGATCGCCGGTTCGGGCACGTCGGTCAGCTCTGGACAGCGGTCGACGCTGACGTTGTGGTGTTCTAGATTCTGCACGTGCGCCAGAGTGTGAAACACCCGAATTCGACAGTGCTCGTACTGGGTGCCGGCCCGGCGGGCCTCGTGCTGGCCAACATCTTGCAGGCCGCGGGGGTGGAGACGACAGTGCTCGAGCGTCGCAGTCGCGTCCAGGTGCAAAAACGGGCCAGGGCAGGGTTTCTCGCGCCGGACAGCGTCGACGTCCTGCGCGAGCACGGTCTCGCCGCCGGGCTCGATGCCCGCGGTCACACCCATGATCGCTGCGAATTCCGCAGTCCCGCAGGCTGTGTCGACCTGCGCTACGGCGAGCTCGGCAGCAGGCGGGTGCACACGGTGTACCCGCAGCAGGACCTGGTCACCGACCTGATCGAGGAGTACCTGCGCCGTGGCGGCACGCTGCGGTTCGACACCACAGTCGAGCGGATCGACGGCATCCACACCGACCGGCCCACCGTCACGGCCCGCGACGAAACCGGCCGTGAACTCCGGTTCACCGGTCGCTACCTGGCCGGATGTGACGGCGCACGCGGGGTGGCGCGGACCGCGGTGCCGGCCCGGGTCGCGTCCCGCGAACACGGCATCACCTGGCTCGCACTGCTGGCCCAGGCGCCGCCCACCGGCGATTCGATCATCTACGGCGTGCACGCGGCGGGGTTCGCCGGGCATATGCCGCGTACCGCCGAGGTGACCCGCTATTACCTGCAATGCGATCCGGCCACCGACCCCGAGCAATGGAGCGAGCAGCGGATCTGGGCCGAACTGGTGCGCCGGCTGGCCGCACCCGGCGCCCCGGCACTGGTCACCGGGCCGATCATCGAACGTCGGTTGGTGCGGCTGCGCTCGCAAATTCTGGACACGCTCCAATCCGGCCGGTTGTTCCTGGTCGGGGATGCCGCCACCTCGATCAGCCCGTCCGCGGCCAAGGGCGCCAACCTCGCCATCGTCGGCGCGCAACTGCTCGCCGAGGGGCTCATCGACGCCGTGCGAAACGCTGATGAGACTGCACTGCAACGGTATTCGGCGCAGCACCGGCCGCGCATCCAGCGCGCCCAGGAATTCTCGCACTGGATGATCGACCTGCTTCATCCACCCGCCGGCGGCCCCTCCGAACGCGCCCACCGGCTCGAACTGCAACAGGCGCGGCTACGCGATCTGGCTATCTCACGGGCCCATCAAGATGCTTTCGCCGATGGCTACGTCGGCCTTTGAATTCCCCTCGGGTTCTCCTTACTGCGCCGCCACGACCACCGTGCTCGTTCAGCCTCGGCCGTGGCGGCGTTCATACGCTGCACGTTCAGCGGCCGACCGCGCGCGATCACGGGCGTCGGCCAGCGTCGAATCGAGTCCGTGCGCGGTCAGGCGATGGCGTCGATAGACGTGCATCAGGGCCGCGGTGAAGTAGATCAGCGGCAGATACAGCAGGGCCATCATCGCGGGTCCGATCCACGACGGCCCGGGGATGAGCAGGAACAGGCACAACGGTGCGAGCACCGGTAGCAGAATCCGCAGCAGGTACCGGCGAGCCGCTCCGGGGCCGGTCAGGTCGTCGATCACCCACTGCGCCATGGACGGCGGTAACGTCCCGCCGCAGATGTAGCGAATTCGTTGTGCCGGAGTCGGTTTCGTTCGATCGCTCATTCGGGTGCCCGTCCGGCGGTGCTCGGCAGGTACCCCCGCGCGTAGGCGATGGCCGCTGGCGTGTGTTCGAAGATTCGCTCATCACCGCCGGTCGGCAATGCGCCGATCGCGGCCAGTCGACGGTGATGGTGCTCGCGCAGGCCGGACATCAGCACCGTGATGTGCCGGTGTTCGAGTTTGCCGATGGCGTCCGCGAGCACCAGCGCGCCGGTGGTGTCCAACGCGGTGATGCGGGACATGCGCAGGATCACCACGTGCACGTCCGATACCTCGGCGAGCTCCAGCAGGAACCGGTGTGCGGCGGCGAAGAACAACGGCCCTTCGATGCGGTAGGCGACGATGTGGTCGTGCAGTAGTTCATGTTCTTCGACCAGATGATCGGAGTCATCGACCGGGAGCTCGAGCGGAACTTGCCGCAGCCGAGCCTCTTTCGCCACTGAACGGAGCGCGAGTACCACAGCGAATCCGACGCCGACGGCCACCGCGGTCACCAGATCGAGCGCGACGGTCACACCGAACGTGACGGCCATGATGGCGGCGTCGCCTCTCGATGCCCGCGCGATCGCGGCCAGTGAAGCCGTCTCGACCATGCGTGCCGTAGTCGCCAGCAGGACGCCCGCCAACGCCGCCAGGGGAATGTCGGCGACCAGTGGCGCGGCCAGACAGACAATGGCCGCCAGCACCACCGCGTGGGTGAGGGCCGCGAGCCGGGACCGCGCACCGGAGCGCACATTGACCGCGGTGCGGGCGATCGCGCCGGTGGCGGGTACGCCGCCGAACAGGGGAGCGGCGATATTGGCCAGGCCTTGCCCGAGCAGTTCCCGGTCGGGATCGTGACGGGTGCCGACGGCCATCGCGTCGGCGGCCGTCGCCGACAGCAGCGATTCCAAGGCGGCCAGCGCGGCCACCGCCAGCGCCGGCGCGATCAACGAACTCAACTGCTCGAGGTGCACGAATCCCAATGTGGGAACCTGCAATCCGGAGGGGATGGCACCGATCGGGATGAGGTCCAGATGGAACAGCCGCGCGGCCACGGTCGCCCCGGCCACCGCGATCAGCGCGAACGGCAACTTCGGCAGTAATCGGCCACCGGCCAGGACGATCGCGGCAACCACCGCCGCGGTGACCAGCGGCACCGGGTTGGCCGCCGAAATGTATTGGCGCACCGCATCGAAGGCCGACTGCCACACTTTCTCCCCGTCGGCGTGCGCGATGCCGAGGGCGGACGGAAACTGTTGCAGTGCAATAACAACCGCGATACCCGCAGTGAACCCCTCGATCACCGGCGCGGGCATGAAGCGCACCGCACGCCCGACCCTGGCGACCGCGAGTGCCACCAGCACGAGGCCGGCCAGCAGCCCCACCGCCAGCACAGCGCTCGCGCCGTGCTGATGAAAGATCGGGACGAGCACGACGGTCATTGCGCCTGTCGGCCCCGAGACCTGGAAGCGTGAGCCGCCGAAGACCGCGGCCACCGCGCCCGCGACGACGGCGGTGGCCAAGCCGGCCGCCGCGCCGAGGCCGGAGGAGATGCCGAAACCCAACGCCAACGGCAGCGCCACCAAGGCGACCATCAAGCCCGACAGCAGGTCCGCGCCAGGGGCGCGGACCCCGTGCGCCCAGTCCGACCAGCTTGGCAGCAGCGCGCGCACAATCAGCCTGCCACTGCGAGCCGGGTCTTGAGCGCCGCGAGTTGTTCCCGGAGCGTCTCGGGCAAGCGGTTGCCGCCGATCGTGGCGTACCACTCGTCGATCGCGGCGGTCTCGGCCACCCATTCCGCGTTGTTCACGGCCAACGCGTCGGCAACCAACTCGCGGTATCCGCCGGACAGGCCGGACCGATCCAGGGCATCGACGGTCGGCACGTACCCGATCGGCGTCTCGACCGCGTCGGCGCTGCCGTCCAGACGTTCCAGCGCCCACTTCAGCACGCGCACGTTGTCGCCGAAACCGGGCCACAGGAATTTTCCGTCGGCACTGCGGCGGAACCAGTTGACCTGGAAGATCTTCGGCAGCTTCGCCGGATCGGCGGCCGCGCCGAGCTCGAGCCAGTGCGCGAAATAGTCGCCGACGTGGTAGCCCAGGAACGGCAGCATCGCCATCGGGTCGCGACGCACCACCCCGACCCTCCCCGCCGCGGCGGCGGTGGTTTCCGACGACAACACCGACGCGGTGAACACCCCGTGTTCCCAGCCGAACGACTCGGCCACCAACGGGATGGTCGTGGCCCGGCGACCGCCGAAGAAGATCGCGGAGATCGGCACCCCGGTCGGGTCGTTCCATTCCGGGGCGACCGACGGGCACTGCTCGATCGGCGTGCAGTATCGCGAGTTCGGATGCGCCGCAGGCATTTCCGACTTCGGCGTCCAGTCCTTACCGTGCCAATCGATCAGATGATCCGGCTTCTCCTCGGTCAGGCCCTCCCACCACACGTCGCCGTCGTCGGTCAGCGCGGTGTTGGTGAAGATCGAATTGCCGAGCTCGATCGCGGCGATCGCGTTCGGATTGGTCTCGGCGCCCGTGCCTGGCGCGACTCCGAAGAACCCGGCCTCCGGGTTCACCGCGTACAGGCGACCGTCCGCGCCGAAGCGCAGCCAAGCGATGTCGTCGCCGATCGTCTCGGCCTTCCAGCCCGGCAATGCCGGTTCGAGCATGGCCAGATTGGTTTTGCCGCAGGAGGATGGGAAGGCTGCCGCGATGTAGTGCGTCTTGCCTTGCGGGGAGGTCAATTTCAGGATCAGCATGTGCTCGGCGAGCCAGCCTTCGTCGCGACCGAGAACCGAGGCGATCCGCAGGGCGAAGCACTTCTTGCCCAGCAGCGCGTTGCCGCCGTAGCCGGAGCCGTAGCTCCAGATGGTGCGGGTGTCCGGAAAATGCGCGATGTACTTGGTCTTGTCGCACGGCCAAGCCACGTCGAGCTGTCCCTCGCCCAGCGGGGCGCCGACCGAATGCAGGCACTTCACGAATTCGCTGCCTTCGGCGAGCTGCTTCCACACCGGGGTGCCGGACCGGGTCATGATCTGCATCGAAACCGCGACGTAGGCCGAATCGGTAATCTGCACACCGTATTTCGGGTCCTCCGCATCCAGCGGCCCCATGCAGTACGCGATCACGAACATGGTGCGACCGACCATGGCCCCGCGGTAGTGCTCGGTCATCACCGTGCGCATATCGACCGGATCGACCCAGTTGTTCGTCGGCCCGGCATCGTTGCGATCCTCGGCGCAGATGAACGTGCGGTCCTCCACCCGGGCCACATCGTCGGGGTCCGACACGCACCAGAACGAGTTCGGCTTGCCGGCCAGCCGCACCAAAGCGCCCTTGTGCACCAACGCGGTAGTCAATCGGTCCCACTCCGCCCGGGAACCGTCGCAGAACACTATCCGATCCGGTGCCGTCAACTCGGCGACCTCGGCCACCCAGGCCAGCACGCCCTCGTGGTCAGTCGGCGCCGAGGGAGTCCGGATGGCGATGGATTGGTCGGTCACGTCGATTCTCCTTCGTGAACTACTAGATATCTACTTTAGAAAATCTGCATATAGATGACAGTCTTACACCCTGACTGAGCGGTTGGACTCAGGCGGGTTGTTCCAGCGCTTCCACCTGCCCGGCGACGACGCCGGTGAGAATGGCTCGCGCGGTAGCCAGCAACTGGGCCACCTCCGGCGAGGTGAGCTCATAGGTCACCGACAAGCCCTCGCGGCGGGCGCGCACCAGGCCGGCCCGGCGCAGGATCGCCAGCTGCTGCGACAAGTTCGCCGACTCCACGCCGATTTCGCCGAGCATCTCCGACACGGCGTACTCGCGCTCGCTCAACAGTTCCAGCACCCGTATCCGTACGGGGTGGCCGAGCGTCTTGAAGAAATCGGCCTTCATCTGGTACAGCGGCCTACTCAAACCTGGCACTGCTATACCTTTCGTCGGCACGGGATCGGTCCTCTGATTGCGTAGTTTAGCAAGTAGCGCAAACGACCCTAGCCGGACATGCTGTTCGGCCATCGCCTGCCTGGGAGCAGGGGAAGGCCGAGGTCAGGTCTCTGCGTCGGAACATCCTGCGGCAGTGAGTAGTTCGGTCGAGTCATCGGTCATCGCGGGCTTGATCAGCGCGGCTGTCGGGCCGGGTTCAAGTCTCGTTTCGTGGTTGGCGACCAAGATTCATTCGGCGCCGGTCGCCGTGACGCTCTGGTTGATGTGATTCCAGCAGGCGCGGAAGGTATTCCGCGCTCTGATACGTCACGAGAACGAGGCCGATGGTCTTGTCGGCGCGGCGAGACATGCGCGCGAGTGTATGCAGGTGGGCCGCGGGCGTCTTCGGTGGACCGAACCTCCGCAAAACGCGTGGTCAACCCGCGATTTGGTCCACGCCGCGAGATCCTATAATCTTGCTGAGCACCACCGGTCCGGGTGGCGGAATGGCAGACGCGCTAGCTTGAGGTGCTAGTGCCCTTTAACGGGCGTGGGGGTTCAAGTCCCCCTCCGGACACAGTTTGAGCCGAAATCCCTTGCAACGCAAGGGATTTCGGCTTTTCTTGTATCGGTAGGCGATTTGAACCCCCACGAGGCGGACGGTCACCACCAAGTGATGTGGTCTGAGGGCCCAATGTGAATAAATGGGCTCAGGGGGCGCGAGTGTGCCGTCGATCTCAACTGGCATCCAACTCGAAGGACTGAAGCAGTGGCCGACAAACCTATCGAGGAACAGGCCGATGGACTCGACGATCTCGATGAACCCGGCATCGAGGGGCTCGCACCCAAGTCGGCGAAAGACTTCGTCTGAGACTCCAAGCTCGCTCGGCGTCGGTGTGAGGACCAGGTCGGGGCGCTCTTTGGCATTTCAGCTCGGGTCATAGCCGCCATAACGTCGGGGGATGGGCGCGGCGGCGGCGAGTTCGGTTGCTGCCTGTTGTAGTGACACTGCCGCCGGGTGCTCGGCGCCGAGTAGGGCGACTGTTTCCTCGTAGATCGGTTGGATCTTGTCTCGCAGTTCCCGAGACGTGGTCACGTCGATGGGGTCTGGCATCGGGGGTCCTTTCATCGGCTCGGGCATTGGCTGGTCGGTACGTCACGGGTCATCGAGTGGTCGCTGAACGCGAACGGGTGGCCTTGCAGGCGGCCGGTTACGCTCATACTGACACGCCAGGTTCCTGCGTAACAGGCTGCGCGCACCTCGTAGGACCTGGAATTCGGCGGACCCGGCGGGATCGCCGAATCGGTGATGTAGGTGGCAGTCTCCCATCCACCGCCCTGCTGGTATTCCAGCGCCAGAGTCAGGATGTGCTCGTCGGGTGGCGCGTCGCACTGAGCGACGCCGTTACCCGTGATCATCGGCGGATAGACCGATGGCCGACTGTAGGTGAATTCAAACCCGCAAGACTTGGCGGAGACGAACTCGAGGTATGCAGTAGACATGGCCTCGGCCGGTATGTTGGCGTGTAGGGCGAAGCCGAGTAGTCCAGCGAAAATGATTGCGTTACAACGAGATAGCATGGTGGTTCCCCCACCTCTCTTCTGTCTGAGCGCCTTTCGCGCGCCCAGTACCCTGTTTGGGCCTCGACAGGCCCGGCTCCGGGCCGCGCCTCGTGGATCGGAGTGGTCGTGCTCATCTGCTGCGCGCACTTTGCTTGCCACTTGGTGCTCACTGCCTCATCGGCGACATGCAGCAACGGATTGCGTTCACTACCTCAGTGCCTGCCGGCCGGTATCCGTCGCTAGGCTCGTGCGCCCACTCGCGGTATCCCAGCATCGAATCGAATTGTGGTGAAGGCAACGCGACCTCACCGCCGATGGGAACGACAGATACGTTGTGGCGGAACAACTCTGCGAACAGTGCGATGTCTCGCGCCGAGCTGCGCGGGCATCGTGACCGCGCCGACGCTCCCGACCGTGAATTCGATCCGTGCGAACTCGGGCCGCACGCGGGCAGGCAAACCGCACGTGACTATGGAGAATTTGCGCCGCGACTCCAGAACAGCAGCACGCCGGTCAGGCAGAAGCTCGGTGTTCGCCATGTCGGATCACTCCGTCCCGGCCGCTTGTTGTCGTTCGTCGGAATCCCGCTCGATCATGCGAGCTTTCAGCTCGGCGACGCCGTCCGCGCGAGGCAGCCCCGCGACCTTCTCCTGAACTTCGCTGGTGATCCAGCCGCCCTTTTCCATTTCCGCGAGAAGTCCGGCGAACTCCTCAACCGTGGGCAGGTTCGCCTCGTAGTACAGGATCTTGCCGGTTACCCCGTCCGCCGGCCTCGGCGGCGGTGGCCCACCGGCCGAGAACTCGGCGGCCTCCTCGGGTGTGCCGTGTTGCTCGAGGAAGTACCGCCGTACGTAGTAGTGCTGCTGCGGTGTCACCCCCAGCGGTGAACGCAGTTCGTCGTCCGAACCCATCGCTTGCGCCTCCTGCTCGCTCGTCGGTTGGAAAGCACCCGGCGCCGAGGAGGCGTGCACACCGACCGGCGGCTCACAATGCAAGTCGGCCATGTGCCAAAGGGGGAATTCCCTCTACCCGGCGTCGGGGCCGGTACAACCATCGCGCCTGTTTGCGCACGTCGGAAGGGGTTTTCGGTCTACTCTGGTCTAACCGGCGGTCTACTCTGGTCTACTCGTGGTGTCCCAGGCCACTACAGGGAGCGAATGTTGGGTATGCAGGTCAAATGGACCGGTACCGAAGCCACAGCCTTGCGAGAAGCGCTGGGGCTCACTCAGAAACGGTTCGCGTGCCGTGCCGGAATCGCCAAGAGCACCGTGGCGAAATGGAAGCACCGTGGCGGCGCCATCGTGCTGGGCGACAAGTGTGCCGCAATCCTGGACACGATGCTCGCTCGCGCGACATCCGAACAACGTGCCCGGTTCGGTGCCGCAGTTGAAAGCCAACTCGCCGACGAGCCGACCGAACCCGTTGCTGCCCTGTGGGTTCCAGGTATTTGGACGGCGGAATCGACGGCGGTCGCGGACAGTCTGATTAGAGAGGACCTCACCTTGGATCGCCGCCAAGTCGGCCGAGCCCTGCTCGGTGTAGTTGTAGGCACGCACCTTCTCGAACCTCTGGAACGTTGGTTGCTGTCGTCTTCGGACGTGACGCCACCCAGAGTCACCGCCGTCGGGGTCGGCTTCCAAGAGGCAGTCGAGCTGGAGAACGCGGCCCGAATCTTCCGCGAATGGGATGACCAGTTCGGTGGCGGCCTGCGCCGCAAGGCCGTGATCGGTCAGCTCAGCGAGGTCAACGAGATGCTGCGGGATTCCCACCCGCCCGAGATCAAACGGCGTCTGACCAGAACAAAGGCGCTGCTCGCGGAGACCGCAGCGACAATGTCGTGGGACTCGGGCCGCCAGAGCAAAGCACAGCAGTACTACGCCATGGCAGTTCGCGCGGCGAAGGAAGCCGACGATCCGGCGTTGTGTGCGAACGCCATCGCCGGCATGGCTCGTCAGCTTCTCTCACTCGATCACTACGGGCTAGCGGCCAGGCGCGAGAGCGTGGAGCGCGAGCGAGCCATGGACGCGCTCGAACTGATCCGGCTCGCGCAAGACCAATTCGGCCACCGCATCACAGCGACTACCCGTGCGATGCTCCACACACGGGAAGCGTGGGCATTCGGGAAATTGGGACGGCCCACCGCGTTTCACCGAGCCGGCGATCGAGCCCACGAAGCCCTCAATGAGTCGGACCCGAGCGCCGATCCGTACTGGATCAATTACTTCGATGCCGCAGAGCTGGCGGGCACCCTCGGCGGGCGGCTGTTGGAAATGGCGCGCAGAGAACCCGCGTTCGCGGCTGCGGCGGCCGAGCAGATCGGCCACGCCATCCAACTGCGCCGTCCTGGTCGACGACGTAGTGCCGCGCTGGATCAGTTGGGAATGATGGAGGCCCGGCTCATCGAGGGCGAAGTGGAGGAGGCATGCAGGATCGGGGAGACTGCCGTTGAAGCGGTCGGCAAGACAGCGTCGGACCGGGTGCAGAAGAAGCTGATCAAGGTGTATCGCGCGACGGAGCAGTTCGTGCAAGTCGGTCGGGTTGCCGAGCTGCGCGGTCAGATGAAACCGTTGTTGCTCGCGACGGCATAGGAGGAGTTGAGTGGTGCGTATCGGGGTTACCGGGCACATGAACATCACCGAAGACACTGCACCGCTGGTGTACGACGCGATCAGCAAGCTGCTCAGCGAGCGTGCGGATTCCGCCGGGCTGGTTGGTGTCAGCTGCATTGCGCGTGGTGCTGACTCGGTGTTCGCTCAGGCTGTCCTCGATGCCGGAGGCACGCTCGAGGTTGTGCTGCCCTCGCGAAACTATCGCGAGCGGAAGGTGAAGGCGGATCATGCGGAGCTGTTCGATCGGCTGATCGGTGCCGCGGAGACTGTTCACGTTATGGATTTCGAGGACGCGGGTAGGGAGGCGTACGAGGCGGCGAACGAATCGATGCTCTCCTCGTGCAACCGACTGGTAGCTGTGTGGGATGGCGGAGCCAGCGAAAAGGGTGGGACGGGCACGGTCGTAGAGCTGGCGAACACGAGAGGTGTTCCGGTGGACATTGTGTGGCCCGAAGGCGCTGCGCGGAGCTAGCGCGAGCCGTTAGTCCTCTTGTCTTGGCCTTGGCTGGCCCACGATCAAGGAGACGTTGTGAACGCGATCCCGAACACGCTGCGCGGCAAGGACATCGCAGTTGTAGATGTCGAAGGAAATGGTCAGACACCACCGGAGATCATCGAGATTGCCATCCTGGCGGTCTCTGGCGAGACGGTCAACATCGAAGACATGCGGGCGTGGCTGATCAAGCCGCAACGGCCGATCACCCAGATCGTCACTCGAAAAGTGCACGGCATCAAGAACTCCGACGTCGAGTCGTGTCCGGGATGGGCCGAGATCGCGCCCGACATCGATGCCGCGTTGGCCGGGCGAACCCTCGTCGCGCACAACGCTGGAGTCGAACAACGGGTACTCGCCTCGCATTTGCCGGACTGGAGTCCGCCGATGGTCTTGCACACCTTGCGCCTGGCGAAGGCGGTGTGGCGTGACCTGCCCAGCTACAGCTTGGACAAACTCATCGAACACGCGGGGCTGGACATGTCTGCGGTTGCTGAGCAGGGCTACCACCGTGCGGGCTATGACGCGTGGGCTGCGTGGCGACTGCTGTGCAGGCTCGTCGAGGACCGTGGGTTGGATTGGACAGGGCTTGTGAGCGCAGCGGCGCCGAAGGAGTTCGTTCCCAGGCCCGATCCGGAAGGCGGCCTATGGTGAGCGAACCGCGCCCCGAGGTCGTACGTCCGGTCACGATCGCTCTGACCGGCACGCATTCGACTGGCAAGACCACGTGGATCAAGCGTCTGGCAAACGAGCTGCGCCGCAACAGGATCGAGGTCGCCAAGGTCGCCGACCTCGGCTTGCAGGCGCAACAGAATGGGCTGCCAATTCTGTCTGGCCGCACCTGGGCTTCGACGCTGTGGATCATCACCCGTGGCATCAGCAATGAGATCGAAGCATGGTCCAAAGCTGACGTCGTCTTGATCGACCGCAGTGTGCCCGACGCGCTCGCCTACTACGAAGCCGCACTGGAATACCGCGGCCAGCCAGCCGACCCCGCGCCGCGTCGAACAGCTTGAAGACCTGGTCACTGGCCACTGTTTCAACTATGACTGGACCCTGCGAACCGTCCTCGACCCTTGCCTTCCGCTGGGTATCTGCAAGCCGCGAGATACCGATATCGAATTCCGTGCACTTGCTGACCGGCATGTGGAGAAGGTGCTCAACCGGTTGGACATCGAGCACGACACACTCCCGGCGGATGGGCACGAGCGCGTCCTCGTTGAAACGGTGGCATTCATCAAAGGGCGGCTGACCAACATCGACCAGGACTGAGAGCGGAGATCGCAGGACTACGACAGAACAGACCGACATGGAGCCGTGCCAGCGGCCTGGTGTCTCGCCTTGTGCGGCGCGCGGGCATGGCGGCGCAGGAATGGGTGCGGGTGGTGATCCACCCGGAACGGGTACGACGAATGGTGAACTGATCGGCTGGTGGTGTCGCCGCGTCATGTGGCGAGCTAATGGTCATCGAGTTGCTGGTGGCCGGAGTGCGCGCTGCCAGCGTCCAGCAGAAACTCGGTCAGTGAAATGGCATCGGCTGAGCCCGGGGCTGCCGTGAACACCACCGCCGTCAGGTCGCCGTCGGGAATGTGGATGGTGTCGCAGTCCAGTGCGATCTGCCGCAGATCCTCGTGCTGGACCAGCATTCGGCTGTCGTGTTGCCCGGGGGTGGGCGTGCTCGCCCAGAGTTCGGCGAACGCTGGGCTGGCGCGTTGGAGGTCAGCGGTCAAAGACGCCAGGTCTTCGTCCGCGGGGTAGCGGGTCGAGGCCGCTTGCAGTTCGGCCACCAGCAGGCGCTGGAAGCGGGCGGCGTCCTCTGGCGACCGCGTCACCCTGTGGTCCTGGCCGACGAACACCCGCCAGGGGATGTTGCCCTCGCGCGGGTGGAGCGAGGGCACCCCGCAGGCCAGCGTTTCCCAAGCCCGGTTCCAGCCGACGACCGTCCATGTGGCGTCGAGCACGCACACCGGCGTGCTCTCTATCCGGTCTACGAGCCGGCGCGCGCCATCACTGAGCTGCCGCGGCACCCGCCCTTGCGCCGGCGCGTAACCGGCCAGCGCGCATAGGTGTTCGTACTCGGCCCTGCTCATCCGGAGTGCTCGGGCCAAGGCGTTCAACACGGCGGGCGAGGGATGCCGACGACCCTGCTCCATGCGTTTCAAGTGGTCCGCCGACACGCCGGCCAGTTCGGCGAGCTCTTCTGGGCGCAGGCCGCCAGTGCGCCTGCGGCCGTGACCGACCACACCTACTTGTTCTGGTCGGGTGCGTTCACGTCGCTCCCGCAACACCGTTCCCAACATGCGCACGTCCGACACGACCGAAGAATATCAACGGCATCCGTTAGCGGGGGACATCCTGGCCCCGGCTAGGACGGCCGAAGTCCGGAAGAGTGACCGACAGGAGGCGGAGACAGTGCACGCGAGTTATGTGCACACGCGCTCCTCTCCGGATGATCTGCCGATCGTGTTCTCGCTGAAGGAATTTCATGACTGATGTCAACTATCTCGCCGACCGGGTCGCCGTCACCGAGGCCGTGGCCCGTTTCGCTTGGTCACAGGATCTCGAGGATTGGGACGGACTGCGTGCGATCCTCGCCGATACCGTCACAATGGACGTTTCCGAGCACTTGGGCGCGCCGTCGCAAGAATTGAGTGCCGACGATTTCGTGGCCGCCAGCCGGGCGGTGCGGGAGGGGTTCCAGAGTACTCACCATTCGACCTCCAACGTCATCGTCGAGATCGAGGGCGATCACGCCGGCTATCGGAGTTTCGTGGTGGCCTATCACCACGTTCCCGCCGACGCAGTCGACTGGCTCGTCGCGCGTGCTTTCTGGTACGTCGACCTACAGCGGGTCGATAATGAATGGCGGTTGAGGCGCATTCGTGTCGTACGGAAAGCTCCTTTCGCGGGCAACCCCGAGCTGTACGCGATCGCCGCGGGGACGGCAGACAAGTGGGCGCGAAATGAGTACATCGACCGACGAAGTGCGCGCCGTTCCATTTCGGATGGCCGCGGCGATGTCCGAGCGTGACGTCGAAAAGCTGGTGCTCAATTACCTCGACGACTTCGAGTGCGTGGTGCCGGTGCACCCCGAGCGCTCCTTCCGCGGTGCCGACCGGGTTCGCGCGAACTACACGATGATCTTCGCCCGGTATTCGAACGGTTTCGATGCCAGGGTCGTCGACTCTGTGGTGGACGGTGACCGGGTGTGGACGGAGTGGGAGATGATCGGCACGCGGGCCGACGGGGTCGTCGAGACCATCCGCGGCACAGTCATCATCCGGGTCGAGAACGGCCGCGCCGCGGCGGTCCGCTTCTACCTCGATCCGGTCGATACCCCGGATGCATCGGCACAACCGAACATCCTCGACTGAAATCCGGCTCGGTCGATTACGCCGCGGGCGGGCGCACCTGCACAGTGCGCCCGCCCCCGAAGGCCGGGACAGGCCTCCCCAGGAGTAGATTTTCATGTATCTCACCGTGCTCGCCGCGTCCGGCCCGACCGGACTTTCCCTCACCCGGCAAGCCCTCGAACGCGGCCACATCGTCAGGGCCATCGCCCGCGATCCGGACCGGATCAGCGTTCCGGACGCCCCGGGGCTGACCAAAGTCGTCGCGGACGTGTTCCGCACCGACGAGATCGATTCGGCGCTAGAAGGCAGTGAGCTGGTGCTGTCCGGACTGGGTGTGCCCAAGGGGACCAAGCCGGGCGTGCTGACCGCGGGTGCCCGGTCGGCGGTGGCGTCGGGTGCCCGGGTCATTTGGCTGGGCGCGTACGGCACTGGCCCCTCGGCCGCGGTGGCAAGCGCGCTCAACCGGCTGGTCCTCAAAGGACTCGGAGCGGAGGTCGCCGACAAGATCGAGTCGGACGCCGTGGTCATCGAAGCCGGCGGGACGGTTTTCCACGCAGGACCCCTGTCGAACAAACCGATCAGCCCGGACCGGCGCACCGTCGGGCTCGATGTCTCCCCCAAGAGCATCTTCCGCATCATGGTGAGCCGGGACACCGTTGCCGCCGCGATGCTCGACGAAGCGGAGAACCCGCGGTTCCCCGGCCGGATCGCTGTGCCACTCACGCGCTGATCTCGAGCAGGCGCGCATCGGGAACCGCGGTGTAGACGTGCTGCGTACGGCGCGCACCGGTGAGACCGCAGCGACCTACCAGCTCGGCGAGCATTTCTTCCACTGGGTCGCCGCGGACCCGGATCGCTCCGCGCTGCAGAGCCGGGCGATGGCCGAAGTGACCGCGGGGCTTCGGGCCGGGATGTTCGACGGCTACGCATTGCCCGACGGTGACGTGGTCGCGGACATCGGCGGTGCGGATGGCTCGGTGTTGCTGACATTGCTGGCGCAGCATCCCGGGCGACGGGGCATTGTCTTCGACCTGCCAGGGATAGTTCCCACGGCCGAAGCGCGTATCCGCGAGTCCGGACTTGCCGATACGGTTGTGACATCGGGGGGCGATTTCTTCGCCGAGGTGCCGGAAGCCGATATCTATGTCCTCGCCTACATCCTGCACGATTGGGACGATGTCTCCGCCCTGCGCATACTCGGGTCCATCGCGGCTACCGCGAAACCCGGTGCACGCCTGTTGATCGTCGAAGGCATCGTTCCCGAAGGCGACGTTGCGCACCTGACGAAGATGGTCGACCTGACGATGCTCGCGGTGAACACCGGCGGGGAACGAACCGCCGCGGAGTATCGAGACCTGTTGAGCGCCGGTGGATTTACGCTCGACCGGATCGTGGACACACCCAGCCCGTTCTCGATCATCGAGGCAACCCTGCGACCCTGAACTCGGCCGCCAGTTCGCCGGTCTGATATAGGCCGGCGAACGGTCCGAATCCCGCACCCGGGCAGAACAATAGGCCTCGCGTGGCGCACAAGACCCTTGGTCGGCGGTAGCTAGAGACGCTGCGGTGTGAACCCACAGGCACATGACCCCACCTCGAAACGACTCGAACGCTGGTATCGCCGGAGGTGGGCCGAGCGATTCTGGGTTCGCGATCAAATCCCCACTCGCGCAATGCTTATCGCTGTCGGTCGCGCCAGCAGGGCGCGGACCGTCCGATGCGGGCATTCCCCACACGGGTGCATTGACGTGGTTTGTTACCGCGGCGGAGCCTGGTCGCATGAATTACCAGCCGCTATTTCTCGGCGCCGTTGCCGCCGTCCTATTGATTCCCGCGGCGCCCGCGAGCGCCGCCGAACCCATCTATTCCGCGGGGACCTTCGCGCCATGGCGGGACGGCGCCGACGCCGTCACTTACGACGAGAAGCTGGCCCCCGCCGGCAGCCGCGCCATGGTTGTCGCCGTCAGCGACGACGAGAAGACCACGGCCGTCCTGCTCGTCAGCGGATTGCTCCCCAACCGCGTCTACGGCTCGCACGCACACCTGAAGCCCTGTGGCGCGAAACCAGCCGACTCCGGCTTCCACTACCAGAATGTGGAGGACCCGAACGCCAAGGACAAGATGTCCATGGACGCGCGATATGCCAATCCCCAGAACGAGCTCTGGCTCGACTTCACCACCGACAAGGATGGTAAGGCAGCACAGGTTTCCACCGTGAAATGGTCCTTCCGCAAGGGGCAGCCCGCTTCGATTGTCTTGCACGAGAAGAAGACCGACACCACCGACGGCAGTGCAGGCATGGCTGGTGCGAGGGTCGCCTGTTTGAGTGTCCCGCGCTAGTACCCGTTCACCGGGATGTCCGTTGCCATCGCGACCCGCGGTTTCGTGGGCTTGTATCAATGAAATGGCGGCAAGTCCGTGCACCCGTACCGGGTACGGGAGATGGGGCATTCGGCTGGATGCACTTGCGCACATCCGGCGGCGCGGCTTCGACGAGGGCATGGGCGGCCTGCTCGATGGAGGGTGCGTCGCCGTCGAGGCCGGCCGCCGACGGCGGCATCGACCCCGGTTTCGGTATCGAAACAGTCCACCTCACCACGTGCCACCGTTCCCATGCCCTGTCGCGGAGTCACAGCTTCGGCAGAGATCCGTGAGCACCCTATTCCAGTGATAGAACCGGCGGGCATCGCTGCCACCGCTTCGGTCGTGGCTCTGGCGAATGTCCGTTCCACGCCACCGAAACTCCCGCTACTCGGGGGCGTCGGTCAGCGCGTCAATTATGCATCGCTTGTCACAGGTCAGGCATGATCGGCTGTTGTCACCCCCGGGCGCTAGGTCGAAATACGTTGGAGATCGCTGATCAGCCACCGCCCGTCGGGTTGCTCTTCCGCGGTGACGATTGTCGCGATCAGGGTAATTGCTGGGTTCGGTGCGAGATCGCTGGTCGACGACTGTTTGACATAGCCGATACCGAGCGCGGTGGTGCCGGTGATCGCCCGCAATCCGCAGTTGAATTCGATCACCTCGCTACGACTATTGGTCGTAAACAGATAATCGCGGGTCGCTCGTTGAGTATCTATCAGTTGCTGGCGATGTGCACCGGTTGCGGAATCAATTGCTCCGGCGAAATACGCATCCAGTGATTGGGCGTGATAAGTCCACGTGTGATTGATGTAGTTGTGAATAGAATGCAATGCGGCGATGTGGCGACTGCCGATGCGCGAGATCTCCGGAGCGAGGTCGGCCGCGGGCGCGCTCCTTGTCGTGATGGTGCTGATGGACGCTGCGGGGGCGCTCGTGCTGGTGCTCGCCGTGGTGGCCGTCTCGGCAACGACGGACTGTGCATCCCCGGGATTGCGGAGGAAAGCGGTCGAGCCGACGGCGATAGCGCTCAGCGGTAGCACGCTTGCGATAGTCGCCAACTTGCGTCTCCCGATGCGCCGCCGGGCAGGCTGAACTTCGGGAAAAGGAGGAGGCGATACCGGAGCGAACGGGGGTGGCTCGTTTTCGATCACAGGGTTTCCTCACTGTTGGTCGGCCGACCGCGCGATGGTACCCATGCCGGTGCGGCTCGGTGAATGGTTTCATAAACTCCATGCCGCGCTGGGAAATTCGGGTAGGTATACGAACTATGCGTCGATAGTGAATATGATCCGATTTGTGAGGTCTGCCGATGGGTGCCGAAAGCTGGGTAGTCACCCGAGACGCTGGGCCCGCGATCGATGGGCGGCAACCGCGCGAGTCCAGTCCGAGTACTCGCCCGGCGACACTCGCCGGAAGACGCGCCAGAGTGCGGTGCGATGCACCGATTGTGCATCGGGGCTCATGAAATCGGCCGCGGATGCCTCGCGCGCGTCGCCTGAATCGCTCGGCGACGCGAGTCTGAGGCGACCGGCGGAGGCAACCCTGACGTCGGTACTTCTCCGGCGATCAGGAAGCGCCGGAGAGTATTTGGGCATCGGGCGCGGCCGCGACCCGGGCGACGGCGGCGCGGGCGGCCTGCGCGTCGGCGAGCGGGGCGTCGGGTGGGTAGTAGTCGGCGGAACGGCTGCCGGTGAAATAGTCGCCGATCCAGCCGAGGGCGAGGGTGCGCAGGGTGGTGATGTTCACCGATTCCGGTGTGCCGCAGAGCATGCTGCCGAGTGTGTCGACGCTGGTCCCTTCGGCGTCGGTGTGCACGCCGGTGCTGATGCGGATGCCGAGATAGGAGCGATGCAGCGTGGATTGCAGTGCGCTGGTGCCGCTGCCGAAAGCGTTGCACAGCGACGGCGGACCGGAGACGGTGAGTATCGGCAGCGAAGTGTCGTCCAGGTCGGCGAGGGCTCGATCGGTGTTGTCGCCGACGAAGGACTTGACCGGGTCGAGCAGCACCAGCCCGCGTAGCCCGGTCCAGTTGCCGGGATGATCGCGGTGCAACCGATGGGCGACGTACTCTACGGCCTCTCCGCCGGCCGAGTGTCCGACGAAGGTGTACTGCCCGGGCAGTCGGAGCTCGGGCCGGCCCGCGTGCGCGGCTGCCGCGGAAAGGCTTTGGGCGAGTGCGTTGCCGGGGTCGTGTGTGGTAGCGAAGAGCGTGGCGAGCGCGCCGAGGAACTCGGTGTTGCCGGTGAGGTTCTGCAACGTGCAGCCCGCGAAGTCGAGGAACGGCAGGCTCGGCGTGAAGACGAGATAGCCCGCGTCGGCGAAAGCGGTTCCGAGACCGGCGATATTGATGTTGCTGCGGGCAAATCCGTGTTGCAACCAGATCAGGCCCTTGGGTGCGCCGGTGGGCAGATGCCAGTCCACCGGAACCGGCAAAGTTGTTCCAGCGCAAGGGATGGGGATGGTCTCATGCATCGTCGTGGATTCGGCGCGGGCGGTGGGGCCGGCGGCGAGGACGAGACACAGGGCGATGGCGGCGGTGGCCGGACCTCGGAGGTTCAACATGACTCCAGTGACGCGCACGCTGTTTCCTGATGCGAAATAGCGTTTCTTTCTTGGTCTCAATTAGCGCTCGAGTTCCCAGCGCTGTCAACTGCTCGGCCGGAGATCCCTCTGGCGGGTGTCGGCCCGGGACGGTTGAGGTGTCTGATTCTCTGTTTCTTCAAGGGAAACGCTGTTGCCAAACTGTCGACCCCGTGGGTACCGTCTGGATAGCGTGCAGTCACCGACCGCCGATGACGTGTATGCCCAACGGACGGAAGGTGTGCCGGTGAGATCGGCGTTGTACGTGCCGGGCAGCCGCCCCGAACTTTTCGACAAGGCGATGTCGAGTCGTGCCGACGTGGTGCTCCTCGATCTCGAGGACTCGGTTCCGCCGGCCGCCAAAGATCGGGCCAGGACCGCGGTTGCCGCCTGGTTGAGCGAGAGTCGCGCGAGCGGACCACGGATCTGGGTGCGGGTGAACCCCGGGTCGATCGGCGAGGCCGATCTGGCGGCGGTGGCGGTGGCCGGCGTGTCCGCGGTGTGCCTGGCCAAAACGGAGTCCGCTGCCCAGGTCCACGTCGCGGGCGCGGTGTTGCGTGAGTTCGAGCCGTGTCCCGGCGGCATCCGGATCTGTCCGATATTGGAAAGCGCGTCCGCTGTGCTGGCTGCCCGCGAGATCGCCGCCGCGCCGCGCATCGATCGTTTACAACTCGGCGAGACAGATTTGTGCGCCGAGATCGGTGTCGATCCCAGCCCCGACGATCGAGAGCTGTGGGCAGTGCGCTCGCAGGTGGTGCTGGCCAGCGCCGCGGTGGGCATCGCGCCCCCGCTCGGTCCGGTCCGCACCGATTTCGGTGACCTCGAAGCGCTGAAGGTCTCGACGATGGCATTGGCGCGCATGGGTTTTCGAGGCCGCGCCTGCATCCACCCCGCCCAGGTCGCGGTCGTGAACGAGGTGTTCGCGCCGGACCCGGCCGATATCGAACGGGCGCGAGCGCTTGTGGCCCGGTTCGACGCCGCGGGCGGGGCAGCGCTGGACGACGAGGGTCGCATGGTGGACCTGGCAGTAGTCCGGCGGGCGCGCCGCCTGCTGGCGAACTCGGCTCAGCACGATGGTGGCGGCGCTAGCCGAACGGGCACATGAGGCCCGCGCTGCGGGCCGGATAGCGCGGGGTCGGCCTCCGGATCGGCGCCGCCGTATCGAGGGCGCCGGCTTCCGGTGCTACGGGGATCAATGATCGCGCAGGAGTGCCCCCGCGCCCTCGATGCGATCATGGATGCCGTTGTCGCGCAACGCCATCCACCAGGTCGCCGCGTTGATCGCGATGACCGGCTTGCCGAGCCAGCGCTCTGCGGCGTCGGCCAGGCCGACCATGGACAGGTTCGTGCCGCACTGAACGAGCGCATCGATGCGGTCGCTGTCGACCTCGCGCAGCGCGTCGCGCAACTGCGTCTCGGTGACCTGGGCGATAGAAACCGCAGTGGGACAGCGCAGCCCCTTGATCGCGGCCACGTCGAATCCCAGCTCGCCGAAGAACCGCACTACGTTCTCGTCGCCGATCGGTTGATACGGCGTGACGACTCCGATGCGCGTCGCATTGTTCAACGTCAGCGCTCGCCGGCACGCCTCCGCCCCGGTGGCCACCGGTAACCCGGTCGCCTCGTGGATCTGCCGGACGAACTTCTGGTTGCCCTCGACGCCGCCCCAGAAGGTCTCGGCCGACATGCCCATCACCATGTAGTCGGGCTCGCAGGTGAGCACACGGGCGCACGTCGCGTCCATTTCGGCGCGAATCTGGTCGAGCAGACGGTCCATGCCCGCGTCGTCACCCATGTTCTGGTCGCGGATGTGGATGCGGCCGAAGTGTGTGGATACTCCCGGCACACCCATGCGGGCGAAGTCGGGTTCCACCACGGTATTCGTCGAGGGGGCCAGTACCCCGAACTTCGCTCTCCAGCCCAATACGTCAGGCATAGTGCCTCTCCTGGTTCTCGATGCTGATTTCCGGTACCGCCTCGGTAGCCCGTGCCGCAGTGTTCATTCGATGAACAGGTCGCGCCGCCGCACCGGCGCGAGGGCGAAGCGACCGATCACCTTCGGTGTGGTCAGCCAGCGGACATGTGCCCCGTTGCGCGCGGGGGCGACGGCGCGTTCGGCCAGCCAGGGCGCCACGGTGTCGACCCGGTCGGCGAGAATGTTGAAGATCTTGCGCGCCTTGGCCAATTCCGCCGGATCGGCGTAGCCGTGGGTCAGCAGATCGGTGACCACCATGCCCGGACTGAGCAGGCCGACGGAGACGCCCGGCGGGACTTCCTTGGCCAGCGCTTCGGTCAGATAGGTGAGTGCTCGTTTGCTCGCGCCGTAGACCGACAGACCCGGTACCGTGCGGCCGTCGCTGCCGAGGCCTTCCATATTCCAGACGTGTCCGCCGCCGGCGCTCACCATGCCCGCGATAGCGACGGCGGAGCCGTTGATCGCGCCGACAAGGTTGGTGGCGACCACTTTTCGGGCCTCGTCGGCGGGTAGTTCCCAGACCGGGGCGCGGATGTGGGAGATGCCCGCGTTGTTGATCCACACGTCGATCCGGCCGAAGCGGGCCGTGGCCGCATCCCAGAGCGCCTGCAGTTCGGCGCGTTCGGTGACGTCGGCGGGAATCAGCAGTGCGGTGTCGGGCAGGTCCGATCGCAGCCGATCTATCCGCTCGATGTCGGTGCCGCACAACGCGACTCGGTGACCACGATCGAGTAGCGCACGGGCGATGCCGAGTCCGATACCGCGGGTGCCGCCGGTTACTACGACGGTGCGTGTCGTCTGCTCGCTCATGTGCGCACCAGGACGCCGTGCAGCACAGCGCTGAGACTGTTGTGCTCGAACAGTTCATAGACCACGGCAAGCTCGGTGCCTGCACCCATTCCCGGTGCGGCGTCCATCATGAATTCCCGTCCGTTGATCTTGCCGCCGTCGGGGAGGTGCAATACGGGGTAGTTGGCGCGGCCGTAAGCGGTTGCGTTGCCCCAGACACCGGGTCCCTCATGGAAGGAGCGGACGCCGTCGCGGCGCACGGTGGCCTCGTAGGTGCGGTCGAGCGCCCCGCTCCAGGTAACGCGATGCTCGGCGGTCAACAGGCTCAGCGGAGTGAGCTCGAGGTCGATCCGTACGGTGCCGCGGCGCTGCTGATCGACGCCCCACAACTCGCAGTCGCCGGAATAGCCGCAGTCGTCCTTGGTGGGCAGGACGAACGGTGTGGCACCGCAGCGAGTTTCGCGCTCGACGAGGTCGTCGGCCAGCTCGGGGTCGCGGGTGTAGACGCCGTTGAACACGCCGACCATGGCGGGCCCCTGGTACAGCACCGAGGAATACACCTGAGTATCACCGAGGGTCTGATTCCACGTGTTCAAACCCACCTGCCAGCCGGGACCGTAATAGTGGGCATCCACGAATCCGCCGTAAGGCCTGCCCGCGCCGTAGAAGTCGGGACCGGTGTAGAGCCGATCCTGGTCGGAGTCCACCACCTCGAAGGCGAACGGCGCACCGAGCGCGAACCGCCCGGCGAGCTCACCACCGCCGGTGAGACCGCCGTCCATGTAGTACGTCGTTGTCCCGTCGGCGAATACGGAGGAACGGCGGATGTCCTCGAATCCACGCCAGGCGCCGTCCGCGGCGAACAGTGACGGCCTGCCGACCCATTCACCGGCGATGCGCTGCTGCCACTGGCTCGGCGCTTCGGTGGCGGTCATCCGAGCAGCTCCGTCCGCACCCGCTCGGCTTGTTCGTCGCCGAGCAGGCGGGTCACCTGTGCCCACACCGGATCTACCTCCGGGCTGAACAGATTCGCGCGGTTGGCGCGGTCACGGGCGGCGACATCGCTCTCGACCGCGGGAACTCCCTTGTCTACCAGGGTGAGCCAGTGCCGGAGATAGTCGTCGACCGTGGTCCCGAGGGTGCGGAAGGCGGTTTCGGTGGCGCGGCACACGACCATCCACGGCGACATCATCGCCCGCTGCCGAGGCCCGACGGCCGCCGCGGACACCCCCGCTACCTGCCAAGCCGCCTCCAACAGCGGGGTCAGCGGCAGGAATGCGGCATCGAGGTAGGCGAGGTGCACCGCGAGATCGGCGCGTGGGATGAGATCGAGATGCATGGCGTGGTATTCCGCCGACCGCACCGAATCCAGGGTGAAATGCGGGACGGCGGAATCGGCCGGCGTGAAGGCGAAGATCATATGGCTGTCCAGGCCGATCGCGGGGACCACCAGGTCGACGGTGACGAGCTTGTCGATCGGATCCCCGCGCAACACCCGGAGCCTGCCGACCGGCTCCGGTGACATCGGACTGGTCAGCGAGAGGTCTTCGGTCGCAACGAGTTCCAGAGCTGTGCTCAGCCGCCGCAGGGTGCGCTCGCTGAGTTCGGTGGGCAGGCTCATTGCGGTAGTCCTCCGTTGCGGGCCTTGTGCACCCAGGCCTGATCGAGTTCGGGATGGTCGCGGCGGGCGGGGGAGGCGATGACGGTGGCCGTGCGGCGCGGTCCGTCGCCGGTGATGATGTCGTCGTCGCCGAGCCACCAGCCGTCTTTGATCAGCTGGGTTCGCCTGCGCCGGTAGGCGATCTGCAAAGCGTCGCTGCGTACATGCAGCTCGTCGGCCAGGTCGAACGGGAGCAACTCCGGTCGCTGCGATTCGACCACCGGTTTGTCCTGCAGCAGAATGTCTTTGATTCTCCGGCGGGTGTCGGCGTCGGCCCAGCGGCCGGTGAAGAAGTTGCGGTAGCCGAGGATCTTGACCAGGGTGCGGTCCTGCGACAGCGGAATATTGAAGTCGTAGAGCAGCAGATCACCGATGGGCAGCCGGATATGTAGCTTGACCACGTTGGGCAGGTACCAGCCGTTGGTGACCGTCACGAATTCGGGCCGGGGCTTGTTCCGGAACAGCAGTCCCCACAGGCCGCTCGGCGGCGGCGGACTGAGCTGTATATCGGCCTCGGCGGACCAATCATCCTTGCGGATGGTGAAATTCGGTATCTCGGGTTTGTCCGGGTTGCCGAATCTGGTGCCGTGCACGAAGGGGGTGTGGGAGGCGTCGACGACGTTCTCGAAGGTCCGTTCGTAGTTGGCCTCGATCTCCATCTCGAACTGGACCATCCGGAAGGCCGGATCGTCGTGCACCGGGATGTCCGGTATCGGTGGGCGTTGTGGTTCGGGCAGGTCGCCGAGGAAGGCCCAGACCATGCCGTAACGCTCCTGGGTGGGGTAGGCGTCGACCCGGGCCTTCTTCGGGATGAGCCGGTCCTCGGCGTTCGCCGGGATCCGTACACAGGCGCCCTCGGCGTTGTACTGCCAGCCGTGGTACGGACAGGCGATACAGTCCCCGGTCAGGGTGCCCATCGACAGCGCACCACCGCGGTGTACGCACAGATCCGACAGGCAGACCGCGGTGCCCGCCGTGGTGCGATACAGCACGAAGTCCTGACCGAGGCAGGTCACCTTTTTCGGGGTCCGACCGACCCGGTCGGCGAATTCCAGTGCGTACCAAAAGTTTTTCAGCATTGTTCGGGCTCCGATAGTTGGGGTCGCAGCACACCCGCGGCGGTGAATTCGGCGAGTTCGGTGCGGGCCGTCGCCGAGCCACCCAGGTGGGTGCGCAGGAACGCAGAGCTCAGTCGAGCGAACGGCGCGAGCGCGTCCGCATCGTCCGGGCCGTCGAGGAAGGCCCGTGCGGCGGTCGGATCGACGTCGGCGATGCCGAAATGGTTGGCCTCCGGTACGACCGCGAGCAGATGTTCCCCCGGCGGCAGTGCCTCGTCGAACGTCCTGGCCACCGGATCGGGGCGAAGGTCGCCGTCCTCGCCGTAACGATCGGCACTGCCCTTGATCACGCCGTCGTTGGTGCCGACCCCGAGCAGCACCGGGCAGTCGACTTGGGCGGGCAGCACGGTGCCCGCGGGCCAGCCGAGCATGGTCGCCACCATCGTGTGCGCGCCCCACGCGAAAACCGCACGGACCGAGGGAAAGAAGCGCGCGGACTGGAGCACGACGGTTCCGCCCGCGGAGTGCCCGCCCAGCGCGACCCGATCCAGGTCGAGCGTGCCGGCCAGCGGGCCCTGATCGTTCAGCTCCGCGACCGCGGCCAGGATCGCGCCGATCGTCGGGCACGTGGGTCTGGTGCCGTAGGCCTCGGGCCGGGCCGCGTCCAGGTCGACGCCGACGGTCAATCCGCGCTGACCGCCGAACAATTCGGCTACCCGATCGAAAGTGACCACCACGAAACCGGTTTCGGCGATCGCGGTGGCGAACCTGCGATAAGAGTCCTGGCCGACGTTGACTCCGGACAGAAACAGCACCACCGGATACGGTGCGGCCGCCGGATCGGGTGCGAAGACTCCGGAGAGTCGTTCGGTGTCGGAACCGGTGCTGATCGCGGGGTAGTAGACCTTCAGGTGCGCGGTGTCGAAGGGCGCCTCGCCCGCGGTACGCGCCGACCACCAGAGCGAACGAACAATACTCATGCGACCGGCCTCGGCAGGATGCGGTCGCCGCCCCACAGCGCACGCACCAGACGCTGGGTCAGGTCGGGCCCGAACATTCGCTCGCCCATCACATTCGCCGGATCGCGTTCGGCGATGTTGCGGCGGATCGCCAGATCCCGGTCGGCGAGTGCCGCGCGCCGCTCGGTGGGGACCGGTTCGGCGGCATCGACCCAGCCGAGCCACTGGTCGACCCGCGCGGTGAGTAGCTCGGCGACGGCGTCGCGATTGTCGCGGTTCGCCGGGAAGGAATAGCAGTACGCGGTGGGGGACAGGCTGGCCCGGATGAACCCGGTGCGGCTGGTGAACCAGGTGAAATCGGGATGTTCTTCCTTGAATGCCAACCACGGCGGATCGTTCTCGGCGTAGTAGCTGTCGAAATAGGTTCCGTCGCCGACCAGATCACCGCGCGGGATCGCGTCGACGTAGAACCAGCCCTGCGGCCACAGCAGCAACGCGATGCCGAGGTGCGGGACGCTGACCCGCGGTCCGAGCCAGGCGGTGAGATGCAGGTTGACGAAACCGGTTGCGGGGTCGCCGATCCAGGAATGCACGAGCCAATCGATCTCGGGACCGGAGTAGGCGGCCAGGCTGCCCGAAGGGCCGGCCGCCGGGTCGCCATAGCTGTCCAACTCCTCGGTGCACGGGTCCCGGGTGAGTTCGAAGCGCTCGGCGATCCGGGACTTCAACCCGCGCAACAACTCCCGCCACTCCTGGAAGGTTTCGGTGACGTCTGTCCTGGCGGACGCGTCGACCAGCTGCTCGACATGTTGCACGGTTTCACTCATCGTCGCTCCGGGTTGTGTTGTCACTGAGCTTCTTTCGTCATGGCGTCCAGCGGCCACAGCGGTCGGTCGGCGACCAGATCGGTGCCCTTGGATACGTTGCGATGCACGGCTTCGGCGGGTCGCACGATCGCCCGCACGCTCGTCGAGCCGGGAGGTACGCCGGTCACGACCGGATGGCTGATCACACCGGTGAACGGTCCGCTCCACGCGGTCCAGAGCGTGAAATCCGGGCTGAGCGCATAGATCGCGCCGACGAGTCCGCCCGTTTCGGCAGTGCCCGCCGCCACTACGTTCAGCCTGTTTTCCGCCGACCGCTCCGCGAGTCCGAGCGGCAGTTCCCACGGTTCGGTGGGCGAGCAGGGCACCGCGACGACGTCCGCGTCCTGAACCGCGGCCAGGCGGAAGGATTCCGGAAACAGCGCGTCGTCCCCCACGACGATGGCCAATCTGCCCCAGGGCAACTCGAAGACGGTCAATTCACCGCCGGGGTTTGTGAGCCATGGGTGGCGATTCGTCGGGTGCAGTTGTGCCTGGTGGCCGACCACCCCGTCCGCGTTGACCAGCACGCCATGATGCGCGTCACCGGCACGCACGCTGAGTACCGCGTGCGCTGTCGTGTCACGCAGTGCGCGAACGACTTCCGGAATCGGCACGGTCGCGAGTTCGGGCAGCACGATGAGGTCGACACCGTCGGCGGCGAGGACGGCGAGCACCGCGGTGTCTGCAACCGAAACAGCGGCCGACAGCGTCGGGGCTCCGGCCGGTGCGCGGCGTACGCGCGATGCTCCGGACAGCGGGGCGTAAAGCACGGGCCTGCGTGCGGCCAGGATGTCGGTGCCGTCAGGGCGGTGCTTGTCGTCGGCCGTGGCGACATCGATATCGGCGACCACGATGGCCTCCCCGGTGACTGGTGCCACGGCGACCGGAATGCCGTCCGGGCCGACGATCTGGCTTTCGCCCGCGCCGTGTAACCGATCCGGCGGCACGCCGAGCCGGGCGGCGATCGCGGGAAGCTGCGCGGCAGGCAGCAGCGGACCCACTTTGTTCGCCGCCACCACCCACACCTTGTTCTCGGCGGCGCGTACCGGAATGTGCAGGCTCGCCTCATCGATGGCGAACGAGTTGAGGCTGTTGAGCAGCAGCTGCGCACCGCGTAGCGCCAGCGATCGGGTGACCTCGTTGAGCACGCCCTCCATGCAGGCGTACATGCCGATGCGGCCCAATGGTGTTGCGATGACCGGTGATTCGCGCTGCCCGGGATCGAGATAGTCGTTCTCCGCACCCATCAGGATCTGTTTGTCGGACTCGCCGAGCAGCTCGCCGCCGGGTCCGAACAGCAGACCGGTGCCGGTGGTGCGGCCGCCGGCGCGGGCGAGCGTGACGCCGATCTTCACGTAGAGCCGGTGTCGTCGTGCGTGCTGGGCGATCGCGGTGAGGAACGGGTCGCCGACGGTGCACGCCGTTCGGTGCGCGTGTGCGCGGTCCGCGTACCAAGATAGATGGTTACAGAATTCGGGAAGGACGACCAGTTCCGCCGCCGCGGTGGCGGCCTCGTCGATCATCCGGAGGCAGGCGTCGAGGTTGACCGCGACATCGGTTCCGGCGGCGAGTTGTGCGGCCGCGACTCGGGTCATGAACGAGGACCCTTCCATTCGAAGCTGTTTCGTAGGACATCGTGTTTCGTACAACGAAACGATGTTTCCATCGTGGTCTCGATTCTGTACCCCGGCGAAGGATCTGTCCAGGGGTGGCCCGACATTTCACGCGGCCGTAATTCCCGGAAACGTCGCCTCTTTCGCTTGTCTTGACACTGGTCGGCGCCGCGGGTTCAATATGGCAATCGTGAAACTGCGTTTCCCTCAGTGGAACGCGAGTGGAGGTTGAGGATGACGAGGCATCGCGCATCCCTGGGAAATATCGACAGCGGTCGCCGGTCACGGACACCATCGGATCGAATAGATCACCACGCCATCGGGACTCGAAACGGCGTCCGAGCGAGCGCTGGAGCTGCCGCGCTCTGCGCGATCGCGGCCGGGCCGGTAGCCGGTGGCCAGCTGGTCCTGCTCGGAAAGCCGCTGGGCGGCCTGATCGGCGTGCCCGGCGCGGTGGTCGGCTATATCGTGCTCACCGCCGCCGTGCTCGGTCTGCTCGTCGCCGCACTCTGGCTGTGGCGGTTGCGGTCCGCTGCCGGAACAGCAAGTGCGTGTGGGGTTCTCGCGGGATTCGCGGTGATCGTCGCGGGTGCGGTCGACAGTGTCGTCGTGTTCACCATCGCGGTGCTCGTGGCCGGTGCGGCAACCGGGCCCTTGCTGGCCGTGGGTCGGGCGCTCGCGTTCGACCTCGGGCGCGGAGGACTGGTGCGCGTGCACGCGGCGGCCATGGTGGGGATGGCCGCCGCCGCGTGGCTGGCCGGCCGTTATTACGCGGACCCCGGCGGCGGACTGATCATCGCCGGTGCGCTCACCTCCGTGCTTGGGCTGGCAACCGGACTGCTTGCCCGCCGCGGCGTCGGCGCGCTCCCGCCGGTACGCCGCGCGGCGATCGGTGTCGGCGTCCGCTCGGCGTTACCCGGATATCTTGCGGCCGGTATCGCGATCGGCGGTGCCACGCTGCCCGCGCTGCACCTGTTGCTGTTCCGGTGGAACGAATTCGGCGCCGCGCAGTGCATGTGGTTGTCGATTGCCGCCGCACCCGCGGTCGTCGCGATCATCGTGCCCAGGCGGCGACCGGATGCCGTGCCGGTGCTGTTGATCCTGGCGGCGGGCGGGATGGTGCTCGTCGCGACCGCGCCGGGGCCGGCGACGCTGATCATCGGTCTCGCGCTCACTCTTTCGGCGGGTACCCGTGCGGTGACGACGCTGGACGAAGGTGTGTGCCTGAGCCTGGTGCGTGCCGAGCGAACTGCCGCCGCGGGCGTCACCGCCGCGGTCGCGGCGCTCTCGGGGGTGGCCGCGCTCGGAGTTGTCGATCTGCTCGGCCGGCTCATCGGCGCCGGATCCGCGCTGACCGTGTCGGCGCTCTGCGTGCTCGTCGTGGTGTGGTCGGCGGTCCGGAGCGGTGCGCGACAGCGGATGCGCACGGCGGTCGAAGGCGGCGTGTCATGAGCATGTTCGCCGGTGCGACCCGTGCCGCTGTAGTCGGATTCCTCAGCGGATACCTGGTGGTGTCGCCGCTGGCGGCCACCGCTGACGAACCGGCCGAAATCCAGGTCAGCACGACTGCGGACCTGGCCGAGGGGCAACGAATAACTGTGCAGGGTAGCGGCTTTCGGGCAGGGCTCGCCGCCGTCGCGGTAGGCATGTGCAAACAGGGCTTCAGCAATGGGCTGAAGGACTGCGACCTGGACGGCGGCGCGACCTTCGTCAACATCGGCGGCGACGGCGCCTTCGGTCCACTGACCTTGACCGCACACCACCGATTTCACGACATCGACTGCACCGAGCAGCAGTGCGTGATCGCCGCCGCGCCATTGCCCGGCACCGAACCACCCCAGATCATCGCCGCCAATTCCGCTGCGGTGTCGGTTGTTTTCGCGGGCTCACGCCTACCGACGGCGACTACGGCACCCACCTCTACCGCGACAGCGCAACCCGAGGCAGACACCGAAGGCCCATCCACGGTGCTGTGGGCGGCAACCGCGGCCCTACTCGTCCTAGTCGCCGGCTCGGCGTTCGCCGATCGGCGGCGACGGTGAATCCATCAGGAGGAAGTATGAAGCACATCGCCACCAGACTCGGGATCCTCGCAGGCGTAACCGTCGCCGCAGTGTTCGGCGCGGGTCCCGCCGCGGCCGCCCCCACATTGCAGGTGAGCCAATCCACCGGACTGACTGCGGGGCAAGCGATCACGGTGACCCTGGACGGCCTGCCCGCGAACATGGCCGCCGTGGCGGTGGGCCAATGCAAACCGCAGATCGCGGGTCCGGGGGACTGCAACTTGCCTGGTTCGATGCTCGGCTCCGCTGACGGGCAGGGCAATTGGCAACCCAACGGAGACAAGCGATCGATCACTCTGGTGGCCGATGTCGGCGGCACCGACTGCACCGTCGCGCCCGGCGCGTGCACGATCAGCGTCACCAGCCTGACCAACGCCACCGAGATCATCGCCTCGGTTCCGCTGACCTTCGGGCCAGCGGCGCAAACCCCGAAACCCACTGCGGCAAGCAGTGCTTCAGTGGACCCCGACGACTCGGACCGCAACACCGCCGCAGCGATCGGCATCGGTGTCGGCGCGGTGGTGATCGTCGCAGCGGTCGTCCTCGTCGTCGCGCGCCGGCGCGGACGGAACACCTGAGGGCACGCGGTCAACCAGGATAAGCGCCGGCGGGCAGACCCGCACCGCCGGCGCGAAAGGCGGCGGGTGCGTGGGTGACGGTGGTCTGGACGTATTCGAGCAGGCCTTCTTCGGCGTATTCGCGGCCGAATCCGCTGTTCTTGGTGCCGCCGAAGGGGGCGTGTAGCGACATGCCGGTGCGGTTGTGGGTGTTGATGAAGGTGAAGCCTGCTTCGATGCGGGCGGCCACGGAGAAGGCGTGCTCTTCGTCGGCGGACCAGACCGATGCGGCCAGGCCGAGTTCGGAATCGTTTGCGCGAGTGAGGACTTCGGTCTCGTCGCGGTAGGTGAGGATCGGGACGGCGGGGCCGAATTGTTCCAGGCGGACCAGGTCGGCGTCGTCGGGCGCGCCGAGCGCGAGGATGGGGTCCAGGAAGTAGCCGTCGCTGGGCGGCGCCGAGGCGAGCGGAATGATGCGCGCGCCCCGGGTTTCGGCGTCGGTGACGAGTCCGCTCACGCGTTCGGCGGCGATGCGGGTGACCACCGGGCCCATGGTGGTGTTCCCGTCCGTCGGCTCGCCGACCGTCAGGATGCGTTGTGCGGCAGCGATATACGATTCGACGAACTCGGTGATCCTGGTCTCGGGTACGTAGAGGCGTTTCGCGGCCATGCATACCTGACCTGCGGTGGCGAAGGAGGCGAGGACGAGCCGCTCGAAGTCGTTCGGCGTCAATGCGAAGTCGTCCAGGAAGATGGCGGGGTCGTTGCCGCCGAGTTCGAGCAGTATCGGGGTGAGCGCGCCGCCCGCGGCCGCCGCGATCGCACGTCCGGCCTGCTCGCCGCCGGTGAACGCGACCTTACGCACCAGCGGGTGGGTGACCAGCGCTCGACCGGTATCCGCGCCACCGTGCAAAACCGTTGTCGCGGGCAAGAGTTCGGCCGCCGCGGACACGGTGAGCGGCGCCAGCGGAGACGGTTTCAGGATCACCGCGTTCCCCGCGGCGAGCGCGGGACCGAGCTTGAGCATCGAGAGGATGATGGGTGCGTTCCACGGCGTGATCGCGGCGACCACGCCGAAAGCTCGCCGCACCGGTGTGATTCGGCCCTGCGCATCATCGGTGCCGTGCAGGTGCAGGACTTCGGCCGCGTGATCGCGGACCCAGCGCAGATAGGTTGCGGCGAAGCCGATTTCACCGCGGCAGTCGGAAACCGGTTTACCGGACTCGCGCGCCAGCAGCACTGCCAGCTCGACCTTGCCGGCATCGAGCGCGTCCGCGGCGCGGCCGAGCGCGGCGAGTCGAGCCGCGACCGGCTGTCGTGACCACTCGTGAAAGTCCCGGTGCGCGTTGCGCACTGCGGCGTCGACCGCTTCCGGCGGCGTCTGGTTCACCGTGCCGACGATCTCGCGCGGGTGGGCGGGGTTCTCCCGCTCGATCCTCACGGCCGCGGCCCGAGCGAGTCGAGCAGGCAGGCCCGGCGCAGATACGCGCGGGCGGCGGCGGGGTCGGCGGCCAGCGCCCGCAACTGCTCGCGCCCGCTGCCGTCGGCTCCGCGCAGCCGGTTCCAGTTGTCATGGCTGGTCCGTTGTACGTGGTCGACAGCGACGGTACGGCGGTGTGCCGCAACCTCGTCGAGCCGTTCGTCCGGGGCGCCGCCGAGGACATCGGCCAGCGCGGTGGCGAACTGGACGGCGTCGTGGATGCCGCTGTTCATGCCCAATCCGCCGAGCGGGTTGTTGAGATGCGCGGCGTCGCCCGCCAGCAGGACCCGGCCGTGCCGGAATCGCCCGGCGACTCGCTGATGCACCCGATACAGCGAGGCGTGCGCTGTGTTCCACGGCCTACCCAAGTCGGCGACCGCGGCCAAACGCTGTGGCAGTCTGCGCAATTCGTACTCGTCGTCGGTGTCGGCGGGAGTCGGCAGCAGCACCCGCCAATGGTGCGGGGTGCGCAGCAGCACCAGCCATTCGTCCGGGTCGAAAAGGTAATTGATCGGCGCGATGCCGGGCAGCGCGCGCGCCAGATCCTCCTCGACCGAGGCCACCAGGAACCGCTCCGGATAGGTGCTGCCATCGAAGTCCACGCCCAGCCCGTGCCGGACCGCGGAGTGCGCACCGTCCGCGCCGATCACCCAGTCCGCGTGGATCGGGCCCGTGCCGGTGCTCAGCACCACTGAATCGTCGGTGTGCCGCAATCCGTTCACCCGGCAGCCGAAGCGCACATCCGCGGTATCGAGGGCGTCCAGCAGGATCGGGGTGAGCTTGCTCTGCTCGCATTGCACCCGGAACGGGAACGGGGTGTCCTGGCTCAGCACAGCAAGATCCAGGGTCGCGATCTCGCCGCCGCCACGGTCGCGGTATTGAAAGGTCGACGCGACGACTCCCTTGTGCAGCAATGTATCCAGGACGCCGAGGTCGCGCAGCAGCTCCAGGGTCGGCGGATGGAACGTGGAAGCCCGTGATTCGGTGGCGAGCTCGTCGCCCTGTTCGAGCACGGTGACCGGAATTCCGCGACGGGCCAGGGTCAGTGCGGCGGTGAGTCCGACCGGTCCGGCGCCGACCACCACGATCGCCGGGGTAGTCATGAGGCGTGCAGGGCGAAGCGGCCCTCGACACCGACGACGCGGGCGCCGGTGAAGAAGCGCAGTGTCTCCGCCGTGCCCTCCTCGCCGAGTCCGGACAGCCCCCAGGCGGGTCGTGGGGTCATCAGGTGCAGGCTCATGATCGAAGAACCGTTCACCTTCACCTCGCCGGCGCGGATTCGGCGCGCGATGCCGAGTGCTTGTTGTTCGTCTGCGCCGCAGACGTAGCCCTCTAATCCGTAGGGGACCGCGTTGGCCAGCGCCACCGCCTCCTCGATGTCGGCATAGGTGACGACGCCGGCCACCGGGCCGAAGATCTCCTTCGCCAGGTCGCCGTCCAGAAGTGTTGGGGCGAGATAGTTTCCGGCTTCCGGCATGTTGCCGAAGCTGCGCATCTCGCGGCCGTCGAACGAAGCCCGCACGGCCTGCGCGTGTTTCGCGTGCACCAGTGGTCCGAACTCGGTCAGCGGATCCATCGGTGCCCCGACCCGTAGCGCCGCGAGCCGCTTGCCGATCCCCTCGACCAGATCGCCCGCGCGCTTCGCCGGCAGGATCAATCTGCCCAAGGCGCGACACCATTGGCCGTTCAATGTGGTCAGCAGTTCGGCGGCGATCCGAGTGGCGGTGTCGAAATCGGCGTCGGGCAGAACGACCAGCGGATTGTTCCCGCCGAGTTCGAGCTGACACGGACGGAAGCTCGCGGCCGAGGCGGTCGCGATCGAGCGTCCGCCGGCGAGTCCGCCGGTGAACGAGACCGCCTTGATCCGGGGCGAGGCGACCAGCTGCGCGCCGACCTGCGCACCGCCCTGCACCAGCTGGAACATTCCCGCGGGCACGTGCTCGGCGATCGCCTCCGCCAGCACCACCGAACTGTAGGGCGCCAGTTCGCTGACTTTCAGGATCACCGGGCAACCCGCGGCGAGGGCGTTGACCACCTTGTGCGCGGCCATGGGCGCGGGTGCGTTCCACGGAACCAGGCACAGTGCCGGGCCGAGCGGTAGCCGATGCACTTCGACGCCGTCCTGATCCTGGCGCAGCGCTCCGGCGCGGAGTTGTTCGGCCGCGAGGCGGAACGAGCCGGACACGATCGCGGCCAGCGGAACCGTTTGGCTGATGGGTACACCGGTTGCGCGGGCGTCCAGTTCCGCGATCCGCGGCAACCGCGCGTCCAGATCGGCGGCAATCGCGTCGAGCATGGTGGCATCGATCCGGCCGGCGGCGGCTTCGGCGACCGCGAGCGCACGCTCGACGCGGTCGGCTGCCGTGGCGACTGCCCGGGCGACGGGCCGGCTGGTGGCCGGATCTTGCAGTGCGACACCGAGATCGATCTCCGGTGTGCCCCATTCGTCGTCGATCAGGTCGGTGATCGCGGGTAGGTCGGTGCTCATCGGTCCGCGCTCGCCGGTGCGGTGGCGAACAATTCGTTCGCTTTGGCGTCGGTGACGATGCGGGCGACCTCGAGCATGCCGCGCTCGGCGGGGAAGGTCATCACCAAGCCCATCGCCAGGTCCCGCAGCGCCCGGCCCGCGACTCCGCCCATCGCCGCGGCGGACGTCCCGCCGGCCTTGAACGCGCCGAGTGCGACCTGAAAGCAGGCCTCGGTGACCGCGCCCTTGCCCAGACGCCACTGGGTGAACACCTCGGGCTTGGGTTTGATCGGCGGCTGGGCGGTCTCGATCGTCAACTGATAGCGCAACCACAGGTATGCGGTCTGCAACTGCCTGGTCATCTCGCCGATGAGCACCTGATGTACCGGTGAGGAAGCGATCGGGTCGCCGGTGTCGGCGAAGGTCTTCGCGGTGGTCGCGGCCAGCGTCTCGTCGTAGACGTGCTGGGCGCACCCGGTGTAGACCGCCGCGATGGCGAGCTGGTTACCGACGAAACTGCCTCTGCTCATGGTGAGCATCTTGGTGAACGCGCCCGGCACTGCCAATGCCTCATCGTCCGGGATGAACACCTCGTCCAGGCGGATGCCGTTGTTGGCGGTGGCGCGCATCCCGAGTCCGTCCCACGGGGCGCGCACCCCGACGCCGGGCGCGTCCCTGGGGACGAAGAAGGTCGCGAGCCCTTCCGCGGTGTCGTATCCGTCGAGTTTGGCCGAGGTGAGATAGAAGTCGGCGACACCGGTCGCGCAGCCGAATGACTTCTCGCCCTGCAAGATCCAGCCACCGCCGACCTTGCGTGCGGTGGTGGCGATGGTGATGTTCGCGGCGGCGGTCTTGACCGCCTCGGAGGCGAAGTTCGCCAGCCAGCTGCCCTCGGCCATCCGGGTGAGTACCTTCTCGGCGAAGGCGCGCACGACCGGAATCTCGGTGTCGGCGAACAGTCCGGCGTCGATCGCCTCCAGCGGAAGCAGCCCGCGCGAGGCACTGGTGTTGTGGAAGAAGAACGCCAGCGCGGTAGAGGGGCAGGCGGTGCCCATGGCGAACGTGGCCGCGGCCAGATCCCGGAGCGTGCCGCCCAGTCCGCCGAATTTCTCCGGCACCACCAGCCCGAGCAGGCCCGCGTCGCGGAGCAGTCCGACATGGCCGGGTGGAAAGACGCCGAGTCGATCGGCTTCCTCGGCGGCCGCACGCAGCGCGGGCAGCACCGCGTCGACCCGTTGGGCGCGTTCGCGTTCGGTGTCGGTCATGTCCTCGACGAGTCGTTCACCGATCATCGGACTATCCCCTCGTGATACGTGCGGTCGTGGTAGATGAGTGGCGCGATGGGCCGCGGGGTGGCGGCGTCCTGCACCGCACCGACGATGATGGTGTGGTCACCGGCGAGGTAGCAGGCGGTGAGTGCGCAATCGAGCCAGGCGACGGCGTCGGTGAGGACGGCGGCGCCGGTGCTCGCGGTGTCCCACTGTCCGGTGCCGAAGCGATCGGTCGCCGCGTTCCAGACGGTGGACGCGAAACGCCGGCCGATGTGCTGCTGATCGTGCCCGAGTACGTTGGCCGCGAAAACGCCACTCGCACGGATCATTCGGCACGTCGTGCTGGTGGAAACCAGGCACACCGAGATCAGTGGCGGATCCAGCGCCACACTGGTGAACGAGCTGGCGGTCATGCCGTGCCTGCCGCCATCCGCCCGGACCGTGGTGACGATCACGACTCCGCTGGCCCACTGCGCCAGCACCGCGCGAAGATGATTGGGTTCCACCGCTGTTCCGTTTCGATAGTGGAAACGCTGTTACGCACAAGGTAACGCCCGGCGTGGGGTCGGCGCAAGGCGAGCCGGGATGGCGATGATGTTTCCCATAGGGAAATCCACCGCTTACACTCGGGGCGTGTCCGAAACCGAATCCGACAACCAGAGCCGGTCGATCGCCGCGGTCGAACGAGCCATGGACGTGCTGTTGTTGTTCGGCCGCAGCGGCCGGGCCGATCTCGGCGTCACCGAGATCGCCACCGAGCTGGGCATCACCAAGGCCGCGGTGCACCGCATCCTCACCGCGCTGCGCAATCGCGACCTCATCGCGTTCGAACCCGCCACGCGCCGTTACGCGCTCGGGCATGCCGCCATCGCCCTCGGCCGGGCGTATCTGGCGCGCACCGACCTTCGGGTGATGGCCGCACCGGAGCTGCGCAGGCTGGCCTCGGTGACCGGGGAGACCGCCACGCTCTCGATCCGTCGCGGCGATACCCGGATGTACGTGGATCAGGTTGTGCCGGAACAGGAACTGCGGATGGAGGTAGCCCTCGGGGTGCCGTATCCGCTGTACGCGGGCAGCTCCTCCAAGGTGATCCTGGCGCTGCTGCGCAAGGACGAGATCGATGAGTACCTGGGCCGGCACGAATTGACCGCGTTCACCGACGCGACGATCACCTCCGTGCGCAAGTTGCGCACCGAGCTGAACGCCACCAAGAAACGTGGTTACGCGATTTCGCTGGGGGAGCGGCAGATCGGAGCAGCCTCCATTGCCGCGCCGATCCTCGACCACGACGGCGGGGTCGTGGCCGCGATCAGCGTGTGCGGGCCGCTGTCGCGGTTCCAGCCACGGATGGACGAGTGTGTCCCCATGCTGCTGAAGGCGGCCGGGGCGGTATCGGCTCAGTTGGGTTACACGCCGTAACCGCGGCGGGGGCTCACAATTGGGCCCCGGGTTTGAGCACGCCCAGTGTCGCCGCGGCAAGCACACTGCCCCAGATCAGCCAGACGTACGGTAGACAGCCGTCGACGCTGCGCCGCAGGGTGCGCTCGACGGGTTCGCTGGAACCTTCGGTCATCAGGGTGCCGAACGCGGGACCGAAGGGGCGCAACGTCATTCGGATGCCGAGTCCAGCCGCAACGGCGACCGTATACAGCAGGATCTTGGCACCGAGCCAGCGGGGGTTGGTGGTCACGCCGAACGGATCGCGGGCCAGCAGAGCGTAGCCGCCGGTACCGGCCAGCACGGTGATGACCGCGAATCTGATGACGAGATCGGCTCGCCGTACCGCGGCGAGCCGTCCGTGCGTGCGGTGGGTGAGCACGGTCAGCATCAGCCATCCGGCGCCGAAGATCCACACCAGGACAACGAACCACCAAGGGAACAAGTCGATTCCGAACATCGTCGCGCCGTGCGGCTCCAACGCCATCAACGTGACGCCGCTGGGCAGGAACAGGACCAGGCAGACTTTGGGTCCGAGATCCAGGCCGCTCATGATCGCCAGCGCCGTCGCCCGAGCCGAGGCGCTGAGCTCGGGATCGATCACGAACCGGCTGGAATAGAACACGCCGAGGTCGCCGCCGAGCCAGAACACGAACAGCACCAGATGCAGCACGATCCACCAACCGTGCGGGTGTTGACCCATGGAATCCTCTTGTCGCTACGTGAGTTCCGCGTCGGCGGCGGTCTCGGAAACAATTGGTGTCCGGTCGTCGACGGAGGCCGAGCGCAAGACCGCGAGGGCTTCGGCGAGACTCAGCACGTCGGCGTACTTGATGTCCAGATCGAGCAGGCTGGCCTCGTGCAGCGCGGCGGCCCGATCGCCGCACGCGTCGGCGACGACCAGCGGCCGGAAACCGTGCTGCAACGCGTCGGTCGCGGAGGCACGCACACATCCGCTGGTGGTGAGGCCGACGATGACGAGCGTGTCGATGCGCTCGGCGGTCAGCGTCGCGGCCAGCGGGGTGGCGTGAAAGGCGCTGGGGTACTGCTTGGTGATCACCGTGTCGCCGGGTGCCGGCGCGGGATCATCGAGGAAGTCGCCGAGCGGGTTACCGGCGTCGAATACCCGCAGCGCCGGCACTTTGCGGCGGAACAGCCCGCCGTCGGGGCCGCCGGGCTCGAAGCGGACCCGGGTGAAGATCACCGGCAAGCCGGAATGCCTTGCCTGGGAAACGATTTCGGCGGCGGCCCGCACGGCGGCGGCGACGGGTGCGCGCAGTGGTGAGCCGTCGGTCAGATAGGCCGCGCAGATGTCGACCACCAGAACGGCGGGGGAGCGTCCCGCGCCGAGGCGGGCGCTGTAGCCGGAACGGCGGTAGTCGGCGGCGCGCTCGGTCATCGGTGCCCTGCTCCTCAGATGATGCCGTCGGCGGCGAGCTGTTCGAGGTCGTCCGGGGCGAGGCCGAGCAGTCCGCCGTAGACCTCCTGGTTGTGCTCGCCGAGTTCGGGGCCGGGATGCCGGACGGCGCCGGGGGTTTCGCTCAGCTTCGGGAACACGTTGTGCATCGGCAGTTCGCCGAACTCCGGGTGGGCGAGCCGGACAATCGCCTCGCGGGCGGCGAAATGCGGGTCGGCGAACATGTCTCGCGCGGTGAAGATGCGGCCCGCGGGCACGCCCGCGGCGTGTAGTCGATCGAGCAGCCGATCGGTCTCGATGGTCGCGGTCCACGCGCCGATCAGTTCATCGAGTTCGGCCATCCGCGCGCCGCGGGCGATGTGGGTGGAATACCTTGCGTCGCCCGCCAGTTCGGGACGGCCCATGGCTTCGGCGAGCCGGGCGAAGACGGTGTCCTGGTTGGCGGCGACCAGGATCATCTCGCCGCCCGCGGTGGGATAGACGTTGCTGGGGGCGACATTCGGCAGCACCGATCCGGTGCGTTCGCGCTGATATCCGGTGATCGCCCATTCGGGCAGCAGCGATTCCATCATGGCGAGTACCGCTTCGTAGATCGCCGAGTCCACCATCTGGCCGCGTCCGGTATTCGCCCGGTGGTGCACCGCGGCGAGGGTGCCGATGGTGGCGAACACCGCAGCGAGCGAGTCGCCCAGGGAGATGCCCGTTCTGGCCGGTGCGTGGTCGGGATCACCTGTGACATAGCGTATTCCGCCCATCGCCTCGCCGATCGAGCCGTATCCGGCGCGCGGTGCGTAGGGGCCGGTCTGGCCGTATCCGGTGACGCGCGTCATGATCAGTTCGGGATGATCGGCGCGCAGCTGGTCGAAGCCGAGACCCCAGCGTTCCATCGTGCCGGGCCGGAAGTTCTCGATCACGATGTCGGCGCGCTCGATCAGCCGCCGTGCCAGTCGTTGCCCGGCGGCTTCGCGCAGGTTGCAGGTCACCGATTTCTTGTTCCTGGCGACGACCGGCCACCACAGGGACTTGCCTTGGGACTGCTCGCGACCCCACTGCCGCATCGGATCACCGGTGCCCGGGGACTCCAGCTTGATCACCTCGGCGCCGAGGTCGCCGAGCAACTGGCCACAGAACGGGCCGGCGAGCAGCTGCCCCATCTCGACCACCCGCAGATCCGCAAGCGGCCCTGACGATTTCGCTGATTCGGCGGCCATGTCGCAGTCTCCATCCTGTTGCGCACCCGGACGCTCGTGTCGATTTCGCGAGGGCGGATCACGATCACCGGAATTGGATACAATGTATCCCTGAGTGAAACAAAGTGGCAAGGTGGGTCGCACCGTGGAGGGCAAGTGAAGGTCACGTTGGTCGAGGTCGCGCCGCGCGACGGCCTGCAGAACGAATCGGAAATCGTGTCGGCGGAGGACAAGATTCGGCTGGTGCAACGCTCCGTCGACGCCGGTTTGCGCCGGATCGAGGCGGTCAGCTTCGTCGATCCGCGGCGAGTGCCGCAGATGGCGGACGCGGAGGCGGTCATGGCCGCCGTTCCGCGGATCGATGGAGTGTCCTATGCGGGCCTGGTGTTCAATGACCGAGGCTTGGACCGGGCACTGGACGCGGGCGTCGATGAGATCAATGTTGTTGTGGTGGCAACGGATTCGTTCAGCATGCGTAATCAGGGATGCTCGACCGCGCAGGGAATAGCGCGCTGGGCGGAGCTGGCGGCCAGGGCACGGGAAGCAGGGGTCTTCCGCACGGTGACGATCGCGGCGGCGTTCGGTTGCCCGTTCACCGGGGAAGTCCCCGAAGCTACTGTGCTGGAACTGATCCGCCGCGTCGCCGAGGCGGAGCCCGACGAGCTCGCGCTGGCCGACACGATCGGCGTCGGCACGCCGGATCGGGTGCGCGCGCTGGCGGCCGGTGCCGCGCGGATCGCGCCGGAGGTAACCCTGCGATGCCATTTCCACAACACGCGAAATACCGGCTACGCCAATGCCGTTGCGGCGCTGGAGGCCGGAGTCCGCGTGCTCGACACCAGCACCGGCGGTATCGGCGGGTGCCCCTTCGCGCCGGCCGCGACCGGCAATATCGCCACCGAGGACGTCCTGTACGCCTTGGACCGGATGGGCGCGCACACCGGTGTGCGGATCGAGCCGGTGATCGAAACCGGTCTGTGGCTGGGCGAATTGCTCGGCAGGCCGGTGCCCGCGCTGCTCGGCCGGGCAGGTCTGTTCCCGCCTTGCTGACCGATCAGGTCCGCAGCAGTGACATCAGTTCGACGAGGTCGGATTGCCCGGCGAGATCGAGCACCAGCCCGGTGATCCGGTCGATGCGGCTGCCGGACAGCACCTGCTCGGTGTTCAGGCGGAACTTGGTGGCGAGCTCGCCGGCGGACAGCGGATTTCCCGGACCACCGCGGTTGACCTCCACTCGTTCGGTGCGCACGCGCCCGTCACGCAGCCATGCGGTGAGCACAGCCGGGAACTGATGCGGGAATATGGCGTCGCACCGAGCGTCCGCGACGCAGGTGACGCGGCCCGCCAAGGCAAGCCGTTCCGGGGCAGCGGCCGCTGTGTCGGTGAAGTCCTGGTGGAATACGCCGAGCCCGCCGCCCCCGAGCAGCGCGGCCGCTACCGTGTACGGACCGGAAAACGCCGCGTGGTAACCGGATTTCGGGTGCGCCTTGTCCGCATGCGGTTCGCCGATGGTGCGCAGCACGACGGTCGGTGCGCCGAGTTCGAGACGCTCGATGTCTGCGGTGGCGATGCCCCCGGCCCGTAACCGCAGCGCCGCGTCGATGCCCGCGTGCGTGAAATGGTTGCAGGGATAGGGCTTGAAGAACACCTTGGGTAACTCCCACCGCGCACCGAGGCCGTCGAGAATCGCGGCCGGATTGCTCTGCTCACCGCAGAAGGCTTGGAGCAGGCCGAATCTCCCCTCGAACACGGTCGGCGGTCCGGTCAGCCCGGCGCACGCGAGCTCGGCCGCGACGACCGCGGCATGCGCGGCCCATCCGCAGTGCACCCGTTTCACGGTTCCACCGGTTCGATTTGCCTCCAGCAGTCCTGAACCCATACTCGCCGCGATACCGAGCGCGTGCCCGACAACTGTCGCGTCGGCGCCGGCCAGCATGGCGGCCGCCGCGGCCCCGCCGAGCGTGCCGCAGATGGCGGTCGCGTGCAGTCCGCGTTCGAAGAAGATCGAATTGCCCAGTGCCGCGTCATAACCCGCCATACCGACCCGGACCGCTATCTCCACTCCTACCGCGACTGCGTCGAGCAGGGCGGCGCCGCCGGCGTTGCGGGCCTCGGCGACGGCGAGGGCGGCCGGAACCACGGTCGCCGACGGGTGCAACACCGACGGCAGGTGGGTGTCGTCGAAATCCAAGGCATGCGCCAGGGTTCCACCGAGTAGTGCCGCGCTCGCGGCAGGCCATCGCCCCGGTAGCCCGAGTGCTGTCGACCGTGGGTTGCCGCCCCAGTCCTCGACCAGAGTCACCACCGCGCGGGCGGCCGGTGTGTCGAGCGCGGCCACGCTGTTGCCCAGCACATCGAGGATTCGTCGTGCGGCGTCGGCGCGTAGCTCGTCATCGAGGCCACCGTCACGGGCGGACGCGGCGAAGGCGGCCAGCCGCTGCACGATCGTCGGCCGGCTCATCGACTCACCGCCGCGAGTGGTCGAACCGGCGAGCCGGTGCCGCCGACTATGCGCAACGGGGCGAGCAGAAAGGCGAATTCGCTGATCCCGCTCGCGGCGAGGTCCTCGAGCGCGAGATGTTCGATGATGTAGATGCCGAACTCGACCAGCAGAACTCGGTGCACGGGTAACACGCGGTGACCCGTGCCAGGCGGAATGCACTCGTAGGCAGTGGTATCCGAACCGGTGGCGATCACGTCGCGAACGGCCAGCCAGTGCGCGGCCTGGACGCCGAGTCCCGGCACGCCGGTTTCGGTGCCCAGGTAGGCATTCGGATCGTCGAACAGCCTTGACCAGCCCGTACGGATGAGCACGACGTCGCCTGCTCGCACCCTGACTCGCGCTTGCCTGGCCGCCGATTCCAGATCGTCCGGAGTGATCTCGTAACCGCCAGGGAGCGTGTCGATCTCGTGTAAGCGGGCGATATCGAGCAGTAGGCCGCGACGCAGCAGGCCCGGTAGGTGCTCGGCGCCATGCGCGCTGAACCTGCCGCTGCGCTGAGCCTCCTGCGCATCGATTCCGCCGTGCAGTGCACCGTTGTGACTCACGTGGCTGAGTGCGTCGATGTGGGTGCCGACATGCCCGCCGGTGACGATGAGCTCGTTCGCGGCCGAACCGCCGTCCGGGCGGACCGTGTCACCGTGCCTGCGCGCCAGGGTCATTCGGAAGCCGGGATGATTCGGCGAGCACGGCATGCCGGTGAAGAAGGGCTGACCCAACTCGATCAGCTGTAGGTTGCCGCGGACCGCGGTGATCAGTGGATCACCCTCGGCGGCAGGGTGTTCGGGTGCGGTCCGCTCCGGGGTGGGCTCGGTGCCGGTCATCGAATCACTCCGGCGGATCGTAGCTCGGCGAGCCCGGCCTGATCGACGCCGTAATGCTCGAGTACCTCGTCGGTATGAGCTCCCAAAGGCGGTCCGGTCCAGCGTATTCCGCCCGGAGTGGCCGACAGCCGGAACAAGATGTTCTGCATGCGCACCTGGCCGAGCTCGGCATCGGGCAGGGCGACGATCGAGCCGAGGGCCAGGAATTGCGGGTCGGTGAATACGTCGGCGGCGGTGTAGATCGGCGCAATCGCGGCCTCGGCTCGCTCGAACGCGGTCAGCACCTCTTCGGTGCTGTGCCGGCCGATCCAGCCACCGACCGCGGCATCCAATTCGTCGGCGTGCGTTGCCCGTTCGGCGCCGGTGGCGAACCAGGGCTGGTCGATCAGATCGGGGCGTCCCACCAGCCACAGCACCCGCTCGGCCACCGATTGCGCGCTGGTCGAGACCGCGACCCAGCCGCCGTCGGCGGTGCGATACGTGTTGCGCGGGGCGTTGTTCGAGGAGCGGTTGCCCATGCGCGGTTGTAGTTCGCCGAGTTGGTCGTAGGCGATGATCTGCGGACCGAGCAGGGTGAGAATCGGTTCGATGATGGCGAGATCGATCTGCTGCCCGGTACCGTCGCGTTCCCGCGCCCGCAACGCCGTCATGATCGCGAAAGCCGTTGTCAGTGCAGCGATTCCGTCGGCAAGGCCGAACGGCGGCAGGGTCGGCGGGCCGTCCGGTTCGCCGGTCACGGCCGCGAATCCGCTCATCGCCTCGGCCAGGGTGCCGAAGCCGGGACGCCGGGCGTACGGTCCGAACTGGCCGAATCCGGTGACCCTGGCCAGGATCAGCCGCGGATTGAGCGCGCGTAGTTCGGGATAGCCCAGGCCCCATCGTTCCAGGGTTCCCGGGCGGAAGTTCTCGATCACGACATCGGCGTCGGCGACCATGCGCCGGAAGATCTCCTGGCCGCGCGGTTCGCCGAGATACAGCGTCACCGACTTCTTGCCGCGGCCGAGCAGCTTCCACCACAGTCCGACCCCGGCGCGCTGGGCGCCGTGACCGCGCACCGGGTCGCCGTCCGGGTGCTCGATCTTGACGACCTCGGCGCCGAAGTCGGCCAGCAGCGTGGCCGCCAGCGGGCCGGCGAACAGGGTCGCGATGTCGAGTACTCGGATTCCGGCCAGCGGTTGCGCCACCATCGGTCCTCCCTTGCGCCGCAATCTGTTTCCCGCACCGAAACGGTGATGCGAACTCGCGGCGTTGACTACCAGCGCATCGTACTGCGAAGATCGGCAGATTGGAAACAGCGTTTCGTACAGAGAAACCGGAGAGTGTCGTGCCCGAGCTCCTGATTCGCAATGCCCGTGTTGTCCGTGCGAGCGATCCGTCGCCGGACAACCGGGAACCACTCGACATCGCTGTCTCGGCGGGCGTGATCGAGGCGATCGGTCCCGAGCTGGCCGCCGGTGCGCGGACGCGGGTGGTCGACGCGCATGGCCTGCTCGCCTTCCCCGGTGTCGTCGATGCGCATCAGCACTGGGGCATCTACCGTGACCTCGCGGCCGATACCGAGAGCGAAAGCCGCGCCTGCGCGCAGGGCGGCGTCACCACGTCACTGAGTTATCTGCGGACCGGCCGCTACTACCTCAACCGTGGTGGTTCGTATCGAGATTTCGTCCCCGAGGTCCTCGACCGGATGGCGGGACGATCACTGGTGGACTACGGCCTGCATCTGGCCCCGATGACCGCCGAGCACATCGACGAAATCCCCTACCTGGTCGAGGAATTCGGGATCACCTCGTTCAAGATCTTCATGTTCTACGGCGGCCACGGACTGCACGGCCGATCATCGAACCAGTCCGACTTCCTGATGATCCCGCCGAACGAACGCTATGACCTGGCCCATTTCGAGTTCGTGATGCGCGGAATCCAGCGCGCCCGCGAACGATTCGGCGACCATCTCTCGTTGTCGCTGCACTGCGAGACCGCCGAGATCATGGCCGCCTACACGGCATTGGTCGAACAAGACGGCACGCAGAGCGGGCTGCGCGCCTATAGCGCCGCACGTCCGGCGCATTCCGAGGGGCTGGCGATCACCATCGCGTCCTATCTCGCGCACGAGACCGGCCTGGCCGACATCAACCTGCTCCACCTGTCCTCGGCGAAGGCGGTCGAAGCCGCGATGACGATGGCAAAGGCCTTCCCGCGGGTGAACTTTCGCCGGGAGGTCACCATCGGTCATCTACTCGCCGACGTCGACACCGCACACGGCATCGGCGGCAAAGTGAATCCACCGTTGCGTGAGCGCTCCGATGTGGAGGCGCTGTGGCGGCACCTGCTGGCCGGCGATATCGACTGGGTGGTCAGCGATCACGCGTGCTGCCGGGACGAGGAGAAGTTCGGCGCCGACCGTGACGACGTGTTCCTGGCCAAATCCGGCTTCGGTGGCGCGGAGTATCTGCTGCCCGGCCTGGTCGGTGAGGGACTGAAACGCGGCCTGCCACTGGGTCGGATCGCCGCACTGACCGCGGCGAACCCGGCCCGGCGCTATGGACTTTCGGGCAAAGGAGACCTCGCCGCGGGGTTCGACGCCGATATCGTGCTGGTCGACCCTGCCGTGCGGTGGACGGTACGCGCGGCGGATTCCGAATCCGCGCAGGAGTACACACCTTTCGAAGGCTTCGAGATGAATGCCGCGGTCACCGACGTGTTTCTGCGCGGCAGCCACATTGTCCGTGACGGCGAGGTGGATGGTGGCGCGCACGGCCGGTACCTGCGCCGCGGCCGGCCGTGAGCGGCGTGACGACTACTGATAGGTGGGATCGGCCCACTGCCCGATGGAGCGCGAGCGGACCGGCTCGACCGGGCGCGGTGCGAGGCTGTGCGGCAGGTCCGGGCCCCAGTTGGTCGGCGTGCCCGACACCTCGATCTTGGCGTTGTCGGTATACCAGTCCACCAGATCGGCATCGGAACGCACGATCCACGTGCAGCCCCGTTCCGCGTCGGCGGTGAAGTCGCCGTGGCGAATACGCGCGGGCCGCCAGAAATACGTGCCGGGCCACATCTTGCCGAAGTTGTAGTCGAATCCGCCGTCGAGGCAGTACGCCTCCTCGCTGCACGGGTGATGGGCCAGGGGTTCTTCGCGCCAACCCGGCTTGGCTTTGATGAGACGGGTGTAGAAGCCGGTCTGCTGGTCGCGGTGCAGGAGCTTGATATAGAGCCCGGGGACCGGAGTGCCGCCGAGATCGAAGCGCATCGGGCTGCCGTCCTTGACGTCGATCCACGGCATCGCCGCGGTGTCGAGCACGACCAGTTCCTGGTCGGCACGGACGAAGTCGCGGTCACCGTCGGCCGGCTCGAACCGGTGGTCTCCGCCTTCCCGGAAGAGCAGGATCTCGGTCTCGGCGGTGACGGAAATCGGCGGTGTCCACACACCTTTCGGCGCCATCCAGAAGCCCTCGGGGCCGAGCACGGTATCGCCGATCGTGACCTGTCCGGACAGCACGAACCATTCGGTCTCGGCGTGCTGCACGCCTGCCGGCCGCGACCAATCGCTGGTGAAGCGAACCTTGAGCGAGGCGGATCCGTCCTCCTCGTCGTAGCTGAGGTTGCGTTGCTCGGCGCTGCCGGTGGCGTGCTGGAACTCGGCGGTGTGCTGGATCAGATCGCGTTCATCGATCAGTTCGACATGTGGACGCATGGGTCCTCCTCGGGCGAGCAGTATTACCGATACAAAATGTACTGGTTATTAATATTCAAAACAAGATGTATCGTTTATTGAGTGAGCAAGCCCGGACGCCCGGTCGGCCCCGCCGCCGACACCGAGGAGATCGTGTTGACCGCTGCCCTGGAACTTGTACTGACCGAAGGGGGTTCGGCGTTGACGCCGCAGCGCCTGCACGCGGTCACCGGCGTCGCCCGGACGACGATCTACCGGCACTGGCCGACGCCGCGCGACGTGCTCGCGGCCCTCATCTCGGTCGCACCGCATCAGGCGGCGGAACCGAGCGGCGACCCGGTCGCCGACCTGCGCGCCGAACTGGATCTGCTCTGTGATCGGTTGCGCGACAAGCCGGTTGGCGCTTTTCTGCGCGCGTTGGTCACCGCCTCGTCGACGGATCCGGAGTGCGTACCGCTGCGTCGACGGTATGTGTTGGACCTACTCGCCCCGATCCGTAGGTCGGTCCGCGCGATCGGCGTCACCGACGAAGGCGAGGTCGACGAGGCCGCCATGGCGATCGTTTCGCCGCTGCTCGTCGACACGCTGCTGCTCGGCCGAGACGCCGGGCGGGAGCGGGCCCACCGCGCGGTCGACGATGTACTGGCCCGGCTGGTGAGTTCGATCCGATGACCAACGCGGTCGGGTCTCGAGCCGTCTTCGGTGTGATCGTGCCGAGCACGAATACCGTTGTCGAACACGATTATTGGCGGGCCGGACTGCCCGGGGTCGCCTATCGCGCCGGCTCGATGTACATCCCGGATCCGGTGATGGGCAACGACGACGACTTCCGCGCCCTGCTCGGCCAGATCCGCGCCTCGATCGACACCGCGGTGCGCGATGTGCTCACCGCCGAACCCGATCGGCTGGTCATGGGCATGTCCGCCGAGACGTTCTGGGGCGGGGTCGCGGGCAACGCGGCCTTCGAGCAGGGACTGCGGGACCGGACCGGATTGCCCGTGACCACCGGGGCGAGTTCGTGCCGCGCTGCCTTGCGTGAACTCGGTTGCCATCGCATCGCGGTCTTTTCGCCGTATCAGCCGGTCGCCGATGTCGAGGTGGGCCGGTTCTTCACCGAGGCGGGCTTCGACGTCGCCGCGATCACCGGACTGCGCTGCCCGACCGCCATGGACATCGCCAGGGTCGGCGGCGACCGGTTGCGGGAGATCGTCGCCGAAGTCGATGGACCCGACGTCGAAGCGATCGTCCAGGTCGGTACCAATCTGTCTTTCGTCGGACTGGCGGATCAGCTGGAAGGTGAACTCGGAAAACCCGTGGTCGCGATCAACGCCGCCACCCTCTGGCACGCGCTGCGCGAGCACGGGCTCGACGACCGGGTCGAGGGGGCCGGACAACTGCTGGGTGCGCACTGACCACGGACGGCAACGGCCACCGGAAAATCCGCTGGCCGTCCCGTCTTCCGGCTGATCAAGGCAGGGTTTGCAGGGTTCCGGCCGAACGCTGGGTTTCGTAATAGGTTCCGCCGGGGTAGTAGTCGGCGCTGGTCGTTCCGGAGACGAAGTCACCGGCCCAGGCGACGGACAGCGTTTGCAGTGCGGAGACATTCTTCGCCTGAGGCGCACCGCAGGCGACCCTGTCCGGGGTGGGTGCGCTCGCGGCTTCGACATCGACATGCGATCCGGTGGTGAGCCGGACGCCGACGAACGGCCGGGAGATCTGCCCGATCAACTCCTTGGTGCCGCTGCCATTGCCGTTGCAGAGGTAGGGCGGGGAGGAGAGGGCCAGAATCGGCAGCGTGGTGTTGCTGAGGTGGTTGAGCGAACTGCCGAGGTTGTTGCCGACGAAGCTCTTCACGGGATCGAACAGGATGAGACCCCGCACCGAGGCGAACGCTGCGGAGTAGTCGGAACGTAGCACCTGAGCGACGTAGGGAACGGCTTCACCGGCGGCCGAATGCCCGGCGAATACCATGGCTTTCGGGAGGGTGAGATCCGGGCGTTTCGCCTTGTTCTTCGCATCGGCGAAGCTGCGGCCGAGCTTGTCACCGGGGTCGGCGGCTTTGCCGAACAGATCGGCCACGTTGTGCAGGAAGTTGGTGTTGTTGCCCAGGTTCTCCAGGGTGCAACCGAGGGCGTTCGCGGTGGGCAGGGTGGGTGCGAAGACCAGAAAGCCTTGCGCCGAGAACTTTCTCGCGGTGTCCTCGATCGAGTCGTTGGCGCCGGCGAAGCCGTGTTGCAGCCACAGCAGCGCCTTGGGTGTCCCCGCGGGGAAATACCAGTCGCTGCTCTGGCGCAATGTGGTGAATGCACAGCGGATTTCGACGGTGTTCTCCACCTTGGTGACCGCGGAATCAGCGGTGGCGGTGGGAATGGTGAATGCGGTGGCGACGGCGATCAGGCCGATGGCGACCAGCAGGCGTTGGATCCTCAATGTAACTCCGGTGTTTCACTGTGAGAAACGGTGTTTCGTTTCTCGGGAAACAAATCTGCGGCCGGACGGCCGGCCAGGTCAAGGTCGGCAAGTGGGGAGACGGATACGTCGTTCCCTCACCAGCGCGTGGGTGTTCTCCCCAGTCCCACTTGCGCACGGTGGGGGAGTTAGTGTCGTCACAATTCGCGATCTTGTCATTGCGGACGGGTAATGAATGGCGATGCTGGTGTGGGCGGTGCACATCAGCGGTAGCACCGTCGAGGGCGGGCTCGAGCAGCTCCCGGGCCCGAGGGTCGAGCACACTGCGGCGGTAATCACTGGTTTCATCATTCTGTCCAGCACCGGATTGGAGATCATGCCCAGGATGGGTGCCCGGCGTCCCGCCCGGCAGCGTCGACCACGGGTGACCACGGCCGAACAGCGGCGCGATATCGCGCTGCTGCTGCGCGGGAGCATTTACGCGGGAGTGTCGCCGTCACCGACAGCGACCGGAGAAGAGTATTCGCCCCGCCAGGTCATCGATTTCTGTCTGGATCTGGGCGAGGTGATGCTGTCGTCGGGAGCCGATGCGCGCAGTGTCGAGGTGGCCATCGTCGCGGTGTCGGCGACCTGGAATCTGGCGGCGGTCGAACTCGACTTTCCCGGCTCGTCGATCCACATGGTGTATGCCGTGCCCGACGAGCCGACCATCGCCGGATTGCGGGCTGTGCGGGACACGGGCGCCGACCTGCACCGGCTCAACAACGTGTACGGCGTTGTCGACGATATCGTCGGCCATCGGACCGATATGACTCAGGCCAGCCAGCGACTCGTCGAGGAGATACGGTCGGATCCGCGATGGCCGTATCGCGTTGTCGCGGGCGCAATGGGAGTTCTGGGCATTGTCGTCGCGCTGCAAGCAGGCGGGACCTACTGGTCGGCCGCCGGCGCGTTCGTTCTGCTGTTCGTGCTGACTTACCTCGGTCGCATACTCGGGAGACGTTATCTTCCAACATTTTTCGTCGCGGTAGCGCAAATGGCGCTGGCGACGGCGGCCGGCAGTGTGGCGATGGCGTACAGCCCGATCAATCCGGGGGAGGCGGCCAGTATGGTCGCGGCGTGTGTGGTGCTGCTGCTGCCACACCCGTCGATCGTCGCGACGGCGCAGGACGCGATTTCCGGATTTCGGAGCCTGGCTCTGGTGCGCGGGCTCGGCATCGGTCTGGTGGTGCTCGGGATGGTCACGGGCATTCAGGCGGGCCTGATTTCGACCCGGTGGGCCGATCTGGAAGTCGATCCGTCGGCGATCCATTTGACCGGCTTGACGCCGTTCTGGGCGCTCTTTGCTTCGGCGATCGCGGCCGCGGCCAATGCCTTCGCTCAGGGGGCGACCGCGCGGGTGGTGCCTATTTCTATGGCGGTCGCCGTATTCACCCAGTTGATTGTGCAGTTGTGTGCCCGTGCGCATATCGGCCTGCAAATGTCGTTGATGCTCGGTGCGGCGATACTCGGCGCGCTCAGCACATGGACGGCCGCCCGGCTCCGCATTTCCCCGGCATCGATAGTTGTTCCCGCATTCTGCGGCGCCCTGCTCCCATCGCTGACGGTTGCCCACTCATTACTGCAGTTCATCGGGCATTCGCCAGGATCAGGAGTGGCGTTCGCCTTTTCGGTACTCACCACCTTGGCCATAGGCGCGGGCCTGGTCTTGGGCAACATCGTGGCCACGGGCGGGGCACGTCGTATGGTCAGCACCCGAACCCGGATCCGGTCGGCGAGCCTCGATACCGAGCCGCGAGCGACTGTCCCGGAGGCCGGCGGGCGACTGGATTCGTAACCAGGCTCGTCATGCACCCGCGCGCGAGAACACCGCCACCAAGAAGTCGGACTCGTCGGTGAACGGGCGTAGATCCCACGTCGAGAGCCGCGAATCCACCGTGAGTCCGGCGGCCTCGGCGTCGGTCAGGAACTGCGGGAATTCGTAACCACGATCGGCGCCGAACCCGACGACTACCCGGCCGGACGGCGCGAGATGGCGGGCGAATCCGGCCAGCACCGCCTGCCGGGTGGATGGCGCCACGAAGGTCATGACGTTGCCCGCGCACACGACGACATCGAAGTCGGCGGCGATACCGCGGCTCGGCAAGTCCAGCTCGGCGAGATCACCGACTATCCAGGTCGGCCCCGGATAGTCCTGCTCCGCCGCGGCGATCAACACCGGATCGACGTCGACGCCGACCACGACGTGGCCGACGCGGTGCAGGTAGCCGCCCACGCGTCCCGGGCCGCACCCCGCGTCCAGCACCCGGCTGCCGCGCTCGAGCATCGCGTCGACCAGCCGCGCCTCCCCGAAGATGTCCGTGCCATCGGCCGCCAGAGCCCGGAAGCGTTCCACATAAGACGTCGAGTGCGCAGGGTTGGCAGCGGTCAGCTGCTCCCACTGACTGGGGATACGTCCGCTCATGGTCAGTTCCTCCTCGCTCGGGCCCGTGCGCGGTTCACTGTGCCACCGTCGTGCTGATCGGTAGCGCACGCCCCGCACCACCGCCCGGTCGTCGTGGATGTTCGCGCCAAAATATCTGGGACAGTTCTGAATCGCCGCCGGTAAGTTGGCTACTGTGCGATTGCGATCCCTGCTCACCCTGGCTGACCTGGGCTTGGAACTCCTTGTCGGCGAGGAAGATCAGGACCGCTTCGTGCGCTGGGTGGTCACGACGGATCTGCTCGATCCCCGGCGTTACTTGTCCGGAGGTGAGCTGGTGCTCACCGGGTTGCATTGGCGGCAGCATCCTGCCGACAGCGAGTCGTTCGTCTCGGCGCTGGCCGACGCGGGAGTGGCTGGCCTGGTCGCGGGCCAAGCCCGGTACGGCGGCGTGCCGCAGGACGTCGTCGACGCTTGCCGGCGCCACCGGATACCGCTGTTCCGGCTGCCGGTCACCGTCGGCTTCGCGATCGTGACCGAATACATCAACCGCATGTTCGCCACCGGTCGCGCCACGGATCTGCGTGCGGCGTTGCGGCGCAACCGTGAGTTGGCGGCCGGCGACGGGCTCGACTCGGTGCTGACGTTGATCGAACGCGACTTCGGTCTGCGCTGCTGGGTGATGTCGTCGACCGGTCGTCTGGTGGCCGGCTCGACACCGCCGCCTCCCATCGCGGTCAGCGCCTTTCTCGCGGCGGAGAACCTGCCCGTGGTGCTGCGCGATGCCGAGCTGCCGTGCAGTGTCTTCGCGGTCGATGAGCGCCGCGTCGCCCGGGCGGGGGACTGGCTGCTGGTCTTCGCGGCCGACTACACCGAATGGCCCGCGGAGCGGCGCGCGATGGTCACCGATCTGGCCGCTGTCGTTGCGCTGGAACATGCCCGTGCCGACGATGAGCAGCGCGCCGAGGTGCGGCTCGCGCAGGAGCTCGTCGAGCAGATCGTGGCCGGGGCCGAACTCCCGGACATCCTGGTGCGGCTGGAGCTGACCGGCCTCGCGCCGGCCGCGGCGTATATCGCGGTGGCGGCGATGATGGACGCGGATATGTTGCGCCCGAACGAATTACGCGCGCTGCTACGCGAGATCCTGCACGGCGGCGGGCCGGCGGTCGCGGTGGTGGGCGGCCACGCGATCGCAGTGCTGCCGGCTCACCCGGATGCCGTCGAGGACATCACCCGGATTGTCGCGGTGTTGGCGCCCGGCCTGCACGGTAGTCGGCTCGCGGTCGGCGTCAGTGGTGTCGCCGACCGCGCCGGGCTGCGCGTAGCGGTCGAACAGGCCCGCGCGGCGTGCCGGCTGGCGGCCGGCGGCGGCGGGCGGGACAGCGTCGTCGGGTACGACGAGCTGACTGCCCGGACGCTGCTGCTGGCCGGAGTCCCCGAAGACGTACGCCTGATATTCCAGACCCGTCTGCTGCACCCGCTGCGCACCTACGACCGGCTGCACCGGGCCGACCTCGTCCACACCCTCGAAAAGTTCATCGAGGTCTCCGGCGCCTGGACCAGATGCGCTGAGCTGCTGCACATCCACGTCAACACGCTGCGCAGCCGCATCCAGCGCATCGAAGACCTGACCGGTCGCGACTTGTCCCGCCTCGAAGACCGAGCGAATTTCTTTCTGGCGCTCGCGCTTCGGTAGCCGGTCCGAGCCGGCCGCCGGTCACGACGCCCTCATCGGATCCAACGCGATGTCGCTCGGACGCACGGGAATCCGCGGCAGTTCCAGTCCCGTGGCGTTGCGCAACGCGTTCAGGATGGCGGGCGTGGCGGACAGCGTGGGTGGTTCGCCCACTCCGTTGAGTCCATAGGGCGAATCCGGGTGCGCGAACTCGAACAGGGTGATCGGCATCGGCGGCACATCGAGAATGGTCGGGATCAGGTAGTCGGTGAACGACGGGTTGCGTACCTTCCCTTCGTGATCCACGAGGATCTCTTCCATCAGTGCCAAGCCGAGGCCCTGCGCGCTGCCGCCCTCGATCTGACCTTCGACGGCCATCGGATTCATCGCCTTACCCACATCCTGGGCCACGGCGAGTTCGACGACCCGCACCAGGCCGAGGTCGACATCGACGTCGACCACGGCGCGGTGCGCGCAGAACGCGAACGCGATGTGCGCGTTGCCCTGGCCGCGCTCCGGGTCGATGCCCTGGGTCGGCCGGTGGTGATACTCGTAGACCCGTTCCAAGGTGTCCGTTCCGACCATATCGGCGATCGGGACCACCGATTCATCGGTCAGCACGTCGACGATCGCGTTGTCCCGAAGGACGAGCGTGGTGGCGCTTCGGCCGGTTGCTTCCGCGGCCCGGCGCACGAGCTCCGACGCGAGTTGCCGGCACGCGCCCTGCACGGCGCCACTCGACATCCAGGTCATCCGGGACGCGGACGCGGAACCGGCGTCGCCGATCTGGGTGTCGGCAGGCAGCACCACCACTCGGGTGACGCCGAGCTCGGTGGTCGCGATCTGCGACTGCACGGTCGTGATGCCTTGTCCGCATTCGGCCGCGGCGGTATGGATCGACACCACCGGTTCGCCGGCCGTGACGGAAAGCAGCACCCGGGCCGTGGAGATGTCGTCGACGCCGCCCGAGTAGCCGATCGCCTTGACGCCCACCGCGTAGCCGATTCCCCGCCGCAGGCCTTCGCCGTGGGTGCTGTTGCCGACCCCGCCCGGCAGCATGCGCAGGTCGTCGCTCGTCTGCGCCGCCGGCAGCGGTCTGGCGCGCAGCGCCTCGAGCAGTTCCCGGACCGGGGCAGGCCCGTCGACCGCTTGGCCGGTCGGTAATACGGTCCCGGTGGTCATCGCGTTCTTCAGCCGCAGTTCGAGCGGATCCATCCCGAGTTCGCGGGCGAGCTTGTCCATATTGGATTCGCAACCGTAGGCCGACTGCACCGCGCCGAAACCGCGCATCGCCCCACACGGCGGATTGTTGCTGTAGACGGCCAGCCCATCGATCTCCGCGTGCTCGACCGCGTACGCCCCCGCCACGAAGTAGGAGGCGTTCGCGATCACGACCGGGGAGGTCGAGGTGTAGGCCCCACCATCGAGCACCAGCCGTGCCTTGACGTAGACGAGCCGGCCGTCCCGGGTAGCGCCGTGCTCGTAGCGCATCTTCGCGGGATGTCGATGAACGTGGCCGAAGAACGATTCGTAGCGGTTGTACGCCATCTTCACCGGCTTGCCGAGGTGCAGCGCCAGCATGCAGGCATGGACGTGCACCGACAGATCCTCGCGGCCACCGAAGGCGCCGCCCACCCCCGCCATGGTCAGCCGGACCTTGTCCGGCGGTAGTGCGAGACAGGGGGCGAGCTGTTCGAGATCCTTGTGCAGCCATTGCGAGGAGACGTACAGATCCACTCCGCCATCGGCGGCCGGAACGGCGAGACCCGATTCGGGACCGAGGAAGGCTTGATCCTGCATGCCCACCTCGTAGTCGCCGACGACCACGACCTCTGCTCGCGCGCGTGCCTCGTCCATATCGCCGTGGCGAATCTTGACGTGCCGCACCAGATTCGACCCCTCGTGAATGGACCGGGTCGCCGGATCGAGGGCCCGCTCGGCATCGGTGACCGGTGCCATGAGGTCGTAGTCAACGGTCACCAATTCGGCGGCGCGCCGGGCGGTTTCGGGGTGGTCCGCGGCCACCAGCGCCACCGGTTCGCCCTGGTACCGGACCTGGTCGATGGCGAGCACGGGCTGGTCGGCGACCTTCATCCCGTAGGTCTTCGCGCCGGGGACATCCTCGTGGGTCAGGACCGCGTGCACGCCGTCGACCGCCAACGCCTTGCTTATATCGATCGATCGGATGCGCGCCGCCGCGTGCGGACTGCGCACGGTGGTGGCCCAGACCATGCCGTCGATCCACAGATCCGACGAATACGCGAATTCGCCGGTCACCTTGAGCGCGCCGTCCGGCCGCAACGCGCTGCTGCCGACGCCCTTTCCCTCGTGCGTTCGGGCGGCACGCACCATGGCTGTCTTCGGGACCGCCGCGCCTGGTGATGGGGTTCGACCTGTGCCGGTTGCGCTGCTCATGAGCTGACTCCTTGGATGGACGGGCGCTTCGAGACGCCTGGAGAACGACCTCGACGGAGGCCGTGGAAGTTGCATGTAATATTGCGGGCACTTGCCGGAAAGGGAGGTGTGCCGCCATGTCCGAGTCGCCAGCGCTGGAGAGCAACGCTTCCGGCGAACTTCTCACCGATCGCACCTACGAGGCCCTGAAGGCCGCGATTCTCCGTAATCAACTGACGCCGGGAACGGCGCTCAGCGTGCCCGAACTCGCCCGCCAGCTCGAGGTGAGCCGCACTCCGGTGCGCGAGGCGGTACAGCGTTTGATCTATGAGGGTCTGGCCGACCATGTGTCGCGCCGCGGCGCCGAGGTCAGCAAGGTCGATATCGCTGACCTGCGGCAACTGTATGTAGTGCGGGAATCGCTGGAGGGCTTGTCCGCGCGGCTGGCGACCGAGAACCTCGACCAGGGCGGTCTGGCCACGTTGCGCGAGATCGTGGCCGAACACGAACGCGTCCTCGGCAGCGGCGCGGATAACGCCGCGCATATCGAGCTGGATGTCCGGTTTCACCGCACCTTGCGTGACATCGCCGCGAATGCCCACCTGACGGCAGCGCTGGAACCGATCGCCGGCCGGTCGCACCTCGCACTGCATTCCCTGTGGCGCGGTAAGGACGCTCCCCGGCTCGCGCTGGACGAGCACATCCAGATCGTCGACGCGATGGCCGCCGGCGATCCGGAGTTCGCCGAAACCGTTGCGCGGCGCCACATTTCCCGACTTCGAGTGCGGCTGTCCCAGGCGACGACCCGCGACGACCGGTCCGGCGGCACACCGCGCCGGCGAAACTTCTCGCTGCTCGTCGGCGACGACGGATCCCCGGACCCGGCAGGGCGCGCACACCGTCGTACGCGCCCCGTCGAGACCCCGCGCTAGCGGCTACTTCGCGGCATCCAATGCCGCTTCCTCGGCCCAGGCCGACGGGGTGTAGCCGCTGTAATGATCGGCGTGCGAGTTGGTGGCCGAGGCCTGTGGGACCTCGCCGCGCAGATACGCCTCGGCCTCGGCCTTGTCCTTGGGCGGCGGCGTCGGGGCCAGCCCGAGCAGTTTCGCCATATTGTTGCCCAGATAACCCTCGAGGTCGTCCTCGGACAAACTCAGCCCCTGTGGCGGCTCGTGGCACAGGACCTCGAGCTCGCGCGCCCACATCCCCGGCTCGTTCGGCGGTGAGTCGGTGCCGAAAACCATTTTGCTCTTCTTCATCTCCTTCGCGAATTCCACGATCCGCGATTGGAGCAACCAGCCGGATTCGCCGATGACGTTCGTCGAATCCTGGATCATCCAGAATGCCTCGAAACAGTAGACGCCACCGGTTTGGATGCCGAAATGCCCGAGTATGAAGTTCACCCCGGGGAATTCCCGGATGATCGGATAGAACTGGGTCGGAATCGAATACGGGCCGTCGCCGGTGTGGATGAGCACCGTGACGCCGAGTTCGTCGCAGACCCGCAGGGCGGGACGCAGCCAATCCAGCGCCCGATCCGGGCGGTACGAGTGCATGTTGGCATGGAGCTTCATCATCTTGTAGCCGTGTTCGCGCACATGGAACGCCAATTCGGCGGCGCCGTTCTCCGGTCCGAAGCGCGGGTTGTAGATGAAGTTTCCGACGAAACGGTCCGGATAGTTCTGCACCAGCGACGTGATATAGGCCTGGTAATCCCGGATGCCCTCGCGGCCGCTGCGATTACCCTCACGCCAGGCCGTATTTCCGGGCGGCGGCATGATGCAACTGACGTCTACCCGGCGCGGCTTGCCATTGATCCACAACGGGCCGTCCATCATGGCGAGAGTGCGCTCACCGGTGAATGGTTCACCGGTATGACGCCACGCCTCGTCGACGAGATTTGTCGGATGGACGTGCGTATCGATGATCATCGTGGCTCTCCTTGATCAGGTCGGGATGAGATCCCCGGCCGCGAGATACCGCACCTACGGGCCGCTTCATGGACGCGGCGGCGAGCCGGCCCGACGCCGACTCGATGGCTCCGAGTTCAGCACAAGGCCGCGAGGGTGTCAACAGATTGCATGTAATCTTTGATCGATCGATTTTCATGTTTTCCCAGCTCAGGTGGGCTATCATTCTGCGCCTCGCACCGGGTCGGCGGCGAAATCGAGGGTTGACAGCAGCGGGCCTGCCAGGTTTACATGTATTTGCGACGGCCCTAGCGGCCGAGTCGCACTGCCGGTGACCTCCCGATCCTGGGTTAAACCGTTCGGCGATCGCCAGGGCTCTGCCCTGGCCGGGAGTCAGCTCCCTTCGCTCACGGATTTGAGGCGGCTCGGCCGCCTGGGAAAGGCAGAGGCGGCCATGGCACCTCCATCCCCCAAACGCTGCGATCTTCTGCTCACCGGCGGAACGGTGATCACCGTCGACGACGCCCGCAACGTCCATCTACCCGGCGCCGTCGCGGTCTCCGGTTCGCGGATCGTCGCGGTCGGCACCGCGTCCGACCTCGCCGACTGGCGCGCGGACACCGTCATCGACTGCGGCGGCCGGGCCGTGCTGCCCGGCTTCGTCGACGGCCACAGCCATCTAGCCCAGGCGCTGGCCCGCGGGCTGGGCGAGGGCATGTCGATCGTGCCCTGGCTGTGTGAGTTCATGTGGCCCTACTCGATCGCGATGACCCGCGAGGACGCGGTCGCGGCGGCCCGCCTCGGCGCGGTCGAGGCGCTGCGCGCCGGCACCACCACCGTCATCGACAACCATTACGCGCCCAGCGATTCGGCCACCACGCTCGCGGTCGCCGACGTCATCGAGGACGCCGGGCTGCGCGGTGCGGTCGCCAGGGGAGTGATCGGCGACCGCACCGCGATCGCGGCCCGGCGTGGCCAGCCGTCGGGATTGTTCCGGTACGGCAACGCCGACGAACTCGCGATCACTCGCGAAGCGATGCAGCATCGCCCGCGCGGCTCGAAGGTCGAGGTATGGCCCGCGCCCCTGAACCTCACCTATGTGGATCAGGAGGTGGTGCGCGGTTGCGTCGAGCTCGCCGCGGAGTTCGACACTCGATGGCATACCCATTGTTGCGAAAGCAGCGGTGACCCAACGAGTTACGTCGAGGAGTACGGGCTGCGGCCGGTGCAATGGCTGGACAAGGAGGGCCTGCTCGACCACCGGGCGACCCTGGCCCATGCCCTCTGGCTCGACGAGCACGAAATCGAACGGGTCGGCGCGGCCGGCGCCGGGGTCGCGCACAATCCGGCCTCGAACGCCTATCTCGCCTCGGGCACAATCCGGCTGCGCGAACTCCGAAAGCACGGCGCCACAGTGGCTCTCGGCAGCGACGGGCCCAGCTGCGGGCACCGGCAAGACCTGTTCGAGGCGATGAAGCTGTCGATCTTCGCGCAGCGGCTGGCCACACTGGACCCTACCGCCGCACGCGCCGAAGACGCGCTCGTGCTCGCCACCCGCGAGGGCGCGCAGTACGCCGGTATCGACGCAGGCGTGCTCGAACCGGGCCGGCTCGCCGACATCATCGTCGTCGGCCTGGACCGGCCGCATCTGCGCCCGCTGCATCGCGCGGTGAGCTCGCTGGTCTACTCGGCGCGTGGCTCGGACGTCGAGACCACGATCGTCGGCGGGCGAGTCGTCTACGACAAGGGCCGGTGCCTGCTGGTCGACGAAGAAGCGGCGATGGCACAGGCGCAGTACCGCGCCGAACGACTGGTCACCCGCGCGGGCATGACGGCACTGCGCCTGCCGTGGGGCCAGGAGCAGTCATGAAATTCCCCGCCCGTGGTTCGACCGCAGGGTCGAGAGACCCCGTCGATACGGTCCCGCCACTACGCCACCTGATCCCGCTCGCTGTGCAGCACGTGATCGTCGCCTATTCCGGCATGGTCACGCTACCGCTGGTCATCGGATTGGGCATCGGCTTGTCGCCGGCCCAGATCACCACGCTGGTCACCGCGAACGTCTTCGTCAGCGGCCTGGCCACCTTGCTACAGACCCTCGGCCTGTTCAATGTCGGCGTCAAGCTGCCCATCGTCATGGGCTCCACCTTCACCGGCATCGCGCCGGCCATTATCGTGGGCACGAGCGCAGGCCTGCCCGCGGTCTTCGGCGCGACCATCGTGGTCGGCCTGCTCACCTGGGTGATCGCACCCTGGTTCGCCAAGCTGACCCGGTTCTTCCCGCCCATCGTGACCGGCACGACCATCGCGATCATCGGCTTCTCCCTGGTGCCGAAGACGGCGACCCTGATCGCCGGATCCGCGACGGCGGCCGACCACGGCGGAGCCAAACGATTGCTGCTCGCCCTGGGCACCATCGTGCTGGTGGTGCTGCTCGAGCGGGTCGCTCGTCCCACCGTCGGCCGCTTCGCCATTCTCATCGCGCTGATCGTCGGGACCGCGGTGGCCTGGCCACTCGGGCTGACCGACTTTTCCGCGACTGCCGAGGTGCCCATATTCGGTGTGGTGCAACCATTTTCGTTCGGTACGCCGACCTTCGTCCTCGCCGCGATTCTGCCGATGCTCGTCGTGCAGGTGGTCAACATGGTGGAGTCGACGGGCGACACGCTGGCCACCGGCGTGGTGGTGGGGCGCGCGGTCGGCCCACCCGATATCGCTCGCGCACTGCGCGCGGACGGTGTGGGTACGGCGATTGCGGGTGTATTCAGCAGCTTCACCTTCGTGACGTTCGGCGGGAACGTCGGACTGGTCAGCATCACCCGGGTCATGAGCCGTTATGTCGTGGCGACCGCAGGGGCGATCCTGGTGATCATCGGCCTGATGCCCAAGCTCGGCGCGGTAGTGGCCTCCCTGCCGGGGCCGGTACTCGGCGGGATCGGGATGGTCATGTTCGGCACCGTCGGCGCGATCGGCATCAAGTTCATGATGGCGGCGGACTTCACCCAACCGCGAAACCATCTGATTGTCGCCATCCCTTTCGGATTCGGACTCATGCCGGTCGGAAATCCGGACTTCTACGCGCAGTTGCCCGGCCCGCTACAGACCGTGCTCACCAGCGGCATCGCCGCCGGCGGCATCGCCGCGTTCCTGCTGAATCTGCTGCTCAACGGGATCCCGCGGGACCAGCTCGACCATCCGGAGCTCGACGACGCACAGCCCGGCCAGTCCGAGTCCAGCCGAACGGACCCGGACCCCACCGAGGCCGGCCACACGGTCGGCACCGCCGAGAACGGTTCGACCGCAAGCGAACCCGCGCCCGATGCCCAGCCCACCGGTCGGGACGCGTCATGACAGCGGAACAATCGCCCGAACCGGCCGAAGCGTCCCCGGTCGACGAGCGGCTGCCCTTTACGTCGATGATGCTCTTGGCGCTGCAACACGCGCTGGTCATGTACGCGGGCGTCATCGTGGTCCCGATCGTGGTCGGCACGGCCCTTGGCCTGTCCGCCGCGGAGATCGCCAACCTGGTCAGCACCGACCTCGTGCTCGCCGGAGTCGGCACCTTGCTGCAAGCGCTGGGGCTGTGGAAATTCGGCATCCGGATGCCGCTGGTGGTCGGTGCGGCATCCAGCGGCATCGTCCCGATGGTGCTGATCGGCCAGAACCAGGGACTCCCGACCGTCTACGGCTCACTGCTGGTCGCCGGCGTGATCTGGGTGCTGGTCGCCCCCTACTTCAGCAAGCTGCTGAGACTGTTTCCCGCGGTGGTGACCGGCACGGTCATCACACTCATCGGCCTGACGCTCATCCCGGTCGGCGTACGCCTCATCGCGGGGTCCGATCCGAGCGATCCCGATTACGGCCGGCTGAGCCATCTCGCGCTCGCGGGTTTCACCATGGCTTCGATGGTGGTGTTCCGGCGACTGTTCCGTGGCATCGCCGGGCAGCTGTCCATTCTCTTGGCACTGGTCGCCGGGGCGATCGTCGGATGGTCGACCGGTGTGGGCAGCCTCGCCCACACCGGCGCCGGGCCGATCGTGGGAATGATGAGCCCGATGCACTTCGGCGCCTTGCAATTCCACCTTCCGTCGATCCTGCTCTTTCTCGTCATCGTGTTCGTGCTGATGGTCGAAGGCGCGGGGCAGGGACTGGCCGTCGGCGAGGTGGTGGGCAAGCCGGTCGGGCCGGACGACATCGCCCGGCTGCTCCGCGTCGACGGCCTGATGACGGCATTGAGCGGTGTGTTCAACGGCTTCGTCTACACCACCTTCGGTCAGAACATCGGCCTCATCGCGCTGACCCGGGTGCGGAGCCGGTATCCGGTGGCGCTCGTCGGTGTGCTGCTGCTGGTGCTGGGCATTATTCAGCCCGTCGGGCGGGTGGCGGCCGCGATCCCGGAGCCGGTGATCGGGGCGGCCGCGGTGGTCACTTTCGCAGCGTTGACCGTCTCCGGCATCCGGATCCTGTCGCGGGTGGATTTCGATCGGTCCAGCAACTTGATGCTCGTCATGCTGTCGCTGGGCATCGGGGTGATTCCCGCGTACGCGCCGCGCTTCTATCAGCAACTGCCCACCATGGCCGAGGTGTTCTTCAAGAGTGGCGTCGCCACCGGCACAGTGCTGGCGGTCGTGCTCAATCTCGTCTTCCACGCCCGTCGCCGCGATCGGAACACCGCGCGTATTCCGGCCGATTAGGCCCCCGCACACGCCATTTCACCGCCAGCCCGCCCACAGAGAGACCGTCATGACCGACGAATACCTAGACGGCGCAGGCCCGCCCGGCCGGCCTCGACTGATCATCGGAGTCACCGGCGCCAGCGCACCGCACCTCGCCGTCCATCTGCTCACGGCCCTCGCCCGGTTGAACACCGTGGAGACCCACCTGGTGGTTTCCCGCGCGGCGCATCGCACCCTCGATCTCGAGGCCGACCTGCGCGCCGACGACCTGGCCGGGCTCGCGGACGTCTACCACCAACGCGGGGATATCGCGGCGACCATCGCTTCCGGATCCTTCCTCACCATGGGCATGGTCGTGGTGCCCTGCTCGATGAAGACGCTGGCCGGTATCGCGCACGGCTACTCCGATGATCTGCTCACCCGAGCCGCCGATGTCTGTCTCAAGGAGCGCCGCCGCCTGGTGCTGGTCACCCGCGAGACACCGTTGAGCCTCGTGCACCTGCGCAACATGACGGCGGTGACCGAAGCGGGGGCGATCGTGCTGCCGCCGGTGCCCGCGTTCTATCCGCGGCCCGCGTCCATCGAGGACCTGCTCGCGCACGTGAGCGGCAAAATCCTCGACCAATTCGGCCTCGAGCACGACCTGTATCGCCGTTGGCGCGGAGCGGGATCCGCCGCCCAGTTGACCGGAGGGGCCGTCCGATGACGTATTCCGAACTGTCCCCACGACAGGACCCGCACGCTTTTCTCGAGCAATACCTCGCGGCACATCCCGACGACGTACTGACCGTCGACGACGCGATCTCGGCGGACCAGGGCGTCACCGGCTTGATCTATGCCCTCGCCGCCCGGGGCCGGGACGAAATGCTGGTGTGCCGCAAGGTGAATGGCGTCTCGGTCCCCGTGGTGAGCAACGTGTTCGCCTCGCGCCGCCGGATCGCGCGCCTGCTCGAGGTGGGACCGGAGAGTCTGCACCAGGCGTTCGCGGCGCGGGCGGCCCGGCCGCTGGCCCCGCGGCGCGTCGATTCGGGGCCGATCCTCGAGGTCGTGCACACCGGCGCGGACGTCGACCTGGCGACGGTGCCGATGCTGCGGCACTTCGCCTCGGACCGGGCGCCCTACATCACCAGCGGCATCATCGTCGCGGCGGATCCCGATACCGGTACCGGAAACCTGAGCTATCACCGCTCGATGGTCCACTCGCCCAACGAATTAGCGACCAGTCTGCATTCACGGGGAGACCTGTGGCGGATCCTGGCGCGCTACGCGGACCGGGGGGAGCCGATGCCGGTCGCCATGGTGATCGGCGGCCATCCGTTGTTCATGCTCGCCGCGTCCGCGCGGGTCGGCTACGAGGTCGACGAACGCTCGATCGCCGGTGGCCTGCTGGGTGAACCACTCGAGGTCGTACCGACTCCGGAGCACGGCATCGCGGTGCCGGCCTGGTCCGATTTCGTGCTGGAGGGCACGATCGACCCCGGCGCGCACGCAGCGGAGGGCCCGTTCGGTGAATTCTCCGGTTACTCCTCGAATCGGTCCACCAACAACCTGATTCGGGTCACCTCGATCATGCGCCGGCGGAACCCGATCCTGTTCGACGTCGAAGGCGGCAACACCGCCGAGCACCTCAACCTGGCCAGAATTCCGCGTGAGTCGGAGATGGCGGAGAAGCTCATCTCACGATTCCCGGACGTGACCGCCGTGCACTATCCGACGTCGGGAACCCACTTCCACTGCTATGTGGCGCTGCGGCAACGCAGGCCGGGGCAGGCGCGGCAGGTGATGCTGGGACTGCTCGGCTGGGACCCGTACGTCAAAACGGTCGTCGCCGTCGACAGCGACATCGATATCACCGACGACGCGGCGGTGCTGTGGGCGCTCGCCACCCACTTTCAGCCGCATCGCGACATCCTGACCGCCGACGGACTGCCCGGATCACCCTTGGATCCGTCCTCGACCAGCGACGGGACCACATCCCGGATGGGACTCGACGCGACGCGGGGGCCGGACTTCGAGGGCCGGCGGATCGAAATCTCGGAGGACGCGCTGGCCCATGCGCGAAAGATCCTCGAGCTGAGCACACCAACCGGAGGAATTCATGCCTGACCACGCCAAAATCCCGGTGACCGTCCTGACCGGATTTCTCGGTTCGGGAAAGACCACCCTGGTCAATCACATTCTGACGGCCAACCACGGCCATCGAATCGCGGTCATCGAGAACGAATTCGGCGAGATCCCCATCGACCACGATCTCGTGTTGAACGCGGACGAGAAGATCATCGAGATGAGCAACGGCTGCTGCCTGTGCTGCACGGCCCGCACCGACCTGATCGATATCCTGCACTCGCTGCTGGCGCGCAGTGATCGCTTCGATCGCATACTCGTCGAGACCAGTGGGCTCGCCGATCCGAACCCGGTCGCACAGACCTTCTTCGTGGACGAGGAGATCGCGCGGCACTTCGCGCTCGACGCCATCGTCACGCTGGTGGACGCCAAGCACGTGCGCACGCACCTCGCGGAGGTCGATCACCACGGTGTCGGCTCCCAGGTGTTCGACCAGATCGCGTTCGCGGACCGGGTGGTGATCAACAAGATCGATTTGGTCGATGCCGAAGCCGTTCGGGCAGTGCGGGATTCGGTGCGGGCGATCAATGCGACCGCGGACATCATCACCTCCGAGTACGCCGCGGTCGACCTCGCCGATGTGCTCGGTATCGGCGCGTTCGACATGGCCCGCACCCTGGCCGGCGATCCGCACTGGCTCGACGAGGACACCCATCAGCACGACCCCGACTTGACCTCGGTCGGCATCGAACTGGACGGCCGGGTCGATCATCGCGCGCTGGAGTCGTGGCTCGCCACCCATCTGGCCGAACGGGGTGATGACGTGTACCGGCTCAAAGGACTGTTCGCGGTCGAGGACGATAACCGCCGCTTCGTCCTGCAAGGCATTCACGCCTCCTTCGAGATTCGGCCGTCGGCGCCGTGGCAGGGCGAAAACCACACCGGCAAGGTCGTTTTCATCGGCCGTGACCTCGACCGCGCCGAACTCACCCGCGGCCTGCGGTCCTGCCTCGCGTCGTAATTCTTCGTCCACTCACCGGACGTGCCAGCGCTTTCGGTGCTGGCCCGTTCTGTGCGAGCCGGTGGCCGGACCGTGGTAACGCGGTCCGGCCACCGGCTCAGTGGCGTTGCTGTTCGAAGGCCAGCAGCAGGTTCGCCGCGACGCTCACCGCGATCGTGGCGGGTTCCTTTCCGGTGATCCCAGCCAGCCCGATCGGCGTGGTGATCCGGTCGATGGCGGCGGCCGCGTGACCGCCCTCGCCGGCCAGGCGCTGCCGGAACCGCGCCCATTTGGCGGCCGAGCCGATCAAGCCGATCGAGCCGAGATCGGTTGCGCGCAAAGCGGCGTCGCACAGCGCGGCGTCCTCGGCGTGATCGTGGGTCATGATCAGGATATGGGCGCCGGGCGGGAGCTCCGCGAGCACCTCCTCCGGCAGCAGCGGGGTGTGGTGCACATGTAGCTGGGCCACCGCGTCCCCGAGCACCCCGAGCCGTTCGTCGGTGAGGACATCGGGGCGGGTGTCGATCAGGTGCAGATCGAGGTCGTGACGCGCCAGGATCCGGGCCAGCTCCAGCCCGACGTGGCCGACGCCGAAGATCGCCACCACGGGTCCGACCGGCAGTGGTTCGAGCAGAACGGTGACCGCGCCGCCGCAGCATTGCACGCCGTGCCGGTTGGTGACCTTGTCGGTCAGGGCGAATTCCATCAGTTCCGGCTCCGGCGCGGGCGTGCCCATCAGCTCACGGGCCCGGTCGATCGCGACTGCCTCGATATTGCCACCGCCGATCGATCCCCAGGTCTCGGTTTGTCCCACAACGAGTTTGGCGCCGGCCCGGCGCGGCGCGTGGCCGCGCACGGCCGCGACGGTCAGCAGCCCGCCGGGTTCGCGGCGGGCACGCAACCGGGCGACCGCGGCCACCCAGGTCGAGTCAGACACGGCTCAAAGTGCTTGCGTCGGTGTGGATCTCGCCAGTGCTCCGAGTGGTTACGGTGGGTGTCCCGGCGCCTGCCCTGGCCGCTTCGATCGCCCAGTACACCGCCTCCGGTGTGGCGGGGGCGCCGAGGTACACGCTGATCCCGGCGGGTCCGAACGCCGCGGCGGCCGCCCGCAACGCCTCGCGCACCGAGAACGCCAGCATCAGCGGTGGCTCGCCCACCGCCTTCGACCCGTACACCGCGCCCGGTTCGGTGGCGTTCGCCAGCAGCGTCACGTTGAACACCTCGGGCATCTCCGAGAAGCTCGGCAGCTTGTAGGTGCTGGCCGCCTGCGTCAGCAGCCGGCCGCGGCCGGGCCCGTCGCCGGTGTCCCACCGCGGGTCCTCCAGGGTCAACCAGCCTGCGCCTTGCACGAATCCGCCCTCGACCTGGCCGATGTCGATCAGCGGCGAGAGACTGTCGCCGACGTCGTGCACGATGTCCACCCGCCGGATGCGGTAGGTGCCGGTGAAGCCGTCCACCTCCACCTCGGACGCGGCGGTGCCGTAGGCGAAGTACTTGAACGGTGTGCCCCGGAATGCCCGCGCATCCCAGTGCAGCCCTTCGGTGCGGTAGAAACCGGCCGCGGACAATTGAACTCGCTGCATGTACGCGGTGTGCACGAGCCGGTCCCAGTCCAGCTCTCGGTCGCTGCCGAGCGCACGCGCGACGCCGTCGACGATGCGGATATCGGTCGCGCCCGCACCCAGTTGACTGGCGGCGACCTGCGACAACCTCGCCCGCAGCTGCTCGCAGGCGTTCTTCACCGCGGCACCGTTGAGATCGGCGCCCGCGCTCGCCGCGGTGGCCGAGGTGTTGGGCACTTTATCGGTCCGGGTCGGCGCCAGGCGAACCTTGTCCAACGGTATGCCGAGGGTAGTCGCGGCGACCTGGAGCATCTTGGTGTGCAGACCCTGGCCCATCTCGGTGCCACCGTGGTTGATCAGCACCGAACCGTCCTTATAGATCAAGACGAGGGCGCCGCCCTGGTTGAAGGCGGTGAGGTTGAACGAAATCCCGAACTTGACCCCGGTGACCGCCAAGGCGCGCTTGGTGTGCGCGTGTGCGGCATTGAATACCGCGATCTCCCTGCGGCGTTCGGCGATGTCGCCCCGTTCGTGCACCTCCTGCCAGGTCCGCGAGATCCGTTCGGCATCAAGGACTTCCTGCCCGTAGGGCGTGTGCTGACCCGGTCGGTAGAAGTTGCGCTCCCGCAATTCGGTCGGGTCCAGGCCGAGCAGTGGTGCGCACCGGCCCAGGATGTCTTCGATGACGAGCATCCCCTGCGGGCCGCCGAAGCCGCGGAAAGCGGTGTTGGACACCTTGTTGGTCTTCGCGATGCGACCGGCGATCCGCGCGTTGGGGATCCAGTAGATGTTGTCGATGTGGCACAGCGCGCGGGCCAGCACCGGTTCGGACAGGTCCAGGCTCCAACCGCCGTCCGCGGTCAAGGTCGCGTCCAATGCGCGCAGCCGCCCGTCGGCATCGAACCCGACCCGCCACCGTGCATGGAACCCGTGCCGCTTGCCGGACATCGTCATATCCTGAGTTCGATTGAGCCGCAAGCGAACCGGACGCCCCGTGCGGAGGGCGCCGAGCGCCGCGACCGCCGCGAAACCGTGCGGCTGCATTTCCTTGCCGCCGAAGCCGCCACCCATCCGCAGGCACTGCACGGTCACCTCGTGGCTGTGCAGGCCGAGCACGTGGGCGATGATTTCCTGGGTCTCCGAGGGGTGCTGGGTACTGCTCTGCACGAACAGCTGCCCGCTCTCGTCGACGTGCGCGAGTGCGGCGTGCGTCTCGAGATAGAAGTGCTCCTGATCGGCGAAGTGGAATTCGCCGCTGAACACGTGCGCCGCTTCGGCGAAACCGGCCTCCACGTCGCCGCTGTGCACCGTCGGCTGGGCGCCGTGAAAACTCTCGGCCGCGATGGCCTCGGTCACAGTGATCAACGCGGGTCGCTCGTCCAGCTCGACCGTGACCGCGGCCGCACCCAGGCGGGCGGATTCCAGGGTCTCGCCGAGCACCCAGCACACCGCGTGACCGTAGAACATGACCGTGTCCGGGAACAGCGGCTCGTCGTGTTTCATCCCGGCGTCGTTGACGCCGGGTACGTCGGCGGCGGTGAGCACCCGCACCACGCCCGGTACGGCCAGCGCGGCCTCGGTGCGCAGTGCGGTGATCCGTCCGTGCGCGTGCATCACCTGCACCGGGTAGGCGTGCAACGCGTCCTTGGTGCGGTGGACCAGATCGTCGGTGTACAGCGCGGCGCCGGTGACGTGCAGAGACGCGCTCTCGTGTGGCATCGGGACGCCGACGACCGGGTTGTCCGGCCGCTGCGACAGGTGACTCATGACTCGACCTCGATCGTGCTCTGTGCGTACAGCTTTCGCAGGCTCTGACCGAGCATGGCGGAGCGGTATTCGGCGCTGGCACGATGATCGCCCAGCGGCGTGCCTTCCGAACGCAGTGTCCGGGCGGCGGATTCAACGGTGTCCGCCGACCATGGCCGGCCCGTGAGCGCCGCTTCGGTCGCCCGGGCGCGGATCGGAGTGGCGGCGACGCCACCCAGGCCGATGCGCGCCGCCCGGACCATCCCGTCCTCGATGTCCAGGGCGAAAGCCACTGCCACGCTGGAGATGTCGTCGAAGCGGCGTTTGGCGATCTTGTGGAACGCCACCACCGGCGCCAGCGGCAGCGGGATGCGCACGGCGCGGATCAGCTCGTCCGGCCGGCGTATGGTGCGCCGGTAGCCGGTGAAGTAGTCGGCGAGGTCGACCTCTCGCTCACCGTCGGCGTCGGCGAGCACCAGCGATGCGCCGAGCGCGAGCAGCGCGGGCGGGCTGTCGCCGATGGGCGAGCCGGTACCCAGGTTGCCGCCCAGCGTCGCGCCGTTGCGGATGAGCCGGGAGGCGAACTGCGGGAACAACTCCGTGAGCAGCGGTACTCGGCCGCCGAGGCGTCGTTCGATCTCGGTGAGCGACAGAGCGGCCCCGATATCGATTCGATTGGGCTCCACGCGCAGACCCCGCAACTCGGGGAGACGATCGATCGCGATCACGTAATCCGCCCGCCGGGCCCGGATATTCACCTCCACACCCCAGTCGGTGCAGCCCGCGACGGGCACCGCGTCGGGCCGATCCCGCAACAGCCGCGCTGCTTCGCGCAGGGATTCCGGCCTCCGGAACGTGCGGCCGTGCGTGGTGTATTCGGTGGCAACCGGCTCGGGCGGGGACAGCGCGCGGCGGCGCGCGAGCGGATCGTCGGCGCGCGGCGCACCGACGGCATACGCCGCGTCCCGGATCGGGCGATATCCGGTGCAGCGGCACAGGTTTCCGCTCAGTGCGTGCAGGTCGAAGCCATTGGGGCCGTGCTCGGCGGCGTCGGTATCCGGCTCGGCGCCGGCCGGATCCGGGGGAGCGCAGCGGTCGGGACGGTAGTATTCGGAGGCCATGCTGCAAATGAATCCCGGTGTGCAGTAACCACATTGCGAGCCACCCCGCACGGCCATCTCCTGTTGCACCGGATGCAGCGCGGCGGCGGTCCCCGGTGCGCCGGCGACGCCGAGTCCCTCGGCGGTGACGATCTCCTGACCATCGAAGGCGGCCGCCGGGACCAGACAGGAGTTGATCGCGACCCAATCGGTGGGTTGTTGTGTGCCCGGGCGGGCGACCATGATCGAACACGCGCCGCATTCGCCTTCGGCGCAGCCTTCCTTGGTTCCGGTGAGGCCGCTTTCCCGCAGGAAATCCAGGACGGTCGTGTGAGGTGCGGCCGGTGCGATCGGTACAGCCTTTCCATTGACCGTGATTCGCGCCGCTACCATGACACATGATCATTTCGGTGGTCGGTCGATGTGAATACCCAACTCGCCATTTCAACAGCTTTCTATTTCGCTAGCGCAGCCCGGAGAAGCCGGAGCGCAAATCAGCACGGATCGACGTGCTGCGGGTGCTGACAGAGATCGGAAGGTGCCGGGGCCACCATCGGGCACCGGGAAAGGTCTGCTCAGCAGCCGTGGGCTACGCGACCCGGAGTCCAAGCGGTCCGGTGAGCGAGGCGACGCAGGTCAGAGATGGTCGACATCCGACTTCGCTCCCTTCCGGCGGCTCAGGACTCGGTTGGCTCAAAATTACGTCGCGGAAAGCCATCGGTCAAGCGGATTCGCGGAGACCGGGGACAGCTGTAGGAATGGACGAAGATCTGATCCCGGCCCACCGGGATTTATCGGCTGATCGTACGAATGGTAACGGCGGCAATGGTTCTCGATCACCAGCTGCCGGCGTCCTCCGTCGCGGAAGCACCGAGGCGCCGCGGGTCGGAGGACACCGGACACTGTGCGTCACAACAAGACTATTCCGCCACGGGTTCGGCGACAGCAGGGGCGAGCGCCTTCCGCGCCGCGAACTTCTTGTAGAGAAAGAAGTACACCTTCACGTACTTTCCGACGAGGATGGCGTTGATGATCGTGCCTTCGCGAATGAAATGCGGCGCGCCTAGAAACATCAGCCCGATGCTCGCCGAAAGGGCAAGCAAGGTGCAGTCGAACACGGTCTTGATGTTTCCCCACTTCCGACCGGTCTTCCGCTGAATGGTGTTGACGAACAGGTCGATCGGCATCAGCACCAGATTGGCGCGGATCATCAGGAAGAGGCCGAATGCCAGCATCGCGTCGGCGACGAACAACAGCGCCAGATCGGCCAGGTACGGCTCGAGTTCGATCCATTCGGTGAGCATCAGGTTGAAGTCGAGCAAAAAGGCCAGGACCAGTGCCGGGATCATCGAGAACAGGTTGCCTGCCTTGAATGCCCTCGGCCAGACCAGGAAGGTCAGGACGAGCATGATGACCTCGAGCAGGAGATTGAAAGTGCCCTGGCTGAGCGGGGGAAGCACCAGCGTCATCGTGCGGGTGAGGCTGCTCTGCGGCGAGATGCCGATCCCCGCCCGGATGGCCAGGCTGAGGCCCAGCGTCAGGATATAGATTCCGGCAACGTAGGTGATCCAGCGCCGCACCTTGTTTCCGGTGTCGACGACTCCTGCGTCTTTGTCGTGCTGCATGACGTTCGCATCTCTGTTGCGGTGATGGGGAAATCTCGGAGCTATTTCATGAATCCGAAGCGGTCGAGCGAGATGAACAGGGTCAGCAGTTTGTTGACCACCGGCTCGCCCTCGTTGTGATTGCCCAGCTTCGTCAAGGCGTCGTCGATCGAGCGGGTCGCCTCGACGAGTTCGGCGAGGTCCATATCGGCCATCACGCCGTAGAAGTCCAGCGGCAGAGTGGCTTTCACCTGCCGGTCCGCGGTCACGACGCAGCCGCCGACGAGACCGTCCAGCCGCTCGAGGTTGTCGCACATCTCGGCGCTGTCGGTGCCGACCACCACGAAGTAGGCCGACGGCGCGGGCCAGAACGTGGAGACCGCGCCGCGGTCGATCGAGACACCCTTGAACAGGCCGTTGACTATATGCCGCGCACCATCGGCGTAGCGCTGCACGATGGAGATCCGGTTGAGCCGCACCCCTTCGTGTTCGGGTACGACCGCGCCGTCACGGTACGGAACCCACACCTCCTGTGCGAACGCGAGATGCCCGCGCCCGTACACGTCGAAGAGCAGCACCTTCGCCTGAGTTCCGTTGTCGGACAGCTCGAGCGGAGCGAGATCGAGCTGTTCGGCACGCAGGTCGCCGAGGCCGGGTTTCGGTTGCTTGGCCAGCACCGAGTAGTCGATGCGGACCGGGGCGAGCAGCTTACGGTCCTTCGCGACGAGCTCGCCGCCCTTGAACACGTAGCGGGGGTTGATCTTGGAGAGGCTGTCGGTCAGGACGATGTCGGCGAATCGTCCCGGGCTGAGTGAGCCGAGATCCCGATCCTTGTGGAAAGAGCGTGCGGCGTACAGCGTGCCCATCTTGATGGCTTTGATCGGCGGCATGCCCATCTCGACAGCCAAGGACACGACCCAGTCGATGTGGCCTTGCCGCAGGACGCGATCCACCGAGATATTGTCGGCACAGAGCGCGAAGTTCTCGGCGGGCCAACGGCGTTTCACGATGGCGCGCAGCATGGTTCGAATGACCTCGGGACTACCGACGCCGAACTTGATCTGAGTATTCAGGCCATAGCGGATGCTTTTCTCGATGTCGTCTTCGTTCCAGACGTCGTGGTTGTTGTCGACGCCGATCGCGGGCATGTAGTTGAGCAGCATGTCCGACAGGGACGTGACGCCCCAGTGGCAGTTCACGAATCCCGCGTTCGCTCGTCCGAGCGCTGACTTGCGGAAATCGTCGGCGTTGCCGGTCATATAGGACAGGTGGGCCAGTTCCCCCAGTCCGATGACCGGGTCCATCGCCAGCATCGCCTCCGTGACCTCGGGCGAAGTCTTCTTTCCCGGTGCGAAGGCATAGAGCCGGTACGGGAGCTTGTCGTGGTCGGCGAACAGCGCGCGGGCGGCGTCGACTGCTTCCGCGCCTGCCGCGCTGGCGAAGTCGAGGGTCTCCCCGAACACCGTGGTCGTTCCACTGGGCACGATGGCTTCGCCGAACGCCGCCGGGTGCGCGAGCTGGGATTCGAAATGCAGATGGGCATCGATCAGGCCGGGGATGGCGTAAAGGCCCTCGCCGTCGAAGGTTTCGCGGAACCGCACGATCGATTCGTCCGGGTTCAGCGCGATGATGCGCTGCCCGTGGACCAGTAGCGATCCGGGATAGACGGTTTCGCTGTGCACATCGAGGATATTGAGGTTGCGCAGCAGCAGGTCGGCTTCCCGCTCGCCCTCCAGGATGCCGAAGATCGTCCGTACGTGATCGTCCTGGGCGGCTACGTCCGTGCGTGGCGCGTCGGTCGTCGAATCTTGTTTGAGCACTGCGGTCCTCACGTCGATGTTCAAGTACTTGCAGGTGAAGGCGGCCGATACGGCGGCCCATTGCCTGGTACTGATAGAACGCGATCGGCACCGTTGCTGACAAGCATCCGTTTTCGCACGACATGTACTCTTTTTTCGTACACATTGCCCAGGAGGTGCGGTGCTCCACTCGCGGTTGCTGCAGTACATCGACGAGGTAGCCCGGCTCGGGTCCATCCGCGCGGCCGGCGCCCGGTTGCATGTCGCACCATCGGCGATCAACCGGCAGATCCTGCTCCTCGAAGCCGAACTCGACCAACCACTGTTCGAGCGCTTACCCCGCGGTATGCGCCCCACCCCGGCCGGCGAAGCGCTGCTCGCGCATATTCGGCGGACGCTTCAGCAATACCGCGAGACGGTCGCGGACATCCGCGATCTACACGCCCTCGGCAGCGGTGAGGTCGTGATCGCCACCATGACCGGTCTGGCCAGCAGCGTCGTCGCCACGGCCGCGACGATCTTCCGCGCCCGGCACCCGCAGGTCCGGATATCGATCCGCACCATGACGGCGCTGGACATCCTGCGGGCGGTCGAGAACAGCGAGGTCGATCTGGGTCTCGGCTTCAACATCCCGGCATCGACGCAGATCGAGGTCTGCTGGCAGACGAACACCCGCCTCGGAGTCGTTGTCTCCCCGCAACACCCGCTCGCCCATATGGACACGATCCCGCTGGCTCAATGCACGCCGTATCCACTGATCTTCGCCGACCGCTCCATGGTGATTCACGGCATTGTCGCCGAAGCCTTCGCCAAGGCCGACCTCGACATCGAACCGGCGTTTCACACCAATTCGATCGAGACGATGAAACGGCTCGCCACCTCAGGCGAGGCTATCGCCTTTCTCAGCGAGTTCGACATCGCGGAGGAACTGCGCGACGGTCGCTTGGCCTTCTGCAAGGTTCGTGACGCTTTCAGCGACAACATCGTCTCTCTCGTGCGCCGGACCAAACACGGCCACGGCCTGGCCGGCTTCCTACTCGCCGAGGAGATCGTGGGCGTATTGCAGCCCGATCGAATCTGATGTCCGGCAGCGGAATCTATTACACCGGATTTCGTGGGGATTGTAATTCGGCGGACCGTGAAACACGGGTCTACCGGATCTGGGGGCTACGGCCACTACGAGGATCCCCGATGGCGCAACGCCTCCCATACCGGCACGAGATGATGATTGCGGGTGCCGAACACTCCGGCGACGACGCTGTCCCAGATCGGTAGCAGGCGAGGCCGTTTGCGTGCCAGTAGCTTCGAAGCGGTGGTGCTCGGATTCGTCGGCGAGGTCTCGGTCGGGTCCGATCTGTTCGAGCAGCGCACTGTATCGGCCTGCGTGGGTATCGAGCAGCGTGGTGGCCTGCACAGTCTGTCTTCATGAGTGGAGGGCATCCCGGATGCGGCCGCTCCTGACACTCTGATGCGACAATGGCCTGATGGTGTGGCCGGATTTTGGGAACTTTTCTGACGCAGACATGCTGGTGTGGCATATACCGATGCAATCCGGTGCTATGCCGGTGCTTGACGCTGAGGGTATCAGCCCGCCCGGAGCTTGGGTGGAGGCGCTGCATGCCGTTTCGCGGGACATTCGATGCCTGCAGTACGGGGGCCGATTCGACAGCGGTGATTTGGTTTGGGAACTCTCGGTCGACGGTAGCTACACCGTTGGACTGGGATGGCTACGCCCCGGTGGGAGCGATTACTGGGTCAAGCGTGAAGGCATATCGATGGATGCATCATATGCGGTAGCGGCCGTATGGGCGGCTGGTGTGGCTCAGGCTGAACTCGTCGGTGGCCTGGAAGTTGTGCATTGGCCCAGTAGGGGTTGGAATCTGCTGACCGCGCAATTGATCGACGAGTTGCCTGTGTGGATTGATTCATCTGACGGGTCGGTGATCAGCAACATCGGGATGTTGTGCGAAGCGGGAACCAATTGGTAGTTTTCGAGCATCGGAACGGCTGTGTGTGCTCGGTGTAAAATGCGCCGAGCACACACGATGCGGCTACCGGATGCGGAAGATGTAAGTCATGTAGTACTCCGCGATTGTGATGCCGTAAGCAAGTGTTCCATTGCCTGCCTTTTGTCGTGTCTGGTTCTCGAATGAGCACCCCATCATCATTTGATAGTCCTTGTTGTCGTCGTGTCCAGTCGGAGCGAGATGGTATCGATAAGTGATCGGTAGGCCTTTATGGCGCTCGCTGTTGTCCTTGAACAAGAAGCGTCCCGTGCTAGGTGCAAACGAGTAGGCGACGCAGTCTTTTTTCGTATTCAGTCCGTACGCGGCCTTTGTGAGAATGTACGTTTCGCTGAGAGACCAATCCAAGGTAAGTAGTCGGGTGTCCATTCCATCCGCAGCCCTCCTGGCTCCGAATTCTCCGCGAGTAACGTTGTGTCTGTACTCATCGCCCGAATAGAACTCGATCTGGCCGTTGTTGCGTGCTGCTTTTCCACCTGAGGTGTTGGGTTGTGCATAATCTCGTTCGACGGTCACTACATGGTGTTGAAAAACTTGTTGCGGCTGTCCATTTTCGTCGTACTGATCTGAGCTCGGATAGCCCAACGAACCGGTTTCGTAGCCAGAAAACTCCCAGGAATTCAGTATCGAACCGGTGATTGGCCAGGCGCCATAGGTGGGATGCCAGGAGATGACACCGTTCTGGAAGCGCGCCATCTGACCTAGGCCATCAGGGAGAGTGCGTTTGTGGTCTTCGGTGAGGTAGCCGAGGAAACTGCTGCCAGGGGTTAGTCCGCCAACCGAGTTGTATTTGTCGCGCAGTGGACCGTTCTGGATGGCGGAGCCGATGGCGTTCTGGAATGCGACGTAGATCGCACCCTGCTGAAACTCCTGCCGGCGGCCGCCGTCAGGAAGCACGATCTCGTCGGTGGTGGGGTACCCGAGCCATCCGGCTTCGTACTGGTGGATGCCCCAGCGGTTGAGGAAGCTGTTGACCACGGGGTGTGCGCCGGTTGAGGCGGACCAGTAGATGGGCCCGTTCTGGAAGGTGGAGCGTTTACCGGCACCGTCGGGATTGGTCAGCTCGTTGGAGGTCGGAAACAGCAGGAAGCTGTTCGGACCACCGAGTTCGTTGTACTTGTCACGAATCGCGCCACACACCTCATACGGTGCCGGCCAATACACCTGACACCCGTCGGTGACCCGCGCCGAACGCTGCTGCGGGCGGGCCAAGAGCGCGGCCTCCATGGTCTCGGCCTTGTCCGCCTGCTCCTTGCTGAACCCGCCCGGGACCTGCTGGCAGTCCGAACGCATCCGCCCCGGCACCACGCTCGACTGGGGATTGCTGGTGGGTTCCCATTTCTGCGGAGCCGCAGAGCGAGCCCCGGGAGCGCACGCGGGACTCGCCGGTGTGTTGGGCGGCGCCGAGGGTGTGGTCGGCACCGACGGTGTTGACGTGGCCGGCGAAGGTAACGGCGTTGTGGGCGAGGGTGATTGCGGCACGCGGGTGCCCGGCGTGGTGGTCTTGCCCGGCGACGGTGAAGGCGGCGGCAATGGCGAGGTGCTCGGCGCCGCTGACGATGATGTTGGTGGCGGGCTCGTTGTCGGATCCGCGATCCCGGATTGCGCCCCTGCCATGAGTAGCAGCACCGCGGCGCCAGCCACACTGGCGCGCAACATAATTCGATGCCTCACCCCACGCCGCCGAGACAGCGAAATCGATGAACGCGTCATCCTGCTTCCCCCCTCATATTTGATTGCCAGTCCCTAGCTGGCGTGCGCTCAGAGTCCCATGCGGGTGCAGTCTCTGTCACCGATGCCGCAACTGGGGAAATCCCACGGACCCTCCCTCAGCCAGCCCGAAACCCAGGGACCAGGGGCGGTACTGTGGCGAGCTGATCCGGTGCCGGCGACGCCGCTGCCGCCTGATGCCGCGGGTAGGCGCGATGTGATCCGCCGAGGAGCGGCGACCGAGGGCGACACTGCAGTCCTGAGTGGGCGACCGAGAGCGCCTGTCCAGCAAATGGGCCCGAGGAACTTACTCCGCACGGGCCTGGGGTGATCGAACTAGACGGCGGATGGACCGCCTTCGGTCCCGGAGCGGGGGCGTTGTAGTCGGAGACTGTGGCGGCCATGTTTTGTGCGTCGAGTCGGCGGGCGCGCCGGGCTGGATCGCGAGATGCGCCACGGCCGCGACGGAAGCCGGGCATGCACGTCCGCGGTTCGAACGTGACCCGGTTCGCTATGTCTAACCTCTCACAAACGGTGCAGAATCGACTCGCCGACCGGAGACCTGAGTAGCCTGGCGAATGCTGGGCACTACTCCTGGCGACAGTCGATTCGACACGCGAACTACGGACAGGATGGTCCGATGACAGTGCTCGTTGCAGGATCGACCGGCTTCGTCGGCCGGAGACTATGCCCCGAACTAGTCGATGCGGGCCACGAGGTCCGTGCGATGACGAGACATCCCGAGTCCTACCAGGGCAGCGGTGTCCCGGTCGGCGCAGATGTTGCCGATGTCAACTCGTTGCGCACCGCCATGGCCGACTGCACCGCTGCTTACTATCTCGTCCACTCACTCGCGGAAACAGATTTCGAGCGCCGTGATGCCGAAGCGGCCCGCAACTTCGGCCGCGCCGCCGCAGCGGCCGGCGTGCAGCGGGTCATCTACCTCGGAGGCCTCGGCGAGGACAACGACGATCTGTCCGCGCATCTGCGCAGCCGACGCGAAGTCGAAGGACTGCTCGCGGCCGGCGGGGTACCGGTGACCACGCTGCGCGCGGGGATCATCGTCGGCCACGGCGGTATCTCCTGGGAGATCACCCGCCAGCTCGTGGAACACCTGCCCGCCATGATCACACCCCGCTGGGTGCGCACCCGAACTCAGCCGATCGCGGTCGACGATGTAGTCCGCTATCTGGTCGGGGTTTTGGCCGAGCCCGACACTGCCGGGCGCACCTTCGAGATCGGCGGCCCCGACGTGCTCGAGTACGTCGACATGCTGCGCCGAGTCGCGCGGATCGAAGGACGCCCACTGGTCGTGGTGCCCGTTCCGCTGCTCTCGCCGCGGCTTTCGTCGTTGTGGCTGTCCCTGGTAACCGATGTCGACACCACCACCGGACGTACGCTCGTCGACTCGATGTCCAACGAAGTTGTCGTCCATGACACCAGCATTCGGGATTTCGTCCCCTTCGAACCGCTGAGTTACGCGGATGCCGTCCTGCAGGCACTCGGCGAGCGCGCCAAAGCCAGTCACGCTTCATGACCCGCAGACTCGCCTCCGCTCGAACCCTGGCCGCACGTCGACGGCGGGTGGCCGCGATCGCGGTCGCGGGAACCGGATTACTCGGCGCCTCGTTCGCGGCCGAACCGGATTCTGCCGAGTTCTACCGGCTCACCCTGGCCACGGCGGCAACCTGGACCCTGGGCGGTAGCGCACTCGGTACTGACACCGACAAACCCGAACGTCCGGTCCTCGCTCCGGTTCTGATCGGTGCGGGCACCTTCGTGGTCTTTTATGGATGTGCCCTGATCGCCCGTCGAATCCCATTCCTGCGCAAGGCAATCGCCGGCGTCCTGCAATACGCCGAGCGCGGCCCCACCCCGCCGGTGCTGTTGATCACCCTGGCCAACGGCGCGGCCGAGGAGATCTTCTTCCGCGGCGCGGTGTACTCGGTCGCCGGCCGGCACCCGGTGCTCGTTTCGACCGGCATCTACGCCTGCTCCACCGCGGCGACCCGCAACCCCGCGCTGGTCTTGGCCTCGGTCCTCATGGGCACGCTGTTCGGCGTGCAACGCCGAGCTACCGGCGGGATCCAGGCACCCCTACTGACCCATTTGACGTGGTCGATCCTGATACTTCACTACCTGCCGCGCTTGTTCCGCAGTTGATCACGAGCTACGGCACACGATCAACTAGTAGCCCGAGCTGATTCGCGGGCGGGATAGGTGGTTGCGCGGCTCTGGATGGGCAGGGGCATCGGGTGCGGGCGGTTCAGTTGCCGTCGACCTCGCTCGGGGTCTATAGATACGACCGCGGCAGCGTTGTGGCGGAAAACTTGGCATAGCAACGCAATTGGGTTGCCGGTACAGTCCGGTTCCATCCCGGCGCTCGTGGCGCACCGAGGTTCGGCGGCGCGGGATCGGTCTGGGGGGAGCTTTGCGATGGGTGGTCGACGTCGAGTGTGGCGTCCTGGGCGGTTGGTCGTGCGCGACGAACCGCCGCGGGGGGCGGTGCTGTTCCCCGTCGAGCCGGTCGCGCTGCGGGATCTTGTGCAGCGCAGCGGGATGGGTTTCTCCGACGTCGTCGCCCTTGCCGAAGTACCTGCGACAACGCTCAACCGCCTGTGGAAAGATCCTGGCTGGAATGCCAAGGCGAGCGGTGCGACGCTGCATCAGCTGGTCGCGGTGGTGCCATTGCTGGCGGAGTACCTTGCCGGAGTGGGGTTTACCGCGAGGGCCGAGCGCCACCTTCGCGTGCTGGCCGCGGCCGGGATCGAGGTGCGCTTTCCGAGCCGGGTGGAGGCGGACGAGACCACCGCTCTGAGCAATGCACTCGGTGTAGCGGCGGCGATTTCGCAGGGCGGCCGGGGGGAGTTGCTCCGGCGGTTGGGATTGGGCTGGAACCTGGGACATGACCGGTTCATCGACGCGCTCTTCGATCCGGGACCGGAGAGCCTGATCAGCACCGGCGGCGAGCAACTGCTGTCCGAGGCGGCCGCTGTGCAGGCGGCGGCGCAGCAGACCTTCTCGGTTTCGGACATGGTCGGCTCCGGGGTGCTGGCCCACAAGTTGACGAAATACGGTGCCCTGGAAGGAGATCGGAAATATTCGGAGCAAACCATGCACTCGGCGTTCGCCCACCGCAGCCAGGTGATCGGTGGGTTGCTGCGCGATGACGACATGGATCTCATGCGTCGCTACCGCCGTGAGGTCGAGGCGGATCCGCTACTGGTGCGCAACGAGCGCTGGTCGCTGCTGACCTTCGGCAGCGGTCAGCAGCTACCGAAGGACTTCTCGTTGCCCGCGATAGCGCCCAGTGTCTATACCGAGATCGTTCGCGACGCGGTCACCCTGAACGAGAGCTACCTCATGTACCTGACCAGTGTCGCGGTGCCCGGGTTGTGCTCGATCCGGCCGTTGGAAGCGTCGGTGCGCAAGCGTCTCGCTGCGGCGTTTGCCGAGCGGCTCTCCGCTGGTATCTCCGATGCTGAACTGCGCCGCGATGTTTCGGCACTGCATCGTCGGCTCCTTGGATGATCGAACCGAACGAAAGGTTGACGGATGCTGGGCGACGAGCCGATTACGCGGGCCTATGACCGCAATGCCGGATACTGGATTTCGATGATCCGCGCGAGTGCGGACCCCTACCAAACGCAGATCACCGACCCGGCCCTGCTGGATTCGATCGGTCAGGTGACCGGATTACACATCCTGGACGCCGGGTGCGGTGAGGGATACCTGGCCCGGAAGCTGGTCGATCTCGGTGCGGCCGGGGTGACCGGGGTCGACACCTGCCGTGCTTTCATCGACGCCGCGATCGAGGCGGGGACGCCACGGTGTCAGTTCGTGCACGCCGATGTCGCCCACCTGCCGCTGCCGGACGACAACGTGGATCTCGTGGTAGTCAATCGATTACCGCATGGCCTGACCAATGCCGGCCTGCGGTATCACGAGTTCGCCCGGGTGCTTCGCCCGGGCGGGCGGCTGGTGATTGTCGGGCAGCACCCCTGTTTCTATGGCGCGGGAGCCGAACGAAGCCCCGCTGCCGACGACCTCACCGTCGATAGTTATTTCGACAGCCGAATCGTGCGTCAGCACTTGGATGTCGCCGACCAGATTTCGCCGGTACCCTCGGTGCAGAAGCTGTACTCGCTGGAGCAGTACTTCGGAATGCTCACGACCGCGGGCTTCGTCATAGTCGGCTTGCGCGAACCGCGGCCGACCACCGACCAGCAGCGCGCGGACCCACTGTGGCGGACCCGGTTCCAACGACCGCTATTTCTGCTGATCGAGGCCGAACTCCGCTGATGTTCTATAACAAATCGTTATCCGGAATGCAATAGCCCGTTCCGTTATCGGCTGTAGGAGTGTCCCTCGGCGTGCGGGTGTTGCACACTCTTGGCTGTCGACACGTCGGTGGCACCCGACTCTCGTAAGAGAGCTGCCTAAGTGTCGGCGGCAGGATGGTGACTGGGATCAGCCAGGGACTCGCAGGGGAACTAATGAGCAAGGCAATTAGTGTCGATTCCGAACTACAGTTCTGTTCGAATATCGTCGACCTTCCGGTCTGCGACGTGCTGCCCGCGGATTCGCCGCCGCGAACGGCGGGGTGGGATGTGCGTCATATACGTATGCTCGCCGAGTCCGCGACCGCGTTTCCCCCGATTGTCGTTCATCGGCAGACGATGCAGGTCATCGACGGCTGGCATCGGTTGCGGGCGGTTCAGTTGCGCGGCGAAACAACCATTGCGGCCGTGTTTTTCGACGGCGCCGCCGCCGAGGCATTCGTTTTGTCGATAAAACTGAATGCGGTACACGGCTTGCCGTTGTCACTCGCCGATCGGAAAGCTGCCGCGCTCCGTATCCTGTTGTCGTATCCGGACTGGTCGGACCGATCGATCGCGGTCATTGCCGGGATCTCGCACTCGACCGTTGCCGCGATCCGGAGCCGGGCGACTGGCGAATTCGGCCAGTCGACCGGCCGGATAGCACGCAACGGTGTGCTGCATCGATCCAACGGACCGCAGGGTCGTCAACGTGCTGCCGAACTGTTCACTGCCGACCCGAACGCGTCGGCGCCGAAGGTGGCAATGGCGGCCGGCATCTCGGTCACCACGGCCAAAGATGTGCGGAAGCAGTTGCGGGCCGGGAAGACGGCCCCCGCGCACGGTGACGCCGCTGCCCTGGCGTCCATCCCCCGAGAACCGGGTGACACCGCCGGGCACGTTCGGACGCATACGCCACAGCAGGACGACGCTGTCGAGACGTTGGAGCGGCTGCGCAGAGACCCCTCGCTACGTTTCACCGAAACCGGGCGGAAACTGCTGCGGTGGCTGGGGACGCCCTTCGAGGACGGGATCGACTGGAACTCCATTGCGCACAGCCTCCCGAACCACTGCACGCACAGCGTTGCCGAACTTGCGCGGCGACGATCTCGGGAGTGGCAGCGACTGGCAGATATACTCGACCAACGCTGATTGCGTCGGCTCGGTTCTCGCGTCGATTCTTTGAATTGCGCATTTCTATTTATTTCCAGCATGCCGGCGTGCCTGCTGCGGTAATTGCCGGTAGCGCTGATCTGTAGCGGCAGCTCCTGGTCGTAGCCGAGGTGGAAAGCTTCTCGGGTAACACAGTCGAGCATATCGATGATTCTCAATTCCTGGGCGCGCAGCGGCTTGCGCAGGCCCATTCGCACCCGTATCACGATCGAACACGACGGCATTGCCGCCTACCCGGTATCGGTGGCATTCTTGTGCGGGGTTGGCCTTCGGGCCCAGGGGGCTTCAGTCCGGTCTGGACCGGATTTCATTGGGTACGAGAAGCCAACGAGAAATAGCACGAACTGTGAATCGGAGTGTGACCCTTGAAAAGCAACGCCTCAGTGGCCATCGTCGGCCTCGCCGCGACCGTGCTGTGTTCGTCCGCTTCGGCCGGAGCCGATACCGGCGCGGCGGAGATCGGGTACTCGGCAAAGGTTGTCGATAACTCGGTGGTGCTTACCACCACCGGCGGATCATTGACGAGTGATGGCAGCGACTTCCAGTTACGCGGGGAAGACGGTGAGCTGGTGGCTTCGCTTCCGCTGTCTTACCACCTGGACGGTAAGCGATGGCCTATCTCGGCCACCATTGCCGGCAACAACGCGGTGCTGATACCCGACCGCGATCCGAGCCATGCGGTGGCGGACCCGGCGGGGGCGGAACAGCTTTCACATATCGCCCTCGACCCGCAATCGCCCGAATTCAACGGAGCTATGGGGGCATTCTCCACTCAGGTCAATCTGGCTATAACCATGGGAGCGCTGCTCGGTACGGCCGTCGGCGGCGGAATCGGTTGCCTGGTCGGCGGCGTGGTCGGCGCGGCGGCCGGGGTTGTCGCGACGATCGGGGTGTTGGCGATACCCGGATTCCTCGGTGGATGTCTGGCCACCGGACTGATCGGCATCACGCTCGGCGCAGCGATCGGTTCGGTCGCGCTCGGCGTGCCCGCGGCCATCGTCAGCGGCCTGCTGTTCGTCGACGCCCTCAATCGACCGCCCACGAAGTGAACTTCTGCCCGCCGATCGCGTTGCTCCCCACGGACATCGAACGTGTCGCGACGGGGCCGCATGCTGATCCTCGAACTGCACCGGGAACGGGGACGGCGTGACTGACAATGTCCGTGACGTCGACGACCTACGCGGCCAGCGGTCCTTACGACCGCTGGCCGGGGTCCTTGCGGCGATGGCGGTGGCGCTGACCGGCACTCGGATCTCCGCGCTCGCACTGCCCTGGTTCGTGTTGGTCACGACCGGCAGCGCTACCCAGACCGGGCTGGTCGCTTTCTGTGAGATGACGCCCTATGTGGTGGTCAAGGCATTGAGCGGGCCGCTGATCGATCGGATCGGCGCGCGGGCCGTGTCCTGGACCACCGATCTGGCCAGCGCGGCCGCCGTGGCCGCGGTGCCCGTGCTCCACGCACTGGATCTGTTGTCCTTTGCGCTGCTGCTCGCCCTGGTCGCGCTGATCGGCGCGATCCGAGGTCCCGGCGACCTGGCCAAAGAGATCATGGTCCCGGAGGCGGCCGAACGCGGCCGGGTCCCGCTGGCCCGGGCCACCGGCCTGTCCGAGATGGCCGAGCGACTCACGTCCACCCTCGGTCCGGCGGCCGGCGGCGCCCTGGTTGTGCTGCTCGGGCCCATGGCCGGGCTGGCCGTCAACGCGGGCTGCTTCGCCCTCGGATCAGTGATCATCGGGCTGACCCTGCCCCGTGACATGGGGCGTTCCCCCGCGGTGGCGCCGTCACCGGATGCGGAGAACGAACCGGGCTACTGGCGACGGTTCGGCGAGGGCTTCACTTTCCTGCGCGGCGAATTGTTGCTGCTCACCGTCATCGTCACCATCGCGATCACCAATCTGCTGGACGCCGGATTCTTCATGGTGGTCGTGCCTGTGTGGGCGAAGGAATCCGGCAACGGGCCGGGCGCGATCGGTCTGCTCGGCAGTGTGATGGGAGCCGCCGCGGTCGGCGGCAGCCTGCTTGCCGCGGTGATCGCGCACCGGTTGCGGCGCCGGGTGGTGTTCTTCGCCGGATTCCTGGTGGCCGGCGCACCGAAATTTCTTGTCCTCGCCTGCGGTGCGCCGATGGAGCTGGTACTGATCGTGTTCGCGATCAGTGGATTCGGTTCCAGCTTCCTCAATCCGGTACTGGGAGCTATCTATTTCGAGCGAGTGCCACGACCGATGTGGGGCCGAGTCGGCGCGCTGGGTAGTTCGCTGTCTTGGGCCGGTATTCCGCTCGGCGGGCTGATCGCCGGAGCCTCGGTGGCTTTCGCCGGACTCGTTCCGGTGCTGTTCGCCAGCGCGGCCGTCTACTTCCTCACCACCACCCTTACCGGACTACGCCCGGAATGGCGCGAAATGGACGACAAGGACCGGCCAGGCATACGGCAGTGTCAGTAGTCGATCCAGTAAATCGGCAACGCGGGCGCCATTGCACGCGGTCCGATCATGTTGCCGGGTGGGTTGCCGTAACCGCTGCCTGGAACGTCGTTCCCGGTGGCGCGACGATCAAGGTATGACTGACTTCGCGATCGCGCTGGACCCCCAGCTGGTTCCAGACGTAATCACCGAACTGGTGCACCTCATCGCCCCGATCAAATCCGATCAAGTCGGCCCCGGCTCCGTATTGATCGACGACCTCGGTTTCCATTCGATAGCCGTGGCCGAGCTGGGGTTCACCATCGAGGACCTGTTCGGTATCGAGCAACTCCAGGAACGGACCACGTCTCTGGAGACGCTGGCGGAAATAATTGCCCTTACGCAGGAGGCGCTCGCCACGGGTGCGGCCACCTTGCCGACCTTGGCGCACCTGCAGTCGATATTCAGTCGCTTCGGCGGGGAGTGGCCCGGCGCCGCAGGCTGATTCCGGACGATTTGCTCCGCCATTGTTTGGCAGTCCGCCATTGGTAGCCGCGCGACCGGAGGGGAGCTATCCTGTGGTTCCAGGAGTTTCTGGGAGGATTGGCGGGGAGATATGGATAGAAACCAGCTTCGTGTGGCTTTGGCTAGTGGGCGAAAAATGGTGGGCTGGAGTCAGGAACAACTTTCCGAATATTCCAGTATAAGTGTCCGGACAATTCGGAATCTGGAAACCGGAGCAATACAGAATCCGCGTCGAACGTCGGTCGAGTTGTTATTCAACGCTTTGCGGTCGGCCACGCCCCATAGCGAATTCTCCCTTTCGATCGGGGCGATCGATGATCCGGTGTCGCGACTGGGTTCGTTTCTCGAGACGGACCTGCTCGTCACCGCGGTCGAGATTCCCGAGAACGCGGTCTGGGTCGGGCTCCGCCCGAAATCGGACGTAACAGTGGGCCGGCGGAGCGACCTGACACAGGTCGTGGCCGCCGTCCAACGCAGTCGGCTGCTCGTGCTCACCGGTCCGGTAGGGGTGGGCAAGACTCGGCTGGCGCTGGAGGCCGCAGCGCGGTTGCTCGACCAGTTCCCGGACGGCGTGGTCGTCGCCGAACTGGGGTTGCTGACCCCCGAGATCGTCGACCCGCAGGCCGCCGCGGCCGAGGTCGGGCGGGTGCTGAACGCGACGATACCGGTGGAGGCGGGGCCCGACGACCGGCGGACGCTGCTGGTGATCGACGATGTCGGCCACGTGCTGAGCGCCGTCACACCCTGGGTTCAACGATTGTTGACCCGGTATCCGGGTCTGCACATCCTGATGACGTCACTGCGTGCGCCGACCACGGTTCCCGCGGAGGTGTGGGAGGTGACGCCGCTGCCGGTAGACCAACCGGATGGGCCGTCGAACATTCCGGCGGCGGCGGAATTATTCCGCCGCCGGGCGCAGGCCGCGGTACCGACATTGGATCTCGGCGATCGGATGGTGAGCGTGCTGGAACTGTGCCGTCGATTGGGCGGGCTACCGCTCGCGATTGAAACTGCCGCGTTCCGAATCCGGTCGATTCCACTGGAGACGATGCTCGCCAAAAGATCGATACTGCCGATATTGGAACAGAACGGCGTCGGTGGTTTATCGCATCACCGGTCGATGCGGCAGAGCGTGGAATGGGCTTACGGATTGCTGGAGGACCGCCAGCGGCGGGTATTGCATTTGCTCGCGCGCTTGCCGGAGGAATTTTCGATCGATGAGGCGCTCGACTCGACGTCGGCTGACCACCAGGCGGACGTCGGCGATATCAACGTTTTGGCGGGACTGGTCGACGACTCGGCGGTCCAGGTGAAACGCGGTTGCCATTACGTGTACGAGGTTCCGAAACTGATGTGCGAGTACGTCAACACTTTGTCTGCCTGAGCACGGCGGCGCGGGAATTGCATAGATCGAAGGGGGAGACTGTTGCGTAACGATCGCAGTGCGACAGAATCTTGTGCGTCCGAGGATTCCGCCGATCGCGGGGAGTCGAGCGCATTATATCGAGCGGTTGTCCTTCCTGGTCTGGCTCCATTGACCGCGCACGATCTCCGGACAATCCTCGCGGTCGAGGACGAGCCGCTCGAATTGGCCGCCGGGATATGCGAATTCGATCCAGCCCGGGTGGTCGGCCGGCCGGGCGGTGACCCGCTCGAATCGACGGTGCACGAGGCGTTGCTGGCCGTGGCGGTGATTCGGCGTCTCCGCCGGGAACAGGGTCGTTGGACGGTTTTCTGCGGGTCGAGCGCGGGCTACCTGACGGCCATGCTCGGTGCCGGCGTGATCACGATGGAATCCTGTTTTCGGCTCATTCGGGAAATAAACGGCCGACAGACCCGGAATAATCGTGGTTCCACGATTATCGTCCTCGCCCTGTCGGCGAGTGACGCGCACCAGTTGGCCGAGACGATCTGTGTCGTCGACGATACCGCGCGGCTGTCGATCGACTTCGGTGCCGGTCTGGTGGGAATCAGTGTCGGTGGCGAGGTGACGGATTCGGTGCATAAGCTGCTGAACCGATTGAGCATCTTTGTGGTGGATATTCTCGAGGCCGCCCAGCACTGCCCGTATGCCGAGCCGAACCTCGAGGAGTTCTCGGTACTGACGAAGAATATCGAATTCCTGTCCACCACGTCGACCGTGCTGTCTCCGATTACCGGGAAACCGATGGAGAGCGACCCCGAGAATTATCGGCAGACGCTGATCGAGCAGTGGTATGAGCCGGCGAGTATCCCGCGGCTGATGGACGGCCTGTGTGGATTGCCGGGCGTCGAAGGAGTGGACGTGATAAGCCCGGAGAAATCGGTATTCGTCACCCGGTTGCGAACTCTGTTGCAGGGCAGGATCGAACACGATCTCATGGCGATTCCGAGCTGAGGCGAGCACATGGTAAGAGTACGAGAGGGAAGCTGACTAAATGAGTTCGAAAACCCTGAAACCGGTCGTCGATTCGTGGAACGAATGGGGCGCCCTGCACGAGATGGTGGTCGGCTCGGCCGACAGCGCATGCTTCGAACCTACCGAACCCGGCAACCGGCCACAGGTGCGTAACCGGCTGGACGAGCCGTTCCCCACCGGAAGTAAATCCGCGGATATGGTGGACCGGGCCAACGCGGAGCTCGACGGCTTGGTCGAGCTGCTCGAGTCGCAGAACGTGGTGGTTCGCAGGCCTGCTGCCCAGAACTTCGGATCGTCGCTTCGCACACCGCATTTCGAGGTCGCGAATCAGTACTGTGCGGTCTGCCCGCGCGACGTGATGATCACTGTGGGGAACGAGATCCTCGAGGCGCCGATGTCCCGGCGGGCGCGATACTTCGAATACGAATGCTATCGGAAGCTGGTCTACGAGTACTGGGAGGCCGATCCGCGAGTCACCTGGACGGTGGCGCCGAAGCCGACGATGTCGGACGGCATGTACCGGCCCGATTTCTGGGAGTGGTCGATCGAGCAGCGGCACCAGCAGATGCATGCCCACGAATTCTGTATCACTCAGTCCGAGGTGGTGTTCGACGCCGCCGATATGAGCAGATTCGGTCGCGACATCCTGGTGCAGGAGTCCATGACGACGAACCGTGCCGGAATTCGCTGGCTCAAGCGGCATCTCGAGCCGAAGGGCTTTCGGGTCCATCCGGTGCACTTTCCGCTGGACTACTTTCCCTCGCATATCGACTGCACGTTCGTGCCGCTGCGGCCGGGACTCGTTCTGACGAATCCGGATCGGCCCATCCGCCATGACGAGCTGGCGATGTTCACCGACAACGGATGGAAGCTGATCGAGGCGCCGGAGCCGGTGCTGACCAATGAGCAGATGCCGGCCTACTGCCAATCCTCGAAATGGCTGTCGATGAACGTGCTGAGCATCTCGCCAAGCAAGGTCATCTGCGAGGAGCAGGAGCGGCCGCTGCAAGATCTGTTGTGCAGCTTGGGTTTCGAGGTGTTCACCGTTCCGTTCCGGAACGTCTTCGAATACGGTGGTTCGCTGCACTGCGCGACCTGGGACATCCGCCGAGACTATGTCGACGAGGACTATTTCCCGTCGATGAAGTATCAAAAGTTGGGCTAGGGGGATTCGGATGCAGGACCGTGCCGAGAACGCCGACTCGACTGTTCCCGCACTGGTGGCGCGGCATGCGCGAGCAGCGCGCGCCGGGAGTGTGGCGATCGTTCACGGACAGCGGCAGATCAGCTATCGGGCACTCGACGAGCTGGCCGGGCGGATCGCGGCGCTCCTGCAGCAGGACGGCTTCGGCCGTGGCGATGTCGTGGGTGTGCGGATGGCCCGCACGCCCGCGGCTGTCGCGACGATGCTGGGCGTGCTGCGCATCGGTGCGGTGTATGTCCCGATGGATGTAGCCGATCCGGCCGACCGGATCGAGCACATCATCGCGGTCGCAGGCATCGGGCGGGTATTCGTGGACGCGGATGCCGGGGGCCTGCCCGGACTGTCGGCGCCGACCGTGGCGCTCGACGCGGAATGTCGTCCGGGGCCGGGCGCCGACATCCCCGAACCCGTTGTGGCGGGCGGCGATTCGGTCATCGCGGCCGCTCCGGACGATCCGGCCTATGCGATCTTCACCTCGGGATCGACGGGCGTGCCCAAGGGTGTGGTCATGCCGCACCGGGCGTTGACCAACCTGTTGACCTGGCACGACAGTGTCAGGCCGGGCACCTGTGCGCTGCGCACCGCCCAGATCTGTGCCGTGAGTTTCGATTTCGCGTTCCACGAGATCTTCTCGACGCTGTGCTTCGGCGGCACGCTCGTGTTCGGCGATGACGATGTCCGGCGAAATCCGTACGCGCTGGCGGCCTTTCTCCGGGACGAGCGAATCGAGCGGCTGTTCGTGCCGGTCGCGATGCTGGATCAGCTGGCACGCGCAGCGGCGGAGTCGGCGACCGGGCTGGTTCTGCGCGAGGTCGTCACGACGGGGGAGCAACTCCGGATCACCCGCGATATCAGAGACCTGTTCCGCCGCACCGGCGCGCGCCTGCACAATCACTACGGGGCCACCGAATTTCAGGACGCCACCGCACACACGCTCGCGGGCGAACCGGATGATTGGCCGGTTGTCGCCCCGATCGGCCGGCCGATCGCGGGCGTCTCGGTGCACATTGTGGACGACGCGCTACGGGAGCTACCCGACGGCGCGACCGGCGAACTGTGCGTTGCCGGCGTCGGGGTGTCATCGGGCTACCTGAGGCAGCCGGGATTGACGGCCAGCAGATTCGTGGCGAACCGATTCGGCGCGGGGCGGCTGTTCCGCACCGGAGATATCGCCCGGCGCCGATCCGACGGCACGATCGAATTGCTCGGTCGATCCGACGGGCAAGTGAAGGTGCACGGGATACGGATAGAACCGGGTGAGATAGAGGCGTTGCTGCTGAACCATTCGGGGGTGCGGGCCGCCGCGGTGCTCGCGCACGAGATCAATGGGCATGCGCGCCTGGTTGCGCACGTGCTGCCCGGTGCCGGTCTCGACCCGCGTGGCGGGGGCGCGGTGCTCGACGAATACCTTCGGTCGACGCTGCCGCCGCAGCTGTTGCCGGCGGCCTATAGCTTTGTGACGGCCCTGCCGATGACCGCCAGCGGCAAGATCGATCGTCGGCAGCTGCTGCCACCCGAGACGTTCGACCGGCTGGCGCCGACGCGTATGGTCGCCGCGAAGTCGGCGACCGAGCAGCTGCTGGTCGACGTATGGCGGTCGGTGCTCCGGGTATCCGCACTCTCGATCGATGACCGTTTCTTCGACCTCGGCGGAACCTCGATGCTCCTCGGCGCCGTGCGGCAGGAATTCGCTCGGCGGACCGGTCGCGAAATCCCCATGGTAGATCTGGTCCGCTATCCGACCATCCGGGCGATGGCCGGCTACTTGGACGAAACGACCGTGCCGCGGCGGGAGCGCGGACCGGGACCCGAGCGCACTACGGGCGGCCACGATATAGCGATCATCGGTATGGCCGGGCGGTTTCCGGGCGCCGGTGATATCGAGAAGTTCTGGCGGAACCTGCTCGACGGGGTGGAATCCGTGCGTTCGATGACCGGAACTGCCACCGATCAGCGGGACGCGGATCTGGCCGCGCACCCCGATTTCGTGGCCATGGGTGCGATCCTGCCGGACATCGACCGATTCGACGCGTCCTTCTTCGGTCTCAGCTCGCGGGAGGCGACGCTGCTGGATCCGCAGCAGCGCCTCATGCTCATGTGCGCGTGGGAAGCTCTGGAGCATGCCGGGTATGTGCCCGGTGCCGACAACACCGGGGCGGTAGGTGTTTTCGCAGGCTCGGCGATGAGCACCTATCTGATCAACAACCTGCTGCCGCATTTCGGCTACGGCGTCGAAAAGGCTTTCACCGAGGCGGATTTGGAGCAGTTCCAGCTCAAGCTCGGCAACGACGGAAACTATCTGGCCACCCGGGTCTCGTATCTGTTGAATCTGCGGGGACCCAGCGTCGCGGTCCAGGCCGCGTGTTCGACATCGCTGGTCGCCGTTCACCTGGCGTGTGCGAGCCTGCGATCCGGTGACAGTGACATGGCCCTGGCGGGCGCGGTGCACATCGTCGCGCCGCAGGAGTCGGGTTACCTGCACGAGCCGGGAATGATTCTCTCCGACGACGGTCATACTCGCCCATTCGATGCGAATGCGACCGGCACACTGTTCGGAAGTGGTTGCGGCGTAGTCGTTTTGAAGAGAATGGCCGACGCGCTGAAGGACGACGACCGAATCATAGCCGTCGTCAAGGGATCCGCGATCAACAACGACGGCAACGACAAGGTCGGCTTCACCGCGCCGAGCGTGCAGCGGCAGGCCGATGTGGTGCGGGCCGCCCTGCACACCGCTGGGATGCGTCCCGCCGACCTCGGATACGTCGAGGCGCACGGGACGGGCACCGCGCTGGGGGATCCGATCGAGGTGGCCGGCCTGGCCGCGGCCTTCGCCGACCAGCCGGCCTCGACGGCGCAGCACTGCGCGATCGGGTCGGTGAAATCGAATATCGGCCATCTGGACGAGGCGGCGGGCATGGCCGCGCTGATCAAGACCGCGTTGTCCGTCGAACGCGGGATGTTGGTGCCCAGCCTGCATTTCGAGCGGCCCAACCCGGAGATCGACTTCACCCGCACACCCTTCTATGTCAACACCGAGACCAAACCGTGGGCGCGGGCCGCGCTGCCGCGCACGGCCGGTGTGACCGCCCTCGGCATGGGCGGCACCAATTGCTCGGTGGTGCTACAGGAACCGCCGTCGCGGCCGACCGTGGAACGAGTCGATCACCAACCGTTCGTGCTGACGCTCAGCGCCCGGACCGGCACTGCCCTGGAGCAATTGTCGCGACGTTATCTCGACTACTTCGCCGAACACCCGGAGGTGAATTTCGGCGATGTGTGCTACACGGCGGCGACCGGGCGCATGCACTTTTCGCATCGCCGGGCATTCGCCGCTCATTCGACCGAGCAGGCGACCGAACTGCTGAATGACGCGTTGAGTCGTGACACCCCGGCGCCCGGGATCGGAACCCCGCGGTTGGGATTCGTATTCGCCGGGCAGGGCGCCCAGTACGCGGACATGGGGCGAGAGCTCTACCAGTGCCTGCCGATCTTCCGGGAAACCCTCGATCGATGCGATGAGCTGCTCCGCGAACGACTCGAACTGCCGCTGCTGTCGGCCTTGTTCAGCACTGCGGGACAGACGTTTTCGATCACCGAAACCGCCTACGCCCAGCCCGCGCTCTTTGCCGTCGAGTACGCGCTCGCGATGGTGTGGCGATCGTGGGGCGTCGAACCGGATGTCGTCGTCGGGCACAGTCTGGGTGAATATGTCGCCGCGTGCGTGGCGGGCGTCTTCTCGCTGGAGGACGCGCTGACATTGGTTCAGGCCCGCGGCCGGCTCATGCAGGCGCTGCCGGAGGCCGGCGCGATGGTCACGGTGAACACCGACGAGGCGACGGTCGGGCCGCTACTGGGCGCGCACTGCGCCGTGTCGGCGATCAATGGTGCGCGGTCCACCGTGATATCCGGCCGTACCGACGAAATAGCCCGCACCTGTGCTGAATTGCACGCCCTGGGCATTTCCTACCGAACGCTCGACGTGTCCCATGGGTTCCATTCGCCGTTGATGAAACCGATGCTCGACGAATTCGAGACCATCGCGCGGACCATTCGGTACCGGGAGCCGCGGATCCCGCTCGTGTCGACCGTGACCGGGGAGATCGCCGGTCCGGAGATCACCGACCCGCGATACTGGGCGAGCCAAATCGTCCGGCCCGTCCGCTTCCGGGACGCCGCCACCACGTTGCGGGCCGCGGATCTGCGGGCGGTGGTGGAGGTTTCGCCGAGACCGACCCTGCTGCAACACATCGACGAGCGCGTCGGCCCGGACACCGCGCTGATCGCCACCATGCGGCCCGATCGGCCATGGGCTCGGCTGTCGGCGTCGGTCGCTGCCGTGTACGCGGCCGGATTCTCGATTGACTGGCGTGCGGTCTTCGACGGACAGGGCTGTCGACGGACGGTCGCGCCGACCTATCCTTGGCAGGGCGAACGCTATTGGGTCGACGCGCCTCGATCGACGGCCGCGCAATCGGCCGGCCGGTCATTGCTCGGCCATCGGCTCGACCTCGCGGACGGAAGGGGAATCCGATTCGACGGCACCGCCGGACCCGCGACGATCCCGTGGCTATCGGATCACCGGGTCTTCCGGACGATTGTGTTACCCGGCGTGACCCATCAGGAAATCATCTTCGCCGCGGCATCGGAGGTCTACGGAGCGATTCCGGTAGAGCTGCACGATTTCGTCATTCACCGCGCCATGGACTTCCCGGATGCGCGAGCCGACAGGCAGCTACAGACCGCCTGGATGCCGGCCGATGACGGCTTCGACATCGTCGAGATCCATTCCCGCGCCGCGGGACAGACCTGGACCCGCAACGCCTCCGGTCGCGTGCGCAGGGCGGATCCAGCCCATGCGCCGGGGGGCAGCGCGAACGAGCTCGCCCGGCTCCGTGCCGAATTCGATGGGCACGAGGTGGACGTGGCCGAGATCTACGCCCGCGAACTGCGGCGAGACATCGATCTGGGACCGATGTTCCGGGTCACCGAACGATTGTGGCAACAGGGCCACGAGGCACTGTCGAAGATCTCGCTCGGTTCCGCGCTGCGCGCCGAGCTGCCTCGCCACCGGATCCATCCGGTGCTCCTCGAGGCGTGTCTGCTGGCAGTCACCGTCACCTATCCGGAAAAGCTCGGCCCCAGAACCTATGTGCCCCTGGGCTGCGACCTGCTGCGCTTCGAGAACGCTCCGGCCGCGCAGGGATGGTGTCACGTCAGGCTGCGTCCGCCCGCCGGTGACGACCCGGAAACCCTGCAGGCCGACGTGGTCTTGTTCACCCCGGACGGCGACGTGATTCTGACGATGACCGGGGTCCTGCTGAAACGCGCCGCTCCGGACGCGATGCTGCCGTCGCGGCGACGTCCGTCGAGTGAGTGGCTGTACACGACGCGATGGGTGCCGACCGACCGGCCCGCACGGACCGCCGCCACGGGCCGGTGGCTGGTCGTGTCGGATACCGAGTGGGCGAAGGAACTGGTCGAACGCGCCGAAACACTCGGCGTCGCATGCGATCTGACGACCGATATCCATTCGATCCGCCTGCCGGACGCCGATTACGATCTGGTGGTCATGTGCTGTGTCGGGCGAGCCGAGGTCGATCCAGCCGCCGACGCTGTCCGGCTGGGTCAGCAGTTGCTCGAGCTGATGCAACGGATCGGCCTGGGCACGATCAGCTCGCGGCTGTGCCTGTTGACCAGCGGTGCGCATTCGGTCGCAGGCCGATCGGTCACGTCCGCGGCGCAGGCGAGCCTGTCCGGCCTGGCGCGGGTAGCCGCAGCCGAGCTCCCGGAGCTGGCGCTCACCCACGTCGACATCGATACCGAGGTCGACCTCGACGCCCAATTATCCACGGCCTGTGCCGAACTCGCGTCGTCGGCCGCACTCGCCGACGATTCACGGGCCAGCCAGATCGCCTACCACGGCCAGGCCAGGCTGATGGCCAGGTTGGCGCGCCGGTCCGTGCCGTCGCCCGAGCCGAACCGCACGATTCACGCGGATCGCACCTATGTGATCACCGGCGGTTTCGGTGGACTGGGCCGCGAAACCGCGGGACTGCTGCATCGCGCGGGTGCTCGGCACATCGTGTTGATCGGTCGGCGCCCGCCGGAACCGGATGCTCGGCGGGTGGTGGACGAATTGGTCACGGCCGGAGTCGTCGTCGAGGTGGTGATCGCTGATGTCGCGGACGCCGGCCGGATCCGCGAGGTGTTCGCGCAGATCGAGGGCGATCCGCGGTGGCCGGCGGTGGCCGGGGTGTTCCATCTGGCCGGTGTGCTGGATGACGGCGTGCTCCTGCTCCAGACGCAGCAACGCTTCGCCCGGGTCATGGAATCCAAGGCGGTCGGGGCGTGGAATCTGCACACCGCGACAGCCGGCCTCGAACTCGACATGTTCGTCCTGTTCTCCTCGGTGTCCTCGCTGTTCGGCACGCCCGGTCAGGGCAGTTATGCCGCAGCCAACGCGTTTCTCGACGGGCTCGCGTCCTTTCGGCGCGGTCTAGGGCAGCGGGCGCTCGCCATTCAATGGGGATCCTGGGCGGAGGCAGGCATGAGCGCGCGGATGGGACGCGACTTCGTGCTCGAGCGAACGGGGGAGCGAGTCATCCCGAAAAAGGACGGCCTTGGGTTGCTGGGCATGCTGCTCGAAGCGGAAGTGACCGAGCCGGCCGTCGCCGTCCTGCCGATGGACTGGCCTCGCTTTTCGGGACACGATTCCGCGATCCTCGATGGATTGCTGGCCGATATGCCGTACAAACGGCTTTCCGATGCCGCCGAGAACCTACGGTCGCTGCGGACCCGGCTGGACACGACGACCGGAGCGCAGCGCCGGGAACTGGTCGCGTCCTTTCTGCTGGAAGTCGTCACGGATGTGCTGGGCGAATCGGTGGACCTTTCCACCGACGAGGACTTCTTCGTCCGTGGGCTCGACTCCCTCATGGCAATCCAGCTCAGGCGGGATCTGCAGTCCGGGTTCGGGTGTCCGTTGCCGTCGACGATCGTCTTCGACTATCCGACCCTCGATGCTATGGCCGAACAGTTGCTGAGTGTGCTCGACAACGATCGACGAATCCAGGAAGGGTGCGTATGAGCTCCACTGCGGGGACCGGGGTGGACCCGGTAATAGCCACGATTCTCGCCTGTGAGGCGGGATTTTGGCTCACCATTTTGCTCGGCATGCTGTTGCGCTACGCGCTGCGGCTACGGCGAGCGAGTTCGATTGTGCTGGCGTTGGTTCCGTTGATCGATGTGGTACTGGTCGTGGCGGTGGCGATCGACGTGCATCGAGGTGCGGAAATCACCGCCGCGCATTTGCTGGCGGGGATCTATCTCGGCGTCACCGTTGTCTTCGGCAAGTCGGCGGTGCGCTGGGCCGACTCGTGGTTCGCCCATTGGTTCGGCGGAGGTCCGCGTCCGCCGAAGCGTGCGGACCAGGGGTCGGAAGGTATTCGGGCCGAGCTGAAGTCGTTCGGGAAATGGCTGATCGCTGCCGCCATCGCCATTGTCGTGTGCTTCGGCCTGTCGGTGACCGTGGCAAATCCGGAGCAGGCCACCGCATTGCGCGGGGTCATGGATCCGTTGGAAATCATCACCGTTCTGTGGTTCGTGACCGGCCCGGTATGGCTGTTCGTCTTCAGGAAGGAGGCCAAACGCTGAACCCGTCCGATGGCCGGATAGCCGCGACGCTGGCCGATCGACAGGTGCGGGCGGCGATGCCGTCCCGGGAAATCGCCGAACGGCTGCGGCAACCCGATCTGCGGTTGGCGGAGATCCTCGCCACGGTCATCGACGGCTATGCCGACCGGCCGGCCCTGGCGCAGCGGGCCACCGCGCTCGCTCGCGACGAATCCGGGCGGCTCGTGCGGCGACTGCTGCCGGAATACACCACGATCAGCTATCGGGAACTGGGCGAGCGGATCGCCGCGCTCGCCGCGGCGTGGCGCCACGATGCCGAGATCGCCCTGCGGCCCGGTGATTTCGTCTGCACCCTCGGCTTCACCAGCAGCGACTACACCGTGGTGGATTTGACCTGTATACACGTGGGCGCGGTGGCGGTGCCGCTACAGGCCAATGCGCCAGTGGCGCAGTGGAAGTCGATCATCGCCGAGACCGAGCCGCGCATTCTCGCCGCCACACCCGAATCGGCTGGAGCGGCGGCCGAGGCGATTGCCGGCGACCGCACGGTGCGACGGCTGCTGATCTTCGACCATCATGACGACGACGAACGGCACAGCGCCGCACTGGAATCGGTCCGGCAGCGGTTGTCCGATGTCCCGGTGGTGATCGAGACGCTGGCGCAGGCGCTGGCCCGCGGGGGCACGTCGCTGCCCGCGCCGCGGTTCGTCGCGGCGCCCGGTGCGGACCCGCTGTCGGCGCTGATCTATACCTCCGGCAGCACGGGCGCGCCCAAGGGGGCGATCTACACCGATCGGCTGGCGGCCGCGATGTGGCTGTTCTCGCTGGAGATCCCGGTGCCCGGCTTGGTCTTCCAATATTTGCCGCTCAGCCACCAGTCCGGGCGGTTGATGCTGGGCGGGGCGCTCGCGCGGGGCGGCACAGCGTATTTCGCGGCCGCGAGTGATCTGTCCACCCTGTTCGAGGATCTCGCGCTCAGCCGCCCGACCGAGCTGTACTTCGTGCCGCGCGTGTGCGAGCTGGTCTACCAGCACTTCCGCAGTGAGTCCGATCGCCGGGTCGCGGCCGGGGAAGATCGGGCGGCCGCCGAGGACGCGGTGAAAGCCGAACTGCGCCATGGCGTTTTCGGCGGACGCTACCTGGTTGCCTGGTGTGTGAGCGCTCCGTTGTCGCCTGAGCTGAGTCGATTCATGGAGTCCGTGCTGGAGGTGGAGCTGCGCGACGGCTACGGTTCCACCGAGGCGGGCGGTGGCATCATCGTGGGCAATCGGTTGCGTCGCCCGCCGGTGCTGGGCTATCGCCTCGAGGATGTGCCCGAGCTCGGCTGCTTCGGCACCGACAAACCGTATCCGCGCGGCGAGCTGTTGCTCAAGACCACGACCATGTTCCCCGGCTACTACAAGCGCCCGGAGGTCACGGCCGAGATGTTCGACGCCGACGGCTTCTATCGGACCGGCGATGTGGTGGCCGAACTCGGGCCGGACCAGGTGGTCGTCGTGGATCGCCGTAACAATGTGCTCAAGCTGGCCCAGGGTGAATTCGTCGCGGTAGCCAAGCTGGAGGCGCTGTATTCGGCGAGTCCGCTGATCCGCCAGATCTATGTGCACGGCTCGGGGGAGTGGTCCTATCTGCTCGCCGTGATCGTCCCCACGCCGGAGGTTATCGCCCGCGACAGCGCGGATCAGGCAGCGGCACTGGCACATTCGCTGCGGGAGGTGGCCAGGCAGGCCGGGCTGAACTCCTACGAGATCCCGCGCGAGTTCCTGATCGAGACCGAGCCGTTCAGTGTGGCAGGCGGTCTGCTGTCCGGAATCGGAAAACCGTTGCGGCCCAAGCTGAAAGAACGCTACGGCGAACGACTCGAGCAACTCCACGCCGATCTGGACCGGCGGCAGGCCGAGGAGTTGGTGGCGCTGCGCGGCGCGGCGGCCACCCGGCCGGTGCTGGATACGGTCGTGCGGGCCGCGCGGGCACTGTTGAGCAGTGCGGCGGGCCCGGACACGCATTTCACCGATCTGGGCGGCGATTCGCTGTCGGCGCTGTCGTTCTCGACGCTGCTCGGTGAGGCCTTCGGGGTCGACGTGCCGGTCGGCGTGATCGTCGGCCCGGCGACGACGCTACAGCGACTGGCCGACTACATCGGTGCCGAGCGGCGCCGTGGTGGGCTGCGGCCGACCGCGCGATCGGTGCACGGTGACGAGAAACGGGTTCGCGCGACCGATCTGCGGTTGGACCGGTTCATCGACGCGGACCTGCTCGCGGGGGCCCGCGCGCTGCCGCTCGCACCGCAGCCGCCGCACACGGTACTGCTGACCGGCGCCAACGGGTATCTGGGCCGATTCCTGTGCCTGGAATGGCTGGAGCGCTTGCATGAATCAGGCGGAACCCTGATCTGTCCGGTGCGCGGCGACGATGCCGAGGCCGCGCGCGCCCGGCTGGACCGGGTCTTCGACAGCGATCCGGAGCTGAGACGGCATTACCGGAACCTGGCGGCGGGCACGCTGGAGGTGGTGGCCGGTGATATCGGCGAGCCGAATCTCGGTGTGCGCGAGCCACAGTGGCGGCGATTGGCGGCGACCGTCGATCTGATCGTGCATCCGGCGGCGCTGGTCAATCACGTGCTGCCGTATGCGCAGCTGTTCGGGCCGAATGTCGTCGGCACGGCCGAGATCATCCGGTTGGCGCTGACCGCGCGGCGCAAACCGGTGACCTACCTGTCCACGGTGGCCGTGGCAGATCAGATCCCGCCCGCGGTGTTCGCCGAGGACGGTGATATTCGCGAGATGAGCCCGGTGCGCGTGCTGGACGGCCGGTACGCGGGTGGGTACGGCAGCAGCAAGTGGGCCGGCGAGGTGTTGCTGCGGGAGTCGCACGAGCTGTGCGGGCTGCCGGTGGCGGTGTTCCGTTCGGATATGGTCTTGGCGCACAGCCGCTTCGAGGGTCAGCTGAATGTGGCGGATATGTTCACTCGGTTGCTGCTCAGCGTGTTGCTGACCGGTGTCGCCCCGAAATCGTTCTACGCGGGCGACGGCCGTCGCGCCCATTACACCGGGCTGCCCGCCGATTTCACCGCGGCGGCCGTCGCCGCCCTCGGCGCGCGGGCCACCGCGGGCTTCCAGACCTTCGACGTGCTGAATCCGCACGACGACGGAATCTCGTTGGACACCTTCATCGATTGGCTCGTCGAGGCCGGTCAGGCGATCGAGCGGATCGACGACTACGACCGCTGGCTGACCCGATTCGAGACCGCGCTGCGCGCCCTGCCCGAACACCACACGCCGCACACCGTGCTGCCGCTGCTGCACGCCTTCCGCAGCCGGGGACCGGCGGTCCCGGGTGCGCTGTTGCCCGCCGAGGGTTTTCGGCGCGCTGTGCAGCAGGCGGGCATCGGGACCGCCGGGGACATTCCGCGCATCGGGCCCGAGTTGATCGGCAAATACGTCAGCGATCTGCGCTCGCGGCGCCTGTTGTGACCGACCGGTGGTGGAGATAACTACAGGGGAAGTGGGAACTCAGCCCCAATGGCAGCGGGCCTCCGATCGGAGAGGCTTCGATGTATGGCAAACAATGCGTTCTCCACCGGCCGGTGGAGGTACCTCTGGTTGGTGGCGGGCGTTGCGCTCAGCCTGGTCGGCACGAGCGGCGAATGGGCGATACCGGTCGCGGCGTGGTTGTTCTCCATCGCGTTGATGCGGTTCACCCGAGGGGCCCGGGTGGTCACCGGCTTCCTGTGGGTGGCGTTGTTCTCGGTGGCCGAGGCAGTGGTTCTGGTCGCTGCCGCGGGGCGGTTCGCGGTCCTGCCGATCCTGCTCGGCTGCGCGATTCCGGGTGTGCTCCTTTGTGTTCCGCTGCTGGTCGACCGGCTGCTGTTCCGGCGGTTGAATCCGATCGCGGCGACACTGGTGTTTCCCGCGGCGCGGGTGGCCGTGGAGTTCCTGGTGACACAGGTGAGCCCGTTCGGGACGGTCTTCGGACCCCTGGCCGCTACCCAGTCGGCGAATCTGCCTTTTTTGCAACTGGTTTCGGTCACCGGCGTCTATGGTCTGAGTTTCCTGATGGCCTGGCTCGCGCCGATCGTGAACGTCGCGCTCGAATGCCGGTGGCATTGGCCGTCGATCCGCACCGTGGCCCTGGCCTACGTCTCGGTGCTGGTTCTCGTGCTCTTCGGCGGCGGGCTACGGTTGGCCCTGGCCTCGGACGCGCCGAATCTGGTGCGCGTCGCCGGGATCAGCGTGTCCCGCGCGGCCGAGGAGCGGTCGCGGGAGATCGACAATTTCCACACTCCGCAGGTGCTGTCCGAACAGAAACCGGTGCTGCGGCAGGCGTTCGCGGTGCTCAACGAGGACCTGTTCGCCCGGAGCCGGATCGAGGCCGACGGCGGCGCGAAGATCGTCACGTGGGCGGAGACCGCCGCGGTAGTGCTCGAGGAGGACTATCCGGAGTTCATGCACACGGCGCGCGAACTTGCCCGGGACAAACAGATTTATCTCGGTGTGGGCATCGCCGTGCTGCTCGACGGGCAACAGCAGCCGCGCTCACGCGATATCGCCGTGCTGGTGGCGCCGGACGGGCAAGTGCTGTCGACCTACGACAAGGCGCATCCGGTCCCCGGCATGGAAAGCCTGCGGCCGGGCGATGGAATCGCGCCGGTGTCGGCCACACCGTACGGCAGGCTCGCCAACGTGATCTGCTTCGACGCCCAGTTTCCCGGCACCCTGCGAACCCGCGCCGACATCATGCTGGTCCCGTCCAACGACTGGCCGGGGATCGAGCGTGCGCAGGCGGCGAACGCGGTGTTCCGTGCCGTCGAGAACGGCTACAGCCTGGTCCGGCAGACCAGCAACGGCATCTCCATCACCGTCGACATGTACGGCCAGAACCTGGCCAGGACAAACTATTTCAGCACCACCCAGCAGAGCATGATCGTGTCCGTGCCGACGCGCGGCACCCGAACGGTCTACGGCGTGGTCGGCGATCTGTTCGCGTGGCTGTGCGTCGCGGGCCTTGCGGGTTCGGTGGCCCTGGTGGTATTCAGGCGGATCGGAAGTCGGGGATGATGATGAAAACTTCGGATGAGAATGCGAAGGTGCCATCGGCACGGAACGGGGGGACAGGGATGCGGGCGAGACTTGCCGGACCGGTGTACGCGCTGGCCATGATCTGCCTGTCGGTTGCCGGAATCGCCGCGGCCGCATTGGTTCTGGTCAGTGCGGCGCTGATGGTGGTCGGCATCGGCCGGTTGGTGTTCCCGTCAGCGGTCGCGTTGCTGCGGACGGTCGCGAACGCGGCTCGCTGGGTGTGCGGCCGGCTAGGCGAGCACATCGAACGGCCCTACGGCGCCGAGACGAGCGCTGTCGGGCTGTTGAAGGCCCCCGCCACCTGGCGGGATGTGATGTGGGCGTTCGTCGACCCGATCATCGGCACCTGGACCGCCGCGCTGGCGCTCGGCATGCCGCTGTACGGGTTGTACGGCGCGGCGGTGCAACCGTGGGTGTGGCGGGCCAACCTGGACGCCGGCGGCACCAACTCCTACGGTCCCATCCACGTGACCTCTACGCCCGCCGCGCTGTTGGCCGTCCCGGTCGGCATCGGGTTGATCGCGCTCGGCCTCTATATCGGACCGGAACTGCTACGGCTGCGGGCCAGTTGGATCGCCGACATGCTCGGGCCGTCCCGCACCACCGAGCTCGAAAAGCGGGTCGAGACATTGGCGGACACGCGCGCGGACACGGTCGACGCGCAGGCCGCGGAACTGCGCCGGATCGAACGGGATCTGCACGACGGCGCGCAGGCCCGGTTGGTCGCGCTCGGCATCGGCCTCGGCAACGCCGAGCGGCTGTTCGACGGCGACCCGGACGCGGCCAAGCAGCTGGTGGCGGCGGCCCGAGAAGCGTCGTCGCAGGCGCTGGACGAACTGCGCGACCTCGTGCGCGGGGTGCATCCGCCGGTCCTGGCCGACCGCGGCCTCGCCGACGCGATCCGCGCCCTGGCACTGGATTCGCTGCTCGATGTCGACGTTGCCTCCGAGCTGACCGGGAGGCCGGCGCCTGCGGTCGAATCGGCGGTCTACTTCGCGGTCAACGAGCTGTTCGCCAACATCGGCAAATACGCGGGTAACGCCGCCGTGCACGTCACCCTCGGCTATCACCACGGTGTGCTGCGCTGTACTGTCACCGACGACGGGGACGGCGGGGTGGACCCGGCCAATGGCACAGGGCTGCAAGGCATCCGGAGCAGATTGGCGGTCTTCGACGGCACCGTCGCGATCGACAGCCCGCCCGGCGGCCCGACCCACGTACGGCTGGAGGTGCCATGCGCGCTCCGCTCCGAGTAGTCGTCGCCGAGGACCTGTTCCTCATCCGGGATGCGCTGATCCGGCTGCTCACCGAGCACGGCTTCACCATTGTGGCCGCCGTCGACAACGGCCCGTCCCTGCGCAGGGCACTGGCCGAGGAGCGGCCCGACATCGCGATCGTCGACGTACGACTGCCGCCCTCGTTCACCGACGAGGGCCTGCAGGCGGCCATCGAGGCACGCCGCGAACGGCCCGGCTTGCCGGTGCTGGTGCTGTCCCAATACGTCGAACAGCTCTATGCCCGCGAACTGCTGGCAGACGGCATCGGTGCGGTCGGCTATCTGCTCAAGGACCGGGTGTCCAACGCCGAACAGTTCATCGGCGCAGTCGAATCCGTCGCCGGCGGCGGCACCGCGATGGACCCGCAGGTCGTCGCCAAACTGCTGACCCGTGGCGACGCGCGCGGCCGCACCGCCGACCTCAGCCCCCGAGAACGCGAAGTCCTGAGCCTCATTGCCGCCGGACGCTCCAACATCGCCATCGCCCGCCGGCTGAACATCTCCGCCAGCGCGGTCACCAAACACATCGCCGCCATCTTCGCCAAACTCCAGCTCCCGGAGTGCGAAGACGACAACCGCCGCATCCTGGCCGTCCTCGCTCACCTCGATCAGTGACCGACCGCGGGGCGCCGGTTCCGGTCGCGGGATCGCCGCCCCGGGTAGTTCGGTAATCGATCGGCAACAGACCGGCAATTGTTCAGGCTCCCAACCGGACTCACTTACACTCGTCGAGGTGTGAGCTTCTGGGGGGATCGTGAGAATAGAGCTTCTCGGTGCGGCGACCATCGGCACGGCCGAGGAACGCGGCCCGATTCGGGCGAAGAAGGTGCGGGCGATGTTGGTGCTGCTTGCCTTGAACGCCGGCATAGCCGTGTCCTACCAGGACATGGTGGACGAGCTCTGGGGTGACAGCCCGCTGAGCAACGCGCGGAACGCCTTGCAGGCCAACGCTACTCGGCTGCGCAGGCTGCTCGAGCCGTTTGCCGGCGAGCCCGGCCGCTCTGCGGTGCTGGTCACCGCGGGCGCGGGCTACCTGCTCGACATTCCCCGCAATGCCGTGGACGCCAACCTCTTTCTGGAGCTGACCGATCACGGCACTACACAGATCCGTCGCGACCAGCCGGAACAGGCTGTCGAGACGCTGAATCGGGCGCTGCGCCTGTGGCGCGGTCCAGCGCTTACCGATGCCGTCGACGGCCCTCGGGCCAGAGCCGCGGCCGAACGGCTCGAGGAACGGCGGCTGACTGCCCTGGAAGACCTGCTGGAGGCCCGGCTCGCGCTCGGCCACGAACGTCAGGTGGTCGCCGAGTTGCGTTGGCTACTCAGTCAGTATCCGGCGCGGGAGCGGCTCAGCGAGCACCTGATGCTGGCTTTGTACCGCTGCGGAAGGCAAACCGAAGCTGTCGCCGTGTTCCATCAGGTCCGCGCGCACCTTGCCGACGAGTTCGGCCTGACGCCCAGCCCGTCCCTGCAAAGGCGCTACCAGGAGATCCTGGTCCAGGAGCCGACGCTCGGCGATCCTTCGTCCAGCGGGTAACCGGCCGCGGCCGCACCGCTGCGGATCATGCGGCCGAATCGGCCGGCTCGAGTTCGAAGATGACACTGTCGGCCGGTAGCGGCACCAGGTGCTGACGAATGAGCCGCCAGCCGCCCTCGGCGAACACGCCGCTCCATTCCTCCAGCGTCGGCAAATACACACCCATCATCCGGTGTGCTACCTCGAAACCCAGGGTGAAGACAGGGATATCGGTGTCCGGTAGGGACGTTGTCCGGGCGGTGTCACCCAGGAGCAACCGCTTGACGTTGGGAAACGCCGCGCGGAGCTTTCGTAGCGACGCGACGCACTCATCCCGTGGCCACATGTCGTGGCCCATCAGGAAGCAGGTCAGCAGGTCCACGTCGGTGAACTCGGGGTGCGGCCGTGGGGCGGTGGCGTCGTCCTGGATCAGCGATACGCGGTAGCTCAGGCCGGCCGCGTCCACCGACTCCTGGGCCAGGCGCAGCGCGCCACCGGCGATGTCGATGCCCAACCCGGTCGCGGTCGGGTGCCAGCCGAGCACTTTGATCAGGCGTTCGGCGCTACCGCAGCCCAGGTCGGCGACCTTGGTGAACTCCAATGGCGCCATCACGGCGGAGAACACCGGGTCGAAGAAGTTCTTGTTGATATCGCGGCAGGCCACCGCAATCGCGGCCGAATCGCGCCGGTAGTATTCGCCGACGCGGTTGCCATTGGGCAGTACCGAGGATGTATTCGCGAATAGTTCGGCACATCCCCGCGACAGCCAATGGAAGAATCCCTTGGCCTTGTACACGTCGGCGAAGTTCACGTCGCGCAGCACCGCGCCGCCGCTGCGCTCCACGATGCGGACGCTGGCCAACGCATGGAACAGGGCCTCGGTCGCCTGCTGGTCCAGGTCGTTGCGAGTAGCGAATTCGGTCACATCCAATTTCTCATTGGCAGCCAGCTCGTCCAATGCGCCCAGCTCCCACGCCGCACTGATTGCGGACGACGCAACAGCGGAATTGAAGATGTCCGCTGTCGTCATCCTGGCTGGGGCCAGCACTAGGTTTTCGGTCACGTCCTTGCCTCCTTAAAAGACCTTGGTGCACTTCCCGCGCCCATCCCGCTCGGCTGAACCGGCTGCGGTCACGTGCGCTGTGCGAGAAGAATCCGGTGCATCGGGGTATCGACCAGCGCGATGCGGGACAGGCCGGCCTCGGCGAGCCAGCCGTCGTAGTCCGACAACGAGTAAGCGTCGCCGCCGCCGGTAACCAGCATCGACGCGGCAAACAGCCGGAAGAACCGGTTCTGGATCGACAGCGGGTCGATCCGGTCGTCCACAATGTGGTCGACGATCGCGATGAATCCGTTGTCGCCCAGCGCTTTTGCCGCGTTGCGGGTCAGGTCCGCGGCGCCGGAAGCGGTCTGCAAGTGGTAGATGTTCGCCAGGAGCACGAGGTCGTGGCCCGTGCCCCAGTCGCCGGTGAAGAAGTTCTGGACCGTTGACCGGAACCGGTCCTCGACGCCGAGTGAAATCCCTTGCTCTCGGGCGATCGGCGCGATGCGCTCGTCGTCCAGGCCGGTCGCGCGCAATCGGTCGAAGCGCTGCAACAGCAAATGACTGTAGATCCCGGTCCCGCAGCCGACGTCCACCATGGATCGTGGGCAATCGACCGTCCAGCCGAGGGCGGTCAGCCGCTCGGCCAGCGCTTCGACGATCGGCGGCGCCCAGAAGTTGATGCCTCGGGCGACGGTCTCGTAGTCCTTCGCGGACAACTGGTTGGCCTGGTATTCGCCACCCTGGTCGACCGCGGGCCGCCGGACCCGTTCGGCGAAGTCCTGCCACGCCGCCCAGCCGGTCGCGCGGTCGTAACTGATCCGTCCGGCCAGGCTGTACAGGCCGTTGGGCAACAGGCACTCGGCCATGCCGTCGACCAGCCAGTAGATGCTCTGGTTGTTGTCACCGGTCTTCCGGTGCACGATCTCGTAGGAGTACAGGCCGTCGAGCAGGACCCGCAGGCCCTGCGGATCGGCGTCCAGTTGGCCCGCGAGGTCGCCGGCCGACGCCGGCCCCTCCGCGAGCACGGTGAACACGCCGAGCTCGAACGCCGCGTCGATGATGCCGGGCGCGAACATCGCGATCAGATGCTCGTAGATTCGGTGGGCCGCCCGCATCACCGGGCGGTCCCGCGGATCGCTGATCAACTTCGAGCCGTCCACCAGGGGCGCCATGCTCGCCGCGCCGGTTACCGAAGTGGCGGAGTTTCCCTCACCTGGGGCAGAAAATCCTACCGTCGTCATTCATCCTCATCTGGTTCGGGAATTCCGCGCAATCCGCCGCTCGGGCGAATCCGAGACTAGCAACGGGCGCTGACAAATTATTGACCGATCATTGATGCTGAATATGCCGATAGGCGTGACGTGATCCGGCCGGACAGGCAAAATCGGCAACTTCCCGGTTTTGTCCGGCCATCGGCAGGCAAGGTCTCGCTGCGGACATTTCTTTCGATAAACTGAGGCCGTCGTGCGCGCGGCCGACAGGCCTGATCATCGGCGTGAGAACGGATAGGGGGCCTTTGATGACGACCGTTTCCGAGCAGGTCGAGTCAGTGGGTGCAGCACCACGGTCGACGCCCGTCATCGACACCGACGTGCATGAGATGATCGGCGGGCCGAGATTCATGTTTTACGTCGACGAGCCATATCGAGGTCGTATCCACGCGAACAATTGGACCGGCGTGAACCTGCCGTACACGTGGCCGACAACCGGCGGTGTCGCCCGCTCGGACACATTCCGCCATCCCGGTGAGAAGGCAGGCTCGGATTACCTTCTCATGCGCGAGCAACACCTCGACCGATACAATATCAAGCATGCCATTCTGACCGGCCTGATATATCCGACCGAGTTCAAGACTCAACCGGATTTCGCCACGGCCATGGCGCGGGCTTACAACAATTGGTTGATTCGGGAATGGCTCCGCAAAGACGAGCGATTCCTCGGGTCGATGCACATCGCCGCCCAGGATCCACACGCAGCGGCCGAGGAGATCGACCGGGTCGGTTCGAACCCCCGCATCGTGCAGGTCATGCTGCCGGCGATATCCCACGACACACTGGGCCGGAGCTTCTACCACCCCATCTACGAGGCGTGTGTGCGCAACGACCTCGCGGTCGGGTTCCACCACGGCTCGACCTCGGAGACCGCGGTCGGCCTGCCGCCGTACTTCATCGAGTGGCATACCGCGGTCCCGCAGGCCTGGCAGTCGCAGCTGATCAGCCTGGTCGTCGGTGGCGTGCTGGAGAAGTTCCCGACGCTGCGGGTGGTCATGATCGAGTCGAGCTGGACCTGGCTGCCGTCGCTGATGTGGCGGTTCGACCGGAACTACCGCGCGCTGCGCCGTGAGGTTCCGTGGGTCAAGCGGCTACCGAGTGAGTACATCAGGGAGCAGGTCAAGTTCACCACCCAGCCGATGGACGCGCCTGCGGATCCCCGGCATTTGCTGCAGCTGTTCGAGATGGTCGGCACCGACGAGTTCCTGATGTTCTCCTCGGATTACCCGCACTGGGACTCCGACAGCCCGGAACGGTCGTTGCCGTCGAGCTTTCCGCCCGACTTGAAGAAGAAGATCCTCTACGACAACGCCGCGAAGTTCTACCGGCTCGCGGAACGCACCCGATGACGGCCTCGGCGCGGGCCGCAGGCCGCACCCGCCACGAAGTCTGTCCGGTGGGGGAGCTGCCCGCCGGCCATCGGCGGCTGTTCAGTCACGGGACTCGGCGGATCGTCGTGGTCGGACTGCCCGGTGGCGAATACCGTGCGCTGTCGGACAGCTGCCCGCACCACGGCGCCTCGCTGGCCGCGGGCACGCTGGAACGGATGTGGCAGGCCGGACCGGACTGCCGGCATGTCCAGGACGACACCCGGTGGGTGCTGGTCTGTCCTTTTCATAACTTCGAGTTCGACGTACGCACCGGTCAGCCCGTGGTGCGGCTCGGTCGATCCCGGGCGGCCACCTACGCGGTGGCCGTCGAGGACGGCATGGTGGTGCTCTACTTGTGATCCGGTAGCTGTCGTCGGGGCGAGTCAGCCGGCGGGGACGAGCTGGACCGGCATGGTCGAGTATCCGCTGAGGAAGTTCGAGTAGACCCGCCGGGCCGGACCGGTCATCCGGATCTCGGACACCGAGTCGCGCAGCGCTTCCAGCATCGCGCTGAGCTCGGCTCTGGCCAGGTAGGCGCCCATGCAGTAGTGCGGGCCGTGGGCGAAGGTGAGGTGCTTGTTCGGATCCCGGGCCAAGACGAACCGGTCCGGCTCGGCGAAGGCCCGCTCGTCGCGGTTGGCCGAGGCATTCCACATCGTGACGATGTCGCCCTCCTCGATGAGCTGGTCGAACAGCAGGAGGTCGGTGGTCGCGGTCCGTCCACTATGCAGTGTCGGGGTGGTCCAGCGGAGGATCTCCTCGACCGCCGAGCCGGTGCGCACCGTGCCATCCCGTAGCAACTGCCACTGGTCGGTGTTCTGTGCCAGCGCGTGCACCCCGCCGACCATGGCGAACCTGGTGGTCTCCAAGCCGCCGATGATGATGCTGTAGCAATTGAAGATGATCTCCTCGTGCGTCAGCCTGCGGCCGGCCACCTCCTGGTCGATCAGGACACTCAGCACGTCGTCACCCGACCGGCCCCGCCGCCGCGCCACCTGCTGGGAAATGTAGAGCAGCAGGTCGTTGCGCGCCGCCCACATGCCTTCCGCGGTCGGCGGGCCATCGGCAGCGGCGAGCGTGCCGGATGTCAGCCCGATCAGATGCCGCCGGTCCTCGTCCGGCACGACGAACAGGTCGCAGATCGCGGCCAGCGGGACATGTGCGGCGACGTCGACGGCGAAGTCGCACTCCGCCCGCTGGGTCGCCTCCTGGACGAGCTTGCGCGTCCCGCTCCGGACACTGTCCACGATGGCGGTGAGCGCGCGCGGCGAGAACGGCTTGCCGATCGCGGCGCGCAGCGCGCTGTGCTCGGGGCCGTCGGTGACGGTGAGCATGCGGCCCACCGCCGAGTCGTTCTTCGCCAGCAACGTGTCGAGCATGTTGCCTCGCGCGGAGGTGAACGACACGTTGTCCGTGTAGAGGGTGGCCATGTCGTCTCGACGGGTGATCACCCAGAAGCCCTCGCCGCGTTCGGTTTCGCGGTGGCGGTACAGCGGCTGCTCGTCGCGGAGGTACCGCCAGACCTCGGAGAGGTCCTGGGTAGCGTGCACAACCGGGTCGGCGAGGTCGAGCTCGTCGAGGACGGTCGAGTCGAATGCTGTTCGAGTTTCCATGCCTGTCCTGGCTCTCATCGCCGTTGCCGTGGCGCGGTCGGCCCGGGAAAGAACGCGGTGGTGGCGCCGGCCGTCTCACCACCGTCCACAACGAATTCCTGTCCGGTGACGAAGGACGCGTCGGGCGAGGCGAGGAAGTGGAAGACCGAGGCGATCTCCTCCGGCGCTGCGTGGCGCCGGCCGGGGATCCGGTCGTTCACCTCGGCCAGCATCTCGTCGCTGTACTCGGCGCGTTGCATCGGTGTCAGCACGGCGCCAGGAGTGACGCACGCGGTACGCACCATCGGGCTGAGCTCCATGGCGAAGGTCTGACACAGCGACGCGATGCCGGCCTTGGTCGCGTTGTACGGGGCGTACAGCGGGTAGCCACGCGAGCCGTTGACCGACGCGGTCGCCAACAGCACGCCGTGCCCCTGTTCGAGCATGTAGGGCGCCGCGTGCCGCCACAGCCCGAGGACTCCCATCAGGTTCACGTCGATGGTCCGCCGGATGTCCGCCTCGGTCAGTTCCAAGACGCCGCACCGGACGCTGATACCGGCGTTGGCGATCACGACGTCGAGCCGATCGCGAATGGCGTGGACCGCGTCGACTGCCGCGCGGACCGCCTGCCAGTCGGCGACATCGACCCGCAGCCAGCTGATCGAGCCCGGGCCGTAGTCCTCGTCGTCGTCCGCGGGTTCGGCGATGTCCAGATTCACGACGTGGTCACCGCCGCGGGCGAACCGCCGCACGGTCGCCAGCCCGATCCCGCTGGACGCCCCCGAGACGATGATCGTGCGCATGAAAGGCCTCTCTGTGTGTTGGACGAAGGTCAGACGAGGACACGGTGTCGGCCGCTGTTGCCGCCGGCCAGGTGCCGGCGCAGGTTCCGGCTGACGGTGAGCTTCTTGAGCCAGCGGTCGGTGCCGTCGTAGCGGGCGCGGAATGGGCGACGGCCGTGCGCGGCCAGGTAGTTGTCCATGATCAGCAGTGACCCGGGGCCGACCACCACGTCCTGCTGTACCCGCGTCAGCTCGACCATGAACCGGTCCAGCGCGGCGGCTGCCTCCTGGTCGTTGTCGACACAGCTCATGAAGGGGCGGTCGATGCGCATGTACGGCGACACCGAGTCGCCGAACAACACGCTGGTCGGTGTCGGGTTCGCCAGCTTGCGGCGCAGTTGCTCCAGCGCCGGGTGGTTCTCGTCGTGCGAACTCAGCTGCCGGATGTGTTCGGTGTCCGGAAAGATGTAGTAGCGGTCCTCGGCCAGGATGCGGCGGTCACGCTCGGTCAGCCGGGTATCGCGGACCGACGCGACGATGGTGGGGACCTGGTCGCTGTTGCGCAGTCCCAGCAGCATCAGGTAGTCGCACCGATTCGGGTGGAAGCCGTCCTCGGTGTGGAACTCCAGCAGGCTCTCGCTGCCGTAGCCGCTCTGCCTGATTTCGTCGCCCTTGATCGGCAGCACGTTCTGCACGATGCAGCCCTCCTGGAGGGTCGCCCAGCCGCATGGCTCGCCGAGCACCATTCCGCACAGTGCCAGGATGATCTCCTGTCGGCGCGCCGTCTCCCCGGCGATCGCGTCCCGCCAGTGTGCGGGGGTGGCGCCGAGCTGATCGTCGTCCACCGGAATGCCGTGGACGAGACAGGCCGCGCTCGGCTCGAACCGGCGGAAGTCGTCCAGGAACCCGCGCAGGCCGGCGGGCAACAGCCGGGAATGCGGCCACGCCTGGTCGTAGAACTCGTCGGTGAGCGGGTCCCCGTAGGTGTCGGCGGCCTGCTGCGCGATATCCAGCAGCTCGGCGCCCTCACTCCGGCTCAGTGTGTACTCGCGCGGCCGGTCCTCGACCGAGTCCTGGGGGTCGACGGACAGGGATTGGGTTGCCATGGTGATCCTTTCAACTGCGTCGACCGGGTTCGGTCGCATGCGGACGGTCGGTCCTGTGCCTGCTCGCCACGGTGTGCCGAGGAGGCGGGTGGGGTCACGAACGGAGAGCCGAGCAGGGTCCCGGCTGTGTTCTCCGCCCGGTCAGTCGGTGGTGCCGCGTTCGGCGATGAGTTCGGCCAACTCGGCTTGGTCGATATCGACCAGCGGTTCATCGGTGTCGCCGGGTTCGTCGGCGCCCGCCGTCTCGGTGACGACGGTCGCGAGTCCGGCGACGGTCTTGTGGACGAAGACGTCCCGTGGGGAGATGTTCAGTCCGGCCTGCTGCGCGCCCATGACCAGGCGGATGGACATGATCGAGTCGCCGCCCAGCCGGAAGAAGCTGTCGTCGATGCCGATCTCGGTCGTCTCCAGGACTTCGGCGAAAAGCCGGCACAGCAGCGCTTCCCGTTCGTTGCGCGGCGCCCGGCTGCCTCGTGCCGAGGTGAGGTCAGGGGCGGGGAGCGCGTCCACGGCGAGCTTCCCGTTCCGGGTTGTCGGCAGCACCTCGAGTTCAACCACGGCGGTCGGCACCAAGTAGTCCGGCAGTCGCCTGGCCACCCGGTCGAGTAGCGCCGCCGGGTCGACCGAGCCCGGTCGTTCGGCGAGGACGTAGCCGACCAGCCGGCGGACACCCGGGATATCCTCGCGCAGCACGACGGCGGCGTGCCGGACACCGGCATCCGCGGTGAGCACCGCCTCGATCTCACCCAGCTCGACCCGGAAGCCACGTAGCTTCACCTGATTGTCGGCCCGGTGCACGTAGTCCAGGCGGCCGTCCGGCAGCCAACGCGCGATGTCGCCGGTGCGATACAGCCGGGACCCGGGCGCGCCGAACGGATTGGCGACATATCGGGCGGCCGTGAGCGCGGGCCTGCGCAGATAGCCCCGGGCGAGACCGGCTCCGGCGATGTATATCTCGCCGGGCACCCGGGCCGGCAGCGGGCGCAGATTCTGGTCCAGCACATATATCTCGGTGCCCACGACCGGCCTGCCGATCGTCGGCGGCTCGCCCGGGGTGAGCGGCGCACTGATCGTCGCGATGATCGTCGTCTCGGTGGGGCCGTAGATGTTCAGCATGCGGCGACCCACCGCCCAGCGGTCGACCAGTTCGGTGCTACAGGCCTCGCCGCCGACGACGACGGTCGTGTCCGCGGGCAGCTCGCCGCCGGGCAGCGCGGCCAGCGACGACGGCGGAACGGTCATGCAGTGCACCCCGGTGCGCGTTACCCAGTCCGACAGCGGCCGACCGGGCATCATCGTGTCGGAGGTGCCGACCACCACGCAGGATCCGCTGAGTAGTGCGGTGTTCAGCTCGCCCATGGCGCCGTCGAAGCTGGGTGACGCGAACCAGAGCACCCGCCGGCCCGGCCCGAGGTCGAGGCTCTGCTGTTGGGTGGCAATGAAACTCGCCAGCCCGGTGTGGGTGACGAGCACGCCCTTGGGTCGTCCGGTAGAGCCGGATGTGTAGATCACGTAGGCCCCACACGCGGGCGAGAGCGGGCGGGGCCGTTCGGCGTCGGTCACGTCGGTGTCCGGCGTGCCGTCCGCGACGGTCAGCTCGTCCAGTGCGACCATTCGGCCGCGGGCCTGCTCGGGAACCATCTTCGCGGCTGGACCGCTGACCAGAATCAGGTCGGGCTCGGCGTCGGACAGCATGACGGCGATCCGCTCGGCGGGATAGTCCATGTCCACCGGCATGTGCGTGGCACCGGTCTTCCAGATCGCGAGGATGGTCACCACCATCCGTACTGTTCGCGGCATCATCAGCGCGACGACCCGATCCGGCCCGGCGCCGTAGGCGAGCAGTGCCCGCGCCAGCCGGTTGGCCTCGCGGTTGAGCTCGGCGTAGGTCAACCGCGCCGAGTCGGTGAGCACTGCCGGGGCGTTCGGGTGCTCGGCCACCCGCGCTTCGAACAAGCTGGGAATGGTGGCCGCGGTGCGTGCCGGGGCGCTGGTCGCCCAGTCGCGCAGGACTCGCTCGCGTTCCGTCGCGGTCAGCAGGTCGATGCGGCCGAGGGGAGTCCGTGGCGCCGCCACGAAGGTGGTCAACACCCGCAGGACCCGGCCGAGGATGCTGACCACCGCCGGGGGGTCGTACAGGTCGGTGCGGTAATACAGGGTGAAGTCCAGGCGGTCGTCCGGGCACACCAGCAACCGCAGCGGATAGTGCGCGGTACCGGGCACCGTCGGCGGCCCCAACGCGATGTCCAGGTCTGGAACCTGCTGCTGGATCCAGGAATCGTCGAGTTGAGCGTTCTCGAAGCCGACGATGGTGTCGAACAGCTCGCCCAGGCCCAGGGCCCGTTGCAGCCCAGGCAGACCGATGTGCCGGTGGGCGATCAGCTCGGACTGCTCGGACTGCATCCGGACGAGCGCCGAGGCCAGCGGCTCGGCGGAGTCGAGGGTGAACCGGACTGGCACCGTGTTGATCACCAACCCGATCACGTCATCGGCGCCGGGAAGGTCCAGTGCCCGCACCGAGACCGATGCGCCGAACACGATGTCCGGCCGCCCGGTGAGCTGGCCCAACACCATCGCCCAGGCGCCGTGCAGCAAGGTGCTCATGGTGATCCCGGCGTCCCGGCACGCGGCCGTGAGCTGCGCGGTGAACTCGGCGTCCAGGGTCTCGGTGACGGTGCCCTGCGCGGCGGCCACCGTCAGGTCGGCGTTCGGTGCGACCAAGGTCGGCTCGTCGAACCCGGTGAGTGCCCGGTCCCAGGCCCGTTCCGCGGCGGCGGTGTCCCGGGTGGACAGCCACGTGAGCACATCTCGGAACGGTGCGACGGCCGGCAGCGCGGCAGCGTCGTTACCACGGGCGTACAGCGTGAACAGCTCGCGCAACAGCACCTGCAGCGACCAGCTGTCCAGCAGGATGTGGTGGTCGGTGATCACCAGCAGGTGGCGGTCATCGGCCAGCCGGGCCAGCAGGACGCGCATCAGCGGCGGGACGGCTATGTCGAAGGGACGGTTGTGCTCCTCGGCCTGTAGCTCGTCGATCCTGGTTCGCTGCCGGGCCGGGGCCAGATCGCGCAGATCGACTTCCCGCCACGGGATCCGCACCGCCGGCTGGACGATCTGGACGGACCTGCCGGACCGCAGCCGGACGAAACCGGCGCGCAGGCTGCCGTGCCGGAGCAGCAGCGTGTCGAACGCGGTCCGGAGCCCGGCGGGCGCCAGCGCACCGGTCAGCTGCAATGACTGCTGAGTGATGTACGGGTCGATCCGTTCGGGCGCGAGCAGGGCGTGGAAGCTCATACTTTGCTGCAGTGGGGTCAGCGGCCAGACCTCGACCGCGTCCGGGTGACCGGCTTCGACCTCGGCCCGCTCCTCGTCGGTCAGGACGATCAGCGGGCCGTCCGGGGTGTCGACGGTATCGGTCGGCTCGGCGCTCTCGGACAACGTGGCCAGCGCGGCAACGGTCTGGTGGACGAAGACGTCGCGCGGGCTGATGTCCACGCCTTCTCGCTGCGCCAGGCCGGCGACGCGCATCGAGAGGATCGAGTCGCCGCCGAGGTTGAAGAAGTTGTCCTGGATGCCCACCTGCTCGACCTCGAGGACCTCGGCGAACATCCGGCACAGTAAGCGTTCCCGGTCGGTGCGCGGGGCCGCGCCGCCGTCGCCGCCACGAAACTCGGGTGCGGGCAGCGCGGCCTTGTCCAGCTTGCCGTTCGCCGTCACCGGCAGCACCGGCACGTGGACCACGGCGGCGGGGACCATGTAGCCGGGCAGCGCGGCGGCGGCCGCGGCGCGTAGTGCGTCGGCGTCGATGGCCGCGCCCGGCGTGCCCACCACGTAGGCCACCAGCTGCTGGACGCCCGGCCGGTCCTCCCGGGCCAGGACAACGGCCTGGTCCACGCCCTCGGCCGCGGCCAGGACGGCCTCGATCTCGGCCGGCTCGACGCGGAAGCCACGGATCTTGATCTGGTCGTCCGACCGGCCGGCGAACGCGACGGCGCCATCGGCCTGCCACCGGCCCCGGTCACCGGTGCGGTACATGCGGGATCCGGCCGGGCCGAACGGATCGGCAACGAAACGTTCCGCGGTCAGCGACGGCCGGCCGAGGTAGCCACGGGCCAGACCCGCGCCCGCGAGGTACAGCTCACCGTCCACCCCGGGCGGAACGGGCCGCAGGAAGTCGTCGAGGATGTACACCCGCAGGTTGTCCGATGCCCGGCCGAGCACGGGCCGGTCATGCTCGGCGAGCCGGCTGTACATCGCGTCGATCGTGCATTCCGCGGGCCCGTAGAGGTTGTATACGGACAGTCCGGGGACGGCTCGCAACTGTGTCCACAGTGGCGCGTCGATCGCCTCGCCGCCGAGCGCGAGAGTGCCGATGGCCGGGCCGTCGAGCAGGCCGGCGGCCATCAGTTGACGCGCGAAGCCGGGCGTCGTGTCCAGCACGTCGATGCGGTGCGCGACAAGGTAGTCCAGCACCGCGCGCGGGTCGGTGCGCACCTCGTCCTCGACCAGGTGCAGCTCATGCCCGGCGACCATCCACAGCAGCTGGCTCCAGGAGGCGTCGAACACCAGGGAGTTGGTCAGCGCGGCGCGCAGCTGCCGCCCGCCGGCCGCCGTCGTTTCCGGGGCGAAGAAGTTGGCGTTGTGGCTGTGGAGCAGGTTGACCAGCGCCCGGTGCTCCACCGCGACCCCTTTGGGCCGGCCGGTCGACCCGGACGTGTAGATCACGTAGGCCAGGTTCTCCGGTCGCGGCGGCGACGGACGGCAGGTGTCGGCCAGGTCGGTGTCCGCCTGATCGGGCGGCGTGGGCTCGTCGAGTACCAGCCGCGGTATGTCGCCGACGGGTAGCCGTTCGGCCAACTCCCGGGTGGTGACGACGAGGGCGGGGGACAGTTCCTCGAATATCGCGGCGATCCGGGTGGCGGGCTGCTCGACGCTCACCGGTACGTAGACCGCGCCGGCCTTCAGGATCGCGAGCAACGTGGTGACCGCGTCGATCGAACGCGGCAGGGCCATCGCGACATACCGCTCGGTGCCCGCGCCGTGCGCGACCAGCCGCCGGGCCAGCAGATCCGCCGTCCGGTCGAGGTCGGCGAACGTCAGCCCGCGGGACCCACAGGTGACGGCGGGCCGATCCGGTGTGCGGGCGGCCTGGGCCGCGAACAGGTCGACCAGCGTGCCCGGCTCGGCCGACCGGGCCGGAGGATTCCAGTCCACCAGGATCCGCCGCTGCTCGACCTCGGTGAGCAGCGGCAACCTGCACACCGCCGCATCGGGGCGCTCGACGATGGTCCGTAGCAGCAACACCAGTCGCTCCAGGAGCGCGCGCGCCTGGTCCCCCGGGTACAGGTCGTCGCGGTAGTTCAGCTCGAATCTGGTTGGCACACCAGGGAATACCGCGAGGCTGAGCGGGTAATGCGTGCCTTCGGCGACGTCTTCGACGACGTCCGCGGCGAGCGCGATACGCAGGCCGGGGATCGATGATGTGCCGGTGGCCGGCGGCAACGGGTAGTTCTCGAAGGCGATCGTGGTGTCGAACAGCTCGGCATGCCCGCTGACCCGCTGGATCTCGGGTAGCCCCAGGTAGCGGTACTCACCGAGCATGGCCTGTTCGTCCTGGACCCGGCCGAGCAGCTCGGCCACCGGCTCTGCGGGATCGATGCGCACCCGGACCGGGACCGTGTTGATCAGCAGCCCGACGATCCGGTCCACATTGCGCACCATCGGTGGCCGGTCGGCCGCCGTGCAGCCGAAGGTGACCTCGCGCCGGCCGGTCAGCATCCCGAGCAGCAGCGCCCACGCGCCCTGGACCATCGTGTTCACCGTGAGATTCCGGCCGCGCGCCGTCTCCGCCAGGGTGCTCGACTCGTCGTCGGTCAGTTCCAGCCGGACATGCTGCTGGCTGTGCTGCCCCGGGGTGGTGCTCGTGGTCCGGCCCAGCAGGGTCGGTTCGTCCAGACCCGCCAACGCGGCCGTCCAGGCGGCGTCGGCCTTGCTGCGGTCCTGCGCGGCCAGCCAGCCGAGGTAGTCGCCGACCGGCGCCGCCGGTTCCAGGCCGGTGTCGTCGCCGGCGCGCAGGATGCGGAACAGGTCGGCGACGACGATCGGCATCGACCAGCCATCCATCAGGATGTGGTGGTTGGTGAGCACCAGAAGGTGCCGCTCGGCGGCCAGCCGCACATACGTGAACCGGAGCAGCGGCGGCGTGGTCATCGTGAATCGCCGCCTGCGGTCCGCGGTCAACAAACCGACCAGTCGGGTGTGTTGCTCGGTCGGGGCAAAGCCACTGAGGTCCAGCTCATTCCACGGCACCCGCACGCGCTTGGCGATGGCCTGGAACGGCTCGCCGGAGCGGCGCTGCAGAAAGCCCGCGCGCAGCGCGGGATGCCGGGCGACCATCAGGTCGCAGGCGTGCCGCAGGGCCTTCGGGTCCACCGCGCCGGTCAGCTCGATCGGCAGCTGCATGTTGTAGAAGTCGACGCCGTCGCCGTCGTAGCGGGCGTGGAAAAGCATGCCTTCCTGCAGGGGTGTCAGTGGCAGCACCGCGTCGAACGAGGTCGGCTTCATGTCTGGGTCTCCCATTGCGCTTCGAGTTCGGCGATTTCGTCGTCGTCCAGCGACAGCAGCGGCTCGCTCGGCGAGACGTAGGTGGTCTGCGGGGCCATCTCGGTGGCCACGGCGGCGATTGCGGCCACCGTGCGGTGCTGGAAGACGTCCCGCGGCGTGAGCGCCAGGCCGGCGATACCCGCCTGGCCGGACAGCCTGGTCGAGGCGATGGAGTCGCCGCCGAGGTCGAAGAAGTTGTCGTCGATGCCGATCCGCGACCGGCCGAGCACCTCGGCGAACAGCCGGCACAGCAGGCGCTCGCGGTCGTCGCGCGGTTCGCGCCGCTCCGGCGGCTCGTCCAGCTCGGGTACCGGCAGCGCGGAGCGGTCGAGTTTTCCGTTGGGGGTCAACGGAAGCGCAGGCAGCGACACGATCGCGGACGGGACCATGTACTCGGGCACGACAGCGGCCACTCGGTTCCTGGCCGCCTTCGGGTCGACCTCGACGCCGGGCTGCGCGACGATATAGGACACGATGCGCGGCCGGCCCGGTGCGTCCTCGCGGACAATCGTGGCGACCTGCCGGATCCCGGTGACCGTCGACAGCGCGGTGTCGATCTCGCCCGGCTCGATCCGGTGACCGCGGATCTTCACCTGGTGGTCGGCTCGGCCGAGGTGGCCCAGCGCGCCGTCCAGCCGCCGGAAGCCGAGGTCGCCCGTGCGGTACATGCGGGTGCCCGGCGGCCCGAACGGGTCGGCCAGGAACCGTTCCGCGGTCAGCGCGCGACGCTGGACGTAGCCGTGTGCGACACCCGTTCCGGCGATGTAGAGCTCGCCGGGGACACCGACCGGCACCGGGCGCAACGCACCGTCGAGCACGTAGATCCGCAGGTTGTCGGCGGGGTACCCGACCGGCACGGTGGCTGTGTCGGCGTCCGTTTCGGCCGGCCACGACGTGGCGTAGACGGAGACCTCGGTCGGCCCGTACAGGTTGTGCAGGGCGGCCGTCGTGGTCCGGCGGAATCGCTCGGCCAGGCCGGCGGTCATGATCTCGCCGCCGCAGAACACCTGCCGCAGGCTCGGGCATTCCCGCGCGCCCGGCTCGAGCAGAAACAGCGCCAACGTGGCGGGGACGAACTGTGCGGTGTGGATTCGTTCGGTGCGGATGAGGTCCGGCAGGTAGCCGGGCGGCTGGTCGGCCTCGGGCATGGCGATGACCATGGTCGCGCCGGCGTGCAGGGTCCAGAAGATCTCCCACACCGACGGGTCGAAGCTGATCGAGGTGCGCTGCAGCACCCGATCGCCCGGCGCCAGCGGGAATCGACGCTGCATCCACCGCAGGTAGTTCACGATTCCGCGGTGGGCCACCACGATTCCCTTCGGCCGTCCGGTGGATCCGGACGTGAAGATCACGTAGGCCGGGTACTGATCGCCGACCGGACGGTGCTCGACCCGCACGCCGGCGTCCGCGCCGGTCAGCTCGGCGATCGCGCGCTCGTCGATACACAGCACCGGCCCGGCGTCGGCCACCATCGCCTGGACGCGTTCGGCCGGGTACTCGGGATCCAGCGGGAGGTAGGCGGCGCCGGTCCGGAGCACCCCGAGCAGCGCCACGACCAGCTCCACCGAGCGGGGTAACGACACCGCGACCACGTCGCCCGGGCCGATGCCCCGGGTGGCCAGGACACCCGCGAGGCCGGCCGCGCGGTCGTCGAGTTCGCGGTAGGTCACCCGTTCGTCGCCACACACGATCGCCTCCGCGTCCGGCGTGCGCCGCACCTGCGCCGTGAACGGTGTGTACAGCGTGGTCGGCTCGACGGGCACGTCGGTGTCGTTCCAGCGGCGCAGCACGTCGTGCCGTTCCACGGTGCCGAGCAGGTCGACCTGTCCCATTCGGAGGTCCGGCCGGCGCACGAAGATCTCGAGGAACCGCACCACGCGCGACAGCACGTGCTCGGCCTGCTCGGCGGTGAACAGGTCGCGGCGATAGGTCAGCTCCAGCCGTAGCCGCTGGTCCGGATAGATGATCAGGCTCAGCGGGTAGTGCGTGACGCCGCTGCGGTCCGCGTCGGTCATGGCGATGCGCAGACCCGGCACGACCCGGCGGATCGCGGCCCGGTCCACCGGGGCGTTCTCGAAGACGATGGTGGTATCGAAGAGTTCGCCGAGGCCGAGGCCGCGCTGGATGTCGATCAGGCTGTGGTGGTGATAAGGCCCGAGCGCGGCCTGGTCGGCCTGGGCCGCGACCAGCGCGTCGGCCACCGGTTGGGCGTTGTCCAGCCGCATTCGTACCGGGACGGTGTTCATCACCAGGCCGACCACGTCCTGCACGCCCACCAGGTGCGGCGGGCGGGCGGATACGGACTTGCCGAACACGACGTCGGCACGGCCGGTCAACAGGCCGAGCAGGCACGCCCACGCGCCCTGGAACACCGTGTTCATGGTGACGTTCTTGGCTCTGGCCTCGTGCGACAGCGCCGCGGACAGGTCCTCGGACAGGGTCCGCACGGCCAGCGCCGGCATCGCGGCGGACGGTGCGGCGCCGCCGGCCACCAGCGTCGGTTGTTCGAGCCCGGCCAACGTGCGGTTCCACGCCTGCGCGGCCAGCTCCGGATCCTGCTTCGACAGCCAGCGCAGGTAGCCGGCGAACGATACGGCCCTGGGCAGCCGCGATCCGTCGCCGCCTGCGGCGTAGGCGGCGAACAGGTCCCGCAGCATCGTCGACAGGGACCAGCCGTCGAACAGGATGTGATGGCTGGTGAACACGAGCAGGTGCCGGTCGCCGGCCATCGTGATCAGCGTGAAGCGCAGCAACGGCGGCGCGGTCATCTCGAAGCGGGTCGCCCGGTCCTCGGCCAGCAGCTGGGTCAGCCGCGCCTGCCGGTCGTCCGGGGCAAGGTGGCGCAGGTCGTATTCCGCCCACGGGGCCGGGACCGGGTCGGCGAAGAACTGCCGGGCCGCTCCGGTCCGGTCGTGGTCGAACCCGGCCCGCAGCGCGTCGTGGTGCGCGATCAGGGCCGTGCAGGCCGCCTCGAGCGTCTGCGCCGACACCTCGCCGGTCAGCTCGAACACCTTCTGCCCGAGGTACGGGTCCGCCCCCTGGCCCGCCGCGAAGGTGGTGTGGAACAACATGCCCTGCTGCAACGGCGTCAGTGGCAGCGCCGCGGGTTCGGCGGCGTCCGCCACGGACAGCAGGGAAAGGTCCTCGACCGGAGCGTCGGCGTCCGCGACCGCGGCCGCGATGGTCGCGGCGGTCCGGTACGTGAAGATGTCCTGCGGCGTGAGCGCGACACCGCCGCGCACCGCGTGCCTGGCCAGCTGCACCGCCGTGATCGAGTCGCCGCCCAGGTCGAAGAAGTTGTCATCGATGCCGACCTGCGCGGCCCCGAGTACCTCGGCGAAGAGGCCGCACAGCAGGGTCTCGACGCGGTTACGTGGCTTCCGGCCGATCGCGCTGCCGCGGAAATCGGCGGCGGGCAGCGCGGACCGGTCGAGCTTTCCGGTGGACGTCAGCGGGAATTCGGCCAGCTCGACGACCGCGGCCGGAATCATGTACTCCGGCAGGGCTTCGCCGACCCAGGCGCGCAGCACCGCCGGGTCGATGACCTGGCCTCGGGTGGCGACGGCGTAGGCCACGAGCCGCCGAATGCGTGGCTGTTCCTCCTGGGCGACCGCAACCGACCGGCCGACCGAGGGGTGCGCGTTCAGCCTGGCCTCGACCTCGCCGAGTTCGATCCGGAAGCCACGGATCTTCACCTGGTGGTCGGTGCGGCCGATGAAGCCCAGCCGGCCGTCGGACCGCCAGTACCCGGCGTCGCCCGTGCGGTACATGCGGCTTCCCCTGGGCCCGAACGGGTCTGGCACGAACCGCTGCGCGGTCAGGCCGGGCCGGCGATGGTAGCCGTAGGACACGCCGTGCCCGGCGAGGTACAGCTCGCCGGTGACCTCGGGCGGCACCGGCCGTAGCGCGTCGTCGAGCACGTAGACGCGTGCATTGAGGATCGGGCTGCCGATGGACGGTGTGCCGGGGCCGGACAGGGCACCGGTCATGGTGCTGAAGACGGTGTTTTCCGTCGCCCCGTAGACGTTGTGCAGGTGCTGGACCGCCCCCCAGTCCTGGACCAGCTGTGCGGGCAGGGTTTCCCCGCCGACTGCGATGATCACATCCTCGGGCAATGTTCCGGGGGCGAACGTCGCGAGCACGGACGGGACCGTGCCGACGCAGGTGACTCGTTGTCGCACAATGAGATCGGCCAGCTGTGCACCGGGCAGCAGATGCGCCGGGGCGATGACCGCGCAGCCGCCGCTCATCAGCCACGTGCACAGCTCCCAGAGGGACGGGTCGAAGCTCGGCGAGCTGATCATCAGCACCCGCTCGCCAGGCCGCAGCCCGAGCACGTCGACCTGGGTGGCGGCGAAGTCGGCCAGGCCGGCGTGCGGCACCAGCACGCCTTTCGGACGTCCGGTGGAGCCCGACGTGTAGATCATGTAGGCGATGTCCATCGGTACCGGCGCGACGGTCAGGTCGCCGCCTTCCGCCATGGCGAGCTCGGCCGTGACGGCCGGGTCGTCCAGGTACAGCCACGGCACGCCGTCGGGTTCGATCAGGCCGGTGCGCTGCCTGGCGAGCACCAGCCGGGGCCGGGCGTCGACGAGAATCTCCGCGATCCGCTCCCGCGGGTAATTCGGATCGATGGGCAGATAGATGGCGCCGGTTCGCATCACGGCGAGCAACGACACCAGGGTGTCCAATCCCCGGGTCATGGCGACGGCGACGAACTGGCCGCGCCGTACGCCACGGTCGAACAGCAGCCGGGCCAGCCGATTCACCCGATCGCCCAGTTCGGCGTACGTCAGGTTGACGTCTTCGTGCACTACCGCTTCGGCGTCGGGCATGCGGGCGACCTGGGCCTGGAACAAGTCCGGAATGGTCGCGCGCGGGATCTCCCGGGCCGTGTCGTTCCAGTCGTGCACGACCCGTGCGCGCTCGGCGTCGGTGATCAGCGATAGCCGGCCCACCATGGTTTCGAGGCCTGCTTCGGTGAGCGAGCGGAAGAAGAGGACCAGCCGGTCGCGATGATTCTCGACCTCGGCCTGGGTGTAGTGCGCCGCGTCGGCCTCGACCTTCAACACGTGCTCGTCCGTGCTGTCGGCAGGGTGGACGGTGACATTGAGATCCGGGACCGGGCCGGTATTGAGGAACCGCTGGTTCCACCGCACGTCGCCGAATATCGGCCGCCCGCCGACCTGCAGGATGTTGACCATCACGTGGAACAGTCGCTCCGAGCTGCCGCGCAGCAGTAGGTCCTGGCGCAGGTACTCGTGCCGATACCGTTGGTGGGTAAGGAGTTCCGCGAGTTTCCGGGTGACCTGGGCGACCAATTCACCCAGGGTGGTCTCCGGTCCGACCGCGATGCGCAGCGGCAACTCGTTGGCGAGCATGCTCGGGGTGTTGCGCGCGGCATGGGTGCGGCGCGCGGTGACCGGGATACCGACGACGATGTCGCGCTGCCCGGTCATTCCGTGCAGGTACGCGACGACACCCGCCACGATCAGCGTGCTCCACGAGGTGCGTGACCGCCTGCCCAACCGGGTCAGCGCCGCAATGCCGGCCGTGGACAGCGAGTGCTCCGCGACCCGCAGGCCGTCGTCGTTCGTACCCTGCCCGCGGGTGGCCAGGGTGACCGGCTCCGGATGGCCGGCCAGCTGCTCCAGCCAGTACTTCCGGTCGGCCTCGAACTGCGCCGACGACTCGTACTCGGCTTCCTCGGTGTGCATCACCGCGACCGGGCCCAGTGGGGTGTCCGGGATCAACGTGCCGGCCAGCAGTGCGGTGTAGATGGCCTCGACGCGCAGGGTGAGGATGCTCATGCCTTGGGCGTCGGCCAGGGCGTGGTGGTAGCAGGTGTACCAGACGTAGTGATCGTCGGCGAGCTTCAGAACCGTGTCGACCGCGAGGACGTCATGGCGTAGGTCGAACGGGATCCGCACGTGTTCCCGGATCCACTGGTGCGCAGCCTGTTCGGCGTCCGGCCGGTCGCTCAGGTCGATGACCTGCCAGCTGGCGTTGGTCCGCCCCAGGTATTCCTGGTAGGGACCAGTGGCGTCCTCGTCCGGGCGCATGGCCCAGGTCTGGCACTCGGCCTGGGCCTGCCGAATCGCTCGACCGAGCAGCTCCGGCCGGACCGCGCCGTGCATGTCGAAGCGGCGCACGAGGTTGAAATCGGGGGAGTCCGGGGCGAACTGCTGGGCGAGCCACACGCTGCGCGCCGCGGCGGTGAGCGGTATCGAGCGGCCCACAGTATTGATCAGACCGTGTCGGCTCATCTGCGGTCACCCTCCAGCCTCATGCGCGGTTGTTCCGGCGTGGTGCAGGTGACACTGCCCAGAGCGGCCGCGGCCGAGCCTGCACCTGACCTAGTCGGTGATGCTTCTCCGCGTGCGGCGGCCGGACCAGGAAACCGAGCGGCAATCGAACTTGCTGGCCGAACGGCAGCTGCCGGCCTCGAGTTACCGGCTCGATGCCTGGAATCGTTCAGTAACCGCAAGCAATATGCGGATGCGAGGACAAGATCCTATTGCGGTGAGAGGACACGACTGATGAGCATCCCGGACCGGAAGCTGTTGCAGTGGCTGGCGGAGCCACCTGCCGAACGCGCCCTGTATTTCGCCGCTCCCGACGACTCCTGGACGCGGCACGGCTATGTCGAGCTCGCCAGGCTGACTTTGCGAGCCGCCGCCGCGCTGCGGGCCAGCGGGGTACGGCGCGACGACGTCGTGGTGATCGTCCAACGGTCGAGCCCAGGGTTCGTCGCCAGCTTCTTCGGGGCGATCGCGGCCGGCGCCACGCCGTGCTCGGTTCCGCCGCCGTTCGCCTTCCAGCGAACCGGTGAGTACGAGAAACACACCCGGCACCTCTTCGACACGGCACGGCCGGCGATGGTCGTCTGCGACGAGGAATCGCTGGTGCAGGTCGCCGCCATCACCGACGACCTCGCGCTGCCCGCACCGGTCCCGTTCGAAACCCTGATCGCCGGTGTCGATCCGGCCGAGAAACCTTATCCGCCTGCGGAGTTCGCGCTACTGCAGTTCACGTCCGGGTCCAGCGGCGCGTCGCGCGGCGTTCTGGTCACCCACTCGGCGTTGCAGGCGAATGTCACCGCCATGCGCCGGTGGCTGCGGTGGGAGCCGGAGTATCGGGGCATGTCCTGGCTTCCGGTACACCACGACATGGGCCTGATCGGCTGCATGATCAACATGGTGGTCACGAGCTGTGACACGTGGATGATGCAGCCGGAGGACTTCATCCGGTCGCCGCTCATGTTCCTGAAGTGCATGAGCGACAACAAGGTCGGCCTGACCGCGAGCCCCAACTTCGCGCTCGCCCACATCGTGCGCCGGGTCGAGCCGGCGCAGCTGGAGGGGTTGCGTTTCGACTCGATGCGGTCGTTGATCCTCGGCGCCGAGCGGATCGATCCCGAGGTGCTGACGGCGTTCCACAACCTGGTCGGACCGCACGGGTTCGACCGCAGGGCCTTGCTGCCCGCGTACGGCGCCGCCGAGGGCACCCTCGCGATCACCGGCCTGCCGGTGGACGAAGGCTGGACCGCGGTCGTGCCCGAGGACAGCGTGATCGGTGCCGAGAACAGCCGGATCGTCGGGTGTGGCCGGCCGCTGGAGGGGGTCACGGTCACGGTGGTCGACGAGGACGGGCAGCCGGTGCCGGACGGGACCGTCGGCGAGATCGTGATGACCGGCACCTCGGTGGCGACCCGGTACGTCGGCAATCCCGGCTCCGCGTCCCGCACGGCGTTGGACGGCGGCGTGCTGCACACCGGTGACGCGGCGTTTCTGCGCGACGGCCAGCTGTTCGTGCTCGGCCGGCTCGGCGACGGGCTGAAAGTGCACGGCCGCATGGTATTTGCCGAGATGCTGGAGATGCAGCTGCGCACGCTGGGCATCCCCGACCGCCGGGGCTTCGTGCTGCTCGGCCAGCGCGATGGGCGTCCGACGGGGGTGGCGGTGCTGGAGAAGCCCCGTCCGGACTGGGAGTCCGTGGCCCACGGTGTGCTCAGCAAGGCCCTGGTCGACGCGGACCTGTTCGTCCTGGAAGTGGCTCGGGGCCAGGTCCCGGTGACGTCCAGCGGCAAGCCGCGGCGTCGTCTGCTGTGGTCCGCTATCTGGGAGGGGCGGACAGACGGAGAAATCAGGCCGCTGTCGGCCGCTGTGGGTTCCTGAACGGGTGGGCGTCACTGGGTGGCGCCCACCCATTCCTGCCGATAGTGCCGGTCTCGATCGCGTTGCGGCACAACCTAGTCCATGCCGTGAAAGGCTTCCGGCCGGGCGAGCGACTCGCTCAGGAACAGCTCGCGCAGCTTCGGGGTGAGGATCCCGAGCTGCCGCAGAATGTGGATCACCTGCTGGAACAACAGCTTTCGGTAGCCGAACATCATCGGGTCGTGCTTGGCGAAGGTGATCCCGCGCTCGACGTCGAGCTCCATCCGCTCCCACACCTCGCGCAGCAGGAAGCGCCGGGACATCAGATGGATCGACTCCATCAGGAACGCCTCGCGCTCGGTCCGCTCGGCAGTGGTCATGTCGTCGTACATGCCCGTCAGCGAGACCACGCCGAAGCCGATGTGCCGGGCCTCGTCGCGGGCGACCAGCCGAGTGATCGAGGTGATGATCGGATCGCCGAAACCGGTGCTGGCCAGCCGGGTGGCGGCCAGCGCGAGTCCTTCGACGATCACCTGCATACCCAGGTAGACGATGTCCCACTCGGACTCGGCGAGCAGGTCGCGCAGCAGCGCCTTGAGCCCGGGGTTGATCGGGTACGAGGTGCCGAGCTTCTCGTCGATGTACTTGGCGTAGGCCTCGACGTGCCGTGCTTCGTCGGCCACCTGGGAGGCGGCGTAGATCTTGGCCTCCATGTCCGGCACCGTCTCCACCAGACGTGCCGTGGTGACCAGCGCGCCCTGCTCGCCGTGCAGGAACTGGCTGATCATCCAGGCGAGATATTCCCAGCGGAACTCGGTGACCAGCTCCTTCGGCACCGGGCTGTCGTTGCCCATCACGAAGCCGGCCACCCCGGCGCTGTAAGCATCTTCCAGCGGCTCCCCGAACCTGACGTCGTAGCTCCAGTCGATGTCGGTCGCGGCGTTCCACTGGCCGAGCTTGTTCTTCTCGTACAATGCCCAGGTTCGGTTGTCGCGCAGTCCGTAGTTCCAGTTCAGGTTGGCCCGGAAGGACGCGTCCACTTCCATCAGACTTGCCTGGGTCTGTTCCAGGGTGAACAGTGTGGTGTCCTGGTCCTCGGGAGACTCGGTCATCATGGTGCTGGCGACCTTTCGGCTTGTGGTAGAGGTGCGCACTCGTACTCTCTTGCACCCCGGAACCGACTTCCAGGCACTCTGCTCGGCAACCTCTAGGCATGACGAATTGCCTGTCAGATGCCTGGGAACGCGGCCGGTGGATCGCTGAGACTGTGGACGACTACGACCGCCCGCCGGCGCGTAGCCGATCCGCACCCAGGAGCTGCCCGCATGACGCCGAATGCCGTTGCCCGACACACCAAGCGCGTAATCGTCGAGCTGGAAGAGCTGCTCGGTGACCCATTGGCGCCCGCAGGGCCGTTCACCTTCGCCGAGACCGTCGAGCACGAGGAACGCGAGCAGGTGCCGCCCGCAGCAGTAGCGGCGCTGACGGAATGGGGTATGCCTGGGCATCTCGTGCCCACGGAGCACCAGGGCCGGATGTACAACTTGGAGACCGGGCTCACCGTGGTCCGGTCGATCGCGCGCCGCAACCTCACGCTCGCCGTGATGTTCGGCAGCACTCTGCTCGGCGCGCAGCCGGTGTGGCTGTGGGGCACTGCCGAACAACGCAAACTGGTCGCCGCGGGCGTACTCGCGGGCGACCGGGTGTGTTTTGCGGTGTCCGAACCGGATGCCGGAAGCGATCTGGTCGCCAATGTCACCATGGCGCGACCGGTCGGTGACCACTACGTGCTCAACGGACTGAAATGGCCTGTGGGCAACGCGAGTTCGAGCCGGTTCTACACGGTGCTGGCCGACAGTCCCCGTGGCCACTCGCTGTTGCTCGTCGACAAGGAGCAGCAGCCCGATGAGTCCATGACGGCTCGGCCGCGGGTACGGACGTTGGGCCTGCGCGGGCACGACCTGAGCGGGATCGAGCTGCACGACACCGAAGTGCCGGCCACCGCGGTGATCGGCCGGCCGGGCCGCGGTGTGGTCGCCACCCTCAAGTGTCTGCAGATCACCCGTACCGCCATCGGCGGCCTGTCCCTGGGCAGCATGGACGCGGCGCTGCGGATCGGCTTGGACTACGCCCGCCGGCGGCGGTTGTACGGCGCCGAGATCTACCAGCTACCTGTCCTGCGTGAGCATCTCGTCGGGGCACATCTGGATCTGCTCGTCGCCGAGTGCGTCGCCATCCCGGTGGCCCGGTCCCTCAGCGTCGTCCCGGCGCGGATGGCGTTGTGGTCTTCGGTGGTCAAGTACCTGGTGCCGGTGATCGGCGAGGAAGTGCTGGCGCACGTGGCGAAGGTACTCGGTGCCCGCAGTTACCTGCGCGAGCTGGTCGCCTCGGGCGCGTTGCAGAAGATTCAGCGCGACCACGCCATCACGACGATCTTCGAGGGCACCACCCACGTCGTTCTGTTCAACATAGCCGCGCAGCTCTCGGCGCTCGCTCCGGTGGCGCACGAGGCGATGAGCGACGGTCCGGCAGTCCTGCGCCAACTGTTCGACTTCACCATCGAAGCGCCCGTCTGGCACGCGGACGGCGCGGCGCTGAGCCTCGCCACGGCCGGGCGGGACGAGATCACCCGCGGTTGGCGGGACGCGATCGCGGAACTCGGCCGCGTCGTCGCCGAACAGTGCGGATCCGCGCAGGCTCAGCACCTCGCCGCGGTCGTTACCCAACTGGACGTCCGGCGCAGTGCGCTCTACGACACCATCGCCGGCGAGGGCGGTATCGACGGAAACACTGTGCGGGGTTCGCGCAGCGCGGTGGAACACTGTGTCTTTCATGCTGCTTCGTCCTGCGTGCAGGTGTGGCTGCACAACCGTTCGGAGACCTCGGACGCGGGCTGGCTGATCCTGGCGCTACGGCGTCTCCTGCAGCGGCTCGAACCGGGGACCCTGCTGGACGAGACTTACCTGCCCGCGTTCGAGGCGGTGATGGAGAGACTTCGGACCAGCGGGGAATACTTCACCGTCGACGCAGTTCTGGGATGAGTCGCCCAGCGGGAGTGGCTGATTCGACGCGGCTGGTCGTCGGCGGTCACGAGGCCGGGTCGGAGCCGACCCGCACCACGTTGTTGGCAGCGTCGACGAACACGACCCGCGGCTCTAGTTTCAGCAGCTCGTCTTCGTCCACGGAGGCGTAGGCAATGATGATCACGATGTCGCCCGGGTGGATCAACCGGGCGGCGGCGCCGTTGACGCACACCGTCCCGGAGCCGCGTTCGCCTTCGATGACATAGGTTTCCAGCCGGGCGCCATTGTTCACGTCGACGACGTGAACCAGTTCACCGGCCAGCAGATCGGCCTGTTCCATCAGCTCCGCGTCGAGGGTCAGCGAGCCGACGTAGTGCAGCTCGGCCTGGGTAACGGTCGCTCGGTGGATCTTGGATTTCAGCATTGTCCGTCGCATGGAGAACGGGCCCTTCCGGAGCTGGTGGGTGGGACGTCGCCGCCATCGGTCAGGTCGAGCTCATCGCGTCGATCAGGCTCTGTGGCCGCATGTCGGTCCAATGTCGCTCGATGTAGTCCAGGCAGACCTGTCTGGTGTCGGCGGGATGCACGACGGTCCAGCCCGCGGGCACCTCCGCGAAGGACGGCCACAGCGAGTGCTGGCGCTCGTCGTTACACAGCACCAGAAAAGTGCCGTTCGGATCGTCGAATGGGTTGTGCATCTTAAGGATTGCCTCTCGTTGACGGTTGTGGAGAACTACCGATCGGGGCCCGCAGGCAGAGCGGAGCGATTCGCCGCACGGTGCGCCGCTGGAAGATCGCCCGGATGTCGACAGTGCAGGAAAGCGCAGCTTCGACGGCCCCGGACAGACGCAGCGCGAGTAGCGAGTCACCGCCCGCGGCGAAGAAGTCGTCGTCCAAGCCGACCTGGTCCCTGCCGAGCACGTTCGCGACCAGCTCGGCGAGTGTGTCCTGCACCTCGCGCAGCCGGGCGCGGTCCGGCAGGAGGTCACCGCCAACGGCCAGCGGCCGGTTCGCGATGGCGTGCAGCAGGTCGACGAGCAGGCCACCGACCCGCTCGGCGGTCCGCGTGGTCACCAGGTCTGGCCGGTGGCTGAGGGCCAGGTGCAGCCGATCCTCCGGGGTCACAGTCAGTTTGAGCGGGAAGTGGTAAGGGTCGTGACCGGTCACCCCGACGATCCGGAGCGTCTCGGTCGCCGACCACGGTTGCCCGGCATCGGCGTAGTTCTGGAATACCACGCAGGTGTCGAACAGCTCGCCGGCCTGCGCGACGCGGCGAATCTCGCTCAGCCCGATGTGCTGGTGCTCGGTGAGCGACAACTGCTCGTGCTGTACGTCGGTCAACAGGGTGCCGAGCTTTGTGTCCGGGTCGAACCGGACCCGGACGGGCACGGTGTTGATCAGCAGTCCGACGATGTCCGCGTAGCCGGGTAGGTTCGGGGGCCGACCGGACACCGTGCTGCCGAACACGATGTCGGACTGCCCGGTGATCTGGTGCAGCGTCAATGCCCAGGCGACTTGGACGACCGTGTTCACCGTCACGCCGTGCGTGCGGGCCACCCGGGTCAGCGCGGCGGTGGCGTCGCCGGACAGTTCCATCGTGGTTCGTTCCGGTGGAACTCGCACCTGCGCGCTGTCGACGCGCGGCGCCACCAGGGTGGGTTCCGGCACGCCCGACAGGGCTTCGCGCCACGCGTCCCGGGCCGTCGCCTGCTCCTGACGGGACAGCCATTCGAAGAAGAAGCGGTACGGAGTGGTACCCGGCAGCGCGGACTGGTCACCGTGTTGCTGGTACAGGTGGGCCAGATCCCGTAGCACGATCGAGCTGGACCAGCCGTCGACCAGGATGTGGTGCATGGTGACCACCAGGGAATACCGGCGCTCCGCCAGCCGGATGATCATGCAGCGCATCAGCGGTGCGATCGCCATATCGAACGGCTCGAGCCGGTCTCGGGCGAGCTGATCGGCCAACCGCCGCTGTTGCTCGGCCGGGTCCAGGCCACGCAGGTCGTGGCTGTGCCAGGGCAGGTCGACCTGGTCGGCGACGATCTGAACCGGTTCGCCCGACCGGAGCAGGACGAACGCCGCCCGCAGGGCCTCATGCCGTTGCACGAGCCGATTGCACGCCATCCGCAACCGCGTCGGGTCCAGACTCCCGTCGAGCTCGAACACCGACTGAATATGGTGAATGTCGAGCGCGTCCGCGGCGTACCGGGCGTGGAACAACAGCCCTTGCTGGGTGGGGGACAGTGGCAGGATCTCAGCCACCGGCACCGTCAGCTGGTCGAGATCCTCCTGGGTGATCGACACCAGCGGGGCGTCGGAGGGGGTCAGCCCGCCGGCGCTCTTGTCCGCGTACGCGGCGAGCGCCCGCAGGGCGGCGAGCCAGGCGTCGCTCAGCTGTCGCACGTCTTGGTCGGTCAACAGGGCCGACGCCCAGGTCCAGGTCGCGGTCAGGTGCGCGCCGGAGCCGTTGTCCTCCGTCACCGCGTTGAGCTCGACCAGATGCTCCAGCGGCCGGGCCGGATCCACCGGCGGCACCACGGATTCGTCGACTGCCTGCCACGGCGCGTCCGGTCCGTTGGCGAATCGACCAAGGTAGTTGAACGCGATCTGCGGGCTGGGACATCCCTCGAGCGCCGCCCGGCCGTCGTCGGTGAGATACCGCAGCAGCCCGTAGCCGATGCCGTTGTGCGGCGTGGACCGCAGCTGTTCCTTGATCCGCTTGATCGCCCGGCCGAGCGAGGCGTCGTCGAGGTCGGCCGCACCGGGATCGAGGCATACCGGGTGCAGGGTGGTGAACCAGCCGACGGTCCGGGACAAATCCAGGCCGTCCACGTCCTCGCGTCCGTGTCCTTCGAGGTCCACCAGAATCTCGCTGCCCTGGCCGAGCCCGCGGGACCGACGCCAACCGGCGACTGCCAGGGCCAGCCCGGTGAGCAGGACGTCGTTGGCCCCGGCCCGGAACTTGGCGGGCAGCGTGGTCAGCAGCGGCACGGTGTCGGCCGACGACAGTCGGATGGTGAGCGTGCCGGCGGTCCCGTGCACGTCACGGACCGGATCCAACTCTCGGTTCGTCAGGCCTGGGTGCTCGGCGGAGAGGGTGCGCCGCCACTGGTCCAGCTCGGCTTGCCAGGTCGGTCGCGTGGCCACTGCAGTGAGCGTGCGACTCCAGGTACGCAACGAGGTGGGCACCGGGTCGAGGGCGGCGGGCCTGCCGTCGCGGGCGGCTTGCCAGGCCGTGTACAGATCAGGCAGCAGAATCCGCCAGGACATACCGTCGACCGCGAGGTGGTGGGCGACGACCAGCAGCCGGCCCGGCGCGCGGCCCGCATCGAACCACAGCACTTCGACCATGCGGCCGGACCGCGGCGACAAGCGCGCCACCGCATGGGTCGACTGCTCGGTGATGACGGCGGCCAACGTGTCCTCGTCGGCCTCCACCCGGCGCACGCGGTCGGCCGCAGCGACGCTACCGACGGGCCCGACGACGAAGGACCAGTCTTCGGCCAGCCGCATCCGCAACGCTGGGTGCCGGTCGAGCAGTGCCTGCACGGCGGTGACGAGGGGCGTCAGCCCGAGGTCGGGCGGCACCGCGAGCAGCACCGACTGGTTGAAGGAGTCCACCGGCCCGCCCAGCTCACGCAATCGGTGCACGATCGGCATCGCGGGGAACTCGCCGACGCCGTCATCGGCTGCGGCGGGGCCGGCCTCCGCACCGTCGGTGATCGTGGGCAACGCGGCCAACGCGGCCACCGTCCGGTGGACGAAAACCTCTGTCGGAGTGAGTAGAAGGCCGGCTTTGCGCGCCTTGGCCACCAGTTGCAGCGACAGAATCGAGTCGCCGCCGAGCTCGTAGAAGCCGTTGTGAACACCGACCTGGTCGACGCCGAGCACCTCGGCGTACAGCAGGCACAGCCGCTGTTCGACCTCGTTGCGCGCCGCCCGGTGCAGCGTGTGGTCCGCGGGGATCGGTGGTAGCGCCGACCGGTCGACCTTGCCGGACGAGGTCAGTGGCAGCTCGGGCAGCAGCAGCAACGCTTCCGGCACCATGTACTCGGGCAATTGCGACGCGGCGTGCCGGTTCAGTTCCGCGAGATCGACCTGGTCGGCCGCGGGCACCACGTAGGCGACAAGCCTGCGCGAGTGCCGACCGTGCTGGGCGACCACCACGACCTGGTCTACCAACGGGTGCTGGGCCAGCGTGCCCTCGATTTCGGCCAGTTCGATCCGGTGCCCACGGATCTTGACCTGGTCGTCGCGCCTGCCGCCGAACACCATCTGGCCCTCGTCCGACCACCAGACGATGTCTCCGGTGCGGTACATCCGCTCGCCCGGTCGGCCGAAGGGGTTCGCCACGAACCGCTCGGCGCTCAGGCCGGGCCGGCCGAGATACCCTCGGGCCAGGCCGATTCCGCCGATGTACAACTCGCCGGGCACACCGGGGGCGACCGGCCGCAGCCATGGGTCCAGCACGTACGTTTCGCTGTTGGGCAGCGGGCGGCCGATCGGTACCGCGCCCGGGCCGATGTCGTCGCCCGGCTCGATGCGATAGTCCATACAGCCGACGGTGGTCTCGGTCGGGCCGTACTCATTGGTCACGGTCACGGTCGGGAAGGCCGTACGCAGGTCCCGCAGCGATTCGCCGACGAGCTGTTCGCCACCGAGCACCAGATTCTCCGTGGCGGCGATCCAGGGGTGGGTGCTGGTGAGCAGCGGCAGGTGGGCCGGCGTGACTTTGCCGAACCGCGCCAGGCCGACCCCGGACGGCTCGGTCTCCTCGCGCGGAATCATGTACACCCGACCGCCGGCGCTGAGCGTGCCGTACACCCCGGTCATGGTGAAGTCGAACGAGGTCGGCGTGTGAACCATGACCAGGGTGCCCAGGCCGGGGTAGGTCGCCCGCGCGAACGCGAGATAGGAGACGGCCGAGCGATGCAGCGTCTGCACGCCCTTGGGGCGACCCGTCGATCCGGAGGTGTAGCACACGTAGGCCGGGTGCTCCGGGCGCAGCGGTCGGTGGCGCTGCTCGTCGGTGATATCGACGGCCGGATGCCGATCGAGGTCCATCGAGTCGAGCCTGAGGGCGCCCTGGGGCGCGTCGACTCCAGCGGCGGCAAGGGTGATCACCGGCGCGGCGTCGGAGAGCAGGAACGAGATACGGTCCGGTGGGAGTGCGAGGTCGATCGGCAGGTAGGTGCCGCCCGCCTTCAGCACGGCCAGCAGCACGACGATCTGCTCTGCGTTGTGCGGCCACAGCACCGCGACACGGTCATCCGGGCCCACCCCACGCCCGATCAACTCGGCAGCCAAGCGATTGGCCGCCGCGTTGAGTTCGGCGTAGGTCATATCCCCGGTGCGGTCGGACAACGCGATCGCATCCGGTGTGCGCCTGCTCTGGGTCTCGAACAAGGAGTGCAGGGTGTCGCCGGTCAGCGCCCGCTTCGGGCCGGTGGCCCAGCCCAGCACGGTGGTCCGCTCGGCGGCGTCGAGCGACTCGATCCGGCCGACGAGGCCCGACGGCGCGAACGCGATCGTGGTCAGCACGGCCCGCAGCAGGTTCAGCACGCGGTTGCCCGCTGCGCGAGTGAAGGACTCGGTTCGGTAGTTGAGCTCGAGTAGCACCCGTCTGCCCGGCACGACCAGCAGGCTCAACGGGTAGTGCGTATAGCCCTCGGCGGAGTCTTGCCCGGCGCCGTCGCCATCAGCGGTGATCATGGTGAGCTGTACGCCGGGCAGGGGCCGCATGGTCGCATCCCGGTCTGCCCCGGGGTTGCCGACGGCCACGGCGGTGTCGAACAGCGCGCCGTGCCCGGCGAGCCGTTTGATCTCCGCCTGGCCGAGAAAATTGTGCTCGGCGAGGGCGGCCTGCTCGTGCTGCACCCGGTGCAGCAGCGCCGTCACCGTCTCGGCCGGATCCAGCCGTACCCGTACCGGGGTGGAGTTGATCAGCAGTCCGACCGCATCCCCGATCTCGGGCACCTGGGCCGGGCGGACGGAGACCGTCTGCCCGAACACGACGTCGGTGTCACCGGTGAGCACCGTCAGCACCAACGCCCACGCCACCTGAACGATCGTGTTGAGGGTCAGTTCTTCGTTCCGTGCGAGACCGATCAGTGCCGCGGATTGTTCCTCGGAAAGCTCAGCGGTCGCCGATGCGGGCATCCGCCGCGGCACCTCGGGGCCCTCCGGCGCGACCAGGGTGGGTGTGCCGAGTCCGGCCAGGGCCTGCCGCCACGCTTCGGCAGCCGCGTCTGGATCTTGTTTGGACAGCCAGCTCAGATAGCCGGTCATCGACACGGCCGGCGGGAGCGCCGCATCGTCACCGGTGGCGTAGAGCGTGATCAGGTCGCGCACGAGGATCGGCAGCGACCAGCCGTCGATCAAGATGTGGTGGTGGGTCAGGGCCAGCACCTGCCGGTCGGGAGTCATCCGGACGATGCCGAATCGGATGAGTGGTGGCGTGCCCAGGTCGAAGCCGCGCAGGCGTTCGCCGCTGAGGTAACCGCGCAGGCGGGACCGGCGCTCGGATTCCGGCTCGGCGGTCAGGTCGAGGTCGGTGATCAGCACGGTCACGTCCTTGTGCACGAGCTGCACGGTCTGGCCGGACTTGCGCTGGTGGAAGCTGGTCCGCAGGACAGCGTGCCGACGCACGAGGGCCGCGCACGCGGACCGCAGCCGTTCCTGGTCGATCTCGCCATCCAGCTGCAGCGCGACCTGGCTGATGTACTCGTCCACGCCGTCCCGGTTGACCAGAGCATGAACGAACAGGCCCTCTTGTAAAGGGGACAGCGGCAGGGCTGTCTCCAACGATGTCGCCGTCACTATCAGGATCTCCAACCGAGTCGGCTGCATTTCTTGTGGACAGAACGCATGCCGTCCGCGTGCACCATCGTGTTCGCGGATCTACCGCCGCACAAGGCATTCGAGAGGCAATCGACGGTGCGGGCTTACTGCCGGGCGGGGATCAGTAGGTCTGGGCGGATGCCGACTGGTATACCGCGTCCACCAGCACCGGGCGCACCACCTTCCCCGAATACGTGTAACCGCGACGGATCAGGGTGTCCACCTGGAGTGGCCCGCCGGGTTCGCCACTGATCGAACGGATTTCGTGGGTGTCGGGATCGACCGGTTCACCGGGGTGTCCGAAGGGCCGAACGCCGCAGGTTTCCAGGATGGCGTGGAGTTCCTCGATCAGCGAGGTGACGAAGGGGTCGGGGGAGTTCTGTTCGGCTCGGTCGATCAGGCGGGCGAGTTGGAGTACGACCGGTAGGAGGTACTCCGCGCCGAGGCCCGCCTCGGCGGCGGCGGCGCGGAGTTGGAGGGATTCGACGAGTTGGCGGTAGCCGCGGTCATCGAGGAGGCGGCGTTTGAACAGGTCGGACAGGCCGGCCAATTCCGTTCGGATGCTGACGAGTTGGTCGGCGACGGTGTTGTCGGTCATGTGACCTTCGCCCAGATCAGTTCGGAACGGCTGGCTTCGACGTCGGTCGCCGTGAGGTTGGCGTCACGGTCGATCTCCATTTCGCCCAGGTTGGTTCCGTCGACCAGGTCGACCACCTCGATGTGCAGGGTGCCGTCGAGGTCGCAGGAGAAGACGACGCGGATGGGGGAACCGGCCGGGCGCTGGGCGAGGGTGAGTTGGGCGGTGCCGAGGATGCGCACGTACTTGGGGTCGACGCCGTCCTCGTCACCCTCGGTGACCTGGAGTAGCAGCGACTTCTGGCGATCGATGACGGTCGCGAACCAATCAGCGGTGACCTGGCACGGTACGGCCAGGTTCGGCCGCACGACCATCGCGTTGGACGCCACGCCGTGTTCGTTGTCGGCCACCACCCCCAGCCCGTGCGACACCACATCGCGAATCGCCACATTCCGTCGGCCGGCCAACGACGGCGCCCGGCCCGCTGCCTCCGCGTGCCGGAGTTCGCCGATGATCGCGGCGCCGAGCGCGACCGCCTCGTCGGGGTGGATCGAGTGGTCGGCGAGCTTGCCCGTCACGCGTTCGACGAGGTCGCGCACCATCGGCATCCGGGTCGACCCGCCGACCAGCAGCACCTTGTCGAGGTCGCGGTAGGTGAGCCCGGCCAGCTCCACCGCCTCCTCGATGAGGTACTCGCACCGGGTGAGCAGATGTCGTGACAGTTCGACGAATTCGGTCCGGGTCAGCCGGAGCTTGGCGGAATGGTCCTGGTGGGTGATGAAAATCGTGGCCGACTCCGCGGTCGACAGTCGCCGTTTGGCGTCCTCGGCGCGTTCGCGCAGTTGTGCTCCGGCGGTGGAATCCTCCTCGAACCGCGCACCGCCCGCGCGCTCGAATTCCGCCAGCGCCCAGGTGATGATCGCGTTGTCGAAATCGTAGCCGCCGAGCTGCGGGTCGCCGCCGACCGCGAGTACATCGAAAGTGTCTTTGCCGCAACGCATTACAGTGACGTCGAGGGTGCCGCCACCCAGATCGACGACGAGGAGCGTGCCGGTGTAGTCGCGACCGAGCCCGAAGCTCACCGCCGCGGCCGTCGGCTCGTTCACGATGCCGATGACATTGATCCCGGCGATCTCGCCCGCCTGCCGCGTCGCGGTGCGTTGCGCTTCGTTGAAATAGGCGGGCACGGTGATGACCGCGTCGGCGACGTATTCGGTGAGTTCGCGCCCCGCGTTGGAGACCAGGGATTTGAGAATCAAGGCCGAGATCTCCTCCGGCCGATATTCGCCGTCGGTCGACTCGGGGAAGAATCGATAGTCGGGATTTCCCATATGCCGTTTGATGAACTGGACGACGTCAAGTGGGAAAGCGCTCAACTGTCGCTTCGCGCTGTTTCCGACGACGATGTCGGAACCGTCGAACAAGACCACCGACGGCGTGAGGCTTCCGCCATCGCGATTCGGAATTATCTCGGGGATGCCCGACTGGTTTATCGCGGCGACGGCCGAATAGGTGGTGCCGAGATCGATGCCTATGACGCGTGCGCTCATCGCGCCAACTGACTTGCCGCTTTCCAGCGGGGCACCCAGCATTTCTTGTAGACGAGGAAGCCGATGCCGCAGGCCGCAAGTAGCAGCAGAAAGCCCACACCGGGCGCTCCCGAGCTGAACAGAATGAATGCCAGGACCACGGCGGCCACGGGAATTCCGACCGCGCGCAGGCTCGAGAAACCGAACAGGCCGGGAACCTGCCAGGTCATCTCCTCCATGCGGTCGAGGTATTTCACGATGTCGCGCACGCGATTGGCGATGTCGAAATCATCGCTGGGCAGACTGTTCGCACGGTCGACGAGTTGACGCATAGTGGCGATCTCGGCTTCGGACGTCGCTACGTAGGAGTCGTTACTCTGCACGCGCGGGGTCTGCTCGGCCTGGTCGAGCAGTGCGCTGGCGAGGTAGAACGCGACCAGCGGCACGTCGCGATGGCGGGCGTAGACCGGCTCGAGCACTTCGAGCGCCTTGTCGACCAGGCCGTGCTGCAGGTAGACCCCGCCGATCGCGATCTGATAGATGTACTCGTTCGGCGCCAGCCGCGCGGCCGCTTGATAGCTGGTCAACGCGTCGGGCCACAGCTCCATCTGCTCCTGGATGAGCGCGGTCTGGAAGAGGAAATCGGGGTTGTTCGGCGCGATCGTCGTCGCCTGCTTCGCCTCGTAGATCGCGTCCTGCAACTGTCCGAGACCGGCGTTGGCGCGGGCGCGGATGATCCATGCCTCGGGCGAGTTCCCGGCGGTGTGGGTCGCTTCCCTGGCGGCGTAGGAGGCATTGCGATAGTCGCCGCGGCCGAGTGCCGCGCGGGCCTGGGCGAGCCAGTCGCCGCCGGCCTGGACCGCCGCCGGCGCCGCGACACCTCCGGCGTCGAGGTCGCGGTCGTAGGCTTGTCGCTTCGAGGGCTCGAGCAGGATGTCGAACGTCTGACGCAGCAGACTGGTCTTCGTCTCGGCTTCCTGGCGGGTGCTCTGATCTGCGCTCGCGGTCCGTTTGGTCCAAATGCGCGTCTGGCGTTTGTGGGCGTCACGGATGGTGTCCTCGGTGGCATCACGCGCGACGCCGAGAAGATCGTAATAATCGACCTGCACGGTCACTGGCTTACTCCAAATCGGTTGCAGAAAGCACCCACTGCGGCGAACGATCGCTTCAGTAGGAAGAACATCGCACGGCGGCGATTGCTCATCACTGTGACAGCCCGGATAAGGCTCCGCTATCGGTTGTTCGGTAGACAGATCGGCCGCGGTTGTCGGTCGTTGAGGGGACGGACAGGCCAGGGCGGACCCGATACCATTTCCGGCAAGTCGAATAACCGAAGGAGAATTGTCGTGGCCCGTCTCGAGTGTAAATGTCATCGCCCGCTGGTCAATTGCCAGGCGTGCAAAGGAATGGGCGGTGGATCCGATTTCGGCAATCGCCTGAATTGCGGCCAGTGCAGTGACGGTCTGGTCTGCCCGGACCACGGTAAGCACTGGAAGTAGCGGTCTGTCGATAGTGCCCGGCGGACACCGCCGAGCGGAGTTCAGGGATACCTCGATGAGGTCCGCCAACCGATCGGTTGCCGGCCACGGTGATCGTCACGCTCCCGCGGTCCGGCTCCTCGATCCTGACCATCGCTCGGCGCCCGCTCGCGCTGATTCCGGCCCGCTGCCCCCGTATGACGGGTCGTCATCGAATATTCCGCCAAGGGTCTGCGGGATGCGTGTGCGGGTTTCAAGGAACGGCTGAGTATTGTGCGGCGCGACAAGAATGTGACCGCGCCCAATAGCGGCGAATATATCCGCGAAACCTGCCGCAGGTGAATTCGGTGACCACGCTGACTCGTCGCACTGCACTTCGCGGCGGGGCCGCGATGGCGCTGGGCCTGGTCTCGGCGGAATGCAGTGGCGGATCCAAAGGCGGTGTCGGGCCGGACGGCCGGGTGACGATCCAGCTCTGGCACGGGCAGAACGAACGAAACCGGGTGGTGGTCGAAGAACTGGTTCCTCGGCCACAAGCGCTTGACACGAACTAAGTTCGTTCAGTAGAACTAAGATCACTACGAAGAACTTAGTTCGTTTCGATGGTGTGGAGGTGTGTGATGCGAGTTTCCGTTGTCGGAGCCGGTCTGGGAGGTCTGGCTCTCGCGCAGGGTCTGCGTGGCGCCGGGATCGCGGCCGAGGTATTCGAGCGCGACCCGGGGATCGTCGCCCGATTTCAGGGTTACCGGCTGGTGTTGAACCCGACCGGTTTCCAGGCGGTGCGCAACTGCCTGCCCGAGCGCTGGCACCCACTGCTGGACGAGATCGTCATGGACGCCTCCGCTGAGCAGTTGATCCTGGATCCGCAGCTCAACGAGATCGGCAAGCTCGGCGCGGGCCGGACCGGCATCGTCGTCGACCGCCAGGTACTACGACACCTGCTGCTGACCGGGCTCACCGTGCACACCGACGCCGCGCTCACCGGCTACGACATCCAGACCGACGGCACCGTCGAAGCCCGGTTCGCCCGCCGCGACCCGGCCACCGCGGATCTGCTCGTCGGCGCGGACGGCGTGACGTCTGCGGTCCGCGGCGTGCTGTCGCCGCAGACCGTTCCGACCGACACCGGTGTCCGGTTCGTCATCGGCCGCACGCCGCTGACCGACGAGTTCGCCGACCTGTCCAAGGCCTACGGCTCCAAGATCGCCGGCGACGGCGTCAGCCTGCTACTGGGCGCGATGCGGTTCCGTACCCCGCCCAAGCAGGCCGCCGAACAACTGGCCCCCGAAGTCGACCTGCCCGATATCGGCGACTACGTGCGCTGGGCCATGATCCTGCCGCCGCACGGCTCGCTCGAGGATCTGAGCGCGCAGGACGCCGTGCTGTCCAGGATGCAAGGCTGGCACCCGCTACTACGCGCGCTGATCGAGCAAGCCGACCCGGACAACAGCACGTTGCTGTCCATCCGCGTGGTCAAACCCGCAAAGCGTTGGACGCCAGGCCCGGTCACGCTGCTCGGCGACGCGATCCACGCCACCTCCCCGACCGGCGGCAACGGCGCCAACACCGCGCTGCGCGACGCCGACCTGCTACGCCGATGCCTGATCGAAACCGACCAAGGCCGCCAAGACCTGCACACCGCGGTCGACGACTACGAACGACAGATGTTCGACTACGGCACCGAAGCCGTGCAGAGCAGCCTCGACAAACTGCCCGCCTTCGCCCCCACAGCAAAACTGTCCTGATGTAGGCAGCTGCCCCCGAGCTTAATGCAGCTAAACTTGCAAATCTGGTCTAATCTTCGAATATGACCCAGATACCGGCCGGTCAGGCTCGTCCAGGGGGGCGCACCGCGAAGACCCGCCAGAAGGTGCACGAGGCCGTGCGGTCGCTGTTCAGTGAGGGCCGCGACGCCCTGTCGGTCCGAGAGGTCTCCGAGCGGTCCGGCGTGCATGAAGTCACCCTCTATCGTCGCTGGGGCACGATCGAGTCGCTCGTGCTGGACGTCGCGGTCACTCAGCTCATCGAGGAGTCGCCGTTTCCCGACTCGGGCGATCTGCGGCGCGATCTGCTGGACTGGGCGAACGCGGTGGCGAAACAGGTGCAGACGCGGGAGGGTTTCGCCTTCTATCGCGCCTTGGCCATGGCTCGATCGCCGCTGTTCATCGAGGGCGAGGGCGATTCCACGGTTGATGCGGCCGCCTACCTCGGTAGGCGGATGGCGCAGATCCAGCAGGCGATCGACCATCACCGCGCCGAGAAGGGCGGAAATCCGCCCACGGTGGAGCGGATCTTCGACATCGTCCTCGCGCCGATCTACCTCCGCGCGATCTTCGGGTACGCGGCCGCCGACGTCGAACTCGAGGCCCTCGTCGACCGTGCGTTCACCGCGGGCAGCTGACCGAATACCCTTGTCGCCGTGGGGAACTGCGCTTGCGGATCGCCTCGAAAACGTGCGGGTCGACCAGCGTCGACATATCGCCGAGGTCGCGGCCTTCGGCAATGTCGCGGAGCAGGCGGCGCATGATTTTGCCCGAGCGCGTCTTGGGTAGTTCGGGCACGATCGTGATCCGGCGCGGCTTGGCGATCGGGCTGATCTGCCGGGACACCGCGTCCGCGAGGTCGGCGAGCAGGGTGTCGCCGGTGTCCTCGACGCCCTGCCGCAGGATGACGAACGCGACGATGCGCTGCCCGGTGGTCGCGTCCGCGGCGCCGACCACCGCGGCCTCGGCGACATCGGGATGCCCGGCGAGCGCCGATTCGACCTCGGCGGTGGAGATGCGGTGCCCGGAGACATTCATGACGTCGTCGACCCGGCCGAGCACCCACACCGCCCCGTCCTCGTCGTACCTGGCTCCGTCGCCGGCGAAGTACCAGCCCTGCTCGGCGTAGCGGGACCAGTAGGTTTCGCGGTACCGGTCCATGTCGCCCCAGATGCCGCGCAGCATGGCCGGCCAGGGCTGGTCGAGCACGAGGTAGCCGACGGCGCCGGCGTCGCGCTGGTTCGCGTCGTCGTCGACGATCTTCGCGGAGATACCGGGCAGCGGGGCCATTGCCGAACCCGGCTTGGTCGAGGTGATTCCGGGGAGCGGGGAGATCATGATCGCCCCGGTCTCGGTCTGCCACCAGGTGTCGACGATCGGCGCCGTATTTCCGCCGATCACCTCGCGAAACCACTGCCAGGCCTCGGGATTGATCGGTTCGCCGACCGAGCCGAGGAGTCGAATCGAGGACAGGTCGTGTCCGTCGGGAATCTGCCTGCCCCACTTCATGAAGGTGCGGACCAGCGTGGGGGCGGTGTAATAGATGCTGACGCCGTACTTTTCGATGATCTGGAAATGGCGGTGCTCGTCGGGGGAGTTGGGCGTGCCCTCATAGAGCACCTGGGTGGCGCCGTTGCTGAGCGGTCCGTAGACGATGTAGCTGTGCCCGGTGATCCAGCCGATGTCGGCCGTGCACCAGTAAACGTCTTGTCCCGCTTTGTGATCGAAGACGTTGTGGTGGGTGTACGACGCCTGGGTGAGGTACCCGGCGGAGGTGTGCAAGATGCCCTTGGGCTTTCCGGTGGTGCCGGAGGTGTAGAGGATGAACAGCGGATGCTCGGCGTCGAACGGTTGCGGCTCGTGGGTGGCCGACGCCCGCTCGACGGTCTCGTGCCACCACAGGTCGCGGCCGTCGACGACATCGACGTCGATGCCGGTTCGCTGGACGATGAGGACGTGCCGCACTGAGGTGGCTCCGGCGAGCGCCTCGTCCACGGCCGCTTTGAGGGGAGCGGCCTGGCCGCGACGCCACTGCCCGTCGGCGGTGACGACCAGCTCGGCCTCGGCATCCTCGATGCGCGAGCGCAGCGCGTCGGCGGAGAACCCGGCGAACACCACCGAGTGGGTCAGGCCGAGCCGGGCACAGGCCAGCATCGTGACGATCGCCTCCGGGATCATCGGCAGGTAGATCGCGACCCGGTCGCCGGCGACGAGTCCGAGGTCGGCAAAGGTGTTGGCGGCCTTGCTGATTGCGGTGAGCAGGTCGCGGTAGGTGAGGTCGCGGGTGTCGCCCGGTTCGCCTTCGAAGTGGATGGCGACACGGTCGCCGTGGCCGGCCAGGACGTGGCGGTCGACGCAGTTGTAGGCGACGTTGAGTTGTCCGTGCGCAAACCAGTTCGCGACCGGAGCGTCGGACCAGTCGAGCACGTCGGTGAAGGGTGCGTGCCAGTGCAGGCGTTCGGCTTGCTTCGCCCAGAACGCGAGACGGTCCGCGTCCGCGGCGACCTGAAGCTCGGGACCGGCGTTGGCGGCCGCGGCGAACTCGGGGCTCGGCGGATACACCGTCGGCGCGGCATCGGCACTGTGGGGAAACGCGCTGGTGTTCTCTGTTGCCGTCATGGGGACCGACCTTCCTCTGAGGGGTGCTGACCGGGGGCTTCGGACGTGAGGTCGCGAAGCCCGGTGCGGCCGATTTGTCCGCCTGGCCGCACCACAGTGTTCATCCGTCGCAGCGAGTTTTGCAAGAACTCTTGCATTAGTGAGTGTCGCGGGCCATACTTCTGTTAATGCAGGAATCATTACATTAAGGATGCAGGGCAAGTCCGCGGCAACCCTCCTTCGCGGTCCGTGCCTGCCCCGATTTAGATCGGATCATCAACTCCTGCATATGTTTTCGCAACTACCGGCGCACAGAAGAGGATTCAGAATGACCCCGACAAACACCTCACTCGCGGGCAAGGTCGCGGTGGTCACCGGCGCCAGTTCGGGCATCGGCGCGGAAATCGCGCGCGAACTCAGCCGGTGGGGCGCCTCGGTGCTCCTGGTCGGCCGGGACGAACAGCGCCTGGATGCCGTCGGCGCCGAACTCGCGGACGCGGGCGCGGAAACCGACCGGCTGAGCATCGAACTCACCGCGGACGAGGCTCCCGAGCAGATCGTCGCCAAGGCCCTCGCGCGCTTCGGATCGATCGACATCCTGGTCCATGCCGCCGGCGTCTTCCTGCCGACGCCCTTCGTCGAGACGCCGGACGCCGAACTCGATCTTCAATTGGCGGTCAATGTGCGGGCCCCGTTCCGCCTCACCCGAGCCGTCGCGGAACACCTGCACGACGGCAGCGCGGTCATCTTCGTCTCGTCGATCTGCGGCTACGTCGGATTCCCCAACTCGACCGCCTACTGCGCCACCAAGGGCGCGGTCGAACTCCTGGTGAAGTCGCTTTCCGCGGAGTTCGCGCCCAGGGGAGTCCGGGTGAATGCGGTCGCGCCGGGCAACGTGCGGACCAGCATCAACGCCCATCTCCTCGCCGACGCGGAATACGAGAAAAGCATGCTCGACTCGACGCCGGCCGGTCGCGTCGGCGAGGTCGGCGATATCGCGCCCGCGGTCGCCTTCCTGGCCTCGCCGGCGGCCGCGTACATCCATGGCTCGAGCCTGCTGATCGACGGCGGCTGGGTCGCGTCCTAGCCGCCGTGGCCGTTCAGCGGAACCGATCCAGTCTTCTCCGAGGAGTGAAACATGGTGAGCACCAACCGGATTCCCGCTCCGACGTCATCCGACGAGACATCGGCGCGGTCCCCGTTCGACGCCCTCATGGCGGCCAGCGGGCTCAGCGCAGGCACGCGGGCACTGCCTGAGCAATCCGTTCGCGCGGCGCTGCGCGAGTACTTCGGGCTCACCGGCACGCTCACCCGGATTCCGACCGAGAAGGACGACACCTTCGTCCTCGACGGAAACCGGGAGCGTCTCCTGGTCAAAGTCAGTGGGGCGCAGGAAGAGCCGGATGTGGTGAACTTGCAGACCGCTGTGCTGCTCCATCTCGCCGAGGCGGCTCCGGCCTTACCGATCCCCACGGTCCGGCCCGGAGTCGACGGAGGATATGAGTACGAACTGGCGAGCGAGGACGCCTCCGCCGCACGCGTACTGCGGGTGATGAAGTTCCTACCCGGATCCGCACTGAGCGAAAACCAGCCCACCACAGCACAACTCGCCGCGGTCGGCCGTGCGCAGGCGGCCATCTCCACGGCACTGGCCGGATTCACCCATCCGCGACAGGACCGGGCATTGGTGTGGGATCTACGGTATTTCCCCGCTCTCCGTTCGCTGCTCGACGAGGTCGCCGATGCCGACAACCGCCGGTTGGGCACGCGGGTCTTCGACGCCTACGCCGAACGCGTGCAGGATCGGATCCCGCAGCTGCGGCACCAGGTGGTGCACGGAGACTTCAGCGCGCACAACGTGCTCGTCGACCGCCGTCGGCCGGAATACGTCTGCGGGATCATCGATTTCGGCGATACCGGTCGCACCGCCGAGATCTTCGATATCGCCATCGCGGTGTCGAATCAGCTCGATGGCGGCGCCGACGACCCCTGGCGCCGCGGACTCGACCTGCTGACCGGGTATCTCACCGCGCGCGCCGTCGACGGCGACGAACTCGCGATGCTGCCGATCGCGGCGGCGGCCCGCAGCTTGCAACGCGCACTGATCGCGCAATGGCGCGCACAGCGCGACCCGGCCCGCGCCGACTACGTCCTGTCCCATGCCGCACACGACTGGATTGCCTTGCGCGCCATCGGAACCGAATGGTCGCCGGTGGTCGATCGCATCCATTCGATCGCCACGGAACGGCCGGCCGCCGTGACCCGGAAACCGGAGATGGTGAACGGCTTCTCCGACGACGACCTCCAACGCCAGCCACCGCACAACCGCGCGCGGATCGAACGCCGAAAAGGCTTGCTGGGACCCGGGTATCAGCTGTTCTACACCGACCCGGTGGACGTCGTCCGCGGCCAGGGTGTCCATCTGTACGACGACGAAGGCAACCAGTACCTCGATGCCTACAACAACGTCGCGTCGATCGGACACTGTCATCCCACCGTGACCGACGCCGTCGCGCGGCAACTCGGCATCCTCAACACGAACACGCGGTACCTCCAGGACCAGATCCTCGACTACTCCGAAGACCTGCTGTCGACGTTCCCCGCCGAGCTGAACCGGGTGACCTACACCTGCACCGGCTCGGAAGCGAACGACCTCGCGATTCGAATTGCCCACGCGCACACCGGCAACGCCGGAATCATCGTGACCGCGAACGCGTATCACGGGGTCACCGAGGCGGTCGCCGCCTGCTCCCCGTCCTTGGGGAAGACCTCACCCCTCGGACCGCAGGTGCGCGTCATCGCCGCGCCGGACAGTTCCCGTCATGGTGGTCCGGGCGACTTCACCGAGTTCATGCGGAGACAGATCCGCGCCGCGATCGCCGACTTGAACCGGCACGGGTACGGACTCTCTGCGTTCATCGCCGACAGCATCTTCTCCTCCGACGGGGTGTTCGCCCACCCGACGACCGTGCTCGGCGCTCTCGCCGAGGAGGTCCACCGGGCCGGCGGGGTCTACATCGCGGACGAGGTGCAATCCGGTTTCGGCCGCACCGGCGACGCCTGGTGGGGGTTCCAGCGGCATCAGGTCGTCCCCGACCTCGTGACCATGGGAAAGCCGATGGGAAACGGCATTCCGGTCGCGGCCGCGGTGCTGAAGAACGAGATCGGCAGAGCCTTCGGCGAGAACGTCCGCTATTTCAATACCTTCGGCGGCAGCACGGTGCCGATCGCCGCGGCCCGCGCCGTTTTCGACGTTGTTCGAGACGAGCACCTGATCGACAACGCGCACCTCGTCGGCACCTACCTGTTCGACGAGTTGCGCCGGATCACCGCCGCCCGGCCCGAGGTGTTCGAGGTGCGCGGAGCGGGGATGTTCCTCGGAATCGACCTGGTAGATCCCGATTCCGGGCTACCCGACGGTGTGCTGGCGAAGGCGATCGTCGACGACATGCGCCGCAATTTCGTCCTGATCTCCGCCTCGGGGCCGGACGCCAACGTGCTGAAGATCAGGCCACCGCTCGTCTTCCAGCGGGCGGACGCGGATCGCTTGCTCGACACATTGTCCAGGTCATTCGAGCGGCTCCGGCCGCAATGAAATCCGCGCCGCGGGGTTCAGGTCCAGTCAGAAGGTAAGCAGATGAGTGCGCGAGTAATCGACATCAACGCCGACGCCGGTGAAAGTTTCGGACGATGGTCGCTGGGGGACGACGCCAGATTGTTCGAGTTCGTCACGACCACCAACATCGCCTGCGGGTATCACGCCGGCGACCCCGCCACCATGCGGACCGCCGTCGCGCTGGCGCGCGATGCCGGTATCGCCGTCGGCGCCCACCCTGGCTATCCGGACCTGCTCGGGTTCGGCCGCCGCGCGCTTCCGGCTACCGACTCCGACGTCGTCGACTACATCGCGTACCAGGTCGGTGCGCTGCACGGCATAGCCGCCACCGAGGGCGTCGAGCTCACCCACGTCAAGCCGCACGGTGCGCTGATGGGCCGGATCTGCCGCTCGCCCGAACTCGCCGTCGCCATCGCGGCGCAGTTGCAGGGCATCCGGCCCGGGATTCCGCTGATGTTCGCCCCGACCGCCGCCTTCGCCGCGGTCCGCAACGAGGGGCTGCCCGCCATCCCGGAGAACGCCGCGGACCTGGACTTCGACCCGGACGGCATCAACATCGTCGAGCCGCGGCCGCAGTGGAAGGATCCCGAAACGGTGGCCGCGCGCGCGGTCGAGCTGGCTTTCGGTTCCGTGCGAACCACGGCCGGGACGACGATCGCCATGCCCGTCGAGTCGATCTGCGTGCACGGCGATCGGCCGAACGCGGTCGACATCGCCGCAACGGTCCGCACCCGGTTGGCCGAGGCAGGCGTTGGTGTTCGCTCGCCTTTCCGGCAGGCGCACGAGCAATGACGCCGACGCCCTACCAGTTCCTGTGTGACGAGTCGCGGGTGAGTTTCGGCGGCGACGAGTTCGTCTTCGTCGAATTCGGCGAGGCGATGGATCTCGCGGAAGCATTGCGCATTCAGGCGATCACCGCCGGGCTCACCCGGATCGCGCTGGCCGGGATCCTCGACATCGCACCGGCGAACGCTAGCTACATGATTCGGCTCGACCCGGACGTCCTCGACCCGCGGCACCTGATCCGCATTCTCGACGGATTGCACCAACAGTTCGCCGACTCCTATGCCGTAACCCTCGACACCGACATCGTCGAGATACCCGTCTGGTACGACGACCCCTGGTCGGCCGAGACGTGCATGAAGTTTCGCGACCGGCATCAATCATCGACCGAGACCGATATCCAGTACACCGCGCGGGTGAACAACTTGTCGTCCGTCGACGAACTCGTCGCCGCGCATTCGTCCGCGCCGTTCATCGTCACGTTCCCGTGCTTCAAACCGGGAAACACCGAGAGCATGCAGCTGGTGCCGCGGAACCGGCAGATCCAGGCACCGAAGTATCTGCGCCCACGGACGGAGACCCCCGCGCGGGCGGTGGCGCACGGCGGCGCGTTCACCGTTGTCTATCCGACCAGCGGGGTCGGCGGGTATCAGCTGCTGGGCCGGTCGCCGGTGCCCGTCGTCGATCTCGACCAGACCATTCCTGGATTCGAGGATTCGAAGGTGCTCACGACGGTCTCGAGCTTGATTCTGTTCCGCTCGATCGATGGCGACGAGTACCGCGATATGCGGGCCTCGTCGAAAAAGGGAACGTACCGATACAACCGGCACCCGGTCACCTTCGTGCTGTCTCGGTTCCTCGACGATCCGCTCGGGTACGCCGCGGAGCTGACGGGAGAACTCCGATGGTGACCGTCGAATACGCCGGCGCCCATACGCTGGTACAAGATTTGGGCCGGAACGGCCATTACGCCATGGGCCTGCCGCCGTCCGGCGCGCTCGATCAGTTCTCCCATCGCTGCGCCAATCTGCTGGTCGGCAATCCTCATTCGGCGGCAACGCTGGAAGTGACGATGGTCGGTCCGAAACTGCGCTTCGATTCGCCGGCCTATGTCGCCGTGACCGGCGGTGAGGTGCCGATCTGGATCGATGACGTGCGCCACGACAGCTGGACGACCGTGCACATTGCCGCCGGCCGGACGCTGACCGTGGGGACCCTGAGCACCGGGTGTCGTGCGTATATCGCGATCCGCGGCGGCATCGACACACCGCCCTTCCTCGGTAGCCGATCGACCTATGTCAGCTCGGCGATCGGCGGCCTGCGCGGTTCGCCGGTCAGGGTCGGCGACGAGCTCCCGATCGGTCCTGCGGAGTCGCGCGAGTGCCCGGGCCCGGGCAGCACCGTCGAGAAACGCCTGCGTCCGCGGCTCGCCGACGCTTATCGGATTCGCGTGGTGGCCGGCCTGTGCCACTACCGGTTCGATCAGGACAGCGTCGACCGATTCTTTTCGTCGACGTACACCGTGTCGCCGGTATCGGACCGCACCGGCTACCGATTGACCGGTCCGGCGCTGAGTTTCGTCGCGCGCGAACCCCCGTTCGGCGCGGGCGACAATCCGAGCAATGTGGTGGATCTCGGATATCCCATGGGATCGATCCAAGTGCCCAATGGCGAAGAACCGATCTGCCTGCTCCGTGACGCGGTGACCGGGGGAGGTTACGCGACCATCGGCACCGTCATCAACGGCGATCTAGACCTCATCGCGCAGATGAAGGCGCCCGACGCCATTCGTTTCGTGCAGATTTCCCTGAGCGAAGCGATGGCAGCCAGAAAACTCCGAGCACAAAGATTGCGGGAAGTGGAATTCGGCATCAAATTATTGACGCTTTTCTGAATCCGACGACCGGTCGGCCGCGCAGAAAACGCACCAGCACTACCCATGATCATTTTGCTTCAGGAGTTTCCTATGTCCCCCTTCGACCATGCCGAGGCCTCGGCCACGCGGGCGCCGACCGGCCAACCGATTCCGGCCACACTGAGCGGCCGAGTGCTCTTTCTCCTGCTCATCCTGGATCTCTCCTACTTCATCAACGCGATGGACCGGCAGGTCTTCGCGATCCTGCTGCCGGACATCAAGGCGACCTACGGTCTCACCGGCGGGCAGGCCGGCGTCATCGCGACCATCTTCACCCTCGGCATGGGGCTGGCCGGCATTCCGGCCGGATATCTCGCGGACCGATTCGGCCGCAAACGCATCATCCTCGGCAGTCTGGTCATCTTCTCGGTCAGCTGCGCTCTGCAAGCGGTGGCCGTCGGTATCGCCGACATGACCCTGTGGCGCGTGCTTTCCGGAGTCGGCGAAGGAATGCAGAATGCCGCGCTCTTCGCCGCGGTCGGCGCCTATTTCAGCCGGCACCGCGGGTTCGCGATCGGTTCGATCAACGCGGCATTCGGCCTGGGCGCGTTCACCGGGCCGCTGCTCGGCGGCGCCCTGTTGTCCGCGACCGGCGACTGGCGGACACCCTTGATCGTCTTCGGCGGAATCGGCGTGGTCATCATCATTCTGGTTCTGCTGCTGGTACCCGAGTCGGTTACCGAGGTCGGACGCAAGCAGCAACCGAGTGTCGCGCCGACGATCGCCGGTGACGCCGTGCGCTTTCTGAATCGTCGCGTGGTGTGTGCCGGAATCGGCGCTGCGGCCGGTGGTTTCACCATCTACGGATACCTCGGCCTGTACCCGACGTATCTGCGTGAGGCGCACGGGTTCACGGCTGCGCAGGCGGGCTGGGCGGCCAGCATGTTCGGCATCGGCGCACTGGGCGCGCTCGTCGGCGGCGCGGTCGCGGACCGTGTCGATCAGCGCCTGCTCAATGTGGGCGGTTTTCTCGGCATCATGATCTTGGGCGTCGCCATCTTCGGCTTCGCCACTCCGCTCCCGGTGCAAATGGTGCTCTCCTTGCTCCTCGGCATTTCCTTCACCGGCATCGTCTACACGAATACCAGCGCGCTGATGCAACGCTCGGTGGACGTCAGATACCTCGGACGGGTGAGCGGACTTTTCGTCGCGGCGATGTATATTCCCGCCGCCGCGTCCGGATATTTCTTCGCCCATATGCGGGACAGTTTCGGCTGGCAGACCGCCGGGATAATCCAACTGACGGTAATTCCCGTCATCGGCTTGGCCGCCATGGCGGCGATGGGCCGGACACCCATTGTGTTTTCACAGAAAGGTTTGTCATGACCGAACAATACGCACCGAAAAGTGAGCTGCGCGACGGCATGCGCGTCGATTGGGACGTGCGGATCACGATGGGCGACGGCCTCACCCTGGCCGCGGACATCTTCCGCCCAGACGACGACCAGCCACACCCTGTGCTGCTCGCCGCCAGCCCCTACGGCAAGGGACTGCCGTTCGCGGTGGGCTATGCCAGTCAGCTGAAGAGCCTGCTCGACGAGCATCCGGAGGTCGCCGAGCATTCCACCAACGCCTACCAGGTATGGGAATATCCGGACCCCGAACGCTGGGTGCCCGCGGGCTATGTCTGCGTTCGCATCGACACCCGCGGCGCCGGCGGCAGCGAAGGCGCTATCGACTTCTTCTCGCCGCAGGAAACGCAGGACCTCTACGAATGCATCGAGTGGGCGGCCGCGCAGCCGTGGAGCACCGGCAAGATCGGCCTGCTCGGCATCTCGTACCTGGCCAGCAATCAGTGGCAGGTGGCCGAACTCGCGCCGCCGCATCTGGCCGCGATCTGCCCGTGGGAAGGCGCCTCCGACTACTACCGCGAGTACACCCACCACGGCGGCATCCCCTCCGAATTCCTGCCCAGCTGGATGCCGTACCAGGTCAAGAGCGTCCAGCACGGCCGCGCCGACGCCGAAATCAACCCGCACACCGGTCGCCGCGTCTCCGGGCTGCCGATCCGAACGGACGAAGAACTCGCGGAGAACGCGATCGCCATCGGTGACGTGATTCGGGAGAACCCGACGGTCAACAGTTACTACCAGGATCGTTCCGCGGTGCTGGAGAAGATCACCGTTCCGGTCCTGTCCGCGTCGAACTGGGGCGGGATGGGGCTGCATTCACGCGGAAACTTCGAGGCCTTCACCCGAGTCGGTTCCGAACAGAAGTGGCTGGAAGTGCACGGGTTGGAGCACTGGACCGAGTTCTACACGAATTACGGACTCGACCTGCAACGGCAGTTCTTCGACCATTTCCTCAAGGGGGAGGACAACGGCTGGGACGCCAAGCCCCCGGTCCAGCTCAAGGTGCGCACCCCGGACGACTTCTTCGTCCGCGCGGAGAACGAGTGGCCGCTGGCCCGGACCGAATGGACGCGCTGCTACCTCGATATCGATTCCGGGTCGATCACCCCCGACGTCCCCTCGACGGATCAGCGCGTGACGTTCGAGGCACGCTCGGCCGGGGTCATGTTCAAACTGCCGGTCCTCGAAGAAGAACTGGAACTCACCGGACCGGCCGCGCTGAAGTTGTTCGTCTCGTCGACGACCACCGACGCGGACCTGTTCGTCACCCTGCATCTCTTCGATCCCACCGGCACCGAGGTCCTGTTCCCCACGGCCTTCGAACCGCACGGACCCCTCGCCCAGGGATGGCTGCGCCTGTCACAGCGCACCCTCGATGCCGACCGTTCCCTGCCGTACCGCCCGTGGCACGCGCATACCGAAGCGGCCCAAGTGAATCCAGGAACCGCGTACGAAGCCGACGTCGAAATCTGGCCCTTCTCGATCGTCGCCCCGGCCGGCTACCAGATCGGACTATCGGTGCGCGGCCAGGACTACACCCACGGCCTACCCGGCAAACAAGAGTCCGCCTACGGCCGCGAACTCCTCGGCAGCGGCGCGTACTGGCACGAACTGCCGGGCGACCGCGACAACCCGGCCTTCGCCGGTCAGACAACCCTCACCGGAACAGCCGACCAGCGCCCATACGTCCTGCTGCCCTTCATTCCCCGCACGTAACTCACCGCCACACTGGTTCCGGCTACCCCCGAAGGCGTTTATCGCGGGGTAGCCGGAACCACGGCCGCAGGTACGACTGCTCGACCCGCGCTGATCATTCCAGTGCCGTGTAGAGGTGATCGGTCAGGGTTGCGGCGGTGGGGTATTCGAAGACGATCGTGGTGGGTAGGGAGATGCCGAGGGCGGCGCGTAGGCGGTTGCGGAACTCTACGGCGCCGAGGGAGTCGAAGCCGAGGTCTTTGAAGGACTGGTCGATGCCGATGGCGGCGGGGCCGTCGTAGCCGAGCACCGCGGCGGCGGTGGAGCGGACGAGGGCGAGCACCTGCTCGCGGCGTTGGGTGGGATCGAGTCCGGCGAGGCGGCCGAGGGTGGGCACGCCCGGCGTGCCGCCTGCCTTCGGCGCGGCCCGCACCAGGCCGCGAGCCAGCGCGGGCAGGATCTCGCCCGACTGCATGGCGGCGATGTTCAGCCGGGCGGGCAGCACGAAGGGGCGGCCGAGCCCGATGGCCTCGTCGAACAGGTCGAGGGCCTCGGCCGACGACATCGCGACGAGCCCGCCGCGGGTCACCCGCGTCCGATCCTGCTCGCGGAGATGCCCGGTCATGCCGGTCGCCGCGGCCCAGAAGCCGAAGCCGAGCGAGACGGCGGGCAGGCCGAGCTGGCCTCGGTGCGCGGCGAGCGCGTCGAGGAACGTGTTGGCCGCGGCATAGTTCGCCTGACCGGCCGGGCCGATGACGCCCGCGATCGAGGAGCACAGGACGAACATCGACAGCTCCGCCGCGGCGGTCGCCTCGTGCAGATTCCAGGCAGCGTCGACCTTCGGCCGGAGCACGGTCTCGAGCTGCTGCGGGGTCACCGTGTCGAGCACCGCGTCGTCGAGGACGCCCGCGGCGTGGATCACGCCGGTCAACGGCGGGTCGATCTGCGCGATCGCCGCCCGCAACGAATCACGCTGCGCGACATCGCATGCCACGATCTGCACGGCCGCCCCGAGCGCGCTGAGCTCACCGTGCAGTTGTGCCGCGCCGGGGGTCTCGAGGCCACGGCGGCTGAGCAGCACGAGGTTTCGGACCCCGTGCCGGCTCACCAGGTGCCGCGCGAGCAGCGCGCCGATGGCACCGGTGCCGCCGGTGATCAGCACGGTGCCCGTCCGCGGCGGTTCGGCCGGGATCGTGAGCGCCAGCTTGCCGATGTGCCGCGCGTGACCGAGGTAGCGCAGCGCTTCCGGCGCACGGCGGATGTCCCAGCTGCCGACCGGCAACGGCCGCAAGACCCCGGATTCGAACATCGCGGCGATATCGGCCAGCGCCTGCTGGATCCGCTCGACGCCGACGTCGAGCACGTCGAAGGCCTGGTATGTCACGCCGGGGTGCGTCGCCGCGACGGCCGCCGCGTCGCGGAGGTCGGTCTTGCCCAGCTCGATGAACCGGCCGCCGCGGGGCAGCAATCGCAGTGACGCGTCGACGAAATCGCCTGCGAGCGAGTCGAGTACGACATCCACGCCGGCCCCGGCGGTGGTCGCGAGGAAGGCGTGCTCGAACTCGAGCGTGCGCGAGTCGCCGATGTGGGCGTCGTCGAATCCGAGCGCCCGCAACGCGTGCTGCTTGCCCGGGCTCGCCGTGACGAAGAGTTCCGCGCCCCAATGCCGCGCCAGCGCGATCGCGGCGAGGCCGACCCCGCCGGTCGCCGCATGCACCAGTAACCGCTCGCCCGGCACCAGTCGCGCCAGGTCACGCAGGGCGAGATAGACGGTGAGGAACACCGCGGGCGTGGTGGCGGCCTCGGCGAACGACAGGCCCGCCGGAATCGGCACCACCAGCCGGTGATCGACGATCGCGGTCGAGGCGATCGGACCCAGCAGTCCCATCACCCGGTCGCCCGGCGCGAGCGTCGTGACGTCGGCGGCGACCTCGACCACGACACCGGCTCCGTCGGCGCCGATCTCGGCGTGGACGTCGGCGCGGGCCTCGTCGTACATGCCGAGCGCGATCACGACGTCGCGGAAGTTCAGCCCCGCCGCGCGCACCGCGATCCGGACCTCGCCGTCCCGCAGCGCCCGGTCCGCCTCTTCCGGTGCATCCAGGCGCAGGTTGGCCGACTGCAGCGTGCCGGTACCGGCGGTCCGCAACTGCCACGGCCCGGCCTCGAGCAATTCGGGTTCGTCGACCATGTCGACACGGGCGCGAACCAGCCTGGGCGCGTAAGTGTTTCCGCGTCGGTACGCGAGCTGTGGTTCGTCGCCGGCCAACGCCGCCGCGATCGCCGCGCGGCGGTGGACCCAATCGTCGACATCCACGAGCACGATGCGCCCCGGGTGCTCGTTCTGCGCCGCCCGCAGCAGCCCCCACACCGGCGCGTGCACCAGATCTTCCACGTCCTCGCCGCTGTGCACCGCGACCGCCCGGCAGGTGACAACGACGAGCGTGGTGTCGTCCTCGCGGGCCAGCCACCGCTGGATCTGCTCGAGCACCTCGGCGAGCCGCGCGTGCACGACCCGGGGGAGATCACCGTCGGTCACCGGCGTCGTCCGGCAGCGTAACACCTTGGCCGACTGGCCGATTCGTGCCGAACCGGATTCCGGGAGCGCGACCGGAACCCAATCGATCCCATACACCGGCGCACCTGCCAGCTGCCGTCGATCGATCGACCGGAACGTGAGCGTATCGATCGCGGCGACCACGGATCCGGCGGTGTCGAACAGCGTCACCGTCGCGCGATCGTCGGCCTGCATCGCCACGTGCGCCCGCAGCGCGGTCGCGCCGACCGCATACAGCTCGACGCCCTCCCAGGCGAACGGCACTGTCACCCTGCCGGTTTCGCGGGTGGCGAACGGTTCGATCAACATGTGCAACGCGGCATCGAGCAGCGCCGGATGCAGGCCGAAGCCCGCCGTGCCGGACGGGAGCGGCACCACGACGTCGGCGAAGAACTCCGCGTCCCGCACCCACGCGGCACGCAGCCCGCGAAACGCCGGGCCGTATTCGTAGCCGTGGGCCGCGCAGCGTTCGTAGAACTCGGCGATGTCGACCGGCGTCGCGTCCGTCGGCGGCCAGGCCGGGACAACCGCCGGTGAAACCGAGCGAGGGCGGGGCGACACTGCGCCGGCGGCGTGCAGCGTCCACCGCGCCGAATCGTCGGTGCGCGTGTAGCACCGGACCGCCCGCCTGCCTGAGGATTCGGGCAGGCCGACGATTGTTTGGAGTTGCACCGCATCGGTTTCGGCGATGGCGAGCGGCGCGTGCAGAACCAGCTCGGAAAGCCGTGGGCAGCCGACCCGCGCGCCGACCGACAGGACGAGCTCGACCATCGCCACACCCGGGAACAGGACCGTTCCGGCGACGGTGTGCTCGGCGAGCCAGGGCTGGCGGTCGACGGACACCGCACCGGCGAACGTCACCTCGCCCGACTCCGGGTGCTCGACTACCGCATCGATGAACGGGTGCACGGCGCCGGCCCCGCCGTCGTCGGGCGCGAGCCAGAATCGCTGGTGCTGGAACGGATACACCGGCAGGTCGACTCGTTGTGGTTGCAGCCCTTGGAGATAGGTCCGCCACGAGGGGACCACGTGCGCCGCGGAGAGCAGGAAGCGGCGCAGACCACCCTGGTCGCGCCGCAGGGTCTCGACGACCGTCACCTGGTCGGTGTCGAGCGTTTCCTCGATGCCGACGGTCAGCACCGGGTGCGGGCTCACCTCGACGAAGGTGCGGTACCCGTGCTGGTAGGCGGAGCGCACCGCCGCCTCGAATCGCACCGGCTGCCTGAGGTTTTCGAACCAGTACCCGGCGTCGATCGCGGCCGGCTCGAGCGGGCCGCCGGTGACCGTCGAGAAGAACGGTACCGGCACCTGTTCCGCGGCGGCCGGGCCGATTCCGGCGAGGGTCGACCGCAACTCGGCGCCGATCACATCGACCTGGGCGGAGTGCGCGGCGTAGTTCACCGGAATCCGTTTGATCCGAAGGTCATTGGCCTCGCCGTGCTCGATCAGTTCCGCGATCGCGGCCGCCTCGCCGGACACCACGGTCGCCCGCGGTCCGTTGAACGCCGCGACACTCAGGCGGCCGGGCCACTTTTCGAGCAGGATGCCGACGTCGTCGACCGGTTGCGGAATCGAGACCATGCCGCCGCGGCCCGCGATCGCGACGAGCGCGCGGCTGCGGACGACGACGACCCGTGCGGCGTCGGCCAGCGACAGCACCCCGGCGAGGTAGGCGGCCGCGATCTCGCCCTGTGAATGACCGACCACCGCGGCCGGTTCGACGCCGATCGACCGCCACAGGCGGGCCAGCGAGGTCATCACGGCGAACAGCACCGGCTGCACCACATCGACGCGATCGAGGCCGGGTGCACCCGGTCGACCCCGCAGCACGTCGAGCAGTGACCAGTCGACCAGGTCGGCGAACACGGCGGCGCAGTCGTCGATGTGCTCGGCGAAAGCCGGTGCGGTGTCCAGCAATTCGGTCGCCATCCCCACCCACTGCGACCCTTGACCGGGGAACACGAACACGGCGCTCCCGCTCGGCCCGCCGGTGGTGACGACGTTCTCGGCGGCGCGCCCCTCGGCGAGCGCGGTCAGCCCCGAGCGCAGTTCGTCGCCGCCCGCGCCGACGACGACGGCCCGGCGGTCGAGGCTTGCCCGGCCGGTCGTCAGCGACCACGCTAGATCCACCGGCTCGTGATCCAGCACCGTCAACAACCGGGAAGCCTGCTCCGCCAACGCCTTTCCGGTCTTCGCCGACAGCGCGAGCGGAACCACGACGGGCGGGCCTTGCCGCTTCGCGGTCGCGGGTCCGGCCGGCGCCTGTTCGAGGATCACATGAGCGTTGGTGCCGCTGATGCCGAACGCCGAGACACCCGCGCGCCGAACGGGGGAGTCCGACGGCCATTCGGTCGGCTCGGCGACGACCCGCACCGTTCCGGTCGACCAGTCCACCGCGCTGGTCAACCGATCGGCAAGCAGCGTCGGCGGAACCGTCCCGTGCCGCATGGCCTCGACCATCTTGATCACCCCGGCGACGCCCGCCGCGGTCTGCGCGTGACCGATGTTCGACTTCACCGACCCGACCAGCAACGGCGTTGCGGCCGTGCGTGTTTCGCCGTAGGTCGCGATCAGGGCGGCCGCCTCGATCGGGTCGCCGACCGTCGTTCCGGTGCCGTGCGCCTCCACGACGTCGATGTCGGCGGGCGTGAGCCCGGCATCGGCCAGCGCCTTGCGAATGACCCGTTCCTGCGCGGGGCCGCTCGGCACCGTCAGCCCGCTCGACGTGCCGTCCTGATTGATCGCCGATCCGCGCAGCAGCGCGAGCACCGGATGATCGTGCCGACGAGCGTCGGAAAGTCGTTCCAGGACAAGCACGCCCACGCCCTCGCCGATCCCGAAGCCGTCGGCCGCGGCCGAGAACGGCTTGCACCGGCCGTCTTCGGCGAGCGCGCCGAGCTCGGCCAGCTCGATGATGGCACTCGGCGAGCTCAGCACCGTCGCCCCGCCGGCCAGCGCGAGCGTGCAGTCGCCGGTCCGCAAGCCTTGTGCCGCAAGGTGTATCGCGACCAGCGAGGAGGAGCACGCCGTGTCCATGCTGATCGCCGGACCCGACAGCCCGAGGGCGTACGCGATCCGCCCGGACGCGACGGCGGGCGCGGTGCCCGTGGTGAGGTGGCCCGCCAATCCCATGCCCTCGGCGGCGACCCGACCGCCGTAATCCAGTGCGGCGACGCCGAAATAGACCCCGGTTTCGGAGCCGGCGAGCGACAACGGATCGATGCCGCTGCGTTCCAGGGCTTCCCACGAAGTTTCGAGCAGCAGCCGCTGCTGTGGTTCCATCGCCAGCGCCTCGCTCGGGCCGATGCCGAACAATCCCGCGTCGAACGCGTCCGCCGCGTCGAGAAAGTTTCCGTGCCGCGAGGTGAGCGAGGCCGGGAGTCTGCTCCGATCCCAACCCCGGTCGGCCGGGAATTCCGAAGTGGCGCTGCGGCCTTCGGCCGCGAAGCGCCAGAGATCGGCCGACGAGGCGATGCCGCCCGGATATCGGCAACCGATGCCGACGATCGCGATCGGGTCGGCGGCGGGGACCGGCTCAGCCATCGACGAATCTCGGATACAGCGTCCGCATCAGCTCGAGCGCGATCTCCATGCTGATCGCGTCCACGTTCGCGGACATGTTGGTGACGACCGCGATCGACGCGTCCTCGGCGGGATAGCGGTACACCGCGCACGACGAACCGGGCATGACGCTGTTGTGGCCGAGCAGCGCGCCGAGGCGCTGCACCCCGAGCCCGTATCGATGAAAGGCGCGGCGGCGGTCCAGGTGGATCGGCGTCAATCGCGCACGCTGCGACTCGGGGGACAGCAGCGTGCCCTCGGCCAGCTCGCGCACCCAGATCAGCAGGTCGTCGACCGTGGAGATCATCCCGCCGGTCGTCCACAGGACATTGGGGTTCATGTCGCCGAGCTCGCGCAGCGTGCGGCCGTCGGGCAGGCGGGTGTAGATCGTCGGACGCGGATCGGGAAGTGCTGCGGCCGAGGGGAATTCGGTGGCGGTCAAGCCGGGCAGCGCGGCGACCACATCGCCGTTGAGCACGTCGGCGGCGCGTTCGCCGGTCACCTGCTCGAGCACGAGGCCGAGCAGAATGTAGTTGCTGTCGCAGTAGTCGGCCTTCGCCCCCGGCGCGAAAGTCGCAGGCCCGCTGCGCATCAGGTCGACCTTGCGCTCCTGCGGCCAGTCCGCGTCGGCGGTGTCGAAGGACAGCTCGTCGCGCGTCGGCAGCCAGTCCGGCAGGCCGACGAAGTTGGCGACGCCGGAGGACATATTGAGCAGCTGCTCGATCGTGATGCGCTCACCGTTCGGGATCCCGGGGACGAACGATTCGAGCGTGTCGTCGAAACCGAGTCGCCCCCGGTCGATCTGGCGCAGAACAGCCGTCGCGGTGAACGACTTCGTGACGCACCCGATGCGATAGTGGTCGCCGATCCGGAACGGCTCGCCGGTGCTCAGGTCCGAGACGCCGAGCGCCAGCTCCCACCGCTGATCACCCACTTCGACGACCGCCCCGAGCCCCGGCAGCCGGTGCTCGTAGAACTGCGTCTCGAGGACGAAATCGAGTGTGTCACAGGCCATCTCGTCCAGCATGCTCAGACGACTCGGAATTCGCGTTCGGTAGGCCGGTTCTCCCGGATCCGCCGGACCAGTTCGACGACTCGCTGGTTGACCAGCCGCTCGAACGCGTTGTCGTCCACCGGTATCGCGACCGGATTCGGCCTCGGCTCGATGACGTAGCGGCCGTCGTCGACGAGGTCGCGCCAGCGCAGCAGATAGCCACGGCGGTCTTGGATCCAGTGCACCGCGCTGCCCGGCTCGACCTTCAGCTCGCCGAGCTGGCTCGCCTTCGCGTTGCGCCAGCGGTCGGAGCGCTGCTCCGTCGAGTCGGCCGCCTCGAGCACCTGCGAGGAGCCGTAGCTGTAGTCCATGCCGTCCGGCTTCTCCGAGAGGATCGGGATTTCGCCGCGCCTACCGGGTCCGACCTTGGGCAGCTGGTCGATCACGGCCTTCGCCAGTCCGGGGACATCGGTCTCGTAGACATGGATGTCCCCGCCGCGCTCGACGGTCTCGCCGGGCTCCTGGACCAGGACCACGGCGAACCCTTCGCGCCGCAGCCCGACCACGCGCGTCACCGCCGCCGTGTCCGTCTCGTCGTCGGGCGCCTCGCCCGCCGCCCAGATGACGATGTCGGGCTTGACCACGGCCTCCCACAGCTGTTGCGCGTCCTCCGGAAGAATCGCCAGAAGCCGTTCTGCGGTCGCCCTTTTCGCCTCGTAGTAGTCATGCTCGTACTGGTGCGTCGGCCAGTGCGTCAGCGGAAACGGCAGGCTGTCATCCGACATCAGCTCCCACAGCACGACGAGCTCGAGCGACGTCAGCCGCCCCCGGTGGACGGTCACCGCTCGACGACCGGCTTCGACGTCACCGGAGCGTCACCGATCGCCTCCTCGATGTGCTCGGTCGAATCGAGGTAGTCGGCGCGCTTGTGCTCCTTCTGCTGCCCCTGGGCGCCAGGGCCGGGGCCGGGGCCCATGCCCATTCCCGCATTGGACGCGAGACCGGCCCGTGCGCCGGTGGCGGCGCCGGTCGTCGTGGCCTCGGCGCGCGGGAACAGCTTGGACGCCTTGTCCAGATTCTGGTTGATACCAGTGGTTTTCGGTGCGCCACCGGGACCGGGGCCCGCGCCCTTGGACCCGGCGGTACCCATCGCCTTCTTCGCCTGCTCTTCCAGGTCCTTCAGGCTCGGGATACCGGGTAGGCCGGCCAGGCTCGCCTGCTGCGCGGCTTGCTGCGCCGCACTGGCCAGTTGCGACCCGATCTGCTGGGCGGCCTGCGAGAGCTGCTGGCCGATCTGCGACGCCACCTGCCCCGCTTGCTGGGCAGCCTGCTGAGCGGCCTGCTGCGCGGCTTGTTGCTGGGCCTGCTTCTGCTGTTCCAGGGCGCGCTGCTCCTGGTCCGCGCGCGCCTTCGTCATCTGGTCTTCGAGGGCCTTGCGCTGCAATTCGGCCTGCTGGCGCTGCTTTTCCGCCTGCTCCTGGAGCTTCTGCTGGTCCTGGAGCTGGCTCTTCTGCAGTCCGGGAGGTCCGGGCGGTCCAGGGGGCCCGGGCGGTCCCGGGGTCTGCTGCGGTGACCTGGGGTCCGGCAGCCCGGTCGTCACCGGTTGCGGCAGCGGGAAAGTCGGCATCGCCCCGTCCGCGGATTTCCCGCCGGGAACGAAGATCTGATTCATGACGTCGTTGGCCCGCTGCGTGAGCAACTGCTTCATCTGCGCGCGCGTCTGGTCGTTCTCGTAGTCGCCGGAGGTCTTGATGATCGACTGCCCGTTGACCAGGTTGCCCTTGGCGTCCGGAATGTTGTTTCGCGTGTTGTCCAGGACCTCCGCCGAGTAGTCCAGGCTGTGCGCGACCGCGTTGATGACCGTGGGCAGGGTCGAGAGTTGATCGGCGTAGCGCTGTACCGCCGCCGATGCGCTGCGACCGCCGCCGGAATCCCACGAGTCGTGGATCTTCGACTTCACCTCGTTGGAGAATTTACCGGCGAGTGCTTGCAGCGCGTTGCCATGATTGCGCCAATTCGTCGCCATTCCGCGCACCGAGGTGGAGTTGATCGAATCACGGTAGGCGACAAGGGTTTCCAGGGTCTTGCCGTAGGTTTCCCAGGCGATCTCGCCGGTCTCGGTCCCGACCTTGTCGTCGGTGCCCAGCACCGTACTCTTGGGTACGTTCCCGTCCTTCGGCTTGAACTCGTTCAGGTTGTACGACTTCGGCTTCCTCGGCGGTGGCGAGTCACCCATTGGCTACCTCCATGGACGGCTGGAATCCTACGACTTCTTCGGCCGGAAAACGTCCACCGCCGAATCGTATTGGGAAATCTCAGCGGTGGTGGCGTCTTCATTCCGCAGATAGGCCCGACCGGCTGCGATGAAGGTCTCCAGCATATCGTTGACGACCTCGCGGTGCTTCGTCAGCGCGTACTTCAGCGAGGAGTCACCATTGTTCGCGCGGTCGTTGTAGCGCTTGGCGAGGTCCGTCGCGTTCTGCAGGTTGGTGCCGAAGCCCTGGACGGTGGCGAGGTGGTCGGCATCGTTGATCGCCTTGTCGAGCTCGGTGATCATCTGACTGCACATCTTGGCGCAGTCCTGCGCGGCCTGCGGCTCCAGCCGGATGTAGTTGTCCTTGGCGGCCTTGGTCAGGCGGTCGAATTCGCTGGGGTCTGCCATCGATTGGTCCTTCTATGACGGAACACATGGAAACAGGGCGTCGGCACAGCGCCGCGGGCACATGCAGCTGTGGGCATGGAGGTTCGATACTCGACCGAACTTGGTGAACGCCACACCGATAGAACTCCCCACCCGACCTCGTCCGCACTGGTTTCGACATCATAACGGACCTCCGGTGCCCGTCCATAGCCAAGGTTTAAGGGGCAAGGCGGTTCGGCATGGGCCTCGCGGACGAGGGCGTGCTCGGCCATCACCTGGGCTGTGGGAGGGTGGGGGAATGGGTTCTGCTTCGTCAGCTCGGCCGTCGCCTGCGGACCTGGCCGCGGCGCAGGACAAGACGATTCCCGATGTGATCGGGCCCGGTTTGCGGGTGCTGTTCTGCGGAATCAATCCGGGCCTGTGGTCCGGGGCGACCGGGCAGCACTTCGCTCGTCCGGGCAATCGGTTCTGGCCGGCCTTGCATCGATCCGGCTTCACCCCGCGCCTCTTCCGGCCGGACGAACAGCACGAACTACTCGGGCTGGGCTTGGGCATCACGAATGTGGCCGCCCGCACGACCGCCAAGGCCGAGCAACTGACCGCCGACGAACTGCGCGCCGGCGGACGCGCCCTGGTCGAGCGGGTCGAGCACTACCAACCCCGAGTTCTGGCCGTACTCGGTATCGGCGCCTATCGCACAGCCTTCGGTCGCCCGCGCACCACGATCGGCCCCCAACCCGAGCGGATCGCCGACACCGCGCTCTGGGTGCTGCCCAACCCCAGCGGCCTCAACGCCCACTACACCCTTGACGCCCTCGCCGCGGAATTCCGCGCGCTGCGCCTACAGCGGCGTGATCGCCCGGACGACGAGCATGCGCTGGGGGCTCGGGCAGATCAGGCTGTCCCAAGGCAGCCAGAGTGATTCGGTGTTGTCGGGCGGGTAGACGCGCAGGGTGTTGGTGCGCACGGCGGCGCATTCGTTGATCTGCTTGGGGTAGGAGATGAACTCGAATTGCGCCGCACCGCCCGGCGCGAGCGTGACCGGGGCGGGCTGCGGCGCCCCTGCGCCCTGGTCCCGAACGGCGGGCTCGCCCACCGGGTCACCGGTGGGTCCGTTGGTTTGCGAGATACCCGGGAACCCTTGCAGGACACAGGTTCGCGAGGTGGAGTTGATGAACCTCAGGAACCAGGTCCCGCCCACCTGGCCGCCGATTCCCTTGTCCAGGCGGAGTTGGGCGGTCACGCATTTCGGCGGCGCGGTGTCGGCGGGAGTCGCCGGGTCCGGTGCGGCGGTTCTGGTCGCGGGCACGGCTGGGGGCTCAGGGACGGCGGTGGTTGCTGGGACGCCGCCGGGCTCGGGAACGCTGCCGCCGGGCTCGCTCGGTCGCCCCGGTTGGGTGGTCTGCTCGGTTTGTGCCGAAGGCAGCGGGGTTCGGGTCGCTTGAGGGGTTGTCGGCGAGTCGCAACCGCTGGCGGTGATGGCGACGCCGGCCGCGAAGCCGGCGACAAGCAGTGATTTGATTCGCATGAGATCCCCTCGAGTTCGATACTGCCACCATTTCGGTGTGCAAGCTGCACATCGATGTGCGGCAGTCGCCGTTACGGCACCCGTCGGCAAGGATTTGGGAAATCGGCTGCCGATCAACGAAGTTCGCCGTCTAGTTGCCCGATACTCCCTGCTCCCGGTGCCTCCGGTCGAAGTGTTAACGCCAGGCCGCGCGAACCGTGCCCCAGGAAGTGGGGGCCGCTGGAAGTGCCGAGTCGAGCAGGCGATCGTCGCGGGTATGCGGCGAACTTGCACCGCCGATCGCCGCGCGAACCGGCGATCGGGGGTCAGTGGTGGGGGATCCAGTTGCCGTGGAAACCGGTGGGGATGCGAACCGGCAGATGTATCTCGGCGAGCGGGTCGGCGGACGGATCGGCGGCGTCGAGGATCGCCAGGTAGCTGGTGGCGGTGGCGCGGTTGTGCACGAAGGTCATGAGATAGCCGTCGTCGCTCGCGGTTGCGCGCTCGCGCGGGACGAAAGTTGCCTCGCCGCAGGTGTGTCCGGGCGGCAGGCGATGGGTCTGACGCGAAATCCCTTCGGCGAGATCGTATTTGTAGATCGCCGAGTGGTCCGGTTCGGCCTCGAGCGAGAAGCTCGCGACATACCCGAAGCGGTGCCGTTGCCCGATCTCGGCGTCGGCGACTCGGGGATACTCGATCGCCGCGTCATCGAGGGCCTCCTCGGTGGCGGTGCCGGTCTCCAGATCCAGCCGCCAGCGGTGCAGATGCGGCAACCCGCCGCCGATGTCCTCGGTACCGTCCCGCCACAGGGTGCGTACCCGAGGGCCGGTGACCGTGATCGCGTGGCCGACCTCGAAGGCGTTCATGGTGTGCCACACGTAGCCGGGCTCGACGTCGAACCAGCGCACTTGTCCACCGTCCCTGGGCATTACGCCGAAGCGGGCACCGTGGTCGTCGTCCCATCGCCACGGCATCCCGGATACTGCCCGGACCGGATCGAAGACGACCGGAAGGTCCATGAAGATCGCGTAATGCTCGGTGATGGCGAAGTCGTGCATCATCGTCGCGCGGGGGATGGGCACCACGTGTGCCTGGAGCAGCTCCCCGGTCGCCGCGGCGCGGTAGTAGGTCAGGTAGGGCGGGCGTAGGCGGGTGCCGAAGAACAGCAGCTCGCCGGTCTTCGGGCAGATCTTCGGGTGGGCGGTCATGGGGGTAGCCAGGGCGTCGGCGAAGGTGAACGGCCCTACCGTCGCCAGTTCGGCGGTGATCTCGTACGGGAAGCCGCCTTCCTCGAGCGCCAGTAGCCGCCCCGCATGCGCGACCACGTGGGTATTCGCCGTGGTGACCCGGTAATCCAGTTTCCCGGTGTGCGGGTCGAAAGCCAGATCGAACCGGGACCTCCCCGGCTGCGCGAACAGGGGAGTCCGGACGTATCGGTTGCGGTACCAGCGCGCCCGCCCGTCTTGCAGCGCCACCGCGTGCACCATCCCGTCGCCGGCGAAGTAGTGCGGCGACCAACCCGTCTGCGGATTGGGACCGTTGCGCAGGTACATCCCGTCCAGCTCGGCGGGAATCGCACCGATCACCGCGGTCGGTGCCACCGTCACCTCTTCGGTGACCGGTGCGTTGTTTCCCGCGAGATGCAACGGCACCTCGGCGTTGTGCGTGGACGACATCGGCTGCTCCCGTTCGGCTGCGTAGACAGCCCCAGCATGCAGCGGCAATTCACGAAGAAACAGTCTTGTTCTTCGCGCTGCCGTCAGCCGGTCACCGCACGTCCGGTGTCCCCACCGCCCGTGACTCCCGGATCGTGGCGGTGACCGCGTCGATGGCGGCGTCGGTGGTTGTCGCGTGGACCGACAGCCGCACGGCGCCGGCGTGCACGGTGGCGGTGACGCCCCCGGCGGCCAGACGCTTGCCCAGTTGCGCCGGTGGGTGATCGGGCAGTGCGAAGGAGAGGATTCCGGCCCGGTTCGCGGGGTCGAGGGCGGAACGGATCATCGGGTCGAAGGGGAGTAGCGCTTCGTGTAGCGCGTCGAGGCGTTCGCCGACGCGGTGCTCGATCCAGGCCGGGCCGACGGATTCGACCAGTTCGAGCGCGGCGGCGAAGGCGGCATGGTCGACCGGGCTGAGATTGGTGAGCGAAAATCGCGCGGCACCGTGCGCGTGCGGGTGGATCAGCCCGTCATAGTGCGTGGGATCCACGGCGCCGGTCCATCCCGACAACAGCGGATCGACTCGTTCCAGCGCTCGATCCGACAGCGCGAGAAATCCGGTGCCCCAGCCGGCGCGCAGCCATTTCTGTCCACCGACCACCAGAATGTCGCACACCTCCCACGGTTGGGTGGTCACCCCGAAGCCCTGGATGCCGTCGACGATCAGCAGCCGATCGCCGATGACCTCCCGGATACCGGCGAGGTCGGCTCGATAGCCGGTGGCGAAGTCGACGGCGCTGACCGACACCGCCGCGGTCTCCGGCCGCAATTCCGCAGCGATCACGTCCGGCGTCATCCGGCCGCCGGGTGGGGTGAGCACGCGCAGCCGGATCCGACCGGCTTGATCGGCGCGCGCCAACGGATAGTGGTTGGCCGGAAAGTCGTTGCCGCTCACCAGAACCTCGCCGGCCGACGGCCCGGGCGGGATGGCGAAGGCCGCCTGGAACAGCCCGGTCGAGGTGTTCGGCACCAGCACCACGGACGAGGTCGCGAAGCCGGACAGCCGCGCCACGGCCCGGACGGCCCGGTCGGTCGCGTCCATCAGATCGTCGACCGTGTCCGGGCCCGCCATCGCACCGGACTGCATCGCCGCGGCGCTCGCGGCCACCACGGCCCGCGACGGGGGACCGTAGCGCGCGAAATCGAGATAGCCGGTGGTTTCGCAGAATTGGGCCAGATACGCGGCCCGCGGATCGGTCATTGGTGCACCCGCGCCAGGAATTGGCGGGTCCGGCTGTGTGTCGGATTGCCGATGACCTGCTCCGGCGGGCCGAGTTCGACGACGACCCCTTGGTCGATGAAAACCACCTGGTCCGCCACCTCCCGCGCGAAGGACATCTCATGGGTCACGACGATCATGGTCATGCCCGCCTTGGCGAGTTCGGTCATCACGCTGAGGACCTCGCCGACGAGTTCCGGATCGAGCGCGCTCGTCGGCTCGTCGAACAGGATCAGCTTGGGCTGCATGGCCAAGGCCCGGGCGATCGCCACCCGCTGCTGCTGTCCGCCGGACAGGCGGCCAGGGTATTCATCGACCTTGTCGGCCAGGCCCACCCGTTCGAGCAGGTCTTTCCCCTGCTGCCGGGCCTGTGCCTGCGGCATGCCCTTGACCTTGACCGGCCCCTCGATCACGTTCTCCAATGCCGTGCGATTCGGGAACAGATTGAACCGCTGGAACACCATGGCGATCTGGGCGCGTTGCTTGGCGATCTCGCGCTCGCGGAGCTCGTGCAGCCGGCCGTCGCGCAACCGAAACCCGATCGGGTCGCCATCGACCCAGATCTCCCCGGAATCCATCGATTCCAGATGGTTGATGCAGCGCAGAAACGTGCTCTTGCCCGCACCGGACGGACCGAGCAGTACCACGACCTGACCGCGCCGGACGACAAGATCGATGCCCTCGAGTACGTCGACGTCGCCGAACCGCTTGTGCACCGACACAGCTCTGACCAGAACGTCGGGGTCTTCTTGTGTGGCTGCGCTCGATGTCAGATCTGTTGTGCCCGTAGTTCGTTCGCTCATGGAGTGGTCCTGACCATCGGAGGGGTGCCGAGGGATCGCCCGATCCGCCGCCACGGTGTTCGGCTGCCGTTCGATCGGTCCGAAGCCGAGTACCTCCGTTCGAGGAAGTACTGCCCGACACTGGCCACGCTGACCACGACCATGTACCAGATCGCGACCGTGAACAGCGTCTCCATCGGATTCAGGCTGTGCGAGGTCAGGTTCTGCGCCGCCTTGATCAACTCCACGTAGCCGATGACCGACGCCATCGAGGTCCCCTTGAGCATGTTGATGAAGTCGTTGCCGGTCGGCGGGATGATCACGCGCATCGCCTGCGGCAGGATCACCCGGCGCAGCACGGTGGCGGGCGGCATGCCGATCGACTGGGCGGCCTCGACCTGCCCTTTGTCGACGCTGTTCAGCCCGGCCCGGACGATCTCGGCCATGTAGGCGCTTTCGTTCAGCCCGAGCCCGAGCAGCGCGGCGACGAACACCGTCATCAGGACATTCGACGACTGGTCGAGCACGGTGACGTCGACGAACGGGATCATGATCGTGATGCGCGGGAAGATGAACGCGAGATTGAACCAGAGCAGGATCTGCAGCAGCACGGGCAATCCGCGGAACAGCCAGATGTAGCCGCTGGCAAACCAGCGGGCCACCGGATTGCGGGAGGCCCGCATCAGCGCGATGACCACGCCGAGCACGATTGCCCCCGCCTGCGCGACGACCGCCAGGAGGATCGTATTGACCAGGCCCTCCAGGATGATGGGCTCGGTCAGCAGTGAGGGTATGGACGCATAGTCGATCTGGCCTTGCGACATCGCATATCCGAGCGCGCCGAGCAGGACCAGGATGAGCACGCCGGATATCCAGCGGCCCCAGTGCCGCAGGGGAACCTTCGGCAGCAGGGCGACCGCGGGCGGATCGTGGCGGGCCGTAGGGATATCAGCCTGCATTGACCGTGACCTGCTGGAGCGCGCCCGAGCTGATCTGCCAGGCCGCGAGGATCTTGGTGTAGGTCCCGTCATCGACGAGGGATTGCAGCGCCTTCTGCAAGGCCTGGGTCAGCGCCTTGTTGTCCTTGGCCAGGCCGATCCCGTACGGACCGCCGTTGAGCGGCGCCTGATCGACCGTCTCGAAGAACTTTCCGTCGCCGGCGGTACGGGAGATGTACGCCGCGGAAGGCAGGTCGTTGAGGATCACCGCGATGCGGCCGGACCGCAACTGCTGCTGGTTCTGCGAATCGCTGCTGGTGTCGGTGATGGTGAGGGCCGGCTTGCCCGCTGCCGTGCATTTCGCACTCTGCGACTTGGCGAACTCCTGCTGGCTTGTTCCGGTAACCACCGCAATAGCCTTGCCGCACAGGTCATCCACCGTGCGAATCTTCTCGGGGTTGCCCTTGGCCACCATCATGGTGATGCCCGAGGTGAAGTAGTCCACGAAGTCGATCTTCTGCTGGCGTTCCTTCGTGTCGTTCATGCCCGCGATGGTCGCGTCGATGCGCCCGGTCTGCAGACTGGTGATCAGCGAATCGAAGGACATGTCGCTGTAGGCGACGTCGAGGCCGAGCTTCTTCGCGGCGGCCGTGATGAGGTCGACCTCGAACCCGACGGCCTTCTTGCCGTCCGCGCCGTAGAAGTTGTTCGGCGGCGACTGCACATTCGAGCCGACCGAGAGCGTGCCCTTGCCCTTGATCGCCGCGGGCACCTCGCCGGCCAGGATCGGATCGCTCAGCACCGCGTTCACGATCGCGGAGTTGTCCGGGATCGCCGATCCGCCACCCGCCGAGCCCGCGGTGGACTCGCCGCCGCGGCAGCCCGTGGTCAACAGAATGCCGGCCAGCACGACCAGGGTTGAGTAGCGGCGCAGGCGCGCCGTGGGGTGGGTCACGGGATCTCCTTTGATCTGAGGTGCCCCGACTCCCTGACGATCAGTCGAGTCGGGACGACGACCTGACGCGGACTCTCGGTCCGCCCGCCGATGCGGTCGAAAAGCATCTCGGCCGCGCGCGCCCCCATCTGCTCGGCGTCCTGGGCGACCGTGGTGACGGCCGGGCTCAGCAGGTCGGCGAGGTCGAAATCGTCGAATCCGACGTAGGCGACCGACAATTCGGGAGCGGAACGCAGATGCCGGATGAGGGCGAGGGTGGCGCGGTTGTTTCCGGTGACCACGGCCGTGACCGGTTCGGGCCCGCCGGCCCACCGCTGCCAGATCTCGGCCTGACTGCTCGGTTTGTGCAAGCCCATGCCAACGAGGTTCGTCGCGTCCAGCCCGTGTTCACGGATGGCGGCGAGAAAACCGTCTCGACGACGGCCGGCCGTCCAGAACTGCTCGTCGTCGCCGAGGTAGGCGATCCTGCGATGGCCCGCGGCGGCGAGATGCGCCACGGCCAGACCCACGCCGCCTTCGTTGTCGGCGACCACCGAATCGAACTTCGCACTCGAACTCGGCCGGTCGACGAAGACGCACTTGGTTTCCGGTGCCAGCTCGGCTTCCAGCGCTACCTCACCGGCCAGACTGGCCGCGACGATCAGCCCGTCCACCCGGCGGGCGAGGAACGCGCTCGTGAGTTTCGCGGCGCGCGCGGAATCACCCTGCGCAGAGCCGGCCAGCAACAAGTAGTCCCGTTGCCGTGCCACCTGCTCGACGGCGGCCATGATGGTGCTGTAGAGGGGACCGGTCAGGTCCTCCATCACCAGGCCGATACTCGCGGTCGCGTTGCCCTGCCGCAGAATTCGCGCCCCGTCGTTCCGGCGAAAACCCAGATCGTCGATGGCCGACCGAACCCGTTGCGCTGTTTCCTCCCGAACCCCGGGCTCACCGTTCACCACGCGCGACACGGTCATCAGCGAGGCGCCGGAGCGGCGAGCCACATCCGCCATCGTCGGCCACCGACGCCGCTCACCCGGCGCCGCCGGACCGTCGCGGTCGGGGTCTGGTAACGTTACCATCGACCAAAGGTGACGTGCCGCAAGCGCTTTGTCAACCCCCCGAGCGCCTTCTGTTGACCGATCGGCCTACGGAACCTTCTCGATCAGTCTCATCACGCTGGTCAGGGTCGCGGCATAGTTGGGCTCGGTGGCGTAGTGGGCCGCGGCGACTTCGCGGGCGACGATTCAGCCACGCAAGTTCGCGGATGCTTCGGCCAGCGACCCCAGCCGAATCGGCGCGGAATATCGTTGTGCGTCAACCATGTGCGGGTGATGATGCCGCGCTCGACCAGGCCGCTGTGCCCATCCGCTCGGTCTCGGGATCCCAGGGCACCGTCGTGAGCCTGCGTGGCCGACGTGCCTTGCGGCCGGGCATTTTTTGCGACGCGCACCCGGAAATACCGCTGACCGGGTACTGACCGGTAGGCGCCCGGTCTGGTCCCGACCTTCCGCCGGTGGGACAACCCAGGTTCGCGAAGCAGCAGTCCCGCGGCCTCCGCGATGGGTAGGCGAGCACCCGTCGTGCATGCAGCGGAAGCACCTTCCGCCCGGCCTCCGCAGCTCGAACCGGGCGGCGGCGCCCATCATCGTCGCTGATTTCGCTACCCACATATCGCACGTCGCTCCGCCGATAATGCTGTCGACATCATCAGACCGCAGGTCAGGATTCAGAACAGAGGTCGATCGCTACCCGAATCGGACCGAATCTCAGGCGGTCGCTCGGTGCCGTAATCATTGCCTCTGCTTCAGCGACAGGATGGTTCTGAGAATCCGAGTGACGGGTGTTGGGTCAGGCCCGCGCTTATCCGACGGCGACGAGGTGGGACCAGTTGGGTGTTCCTGTGCTGGATTGTGTTTGGGTGAGGTGGCCGGCGCTGTCGATGTGGGTGATTGCGATGAGGCCGTCGTTGTCGCGGTAGAACACGAGGTTGTTGCCGACGGCGACGAGGTGGGACCAGTTGGGTGTTCCTGTGCTGGATTGTGTTTGGGTGAGGTGGCCGGCGCTGTCGATGTGGGTGATTGCGATGAGG